>NZ_JAGIQA010000100.1 GCF_017814975.1 Cupriavidus consociatus
CCTTGTGCGCGGTTCTCAGCGCTCGCAAGATCGCCACCTCCGCGCCCGGTGCGAGCAGCATGTCCTTCGACAGCACGGAATTCGCCTGGATGATGCGCGCGACGCAGCCGGTCCAGCCGGTCTGGTGGCTGGCGCCGATCCCTGCGCCGGTGTCGCCGTGGAAATACTCATAGAACAGCACCAGGTCGCGCCAGTGCGGGTCGTCACGGAACTTGTCTGTCCCACCATATATGGGCCTACCACCGTCCCCGTCGCGCAGGAAGATCCGGCTCAGGCGTTCGCCCAATTCCTTCGCCACTTCGAGCAGGGTCATCATCTGGCCAGATCCGGTCGGGCACTCGACCTTGAAGTCCTCGCCGAAGTAGGCATACAGACGAATCAGCGATGTGTAGAGCAGATAGTTGATCGGCATCCACACCGGCCCGCGCCAGTTGGAATTGCCCCCGAACATGCCGGTGTCCGAATCGCCCGGCACGTAGGCCACGCGATACTCCTGCCCTGCGTGAATAAAGACATAAGGGTGCTCGAGGTGGAAGCGTGACAGCGCGCGAATGCCATGGGGGCTGAAGAACTCGTTCTCGTCCAACATGCGTGCCAGAATCCGACGCAGCTTTTTCTCGCCAACGATTGCCAGCATGCGACGGTTAGCGACGCCGGGCTGCTGGGGAAGATGCATGTTGGCGGCGAGCTCAGGGTGCCGCTCCAGGAACAGCCTTGCACGCTCGCGGAACTTCCGCAGCTTCGCGAGAATATCTTCTTCGAACACGGCCACGGCAGCCAGTGGCAGCAGCCCGACAATGGAGCGCACCTTGAGGCGCGTGGCGCTGCCGTCCGGGAATCGCAGCACATCGTAGAAGAAGCCGTCCTCTTCATCCCACATTTCGTCGTTCCGCTCGCCGACGCTGTCGAGCGCGCCAGCAATGAACACGGTGTGCTGGAAGAACTTCTCGACAAACTCCTCGTAAAGCGGCTCCTGTAACGCAAGCTCGACCGCGATGCGCAGCATCTGCTGGCTGAAGAACACCATCCAGGCGGTGCCGTCAGCCTGGTCCAGGTAACCGCCCGTTGGCAGCGGTGACGAGCGGTCAAATACGCCGATATTGTCGAGTCCGAGGAAGCCTCCCTCGAAAACATTGGCACCTGTGCGGTCCTTGCGATTGACCCACCAGGTGAAGTTGACCAGCAGTTTGGAGAAGGCGTACTTGAGGAACTCGACGTCACCGTGGCCACCGTGGCGCTCCTTGTCCAGGACGTAGAGCTGCATCGTCGCCCAGGCGTGCACGGGCGGATTGACATCACCGAAGTTCCATTCGTAAGCGGGCAGTTGGCCGTTCGGATGCAGATAGTCGTTGCGGAGCATCAGGTCGAGCTGTTGCTTGGCAAAGTCAGGGTCGACCATGCTTAGCGGAATCATGTGAAACGCCAGGTCCCACGCGGCGTACCAGGGATACTCCCACTTGTCCGGCATCGAGATGATGTCGTCGTTGAACATGTGGGCCCATTCGCTGTTTCGCACCCGCCTGCGTTCCTGTTTCGGCAATCGGGCACCCGCGCCGTGCTCTTCGAGCCAGAGGCCGAGGTCATAGTTAAAATACTGCTTGGTCCAGAGCATGCCGGCTAGCGCTTGGCGCATGACGCTTACCCTGTCTGGGTCGCCGCGAATCGCCGGTGGTGTCAACGACGCATAGAAAGCATCGGCCTCGTCCAGCCGGGCGGCGAAGACCGTGTCGAAATCGTTGAAGAGCACGGACGCGGCGGCAGGAACCTGGTTCGTCAACCGCAACCTCATGACTTGACACTCACCTCCGCCGAGGTTGAGCTGATAGTGGAGCGCTGCCTTGGTTCCCCGCTGTGCGGGATTTACGGCAGCGGCGTCGCCTTGCACGACAAAGTTATGAATGCCATCCTTCACGTAGGGCGACGTGTTGGCCGTGCCGAACACCCGGGTGTTGTTGGTCTCATTCTCGGTGAAGAGCAGCGGCACGTCGGCGTCGCAGTAGAAGAAATACTCGCCTAGCGATTCCTGAAACAACGGATCGCTGTGACGGGCGAGGACCGTCGCTCGCCCGGGGGAATCGACACGCTCGAGGATTGGCTTCGAACCGCCCGCCGGCAGCGACCACGTATTGCGGAACCACAGGGTCGGCAAGAGGTGCAGGGGCGCCGTGTCCGGACCGCGGTTGAATACGCTGATTCGGACCAGCACGTCCTCAGGCGCCGCCTTTGCGTACTCGACAAAGACGTCAAAGTACCGGTTGTCGTCAAACACGCCAGTGTCCAGCAACTCGTACTCCGCCTCATGCTTGCCGCGGCGGCGGTTGGTCTCGACGAGATCGGTGTATGGATAGGCGCTATGCGGATACTTGTACAGATACTTCATGTACGAGTGCGTCGGCGTGGAATCGAGATAGAAGTAGTTTTCTTTCACGTCCTCGCCATGATTGCCTTCGCTGTTGGCCAGGCCGAAGGCGCGCTCCTTCAGGATCGGATCGCGCTCATTCCACAGGGCTAGCGCAAAGCACAACACCTGGTGGTCGTCGCTGATACCGCCGAGGCCGTCCTCGCCCCACCGGTAGGCGCGCGATCTGGCCTGATCATGAGTAAAGTAGTTCCAGGCGTCGCCGTTCTCGCTGTAGTCCTCGCGCACGGTTCCCCATTGCCGCTCGCTGAGATACGGCCCCCATTTTTTCCAGGCCGCGCTGCCCGCCTGCGCTTCGTCAAGCCGGTTCTTCTCTGCATCGTTGCTCATGGCGCACTCCCTCTGACCAGCGAAGCTGGCCATCCGGATCGGAACGGCCTTGACGTGAGCATGATTTACGTGTGCCCCAGTCAGGCATCAAGCTGGTCTTCCATGAAATCTGCTAGAAGCCTCGTGCACGGCAGCCGGTAAGTGGCTCAATGCTAGGCGTCACCCACCGATATCCCAAGCTTCTTAGTCCAGCTTTCCCGGGCAGCGGGGGACGTTA
>NZ_JAGIQA010000101.1 GCF_017814975.1 Cupriavidus consociatus
CATGCAGCGAACCATGGACGCCGCGCTCACCATTCAGGCACTGCGGGAAGAGTCATGACTTCCGTATAAGGAAATGCGTCTAGATTAGCCCAAGCCTTTATAAACTGCCTTGAAAATCTTGAACAACGTATCTTAATTTGATCCCGAAAAATACCATCAGAATTGATCCCGACTTTGTCCTAGATTTTGTTATCATCAACCCGCAATAATTCTTATTTAGCTCCGACTCGTGCGATGCGGCGATAACCGACGGCGCATCATATGAAGGGCACGAGCTGACGATGCGTCGCTGGGAATATCATTTGTTCAGATAATTTGGAGACTAAGAAAATGGTCGAATCTAATTCGATACAGGATTTGCGCTCTGCGATCCCTAGCGGCGCGCGATCGCACGAATACTGGGCGCGGTGCCGCGAGGAGCGGTGCAATGAGCCACCAAAGCGGGGTTGCCCCACGGCGCAACGCCGGCGCGCCTGGGAATTGGGGCACCCAATCGCATGGCGTGGCAGGGATTCAGCGGCCATTTGCATGTCGAGTCGTGTTTAGGATCTGTGTGACCAGCTTCTTGATGGCCTCGGGGGTATTCATAATCTCTCCCAGGTATCGCACTTCGCCGCCTGTCTGCGCCACCGCAACGGCGATCGTTTCCTGGTGGACATCCAAGCCCACGTACTAACTAAACTTGTCCATGACCTGCCCCCTCAATTGGGGCTCTGGGCCTCTGGTTTAACCCACCTCAAGCCTAATCCACACCGCTTGAGGTACGGCAGGTCAATACATTCTATCGAGAGCCGGTTGTGGGGACCTTGGCGGATCCGAACTCCTAAGGCTTTCGGCCCTGGAGTTCGACCGCTGATGCCATCGGACAGCGCGTCAACGTTCTGGTCAAGCGTGTCTCGAAAGAATGATTCGGCAAAACGCAGGTGCGCGATCCACTGCAGGTATACGTGCATGCCCAGCGCTACACCGCCGATGTGCTCAGGAAACTGTATTCAACGATACGCGTGGATCCGCCGCAGTGCGTCGAAATTCCGGTGCCGGGCATCGTTACCGAAGCGCTGTTCCAAACCGTCCGGGAACAGCTTGCCGAAAACCGCAAGCTGGCACGTCAGCGCCGGGATAGTGCGCCGCCCCGCGTTAGAAAACTTTACCTGGGCAGCAACTCAGCCTGCCGGTGTACGAGCCATTGCGCTCGGGCGAGCGACTGGTGCTTCGGGCAGACAATGCCGGTAAAAGCTACAACGGTTTGGTGACCACAGGCAACGCACAGTTAGACATGGCCATCGAGGGCCGCGGCCTTAGGCCTTGCGCTATGTTGCCATTCTTTTTACCAAGGCCAACAGTCTTGTCTAAGCCTCAGGTTTTCCCTGCTGGCCGCCAGGCTCATTCCCCGCTGGCCTCCGTTGGCCGCGGCAATTCCTGTGCGGCCGGTCGGGCGGCGGCAGCCGCGACGTGGGACGGTGATGGCGTGGCCGCTTTGCCTTGCCACAGCCGGCGCAGCCACGCGCTGAAATCATCAAGATACGTATAGATCACCGGTACCACCACCAGCGTCAGGATCGACGAGGTAATGATCCCGCCGATCACGGTCTGCCCCATCGGCGCGCGCTGCTCGGCGCCTTCGCCCAGGCTGAAGGCCAGCGGCACCATGCCGAAGATCATCGCCAGCGTGGTCATCAGGATGGGGCGCAGCCGCACGCGCGCGGCCTCCACCAGCGCCGCCTCGCGTGACAGCGGCTGCCGGCCGTCGGCGCCGTCCACATGGCCCTGGCGCGCCTGGTTGGCGAAGTCCACCAGCAGGATCGCGTTCTTGGTCACCAGCCCCATCAGCATGATGAAGCCGATGATCGAAAACATGTTCAGCGTCGAGCGGAACAGCAGCAGCGCCGCGAACACGCCGACCAGTGTCAGCGGCAGCGAGGTCATGATGGCGACCGGCTGGAAGAAGCTGGCGAACTGCGAGGCAAGGATCATGTAGATGAAGATCACCGCCAGCGCCAGCGCCGACACGGCGTAGCCGAAGGACTCGTTCATCGACTTGGTCGAGCCGCCGAAGCGGTACTTGTAGCCGGCCGGCCAGCTCATGCCGTCCAGTGCGGCCTTGACGTCGCGCGCCACTTCACCGGCCGAGCGCCCGGCCACGTTGGCGGTCAGCTCGACCTCGCGGTTCAGGTCGCGCCGGCTGATCTGGTTGGCGCCGGTGGTGGGCACCAGCTCGGCGATCTGGCGCAGCGACACCATCTTGGGCGAGCCGTCGGCGTTGGTCTGGCTGCTGGCGATCATCAGCGCGCTCAGGTCAGCCATGCCGGTGCGCGCGTCCCTGGGCAGGCGCACGCGCACGTCGTAGTTCTCGTCATCGGGCGCGCGCCAAGAGCTGATGGCGTCGCCAGCCAGCAGCGGGCGCAGGGCATTGCCGATCTGCGCCACGCCCACGCCCAGGTCCGATGCCAGCTCGCGCCGGATGCGCACCTCGATGGTGGGGCGGTCGTCCTTCATGCTCGAATCCACGTCGGCCAGGCCGCGGATTGCCTTCATGCGGTTGCCCGCCTCTTTGGACAGGCGCCGCAGCTCGTCCAGGTCATCGCCCTGGATCGACACCTGGATCGCCTTCTGGCCGCCGGCGCCATCGGGCATGCCCACCATGGTCAGGGTGATGCCGGCAATGCCCGCCAGGCGCTGGCGGATCAGCGGGTTGAGCTGCGCGGTGGACAGCTGGCGCGAGCGCCGCTCGGTCAGTCGCACCGACACCAGCGCATTGTTGCGGCCCGAGGCATTACCCGAGTTGATGGTGGCGTAGGTGTAGGCCACTTCGGGGAAGGACTTCAGCGCGGCTTCCACCTGCCGCACCTTGGCCTCGGTCACTTCGAGCGACGTGCCCACCGGCGTGGTGAAGCCGACCTGCGTCTCGCC
>NZ_JAGIQA010000102.1 GCF_017814975.1 Cupriavidus consociatus
GTACTAACCCGCTGACGCGGGAGGGGGAGGAGAGCGAGCGCCCATGGCTGGCGTTCACCGGCAGTGGTGCGCTGACGCAGGATCCGGGCGACGGGACACAGACATCTCCGGGAGCAGTATGTGGATGCCCAACCGGGGCTTCACCGCTGTTTCCAGGAGGTTTCCCATGACACCACTGCGTCAACGCATGTTGCACGACATGCAGATTCGGAATCTCGCCGAGAACACCCAGAAATCGTATCTGCAGCAGGTATCCAGCTTCGCCCGGCACTTCCGTCGCTCGCCAGAACTGCTGGGCCCCGACGAGGTCCGGGCGTGGCTCATCCATCTCCGCGAAGAGCGCAAGCTCGCACCCGCCAGTCTCGGCGCAACGATTGGCGCCCTGCGGTTTCTCTACCGCGTGACGCTCAAGCGCGACTGGAGCGACGAGGACTTTCCCCTGCCGAAGAAGCCGTTGAGGCTACCGGTCGTCCTGAGCTTCGACGAGGTTAAAGCCTTCTTCGATGCCATTCCCGGCCTGAAGCACCGGGCCATGCTGATGACCGCGTATGCCGCCGGCCTGCGGATTTCAGAAGTTGCGCACCTGAAGGTCATCGACATCGACAGCCAGCGCATGGTCATCCGCGTGAACCAGGGCAAGGGTCGCAAGGACCGCTATGTAATGCTCTCGCCGCGCCTGCTCGAGATCCTGCGAGCGTACTGGCACGACGCCCATCCCCGCGACTGGCTTTTCCCCGGCGACATTCCCGGACACCCGATCACCCCTTCGGCGATCAGGCTGGCATGCAACAGGGCACGGGAGCGCAGCGGCATCCAGAAGCCAGTCACGCCGCATTCCCTGAGGCACGCGTTCGCCACGCACCTGCTGGAAACGGGGGCTGACGTACGAAGGATCCAACTGCTCATGGGCCACAGGTCCCTGTCGACCACCTCGCGCTACTTGCGCATCGCGACCAGCACCGTGTGCGCCACCACCAGTCCCTTCGATCTGCTGCCGCATCCCGAACCCATCCCATCTCCGCGTCCTGCGCCCGAGTACTTCTGAAGCCCGCGATGCGCCCGGCGCTCGAGGTGGCGGACATCCTTCGCCACTGCGGCCGGCAGTACCGGCAGACTCATGCCGACGGGCTCAGTCGTGTCCAGCGGCGCGTGATGAGCGCCATCGAACTGTGTCGTACCGCCGCGCTCGGCGGACATGTCGAGCAGTGCGACGCGTGCGGCCATCAGCGCATCGCCTACGACTCCTGTCGCAACAGGCATTGCCCAAAGTGCCAGTCGCTCGCCCGCGCGCAGTGGCTCGAACGTCGGCACGCCGAACTGCTTCCACAGGTGGAGTATTTCCATGTCGTCTTCACACTGCCCGAATCCATCGCCGCGCTCGCGTACCAGAACAAACGCGTGCTTTACGACATGCTGTTCCGCACCAGCGCCGGGACGCTGCGCACGATCGCCGCCGATCCGAAGCACCTGGGCGCCGAGATCGGCTTCATCACGATCCTGAACACGTGGGGGCAGAACCTGCTGCACCACCCGCACGTGCATTGTGTCGTGCCCGGTGGAGGCATCTCCCCGGACGGCGAACGCTGGATCGCCTGCCGCCCCGGCTTCTTCCTGCCCGTGCGGGTGCTCTCACGGCTCTTTCGCCGACTGTTCCTCGAACAGTTGCGCCGCGCATTCGACGCCGGCGTGCTGCGTTTCCATGGCCAGCTCGAGCCGCTGCATGATGCCCGCGCGTTCGCTGCCTGGCTTGCCCCCACCGCCAGGTCCGAGTGGGTCGTCTATGCCAAGCCACCCTTTGGCGGTGCCGAACACGTGCTCGACTACCTGGGCCGCTATACCCACCGAGTCGCCATCTCCAACAACCGGCTGCTCACCTTCGACGGGCACACCGTGCAGTTCCGCTGGAAGGACTACCGGCACGAGTCCAGACAAAGGACCATGACGCTCACGGCCGACGAGTTCATCCGTCGCTTCCTGCTGCATGTGCTGCCCGACGGCTTCAAGCGCATTCGCAGCTACGGGTGGCTCGCCAACTGCCACCGTGCCGACAAGCTCGCCACCTGCAGGCAACTGCTCGGTGTCGAGGCTCCCGCAGCCAAAGCCGAGGCCGGAGAAGACTACCGTGACCGCTACCAGCGACTCACCGGCAGGTCACTGCGCGACTGCCCCGTATGTGGCAAGGGACACATGCTCCGCATCGAAGACATGCCCGGCGGCCTTCCACGAGCCCCACCAGGCCCTGATCATGCGCCTTAGTTGCGACTGCACCCGTTTGCGGATTCGTTCGCCTTTCCCGACGAGGCAAACGCGGCCGGACTCGTCTCTGCGATACGCGAGCGCGCCAGAATATCTCAAAACAGCGGGTTACGAGCCCGTTGACACGCCCATTTCTGCATCTCTCGCCAGCGAAGCTTCCCCCGAACGCTGGAAATCCGGTTGGGGTCGCCCGCTTTGGACATCAGAAATTACCCCGGCGGTCATTCAACGCCCATAGCGGCCACCGCCTGCGGAGCGGCTTAGCACAAATGGTTTTTTAGTTACCGCTCGCGGGCGGATCCTGATCGGCTCCGTTATGCCTCTGCGGCCGCGATCGCTAACCAAAAAATCCTCTGCT
>NZ_JAGIQA010000103.1 GCF_017814975.1 Cupriavidus consociatus
TTGTTGGTACTTCGTTCTTGTCATTCACCACACCTTACCGGATGGCAAGGTGTTGCACTTCAGATTTGAGGGCGCCCAGTCTCTTATATGAACACCGCCCGGATGCCAAGGTAGATTGAAGAGCTTTGGCTTGTAGGTATGGGTTGCTGTCTTATACATGGTCCCATTCCTCTTTGCCAAATGACTTGCTCTACGGCGCGCAGGAGATGGATTGCTTATATACATACGGCCTGTGCGTTGGCGCTTCTATGCGCCTGGCCCCAATGGATTTCGCTCGGTGACCCCTTCATATATCCACGGCCTTGTAGGCCCTAAGACTGCGCAGGATCTGTCACCGACGGTCCAACCCGTTTGCCATTGAGTCAAATCACTTGTGCAATCGATGATGGGTTCAGTTCTTCCTTTCGTTTCTGGATCGCTGTTACAGAGCGAGTCTCACGCGGTTGCGTAGTCTTGCTCCTTGGCTAACAGCACCCAGATTGTTCGAGCGGTCTTGTTCGCCAGTGCCACTACGGCGATATTCATGCCTCGTCTGGAGCGCAGCTCGTTGATCCAGCAGGATAGTGCATCATGGCGGTTGGGTGCTTGTTGTACGACAGCGCGAGCCCCATGAACGAGGAGCATGCGCAGGTAGCTGTAGAGATCCGGCCCATATGTCGTAGCATTATAGGCGTTGGGTCGTTCACCAAACGGGGAAACCTTGCCGCCGGTGCTACTCTGAGTTGGTACCAGGCCCAGGCTGGCGGCGAAGGCTCTGCCTGAGCAGCAAGCCTGGGGAGATCCCATAGTGGCAACCAGGGCCGTCGCGGTAATGGGGCCGATCCGTGGAATCGCGTCCACGCATTGGGCGGCAGGCTCGGCTTTCAGCCATGCAGCGATCTCCTGCTCGGCGGCCAGGATTTCGGCGTCCAACTCCCTCAATCGTTGTAGCTGGTGTGACAACAGTCGCCACAAGGGAGCCGGAATGGTTTGCTCAATCTCGCTCAGTCGCGCCATGGCGGCCTTGCGACCAACCACGAAGTGCAGGCCGTATTCGCCCAGCAAGCCCCAAATCTGATTCATTTGCCGTGTGCGGCTATCTGTCTCGCCCGTCTCTGGGTCGCTCCGGCGTATGGCGCCAGCGCTGCAAGGTGCGCTCGTTCAGACCCAGTTCCTCGCAGGCCCTGGATTGGCGCGCGCCACTCCCCACCGCTTCATCGATCAAGGCAATGGCTTCGCGGCGATCCGAGACGTTGATCAGTCCTCCTCGTCCCTTCTCCAGATCGCCTCGGCTTTTTTTCTCAGCACCAGCAGCGCGGCGGTTTCCGCCAGCGCGGCGTCCTTGCGCTTCAGCTCACGCTCCAGGTCCCGGATCCGCTTCTTCGCGGCCTCTTCCTCCCGGCGTTGCGCCAGGCTCAACTTGGCTCGCTCCGGGGCATTGGCAAGCTCGCAGGCTGCACGCCACTGTCGGATCTGTTCTGGTTGAATGCCCTTCCTGCGGCAGTACTCTGACAGCTCTGCTTCACTCAGCGGCGCCGTCTCCAGCACTACCCTGAACTTGTCCGCGCTGGACCATTTGTCACTCTGCTTGCCGTTGCCTGGCACAACCTGTCCTTGCTCTCGAGCCTCGTGGCGCCAGGTGCGCAGGCTCACCGTCGTGACACCCGTCTCCTTGGCCAACTCCACAACTGATCGGTTCACGGGGCGGCATCATCTGCTCAACCACCCATTCCTTGAACTCCGCCGGATAGCGTTTCATTCTCCAACCGCTTCCGCCCTCCATTGTCCTTCATCGAAAGGCGACGGGCGTCGAGTGGCCCGAGGGAACTGCCCCCTCAGGCTCTCATAGATCCGTACGTGAATCTCTCGATTCATACGGCTCCTCTTGTCCGCCGTTCTTCGAAACAGAAATCCCAGTGTTCGAATAGGAATACTTTCCCGACATCGTTTGAGCCACGCCCAAGCTCGTCGTTTGTGTCCTCTCAGCTGCTTGTACTTGTTTCGCGCCCACCCGCCAAGCCGTAAGTCTATTCTGATCAAGAACCGTTTTAGCGGCTCCGGATAGAAGGCACCGTAGTAATTCATCGATCCCCGTACCATTGGGTTTATGCGCCGCGCCAGTTCGGGCAGCGTCAATGAGGTACTTCGATTGAGACTCATGCTTCTGATGGCCTGAGACATTCGCGTTAGCGCCTTTTGACTTACCGCAGGTCCGAATCCCGTGAACAAGTTTCCCTCTCGGTCTTGTACCGTCCGAGCGTGAAAGCTGAATCCAAGGAAGTCGAACTTAGTGTGGGTGGGTATGTTCCTCTCGACGTCGTCCATCTTTGCAATAAACCAAGCGTGTCTTCTCGGGGTGTAGCGATAGCCCACAAGCGGTGAGCCGTTCCCTCAGGACAGACAGGAACTTTTCCGCCTGCTGCTTCGTTCTGCAATGACAGACCACATCGTCGGCATACCGTTCAAACGGCACCTCCGGATGCTCAGTCTGGACCATCGATCAAACGCATAGTGAAGAAAGAGGTTGGCCAACAACGGACTGAGGTCGCCGCCAACAATAGAGCAAACTGCCGGGTAAGATTGGGCCTGCGCATTTCGAGGGAGTGTCTGGCGCCCTGG
>NZ_JAGIQA010000104.1 GCF_017814975.1 Cupriavidus consociatus
TGGCTTGCCGCCTTTGGCAAACTGCGCATTCGTTTCGAACGGCGTCTCGATATCCATCTCGCTCTGCTCACGCTCGCCTGCGCGGTCATCTGCTCACGATTCGTTGACCAGTTTTGTTAGCGGCTCTAAAGCGCCTGGCACTGGCTCGTCTCATCCACGCACAAGACCAATGCCTTCGTAGGCGGGACTGAAATACAGTCGAATATGTCGCATACTTTCTCCACGAAGTACGGACCGCTCGACGGCTTGAACCTCTTGGCGCGATGCGGTTGCACGCCACGCTCGTCAGTTATTGCGATTGCGACACAGCCTGTTCAATATCCGTCCTCTCGGATGCTTTACCAATGAGAATGCATCGATCAAAGATAGAACCGACCGCACCGGCTCCAGCCTGGGTGCGGACTTTCTCACGAGGGTAAAACTACAGGGGATTCAACAAGGCCGACAGAAACTGTCAGCTCTTCGACATTAGCAGCAGCAGCCCCGCCTCGACCGGAATGCCTATGGTCATAGCAAGCCCCCGGACCGTAGTGGCCGCTTACCCATTTCGGTTCAGGCTGCTGCTTAGACCTCCTTTAACGGCATGCAACTTGCGTCAATGAATTTCCAGTCGAGGTGGGCATCCGTCGTGTGACAGAGATTACCGGTGATCGATCGACGTTCGCTTGTCGAACATCAGTCCTCACCTGAACATGCTGTAATTAAGAAATCAAGTCGGAGATCATCCACCGGAAACGCCTTTGACTCGTATAGAAAGGAGAATACAGGAAGCTGTCGAATCGATATTGCAATTCAGACTCGGGACTGCTCCGTCGATAACGCACAAGCATCCAACTCTTGAATGAGTAACATCGAAACAATCGATTGTACAAGTTGATTGCTTGGCAGCAGAGTTGCGGTCAGAGAACAGATTGTCAATGGTCCCGTTGTTGCACTCGCCAACGATTACGGTGATCGAGCAACGGGCTCCAGCCTCATCGGACCACGGAGGGAACATCGATCATTGCAAAGCGAGCCCTCCGTGCTTATAAGACAGGCTTGGCCAGGGCCTGTTTAAGCAATTGAACTGACACTTTGAGACGTGAGTACACGAACGCATGTTTGGTAATTAAGATTATCCTTCCGATATCGGGCAAATCTGTCGCAGCCCCCTTTTTAAAGCAAGACGCATCGATCGCAATTAACTTACAATTATTCAACAAGCACCTCACAAAATAAGCTCACGAAGCTAAAAGCTGGCACTTAATTGCAAAAAAGTTATCATGAAAAAATTGAATGCTAAACACAAAAAGCGGGCTATTGTTTTGATTCAAGGCCTTCCTGGCTCCGGCAAGACTACACTCGCACGAGCGCTTTTAGATCTAATGCCGACTGCGAGCTTGGTAAATGGGGACTTTGTGAGAGAAAATATCAATCGTGACCTGACGTTCAGTATAGCGCACCGTATTGAGCACGCGCGTCGCATGGCTGAAATTTCCAATCTGACACTCAATTATGGAGCTAACGACCATTGCGTGGTAGATTTCGTTTGCCCTACTGCGGCAACACGAAAAGCCTTTCTGAATGCAGCGGATTACCCAGTCTACACCGTCTTCATGAATACGATTACCGCTGACGAGTCCAGATTTTCCGATACGAGAAATATGTATGATGCGCCGACAGATTATGCCTTTCGCGTGAGCGGATACAAAACGATCGAAGAATTGAAGCACGTGGCTCGCACGATTCATTTGGCACTTATGAATCGCTCCTCCAATTTCTCAGTGACCAGACTGAGAAGGAGTCTCTGAGGCTGGTACAACATCCGTTTGATCCAACTCACTGGCAACGGCGTTAAGTGGAAGTGAATCGCCCCATCGCGCCGCGCTTAGAACGTCTGACAGACGGCGTTGGCGCGACTTGTTATTGTTCAGATCGCATCTTTAGTCCGCCGGCATGGCTCATGCATGATGAAGAATGTCGTACCCGGGATGTCGACCATAGTTATTTGCTTGGCGCAGTCCTTGCGTACCCTTGGCAGCCATGGAGACGGAAGGGCATGAGTTAGCGCCAATGCCCACTGTCTTGCGGCGCGCGTCAAGGTAGATGCGCCTCATTCATGCAGCCAGGCGTTGGTTTTCGGCGCCTGGCTTGATACCGGTGGG
>NZ_JAGIQA010000105.1 GCF_017814975.1 Cupriavidus consociatus
TGCTTGCTCGACATGTCTTAGCTCCTTGCTCGTATTGGAACATAGGCTAAGAACTCCACTCTCCGGGGGCAAGATCAGGCAGGGCGCTGTCCGTGCTCGAGGATATCTCGCTAACCATCGCGCCGGGCGAGTTCGTCAGCATCGTCGGCGCCAGTGGCTGCGGCAAGTCCACGCTGCTGCGCCTGATCGCGGGGCTGGAAGACGACTATCGTGGCGAGATCCACGTCGACGGACAGCGCATCGTCGGCACGAGCCTGCAGCGCGGCATCGTGTTCCAGGAGCACCGGCTGTTCCCGTGGCTGACTGTCGCGCAGAATGTGTCGCTCGCGCTGCTTAACCGCAACCTGAGTCAGACCGACAAGCGCTGCACCATTCAGTCGCATACCGAAATGGTCGGCCTCACGGGATTCGAGAACGCGTTTCCACACCAGCTTTCCGGCGGCATGTCGCAACGCGTTGCCATCGCGCGTGCACTGGTCACGCGGCCGGACATCCTGCTGCTCGACGAGCCGTTCGGCGCTCTCGATGCCATGACGCGCGTTGCGCCGCATCTGGCAGGCAAAAGGCATCACGATGATCCTGGTCACGCACGATGTCGAAGAGGCGGTATTTCTCGGCGACGCGTGGTCGTGATGGAGCCGCGCCCGGGGCCGGATCCGCCGCTTCTTGCCGGTCGACCTGCCACATCCGCGCGACCGCACCTCGGCGGCGTTCGCTCGCGTTCGCGATGGCGTGCTGCGAGAATTCGCCGAACAGCGCGACTCCGTTCACATCGCCGATTCCCCCGAAGTCCTTTCGCACTGATCTCACCCGGAGTTTCCACGATGACGCAATCCTTTGAACAGCAGGCGCTCGACATTCACCCCGTCGCCGGTCGCATCGGCGCCGAAATCCGCGGCATACGACTCGGTGCAGACGTGTCGCCGGGCACGTTCGACGCAATCCGCGCCGCGTTGCTGCGCTACAAGGTAACTTTTCTTCCGCCAGCAGGGCCATTTCGGCGACACCGCCCAGGAAGCGTTCGGCAAGCGCTTCGGCGCGCCGGTCGCGCATCCGACCGTACCCGTGCGCGACGGCACTGAATACCTGCTCGAGCTCGACTCGCAGCACGGCGGGCGCGCCAATTCGTGGCACACCGACGTGACGTTCGATCTGGCATATCCGCAAGTCTCGGTGCTGCGCGCCGTGAAGGTGCCGGCCGCCGGCGGAGACACGGTGTGGGCCAACACGGCCGCCGCCTATCAGGACCTGCCGGAGCCACTGCGTGGCCTTGCCGACAAGCTGTGGGCACTCCATACCAACGATTACGACTACGCCGCGTCGCGCCCGCTCCCGGACAGCGAGGGTGCGCGGCGCTACCGCGAGGTTTTCACATCCACGATCTACGAGACCGAGCACCCGGTGGTTCGCGTGCATCCCGAGACCGGGGAGCGCTCGTTAGTACTTGGGCATTTCGTCAAGAAGCTGTTGGGCTACTCGTCGGTCGACTCCGCGCATCTAGTTTCATTGCTTCAGGGGCATGTGCACCGCCTCGAAAACACGGTGCGCTGGCGCTGGGAGGCGGGAGATGTCGCCATTTGGGATAACCGAGCCACGCAGCACTATGCGATCAACGACTATGGCGACGCCCACCGCGTGGTGCGCCGCGTGACGATCGCCGGGGACGTGCCGGTCAGCGTCGACGGGCAGTCAAGCCGTGCGATCAAGCCGGAGCCGGCCGTGCGGGATGCCGCCAACGAGCGCAAGGTGGCCTGAGCATGACAGATGCTTACCGTCAACCGCCGCGCCAGCTCCACTTGGGTGCCTTCGTCATGGCCACCGGGCACCACGTGGCCGGCTGGCGCCACCCCGAGGCGCACGCCGACGCCGGCCGCAGCTTGTCCCACTATGCTGCGCTGGCCCGGCGTGCCGAGGCGGCCGGCTTCGACGCGCTGTTCCTGGCCGATGGCGTGGCGATCCGCGGCATGGATGACGCGACGCTGCCGCATACCGCCCGCACTGCCACGTTCGAGCCGCTGACACTGCTGTCCGCGCTAGTACAACATCCCGCAAATATCTTTAATAATTATCGGGCTGTAAATAGGGCTCCAGGAGCGTGACGATCAAC
>NZ_JAGIQA010000106.1 GCF_017814975.1 Cupriavidus consociatus
ATGCTCGCGCGCGTGCTGCTCGGCGCGCGCTATACCGTCTGCCTGGCGCTGGTCTCGACACTGTGCGCGAGCGGCATCGGCATCACGCTCGCGCTGCTGGCCACCGTCAGCGGCCGCTGGATCGATGCCTGCCTGAGCCGCGGCCTCGATACGCTCACCGCGATCCCGAGCAAGATGTTCGCGCTGATCATGGTCGCCGCCTTCGGCTCCTCGGTGTGGATGCTCGCCATCACCGCGGCCATCATCTACGTTCCCGGCGCGTATCGCATCGCGCGCTCGCTGGCGGTCAACATCAACGCGATGGACTACGTGACCGTCGCCCGCACGCGCGGCGAAGGCACCGCCTACATCATGCGCCAGGAGATCCTGCCCAACATCGTCGGCCCCATGCTGGCCGACCTGGGGCTGCGCTTCGTCTACGTCGTGCTGCTGCTCGCCAGCCTCAGCTTCCTCGGCCTGGGCATCCAGCCGCCCGAGGCCGACTGGGGTTCGCTGGTGCGCGAGAACATCGGCGCCCTCTCCGAGGGCAGCATGGCCGTGGTGGCGCCGGCGCTGGCCATCGCCAGCCTGACCATGGCGGTCAACCTGGTCATCGACAATCTGCCGGGCCGCTCGGCACGTGGGGGGAAATAATGGGCACGTCCGTAAAAGTCAGCAATCTGCGCATCACCGCCGGCGCGGCGACCCTGGTCGACGGCGTCGACTTCGAGATCGAGCCGGGCAAGGTGCTGGCCCTGATCGGCGAATCCGGCTCGGGCAAGACCACCACCGCGCTCGCCCTGATGGGCTTCGCGCGCGACGGCTGCGAGATCGCCGGCAGCATCCGGGTGGGCGCCACCGACGTGCTGCACCTGCCGCCGGGCGAGCAGCGCCGGCTGCGCGGGCGCAACATCACGTATATCGCGCAAAGCGCCGCGGCCTCGTTCAATCCGTCGCGCACCATCATGGACCAGGTGGTCGAGCCGGCGCTGATCCACCGCCTGATGGACCGCAAGGCGGCCGAGCAGAAGGCGATCGCGCTGTACCGTGAACTGGCGCTGCCCAATCCCGAGTCCATCGGCCAGCGCTATCCCCACCAGGTGTCCGGTGGGCAGCTGCAGCGCCTGATGGCGGCCATGGCGCTGATCACCGATCCCGACCTGGTGATCCTGGACGAGCCGACCACGGCACTGGACGTGACCACGCAGGTCGAAGTGCTGCGCGTGTTCCGCCGCGCGGTGCGCGAGCGCCGCACCACCGCGGTCTATGTGAGCCACGACCTGGCCGTGGTGGCCCAGGTGGCCGACCATATCCTGGTGCTGCGCGATGGCAAGATGCGCGAGCTGGGCGAGACCGACCAGATCCTGTACCAGCCGGCCGACGACTACACCCGCTGCCTGCTGGCCGCGGCGCGCCCGGCCGAGCGCCCCGGCGCGCCGGTGGACCCGGACAAGAGCCCGCTATTGCTCGAGGTGCGCGACCTGTCGGCCGGCTACGGCCCGCTCGATGCGCACGGGCAGCCCGCGGCGAAGATCCTGGAGGGGGTCGACCTGAAGCTGTACCGGGGCCAGGCCATCGGCGTGATCGGCGAGTCGGGTTCCGGCAAGACCACGCTGGCGCGGGCCGTCGCCGGGCTGGTGGCGCCGTGCCGCGGCAGCATCGCCTTCAATGGCCGCCCGCTGAAGCCGACCGTGGCCGAACGCAGCCGCGACGAGCTGCGCCGCATCCAGATCGTGTTCCAGATGGCCGATACCGCGCTCAATCCCGCGCGCACCATCCAGGAGATCCTGGCCCGGCCGCTGCAGTTCTACCACGGCCTGCGCGGGGAAGCGCTGCGCGCGCGGATCCGCCAGCTGCTGGACCTGGTGCGGCTGCCGGCGGGCGTGGCGCAGCGCACGCCGGGCGGCCTCTCCGGCGGGCAGAAGCAGCGGGTGAACCTGGCCCGCGCGCTTGCCGCCGATCCGGAGCTGATCCTGTGCGACGAGATCACCTCGGCGCTGGACACCGTGGTCGGCGCCGCCATCCTCGACCTGATGGCCGAGCTGCGCAAGGAGCTGGGGGTCTCGTACCTCTTCATCAGCCACGACCTGCA
>NZ_JAGIQA010000107.1 GCF_017814975.1 Cupriavidus consociatus
ATAACCTGAGGGTGCATCACAGCAAGCCGGTAAAGGCCTGGCTCGCACGGCACGTCGAGCAAATCGAGGTGTTTTACTGCCCAGCTACAGCCCGGAACTCAATCCCGACGAGATGGCCGACGCCGATATCAAGCAAGCCGTCACCTCGCAGGCACCGGCTCGCACCAAGCTGCAACTCGTCAAGGCTGCGTCAAGCCTCTGCGCAGAGTCCAGAAACAGCCCGAACGCATTCGACGTTACTTTCTGCATCATTCGGTGAAGTATGCGGCGGCCTGATTCAAGTTCATGAATGCCGGATCAATAATGCCGCAAGACTTGATATCGAAAAAGACCAGACTCGAAAGGGAAAGGAAACAGAGGGACGGCCCGCTACCCCGCGAAGCTGGCCGCCCCGAAGCCCACCACGCACGGGCGAAATGCCGGCGCGATCAAGCAAACGACGCTTGACGGCGTCTCTTGGAATCTTGTTGATCCTATGTGAACGGCACTCGTATATAATCTTATTGTCGGGGTATTATCGGTGACACGTTGATAGTTGAATAGTCAGTCACCACTGAATTTATCGTCGGAATTTCCTGGTATCGTCCACTGGGGGCGTCTATCGCTGACCCCCTAATCCGGCTAACCATCATAGGAACTGCTCATACACGTCTACAGAATTAAGACAAGAATGCCGATCCAGAAGGTCGCAGCGAGTGGCTTTCCCGTAGGTCTTTCCTGCTCAATATCTGAGCAGTGGTCGACTTAAACGTTTTGGAGGCACGCCCACTGAGAAGGTGCACCAGTTGAGCAGCTAGGATCTGATAGTGCGAGAGGAGGTCTTAAAGAAGTAGATGCCCACATCGTGATTTGTTGTCCTCACTGCAACATATCCGACAAGAACCTTTCCCATTTCGTCACGCCTGCGGATGTGAGACAGAACACGAGCAAGCGGCCTCTGTCTTTCCGCGTTCGCGAGCCTGACGTCCAGCATACGCTGATTAAGGTCATTTCTTTATACAGAAGTCATGACTCTTCCCGCAGTGCTTGAATGGTGAGCGCGGCGTCCATCGTCGCTGCATGCCGATCCAGATCGTTTTAGCGCCGGGCTCGCCATCGCTCTTGCGCCCAAGGAACCCACCCAGGGAAGCAACCAACCAGAATCATCTGATTGAGTGTGACCGGTGCCTTCGGGCGAGCTTTCTTGGCAAGCACGTATGCTCCTCCAATCTCGTCGGCGTCGAAGAACAGGGACACATCGAGATCCGGGCAGGTTCTGCCCAACCGCATCAAGCGTGCAATGCGCCACGCCACCACCATATACAACGCCAGGGCCCGCTCCACACGATCCATGTGCGATAGCTGTAGCGCTTCGAGCTTGCAGCCGGTCTTCAGAACATGGAAGAACATCTCCACTTCCCAGCGGGCTCGGTACCAGTCGACGAGTTCAATGCGGGCGCGTAGTTCCTGTTTGACCTCGCGCGCCTTCTGGCCTGCACGTCCTGGCAAGATAATGGTGATTTCCCCGAGTATCGGGCTGGCGTCGACGCTATCCCACAACTTGCCGCCCTCAGCAAGGCTCGTCCAGGGCGTGTTGTTCAAGACGAGTGGCGCGGCTGGGGATGACGGCTTGAATACCCACGGACTGCAGGTGTTGCAGGATCGCGTTCGAATCGTAGGCTTTGTCAGCGGCCAGACTGGCTGGGTTCAGTTCGTCCAGCAAAGGCAGCGCTTCGGGGCTGTCCCCCGCTTGGCCGCCGGTCAGGCGAAAGCGCGCGAGCATACCCAATCCATCGACCAGCGCATGAATCTTGGTACTCAATCCGCCTCGCGAGCGACCGATCGCTTGATCGCCTTTTTTGGTTCGTCAGGAAAATGTGTGGGTTGACGGAGGCTCAGGAAGATTGAGCGGGTAAGGGAGCAGCGTCTCCGCTGCTCCCTCCCCAAAGAACCGCACAAGCGACTTTCATCGCATACGGCTCAAGCACAGCTTAGATCCGCTAACCAAACCGTGTCATCGTCACATGACAGTTGAGCGTTGTGATGTGCCAAGGCACGAAAGAAGATCAACAAC
>NZ_JAGIQA010000108.1 GCF_017814975.1 Cupriavidus consociatus
AGGTCGCCGCCAACAATAGAGCAAACTGCCGGGTAAGATTGGGCCTGCGCATTTCGAGGGAGTGTCTGGCGCCCTGGTCCAGAAGCTGTGCTGACGTCAATGTGGACCTTGTCCTTGAGACGGTCGCTCCCGCTGACAGGCAGGTGCAGCGATGACCCGAAGACGTAAGAAGTGGAGCGTGCGTCTGGCCTTCGAGCCGAACCGCTATGCCCAAGAACAGTTGCAAAAGGCCTACGAGCAGATCAATCCGATCGAAGCACGCGCGACGGCACAGCCGTCCGCTACGCGGCCTGCGGAGCCCAGGCAAGCGACCATCAAGCGAGGTAGACGATGAGCAAAGCTGCGATGGTTGCGCTCTACGCGCGGGTATCCTCCGAACAGCAAAACAAACGCGGCACCATTGAATGCCAGATCGCTGCACTGAAGGAGCGTATTTCAGCTGACGGCGCGCAGATCGTCGACGACATGTGTTTCGTTGACGCCGGGGTGAGCGGTGCGACGCTGATCAGGCCACAGTTGGAGCGACTCAGGGACTGTGCCGCGCTCGGTGCGATCGATCAGCTGTACATCCTGTCACCGGACCGGCTGGCGCGCAAATATGCGCACCAGGCGCTGCTGATGGAAGAGTTCTCGGCCTGCGGTGTCCAGGTGGTGTTCCTCAATCACGCGATCGGTACGACGCCAGAAGAGTCGCTGTTATTGCAGATGCAGGGCATGATCGCGGAATACGAACGGGCGAAGATCGCCGAGCGTCACCGTCGTGGCAAGCTTCACGGCGCAAAACGCGGCAGTGTCAATGTCCTGTCCGGGGCGCCCTACGGCTACCGCTACATTCGCCGGCAACTCGACGGAACGCCGGCCCGGTACGTTATCGAGTTGCCCCAGGCTGCAACAGTCCGGGCGATTTTCCAGTGGGTGGGGATGGACCGCCTGAGCATAGGGGACGTGGTACGCCGCCTTGCTGAGTCGGGTACCGTGACGGCATCGGGCAAGCCGTACTGGGACCGCAGTGTGGTGTGGGGCATCTTGCGCAATCCTGCCTACATGGGGCGAGCCGCGTTCGGCAAGACGCAGTCGCGCGATCACCTGCAGGTCCGCGTGCGTGCACAGCGCCACAGTGCCGACGTGCCCAGAAAGCCGTACTCGACAACACGCACCGAACCGCAGGACTGGATCGAGATCCCAGTACCGGCCATCGTCAGCGAGGCGCTGTTCCAGGCGGCTCAGGAACAGCTTGCCGAGAACCGCAAGCTGGCGCGCCAGAGGCGCGAGAGTGCACCGCTACGCCTGCTGCAAGGGTTGACGGTATGCGGCCAGTGCCATTACGCCTATTACGCAAAGAAGGTGAGCAAGGCTGCGGCTAAGGGGCATCAGCGGGACTACGCTTATTACCGCTGTGTTGGGACCGATGCCTACCGTTTCGGCGGCCACCGCATCTGTGACAATCTGCAGGTACGAACAGACAGGCTCGATGAGCTGGTATGGCAGCAGGTTGTGGAATTGCTCAAGCATCCAGAACGATTGAAGAGCGAATATGAGCGTCGACTGGATATGATGGAGCGCAACGAGAAGAGTGCCTTCGACACGAGCAACTTAGAAAAGCAGCGGCTGCAGCTAGAAAAGGGCAAGTCCCGGCTGATCGACAGCTATGCGGACGGTATCCTCGATAAGTCCGACTTCGACCCAAAGATGCAGCAGTTGAAGAATCGGCTGGAGCAGATTGAGCAGCAGATCCTTGAGTCCAGACAGCAAGGCGCGGTGCAAAGCGAGCTGTTTCTAGTCATTAATCGGCTCGAGGAATTTGCAGGCGCCGTTACCGAAAGACTGGACACGATTGATCTTGAGACGAAGCGCAGGATCGTATTGGGTCTGGTCAAGCGCATCGAAATCCACAAGGATGAAATCGTCGTTGTGTTCAGGGTTGATCCACAGCCTGGGACTCTTGACAGCGAAAATTCGAATGATTCAGACGACGGAGTGAAAAGTATGCAACGTTGTAAGCGGCGTAGT
>NZ_JAGIQA010000109.1 GCF_017814975.1 Cupriavidus consociatus
CCCATGACACGCAAGCTCAAGGCCGCCATCATCGGCTCGGGCAATATCGGCACCGACCTGATGATCAAGATCCTGCGGCATGGCCGGCATGTCGAGATGGGCGCGATGGTCGGCATCGACCCCGCCTCCGACGGCCTGGCCCGCGCGGCCCGCATGGGCGTGGCCACCACGCATGAAGGCGTGGAAGGGCTGGCCCGGCTGCCGGTGTTCGGCGACATCGACATCGTCTTCGATGCCACCAGCGCCGGCGCGCACGTGAAGAACGATGCGTTCCTGCGCGCGCTGCGCCCGGCGCTGCGCATGGTCGACCTGACCCCGGCGGCGATCGGCCCGTACTGCATCCCGGTGGTCAACGGCGCCGCGCACCTGGACGCGCCCAACGTCAACATGGTCACCTGCGGCGGCCAGGCCACCATCCCGATGGTGGCGGCGGTATCGCGCGTGGCGCCGGTGCATTATGCGGAGATCGTCGCCAGCATCTCCAGCAAGAGCGCCGGACCCGGCACGCGCGCCAATATCGACGAATTCACCGAGACCACCTCGCGCGCCATCGAGCAGGTGGGCGGCGCGCGCCGCGGCAAGGCCATCATCGTGCTGAACCCGGCCGAGCCGCCGCTGATCATGCGCGACACCGTGTACTGCCTGAGCGAGCCGGCCGACCGCGACGCCATTGCCGAATCGGTGGCGCGCATGGCCGCGGACGTGCAGCGCTACGTGCCGGGCTACCGGCTCAAGCAGGCGGTGCAGTTCGAGGATATCCCCGCGGGCGCGCCGCTCAACATCCCGGGACTGGACCGCCTTGCCGGCCTGAAGACCACCGTCTTCCTCGAAGTCGAGGGCGCCGCCCACTACCTGCCCGCCTACGCCGGCAACCTCGACATCATGACCAGCGCCGCGCTGAACACCGCCGAGAGCATGGCCGAGGCCATGCTGGCCGAGTCCGCTTCGGCCTGAACAGGAACCACGCCATGAGCACCGACAAGAAACTTTATATCTCCGACGTGACGCTGCGAGATGGCAGCCACGCCATCCGCCACCAGTACAGCGTCGCGCAGGTCCGCCAGATTGCCGCGGCACTCGATAAGGCCGGCGTCGATTCGATCGAAGTCGCGCACGGCGACGGCCTGCAGGGCTCCAGCTTCAACTACGGCTTCGGCGCGCATACCGACCTGGAATGGATCGAAGCCGTCGCCGACGTGGCCAGCCACGCCCGGATCGCCACGCTGCTGCTGCCCGGCATCGGCACCGTGCACGACCTGAAGGACGCCTACCGGGCCGGCGCGCGCATCGTGCGCGTGGCTACGCACTGCACCGAGGCCGACATCTCGCGCCAGCATATCGAGGCGGCGCGCGAGCTGGGCATGGAAGCGGTCGGCTTCCTGATGATGAGCCACATGACCACGCCGCGGCAGCTGGCGCAGCAGGCGAAGCTGATGGAGAGCTATGGGGCGACCTGCTGCTATGTGGTCGACTCCGGCGGCGCGCTGACCATGGACGGCGTGCGCGACCGCTTCCGCGCGTTCAAGGACGTGCTCAGGCCCGAAACCCTGACCGGCATGCATGCGCACCACAACCTGAGCCTGGGCGTGGCCAACAGCATCGTCGCGGTGGAGGAAGGCTGCGACCGCATCGACGCCAGCCTGGCCGGCATGGGCGCGGGCGCGGGCAATGCGCCGCTGGAAGTGTTTATCGCCGCCGCCGAGCGCATGGGCTGGCATCACGGCACCGACCTGTACCAGCTGATGGACGCCGCCGACGACCTGGTGCGCCCGCTGCAGGACCGGCCGGTGCGGGTCGACCGCGAGACGCTGGCGCTGGGCTATGCGGGCGTGTATTCCAGCTTCCTGCGCCACAGCGAAGCGGCCGCGGCGCGCTATGGCCTCAAGACCGTCGACGTGCTGGTCGAACT
>NZ_JAGIQA010000010.1 GCF_017814975.1 Cupriavidus consociatus
CGCAGGGCCGTTAACGCGCTTTTTGGTTACTTTTTGGCGCTCGGCCAAAAAGTGACCCGCCCAGGAGGGCGGAACCAGGCGGCTCAACGGCCGACAGCATGTCACCAACAGCGACCACAACGCTTCAACTGCCACAGAATGTCATCAGCAGCGAGAGCCGCCGTGCCGCCGTGCCGCCGAGTATTGCGCCACTCTCAGTCCTTCCCAAATTCAGCGCCCATCTCTTTCCCGCGCGCCGCAGCAGCATGCATCGCCCGAACGAACGCATCACCGATTCCAGCGGCATCCATAGCCGTCAGCGCAGCATAGGTAGTACCACCCTTGGACGTAACCCGTTCACGCAGCGTCGATACCGGCTCCGCCGACTGCCCAGCAAGCGCCGCAGCACCGCGGAAAGTCTCAACCGCTAACTCGCGCCCCTGCTCCGCGCTCAAGCCCAATTCAGTAGCCGCACGCTGCATCGCCTCGATGAAATAGAAGACATAGGCCGGCCCGCTGCCGGAGATGGCGGTGACGCCGTCGATTTGGGCGTCGTTCTCGACCCACACGCATTTGCCGACGGCCTGCGCCACAGCGCTGGCGATTTCGCGATCCTTATCCGACAGCGCCGCCGGCGCCGCCAGCCCGGTCATCCCCAGCCCCGCCAGCGCCGGCGTATTCGGCATCGCCCGCACCACCCGATGGCGCCCGCCCAGCCACCGCTGCATGTCCTGCAACCGGATACCGGCCGCCACGCTGATCACCAGATTGCCATCGCCAGCCGGCATGTGCGGCAGCAGCTGCGCCGCAGCTTCGCGGAACTGCTGCGGCTTGACTGCCAGCACCAGCACGTCGCTGGCGCCGAACGCCGCGTCCGGCGCCCCCGAGGCGTGGACGCCGAGATCCCGCGCCAGGCGCTGCTGCGCTTCCGGGAAAGGATCGACCACGCGGATAGAATCGGCAGGAACGCCGCGAGCGATCAGGCCGCCGATCAGCGCGGAGGCCATATTGCCGCCGCCGAGAAAGCCGAAGGTGAGGGTATCGAGCATGGGAATCTCTGTCGTGTCTTGATGGATAGGGAAAGCGCCGGCTCAGCCGCGCGCACCGAAGATCGCGGTACCGATGCGCACCATGGTGGCGCCCTCGGCGATGGCGGCTTCCATGTCGCCCGACATGCCCATCGATAGCGTGTCGACGTCAAGGCCGTCCTCGCGAAGTTCGCCCAGCAGCGCGCGCATGGAGGCAAAGGGCCGACGCTGGGCCACGGGATCGTCTTCAGGTTCGGGAATCGCCATCAGGCCCCGCAGCCGCAGGCCGGGCAGCGCGGCAACGGCCTGGGCCAGCGCCGGCACTTCGGCCGGCGCGACGCCGCTCTTGCTGGCTTCGCCACTGATGTTGACCTGAAGGCAGACTTGCAGCGGGGCCATCCCGGCCGGGCGCTGCGCCGACAGCCGCTCGGCGATCTTGAGCCGGTCGATGGCATGCACCCAGTCGAAATGCTCCGCCACCAGCCGCGTCTTGTTGCTTTGCAGCGGGCCGATGAAGTGCCACTGCAACCGGTCCCGCAAATCGGCCAGTGCGGCGATTTTCTCCGCCCCTTCCTGGACATAATTTTCGCCAAAGGCGAGCTGTCCGGCCTCGGCGGCGGCGCGTACGCGGTCAGCGGATACGGTCTTGGAAACAGCCAGCAGGGCGATGTCGCCGGGCTGCCTGCCAGCCTGTTGTGCAGCCGCCGCAATGCGCTGGTTCACGGCTTGCAAGTTGGCGGCAATCACAGACATAATCCGGCGGACATATAAAAGAAGTACTTAAAGTACCGATAACTATTCCAGGGTGGGGTCATTATAGATGGACATCGCGCAGCTATTGGCTTTCGCCGTCAAGAACAAGGCGTCCGATCTTCATCTGTCATCGGACATGCCGCCGATGGTCCGGATCCACGGCGACATGCGCCGGATCAATGTCGCGGCGATGGCGCACAAGGATGTCCACGCCATGGTGTACGACATCATGAGCGACACCCAGCGCAAGCTCTACGAAGAACGGCTGGAAATCGACTTCTCGTTCGAGATCGCCGGCCTGTCGCGCTTCCGGGTCAATGCCTACAACACGCAGCGCGGCGCCGCCGCGGTGTTCCGTACCATTCCCTCGAAGGTCCTCACGCTCGAAGAGCTGCGCGCGCCGGCGGTGTTCGCCGACCTGTGCATGAAGCCGCGCGGACTGGTGCTGGTGACGGGCCCGACCGGCTCGGGCAAGTCCACCACGCTGGCGGCGATGGTCGACCATCGCAACGAAAACGACATGGGTCACATCCTGACGGTGGAAGACCCGATCGAATTCGTCCACAACTCCAAGAAGAGCCTGATCAACCAGCGCGAACTGGGACCGCACACGCATTCGTTCGCCAACGCGCTGCGCTCCGCGTTGCGTGAAGATCCGGACGTCATTCTTGTGGGCGAATTGCGCGACCTGGAAACCATCCGCCTGGCGCTGACCGCGGCCGAAACCGGCCACCTGGTCTTCGGCACGCTGCACACCAGTTCCGCCGCCAAGACCATCGACCGCGTGGTCGACGTGTTCCCGCCGGAAGAGAAGGACATGGTGCGCACCATGCTGTCCGAATCGCTCGAAGCGGTGATCTCGCAGACGCTGCTCAAGACCCGCGACGGCAACGGCCGTACCGCCGCGCACGAAATCATGATCGCCACGCCGGCAATCCGGCACCTGATCCGCGAGAACAAGATCGCGCAGATGTACTCGATGATGCAGACCAGCAGCGGACTGGGGATGCAGACGCTGGACCAGTGCCTGTCGGACCTGATCAAGCGCAGCGTCATCAGCTACAACGATGCGCGCGCCATTGCCAAGAACCCCGACGCGTTCATGGGCTGAGGCCCCTGGGGGCCGCTGAAGGTCCGCGCCGACGCCTTGCCCTCAGGCCGCCGCACGCATGCGACGGCCGCACTCCCGCAGGACACTGCCATGCTTGATCGAGAATCCGCCGCCAAGTACATCAACGACCTGCTGGAGCTGATGGTCAGCAACCGCGGCTCGGACCTGTTCATCACCGCCGACTTCCCGCCGGCGATCAAGGTAGACGGCAAGATCACGCCGGTATCGCAGCAGCCGCTGAACCCGACGCAGGCGCTGGGCCTGGTGCGCTCGGTGATGAGCGAGCGGCAGGTGCAGGACTTCGACACCAGCCGAGAATGCAACTTCGCCATCACTGCGCCCAAGGCAGGGCGCTTCCGCGTGTCCGCATTTATCCAGCAGGGCAAGGCCGGCATGGTGGTGCGGACCATCAATACGCGAATTCCGTCAGTGGCGGACCTGGACCTGCCCCCGACGCTGCATGACATCGTGATGTCCAAGCGCGGCCTGGTGATCGTGACCGGCGCGACCGGCTCGGGCAAGTCGACCACGCTGGCGGCGATGCTCGACCACCGCAACGCGCATTCCTACGGCCACATCATCACCATCGAGGATCCGATCGAATACGTGCATGCGCACCAGAACTGCATCGTCACGCAGCGAGAGGTCGGCATCGATACCGAGTCGTGGCACGTGGCGCTGAAGAACACACTGCGCCAGGCGCCCGACGTGATCCTGATCGGCGAAATCCGCGATCGCGAGACCATGGAGTACGCGATGCAGTACGCGGAAACCGGCCACCTGTGCCTGGCCACGCTGCACGCCAACAACGCCAACCAGGCGATCGACCGCGTGGTCAACTTCTTTCCGGAGGAAAAGCGCCAGCAACTGCTGATCGACCTGTCGCTGAACCTGAAGGCAATGGTGTCGCAGCGCCTGCTGCCGCGCGCCGGGCGCAAGGGCCGCGTGCCGGCGGTCGAGATCATGATCGGCACGCCGCTGGTGGCGGACCTGATCTTCAAGGGCGAAATCCACGAGCTGAAGGAAGTCATCAAGAAATCGCGCGAGCAGGGCATGATCTCGTTCGACCAGGCGCTGTTCGACCTGTACGAGGATGGCAAGATCACCTACGAGGACGCACTGCGCAATGCCGATTCGCTCAATGACCTGCGCCTGATGATCAAGCTGCACAGCGCGCGTGCGCGGGACACGGATCTGGGCGCCGGCACCGAGCACCTGAACGTGATCTAGAGCCCGGCTGCCGTGCACGCCAGCGCGCATGGGCGTATGCTTCGGCCACGTGCAAGGAGTCCGCAGGAGTCTGCCATGAGCAATATCTACCAGTTCGAAGCCAATTCGCTGTCCGGGCAGCCTGTGCCGCTGACGCAGTTCCAGGGCAAGGTGCTGCTGGTCGTCAATACCGCCAGCGAATGCGGCTTCACGCCGCAGTATGCCGGCCTGCAGAAGCTCTATGAGGAATTCCGCGAGCGCGGGCTGGAAGTGCTGGGCTTCCCTTGCAACCAGTTCGGCAAGCAGGAGCCGGGCGATGCGCAGCAGATCGGCCAGTTCTGCGAATCGCGCTTCAGCGTGAGCTTCCCGATGTTCGCCAAGATCGATGTCAATGGCGAGCAGGCGCATCCGCTGTACCGCTGGCTCACCACCGAAAAGCGCGGCGTGCTGGGCACGCAGGGCATCAAGTGGAATTTCACCAAGTTCCTAGTGCGGCGCGATGGCACGGTGTACGAACGCTACGCCCCGACCACCAAGCCGGAAGAGCTGCGCAAGGATATCGAAACGCTGCTGTCCGATCCGGCGGCCTGAGGCTACGCGCCGCTGGCGCGCACGGCGCGCAGGAATCCGTTGAGCGACCGGTCCGGGGTTTCATGGAAACGGTCGTCCAGCATGCGGATGGCGCGGCAGCGGTCGAGGCGGAAGCTGCGGTAGTCCGAGCGTGTGGTGCACCACGCCGCCAGCAGCCATGCATTGCCCCAGAAGAACAGGCCCAGCGGCATCACCACGCGTTCGGTGATGCGCTGCTGCGCGTCGCAGTAGTCGAGCAGCAGCAGCTTTTGCTCGCCCAGGGCGCCGTGCACGACGTCGAAGGTGTCGCGCACGTGCGACTGGTTGACGTACTCGGGCGCGAACACGCGGCTTTGCTGCGCCGCGAGCCTGCGCGGCGGCGGCAAGGCGGCGACCAGCTTCTCCAGCGCCGGATCGGCCGCGGCGGCGAGCGCACCGCCGCCCCACGCCTTCAGCAGCCGCAGGCCGGCCACCAGCGCTTCCACTTCCATGGCACTGAACATCAGCGGCGGGACATCGAAATCGGCGCGCAGCCGGTAGCCGATGCCGGCCTCGCCTTCGACCGGCACGCCCGACAGCGACAGCGCCTGGATATCACGATAGACCGTGCGTTCCGACACGCCGAGCCGCTGCGCCAGCAGCGCCGCCGTGGTCAGGCGGCGGCCGCGCAGGACCTGGACGATCTGGAAGAGGCGGTCGGCGCGGCGGCTCATCCGTGGCGGCGTTCCTTATCCCGCAACAGGCTCGTGCAGCCCGATGCGGTTGCCTTCGCTGTCGGTGATATGCGCGATGCGGCCGATCTCGCCCGGCAGGCGCAGCGGACCGAACACGGTCTTGCCTCCGGCGCGCGCGGCGCGTTCCAGCAGCGCGTCCAGCTCGGGTGCGTGCAGGTAGGGCACCGTGCCGTAGTAGTTGCTGGGGCGGTAGCCTTCGCCGGCAACCAGCGCGCCGCCGGGATCGGGGTGCGGGAACACGGCCATGTCGACCTGGCTCATGGTCTCGCGACGCAGTTTTGTATTGAAGACCTGTTCGTAGAATCCGATGGCGCGGACCATGTCTACGACGGGGATTTCCAGCCAGTTGATCAGGCGGTTGCTCATGACGGGCTCCTTGGTTCCGGGTGATGGGCAGTGAGGAGCTCGCATCATGCGCGGGGGCTGCTGACAGCGTGCTGTCAGGAGGCTGTCAGTGTGGCATCCATGCCGCCATCACCGGCACCAGGATCGCGGTCAGCACGCCGTTCAGGCCCATGCCGAGCGCGGCGAAGGCGCCGGCTTCCTGGTTCACCTGGAACGCACGCGCGGTGCCGATGCCGTGCGCGGCCACGCCGGTGGCAAAGCCGCGCACGCTGTAGTCGCGGACGCGCAGCAGGTTCAGCAGGCTGGTGGCGCTGACCGCGCCGATGATGCCGGTCGCCATCACCAGCACCGCGGTCAGCGACGGCAGGCCGCCGATCTTCTCGGCCACGCCCATGGCGATCGGGATGGTCACGGACTTGGGCGCCAGGGAGCGCACGGTTTCCGGGGAGGCACCCAGCAGGTACGCGATGCCGACCGCCGACACCACCGCGACGACCGAACCGGCCACCAGGCCGGCCAGCAGCGGGAACACATGGGTGCGCAGCTTGGGCAGTTGCATGTACAGCGGCACCGCCAGCGCCACGGTGGCAGGCCCGAGCAGGAAGTGCACGAACTGCGCGCCGTCGAAGTAGGTCTTGTACGGCGTGCCGGTGACGGTCAGCACCGTGACCAGCAGGGCCACCGCGATCATCACCGGGTTGGCCAGCGGCGAGAAGCGCGATTTCTCGTAGATGCGGAAGGCGAAGACGTAGGCGAGCAGCGTGGCGGTCAGCCCGACCAGCGGGCTCGCGGCGAGGTAGACCCAGATCTCGTTCAGGCGTGGTGTCATCATGCCTGTTCTCCCTCCGCATCGGCGTTCGGCGCGCCGGTGCGCTTGCGCATCAGCATGCGCGTGACCACCGCGGTGGTGGCGATGGCGAGCCAGGTGGAAATCACCAGCGCCACCAGGATCGGCATCCATTCGCCTTCGATGCGGTTGGCGTGGACCATGATGCCGACGCCGGCGGGAACGAATAGCAGCGACAGGTGCTTGAGCAGTTCGCTGGTGGTGCCCTGAATGATGGGTAGCAGGCGGTCGTCGAAGATGAGCCAGCCGAACAGCAGGATCATGCCGAGCACGGGGCCGGGCACCGGCAGGCGCAGCGCGTAGCTGATCACCTCGCCGACGGATTGGAAAACCAGCAGGATGGCAAAGGTCTGGAGCATGGGGGCGGTCGCGTCGTAGGTCGCTCTGTTTCTCCCCTCTCCCATGAATGGGAGAGGGGCCGGGGGTGAGGGCCGGCGCGTCTTGATGCGATATCGCCCGACGAACCGCTCACCCTCACCCCCGCCCCTCTCCCGCAAGCGGGAGAGGGGAGACAACCACACGGCCGTGACCTGGCCCCGTGTGCCAGTCAGCCCAGCATCCGGTCGACCAGTTCGACCCAGTGCATCACCGGCGTATCGGTACCGCTTTGCAGGTGCGTAATGCAGCCAATATTGGCTGACACGATGGCTTCGGGCTGCGTGGCCTGCAGTTTGCCGAGCTTGTCGTCGCGCAGGCGGTAGGCCAGTTCCGGCTGCAGCACCGAATACGTGCCCGCCGAGCCGCAGCACAGGTGGCTGTCAGCGCAGAGTTTGACCTCCACGCCGAGGCCGGTCAAGAGCGCTTCCACCTTGCCGCGGATCTGCTGGCCATGCTGCAGCGTGCAGGGCGGGTGGTAAGCCACGCGCCGCCTGTCGCGCGGCACCGCGCCGGCCAGCGCATGCAGATCGTTGGCAAAGTCCGGCAGGATCTCGGACAGGTCGCGGGTCAGTGCGGAAACGCGTCGCGCGCGCTCTGCGTATTTCGGATCGTTGCGCAGCAGATGCCCGTAATCCTTGACCATCGCGCCACAGCCGGAGGCCGTCATCACGATGGCCTCGGCGCCGGCTTCGATATGCGGCCACCATGCATCGATATTGCGGCGCATATTGTCGAGACCGCCGTCGTGGTCGCCGGTGTGGAAGCGGATTGCGCCACAGCAACCCGCCTCGCGCGCCACCACCAGTTGTACGCCGACACGGTCGAACACGCGCGCGGTCGCGGCATTGATGTTGGGCGACATCGCCGGCTGCACGCAACCGTCGAGCAACAACATCTTGCGTGCGTGGACAGTGCGGGGCCAGGTGCCCGGCTCGGCGGCTTGCGACAGCGCCGGCACCTTGCTGCGCAGCGCGCCCGGCAGGATCGGCCGCACCATCTGGCCGAGCCGCAGCGCGGTGCCGAACAGCTTCGGGCGCGTCAGCCCCTCGCGCAGCGCCCAGCGCGCGATGCGCTGGCTGGCGGGGCGCTGGATGCCTTCGGCTTCGAGCTTGTCGTCGACCACCTTGCGGCCGATGTCGACCAGGCGCCCGTAGCGCACGCCCGACGGGCAGGTCGACTCGCAGTTGCGGCACGTCAGGCAGCGGTCCAGGTGCAGGCGCGTGCTTTCGGTGATGGCATTGCCTTCCAGCACCTGCTTCATCAGGTAGATGCGCCCGCGCGGCCCGTCGAGTTCGTCGCCGAGCAGTTGATACGTCGGGCACGTGGCGGTGCAGAAGCCGCAATGCACGCATTTGCCGACGATGGATTTGGCTTCCTCGCCTTCGGGCGTGCCGCGGAGAAAATCGGCCAGGGTCGTTTGCATGGTATGGGGGAGGTCTTTGCCTGGGCGTGGGAACGCTTGGGTGGTCGGGATCAGAGTCCGGGATACATGCGCTGCGGATTGAAGATGCCGGCAGGGTCGAACGTCGCTTTCAGGCGGCGGTGGATTGCCGCCAGCGGCGAGGCCAGCGGCGTGAACACGCCCACCGACTTGTCGCCGTTGCGGAACAGCGTGGCGTGGCCGCCGGCCGCCTGGGCCACGGCGCGCACGCTTTCGGCATCGGTCCTGGTGGCGCCATCGGCGGGCAGCCACCAGCGCTGGCCGCCGCCCCATTCCACCAGTTGCTGGCCGGGGAGCTCCAGCGGCGCGGCAACCGGCGGCACCGCCAGGCGCCACAGCGCGCGGCCCGCGTGCGCCGGGCTGAAGAAGGCGTGGGTCTGCTCGCGCAGCGATTGCCACAGCGCGGTGGCCACGGCGGCATCGACACGCTCGCCACCCAGTCGTGTGCGGGCGGCATGCACCGCCGCGGTGGCGCCTGCCAGGCGTACGTGCAGCACGCCGTCATGCCAGGCTGACGCGGCCAGCGGCAGCGGCTGGCCGCCCCACTGGTTCAGCTGCCTGATTGCATCGGCCTGCGCCAGCTCGAAGCGCAGCGTGGCTTCGTCGAACGGCGCGGGCAGCACCTTGAGCGATACTTCCAGCACCAGCCCGAGCGTGCCCAGCGACCCCGCCAGCAGCCGCGATACATCGTAGCCGGCCACATTCTTCATCACCTGGCCGCCGAAGCTCATCACCTCGCCGTTGCCGTCCATCAGCTGCGCGCCCAGCACGAAGTCGCGCAGCGCGCCTACCGACTGCCGGCGCGGGCCCGACAGGCCGGCGGCCACCGCGCCGCCCAGCGTGGCCGCGCTGGCCTGGCCGGGCAGCGCGAAGTGGGGCGGCTCGAAGGCCAGCACCTGGCGCTTATCGGCCAGTGCGGCTTCGACTTCCGCCAGCGGCGTGCCGCAGCGCGCGGTGATCACGAGCTCCGCCGGGTCATAGTCGACGATGCCGGCATAGGCGCGCGTGTCCAGCACCCGGCCTTCAGGTGCCTGGCCGTAGAAATCCTTGCTGCCGCCACCGCGCAGCCGCAGCGGCGTGCGGGTTTCGGTGGCTTGCCTGACGGCGTCGCGGAAGGCGTCGAGGGTGGCTTGCATATGCGTGGGTGATGAGGAGGATATTGTTTCTGGCGGCTCAGGATCCGGGCCTGCCGTCGCGGCCGCCTGGGACCTCAGGCCTGTCGTTCTGGTAATCCGGCAGCGCGCTGCCGCAATGCTTGCAGTACATCGCGTCGGGCTCATGGCCCTCGGTCAGGCAATGGGTGCAGGTGCGCGTGGTCAGCGGCTTCTTCAGGATGCTCGCGGCCAGCTCGGCGCCGACGATGCCGGTGGGGAAGGCGATGATGCCGTAGCCCAGCAGGATCGTCAGCGAGGTGATGAACTGGCCCAGCGGCGTCTTCGGCACCATGTCGCCGAAGCCGGTGGTGGTCAGCGTCACCACTGCCCAGTACATGCTTACCGGGATGCTGTGGAAGCCGTGCTCTGGTCCTTCGACCACATACATCACCGTGCCGAGGATCACGGTGATGATGAACACCGTGCCCAGGAACACGAAGATCTTGCGCCGGCTGTTGACCAGCGCCCGGTACAGGATCTCGGCTTCCTCGAAGTACACCGTCAGCTTGAGGATCCGGAACACGCGCAGCAGCCGCAGCAGCCGCACGTCGATCAGGAAGTGCAGCTCCGGCACGAAGAACGCCAGCCACGTTGGCATGATGGAGATGAAGTCGATGATGCCGTAGAAGCTGAAGACATAGCGCCACGGCCGGCGCACCACCAGGATGCGCATGACGTATTCGGCCGTGAAGAACAGCGTGAAGGTCCACTCCAGCACCGTGAACAGCAGCCCAAGCCGGCTGTGCACCGCGGCCATGCTGTCGAGCATCACCACCATCACGCTGGCGACGATGGCGATCAGCAGCGAGACGTCGAAGAGTCGCCCTTCGCGCGTGTCGGCCTCGAAGATGATGGTGTACCAGCGTTGGCGCCAGCCGGTCTCGGGCTGGCCCAGGCGCTGGCGAGCCACCGCTTCCTGGTGCTGGCGTCGGCGTTCGTTGGCCATGGCGCGGGCTTCAGAAGCGCGGCAGGTCCGGATGCGGCAGCAGTCCCTTCCTGACGTGCATCTTGCCGTATTCCGCGCAGCGCGCCAGCGTGGGGATGGCCTTGTCGGGGTTCAGCAGGCGGGCCGGGTCGAAGGCCGCCTTGACGCCGAAGAACGCCTCGCGCTCGCTCGGCGAAAACTGCACGCACATCGAGTTGAGCTTCTCCACGCCCACGCCGTGCTCGCCGGTGACGGTGCCGCCAAGCTCGACGCACGCTTCCAGGATGTCGGAGCCGAACAGCTCGGCACGGTGCCATTCGTCCTGGTCCGAGCCATCGAACAGGATCAGCGGATGCATGTTGCCGTCGCCGGCATGGAACACGTTGATGCAGCGCAGGCTGTACTTGCGTTCCATCTCTTCGATGCGGCGCAGCAGCGTGCCGATATGCTTGCGCGGGATGGTGCCGTCCATGCAGTAATAGTCCGGCGAAATGCGGCCCGCGGCGGGGAAGGCGTTCTTGCGCCCGCTCCAGAAGCGCAGGCGCTCGGCTTCGTTCTGCGAGACCACGATGCGGGTGCAGCCGGACGCCTTCAGCACCGCGCTCATGCGTTCGATTTCTTCCGCCACTTCTTCGGGCGTGCCATCGGATTCGCACAGCAGGATGGCGGCGGCGTCGAGGTCATAGCCGGCGTGCACGAACTCTTCCACCGCGGCGGTGGCGGGCTTGTCCATCATCTCCAGCCCGGCCGGGATGATACCGGCGGCGATCACGTCGGCAACCGCATTGCCGCCTTTCTCGACGTCGTCGAAGCACGCCATGATGACTTGCGCCAGCTGCGGCTTGGGGATCAGGCGCACGGTCACCTCGGTGACCACGGCCAGCATGCCTTCGGAGCCGATCAGCACCGCCAGCAGGTCCAGGCCGGGCGAGTCGGGCGCATCGGAGCCGAACACCACCACCTCGCCTTCCATGGTCACGGCGCGCACGCGCAGCACGTTGTGCACGGTCAGGCCGTACTTGAGGCAATGCACGCCGCCGGAATTTTCGCTGACATTGCCGCCGATGGTGCAGGCGATCTGCGACGAGGGATCGGGCGCGTAATAGAGGTTGTGGGGCGCGGCGGCATCGGAGATGGCCAGGTTGCGCACGCCCGGCTGGACCACCGCGGTGCGCGAATACGGGTCGACCGAGAGGATGCGCTTGAACTTGGCCAGCGACAGCACCAGGCCCTCGGCGATCGGCATGGCACCGCCGGACAGGCTGGTGCCGGCGCCGCGCGGCACCACCGGCACGCCCAGCTTGTGGCACAGGCGCAGGATGGCGCAGACCTGCTCCTCGGTGTCGGGCAGGGCCACGGCCATCGGCACCTGGCGGTATGCGGCGAGGCCGTCGCACTCGTAGGGCACGGTGTCCTCTGGCTTGGACAGCAGCGCGGCATCCGGCAGGATCTGCGCCAGGCCGGCGAGCAGCGCATTGCGGCGGCCTTCGGCGGTGGCCTGCGCGCCTGCGGCGCCTTCGGTGGCGAGGGTGCGGGCTTCGTGCGGGGCATTCATGGCGACTCCTGGACTCTGGTCGGGCCGGGCGGGCGGCCCGCCGTGGGGACGGCTGACTATAGCGCAGGCCTCATGCCGCGGGCATCACCAGGCACGTGAATTCCGCATGGCAAGCCGATCAAAAATGCTCATCATGGCCAGGCAGGCACCGGCCCCGGTTTCAGCGTAGCACTGGCCGGCGGGTGCTGGGCGAGTGCAGTAAAGGCGGCGTTCCCGCCTCAGCGGGCCGGGGCCGGCAGCCGCAGCACCATGTCGAGCTTGTCGTAGAAGTGCGGCGCGACATACAGCGCCTCCGGCTCCAGGCCGAAACGCTCGAAGCCGAGCGACTCGTACAGCCGCACCGCGCCCGCGCTGCCGGCATTGACACACAGGATCACCTGGCGCACGCCTTCCATGGCGGCGGCCTGCTCGAGCGCGCGCTCCATCAGCGCGCGCCCAAGCTTGCGGTCGCGCCAGCCCGGGGCGACGTACATGCCGAATATCGAGGCCTTGTGCCAGTGCTTGCGCCGCGGCTCGCGCATGATGCCGACCACGCCGGCAAGCGCGGTGTCCTCGAAGGCGCCGAACACGGCCTTGTCTGCACTCGGCGCCAGGCGTTGCGCCACCGCCTCGGGCGACAGGTCCTGTTCTTCTACCAGGCTGGCGGCAAAGGCTTCCGGGGCCTCGGCCAGGCCCTGCAGGCGCAGCGCGTGGAAGGCTTCGGCATCGGCGGGGGTCAGCAGCCGGATCTCCAGGTTCTGCATACGGGCGGTCTCCTACCAGTCCAGGCTCAGCAGCCAGTCGACGAAATAGCGCGCCTCGGGCTTCAGCGGCGCCTGTTCGCGCTCGACGATGTAATAGCCGTGCGGCGATACCGACTCGATATCGAGCAGCCGCACCATCTGTCCCAGCGACAGCCAGTGCCGCGCCATGCGCTGGCGCACCAGCGCCACGCCCTGGTTGGACGCGATCGCCTCCAGCATCAGGCCGATGTCGTTGAACTGCGGCCCCGTCTGCGGCTCGGGCCAGTCCAGCCCGGCGGTCTCGAACCACGGCTTCCACGGCTCCAGCGGGCTGCGCAGCAGCACCAGGCCGTGCAGGTGCTCTGGCCTGGTGATGGCGCGGCCGTTGACGCGCTCGTAATATTCGCGCCCGCATGCCGGGAACACCGGCTCGACCAGCAGCCTGGTGGTCTTCAGGTCGGGATAGCGGCCGGTGCCGTAGCGGATCTCGACATCGGTGTCCTCGGCCTTGACGTCGAGGAACGGGATCGCCAGGTGCAGTTCCAGGTCGATATGCGGGTACAGCGCGCCGAACTCGGGTAGCCGCGGCACCAGGTGCTGGCGCCCGAAGGTCGGCGGGATCGCCACGCGCAGCCGCGTGCGCAGCTTGTTGTACTCGGGCCGCGCCAGTTCGTTCAGCGACTTGAGCGCGTCCTGCACGTTGCGCAGGTAGCGCGTGCCGGCCGCGGTCAGCCGCAGCGCGGCGTTGGCGCGCACGAACAGGTCTTCGCCCCACAGCTCCTCGAGGTTCTTGATGCGGTGCGACACTGCGCTGGGCGTGACCGACAGTTCCTCGGCCGCGCGCGCAAAGCTGCCCAGGCGCGCCGCGGCCTCGAAGGCGATCAGCAGGTGCAGCGGCGGGACGCGGTTGAACATGGATGCCATGCCGGGCCGATTCAGTGCGCGCCGCCGCGCGTGGCACTGAAGATCTTGCCCGGGTTGAGAATATGGTTGGGATCGAGCGCGTCCTTGATCACGCGCATCAGGTCGAGCGCATCCTCGCCGTGCTCCTTGACCAGGAAGCGCTGCTTGTGCAGCCCCACGCCGTGCTCGCCGGTGCAGGTGCCGCCCATCGCCAGCGCGCGTTCGACGATACGCTGGTTGATGGCCTCGGCCTCGGCCATTTCCTCCGGCTTGTCCGGGTCGACCAGGATCGCGACGTGGAAATTGCCGTCGCCGACGTGGCCGACGATCGGGCAGGGCAGGGTGGAGGCGTTCAGGTCCTTCTCGGTCTCGGTCACGCACTCGGCCAGGCGCGAGATCGGCACGCACACGTCGGTGGTGACCGACTTGCAGCCGGGCTTGAGCTGCAACATCGCAAAGTAGGCGGTATGGCGCGCGTTCCACAGCCGGCTGCGGTCTTCCGGGCGCGTGGCCCACTCGAAGCCCTGGCCGCCGTGCTCGGCGGTGATCTGCTGCACGGTCTCGGCCTGCTCGCGCACGCCGGCCTCGGTGCCGTGGAATTCGAAGAACAGGTGCGGGGTTTCCGGCAGCGTCAGGTTGTCGTGGCGGTTGATGGCGCGGATCGCCAGCGCATCGACAAATTCAACGCGCGCCACCGGCACGCCCAGCTGGATGGTCTGGATCACGGCCTGCACCGCGCTGCCCATGCTGGGGAAGGCGCACACCGCGGCCGAGATCGCCTCCGGCTGCGGGTAGAGCCGCACCGTGACCTCCGTGATGATGCCGAGCGTGCCTTCGCTGCCGATGAAGAGGCGGGTCAGGTCATAGCCGGCCGACGACTTGCGCGCGTGCGTGCCGGTGCGGATCACGCGGCCGTCGGCGGTCACCACGGTCAGCGCCAGCACGTTCTCGCGCATGGTGCCGTAGCGCACCGCGTTGGTCCCGGAGGCGCGCGTCGCGCACATGCCGCCCAGCGACGCATCCGCGCCAGGATCGATCGGGAAGAACAGGCCGGTGTCCTTGATTTCCTGGTTGAGCTGCTTGCGCGTGACGCCGGGCTGCACGGTCACGGTCAGGTCCTCGGGCTGCACCGCCAGCACGCGGTTCATCTGCGACAGGTCCAGGCTGACGCCGCCGGCCACGGCCAGCAGGTGGCCTTCCAGGGACGAGCCGGCACCGTAGGGAATCAGCGGTACGCCGTGATGGTTGCACAGGCGCGCCACCTCGGCGACTTCGTCGGTGCTGTGGGCGAACACGACCGCATCGGGCGCCGCGGGCGGGAACGGCGATTCGTCGCGCCCATGGTGCTCGCGCACGCCGGCCGAGGTGGTGAAGCGCTCGCCGAAGCGCGCCGCGAGGGCTTCGCTGAAGGCGGGCGGCAGGGGACGGCGGTCGAGCGTGGCGGACGGCGTGGGGTGGTTCATGGGGGTCTCCGGCGGGTCGGCGCGGCGAGGCTGCCGGCGGTGGCGTTCCGGTCTTGTGGTCCGGAAAGGGAATGGCAGGCGGGGCGCGACCCGGTTGTCGAATGGACGAATAACGGCATTCTACGCCGCGCGGCGGCTCATCCACCCTTGGCCGGCGCCGGGTTGGCCGATAGCCGCACAAGCGGGGCCCGCACCGAAGGAGGGGGCCGGCGGCCCCTCGCGCGCATGGCGGATCCACGCGCTCCGGCGCGATAATGCGCAATTCCCCCAACACGCTTACCAGCCAAGAGGAGACCGGCATGGGCAACCGCCTGTCCAAGATTGCCACCCGCACCGGCGACGCCGGCACCACCGGCCTGGGCGATGGCACCCGCACCGGCAAGGACAGCCTGCGCATCGCCGCCATCGGCGACGTCGACGAACTGAACTGCCACGTCGGCGTGTTACTGACCGAGACGCTTCCCGACGACGTGCGCGCCGCGCTGCTGCATATCCAGCACGACCTGTTCGACCTGGGCGGCGAGCTTTCCATCCCCGGCTACACCCTGCTCAAGCCCGGGCAGGTGGCGCAGCTCGACGCCTGGCTGGCCGACTACAACGCCAACCTGCCGCGGCTGGCCGAATTCATCCTGCCCGGCGGCAGCCGCGCCGCGGCCCAGGCCCACGTTTGCCGCACCGTGTGCCGACGCGCCGAGCGCGCGCTGGTGGCGCTGGGCACGGCCGAGCCGCTGAACGAGGCGCCGCGCCAGTACCTGAACCGGCTGTCGGACCTGATGTTCGTGCTGGCGCGGGTGCTGAACCGGGTTGACGGGGGCTCTGACGTGCTGTGGCAGCGCGACCGGCAGGGAAGCTGAGTCGCAGAAGTTGACCCGGCGGCATTTTTCTTCCGTCGCCCATGGGCTCTGGCTCAAGCCCCGGGCGCAAATGCCGTTGAGGAAACGGCAAATCCGAGAAATTTACTCGGATTTGCCGTTTCTGCCCTTGAAAAGACCCCGGACGGCCACATTTCGGCCTCAGGTTGAATTGCAGCCGCGCGGATAGCGAAGGCTCAAGAGGAGAGAATAATGGGTAAGATCATCGGTATCGACCTCGGTACCACCAATAGCTGCGTCGCGATCATGGAGGGCAACACCCCCAAGGTCATCGAAAACTCGGAAGGCGCACGCACCACCCCGTCGATCATCGCCTACATGGAAGACGGCGAAATCCTGGTCGGCGCGCCGGCCAAGCGCCAGGCCGTCACCAACCCGCGTAACACGCTGTACGCGGTCAAGCGCCTGATCGGCCGCAAGTTCGAAGAGAAGGAAGTCCAGAAGGACATCGGCCTGATGCCGTATTCCATCGTCAAGGCCGACAACGGCGACGCATGGGTGTCGGTGCGCGACCAGAAGCTGGCGCCGCCGCAGGTGTCGGCCGAAGTGCTGCGCAAGATGAAGAAGACGGCCGAGGACTACCTCGGCGAGCCGGTGACCGAAGCCGTGATCACCGTGCCGGCGTACTTCAACGACTCGCAGCGCCAGGCCACCAAGGACGCCGGCCGCATCGCCGGTCTGGACGTCAAGCGCATCATCAACGAGCCGACCGCGGCCGCGCTGGCCTTCGGCCTGGACAAGAACGAGAAGGGCGACCGCAAGATTGCGGTGTATGACCTCGGCGGCGGCACCTTCGACATCTCGATCATCGAGATCGCGGACGTTGACGGCGAGAAGCAGTTCGAAGTGCTGTCGACCAACGGCGATACCTTCCTGGGCGGCGAAGACTTCGATCAGCGCATCATCGACTACATCATCGCCGAGTTCAAGAAGGACCAGGGCGTCGACCTGTCCAAGGACGTGCTCGCGCTGCAGCGCCTGAAGGAAGCCGCTGAAAAGGCCAAGATCGAACTGTCGAGCTCGCAGCAGACCGAGATCAACCTGCCGTACATCACGGCCGATGCCTCGGGTCCGAAGCACCTGAACCTGAAGATCACCCGCGCCAAGCTGGAATCGCTGGTCGAAGAGCTGATCACCCGCACCATCGAGCCGTGCCGCACCGCGATCAAGGACGCCGGCGTCAAGGTCAGCGACATCGACGACGTGATCCTGGTCGGCGGCATGACCCGCATGCCCAAGGTGCAGGAACAGGTCAAGGAGTTCTTCGGCAAGGAAGCGCGCAAGGACGTGAACCCGGATGAAGCCGTGGCAGTCGGTGCCGCGATCCAGGGCTCGGTGCTGTCGGGCGACCGCAAGGACGTGCTGCTGCTGGACGTGACGCCGCTGTCGCTGGGGATCGAGACCCTGGGCGGCGTGATGACCAAGATGATCACCAAGAACACCACCATCCCGACCAAGCATGCGCAGGTGTTCTCGACCGCCGACGACAACCAGCCGGCCGTGACCATCAAGGTGTTCCAGGGCGAGCGTGAAATGGCCTCGGGCAACAAGCTGCTGGGCGAGTTCAACCTGGAAGGCATTCCGCCCGCAGCGCGTGGCACGCCGCAGATCGAAGTCTCGTTCGACATCGACGCCAACGGCATCCTGCACGTGGGCGCCAAGGACAAGGCGACCGGCAAGGAAAACCGGATCACCATCAAGGCGAACTCGGGCCTGTCGGAAGACGAGATCCAGCGCATGGTCAAGGACGCCGAGGCCAACGCCGAGGAAGACAAGAAGGCCCGCGAGCTGGCTGATGCCCGCAACCAGGCCGACGCGCTGATCCACTCGACCAAGAAGGCAGTCACCGAATACGGCGACAAGCTGGAAGCCGGCGAGAAGGAAAAGATCGAAGCCGCGATCAAGGAACTGGAAGACGCCGCCCGCGGCGGCGACAAGGCCGAGATCGATGCCAAGGTCAACGCCCTGTCGGAAGCCAGCCAGAAGCTGGGCGAGAAGGTCTACGCCGACATGCAGGCCAAGGCCGGCGAGCAGGGCGCAGCGGGTGCGGCGGGTGCCGGCGCACAGCAGCAGGCGCAGCCGCAGGACGACAACGTTGTGGACGCCGAATTCAAGGAAGTCAACGACAAGAAGTAATCGGGACACGCGGGCGGCGGTGCAGGCACTTGCCGGCACCGCTCCCGCCCCGACGCCGGGCGCGGCCATCGGACCCAGCGGGAAACCGCCGTCGGATGCCTCGCTCGGCTTTTTTGCTATTCGCCGGTACGGTGCCGCATGCGCCTGCCGGCCAAAGGGTAATGAGCCACCATGGCAAAACGTGACTACTACGAAGTGCTCGGGGTAGGCAAGAACGCGAGCGACGACGAAATCAAGAAGGCTTATCGCAAGCTCGCGATGAAGTACCACCCGGACCGCAATCCGGAAGGCAAGGACGGCAAGGTCGCCGAGGAAAAATTCAAGGAGGTCAAAGAGGCCTACGAGATGCTTTCCGATTCGGACAAGAAAGCGGCGTATGACCAGTACGGCCACGCCGGCGTCGACCCCAACATGGCCGGCGGCTTCGGCGGCGCGCAGGGTTATGGCGGTTTCGCCGAGGCCTTCGGCGACATCTTTGGCGATATCTTCGGCCAGCAGCAGGGCGGTCGCCGCGGCGGCGGCGGCCCGCAGGCCTATCGCGGCGCCGACCTGCGCTACAGCATGGAGATCAGCCTGGAGCAGGCCGCGCACGGCCACGAGGCGCAGATCCGCGTGCCGCACTGGGACGACTGCGACCACTGCCACGGCAAGGGCGCGGAGCCGGGCTCCAGCGTCGAGACCTGCCCGACCTGCCACGGCGCTGGCCAGGTGCGCGTGTCGCAGGGCTTCTTCACCATGCAGCAGACCTGCCCGAAGTGCCACGGCAGCGGCAAGTTCATTCCCAAGCCGTGTACCAAGTGCCACGGCCAGGGCAAGCTGAAGTCTCAGAAGACGCTGGAAGTGAAGATCCCGGCGGGCATCGACGAAGGCATGCGCATCCGCTCGTCCGGCAACGGCGAGCCGGGCATCAACGGCGGGCCGCCCGGCGACCTGTACGTGGAAGTCCACATCAAGCAGCACACGGTGTTCGAGCGCGACGGCGATGACCTGCACTGCCAGATGCCGGTCTCCTTCGCCACCGCGGCGCTGGGCGGCGACCTGGAAGTGCCGACGCTGAACGGCAAGGCCACCTTCCCGGTGCCCGAGGCGACGCAATCGGGCAAGACCTTCCGCTTGCGCGGCAAGGGCATCAAGGGCGTGCGGTCGGGCTATCCGGGCGATCTCTATGTGCATGTGAACGTGGAGACGCCGGTCAAGCTGACCGAGGCGCAGAAGGAGTTGCTGCGCCAGTTCGACCGCTCGGTGCACGAGGGCGGTTCGCGGCACAGCCCGCAGGAGCAATCCTGGCTGGACAAGGTGAAGAGTTTCTTCAGCTGATCCGGCTTGGGCGGTATGAGGCCGGCCACGTGTGAGCGTGGCCGGTTTTGTTTTTGTGCGACGATCACGACGTCGCACGTGGTTTTCTCCCCTCTCCGGCGCGCGGGAGAGGGGCCGGGGTGAGGGCCGGCGCTGGCAGTACCGAGGCCCTATCGGTTGCTCTCCCCCAAGCTCATTGCCGCGCGATAATGCATGGCTGTTCCGCTGAATCTCAGAGTTTCGCCCCCGTGGTAGCAAGCATCCAGCCCCCCCCCCCCCCCCCCCCCCCCCACCCCCCCCCCCCCCCCGCCCCCCCCCCCCCCCCCGGCCCCTCTCCCGCGCGCGGGAGAGGGGAGCACGCCCTCAGCGGAAGGAGAGGTCTTCGTCCTTCTCGATGACGCGACCGCCCCCGCGTCGCAAGCCGCATCGCGCCTCTACACCGGCTTTCTCCGGGACGACCTACTGCCCGCCGGCAGCGATATCACCCGGCTCGATGCCATGCTTGCCGAAGGCTGGCGCCAGGGCTGGTACGCCACGCTGTTTGCACCCTACGAATTCGGCGGCCCGCTGGTCGGCATCCCCATTCACACCGGCGATGCGCTGCCATGCCACGACGGCGCGCTGCGCCTGCTCTGGTTCCGCGACCTGCGCCACCTGGACAGCGCGGCCGTGGCCGACTGGCTTCAGGCCAACGCCGCCTCAGCGCCGGCCGGATTGATGGATGTCGCCTCCGACACCCCGCGCGAGGCCTTCGATGACGCCATCGCCCGCATCCACCAGTGGATCGAGGCCGGCGACACCTATCAGGTCAACTACACACAACGCCTGCGCTTCCAGGCCTTCGGCGATCCGGTGGCGCTGTACGCTGCGCTGCGCGCCGCGCAACCGGTGCCCTACGGCACGCTGGCACGGTTGCCGGGCGATGCCTGGGTGCTGTCGCTGTCGCCGGAGCTGTTCGTGCGCCACGACGGCAGCGGCCACCTGCTGACGCGCCCGATGAAGGGCACCGCGCCGCGTTCGGGCGATGCGCAGCGCGACGCGCAGGCCGCGGCCGCGCTCGCCGCCGATGCCAAGAACCGCGCCGAGAACGTGATGATCGTCGACCTGCTGCGCAATGACCTGGGCCGCATCGCGCAGCCGGGCAGCGTGGCGGTGCCTGAGCGCTTTGCCGTGCAGCCGTTCGGCGCGGTGCTGCAGATGACCTCGACGGTCACCGCCACGGCGCGTCCCGGCACCGGCTTCGGCGCGCTGATGGCGGCTTTGTTCCCGTGCGGCTCGATCACCGGCGCGCCCAAGCGGCGCACCATGGAGATCATTGCCGATCTGGAAGGCACGCCGCGCGGCCTGTACACCGGCGCGATCGGCTGGATCGATGCCCCGCAAGCCGGTGCCGCCATGGGCCCGTTCGCGCTGTCCGTGGCGATCCGCACCCTGGTGCTGGCGCCGCCGGCGGCCAGCGGGCGGCGGGCCGGCGAAATGGGCGTTGGCGGCGGCATCGTCCACGACAGCGTGGCCGCCGAGGAATTCGCGGAATGCGGCTGGAAGGCGCGCTTCCTGACGCGGCTCGATCCCGGCTTCACGCTGTTCGAGACCATGCGCGTGCAGGACGGCGGTTGCCTGCAGGCGGACCGCCACCTGGCGCGCCTTGCGGCCTCGGCGCGCGCGTTCGGGTTTGCCTTCGATGCCGAAGCGGCACGGGCGGCGGTGTCTATGCAGGCCGGGCAGCTTGGCGCCGGTACCGGGCGACTGCGCCTGGCGCTGGACAAGGGGGGCACGCTGTCCTTTTCCAGCGGCGCAGTGGTGCCGTTGCAAGGGCCGGTCACAGTCGACCTGGCGCCCGAACCATTGCCCGACGCCGATCCGCTGCGCCGCCACAAGACCAGCGCCCGCGCGGTCTACGACGCCGGCTGGCAAGCCGCCGAGCGCGCCGGCGGCTTCGACCGCCTGTTCTTCAATACCCGCGGCGAGCTGCTGGAAGGCGGGCGCAGCTCGGTCTTCGTCCGCATCGATGGCCGCTGGCTGACGCCGCCATTGTCGGCCGACATCCTGCCCGGGGTGATGCGCGCGGTCGTGCTGGAACAGGGCGGGGTGGCGCTGGGCGCGCCAGGCGAAGCGGTGGCGGAGGGTGTCGTCACGCGCGCCATGCTGGCGCGTGCTGATGCCGTCGTGGTAGTCAATGCACTGCGCGGGGCGATACCGGCAACGCTTATCTAGGCGCTACGGGTGATGCGTGTCCAGCACGCCGTCGCCCAGCTTCCAGCGCACCACGCCCGGCAGGTTGATCAGTTCGCGGTCGTGACAGATCATGATCACGGTACGGCCCTCGGCGGCCAGGTCCCCGACCAGCGCGATCACCTGCTCGCGCGCATGGCCGTCCAGGCTCGAGGTCGGTTCGTCCAACAGCAACAGTTCCGGCTCCAGCACCTTGGCGCGCGCCAGCGCCACGCGCTGGATCTCGCCACCCGACAGGAATTCAGGCGCGGTGTCCTGCAGGTGCGACACGCCGGCCCAGCCCAGCGATTCGCCCACGCGCCGCGCGATCTCGTCGTGCGGCAAGCGGCGCGCATGCAGGCCGTAGGCGATGTTCGCGCGCACCGAGGTGCGGAACAGGTAGGGATGCTGGTGCAGGTAAGCGATGCGCTGGCGCACCGCCGGCGGCAGCGGATCGAGCGGTGCGCTGTGGGTCTGGCCGTTGGCATCGCTCCATTGCACGGTGGCGCCCGGCGCGCGTTCCAGTCCAGCCATCATGCGCAGCATCGTGGTCTTTCCGGCGCCGTTCATGCCGGTCAGCACGATCGCGGTGGCGCGCGGGATTGCCAGTTCGTCGATGGCAAACAGGCGGCGCAAGCCGATGGTGCGGGCCAGCCCGCGCACGGTCAGCAAGGGTGATGATGCCGGCGGCTGGGATGCGGCTGTCATTGCCGAAACCCTCCCGCGCCCTGCAGCCACGCCATGCCGATATTGACCAGCAATGCCAGCGCCACCAGCACGATGCCCAATGCAATGCCTTGCGCGAATTCGCCCTTGCTGGTTTCCAGCGCGATCGCGGTGGTGATGGTGCGGGTCGAGCCTTCGATATTGCCGCCGATCATCAGCGCCGAGCCGACCTCGGCGATCACGCGCCCGAAGCCCGCCACCACCGCCGCCATCAGCCCGAAGCGCAGCTCGCGCAGGACCGTGAAGAAGGTGCGCCAGCGCCCGGCGCCAAGCACCCACGCGGTTTCGCGCAAGCGCACATCGGCACCCTGCAGTGTCGACAATGCGAACGCCAGCACCACCGGAAAGCCGATCACCGCCTGCCCCAGCACCATGCCGGACGGCGTGAACAGCAGGTGCAGGCTGCCCAGCGGCCCCTGGCGCGTCAGCAAGAGATAAAGGATCAGCCCGACCAGCACGGTCGGGAAGGAGAGAAAGGCCTGCGCCACCACCACCACCGCGCGCCGCCCGGGGAACTGCCGCGTGGCGATCAGCCAGGCGGCGGCGATGGCGGGCACGGTGGCGATCGCCAGCCCCAGCACCGCGATGGCCAGCGAGGTCCAGACGATGAACCACAGCCCCGCGTCGCCGCTGCCGAGCAGGCGGAATGCAGCGGCGGTGGCGGCAGCGATCTCCACCGGGTCAGGCGGAGAAGGTGTGCTCGGGGGCCGGGAAGCTGCCGTCCTTGACCGCGGCCACGTAGGCACGCACGGCGCCTTCGATCGAGGTCTGGCCTTCCATGAAGTTACGCACGAACTTGGCCTTGCGGCCGGGGTAGACGTTGATCATGTCCTGCAGCACCAGCACCTGGCCGGTGCAGTCGGCGCCGGCACCGATGCCGATGGTCGGCACCTTCAGCAGCTGCGTGATCTCGCCGGCGAGCTTGGCCGGCACCGCTTCCATCAGCACCACCTGCGCGCCCGCCTCCTGCAGGGCCAGCGCATCGCGCTTGAGCTGCGCGGCGCCCGCGTCGGTCTTGCCCTGTACCTTGAAACCGCCCAGCGCATGCACCGACTGCGGTGTCAGGCCGATATGCGCGCACACCGGGATGCTGCGCTCGACCAGGAATTTCACGATGGGTGCGAGCCAGTCGCCGCCTTCGAGCTTGACCATCTGCGCGCCGGCCTTCATCAGCGTGACGGCACTGGCGAATGCGGTTTCGGGCGTCGGGTAGGTGCCGAATGGCAGGTCGGTCACCAGCATGGCGGTCTGGTTGCCGCGCGCCACGCATTCGGTGTGGTAGGCCATCTGTTCCAACGTCACCGGCAGGGTGGTTTGCTGGCCCTGCATCACGTTGCCCAGCGAATCGCCGACCAGGATCATCTCGACGCCGCAGTAATCGAGCAGCGCCGCGAAGCTGGAGTCGTAGGCGGTCAGCATGGCGATTTTCTCGCCGGCGTCGCGCATCGCCTGCAATTTGGGGATCGTGATGGTCTTGCGGGAAGGATCGAGGAGGTAACTCATGGCAGTGCCCGTGTATGACGGCGGTTTTTGCCGCTGGGACCATGCGCAGCAAATGCTGCAGGGCAACGGCTGCCGTCGTTATTGTGTTGTGGCTGGCAGGCGGGGCCTGTCAGGGCGCAGCGAGATTGAGAAAGGCCTTGCGGCCGCGCATGCTTTCAATGCGCGACAGTAGTGTACGGAAATCGTCATCGTTGTCCACCGGATTGAAGTGGGCGGTATCGACGACCAGCACCGGGGCCTCGTCGTAGCGGTGGAACAGTTCGCCGTAGGCGTCAGCCAGCCGCTGCAGGTAGTGTTCGTCGATGCCGGCCTCGCCCGGCTCGCCGCGGCGCACGATGCGCTCGCGCAGCAGCGACGGCGTGGCCTGCAACACGATGACCAGGTCGACCCGCTGCGGCGGCAGGTTGAAGCGCGCGGCAATGGCGTCGTACAGCGCCAGTTCGTCAGGCCCCAGCGTCAGTGCCGCGTGCAGGCGGTCCCTGGCCATCAGGAAATTGCTCACCATGCGCTGGCCGGCCAGCAGCGCGGCCTGCCATTGCTGCAGCTGCACGGCGCGCTGGGTCAGGCACCACAGCTGCAGCGCCAGCGCGTGGCGCGCGGGATCGCGGTAGAACGGTTCCAGGAAGGGACTGCGGCGCGCGCAGTCAGGCAGCTCATGCGCCTGCAGCGTGCGCGCCAGGCGCTGGGCCAGCGAGGTCTTGCCCGATCCGACGGGACCTTCGACGACGATGCGGCGCAGGTGATCGAGCATGGCGCTTCGCGCGGATGGCCTGCCTGGCCTCAGCCGGTACGGCCGGTCCCGCCCTCGGCCTGCAGGCGCAGGCACTTGCAGGTGGAGACTTTCTCGATGCGCTGGGACACCACGCCGGCCAGAAAGTCGGCGGCACGGCCGCGCCCGGGGATCGACAGCTCGGCGTCGAGCTCCACCAGCGGCACCAGCGTGAAGGCGCGCTCGGTCACGCGCGGGTGTGGGACGGTCAGGTGCTCGTCGTCGTATTGTTCGTTGCCGAACACAAGGAGGTCGAGGTCGAGGGTGCGCGGCGCGTTGCGGAACGGGCGCTCGCGGCCGAACTGGTCCTCGATGTGGTGGCAGATGCGCAGCAGCTGCGGCGCGGTGAACGAGGTCTGCACCTTGACCACCGCGTTGTAGTAGTCGTCGCCGCCGGCATCGACCGGCGCGGTGCGATAGAGCGAGGAGCGCGCCAGCACCGTGATGCCGACCTGCTGGGCCAGGCACACGATGGCGTCCTTGATGGCCTGGCGGGCATCGCCCAGATTTGCGCCGATGCCGATGAAGGCAAGAGTCATTTACGTTTCCTCCGGCTGGCCGGGGCCGGCATGTGCTGCCTGGCCCGCGTCCGAGTCGCTCCGGGAAGAAACTTTATCCGATTTCCGCGGACTGCGTCGGCGGCGCTTCTTGCGCGCCGGGCCTTCGCCTTCAGCACCCTGGGCTCCGCCCTGGCCGCCACCCTGGCCCCGCGCGCTGCGCACGGCGTCGATCAGGTCTTCGCGCTCATGCGGCTCGGCGTTCTGGAAGTCCTGCCACCAGGTGGCCAGCTCTTCCGGCAGCTCGCCGGACTGGCAGCGCAGCTGCAGGAAATCGTAGCCGGCGCGGAAGCGCGGCGACTCCAGCAGGCGGAACGGCATGCGGCCCACGCGCTTCTCGAAGCGCGGCTGCATGCCCCAGATATCGCGCATGTCGGTGACGAAGCGGCGCTGGATCGCGAGCTGACCGGTCTGCTTTTCCAGCACCGAATCCATGGCGCTGTTGAGCGCGGCGATGGCGTGTTCGCCTTCCTCGCGCAGCTGGTTCCAGCGCTGCAGCACGTGGTGCCACAGCAGCGCGGCGAACAGGAAACCCGGCGACACCGGCTTGCCGGACTGCACGCGGCGGTCGGTGTTGTCCAGCGCCAGCTGCACGAAGCGCTGGCCCATGGGCTGCTCCAGCGCCACGTCCAGCAGTGGCAGCAGGCCCTTGTGCAGGCCCGCCTTGCGCAGCTCCTGCAACGAGGCCCAGGCGTGGCCGGACATCAGCAGCTTGAGCATCTCGTCGAACAGGCGCGCGCTCGGCACGTTGTGGATCAGCTCGGCCAGGCCGGCGACGGGGTGGCGCGTGGCCTCGTCGATATCGAAGCCGGTCTTGGCGGCGAAGCGCACCACGCGCAGCATCCGCACCGGGTCTTCGCGGTAGCGCGTGGCCGGGTCGCCGATCATGCGCAGCGTGCGCGCGCGGATGTCTTCCATGCCGTGATGGTAGTCATGCACGGTCTGCGCGGCCGGGTCGTAGTACATCGCGTTGATGGTGAAGTCGCGGCGTTCCGCGTCTTCGGACTGCGAGCCCCACACGTTGTCGCGCAGCACGCGGCCCGAGGCGTCGATCGCATGGGTCTTGCTGTCGAGCTCGGCACGTTTGAGGCGGCGGCCTTCGGGCAAGGTCTCGCTGGCGATGGCGTCGACCAGTGCGCGGAAGGTCGAGACCTCGATGATTTCCTGCTCGCGCCCGCCGTAGAAGGTCACGTGCACGATCTGGAAGCGGCGGCCGATGATGCGCGAGCGGCGGAACAGCGACTGCACCTGCTCGGGCGTGGCATTGGTCGCGACGTCGAAATCCTTGGGCTTGATGCCGAGCAGCAGGTCCCGTACGGCGCCGCCGACGATATAGGCCTGGTAGCCGGCCTGCTGCAGCGTGGAAGTGACCTTGACGGCATTGCGCGACAGCAGCGTGGGGTCAATCTGGTGCTCGTCCACGTTGACGATGCGCGGCGTATGGGCGCGGCCGGTGCGGCGCTGCTTGGGGCCGGGTTTGCCCAGCAGCCGGGTAATGAGCTTCTTGATCACGTCAGAACAGATCCATGATGCGCCAGCCGGCCGCGGCGGCGTGGTGGCGCAGGCGATCGTCCGGATTGGTGGCGATCGGCTCGGAGACCTTTTCCAGCAGGGGCAGGTCGTTGGCCGAGTCGCTGTAGAAGGTGGTGGTCTCGAAGTTGTCCCAGGTCGTGCCCTGTGCCTTGAGCCAGGCTTCGACGCGAGTGATCTTGCCTTCGCGGAAGCTCGGCACGCCGAAGACCTCGCCGGTGAACTGGCTTTCCGGCTTGCCGTCGACGGTGGCGGGCTCGGTCGCGATCAGGTGCTTGATGCCGAAGGCGGCGGCGATCGGCGCCGTGACGAAGCTGTTGGTGGCAGTGACCACCGCGCACAGGTCGCCGGCCTCGATGTGCTTGTAGACCAGCGCGCGCGCCTGCGGCGTGATCACCGGGTCGATCACCTCGTGCATGAACTGCAGGCGCATGGCGTCGAGCTTGTCGCGCGGATTGGCCGCCAGCGGCCCCAGCGCAAAGCGCAGGAACGCCTGGATGTCCAGCGTGCCCGCCTTGTAGTGGTTGTAGAACTCGTCGTTCTTCTGCCGGTAAATTTCCTCGTCGACGATGCCCAGGCGGACCAGGAAGCGGCCCCATTCATGGTCGCTGTCGGTCGGGATCAGGGTGTGGTCGAGGTCAAAGAGTGCCAGATTCATGGGGCGCGATTTTACCTTAAGGCAGGATGGGGTAAGGGAGCGGGCGGGGCCGGGGCCGTCGCCTAGTCCCGGAATTCAGCGAACATCTCGCGCAGCAGCGGCAGCGTGACCGGCCGCTTGCGTTCCAGCGAGTAAGTATCGAGCGCGTCGAGCAGCGCCATCAGGCTGGGCATGTCGCGATAGTGGCGCGTCACCAGCCAGTGCGTGATCTCGGGCGACAACTGCAGGCCGCGTTCGCGTGCCGCTTGCAGCACTGCAGCCTTCTTGTCGTCGTCGGACAGCGGTGCGACCTGGTACACCAGGCCCCAGCCCAGCCGGGTGCGCAGGTCTTCCCGCACCGGCATGGCGCGCGGGGCCAGGCCGCCGGCGACCACCAGCGCCGTGCGCACGTGGGCCCGCACCTCGTTATACAGCGAGAACACCGCGATCTGGCGCGCTTCGTCCAGCAGCTCGACGTCGTCGACGGTGTAGAGCTGGCACCACGGGTCGAACAGAAAGTCGGACAGCGGGTGGTGCGGGCTCAGGTAGCGCGAGCGGATGCCGTGTTGCGGCGCGGCCTCGCAGACCGCGTGCAGCAGGTGGGTGCGGCCGCAGCCGACCTCGCCCCACAGGTACACCAGCCGGTCGGTGGCGCGCTCCTGCGCGACCGCGGCGGGCAGCTCCTGCAGGCGCTGGACCGGCTCGCGGTTGGCCGCCACCACGAAATTCTCGAAGGTCGAGGGCGGCGGACTACCCAGCTCGAGCGACAGTTGCTTGTTGGGACGCGGGGACATGACGTATGGCTAACTTGCGGGGTGGCGTCTGGGAGTGGCGTCGGAATCGTGGCAGCCGTTATTTTCGGTACAGGTCGCTGGCCAGGTAAACCCGGCGCAGCTGGCGCGCGCCAACCAGCAGCACCGCGCACGTCGGTAGCGCCAGCAGCACGCCAAAGAAGCCGAACAGCTGGCCGAAGGCGAGCAGCGCGAAGATCACCACCAGCGGGTGCAGCCCGATACGCTCGCCCACCAGCCGCGGCGTCAGGTAGAAGCTCTCGATGAACTGGCCGAAACCGTACACCACCGCCACCGCGCCCAGCCCGTACCAGTTGCCGAACTGCAGCATCGCCGCCAGGATCGCCATGACCAGCCCGACACCGAAGCCGATATACGGGATAAAGACCGCCAGCCCGGTGAAGACTCCGACCGGCACGCCGATATCGAAGCCGGCAATGGTCAGCCCGATCGAGTAGATCGCCGCCAGGATTACCATCACCAGGATCTGGCCGCGCAGGTATTGTGACAGCAGGGCATCGGTCTCGTTGGTCAGCTCGCGCACCTTGGGCACCCAGCGGCGTGGCACCACGCCCTCGATGCGGCGCATCACCATGTGCCAGTCCATCATCAGGTAGAACATGACGATGGGCACGATAAAGATGATGCCTGCCACCTCGAGCAGCGCCGAACCCGACATCTTGACGTAGTTCAGCAACACCACCAGCAAGTCTTCCGGACTGGCCGCGAAGCGGTCCGACAGCATGTTGCGCAGCCCGGGGAAGTCAAAGCGCACGCGCACGCCAAACTCCGCCAGCCGTGGCGCCACCACGGAATTGAGCTTCTTCAGCAACAGCGGCAACTGCTCGCGCACCTGCGGGATCTCGCGCTGGAGCACCGCGATCAGCAGCAGCACCAGCATCACGCAGATCACCGTCAGCAGCAGGATCATCAGCGTCACGCCGATCGCGCGCGGCACCCGGCGCCGTTGCAGCCAGTCCACGCCGGGGTTCAGGATATAGGCGAAGATGAACGCGAACAGGAACGGCGTCAGCACCGGCGCCAGCGCGATGATCGCGGCGAACAGCGCGGCGGCCACTGCGATCCAGAGCAGGATGCGTTTGGTCTCTTGGTTCAGCAGCGGGGCGTTCATCAATAAGGGAGCGACGAGGCGGTCGGGCCGGTTTGCGGCCCAAGTGTGCCGGAAACTGGAAGCCGGGGGCCTCTATCCGTTAAAATTGCGATTCTACTGGACTCGCGCCCGCCTTCCGATGCCAAGCGACGGAAGCTGCGACGGAAGCCCCGACTGCGCGAGCGCCGGATTTGTCACTTTAGTTCCTCCCTTTATTCCTCCAGGACAAGCAGGTTCCCATGAGCGCATCCCCGACCGACGGCCAGGCCGGCCTTTCCTACCGCGACGCCGGTGTTGACATCGATGCCGGCGACGCGCTGGTCGACCGCATCAAGCCGTTTGCCAAGCGCACCATGCGTGAAGGCGTGATGGCCGGCATCGGCGGGTTCGGTGCGCTGTTCGAGCTATCGAAGAAATTCCAGGAGCCCGTTCTGGTGTCTGGCACCGACGGCGTGGGCACCAAGCTCAAGCTGGCGTTCCAACTGAACCGCCACGACACCGTCGGCCAGGACCTGGTCGCGATGAGCGTCAACGACATCCTGGTGCAGGGCGCCGAGCCGCTGTTCTTCCTGGACTACTTCGCCTGCGGCAAGCTGGACGTCGACACCGCCGCCACCGTAATCCAGGGCATCGCCCGCGGCTGCGAACTGGCCGGCTGCGCGCTGATCGGCGGCGAAACCGCCGAAATGCCGAGCATGTACCCGGATGGCGAATACGACCTGGCCGGCTTTGCCGTCGGCGCGGTCGAAAAGAAGAAGATCATCGACGGCAGCACCATCACCCCGGGCGACGTGGTGCTGGGCCTGGCGTCGTCGGGCGCGCATTCCAACGGCTATTCGCTGGTGCGCAAGATCATCGAGGTGGCCAGGCCGGACCTGAACGCCGACTTCCACGGCCAGCGCCTGCAGGACGCAATCATGGCGCCGACGCGCATCTACGTGAAGCCGCTGCTTTCGTTGATCGAAACCCTGCCGGTCAAGGGCATGGCCCACATCACCGGCGGCGGCCTGACCGAGAACGTGCCGCGCGTGCTGGCGCAGAACGTGACGGCCGTGCTGCAGCGCGATGCCTGGACCCTGCCGCCGCTGTTCCAGTGGCTGCAGGCGCAGGGCCGCGTGGCCGACGACGAAATGCACCGTGTCTTCAACTGTGGCATCGGCATGGTGGTGATCGTGGCCAAGGAAGACGCCGAACGCGCCATCCGCCACCTGCAGGCCGCCGGTGAAGCCGTGTGGCAGATCGGTGAGATCCGCGAACGTGCCGAGGGCGAGGCCCAGACCATCGTGATCTGACGCGACCTCAGCGTTCCACACGGAAAACGGCGCATGCCTCAGGCATGCGCCGTTTTTTTTCGCCCCTGCGCAGTGCGTAGGTGTTTACCCCGATCCATGCCGGTGCGCTTGGCCGCCTCGCCTTCGATGTCCGTTTTCGTGCATTGCATCAAGTCCAGTGTGCATATGCATCATTTCTGACAAACAATATTTTGCTTGATTGTATGGCGGTTTATGGCCTAATGTACTGAGCAAAGGCGAGGCACACGCATGCCCGTCTGGAGACAACCCAGCGCGCAGCCGGCGACCGGTGCGCAGCGGGCAGGCCAGGGACCATTGGAGGACCACCATGCAAGCAGTCAGCATCGACGCCGCGGATAAAGGCGCGTCGGCCAAGAAACAGTCAGTCGCGCGCGTCGCCGGGGCCAGCCTGGCCGGCACCACGCTGGAGTTCTACGACCACTTCATCTACGGATCGGCCGCCGCGCTGGTCTTCCCCAAGCTGTTCTTCCCGCAGAGCGATCCGCTGACCGCGACGCTGCTGTCCTTTGCCAGCTATGGCGTGGCGTTCGTGGCGCGGCCGCTGGGCGCGGCCATCTTTGGCCACTACGGCGACAAGATGGGCCGCAAGTCGATCCTGATCATCACGCTGCTGATGATGGGCCTGGCCACCTTCGGCATCGGCCTGCTGCCGACCTATGCCGCGGCCGGCGCGCTGGCGCCGCTGCTGCTGGTGCTGCTGCGCGTGGTGCAGGGCCTGGCGCTGGGCGGCGAGTGGGGCGGGGCGGCGATCATGGTCAACGAGCTCGATCCCGAAGGTAAGCGGCGCGGGATCCTCGGCAGCCTGGTGCAGCTGGCGGCGCCGATCGGCTTGCTGCTGGCCAACGGCGTGTTCGCGCTGGTGACGTGGCAGGTATCGGAAGAAGCGTTCCTCAGCTGGGGCTGGCGCGTGCCGTTCCTGCTGTCCGCGCTGCTGGTCGGCGTCGGGCTCTATATCCGCTCCAACGTGCGGGAATCCGGCATGTTCGAGAAGCTGGAAGAATCGCATGCCGAAGCGCGCGCGCCCATCATGGAAGTGCTGCGCAACTACAAGAAGCAGCTGCTGATCGCCTTCGGCGCGCGGCTGGGCGGCGACATCGCCTTCTACGTGTTCACCCTGTTCCTGCTGTACTTCGTGCCGACCAAGCTGGGCCTGCCCAAGAGCATCGCGCTCAATGCCGTGCTGCTGGGCGCGCTGGCGCAGATCCTGTTCATCCCGATCGCCGGACTGCTGGCTGACCGCATCGGCCGTCGCCCGGTGCTGATGATCGGCGGCATCGGCGGCGCGGTGTGGGCCTTTGTCTTCTTCGCCATGGTCAAGACCGGCAGCCCGGCGCTGATCATGCTGGCCTCGTTCGTCGGCATGGTGCTGGTGTCGTTCATGTTCTCGCCGCTGGCCTCATTCCTGCCCGAGCTGTTTGCCACCCGGGTGCGCGTCACCGGTGCCTCGCTCGGCTTCCAGTTCGCCGGCGTGTTCGGCGGCGCGCTGGCCCCGCTGATCGCAATCGGCCTGCTCGACCGCTTCGGCAGCACCGCGCCGGTGGCGATCTACCTGGCGGTGGTGTGCGCGCTGATCGCGGTCGCCGCGGCTGCGGCACGCGAAACCGCACGCATGCACCTGTCCGACGCTGACCGCCGATAACCAGCCTTGGGCGCGCCTGCGCGTGCCCCTTCATTTTCTCTCGTGACCAACATCGTGAAACAGTTCGACCTGATCATCCGCAACGGCACCGTGGTGACCGCCAGCGACACCATGCAGTGCGATATCGCCATCAACGGCGGCCGCATCGTGCAGCTCGGCCTTGACCTGGGCGATGCCGCGCAGGTCATCGACGCCAGCGGCAAGCTGGTGCTGCCGGGCGGCGTCGATGCGCACTGCCACCTGGACCAGCCCATGCCGGACGGCCTCAGGATGGCCGACGACTTCCGCACCGGCTCGGTCTCGGCCGCTTGCGGCGGCACCACCACCGTGATCCCGTTCGCCGCGCAGGAAAAGGGCCATTCGCTGCGCGCAGCGGTGGACGACTATCATCGCCGCGCCGGCGGCAAGTCGGTGGTCGACTATGCCTTCCACCTGATCGTTGCCGACCCGACCCATGCCGTGCTCCAGGACGAGCTGCCGGGACTGATCCGCGAGGGCTATTCGTCGTTCAAGATCTACATGACCTACGACGACCTCAAGCTCGACGACCGCGAGATCCTCGAGGTGCTGTCGGTGGCGCGCCAGGAAGGCGCGCTGGTGATGGTGCATGCCGAGAATTCCGACTGCATCGCGTGGCTGACCGACAAGCTCGAGGCCGCCGGCAACACCGCGCCGCGCTTCCATGCGCTGGCCCGGCCGATGGCGATCGAGCGCGAGGCCACGCACCGCGCCATCACTTTCTCCGAGCTGGTCGACGTGCCGATCCTGATCGTCCACGTCTCCGGCAAGGAAGCAGTGGAGCAGATCCGCTGGGCACGCAACCGCGGCATGAAGATCTTTGCCGAGACCTGCCCGCAGTACCTGTTCCTGACCGCCGAAGACCTGGACCAGCCCGGCTACCACGGCGCCAAGTGCGTGTGCAGCCCGCCGCCGCGCGACCGCAGCAACCAGGAGGTGATCTGGGACGGGCTGGCCGATGGGCTGTTCACGATCTTCTCGTCCGACCACGCGCCGTTCCGCTACGACGATCCCGAGGGCAAGAAGCCCGGTGGCAAGGAAGTGCCGTTCCAGTACATCCCCAACGGCATCCCGGGCCTCGAGACGCGCCTGCCGCTGCTGTTCTCGGCCGGCGTCAATGGCGGGCGCACCTCGGTGAACCAGTTCGTGGCCCTGACCTCGACCAACCCAGCCAAGCTGTACGGCCTGCACCCGCGCAAGGGCACCATCGCCATCGGCGCCGATGCCGACCTGGTGCTGTGGGATCCGCAGCGCGAAGTGCAGATCCGCAATGCCGACCTGCACCATGCGGTCGACTACACGCCGTATGAAGGCCTGTGCGTGACCGGCTGGCCGGTGACCACGCTGGTGCGCGGCAAGGTCGTCGCGCATGAGGGCGAAGTGCTTGCCGAGGCCGGCCATGGCGAGTTCCTGCCGTGCGCGCTGCCGGAGATGGCGCGGCCGCGCTACCGCACCTCGGGTGGCAGCCTGTGACGGCGCTGGCCCGCTGGCCTTTCCGATGATTTGACCGACACTGCCGATATGGAACTGACCAACAGCCTGGACGCCGCCACCATCGCCGGCCGCGTGGCCGCCGGCCGCCTCGATCCCGCCGAGGTCGTGGCCGCGTTCCAGGCCCGCATTGCGGCGCGCAACGACCAGCTCAACGCCGTCTTCGAACAACGCCAGGAGCTGGTCGACGCCGACCTGGCGCAGCTGCGCGCACGACTGGCCCAGGGCGAGCGTCCGCTGCTGGCGGGCGTGCCGGTGATCGTCAAGGACGTGATCTGGAGCCAGGGCCGCCGCGTCACGCAGGGCTCGCAGCTGTACCGCGACTTTATCGCCCCGGCCGATGCGATTGCCGTCGAGCGCCTGCGCCGTGCCGGCGCGATCGTGCTCGGCATGGGCAATACCTCGGAGTTCGCCTGCAAGGGCCTGACCACCAACAAAGTCTACGGCCTGACGCGCCATCCGCTCGACGCCACGCTGACTGCCGGCGGGTCGTCCGGCGGCTGCGCGGTGGCGGTGGCTGCCGGCATGGCGCCCCTGGCGCTGGGCACCGACGGCGGCGGCTCCAGCCGGCGCCCGCCGGCGCATGCCGGCGTGGTCGGCTTCAAGCCGTCCTATGGCGCGATTCCCGATTCGATCGGCTTTGCCCACGCCTTCAACGGCATCCAGGTGGTCGCGCCGATCACGCGTACCGTGTCCGATGCGGCGCTGATGTTCGAGGCCCTGGCCGGCGCCGAAGCGCGCGATCCGGATACGCTGGGCTTCAGCCTGGCGGCCGAGCGCCCGCTGCATACGCTCAGGATCGCGCTGAGCCCGCGGCTGGGGCTCGATACGCCGGTCGACGATGACGTCGCCGAAGCCTGCGCGCTGGCCGTGGCGCGGCTGCAGGCGGCAGGCCTGAGCATCGAGCTGGCCGACCCGGTGTGGCCCCAGGGCGCCGACGAGGCGGCACTGATGCCGCTGCAGCACGTCGGGCTGGCCAATCTCTACGGCGAAGCCTGGCGCCGCGATCCCGACGTGTTCGATCCGGATATCGCGCGCCAGATCGAGCGCGGGCTGGCGTGGACCGGCGCCGACGTGGCGCGTGCGCGCGAAGCCAGCCACCAGATCGCACTGGCCGTGGCGGAGTTCTTTACCCGCTACGACCTGCTGCTGTGCCCGACCACGCCATGCGTGGCGTGGCGCAACGACCGGCTCGGGCCTGAACGGATCGGCGGCGTTGCCGTCGAGCCGCGCGCCCATGCGGTCTTCACCCCTTTCTTCAACCATGCGCTGGCACCGGCGATCTCGGTGCCCTGCGGCAGCGGCCGCGACGGCCTGCCGGTGGGCCTGCAGATTGCCGGCCCGCGAGGCGCCGACCGCACCGTGCTGGCCGCGGCCCGGCTCGCCGAACGCGTGCTCGCGGCGCGGCCCGCCACCGCCAACGGCTGACTACGGCCAACTACGGATAACAACGATATGCGAATCCTTGTCCTCAATCCCAATACCAGCGAAGGCATTACCGCGCGGCTGATGGCCGCGGCCACGCCGGTGGCATCGTCAGGCACCGAGCTGGTGCCGCTGACTGCCAGCCGTGGCGTGCCCTATATCGCCACGCGCGCCGAGGCGCAGATCGGCGGCGCCATTGCGCTGGAGATGCTGGCGGAACGCCACACGGAATTCGATGCCGCGATCATTGCCGCCTTTGGCGATCCCGGCCTGATGGGCGCGCGCGAGCTGTTCGACCTGCCGGTGGTAGGCATGGCCGAGGCGGCCATGCTGTCGGCCTGCATGCTGGGCCGGCGCTTCTCGATCGTTACCTTCGCGCGCGCGCTCGGGCCGTGGTACGAGGAATGCGTGGACATGCACGGCCTGCGCGGTCGGCTGGCCGGCATTCGCATGCTCGACGGCAGCTTTGCCTCGGTCTCGGACGTGCAGGAAGAAAAGGAAGCGGTGCTGGTGGAACTGGCCAACCGCGCCGTGGTGGAAGACGAGGCCGACGTGGTGATCCTGGCCGGCGCGCCGCTGGCGGGCCTTGCCGCGCGCGTGCGCGATCGCATCCCGGTGCCGGTGGTCGACCAGATGGCCGCCGCGGTCAAGCAGGCCGAGGCACTGGTAGCGCTGCAGCCGCGCAAGGCCACCGCGGGCACGTTCCGGCGTCCGGATGCCAAGCCGACCATCGGCCTGGCGCAGGCGCTGGCGGCGCGCATCGAGCATCGCTGAGCGCCATCACCGCCTCATCACCACCGCGTCATTCCCGCGCCAGCGGGAATGACGCCGGCCTTACACCGCGGCGAACACCGCTTCCAGGTCCACTTTCTCTTCAGCCGGCAATTCCAGCCGCAGCGTGCTCTCGACATGCTCGAGGTGCTCGTCCATCAGCCGCGCCACGCGCTCGCCATCGCCGGCTTCCAGCGCGTCGACGATGTCGTCATGCTCGTGATGCGGGCACGACGGCACGCCGGGCGCGTCATACAGCGCGATGATCAGGCAGGTCAGCGAGCACAGCTCGCGCATGTACTTGCCCAGGTACTGGTTGCCGGTCAGCTCGGCCAGCCTGCAGTGGAATTCGCCTGACAGCCGGATGATGGCGCGCCGGTCGTTGCTGTCGCGCGCCTGCGCTTCCTCGCGCGTGGTCGCGCGCAGCGCCTTCAGCCCCGCCGGATCAATCGCGCCGGCCAGGTCGCGCACCAGCGCCGGTTCGAGCAGGCGGCGCGAATGCAGCACCTGCCTCGCTTCGGCCACGCTCGGGCTCGACACAAAGGTGCCACGGTTCGGGTGCACCGTCAGCACACCTTCATGGGCCAGCTTGCCGAAGGCGAGGCGCACCTTGGTGCGGCTGACGCCGAACACGCCACCCAGTTTTTCCTCGACCAGCTTGGTGCCGGGCGGCAGCCGGTGTTCCCAGATCGCGGTCAGGATGCGGTCGGCGATTTCCTCCACCGACGCACCGCGTGCGATGTCCGCATCGTTTTCGTTGGCGTTGCCCGGGGCGGGCGCGATGGGCTGGTCGGCTTTGGTTCGTGGCATGGCGGGTCGGCGCGGATGGGCCAAAAAAGACATTCGGCACCGTCATTGTATGGCGGTTTTCCATCAAGTGTATAACACCGGCGGTGGACCGGTTGCCGTGCCAGCGGATTTACTTCGATTGGCCCAGTTTGGCCAGCGCGTCGCCGGTAACGCGGCAAATGCGCCAGTCAGGCAACACGTCGGCGCCCATAGCCCGATAGAAGTCGATCGACGGCTGGTTCCAGTCCAGCACCGACCACTCGAAACGGCCGCAACCGCGCTCGAGCGCCAGCGCGGCCAAGTGCTGCAGCAACGCCCTGCCCAGTCCATGGCCGCGCCATGCCGGGTCGACATACAGGTCTTCCAGGTACAGGCCGGGTTTGGCGAGGAAGGTGGAAAAGTTGTGGAAGAACAGGGCGAACCCCACCGCCTTGGGCGCGCCGTCGGCCTCGACTTCGACCAGCACCGCCTCGGCGTGTGGCGTGGCGCCGAACAGCGCTCCCTCGATCTTTTGCGGCGTGGCTTCGACGATATGCGTCAGCTTCTCGTACTCGGCCAGCGCCAGGATCAGGTTGAACAGGGTTTCGCTGTCGGCAGCGGTGGCGGGGCGCAGGGTGAAGGCGGGGCTGGACATGTTCGTGAAGTAGGCAAGAACAGGATCCGTGATTATCGCTTGCGCGTCACATTGCCGTCAGTGGCCGAAATCCGCGAGCTTGCGTACCTCATCGATATAACCGGGCGCGAGGCAGTCCACCACCAGCCGCTCCGGCGTGCTGCGCAGCCAGGTCAGCTGGCGCTTGCACAGCTGGCGCGTGGCGGCGATGCCGCGCTCGCGCATGGTGTCGAAATCGCACTCGCCGTCGAGGTATTCCCACACCTGCCGGTAGCCGACGCAGCGAATCGACGGCAGCCCAGGATGCAGGTCCTCGCGTGTGCGCAGGCGGCGGACTTCGTCGATAAAGCCGTTGGCCAGCATGGCGTCGTAGCGCTGCGCGATGCGCGCATGCAGCGCCAGCCGGTCCGAGGGCTCGAGCGCGATCACGCGGTAGCGCTGGTCGGCGGCACCGGCAAAGGTGCGGCCCTCGGCCTGGCGCGCCAGCAGCGCCGACATCGGCTGGCCGGAAAGCCGGTGGATTTCGAGCGCCCGCTGGATGCGCTGCGCATCGTTGGGCGCCAGGCGCGCCGCGGTGACGGAGTCGACTTGCGCCAGCATCGCATGCAGCGCCGGCCAGCCGCGCTCGGCGGCGAGCTGGTCCAGCTCGGCGCGCACGGCGGGGTCGGCCTGCGGCAAGTCGTTCAGCCCCTGTGTCAGCGCCTTGTAGTAGAGCATGGTGCCGCCCACGATCAGCGGCACGTTGCCGCGCGCGCGGATCTCGCCGATCAGCCGCTCGGCATCGGTGACGAACTGCGCGGCGGAATAGCTTTCGACCGGGTCGATGATGTCGATCAGGTGGTGCGGCGCCGCGGCCAGTTCTTCGGAGGTGGGCTTGGCGGTGCCGATGTCCATCTCGCGGTACACCAGCGCGGAGTCCAGGCTGATGATCTCCACCGGCGCGTCGGCCGCCAGCGCCAGCGCGGCGGCGGTCTTGCCCGAGGCGGTGGGTCCGAGCAGGCAGACCACGGGCGGTGGCTTGGCGGGATCGTCAGGGACGGCGGACATCGTCGGCAGATTAGTGAAGGGGAGGGGCGCTTACTGGCCGCGCAGGAACAGACGGTCCAGCTCGGTCACGGTCAGTTGCACCCAGGTCGGGCGGCCGTGGTTGCACTGGTCGGCGCGCTCGGTCTGTTCCATCTGGCGCAGCAGCGCGTTCATTTCTTCGACGGTGAGCTTGCGGTTGGCGCGCACTGCGCTGTGGCAGGCCAGCGTGGCCAGCAGTTCGTTGCGGCGCTCGGCCAGCACGCGCGAGCCGCCGTAGGCGTGCAGGTCGCGCAGCACGTCGCGCGCCAGCGCTTCGGCGTCGGCCTGCTGCAGCAGCGCGGGCACCGCGCGCACTGCCAGCGTGGTCGGCGATACCGGCGTGATGTCGAAGCCAAGCAGCGTCAGCGTTTCCTGGTGCTCCTCTGCCGCGCCGATCTCCACCGGGCTGGCTGGCAGCGTGACCGGGATCAGCAGCGGCTGCACGGCCAGGTCGCGCGCATCCAGGCCGGCCTTGATCTGCTCGTAGAGGATGCGCTCGTGGGCGGCGTGCATGTCCACCAGCACCAGTCCGCGCGCATTCTGCGCCAGCACATAGATGCCGTGCAGCTGGGCGATGGCGTAGCCGAGCGGGTGGTCGTCGGTGGCGTCTGCCGCGTCGGCGGAGGCCGGCGGCAGGCGGTCGAGCAGGCCTGGCGGTTCGTCGGCGCGCGCCGCTTGAGCGTCGGCCAGCCAGGCGGGCGGCTGCGCCGGAGTGCCCGGAAAAGCGCCGTACGGGCGCGGCGCCGGCGCGGTCGCGTCGCGCACCATGCCGAGGTAGGCCTGGCGCGGCTGCGCAATGCCGAGCTCGGTCTGCCGCGCCGCGGAGTAGTTGACCCACTGGCTGCCACCACCAACGCTGCCGCCGCCGAATGACGGTCGCGCGCCCGAGGGTGCCGCGGGCGGCAGCCGGATCTCGCCGTCGTCATCGGTATGCAGGCTGTCGCCGTTCTCGCCGGCCTGGCGTGCCAGGCTGCGCTGCACCGCGTGATAGATGAACTGGTGCACCGCGCGCGATTCGCGGAAGCGCACTTCGATCTTGGACGGGTGCACATTGACGTCGACCATTTCCGGCGGCAGGTCCAGGCACAGCACGTACGACGGGAAACGGTCGCCGTGCAGCACGTCCTGGTAGGCGCTGCGCACCGCGTGGTTGAGCAGCTTGTCGCGCACGAAGCGGCCGTTGACGAAGAAGTACTGCTGGTCGGGCCGCCCGCGCGACGCGGTGGGCAGGCCGGCAAAACCGTACACATGCAGCGTGTCGGCCTGTTCGTCCAGAGGCAGCCGCGCCCGCGCGAAGTCCGCGCCCAGCACCTGCGCGGTCCGGTTGGCGACGTCGCCGGCGTTCCAGTGTTCCAGCGGCTTGCCATTGTGGTGGACCGAGATGGCCACGTCGGGCCGTGCCAGTGCCGCCCGGCGCACCATCTCCAGGCAATGTCCGAGTTCGGTTTGCTCGGACTTCAGGAACTTTCGACGCGCTGGCGTGTTGAAGTAGAGATGCTGCACGTCGACCGTGGTGCCGATCCCGCCAGACGCGGGCTGTACGGTGCCGGTGTCGGCACTGACCTGCGTGGCATGGGCGTCGCCCGCGGTGCGGCTGGTCAGCGCAAGCTGGGAAACCGAAGCGATCGAGGCCAGCGCCTCGCCGCGGAAACCCAGTGTCAGGACCGATTCCAGTTCGTCGAGCGACGCAATCTTGCTGGTGGCGTGGCGCATCAGCGCCACCGGCAACTCGGCGGCGGGGATGCCGCAGCCGTTGTCTGTGATGACGATGCGCCGCACGCCGCCTTCTTCCAGCCGGATGCCCAGCTGCGTGGCCCCGGCGTCCAGCGCGTTTTCCAGCAGCTCCTTGACCACCGAGGCCGGGCGCTCCACCACTTCGCCGGCGGCGATCTGGCTGATGAGCTGGTCTGGCAACGGACGGATCGGACGCGGCAGCTGAGTGGTGCGAAGGGGGCTTTGGCTGGCGGAATCGGGCATCCGGCGATTATACGTGGCCGTCCACGCAGAGTCGGACGCCACTGGTCCGCGACAAGTGGCGGAAGGGCGCGCCGGCTCTTGTATGATTCAGGCCAAGGTGGCATTGCGCCGCGTAGACTTGTTTGCAGTCAACCAACCAAATCGGGGAACGACTTGGAATTCGCTTTGCAGCTCATCGACATGCTGGTCCATGTCGACAAATACCTCGGCACCGTCATCGACCAGTATGGCCACTGGGTGTATGCGATCCTGTTCCTGATCGTGTTCGCCGAAACCGGGCTGGTGGTCCTGCCGTTCCTGCCGGGCGACTCGCTGCTGTTTATCGCCGGCGCCTTCTGCGCCACCGGCGCCATGAACGAATGGGCGCTGGTGGGCCTGCTGCTGGTGGCGGCCATCACTGGCAATACCGTCAACTACTGGGTGGGCAGCTGGATCGGGCCCAAGGTATTCGACCACAAGTGGCGCTTCCTGGACCAGGATGCGCTGCGCCGCACCCATGATTTCTATGAGCGGCACGGCGGCAAGACACTGGTGATGGCGCGTTTCGTGCCGATCGTGCGCACCTTCGCGCCGTTCGTTGCCGGCGTGTCGCAGATGACGTTCGCGCGGTTCCAGATGTTCAACGTGCTCGGCGCGCTGGCCTGGGTGGTCGGGCTGGTCTTTGCCGGCTACTTCTTCGGCAACCTGCCGTTCATCAAGCAGTACCTGAACCTGATCGTGCTGGCGGGGATCGGCGCGGCGGTGGTGCCGCTGTTGCTGGGCGGACTGTGGAAGCTGGTGCGCGGCAATCGCCGCCGGCCCTCGCGCGTGGAGCGCTGAAGCGCCTGCCTGAGCTGGCGCAGCCTCGTCAGTTGAGGCTGCGACTCATCATGCGCAGTGCCGGCATGCGCTCGCGGATCTGGCCGATATCGGCGGCATCGGGACGCGCCTGCATATACGCTTCCAGATCGGCCAGCGCCGGCCGGAAGCACTCCAGGTTGGCATACGCCAGCCCGCGGTCGCGCACTTCCTCGATCGAACCCGGCAGCAGGATCACCAGACGGTTCTGCACCGCCAGCAGCCGCTGCCAGCGTGACTCCTGCAGGTAGATCGCCTTCAGGTTGCGCAGCATGCGCGCGATGATCTCGCGATGGCTGGCCGCGCGCAGGAACAGGCCCAGCGGCACCTGGCCGGAGTCGGTGATGCCTTCGCGCTCCAGGTACGGGTCCAGCATTTCCTGCAGCTGCTCCTTCGACAGGGTTTCGCCCGTCAGCGGGTCCAGGATCACCTCGCCCGCGGGGATGGTCATGCGCAGCAGGAAATGATTGGGAAACGACACCCCCTTGAGGGGCAGGCCGATCTGCTGGCCCAGCTCCATGAACAGCACCGCCAGCGAGATCGGGATGCCGCGGCGCTGCCGCACCACCACGTTCAGGTACGAGTTGTCCGGATCGTAGTAGTCGTTCGCGTTCGGGCCAAAGCCCAGGTCGCGGTAGAAGAAATGATTCAGCAGCCGCAGCCGCTGGATTGCCGGCGTGCCTTCGGCGATCCGCCGCTTCAGGCGCAGCGCCAGCACGTCGAGTGCGGCAAGTTCGGCCTGCAGGTCCAGGTCCGGATAGGCATCCTGCGCGATGGACAGTGCGGTCTCGGTCAGCGGGATGCCGTTTTCGTCGGCCACGAGGCTGGCGAAGTAATCCAGGACTTTGGTGGATGTCATATCGGATTCCCGGTGCGGCCAGGGGCGCCGCGCGCAGCGTGGGTCACCACGCCTAGGCGGCGCGCCGCTTGAAGGCGGAATAGCGCAGTCCCATGAGCCACAGTGTACCGAAGTAGACCACCGCTGCAAGTACCAGGCACGACGCGAGCAGCGCGATGCGCAGCAGCGGCGTGGCACCCAGGCCGATCCAGTCGAAATTGCGCGTGAACCAGAGCAGCATGCCCGACAAGAGCATCACCGCGGTGCCCAGCTGCGCCAGGAACAGCCACCAGCCAGGCGCCGGCCTGTACAGGCCGCGCCGGCGCAGGCCGAAGCACAGCAGCAGCGCATTGATGGTGGCGCCGGCACTGATCGACAGCGCCAGGCCCGCATGGCCGAGCCAGGGCACGAACACGACGTTGCATGCCTGCGTGATCACCAGCACCAGCAGCGCGATCTTGACCGGGGTGCGGATGTCCTGGCGTGCATAGAAGCCCGGCGCCAGGATCTTGATGGCGATCAGCCCCAGCAGGCCGGTGCCGTAGGACACCAGCGCCTGGCGCGTCATCTCGACGGCGTGGGCGTCGAACTTGCCGTAGTGGAACAGGACCGCAGTCAGCGGCGCGCCGAACACGAACAGCCCCACCGCGCAGGGTACCGCCAGCAGGAAGGTCAGCCGCAGGCCCCAGTCGAGCAGGCCGGAGTACTCGGCATGGTCTTCCTTGGCGCTCGCTTTCGACAGGCTTGGCAGCAGGATCGTGCCGAGCGCCACGCCCAGCAGCGCGGTCGGAAATTCCATCAGCCGGTCGGCATAGGTCAGGTACGAGACGCTGCCCGCGGCCAGGTGCGAGGCGATGTTGGTATTGATGATCAGGCTGATTTGCGCGACCGACACCGCCAGCAGCGCCGGCCCCATCTGGCGCAGGATGCGCCGCACGCCGGGGTCGGACCAGGCTGCGCGCACATTGAAGCCCAGGCGCGGCATCACGCCCAGCCGGCGCAGCGCCGGCACCTGGATCGCCAGCTGCAGCACGCCGCCGACCAGCACGCCCCACGCCTGCGCGTAGATCGGCTGGTCCATGTGCGGGCCGACGAACAGGGCGGCCACGATCAGGCACAGGTTGAGCAGCACCGGCGTGAACGCCGGCACGGCAAACTTGCGCCAAGTGTTCAGGATGCCCGAGGCCAGCGCCACCAGCGAGATCAGGCCGATGTACGGGAACATCACCCGCGTCATGAAGACCGCGGCGGCATAAGTCTCGCTCTGCCCGCGGAAGCCGGTTGCCACCGCCGTCATCACCAGCGGCGCGCCGATCACGCCCAGCAGCGACACGCCCATCAGCACCCAGGTCATCACCGTGGCGACGGCGTCGATCAGCGCCTTGGTCTGCTCCTCGCCACGCTTGCTGTGGTATTCGCCGAGGATCGGCACAAAGGCCTGCGAGAACGCGCCCTCGCCGAAGATGCGGCGCAGCAGGTTGGGGATGCGGAAGGCGACGTTGAACGCATCGGTCATCTCCGACGCGCCGAAGGCGCGGGCGATCAGGATTTCGCGCACGAGGCCGGTGATGCGCGACAGCATCGTCAGGCTGCTGATGGTGGCGAGCGCTTTGAGCAGGTTCAAGGTGTGGATCGGAGCGGGACGGTGGATCGGTGCGGGCGCGGGCCGCCGGGGGGCGTGTGCCGGACGTGGCCCGGGACGCCTGTCAGACGTGGGCAACGCGGTAAAGTTGCCGGCTCGCCACGCGCACCGGCGCGATGTGGCGCATATTATACGGATCGCCTGTCGCAGGCCCCCGCACGCGTCGGCAAAGTCCCAGCGGTCTTGCGCCGCGAGTCAGCATCTGTGTATAATTGCCGATTCACAAGGACAGTTGCGTTCCGGATTCGTGTGTCAGTGCATCCCGGGTCGCTCGATATGACTTAATTGTTGTGTCCCCCGCGGCACGCATCTGAATTCAGGATATTTTTCGACATGGCAAATTCCGCACAAGCCCGCAAGCGCGCCCGCCAGGCCGTTGCCCAGAACGCTCACAACTCCAGCCTGCGCTCGCGTCTGCGCACCGCCGTCAAGGCCGTCCGCAAGGCCATCGACGCCGGCGACAAGGCTGCCGCCGCTGAAGTGTTCAAGAACTCGCAAGCTGTGATCGACAGCATCGCCGACAAGAAGATCGTGCACAAGAACAAGGCCGCACGTCACAAGTCGCGCCTGTCGGCCGCCATCAAGGCCATGGCTGCCTGATAGTTGCCAGGCCGCTGCGGCGGCCCGGCAGCGGCGGAGCTTCGGTTCCGCCAAACAAAAAAGCTCGTCATCCGACGAGCTTTTTGCTTTTCTGGTGAGCCATCTGCCGGCGCCTGTCTTCTGGCGCCTTGTCGCGATGTCATTCGAGCGAGCAGGCCTCGACCAGTTGCAGGTTGTTGTCGCGCGCAAAGTTCAGCACGAAATCCAGCGCCTTGGGTTCGATATCGCGCAGCCGCACATCCACCACCACGCATTTGACGTTGCCGGCGAAGATGGGGCGCACGTAGGGGGAATAGGTCAGGCGGGGATCGCCGGTGTCGCCTTCGGGGCGGAACTGCGCCATCACGCCGCACAGTCGCTCGGCCCAGTCGCTCGGTCGGAAGGTCTTGCCTTCCTTGGTAATGCCTTGGATAAAGTATTCGCGAACGTTGGGGTTCATGAGGCTGGACACTGCGGGTGAGGCGACGACTCGACGGTTAAACCCGCGGAAACGGGCGCCCGTTTGACGCGGCTGGTGCGCGTTTGGTTCGCGCTTTTTCCGGCCGGGAAGGCGGGGCGTCGGTGTCTGCGGGGGCACTTTTGATGCCGGCGGCGCGCAGCGGCAAGGGTATGCCGGGGCCCCGCGTGAATCAGCGAGTATTATATCTTATATAAGACTTGCGCATAAGGGCTGAATCCTGTCAGGAACCTGTCAACGCGGCCGGGGCGGCGCCTGTCACGGGTTGTCCCGGGCTGGGCAAAGCAGAAATAATCCCTTATGATTCTTGCAGTTAAATTGCGTATGCGACGCGAAAGGCGGCTCCGCGGCACGCTCAGGTCATGACATTTCATGACGGCGCGCCCCCACCGAGCCGCCTTCTTTGTTTTATGAGCCCAACCCCGATCAAGCATTACCTCCAGTTCAGCGACTTCACTCCCGACGAGTACGAGTACCTGCTGGACCGCGCGCGGATCCTGAAGGCCAAGTTCAAGAACTACGAGACCTGGCACCCGCTGCATGACCGCACGCTGGCCATGATCTTCGAGAAGAATTCCACGCGTACGCGCCTGTCGTTCGAAGCGGGCATCCACCAGCTGGGCGGCCATGCGGTGTTCCTGAACACCCGCGACTCGCAGCTGGGCCGCGGCGAGCCGATCGAGGATGCGGCGCAGGTGATCTCGCGCATGGTCGACATCATCATGATCCGCACCTTTGGCCAGGACATCATCGACCGCTTTGCCGCGCACTCGCGCGTGCCGGTGATCAACGGGCTGACCAACGAATACCACCCGTGCCAGGTGCTGGCCGATATCTTCACCTACATCGAACAGCGCGGCAGCATCCGCGGCAAGACGGTGGCGTGGATCGGCGATGCCAACAACATGGCCTATACCTGGATCCAGGCGGCCGAGCGCCTGGGCTTCAACTTCCATTTCTCGGCGCCGCCGGGATACCAGCTCGATCCGGCCATGGTGCCGGCGTCCGCCGCCAGCCTGGTCAAGGTTTTCGAGGATCCCCTCACCGCCTGCCAGGGCGCGAGCCTGGTCACCACCGACGTCTGGACCAGCATGGGCTTCGAGGCCGAGAACGAAGCCCGCAAGCGCGCCTTCAAGGACTGGATGGTCACCACCGCGATGATGGACCGCGCCGAGTCCGACGCGCTGTTCATGCACTGCCTGCCGGCGCACCGCGGCGAGGAAGTCGAGGCCGCCGTGATCGACGGCCCCAAGAGTGTGGTCTGGGACGAGGCGGAAAACCGCCTGCACGTGCAGAAGGCGCTGATGGAATACCTGCTCTGCGGCCGCTACTGAGCGCGCGCGGAGTGAACAGGAGAGGGGCCGCGATGGCCCCTCTTTTTACGTCTTAATCAAGACAGTGAAGGAGATGGAAGTGAGCCAGTTCGACAACGTATCGGTCGTCAAGAAAGCCAACCTGTATTTCGATGGCAAGTGCGTGAGCCACACCGTGCTGTTCCCGGACGGCGCCCGCAAGACGCTGGGCGTGATTTTCCCGGCGTCGCTGACGTTCAACACCGGCGCGCCGGAAATCATGGAAATCAATGGCGGCAGCTGCCGCGTGCGCCTGGCTGGCGCGGAAGACTGGCAGACCTACGGCGCTGGCCAGCAGTTCGATGTGCCGGGCAACAGCAGCTTCGACATCGAGGTGCTGGAGACGCTGGACTACGTCTGCCACTTCGGCTGATCGCCGGACCAGCAGGCGCTACCGGCGCTACAGCACCACCGGCTCGGGCTCGATCCGCACGCCGAAGCGCGCTTCGACGGTATCCGCGATGCGGTTGGCAAGCGCCAGCAGCATCGCGCCGGTGCCGCCGCCATGGTGCACCAGCACCAGCGCCTGCTTGCCATAGACACCCACCGGGCCGTCGCTGACGCCCTTGAAGCCGCAGCGGTCGATCAGCCAGCCCGCGGCCAGCTTGTAGCTGCCATCGGGCTGGGGATAGCTGACCAGGTCGGGATTGGCCTGCAGCAGCGCATCGCGCTGTGCGGTGTTGACCAGCGGGTTCTTGAAGAAGCTGCCGGCGTTGCCGATCTGCGCGGGGTCGGGCAGCTTGCGCGTTCGGATCGCCACCACCGCGTCGCGAACCGTGGCGGCATCCGGGGCTGGATTGCCGGCCAGCTCGCGCGCCAGGTCGCCGTAGGACAGTACCGGCTGCCAGGCTTTGGGCAAGCGTAGCGTCACCGAGGTAATGATGTAGCGGCCGGCGCCGGCCTGCTTGAACAGGCTGTCGCGATAGCCGAAGCCGCACGCGCGCAGGTCCAGCCAGACGAACACGCCGGCATGGCGGTCATAGGCGCGCACGCCTTCGAAGCGGTCACGCAGTTCGACCCCATAGGCGCCGATATTCTGGATCGGCGCGGCGCCCGCGGTGCCGGGAATCAGCGCCAGGTTCTCCAGCCCAGGTATGCAATCGGCGATAGTGCGGTTGACCAGCCCGTTCCAGTTCTCGCCCGCGCCGGCGGTGACCAGCCAGGCGTCATCGGCATCCTCGACCTGGTAGCCCGGGATCTCCATCAGCAGCACCAGCGCGTCGAGGTCGCGCGTCAGCAACACGTTGCTGCCGCCGCCCAGCACCACCAGCGGCAGGCCATTGGCGCGCGGGTCCGCGAGGGCCTCGGTCAGGTCGGCTTCGCTGCGCACATGCACGGCGAAGCGCGCGCTCGCATCGAATCCGAATGTATTGTGGCGGCGCAGGGGATAAAATTCGTGGAAATCTGCCATGCAAGGGGATAGGTGACGCGGCCGCCGCTGTTGGTGAGCGTTGCGGCCCCTGGCTGCGAGGTAGGCCTGAATTATACGGAAGGCGTCGCCAACGGCCGCCTTCCGGGCATATGGATCACAAGGAGAATGCAATGCCGTCGTTTGACGTAGTGTGCGAAGCGAACATGGTCGAGGTGAAGAACGCCGTGGAGCAATCCAACAAGGAAATCTCGACCCGCTTCGATTTCAAGGGCTCGGACGCCCGGGTCGAGCAGAAGGAAAACGAACTGACCGCCTTTGCCGACGACGATTTCAAGCTGGATCAGGTGAAGGACGTGCTGCTCAACAAGATGGCCAAGCGCAATGTCGACGTGCGCTTCCTGGACTACGGCAAGACCGAGAAGATCAGCGGCGACAAGGTCAAGCAGGTCATCACCATCAAGAAAGGCGTGACCGGCGACCTGGCCAAGAAGATCGTGCGCATGATCAAGGACAGCAAGATCAAGGTGCAGGCCAGCATCCAGGGCGACGCGGTGCGCGTGTCGGGCACCAAGCGCGACGACCTGCAGAACGTGATCGCCCTGCTGCGCAAGGACGTGTCCGAAGCGCCGCTGGACTTCAACAACTTCCGCGACTGAGTGGAATCCCAAGGGGAAATCCCATCCGGGTCGGCGTCCATGCCCGCCACGCTTGCCGCCGCGGCGCTCAGCGCGCCTGCGGCAGCCCGCTGATCTTCGCGCCGGCGCGGATGCCTTTCTGCGCGAACCAGCCCTGGTTCATTTCCAGCGCATAGCGGATCGCCGCCTTCGGGCAGTGGTTGTTCTCGCTGCGCGGCGCCATGTCCTCGATATTGACGATGGTCCCGTCATCGGCCAGGAAGGCGATCGACAGCGGCAGTTCGGTGTTGCGCATCCAGAAGCAGTGCCCGGCCTTCTGCTCGAACACGAACAGCATGCCGCCGTTGACCGGCATGCTCTTGCGGTACATCAGTCCCTGTTCGCGCGCCGCCGGCGTGGCAGCAACCTCGGCCTGGATCGCGTACATGCCCGCCGTCAGCGGTACTACCGGCAGCGCGGCTTGCGCCTGGACCTGGCCGAAAGCCAGCACGGCCAGCACAGCGGCGGTACGGATGCAGCGCGACAACGGCGTCTTGGGCAGGAGGGACATGGTATTCGGTCTGGAAGGGCGCGGACGGGAGCCGCAAGCATAGCGCACGCGCCGCGCCGATGGATTGGCGACGGCCAAAAGAACAAAGGCAGGCGCCTGGCGGCAGCCTGCCTTTTTTTCCGCCGGCGCATGGCCGGCACGGTGGCTTACTGTGCGGCCGGGGCCGAAGCCGTCGCGGCCTTTTTGTGGCTGGTCTTCTTGTGGCTGGTCTTTTTCTTGGCGGGCTTCGGGGCTTCCTTGGTGGCCGCGGGCGCTGCGGCGTCGGCAGGTGCCGAAGCCTGGGCGAAGGCGCCCGTGGCGAACAGGCCGACAACCAGAGCAGCGATCAGTTTTTTCATGGCGATTACCTCGAAGGATAAGAACAGTCGGAAGTTGTGACGCGTGATTGGACGTGTCACCGACAAGAACGAGGCGTTCGGATGGCGGGTTGACGCGTTGTTTGTTAGCTTTTGTAACGAAAACGCCGCTTGACGTCGTTCGCCTGTCTGGTTTTTGAGACATGGGGGGCCGGCGCGCGTGCGGCCGGCAGGCCCAGCACAACGGGCTCGACCTCGCACGATTCCCCAGGGCCGAGGCCGAGCGTACGCAGGTCAAGCGGCCCGATGCCTACGCGGACCAGCCGCAGCGTTGGGAAGCCGACGGCCGCGGTCATGCGCCGCACCTGCCGGTTCTTGCCCTCGCGAATCCTCAACTCGAGCCACGACGTCGGGATCGCGGCGCGATAACGCACCGGCGGATAGCGCGGCCAGAGCCACTCGGGCTCACCGATCGCACGTACCCGTGCCGGCTGCGTGACGAAGTCGCCAAGATCGACGCCGGCGCGCAGCCGCGCCAGCGCGGCCGCATCGGGAATGCCCTCGACCTGGGCGAGGTAAGTCTTTTCAAGCTTGTGGCGCGGATCGGCAATGCGCGCCTGGAGCGCACCGTCGTCGGTCAGCAGCAGCAAGCCTTCACTGTCCGCATCGAGCCGGCCGGCGGGGTACACGCCCGGCACGTCCACGCAAGCGGCCAGCGTGGGGCGCGTGGGGTGTTCCGAGAACTGGCTCAGGGTGCCGTACGGCTTGTTCAGGGCGATCAGGGTCATGGGGCGCAAGTATGCCGCAGCCGCGCGCCGCGGTTGGCGGATGATGAAAGATTGCTGCATAATACGAAATCAGTCTTGTGTCTTATATAAGACTAAGACTTGCGCCTGAATGCAGGGCCGGGTGGTGCAATGCAGTACTGTGCGGGCCGCAATGCCCGCTACAATGCCAGCGCCATCTCCCGAATCTCGCCGTCGGCCGAGCACCGGCGGCCGTCTAAACCGTTCCGTACTGGAGACGTCATGTATCAACACATCAAGGTTCCGGCCGGCGAAAAGATCACGGTCAACCAGGATTTTTCGCTGAATGTCCCGGACAACCCCATCATTCCCTATATTGAAGGCGACGGTACGGGCGTCGATATCACGCCGGTAATGATCAAGGTTGTTGACGCGGCCGTGGCCAAGGCTTACGGCGGCAAGCGCAAGATCGCCTGGATGGAGATCTACGCCGGCGAGAAGTCGACCAAGGTTTACGGCCCGGACGTGTGGCTGCCGGACGAAACCCTGGATGTGCTCAAGGATTACGTGGTCTCGATCAAGGGGCCGCTGACGACGCCGGTGGGCGGCGGCATCCGCTCGCTGAACGTGGCGCTGCGCCAGCAGCTGGACCTGTACGTCTGCCTGCGACCGGTGCGTTACTTCAAGGGCGTGCCTTCGCCGGTGCGCGAGCCGGAAAAGACCAACATGGTGATCTTCCGCGAGAACTCGGAGGACATCTACGCCGGCATCGAATGGGCCGCGGAAAGCGAGCAGGCGAAGAAACTCATCAAGTTCCTGCAGGACGAGATGGGCGTGAAGAAGATCCGCTTCCCGGCCACGTCGGGCATCGGCGTCAAGCCGGTTTCGCGCGAAGGCACCGAGCGCCTGGTGCGCAAGGCGATCCAATACGCCATCGACAACGACAAGCCCTCGGTGACGCTGGTGCACAAGGGCAACATCATGAAGTTCACCGAGGGTGGCTTCCGTGACTGGGGCTACGAGCTGGCGCAGAAGGAGTTCGGCGCCGAGCTGGTCGACGGCGGCCCGTGGTGCAAGTTCAAGAATCCGAAGACCGGCAAGGACATCGTCGTCAAGGACGCGATTGCCGACGCCTTCCTGCAGCAGATCCTGCTGCGTCCGGCCGAGTACTCGGTGATTGCCACGCTGAACCTGAACGGCGACTACGTTTCGGACGCCCTGGCCGCGCAGGTCGGCGGCATCGGCATTGCCCCGGGCGCCAACATGTCCGACTCCGTCGCCATGTTCGAAGCCACCCACGGCACCGCGCCCAAGTACGCCGGGAAGGACTATGTCAACCCGGGCTCGGAAATCCTGTCGGCGGAAATGATGCTGCGCCACATGGGCTGGACCGAGGCCGCGGACCTGATCATCGCGTCGATGGAAAAGTCGATCCTGTCCAAAAAGGTCACGTACGATTTCGCCCGCCTGCTGGAAGGCGCGACCCAGGTCTCGTGCTCGGGATTTGGCCAGGTGATGATCGAAAATATGTAAGCACGGACTCCCGCTGTGGCGGGCGAACTGCCTTGGAGAGACCCCGCTGCCGTGCACCGGCTGCGGGGTTTTTTTCTTGCGCCGGCCAGCGCCGTTGCCTAGAACTTCAGGGATTGCAACGGACGGGCCGGTGGCCCGGGGAGACTGCCATGGACGATCCTTTTCGCCGCACCGCCTTCGGCGCGGCCGTCTTCTACAAGGACCCGCTGGCCGCGCTGGACTGGCTGGAGCGCGCCTTCGGCTTCCAGCGGGTCATGGTGATCCGGGACCAGCAGGACCAGCTGGTGCACTCGGAAATGCGCTTTGGCGACAGCTACCTGATGGTGGGCAGCGAGTGGGCGGACTTTACCGCCAGCCCGGCGTCGATCGGCGGCAAGAATACGCAGACGGTGCATGTGCACCTGCGGGATGGAATTGACCAGCACTGCGAGCGGGCCCGTGCCGCCGGGGCAGTGATCGTGCGCGAGCCGCAGGACGAGTTCTATGGCGACCGCTCCTACACGGCCAGGGACCCGGAAGGCCATGTCTGGACCTTCGGCCAGACTGTGCGGCAGGTCACAAAGGAAGAGGCCGAGCAGGCCAGCGGCTTGAAGATCGACGGTTGGGCCTGAGCTGGTCAGCCTCCGCGGCCGGGCCGTGAAAAGCAGAAAGCCCGGCACGAGGCCGGGCTTTCCGTCGGATGCGGTGCGTGCAGCTGATATGCGCCAGCACCTGCCCGGCCGCCTGAGACAGCCTGGCGGGCACTGGCGCCGATCCCGTCCCGGGGGAGTTCCCCCCGCACCCTCGTAGACCGCTCCACGGCTCTGCCGGCCGGGATGCGGTCGCGGCGCAGCTTAGCCGGCGTCCTGGATATTGGTGGCTTGCTTGCCCTTGGGGCCCTGGACCACCTCGAACGAGACGCGTTGACCTTCCTTCAGCGTCTTGAAGCCCGACATCTGGATAGCCGAAAAGTGCGCAAACAGTTCTTCTTCGCCCTCGTCCGGCTTGATAAAACCGAAACCCTTGGCGTCATTGAACCATTTGACGATACCGCTTGCCATATACTCCCCCAACGAAATAGCAGATTTCAAAGCGGGGAAGCCGATGCCGGCCGGATGATACGGACTGCGGCGCACGCACTGCGACGCCATGACCGGCCGCGTCCCGAGATGCGGCCGGCGATGACGCGCGGCGAGGTGCAATCGCGTGGCGGCCAGTCTGGATACTGACTCGCCGCCGCCGGGGCCGTGGGCCTCCCTGCTCACGGATCACCCGCTCATTGGCCTTTTGCTTTGGCTGACTGGCTTCAGGCGGGTGTGCGGCCGATTCTTCTGTCAAACAAAGATACTGTCAAGCTGGCGGAATCCCCACTGCGTGCAGGGTGTGGTGGGAAACGGACGGCGCGGGATGGTACCTTGGCGGCAAGCATCGGGTATTGTCCGGATCAGTCCTGCGGGTTCCCGTCACGTGCATTGCAATGCCTCTGGCGTGCGGTTCCGCGCTTTTTCATAACCGGAAACAGGTAACCCGGCCCTTGAATCCGGCGCCTTTTCCCCAAATTGCAGAGTTGCGAGTAAGGGTTAGAATAAAGCCATGGCTACACGGCTTGCGAATGTCCCACAACGCGAAGCGGGCACCATCCTGGAGCGGAAAGAGCAGGCGCTCAAGCCGCCTGCCATGTTCAAGGTGGTGCTGCTTAACGACGACTACACTCCGATGGAGTTTGTCGTGATGATCCTGCAGCAGTATTTCAGCAGGGACCGGGAAACGGCGACGCAGATCATGCTGACCGTGCACCGGGAAGGAAAGGGCGTCTGCGGTATCTACACCAGAGATATCGCGGCGACAAAAGTCGAGCTGGTGTCAACGCACGCGCGGCAGGCGGGGCACCCCTTGCAGTGCGTGATGGAGGAAGCATGATTGCGCAAGAATTGGAAGTGAGCCTGCACATGGCTTTTGTCGAAGCCCGGCAGGCACGCCACGAGTTCATTACCGTGGAGCATCTGCTGCTGGCATTGCTCGACAATCCCACGGCAGCTGAAGTCTTGCGCGCCTGCGCGGCCAATATCGAGGACCTGCGCACCAGCCTTAAGAACTTCATCGCGGATAACACGCCGGTGGTGCCGGGAACCGACGAAGTCGATACCCAGCCCACCCTCGGCTTCCAGCGCGTGATCCAGCGCGCGATCATGCACGTCCAATCCACTTCCAACGGCAAGAAGGAAGTGACCGGTGCCAACGTGCTCGTCGCCATCTTCGGCGAGAAGGATTCGCACGCGGTCTACTACCTGCAGCAGCAGGGCGTGACGCGCCTGGACGTGGTCAATTTCATCAGCCATGGCATCCGCAAGGACCAGTCCGAGCCTGCCAAGCACGGCGACAATGCCGGCGAAGGCGAGGGCGGCGACGGCAAGGAAAGCCCGCTCGAGCAATACACCCAGAACCTGAACGCGCTGGCCAAGGCCGGCAAGATCGATCCGCTGATCGGCCGCGAAAGCGAAGTCGAGCGGGTGGTGCAGGTGCTTTGCCGCCGGCGCAAGAACAACCCGCTGCTGGTGGGCGAGGCCGGCGTCGGCAAGACCGCCATTGCGGAGGGCCTGGCCTGGCGCATCACCAAGAACGAAGTCCCGGACATCCTGGAAAAGGCCACCGTCTACTCGCTCGACATGGGCGCGCTGCTGGCCGGCACCAAGTACCGTGGCGATTTCGAGCAGCGCCTGAAGGGCGTGCTCAAGTCGCTCAAGGACAATCCCAACGCGATCCTGTTCATCGACGAGATCCACACGCTGATCGGCGCGGGCGCCGCTTCGGGCGGGACGCTGGACGCCAGCAACCTGCTCAAGCCGGCGCTGTCGTCGGGGCAGCTCAAGTGCATCGGCGCGACCACCTTCACGGAATACCGCGGCATCTTCGAGAAGGACGCGGCGCTGTCGCGGCGCTTCCAGAAGATCGACGTGGTCGAGCCGTCGGTCGACCAGACCGTGCAGATCCTGCGCGGCCTGAAGTCGCGCTTCGAGGAGCACCATGGCGTCAAGTACGCGGCTTCGGCGCTGACCGCCGCGGCCGAACTGTCGGCCCGCTTCATCACCGACCGCCACCTGCCGGACAAGGCGATCGACGTGATCGACGAGGCCGGCGCGGCGCAGCGCATCCTGCCGAAGTCCAAGCAGAAGAAGACCATCGGCAAGGGCGAGATCGAGGACATCGTCTCGCGCATCGCGCGCATCCCGCCGCAGAGCGTGAACCAGGACGACCGCAGCAAGCTGCAGACGCTGGAACGCGACCTGAAGTCGGTGGTGTTCGGGCAGGATCCCGCGATCGAGGCGCTGGCCTCGGCCATCAAGATGTCGCGCGCCGGCCTGGGCAAGACCGACAAGCCGATCGGCTCGTTCCTGTTCTCGGGTCCCACCGGCGTGGGCAAGACCGAGGTCGCCAAGCAACTGGCCTTCATCATGGGCATCGAGCTGCTGCGCTTCGACATGTCCGAATACATGGAGCGCCATGCGGTGAGCCGCCTGATCGGCGCGCCGCCGGGATACGTCGGCTTCGACCAGGGCGGCCTGCTGACCGAGGCCGTCACCAAGAAGCCGCACTGCGTGCTGCTGCTGGATGAAATCGAGAAAGCGCACCCGGATATCTTCAATATCCTGCTGCAGGTGATGGACCATGGTTCGCTGACCGACAACAACGGCCGGCGCGCCGACTTCCGCAACGTGATCATCATCATGACCACCAACGCGGGAGCGGAAACCATGAACCGAGCCACCATCGGCTTCACCAGCTCGCGCGAGCAGGGCGACGAGATGGCCGACATCAAGCGCATGTTTACGCCGGAGTTCCGCAACCGGCTGGATGCCACCATCAGCTTCCGCTCGCTGGACGAGGAAATCATCCTGCGTGTGGTCGACAAGTTCCTGATGCAGCTGGAAGAGCAGCTGCACGAGAAGAAGGTGGAAGCCAGCTTCAGCGAGAAGCTGCGCAAGTTCCTGGCGCACAAGGGCTTCGACCCGCTGATGGGCGCGCGTCCGATGCAGCGCCTGATCCAGGACATGATCCGCAAGGCGCTGGCCGACGAGCTGCTGTTCGGCAGGCTGGTGTCCGGCGGCAAGGTGGTGGTCGACCTGGACGAGCAGGACCAGATCAAGCTCGATTTCTCCGAGATCGAGCCGGAACCGCCCGAGGCGCCGGAAGAGCAGCGCGCCGAGGCCTGAGCGGCAACCGCTCCGGCCGAAAATCGCACCGGATCGTGGCGATCAGGGCGAGGTTCGGCCGGGTTGCCTGCAACGCGGCCGATCATCGGGCAAAATACAGGGGGCGGCAGTGATGCCGCCCCTTCTTTTTTCCCGGCGGCCACCGGCATTGCGGTCGCCAACGCCCGAATACCCGATGTCCTCTGCCGAACGCACGCGGCGCCGCCGCCTGCTGCTCAAGATCCTGCCGCTGGGCGCCATGCCTGTACCGATGATGCACGCCGCCGCCGCCGAGGCGCCGGCCGGCAACCGTCCACTGGCGCTGGTGCTGCCGTTCCCGCCGGGCGGCAGTGTCGATATCGTCGCGCGCCAGCTCCAGCCGGGGCTGAAGGCGGCGCTGGGGCAGACCGTGGTGGTCGACAACAAGCCGGGCGCCGGCGGCCTGATCGCGTCCAGCACCGTGGCGCGCGCCAGGCCGGACGGCAGCACCTTGCTGATGGCCTTCGATACGCACGCCATCAACCCGCTTGCCTACAAGCAGCTGCCCTATGACACCTTCCACGATTTCACACCGATCTCGCAGCTGGTGCGTTTCCCGCTGGTCATCGCCGCCAATCCTTCGCTGCCGGCCGCCAATGTGCGGGAACTGGTGGCATTGGCCAAGGCCAGGCCCGATAGCGTGCGCTATGCCTCGTCAGGCATCGGCAGCCTGAACCAGCTTGCGGCCGAGGCGCTGGCGACCGAAGCCGGCGTGCATATGCTCCACGTGCCTTACAAGGGCGGCGGCCCGGCCGTGCAGGCGGTGCTGGCCAACGAGGTCGATCTCTTTTTCAGCAGCTATGCCGCGGTACAGGCGCATGTGGCCGCGCGGACCATCAAGGTGTTGGGCGTGACCGGCACCAGCCGCCTGCGTCAGTTGCCGCAGGTGCCGACCGTGGCAGAGCAGGGGCTCAAGGGCTTTGAGGCGTATTCCTGGATCGGCGTGTTCGGGCCGGCCAACCTGCCCGCGGCAACTGTCACGCGGATCCACCAGGCGCTGGTCGAATCGCTGCGCCAGCCGCGCGTGGTCGATGCGCTGGCCGCACAGGGCTTCGAGCTCGTCGGCGGCAGCCCCGCCGACCTCGGCAAACTGGTGCGCCAGGAGCACGACAAGTGGCAGGCCGTGGCGCGCAAGGCCAATATCCAGTTCGAATGACGGCGGCCGGCGCAGGCGCGCCCGCCGCACTGACTGAGGTGATGTCGATGGCAAGCCAAGCGGAAATGTTCGACCACGCGGTGGTGGTGTGTCCCAACCTCGATGCGGCGGCGCAGGCCTGGCAACGGATCGGCTTTACGCTGACGCAGCGCGGCTATCACACGCTGGGTTCGCAGAACCATTGCATCATGCTGCAGCACGACTACGTCGAGCTGCTGCACGTCACCGCGCCTACCCCAAGCCGCCAGTACTACTGGGACGCCCAGGCGCGCGGCGGCGGCTGTGCGGCGATGTCGTGCAAGAGCGACGACGCCTTCGGCACGGCCGCGCGGCTGCGCGCGTCAGGCTGGTACACCTCCGATCCGATCGAATTCTCGCGCCCGGTGCGGCTGGACGACGGCAGCGAACATCCCGCCACCTTCCGCGTGACCGCGCTCGACGATGCACCGGGCGCACGCTATTTCGTCTGCGAGCATCGCACGCCCGAGCTGCTGTGGCGGCCGGAATGGATGTCGCACGCCAATGGCGCCGACAGCATCGCGACCATGTTCCTGGTGGTGGCGCCCGCGCTGGTCGATGCCGCCGCGCGGGCCTACGCCGAACTGACCGGCGGCGAGCTGACGCAACTGAGCGAGCATGTCAGCAGCCTGGCGCTGGACGACGCCGCGCTGGTGGTCAGCACGCCGCAGGCGCTGGCCTCGGCGACCGGCACCGCGCATGTTCACCGTGAGGTGCCGGGATACGCCGCGATGCGCCTGCGTACCGGCGACCTGGCCGCGGCGCGCGCGCTCTGGCGCAACGCTGGCGTGCCGACCCACGATCTCGGCCCCCGCGAAACGCTGGTGCCGGCCGAGGCAGCCGGCGGCGTGGCGTTGCTGTTCGAGCAGCGCAACTGAAATGCAAACTGGCGCCACAGGGCGCCAGTTTTGCTTCGCAACCCTCGGCGCGTCAGGCGCCGGCCTTGGCGTGATGCACGCCGGTCGAGCCGAAGCCACCGGCGCCGCGCTCGCTGTCCTCGCTGAACTCGTCTACCGTCGTGAAGATCGGCCGCAGCACCGGCACGAACATCATCTGCGCGATGCGCTCGCCCGGCTGGATCACGATCGGCTCGGTGCCCGGCGCATTGCGGTTCCACACGCTGACCATGATCTGGCCCTGGTAGTCGGCATCGATCACGCCGATCGAGTTGCCCAGCACCAGGCCCTTCTTGTGCCCCAGGCCCGAGCGCGGCACGATGGTCGCGGCCATGTAGGGGTTGCCCATGTGAACGGCGATGCCGGCCGGGACCAATTGCGCGGGCGTGCCCGGGGCGATCGACACCGGCGTGTCGACGCAGGCATGCAGGTCGATGGCGGCAGCCATTTCGCTCTGGTAGGCGGGCAGGCCCCATTCGTTCAGGCGGGCATCGAGCACCTTGATTTCGACGGTGGGGTTCAGAGGCTGGGTCATGGGCAATCCTGGGGGAATTCGGTTCAACAGATTGGTTGGCAGCGGCGCATGATACCGGACGGATGGGCTCACGCCGCGGCGCCGAGGTCAAACGCCTGTGCCAGTAGTTCGTAGGTGCGCAGCCGCGCGGCGTAGCTGGCGGTGACGCTCAGCACGACCAGCTCATCGGCGGCAAACTGCTCGCGCAGCGTTTCCATGCGTGCGGCCACGCGCTCGGGCGTGCCGCACAGGGTGCGCGGGCGCGCGCGCTCGATCAAGAGCCGGTCACGCTCGGTGGGCGAGAACTCCGTGGCCTGTGCCAGCGACGGGATCGGCGCGTTCACGCCATAGGCCATCTGCAGGCGGCGCAGGTCGACGGCGCGCTCCAGTTCGGCAGCCTCGGCATCGGTGTCGGCGCAGATGACGAAGATGGCGGCCGCGCTGTAAGGCCTGGCCTCGTAGCCCGGCGAGAAATCGTCGCGGTACTGCTGCGCCACCAGGTGGCCGCCATGCGCGTTGATAAAGTGGGCAAAGGCGAAGCGCAAGCCTAGCCGCGCGGCGAGCGCGCCGCCGTAGTCGCTGGAGCCGAGCACCCACAGCTCGGGTCGGGTGTCGATCTCGGGCTGCAGCAGCACGCCTTCGGCCAGGTGACCGGTCGGCACTTCACCGCGCAGCAGTACCGACAGGTCGCGCACCTGGTCTTCGAACTGTGCGCCGCGGTCGTACTGGCCCATCGCCACCGCCTGCGCGGTGCGCAGGTCACCGCCAGGCGCGCGGCCGACGCCAAGGTCGATCCGGTTCGGGAACAGGCCTTCGAGCATGCGGAACTGCTCGGCGACCTTGAACGGGCTGTAATAGGGCAGCATCACGCCGCCGGAGCCGAGGCGGATGCGCTGCGTGACGCTGCCAATACGGGCCAGCATGACTTCGGGTGCGGGATTGCAGACGCCGCGCAGGCCGTGGTGCTCGGCGCACCAGTAGCGGGTGTAGCCCAGCGCGTCGGCCATCTGCGCCAGTTCCACGGTGGCGGCGAGCGCATCGCGGGCGCTGTGGCCGGCGATGACGGGGCTTTGGTCGAGTACCGACAGGCGCAGGCGTGGCTTGGGCATCGGATCCGCTCCGCGCTCAGGGCCGCGCCCGGCCCGGCAGCCGCTGGCCGATCGCGGCTACCAGCTGGCGCGCCAGCGACAGCTTGTCGGCGCGCGGCAGCCGCGTCATGCCGGCGGCATCGAACAGCACGATCTCGTTGTCGTCCAGGCCAAAGGTATGGTGGCCGATATTGCCGACCAGCAGCGGCACGCCCTTGCGCTGGCGCTTCTGTTCGCCGTACTGCTCCAGGTTTTCGCTTTCGGCCGCGAAACCGACGCAGTAGGGCGCATCGGTGCGCGCCGCCACGGTGGCGAGGATGTCCGGGTTCTGCACGAACTGCAGCGTGGGCGTGTCGGTGTCGTTGGCCTTCTTCAGCTTCTGCTGGGCCACCTCCGCGGGGCGCCAGTCGGCCACCGCGGCCACGGCGACGAAGACATCGGCGCCGGGCAGCTGTGCCAGCACTGCGTCATGCATCTGCTGCGCGCTGCGCACGTCGGTGCGCACCACGCCGCGCGGCGTGGGCAGGCCGGTGGGTCCAGCCACCAGCAGTACCTCGGCGCCGGCCTCGCGCGCCGCGCGCGCGATCGAGAAGCCCATCTTGCCCGACGACAGGTTGGTGATGCCGCGCACGGGATCAATGGCCTCGAAGGTCGGCCCGGCGGTGATCAGCACGCGCTTGCCTTGCAGCGGCTTTGGCTGGAAGAAAGCGATGATGTCGTCAAGCAGTTCTTCCGGCTCGAGCATGCGGCCGTCGCCGACTTCGCCGCAGGCCTGGTCGCCGCTGCCGGGCCCAAGAATTGTCACGCCGTCGGCGCGCAGCTGCGCGGCATTGCGCTGGGTCGCAGGCGCGGCCCACATCTGGCGGTTCATCGCCGGCGCCACCAGCAGCGGGCAGTCGCGCGCGATGCACAGCGTGCTAAGCAGGTCGTCGCACAGGCCGTTGGCCAGGCGCGCCATGAAATCGGTGGAAGCCGGGGCGATGACGATGGCGTCGGCCTCGCGCGAGAGGTCGATATGCGCCATGTTGTTGTCGATGCGGGCGTCCCACTGCGACAGGAACACCGGTCGGCCGGACAGCGCCTGCATCGTCACCGGGGTAATGAAGTGGGTCGCCGCCTCGGTCATGGCCACCTGCACGGTGGCGCCGGCCTTGGTCAGCAGGCGAACCAGCTCGGCAGACTTGTAGCAGGCGATGCCGCCGGTGAGGCCGAGAACGATGTGCTTGCCGCGCAAATCCATGGTGGGGAGCCTGGCTGGGGAGAAAGGGAAATGATACCGGGGAAGCCGGCTGGAGGTTTGCTCCCCAGAGGACTGCTCCCCTCTCCCGTGAGGGGAGAGGGGGACACCATCGGTCTGCCTAGCTTAATCGCTATGCTCAGTGCTTTCGTACCCGCCGCAACTCATCCACGATCAGCAGCACCGCGCCGACCGTGATCGCGCAATCCGCGACATTGAAAGCCGGCCAGTGATACCTGCCCACGTAGAAATCGAGGAAGTCGACCACGTGACCGTAGATCACGCGGTCGATCACGTTGCCGACCGCGCCGCCCAGGATCAGCGACACCGCGAAGCAGAACAGCCGTTGCCCGGTGTGGCGATACAGCAGCCACACGATGAACGCCCCGACCACGATGCCCAGCCCGGTGAAGAACCAGCGCTGCCAGCCGCCGGCGTCGGCCAGGAAGCTGAACGCCGCGCCCTTGTTGTAGACCAGCACCAGGTTGAAGAAGCCCGTGACCGGGCGCGACTCACCGTAGGTGAAGCTGCGTACGATGACGATCTTGAAGAACTGGTCAAGCAGCACCACCAGCAGCGCGAACGCCAGCCACAGCAGCGGCGTGGTGTTGCCGGCGGCCTTGCTGCCGCGGCGCGCCGGCCGCGCGGACCGGGACGTGGACGATGCCATCAGGCGTGGCTCCTGTGTTCGCCGGCGCCGAACAGATTACTGTCGCAGCGGCCGCAGAGGGTGGGGTGGTCCGGGTTGTGGCCGACATCGGCGCGGTAGTGCCAGCAGCGCTCGCACTTGGCATGCGCCGACGGCGTTACCGTCACCAGCAGGTCGCCGGCTTCGGGCGCGGCGGTGACCTTGGCCGACGAAGTCAGCAGCACAAAGCGCAGGTCGTCGCCCAGGCTCTGCAGCGCCTGCAGCACCGGGCCGCCGGCCTGGATGGTCAGCTCTGCCTGCAGCGACGAGCCGATCTCGCCTTCCACGCGCACGGCTTCCAGTTGCTTGGTGACTTCGGCGCGCACTTCGCGCAGCGTATGCCATTTCTGCAGCAGGTCGTCGGCGTCGTCCATTTCCGGCACCGGGTAATAGGTGCTGGTGAAAATGGTGTCGGTGTGTTCGGTGCCGTGGATAAAGACCTGCCACGCTTCCTCGGCGGTGAACGACAGGAACGGCGCCATCCAGTGCAGCATCGCCTGGGTGATGTGGTACAGCGCATTCTGCGCCGCACGGCGCGCCTTGGAGTCCGCCGCCGTGGTGTAGAGACGGTCCTTCAGCACGTCAAGATAGAAGCCGCCGAGGTCTTCCGAGCAGAAGGTCTGCAGCTTGGCCACCACCGGGTGGAATTCGTAGGCCTCGTAGTGCGACAGCACTTCCTTCTGCAGCCGGTCGGTCAGCGCCACGGCATAGCGGTCGATCTCCAGCCATTCCGACGCCGGCAGCGCGTGCTTGCCGTGGTCGTAGTCGGACAGGTTCGACAGCAGGAAGCGCAGCGTGTTGCGGATGCGGCGATAGCTTTCCACCACGCGCTTGAGGATCTCGTCCGAGATCGACAGCTCGCCCGAGTAGTCGGTCGACGCCACCCACAGGCGGATGATCTCGGCGCCCATCTTGTTGGAGATATCCTGCGGCGACACGGTGTTGCCGACCGACTTGGACATCTTGCGGCCCTCGCCGTCGACCGTGAAGCCGTGCGTCAGCAGCGCCTTGTAGGGCGGCTTGCCGTACAGCATCGACGCGGTCAGCAGCGACGAGTGGAACCAGCCGCGGTGCTGGTCGGAGCCTTCCAGATACAGGTCGGCCAGGCGGCCTTCGGGCGTGTCGGCGGCCTGGTCGTACAGGTCGTCGCGGTGCGAGCTGCGGACCACGGTCCAGTGCGTGGTGCCGGAGTCGAACCAGACGTCGAGCGTGTCGCGGTTCTTCTCGTACTGGCTGGCCTCGTCGCCCAGCAGTTCGGCCGGGTCCAGCGTCTGCCACGCCTCGATGCCTTGCTGCTCGACGCGCCTGGCGATCTCTTCGAGCAGTTCAGGCGTGCGCGGATGCAGCGCGCCGGTTTCCTTGTGCACGAAGAAGGCCATCGGCACGCCCCACTGGCGCTGGCGCGACAGCGTCCAGTCCGGCCGGTGGGCGATCATGTTGTGCAGGCGCTGCTTGCCCCATGACGGATAGAACTCGGTGGCCTCGATGCCTGCCAGCGCGGTCTCGCGCAGCGTCGGCACGGGCTTGCCGTTTTCCTCGGTCGGATCCACGTCCATGCCCGCGAACCACTGCGAGGTGGCGCGGTAGATGATCGGCGTCTTGTGACGCCAGCAGTGCATGTAGCTGTGGGTGTACTTGTGCGAATTGAACAGGTTGCCTGATTCCTGCAGCGCATCGACGATCTTGGGGTTGGCATCCCAGATCGACAGCCCGCCGAACAGCGGCAGGGTGCCGGCGTAGACGCCGTTGCCCATCACCGGGCTGATGATGTCGCTGTCGGGCATGCCGTGCGCCTTGCACGACTGGAAGTCTTCCACGCCATAGGCGGGCGCCGAGTGCACGATGCCCGAGCCGGTATCGGTGGTGACATAGTCGCCGAGGTAGATCGGCGACAGGCGGTCATAGCCCGCGTCCATCTTGGCCAGCGGGTGGCGGAAGCGGATTTCCGACAGCGCTGCGCCGGTGGCCGTGGCGACCACCTTGCCTTCCAGGGCGTAGACCTTGAGCTGCTCCTCGACACGCTCGGTGGCCAGGATCAGGTAGCCGCGCGGCGTGTCGACCAGCGCGTATTCCACCTCCGGGTGCACGTTCAGCGCCTGGTTGCTCGGGATGGTCCACGGCGTGGTGGTCCAGATCACGATCCAGCCCGGCTTGGCATTGATCTGGTCGAACGGCACCTTGAAGGCGTGCGCCAGCTTGTCGGTCTCGGCAAACGGGAAGCCCACGTCGATCGACAGGTCGACCTTGTCCTTGTACTCGACTTCCGCCTCGGCCAGCGCCGAGCCGCAGTCGAAGCACCAGTTCACCGGCTTCAGGCCGCGGAATACGTAGCCCTTTTCCATGATCTTGCCGAGCGCGCGCAGTTCGTCCGCCTCGTTGCTGTAGTTCATGGTCAGGTAGGGATGGTCCCAGTCGCCCAGGACGCCCAGGCGCTCGAAGTCCACCATCTGGCGCTTGATCTGCTCGGTGGCGTACGCGCGCGCCTTGGCCTGGACTTCCTGCACCGGCAGGCCCTTGCCGAACTTCTTTTCGATCTGGATCTCGATCGGCATGCCGTGGCAGTCCCAGCCCGGGACGTAGACGGCGTCGAGCCCGCTCAGGCCGCGCGCCTTGATGATCATGTCCTTGAGCACCTTGTTGACGGCGTGGCCGATGTGGATATCGCCGTTGGCATACGGCGGGCCGTCATGCAGCACGAACTTCTTCGCGCCCTTGCGCGCCGCGCGGATCTTCTTGTAGATCTGCTTCTCCTGCCACTGCTTGACCCACTGCGGCTCGCGCTTGGGCAGGTCGCCACGCATGGGAAAAGGCGTGTCGAGCAGGTTGACGGGATACTTGTTTTTCTCGGGCTTGGCGCGTTTGTCGTCGGACATTTCGATTCTCGAAGCAATTCGTTGGCGCGCGGCCGGCGGCAGGCCGTGGCGCGCGCGGGAAGACTGGGCGGGGCATGCGAACCGGGCCCGCGCACACTGGCGGGCACCGGCCGCTAGCTAATTCGGTCGGTGGCGGAGGTGGCGAAGTCGCGGCCACCGGTGCCTTCGGCAGCGCCAGGCGCGGTCAGGCCGAAGAACCCGCGCGCGTCTGCGCTGTCCTTGGCGATCGCGGCGGTCAGGTCTTCCAGGTTGTCGAAGCGCGCCTCGTCGCGCAGCTTCTTCATGAACTCGACCCGTACCAGCTTGCCGTACAGGCTTTCGTTGAAGTCAAAGAGGTGGACTTCCAGCAGCACGCGGCCGGCGTCCTCGATGGTCGGGCGCACGCCGATGCTGGCCACGCCGGGCAGCGGGTGGTCGGCAATGCCGTGCACCTGCACGACAAAGATGCCGTTGACCGCCGGGCGCTTGTGCGAAATGCGCAGGTTCAGCGTCGGGAAGCCCAGGTCGCGGCCGAGCTTGCGGCCGTGGATCACGTGACCGCTGATGGCATAGCCGTGGCCCAGCAGGCGCCGCGCGTGCTCGAGGTCGCCATCGGCCAGGGCCTGGCGCACCGCCGAGCTGGAAATGCGGATGCCGCCTTCGGAGACCGAGCCCATCTGCTCGACATCGAAGCCGAACCGGCGCCCGGCGTCCTGCAGGTAGGCAAAGTCGCCGGCGCGCCTGGCGCCGAAGCGGAAGTCGTCACCGACCAGCAGCCAGCGCGTGTGCAGACCGTGCCACAACACGTTTTCAACGAACTCCTGCGGGGACTGGCCGGCAAAGTGGGCGTTGAAGTGCTCGACCACGACGCGGTCCACGCCGTTGCGGCGCAGGCTTTCCAGCTTGTCGCGCAGCAGCGCGATGCGGGTAGGCGCCTTGTCCGGGGTAAAGAATTCGCGCGGATGCGGCTCGAAGGTCATCACGCACAGCGGCAGGCCGCGCGCGTCTGCCGCCGCGCGCGCACGCGCGAGCAGCGACTGGTGGCCGCGATGCACACCGTCGAAATTGCCGATGGTGAGCGCGCAGGGCGCCCGGCTCTCGGCGTTGGGCAGGCCGCGGAAGACTTTCACGGGGACGGCGGGAAATGTTTCGGGTAAAGCGAGCATTATAAGGCGAATGGGTCGGCTTGCCGCTGCCGGGGCCCTCATGTGCGCCAAGCTGCTGTTTTTGTGCCGCAGCCGGCAAGCCCTGCATGGCGCGATACCGCAAAAAGCGGCATGATATGCACCACTCGGGTGTCTCGCCGGCGTCACATGAAGCCAAAACGCGCGGGGCACGACATTTCTTGCCGCTTTTCCCCGAATTGCGCCCGCCATCTCGATCCAGCCACATTTGAACGCGCTGCCCAACCGGTTCCTGTCCCGGCTTCTGCCCCGTTTCCTGCCGCAATCGAGCAGCGAGCTTGACGTCGAGACCCGCGCCAAGCTGATGGCCATCGTGCACAAGAATGCGCCGACTGCCATCGTCGCCTCCGTGCTGCTGCCGGCGCTGACCACGCTGGGATTCTGGGACGATGTCAGCCACGCAGCGTTGCTGGGCTGGTGCGGGATCATGCTGCTGCTGACCGCGGGCGGGCTGTGGTTCCATATCGGCTACCAGCGCGACGGCGCCTCGATGAGCCGTTCCGCGCATACGCGCAAATGGTGGAACAACATGCGCGTGCTGGCGATACTGACCGGGGTGACCTGGGGCAGCTCGGCGCTGCTGCATTTGTATACGGGTTCGGTGGTCTTCTCCAGCGTGCTGTACCTGCTGACGCTGGGCGTGCTGGCCGGCGGCGCGGTATCGCAGGCGCCGGTGCCGTCCAACCTGGTGTACGCCGGCGTGCCGATCCTGGTGCCCAGCATCCTGATGGCGGAGTTCGCCTTCCCCGGCCATGGCGCTTATGTACAGGGCCTGCTGGTGATCTACGCGCTGATGCTGTCGCGCCATGCCTTCAACCTGCAGGTCACGCTGGTGCGCGCGATCCAGCTCGAGGGTGACAGCCGCCGCCTGGCCAAGCAGTTTCAGGAAGAAAAGGAGCGCGCGCTGCATGCCAGCGAAGAGAAATCACGCTTCCTCGCCGCCGCCAGCCATGACCTGCGCCAGCCGGTGCATGCGCTGGTGATGCTGGTGGAGGCGCTGCGCGCGCGCAACCAGTCGTCGTCGCTGCATCCGCTGGTGGAGCAGGTGGCCGCGGGCACGCAGACCATCGACCTGCTGTTCCGTTCGCTGCTGGACCTGTCCAAGCTCGAGGGCCGCAAGGTCCTGCCGACGCTGGAGCCGTGCGAGCTTGGTGCGCTGATCCGCGACGTGATGAGCCAGTTTGCCGCCGACGCGCGCGAAAGCGGCCTGATGCTGACCCCGCGCGTGCCCGACGAGCTGTACGCGATGGCCGAGCCGGTGCTGCTGCGCCGCGCGCTGTTCAACCTGGTGCAGAACGCGCTGCGCTATACGCAGCGCGGCGGTGTGCTGGTGACCGCGCGCCAGCGCCGCAAGCACGTGCGGCTGGAGGTATGGGACACCGGCGCCGGCGTCACGCCCGAGCACCTGCCCGAAATCTTCTCGCCGTATTACCAGGTCAACAACCCGCAGCGCGACCCGTCTCAGGGCCTCGGCCTTGGCCTGGCGATCTTCAAGGAATGCGTGCGGCTGATGCGCGGCACCTATGGCGTGCGCTCGGTGCCGGGCAAGGGTTCGGTGTTCTGGTTTGCCCTGGCTCCGGTGCCGGCCGAGACCGTCGCCAGCGTACGTGAGATGCGCGCCATGGCGCAGGCCCAGGAAGCCAAGCCCGACCGGCTGCAGGGCACGGTGCTGGTGGTCGACGACGACAGCCAGATCCGCAAGGCGTGGATCGCGCTGATGGAAGCGTGGGGCATCCACGTGGCCTGCGCGGCGCACGGCGCCGAGGCCGACAAGCTGTTTGCCAAGGGCTTGCGCCCGGACATCATCTTCTGCGACCTGCGGCTGCCGGGCAGCGAGAACGGCCTGGACCTGCTGGAGCGCTGGCAGAACACGCAGCCGCAGGCACGCAGCGCGCTGCTGACCGGCGATCTGAAGTCGGCCGCGCTGGCGGCGGCGGAAGAGGCGGGGTATTTCGTGCTGCCCAAGCCGGTGGACCCGGCATCGCTGCGGCTGCTGCTGCGGCGCTGGCTGCGCCCGGCTTAGGCTGGCGCGGGCAAGTGCGGCGCCTTACTGGCGCAGACGGAACCGTTCCATGCGCGACATCACCTGCATCCGGGTACGCACGCCCAGGCGTTGCAGGATCGCAGAGACATGTTCCTTGACCGTGTTCTCGGTCAGCCCGAGCCGGCGCGCGATCACCTTGTTCGGCAGGCCTTCCAGCACCAGGGCCAGCACGGACCCCTGGCGCGGCGTCAGGCCCAGCTCGGCCGGCGTCACCGGGATGCCGTGCGCGGGGCCAAACGACTGTGCCCGCCCGTTCAGGGCTTCATCGGTAGGGAAGGAGGTGTCGCCCGCCAGCACCTTGCGCACCGCGGCGGTGAAGGCATTGGCATCGAGATGCTTGCCGACGAAGCCGCATGCCGACAACGCACGGGCGCGGCCGACGATTTCGGGCGTGGCTTCCGCGGACATGAAGATAAAGCGGGCCCCGGGGATGACGGTCTTGAACGACTGCATGGCATCGAAGCCGGTGCCGTCGTTCAGCCAGATATCGAGCAGCACGATATCGGGGCGTAGCCCCTGCTGCAGGCTCGTCAGGGCTTCGCGGGCACTGCCGGCGGCGTGTACCGCGACATCCGGCATGACTTCGGCAAGGAAGGCCGTGGTGCCTGACAAGGCCATAGGATGATCATCGACCACCAACAACGTCGGTGCAGCGTTCGACATGCGAATTCCCGTCTAATTTCCCGTTTCGTCCTTGTTGTCACCCGCTCGCTCGGAGCACTGTGTCGTTAAAACCCTGCACAGGATTGGCGCGTGGACGTAGCGCCCACTCTAGCAGAGGGGGCGAAGCGTCACAATCCATCAATCGGGGGTATACGGCACCACCGCCACATGTTAGAGACATTGCCGCCTGTCCGGATCTAGTGAATTAAGCACCTAATGGGTTCGCTTTACCGGAGTTTAGTGCCTCGCCTTGGTAGAATTGCGCGATGAAAAAAATTGTCATCTTGATTTCCGGGCGTGGCTCCAACATGGAAGCCATCGTCCGGGCCTGCGCGGGCGGCTGGCCGGCCCGCGTGGCAGCGGTGCTGTCGAACCGGCCCGATGCCGCCGGGCTGCAGTTCGCGCAGCAGCAAGGCATTGCCACCGGCGTGGTCGACCATCGCCAGTTCCCCGATCGCGCCTCGTTTGACGCCGCGATGGCCGAGGCCATCGACGCGCACGCGCCCGACCTGGTGGTGCTGGCCGGCTTCATGCGCATCCTGACGCCGGCTTTCGTCGACCGCTATGCGGGCCGGCTGTTGAATATCCACCCGTCACTGCTGCCGTGCTTTCCGGGGCTGAATACCCACAAGCAGGCGCTGGACGCCGGCGTCAAGCTGCACGGCGCCACCGTGCATTTCGTTACCCCGGAACTCGACCATGGTCCGATCGTGATCCAGGCAGCACTTGATGTGCTGCCGTCCGACACGCCTGAAAGCCTGGCCAAGCGCCTGCTCGATTGCGAGCACCAGATCTATCCCCGCGCCGTACGCTGGTTCGTCGAGGACCGCCTGCAACTGCAGGACGGCGTGGTCAACGTTATCAACCCGGCCGAGCCGCAATTGCTGATGGCCATCTCCGCCCATACCCCGGCGGCAGGAGTCAAGGCATGAGCCGCAACCAGGCAGGAACCCGTCCCACCCGCAGCGAGGGCCACGCGCCGCCGCGCGGCAAGAGCAAGGGCAAGGGCAGCCCCATCCGCAAGCCCGCCAACGGCAATGCCGGCCGCGACGGCGCGCCGCGCATGCATGGTGGGCTGCATGCCGCGCATATTCAGCATATCGACCGCCTGCTTGGCAAGGTCATGCTGTTTGCGCGCCCGGCTGATGCCGTGGTGAGCTATTACTTCCGCGAGAACAGCAAGCTGGGTCATCGCGAGCGCGGCATCATTGCCGAGGCCATCTATGCGGTGCTGCGCCGGCGCGTGGAGTTCGCACAGTTTGCCGAAAGCGGCACCGGCGCCAGCTCGCGCCGCCTGGCGCTGCTAGGCCTGGCTGCCACGCTGGGACGCGACGTGCTGACGCCGTTCCTGCATCCCGAAGAGGCTGAATGGCTGGATCGCCTGACCACGATCGAACGTTCCAGCCTGGCCCCGCGCGTACGCACCAATCTGCCCGAATGGCTCTACGACGAACTGGTGCGCCGCCATGGCGAAGCATTTACCGCGGCGCTGGGCGATGCCTGGCTGCGCCCGGCGCCGCTTGACTTGCGCGTCAACCTTGGCAAGACCAGCCGCGATGCGGCGCTGGCCGAGCTGCAGACCGCCGGCCTGGGCGCCGAGCCGACGCCGATGGCGCCCGCCGGCATCCGCATGACCGGCAAGCCCGCGCTGAACCAGCTGCCGATCTTCGTCAACGGGCTGGTCGAGGTGCAGGACGAAGGCAGCCAGCTGCTGTGCAACCTGGTGGCGCCAAAGCGTGGCGAGATGGTGGTCGACTTCTGTGCCGGCGCGGGCGGCAAGACGCTGGCGCTGGGCGCCGCGATGCGCTCCACGGGCCGGTTGTACGCCTTCGACGTGTCCGAAAAGCGCCTGGCCAACCTGAAGCCTCGGCTCGCGCGCAGCGGCCTGTCCAACGTCCATCCGGTCCTGATCGACTCCGAACGCGACGCCAAGATCAAGCGCCTGGCCGGCAAGGTCGACCGGGTGCTGGTGGATGCGCCGTGCAGCGGGCTAGGAACGCTGCGACGCAACCCCGACCTGAAGTGGCGTCAGACGCCGGAATCGGTGCTGGAACTGACCGCCAAGCAGAGCGCCATCCTTGAATCGGCGGCGCGCCTGGTCAAGGGCGGCGGCCGCGTGGTCTACGCCACCTGTTCCGTGCTCGAGGCCGAGAACGAAGCTATCGTGCGCGATTTCCTCGCCGCGCATCCCAACTTCCGCCTGGTCCCGGCCAGCGAGGTGCTGGCAGACCAGAAGATCGAAGTGCCCGCGTTGCCGGCGGATAGCGGCATGTTCGCGCTGTATCCGCATCTGCACCAGACCGACGGCTTCTTCGCCGCGGTGCTGGAACGCACCAGCTGACGCCTGTGGCCGCCGCCGGCGCATGCAGCTGGCTGGCGGTCCAACCCTGAGTCTCCCCGATGAACGGTGAAACCCTGTCCGGCCTCGGCGGCGAGCTGAAGGCCTCCCATTCGATGTTCGGCAAGATGCTGGGCGACCTGATCCGCGATGCCGGCGGCCCGGGATTTTTCTGGCAGCTGCTGGTGCTCGCCGGCTGCCTCGCGGTGGCGTGGCCGCTGGGACGCTACGTGGTGCGCCGGCTCGAGGCGCGCTACGCCACTTCCAGCTTCTCGCTGCGCTTTGCCGCGGCCAGCCTGGAGCGGGCCATGTTCCCGCTGGCAGGGTGGGTGCTGGTGATGATCGCGCGCTTCGCGCTGGAGCCGCTGATCCCGATCAGCGTGCTGCGGCTGGCGCTGGTGCCGCTGTTCGGCATCACTGCGCTGAACGTCGTCTTCTATATCCTGCGGCGGGTGATGTCAGGCAGCGGACAGCTGCACGGCATGCTGCTGCTGGTAGAGAAAGTGCTGACCACACTGGTGTGGGCCGGCATGGCCCTCTATGTGCTGGGGGTGCTGTCGGACGTGGTCGGGTGGATGCAGGACATGCGTTTCTCGATCGGCGGCAAGCAGCAGATCAGTCTCGCCGACACGCTGTTGGCAGTGGTCTGGATCCTGCTGACGGTGCTGGTGGCGTTGTGGTTCGGGTCCTGGCTGGAGGAGCGGCTGATGCGCTCGGCCAACCTCGACGTCAGCCTCAAGGTAGTTCTGACCCGCATCTCCAAGGCCGTGCTGCTGCTGGTGTCGCTGCTGCTGAGCCTGTCGCTGGTCGGCATAGACCTGACCGTGCTGTCGGTGTTCGGCGGTGCGCTGGGTGTGGGCCTGGGCCTGGGTCTGCAGAAGATTGCAAGCAACTACATCTCGGGCTTCATCATCCTGCTGGACCGCTCGGTCAAGCTGGGCGACCAGATCACGGTGGACAAGTACACCGGCATCGTGTCGCAGATCCGCACCCGCTACACCGTGGTGCGCAACGGCGACGGCGAGACGCTGGTGCCGAACGAGCAGCTGGTGGCGCAGTCAGTGCAGAACCATTCGTTCTCGAATACCAATGTGCGCGTGGCGACGCGCGTGCAGGCCGACTACAGCGCCGATCCCGAGACCGTGATCGCACTGCTGACCGAATGCGTGCGCGAACTGCCGCGCGTGCTGAAGGATCCGGAGCCGGCGGCTTTCCTGGTGCTGTTCGCCGACAGCGGCATCGAGTACGAAGTCGCGGTCTACGTTGCCGATCCGCAGAACGGCAAGCTAGGGGTGCAATCCGCGATGAACCGCGCCATCTGGCGCACGCTGCGCGATCACGGCATTTCGATCCCTTATCCCCAGCGTGAGCTGCGTGTGATGCACGAGACGCCAATGCCCGGGCCAGGCGCCCCCAAGGCAAGTACCTTGCCGGAAGCCGCTAACGCCACCTAGACTGTCACCTGAGCGTCACAGGTCCGTGCAGATGCTAGCCAGGCGGCGAGTCAGGCACCCACGGAACGAAAACCGTCGCACCCCGTCCAAATCCGGGAAATAGCGTATGCTCGCGCCTTCGCCAATCCGGTAGAATGCCGGGTTGTCGCGGGTTGAGACATCCCGCTCCCACATCAGACAGCCGCCAGATTGCAGCGGCTCGTACCTTGTCCCGCCTGCCACGGCCGGCGCCAGACTCGCGTGCCAGGGAGCCCGGAGCGACTTCGGGTCCCGAGGCACGCGCCAGACAGCTATTGCAATCAATAGATTCGCAGCTATTTTTTCTGCGCGTTGTGTGCACCGGCCCCGCCGGCCTGCACGGGAAGTCCCTGTTTAACCGACGGAGAACAGTTTGTTCGACACTATTCTTGACTGGGCCGCCAACGGCCTTGCCAATTGGGCCTGGTGGGAGATCGTCATCTACACGCTGGTGATGACGCACATCACCATCGCTGGCGTCACCATCTTCCTGCACCGCTGCATGGCGCACCGGTCGCTGGATCTGCACCCCATCGCCCAGCATTTCTTCCGCTTCTGGCTGTGGCTGACCACCGGCATGGTCACCAAGGAGTGGACCGCGATCCATCGCAAGCACCACGCCAAGTGCGAGACCGAGGACGATCCCCACAGCCCGCAGACCCGTGGCATCCGCAAGGTGCTGCTGGAGGGGGCTGAACTCTATCGCGCCGAGGCCAAGAACAAAGAAACCATTTCCAAGTTCGGCCATGGCTGCCCGAACGACTGGGTCGAGCGCAATGTTTATTCGCGCTTCACCTGGCAGGGCGTTGGCCTGATGCTGATCATCGACCTGGCGCTGTTCGGCGTGATCGGCATGTCGGTATGGGCGGTGCAGATGCTGTGGATCCCGATCCACGCCGCCGGCATCATCAATGGCCTGGGCCACTGGTGGGGCTACCGCAACTACGATTGCGAAGACGCGTCGACCAATGTGTCGCCGTGGGGCCTGATCATTGGCGGCGAGGAGCTGCACAACAACCACCACACCTACCCGACCTCGGCCAAGTTCTCGATCAAGTGGTACGAGTTCGACGTGGGCTGGGGCTATATCCGCGCAATGCAGGCGGTCGGCCTGGCCAAGGTCAAGAAGACCCCGCCCAAGGCGCGCCTGGTGGAAGCCCGCCCGGTCGACCACAACACGCTGGAAGCCATCATCGCCAACCGCTATGACGTGATGGCGCGCTACGCCAAGGCCGTCAAGGGCGCGTTCCGCCAGGAGCTGGAAAAGCTCAAGGAAGGCCGTGTTGCCGAGTACCGCAGCTTCAAGCCCGCCAGCAAGTGGTTCCACCGCGAGGAAACCAAGCTGGCCGCGCAGCAGCGCGAGCAGCTGGCGAGCATCGTTGAGCAAAACAAGGCGCTGCAGACCTTCGTCGAAATGCGCCGTGAACTGGCCGCCATCTGGGGCCGTTCCAACCTGACGCGCGAGCAGCTGCTGCAGCAGCTGCAGGCCTGGTGCCACCGTGCCGAGGCCAGCGGTATCCAGGCGCTGCACGATTTCTCGCTGCGCCTGCGCCGCTACGCCTGATACAATTCGGCCGCGCCGTATGGTTTGACAAAGCCCCGCCCATGGCGGGGCTTTTGTTTTAGATAAACTCCCCCATGTTCTGGCCGGCCGCACCCTGTTGGCGGAGGTCTAGAGGAGTACCCGGAGATGACCCCACAATCGATCAAGACCGTCGAGTTCGAGAAGCCGAACCTGTCGGATGCCGAAAACGCTACTGGCGGCAGTTGCGTTGCCCATGCCTGGGCCAAGGTGCCGCCGGTGCTGACGCCCGATGAGCGGCAGTCGCTCAAGGCGCGTATCCGCCGCTTGCTGAAGGAACGCAACGCGGTGCTGGTGGCGCATTACTACGTCGACGCCGACCTGCAGGACCTCGCCGAAGAAACCGGTGGTTGCGTCTCCGACTCGCTCGAAATGGCCCGCTTCGGCCGCGACCACGAAGCCAAGACCCTGGTGGTGGCCGGCGTGCGCTTCATGGGCGAGACCGCCAAGATCCTCAGCCCCGAGAAGACCGTGCTGATGCCGGACCTGGACGCGACCTGCTCGCTCGACCTGGGTTGCCCGGCCGACGAATTCGCCGCCTTCTGCGATGCGCACCCGGACCGCACCGTGGTGGTCTACGCCAACACCAGCGCGGCGGTGAAGGCGCGCGCGGACTGGATGGTCACGTCGAGCATCGGCCTGAAGATCGTCGAGCACCTGCATGCGCAGGGCAAGAAGATCCTGTGGGCCCCCGACAAGCACCTGGGCAGCTATATCCAGAAGCAGACCGGCGCCGACATGCTGCTGTGGCAGGGCTCGTGCCTGGTGCACGATGAGTTCAAGGGCATCGAGCTGGACCTGCTGCGCCGTGAATTCCCCAACGCCAAGATCCTGGTGCATCCGGAATCGCCCGAAAACGTGGTGGCGCAGGCCGATGTCGTCGGTTCCACCTCGCAGCTGATCGAGGCGGCGCAGAAGCTGGACGCGACCGAGTTTATCGTTGCCACCGACAACGGCATCCTGCACAAGATGCGCATGGCCGCGCCCGGCAAGCACTTCATCGAAGCGCCGACTGCCGGCAACAGCGCGACCTGCAAGAGCTGTGCGCACTGCCCGTGGATGGCGATGAACGCGCTGACCAACCTGGCCGAAGTGCTGGAGACGGGGCGCAACGAGATTCATGTCGACCCGGCCATCGGCGTCAAGGCGGTGACCTGCATCAACCGCATGCTCGATTTTGCCGCGGCGCAGAAGCGCAATGTGCGTCCGTCGTCCGACCTGGCGAAGGAACAGGCGCTGTTCCAGGGGATCGGTCCGGCATGAGCGTGAATCCGATTTTCGACAGCTATGGCGCAGCGCTGCAGGCGGCGCTGCAAGCCAATGTGCAGGCTGCCATCGCCGAGGATGTCGGCAGCGGCGACCTGACCGGCCTGCTGGTTCCCGCGGGCAAGCCCGCGCGCGCACGCGTGATCGTGCGCGAAGCGGCGGTGCTGTGCGGACAGCCGTGGTTCGATGCCTGCATGCGCGCGGTCGACCCGGCGCTGGAAGTGCGGTGGCTGCAGGAGGAGGGTGCCCGAATGACGCCGGATTCGGTGGTGTGCGAGATCACCGGCCCGGCGCGCTCGCTGCTGACTGCCGAACGCCCGTCGCTGAATTTCCTGCAACTGCTGTCCGGCGTGGCCACCGCGACGCGCCGCTATGCCGACCTGATCGCCGGCACGCGCGCGCGCGTGCTGGATACGCGCAAGACGCTGCCTGGCCTGCGCCTGGCGCAGAAGTACGCGGTGCGCATCGGCGGTGGCGAGAACCAGCGGCTGGCGCTGTACGACGGCATCCTGATCAAGGAAAACCATATCGCCGCGGCAGGCAGCATCACTGCCGCGATGCAGGCGGCGCAGGCGCTCGATACCGAGGCGTCGGTGCAGGTCGAGGTGGAGTCGCTGGCGGAGCTGGAAGAGGCCCTGGCAGCAGGCGCGAAGTCGGTGCTGATCGATAACTTCACCGTGCCGATGATGCAGGACGCGGTGAAGATCAACCAGGGCAGGGCGCTGCTGGAGGTTTCGGGCGGCGTCAATGCCGAGACCATCCGCACGTTCGCCGAGACCGGCGTGGACCGTATCTCGGTGGGCGCATTGACCAAGGACGTGCGCGCGACGGATTACTCGCTGCGTATCATCGGCTGACGCATCGCCAGCACGAAGTCAAAAAAAACGGGGTGGAGCCATCTGGCTCGCACCCCGTTTTTTATTGCTGGACGGCGCTCAGCGCTTGCGGCCGGCCGAGGGCTGCATCACCGTCGGCAGCGCCTTCGGCAGCGAGTCCGGATAGTCACGACTGAAATGCAGCCCGCGGCTTTCATGCCGCGAGTACGCGCTGTCCACGATCAGCGAGGCCACCTCCACCAGGTTGCGCAGTTCCAGCAGGTCGCGCGTGACCCGGAAGTTGGCGTAGTACTCGGCGATTTCCTCGCGCAGCAGGCCGATGCGGTGTTGCGCGCGTTCCAGCCGCTTGCTGGTGCGCACGATACCGACGTAGTTCCACATCATGCGGCGCAGTTCATCCCAGTTGTGGGACACCACGACCTCCTCGTCGGCATCGGACACGCGGCTCTCGTCCCACGCCGGCAGCGTGATGTCGGGCGCGCCGGCCTTGTCCTTCGAGGCGATGTCTTCCGCCGCGGCGCGGCCGATCACCATGCATTCGAGCAGCGAATTGGAGGCCAGCCGGTTGGCGCCATGCAGGCCGGTGCAGGCAGACTCGCCCACTGCGTACAGGTTGCCGATATCGGTGCGGCCCGCGGTATCGGTGACCACGCCGCCGCAGGTGTAGTGCGCAGCCGGGACGACCGGGATCGGCTCGCGCGTGATGTCGATGCCCAGTTCCAGGCAGCGCGCGTAGATCGTCGGGAAGTGCTCCTTCAGGAAGGCTTCGGGCTGGTGGCTGATGTCCAGGTAGACGCAGTCCAGGCCGCGCTTCTTCATCTCGAAGTCGATCGCGCGCGCGACCACGTCGCGCGGTGCCAGTTCGGCGCGCTCATCGTGTTCGGGCATGAAGCGGGTGCCGTCGGGCAGCTTGAGCAGCCCGCCTTCGCCGCGCACCGCCTCGGAAATCAGGAACGATTTGGCATAGGGGTGGTACAGGCAGGTGGGGTGGAACTGGATGAACTCCATGTTCGACACCCGGCAGCCCGCGCGCCACGCCATCGCGATGCCGTCGCCGGTGGCGGTGTCAGGGTTGGTGGTGTACAGGTAGACCTTGCCCGCGCCGCCCGCGGCCAGCACCGTGTGCGTGGCGGTGAGGGTGTGCACCGCGCCGGTGTTGTCGTCGAGAACGTAAAGGCCATAGCACCGGTTGCCCGGCAGTCCCATCTTGCGTGAGGTGATCAGGTCAATCGCGAAATGGTCTTCCAGGATGGTGATGTTCGGATGCTGCGTGGCCTGCTGCAGCAGCGTGCTGACCACCGCGTGTCCGGTGGCATCGGCCGCGTGGATGATGCGCCGGCGGCTGTGGCCGCCTTCGCGGGTCAGGTGGAAGCCCAGTTCGGCCTGCTCGTCGCGCGTGAATGGCACGCCGCGGTCGATCAGCCACTGGATCGCCTCGCGCCCATGCTCCACGATAAAGCGGGTTGCCTCTTCGTCGCACAGTCCTGCGCCGGCAACGAGCGTGTCCTGCGTGTGCTCGTCATGGCTGTCGCCGGAATCCAGCACGGCGGCAATGCCGCCCTGCGCCCAGTCGCTGGCGCCCTGCGTCATGGCGCGCTTGCTGAGGATGACAACCCGGTGGGTGTCGGCCAGTTGCAGCGCGACCGTAAGGCCGGCCAGCCCGCTGCCGACGATGGCGACGTCGAAATTCATGGTGCGGAGAGAGCGCCTCAGGGCGCCAGGCGAATGGGGGAAACGGCAAAGTCTACACCGTGCGCGCCATGCCGTGCACCAGTGCGCCGGGCGGGATGGGCGGTGATCGCGCCGGAAGGGCGCGCCGCCCGCGGTGGTGTGCCGAACGGCGCGCTTCTTGCCGTCTGCGGGCGCCAACGTCGCGCGTGCAGGGCCGTAAGCAAAACAGCGGCAAATCAGCGGGCAACAAAAAGCCCCGCAACGAGGCGGGGCTTTTTGGCGGGATACCGGATCAATTACTTGATCTTGGTTTCCTTGTAAGCGACGTGCTTGCGAGCGACGGGATCGAACTTCATGATCTCCATCTTCTCCGGCATGGTGCGCTTGTTCTTGGTGGTGGTGTAGAAGTGACCGGTACCTGCGGTCGATTCCAGCTTGATCTTGTCGCGGCCGCCCTTGCTTGCCATGATGTGCTCCTAATTAGACTTCGCCACGTGCGCGCAGGTCGGCGAGCACGGAGTCGATGCCTTTCTTGTCGATCAGGCGCAGGCCGGCGTTCGAGACGCGCAGGCTCACCCAGCGGTTTTCGGATTCAACGAAGAAACGACGATTCTGCAGGTTGGGCAGAAAACGGCGCTTGGTCTTGTTGTTTGCGTGGGAAACGTTGTTGCCGACCATCGGCGCTTTCCCGGTCACTTGACAGACGCGTGCCATGAAGCACTCCTAAATCTTATTCGTGGACAATGTTCGCAACAGATCAACAAAAGGCGCGCGGGCCCGGACTGCAGCGGTTGGGACTTCAGTGAAACGTAAATTATAGACCGGAATCCTCCGGCGAATCAATGCCTTCCGTACGTTGACGGGCGTGTGTTGTGTCTCGTCCAGCACTGTGCGGCAGGCGTCACACTCCGGGCAGGCACTCGCAACCATCGGACAGCGAGCGGATTTCCTGGCCGGCCACGATGAAATGGTCGAGCAGATGCACGTCGATCAGTTCGAGCGTCCGGGCCAGTTCGCGGGTCAGGTGCACGTCGCTCTGGCTCGGCGCGGTGGTGCCGGAGGGGTGGTTGTGCGCAACGATCACGCCGGCGGCATTGTGCACCAGCGCCTGGCGGGCGACCTCGCGCGGATAGACGGCAGTGCGCGTCAGGGTGCCCCGGAACAGTTCTTCGCAGGCAATCATGCGGTTGCGCGTGTCGAGGAACAGGCACAGAAATACCTCATGCGGCAGCGAGGCCAGCGTCAGGCGCAGGTAATTGTGCACCGCCGCGCGCGAGTCGAAGCCGGCCGGCAGCCGCAGTGATTCGGCCAGCGCGCGCCGCGCCAGTTCGGGAATGGCCTGCAGCTGTGCGTACTTGGCCGTGCCCATGCCCTTGATGCCAGCCAGCGCGCCGGGTTCGGACGCGAACAAGGCGGTCAGCGAGCCAAAGCGGTGCATCAGCTCGCGGGCGAGGTCGACGGCACTTTTGCCGGCCGCGCCGACGCGCAGGAACACCGCCAGCAGTTCGGCGTCGGACAGGGCGGCGGCGCCGCATTCCAGCAGTTTTTCGCGCGGCCGCTCGCAGGCAGGCCAATTGGCTATGGTCATGGGTGTTCAGGTTGGACCGCCGGCCGGAGAACTGGAAGGGGTAGAAGGGGTATGCGGCTTCGGCACGGCGAGCGATGGGCCAGTCGAATACAATACGGGTTGTTCCTCGGTTGATCACCCATGAATTTGCAAACTTTCGCGTCGGAAGCCGACGGCGGCACGGCTGGCCGCAAGACTGTCCTGGCCGACTCTTTCCTGACCCTGCACTACAGCATCTCGCTGGAGAATGGCACCGAAGTCGTCAGCACCTTCGACGACAAGCCCGCCACGCTGCTGCTCGGCCAGGGCCAGCTCGCGCCTACGCTGGAGCAGGCGCTGCTGGGCATGCCGGAAGGCGAGCGCATGACTTACCGCCTCGCGCCGGAGCACGCATTCGGACCGCGCAATCCCGAACTGCTGCAATGGGTATCGCTTTCCACGCTGCGCGAGAACAGCTCGTTCGAGGAAGACTACAACCCGGGCGACCTGGTTGAGTTCAACGCACCCGGCGGGGGCAAGTACGCGGGCGTGCTGAAGGAAATCGGCGAGACCGCGGCGCTGTTCGACTTCAACCATCCGCTGGCCGGACAGACCATCCTGTTCGACGTGCAGCTGATCGGCATCCTCTGATTGCGCCAACGTGCCGACTCCTGTCCAGATACGCAGCATGACAGACCTGACCACCGCACCCGAAGCCGAAATCCTGATGGCCCAGCCGCGCGGCTTCTGCGCCGGCGTGGATCGCGCCATCGAGATCGTTGAGCGTGCGCTCGCGCGCTTCGGCGCGCCGATCTACGTGCGCCATGAAATCGTGCACAACGCCTACGTGGTGGCCGACCTGCGCAGCAAGGGCGCGGTGTTCGTGCGCGAGCTGGACGAGGTGCCCGCCGGCGCCACCGTCATCTTCAGCGCGCATGGCGTGTCGCGCGAAGTGCGCGAGGACGCCGCCGCGCGCGGCCTGCACGTGTTCGATGCAACCTGCCCGCTGGTGACCAAGGTGCATGTCGAAGTCGGCAAGATGCGTGCGGAAGGTTGCGAGATCGTGATGATCGGCCATCGCGGCCACCCCGAGGTCGAAGGCACCATGGGCCAGGCCAACGGCGGCATGGTGCTGGTCGAGACGGTCGATGACGTCGCCACAGTGCAGATCGCGGACCCGGCGCGGCTCGCCTACGTGACCCAGACCACGCTGTCGGTGGACGAGACCCGCGAGATCGTCGCCGCGCTGAAGGCCCGCTATCCGCAGATCCGCGAGCCGAAGAAGCAGGATATCTGCTATGCCACGCAGAACCGCCAGGATGCGGTCAAGTTCATGGCGCCGCAGGTCGAGGTGGTGATCGTGGTTGGCAGTCCCAACAGCTCCAACTCCAACCGCCTGCGCGAACTGGCGCAGCGCCTGGGCGTGCCGGCCTACATGGTCGATGCGCCGGAGCAGGTGCGCCCGGAATGGATTGCCGGCAAGCGCCGCATCGGCCTGACCGCCGGGGCCTCGGCCCCCGAGGCGCTGGCGCAGTCGATCGTCGACCGCCTGCGCGCACTCGGTGCCCGCCAGGTGCGGGCGCTGGAGGGCATCGAGGAAAACATGGCGTTCCCCCTGCCGCGGGGATTGATGCCAGCCAGCGTCGCCGCCTGAGCGACAACGGCGGGCCAGGCCCGCGCCTCCCTGCTCTGATGACAAGGGCGCCGCACAAATGCGGCGCTTTTTTTTTGCGCTTGCCGGGCGGCGGCGACTGCGAGCTTATGACGCGCGGTGCACATAATCGGTGCGATGCCATTGGTGCGCGAATAACCTGCGTGTTTGGTGCGCCGAGAAATAGGGGTAATCCCCGTAACTGGGGTTTTCCCTATTATGGTGCGGCGCTACATTCTGCACATTAGAGATCGGTGCGTAGCATTTGAAATGAAATGCCTAATTAATTAAGGCCTATTATATGGCGCACCGCTCGCCTAATCCTGCCGCCAGGATGGTGCAGGCACGATTCTTGTAAGAATGTGAGGCGGTCCCGCCATGTGAGCGGGAATTGCCCCAATTTGTGCATTGGGGAAATTCCCTAGCTCATTTGAAGGGTAAATCGGTCGACTTGTTGCGTCGCGTATTGCATCTGCAAAGAAAGGGGATACAATGCGCGCGTTTCAAATTGAAACTAAACAAAGGCGGTCCAGGGAAACGTCCGGGAGGCGTTGCAAATCCCTGTTTTTGTGAATCCTAGGAGATCACTCATGCAAATCACGTTTGCCAAGATTCTGCCGATCGCGGCCGCAGTGGCGCTGGTAGCAGCTTGCGGCAAGAAGGAAGAGAAGCCGGCGGATGCGGCCTCTTCGGCGCCGGCCGCAGCAGCCCCTGCCGCGGGCGGTGGCGAGACCGTCGTCAAGATCGGCCACGCGGCCCCGCTGACCGGCGGTATCGCGCACCTTGGCAAGGACAACGAAAACGGCGCCCGCCTGGCCGTGGAAGAAGTCAACAAGGCCGGCCTCGAGGTCGGTGGCAAGAAGATCAAGCTGGAACTGGTCGGTGAAGATGACGCCGCCGATCCGAAGACCGGCACCTCCGTGGCGCAAAAGCTGGTCGACGCCAAGGTCGTGGCCGTGGTCGGCCACCTGAACTCGGGCACGTCGATCCCGGCTTCCAAGATCTATAGCGATGCCGGCATCGTGCAGATCTCGCCCTCGTCCACCAACCCGGACTACACCAAGCAGGGCTTCAAGACCACCTACCGCGTGGTGGCCACCGACGCCCAGCAGGGCCCGGCACTGGCCAACTATGCCAGCAAGACCCTCCATGCCAAGAGCGTGGCGATCGTCGACGATGCCACCGCTTACGGCAAGGGCCTGGCCGACGAGTTCGAGAAGACCGCCAAGGCCGCCGGCGTGAACGTGGTGGCGCGCGAAGCCACCAACGACAAGGCCACCGACTTCAAGGCCATTCTGACCAAGATCAAGGGCAAGAAGCCGGACGTGATCATGTACGGCGGCATGGATGCCACGGGCGGTCCGTTCGCCAAGCAGGCCAAGGAACTGGGCATCGGCGCCAAGATCGTCGGCGGCGACGGCGTCTGTACCGACAAGGTGGCCGAGCTGGCGGGCGATGCCGTGACCAACATTATCTGCTCCGAGGCCGGCCTGGCACTGTCGAAGATGGAGCAGGGCGCGGACTTCTCCAAACGCTACCAGGCGCGCTTCAACGCCCCGGTGCAGATCTACGCGCCATTCACGTATGACGCGGTGATGGTCATCGTCGATGCCATGAAGCGCGCCAACTCGACCGAACCGGCAGCCATCCTGGCCGAAATGCCCAAGACCAACTACAAGGGCGTGATCGGCAACATCGCCTTCGACGATAAGGGCGACATGAAGGAAGGCACCATCACGCTGTACGAGTACAAGGACAAGAAGAAGTCCGTCCTCGACGTGGTGAAGATGTAATCTGGGCTTACCGGCCCATCCGAACGGCACCGTGAGTATTTTGCGGTGCCGTTCTTTTTAGCCTCGCCTAATGTAGAAGCATCCTTACCCTGGATGGAGCATGGCGGGCCGCTTACCAGCAACCCAACCTCCGCAACGTTACCCATCACCACATCAATGTCCCCCCCGGCATCCACACCATGCCGTCAGGTAAGGGACTGAAGCAGGAGTTTTCATGGATATCTTTATCCAGCAGATCGTGAACGGTCTGGTGCTTGGCAGCATCTATGCGCTGATCGCACTGGGCTACACCATGGTCTACGGCATTCTGGGGATCATCAACTTCGCCCACGGCGATGTCCTGATGATCGGCGCGCTGACCGCCCTGTCAGCGATTCTTGGTCTGCAGAAGTTTGCCCCCGGCTTGCCCGAATGGCTGACACTGGTGATCGCAACGCTGATTGCGATGCCGGTCTGCGCAGTACTGTCTTATTCCATCGAGCGTATCGCCTACCGGCCCTTGCGCAATGCGCCACGGCTGGCCCCGCTGATTACCGCGATCGGCGTGTCCATCATCCTGCAGACGATCGGCATGCTGATCTGGTCGCGCAACCCGCTGACCTTCCCGCAACTGCTGCCGTCGGAACCGATCGACATTGGCACGACCGGTGCCACCATCACCGGCAAGGAAATGGTCATCATCGGCCTGGCCGTGATGGTCATGTCGGGCCTGCTCGCGCTGGTCAACCGCACCAAGCTCGGCCGCGCCATGCGCGCCACCGCCGAGAACCAGAAGGTGGCCGGCCTGATGGGCGTGAATCCCAACTTTGTCATCTCCGCCACCTTCATGATCGGCGCCACGCTGGCGGCGCTGGCCGGCGTGATGATGGCCACCAACTACGGCAACGCCCACTTCTACATGGGCTTTATCCCGGGCCTGAAGGCGTTCACCGCCGCGGTGCTGGGTGGTATCGGCAACCTTGCGGGCGCGATGGTCGGCGGCATGCTGCTGGGCCTGATCGAGGCGCTGGGTGCCGGCTATATCGGCGACCTGACCAATGGCGTGTTCGGCTCCAACTACCAGGACGTCTTCGCCTTCATCGTACTGATCACCGTGCTCGTCTTCCGTCCGTCCGGCATCATGGGCGAACGCGTGGCGGATCGCGCCTGAGGAGAGCGAATCCATGAATACCCCGATTCCATCCACGGCCGCCGTCGCGGCTCCGACGAAGGTGCCGGCCAAGACCCTGGCCGCACTGATCGGCTTTCTGGTGGTCGCGCTGTGCGCGCCGTTCATCGTCCAGACCCTGGGCGGCAACTACTGGGTCCGCGTGCTCGACTTTGCGCTGCTGTACATCATGCTGGCGCTGGGCCTGAACATCGTGGTGGGCTTTGCCGGCCTGCTTGACCTGGGCTATATCGCGTTCTACGCGGTGGGCGCCTATATGATGGCGCTGCTGGGTTCGCCGCACCTGGCGAACCAGTTCGAGTGGATCCACCAACTGTTTCCCACCGGCATCCACCTGTCGATGTGGTTTGTATTGCCGTTGGCAATCCTGGTGGCCGCGACCTTTGGCGTATTGCTGGGCGCGCCAACGCTCAAGCTGCGCGGCGACTATCTCGCCATCGTGACGCTGGGCTTCGGCGAGATCATCCGGATCTTCATGAACAACCTGGACCGTCCGGTGAACATCACCAACGGGCCCAAGGGCATCACGGCGGTGGACCCGGTCCATATCTTCGGCTTCGACTTTTCCAAGTCGCACGAGATCTTCGGGCTGAAGTTCTCGCCGGTGTTCATGTACTACTACCTGCTGGTGTTCCTGGTCATCGTGATCGTGTTCGTGTGCCTGCGGCTGCAGACTTCGCGTATCGGCCGGGCCTTCGTGGCAATCCGCGAGGATGAGATCGCGGCCAAGGCGATGGGCATCAACACCCGCAACATCAAGCTGCTGGCCTTTGCCATGGGCGCATCGTTCGGCGGCGCCTCGGGCGCGGTGTTCGGCGCGTTCCAGGGTTTCGTGTCGCCGGAATCGTTCACGCTGTGGGAATCGATCTACGTGCTGGCCATCGTGGTGCTCGGCGGCATGGGGCATATCCCGGGCGTGATCCTGGGCGGCATCCTGCTGGTGGGTTTCCAGGAACTGCTGCGAGTGGTGGCGGAGCCGATGCAGACCGGTTTGTTCGGCCATGTCATCGTGGATGCCGAAGTGCTGCGCCAGCTGCTGTTCGGCCTGGCCCTGGTTGGCGTCATGCTGTACCGCCCGGCAGGCATCTGGCCGTCGCCGCGCAAGGAAGACCGCCCGGTGGTGCGCCGTGCGGGCAGCGTGGGCCGTTTCTGACCAGGAGGACAACATGAGCAACAACGATTTCCTCCTGTCGGTACAGGGGGTCAACAAGCGATTCGGCGGCCTGCAGGCACTGTCCGAGGTGGGCCTGCAGATCAAGCCGGGTGAGATCTATGGCCTGATCGGTCCCAACGGCGCCGGCAAGACTACCTTTTTCAACGTCATCACCGGCCTGTACACGCCGGATTCGGGCGAGTTCGTGCTGGGCGGCAAGGCCTACCAGCCGACGGCCGTGCATGAAGTGGCCAAGGCTGGCATCGCGCGCACGTTCCAGAACATCCGCCTGTTCGGTGAGATGACCGCCCTCGAGAACGTGATGGTCGGGCGCCACGTGCGCTCCAAGGCCGGCCTGTTCGGCGCGATCTTCCGGCCGCCTGCGGTGCGCCGCGAGGAAGAGGGCATCGAGGACATGGCGCATGATCTGCTCGACTATGTCGGCATCGGCAAGTACGCCAACTTCACCGCGCGCAACCTGTCGTACGGCCACCAGCGCCGGCTGGAGATCGCCCGCGCGCTGGCGACCGAGCCCAAGCTGCTGGCGCTGGACGAGCCGGCCGCGGGCATGAACGCGACCGAGAAGGTCGAGCTGCGCGGCCTGCTCGACAAGATCAAGAACGATGGCAGGACCATCCTGCTGATCGAGCACGACGTAAAGCTGGTGATGGGGCTGTGCAACCGCCTGACCGTGCTGGACTACGGCAAGGTGATTGCCCAGGGCCTGCCGCACGAGGTGCAGAACAACCCCGCGGTGATCGAGGCCTACCTCGGCACTTCGGCGCACTGATGGCGGGAGGCAATGCAATGACACAACCGGCAATGAAACAGACAGTACTGAAGATCTCCGGCCTGAAGGTCGCGTACGGCGGCATCCAGGCCGTCAAGGGCATCGACCTGGAAATCAAGGACGGTGAACTCGTCACGCTGATCGGCGCCAACGGCGCCGGCAAGACCACTACCATGAAGGCCATCACCGGCCTGCAGGGCTGGGCCGGCGGCGACGTGGAGTACATGGGCAAGTCGATCAAGGGTGTGCCCAGCTACACGCTGCTCAAGCAGGGGCTGGCGATGGTGCCGGAAGGCCGCGGCGTGTTCGCGCGCATGACCATCACCGAGAACCTGCAGATGGGCGCCTACACGCGCAACGACGAGGCCGGCATCAAGGCCGACGTCGACCGCATGTTCGGCATCTTCCCGCGCCTGAAGGAACGCGCCAACCAGCTGGCGGGCACCATGTCCGGCGGCGAGCAGCAGATGCTGGCGATGGCGCGCGCGCTGATGAGCCAGCCCAAGGTGCTGCTGCTGGACGAGCCGTCCATGGGCCTGTCGCCGATCATGGTCGACAAGATCTTCGAGGTTGTGCGCGATATCTCGGGGCAGGGCGTGACCGTGCTGCTGGTCGAGCAGAACGCGCGCCTGGCGCTGCAGGCCGCGCACCGCGGCTACGTGATGGAGTCCGGGCTGATCACCATGAGCGGGGAGGCCAGGCAGATGCTGGACGATCCCAAGGTGCGGGCGGCCTACCTGGGCGAGTAAGCGGCGCGCCGCCGCTCCCATTCCGGCAACCCCGCTGCCGCAAGAGGGGTGAGGGAGAGGGCGGGCGCTCGCAGGCGCAAGGCCTTTCCCCTTGCCGCGGGGCCCCGCGCGGGCCGGCTCGGCCGGTGTGTGCGGGTTCTGTGGTGCTGGCCCTCTCCCTCACTCCTCTGCGGCGCTGATCGCTGATCAGGCTGCAAAGCAAAAAGCCTCGCGCAATGCGAGGCTTTTTGCCATCTGCAGGTCCTGAAGGATCAGGCCAGCTTCTTCAGCAGCGTGCGCAGCATGCCGATCATCTGGTCGATCTCTTCGCGCGTAACGTTCAGCGCCGGCATGAAGCGCAGCAGGTTGGCGCGCGGCGCGTTCAGCAGCAGGCCTTGCGGCGCCATGTCGCGCGCTTCTTCCACCAGTTGCGGGCCGATGTCCTTGTCCAGCAGCAGCGCGCGCAGCAGGCCTTCGCCACGTTCGCCGCCCAAACCGAAGTCGGCCGACAGCGCCAGCAATTGTTCCTTCAGGTATTCACCCTTGGCCTTGACGTCGTCGAGGAATCCCGGCGCGGTCAGCTGTTCGATCACGGCGCTGCCCACAGCGGTCATCAGCGGGTTGCCGTTGTAGGTGCCGCCCTGGTCGCCGGCCTCGAAGCTGGCAACTTCGGCCTTGCACAGCAGCGCCGACAGCGGTACGCCGCCGCCGATGCCCTTGCCCAGCGTCATGATGTCCGGCTCGACGCCCGACAGCTCGTACGCGAAGAGCGTGCCGCAGCGGCCGCAGCCGGCCTGCACCTCATCGACGATGAACAGCAGCTTGTGCTTGTCGGCCAGTGCGCGCAGGCCCTGCATGAACTCGCGCGTGGCGGGAATCACGCCACCTTCGCCCTGCACCGGTTCCAGCATGATGCCGACGGTCTTGTCGGTGATCAGCTTCTCGACCGAGGCCAGGTCGTTCAGTTCGGCCTTGGGGAAGCCCGGCACCTGCGGCGCGAAGATGGTGTCCCAGCCGGCCTTGCCCGACGCGCTCATGGTGGCGAGCGTGCGGCCATGGAAGCTGTGATCCATGGTGATGATCTCGTAGGCGCCGTTCTTGTGCTTGCGGCCCCATTTGCGCGCCAGCTTGATCGCGCCTTCGTTGGCTTCGGCGCCGCTGTTGGCGAAGAAGACCTTGTCGAAGCAGCTGTGGTCGGTAAGCTGCCTGGCCAGGCGCAGCATCGGCTCGTTGTAGAACGCCGGGCTCGGGTTGATGATCTTCTGCGACTGCTCGACCAGCGCGTCGATCATGCCCTGGTTGGAGTGGCCCAGGCAGTTGACCGCCCAGCCCTGCACGAAGTCCAGGTATCGCTTGCCGTTGTGGTCCGTCAGCCAGGAGCCCTTGCCTTCGGTGAAGACGAGCTCGGGCCGGTTGGTGATGTACATCAGGGATTGGACGGGAAACTCAGCAAATGCCATGGCGGACTCCAGGGGTCGGCTTAGAACGATGGACGGACAAGCGGGGAAACAAGCGAAAAACGCGGCAAAACAAAAAGCCACGGGGGTTGCCCGTGGCTCGTTGACCTGAACAGACGCAGTCGACGGTCAGCCGCGCGGCACCCCAGCGGGGAGCGACGTACGGAAGCTGCGGCGTCGGTTGAAGGTCGTATGCATGCGGGCAAATATAAGGTGCATGCGCCCGGGTGTCAAAACCAATTTTGGCGGACCCGGGCATTGTTGCGCTGACGGAACGGCGTGCCGGCCGGGCTGGTCAAGCAGCAGGTGCTGCCGGCGTGGCCGGGTGCATGTCGGCCTCGGAGGTGAACGAGTCGGCGAAGAACGCGTCTTCGTGCAGCTTGCACTGGCGGGTGAAGTCGCCGCGCGCGGCGTTGATCATCACCGGCGCGCCGCAGGCGTAGACCTCGTGGCCCGACATGTCGGGATGGTCGGCGATCACGGCCTGGTGGACGAAGCCGGTGCGGCCCTGCCAGTTGTCTTCCGGCAGCGCGTCGGAGACCACCGGCACGTACCTGAAGTTGGGCAGGTCGCGCGCCCATTGCTCGGCCAGCGCGTGCATGTACAGGTCCTTGGGCCGGCGGCCGCCCCAGTACAGCGTCATCGGGCGCGTGATGCCGGTGTAGGCGGCATGCTCGACGATGGCCTTGATCGGGGCGAAGCCGGTGCCGGAAGCCAGCAGGATGATCGGGGCATTCGATTCCTCGCGCAGGAAGAAGCTGCCCAGCGGGCCTTCGAAGCGCAGGATGTCGCGTTCCTTCATCGCCGGGGCGCCTTCCTTGGCGCCGAACACGTAGTCGGTGAAGGCGCCGCCCGGCATATGGCGGATATGCAGCTCGATCGGGCCGTCTTCGTGCGGCGGCGTGGCGATCGAATAGCTGCGGCGCTTGCCGTCGCGCAGCAGGAATTCCACGTACTGGCCGGCCAGGTACTGCATGCGCTCGGTCGCGGGCAGCTGCAGCTTGATCGCGATGACGTCGTCGGCCAGGCGTTCCAGCGTGGTCACGCGGCACGGCACCTTCTTGATCGGGATGTCGCCGGCGCCGTGGACTTCGCGGCATTCGATGGTAATGTCGGACGACGCGTTGGCGCAGCAGAACAGTGCGCGGCCCTCGGTCTTTTCCTGCGCGGTCAGCGCGGCCGGGGCGTGGTCGCCCTGCACGATGGTGCCTTCCAGCACGCGGCCTTTGCACGAGCCGCAGGCGCCGTTCTTGCAGCCGTAGGGCAGGCCGATGCTGTGGCGCAGGGCCGCGCCGAGGATGGTTTCGTCCGAGGCCACTTCGAACTTGTGGCCACTGGGCATGACGGTTACTTGATAAGCCATAATCGGTCTATGAGCAAAATTCAGTCGATGCTGCAGCCCTCGCGCCTCCCGCTCCTGCCGGTTCTCCCGGTCCCCAGCCGCCGGCTGGGCCGTCCGCGCCTGTTGATCGTCGGGTGCGGGGATGTGGGGACGCGCTGCCTGCGAATCCTGTCGTCGCGCATGCGCGTGTTTGCCGTCACGTCGCAGCCGGCGCGCCGCGCCGAACTGCGCGCGGCCGGTGCGGTGCCGCTGGTGGCGGACCTGGACCGGCCGGTGACGCTGGCACGGCTGCGGGGGCTGGCCACGCAGGTGCTGGACCTGGCGCCGCCGCCCGGTCAGGGCGAGGGCGATCCGCGTACGCGTGCCTTGCTCGCCGCCTTGCGCCGCAAGGCCTGGCGGCAGGGCGGCACGCCTGGCGGCGAGCCCGCCATTCTACCCGACCGGGGCCTTCGCCGCCCCGCCTTTGTCTACGCCAGCACCTCGGGCGTCTACGGCGACCGGCAGGGCGCGCGGGTGTCGGAATTCCATGCCGTGCGTCCGCAGACGGCGCGCGCGCGCCGCCGCGTGGCCGCCGAGGGGGCGGTGCGCGCCTTTGGCCGCGCTGCCGGCTGGCGCACCAGCATCGTGCGCATCCCGGGCATCTATGCCGCCGAGCGGCTGCCGGTGGCCCGGCTCAAGCGCGGCACGCCCGCGCTGGTGCCGCAGGACGACGTCTACACCAGCCATATCCATGCCGACGACCTGGCCCGCATCATGGTTGCCGCGCTGTTCCGCGGCCGCCCGCAGCGCGTGGTCCACGCCAGCGACGATACCGAGCTGCGCATGGCCGACTACTTCGACCTGGTGGCTGACCGCCGCGGCTTGCCGCGCCCGCCGCGCATCACGCGCGGCCAGGCGCGCGACGTAATCGAGCCGACGCTGCTGAGCTTCATGAGCGAGTCGCGCCGGCTCGACAACCGCCGCCTGAAGCGCGAGCTGCGGCTGCGGCTGCGCTTTCCCACGGTCGCCTCCTTCTTCGACGCCTGACCGCGCCCGCGGTCGCATCCCGTGCCCTTGGCACGGGGTTTGCTCATCCTGCCGTCACTTCAATCCTGTCTATACAGCAACACTTCCAGCGCGCCAACGCGGTGCTTCCTGCACCCGAGGCAAGCCGAGGCACCGTTGTATTCGTTGGTACATCCGTGCAGTGCCGCCGATTCCTGCGGTGATGTGACGTCAAGTCCCTTGGTGGAAGCCCTACATTGACTTGTATATACAGGCATTGTTTAATGCCCGAAAACGAGCGCGCCACAAGCATGGCCTGCCGTCGACGGACACACCAAAGGAGCGTATCGATGAGGATGGAAAGCCGCATGCAGGGCAGGATTCAAGGCAGGGTTCGTGGCCGCAAGGCAATGCAGGCCGCGCTATTTGCCGCGGCAGTCACCATGGCCGGCGCCGGCCACGCGCAGACCACCAAGGTCACGCTCGGCATGAGCGGCTGGACCGGCTTCGCGCCGCTGACGCTGGCCGACAAGGCCGGCATCTTCAAGAAGAACGGCGTCGAGGTCGACATCAAGATGATCCCGCAGAAGGACCGTCACCTGGCGCTGGCCGCCGGGGCGATCCAGTGCGCGGCGACCACCGTCGAAACCCATGTGGCCTGGAACGCCAACGGCGTGCCGATCACCCAGATCGTGCAGCTCGACAAGTCCTACGGCGCCGACGGCCTGGCCGTGCGCGGCGACGTCAAGAGCTTTGCCGACCTGAAGGGCAAGACCATCGGCGTCGATGCGCCGGGCACCGCGCCGTACTTCGGGCTGGCCTGGATGCTGAAGAAGAACGGCATGTCGCTCAAGGACGTCAAGACCACCACGCTGTCGCCGCAGGCGGCCGCGCAGGCCTTCGTGGCCGGCCAGAACGACGGCGCAATGACCTACGAGCCGTACCTGTCCACCGTTCGGCAGAATCCGGACAAGGGCAAGATCCTGGCGACCACGCTCGACTACCCGATGGTGACCGACACGCTGGGCTGCGCGCCCAAGTGGCTCAAGGAGAACCCCAAGGCGGCGCAGGCGCTGGTCGACAGCTACTTCGAGGCGCTGGAAATGATCCAGAAGGAGCCGGCGAAGGCCAATGAGATCATGGGCGCCGCGGTCAAGCAGTCCGCCGAGCAGTTCGCCAAGTCGGCCGCCTACCTGCGCTGGCAGGATCGCGAGGCCAACAAGAAGTTCTTCTCCGGTGAACTCGCCAGCTTCAGCAAGGAAGCGGCTGGCGTGCTGATGGACATCGGCGTGATCCGCCAGGTGCCCGACGTGACGGCGTTGTATGACGCGCGTTTCCTCAAGTAAGCAGAGCAGTCGCAAGGAGGCGTGACGTCATGACGCAAGCCCGAATCGGTTCCCACGCGCCCGCAGCGGCGGTGTCCGCCCCCACGGCACCGGCGCGCCGGCGCCATCCCTGGCTGGCACCGCTGGTGCCGGTCCAGCCCAATACGCGCTGGATGCTGGGCCTGTCTTTCTTCGTGCTGTTCTTCGGTGTGTGGGCCGTGGTGACGCTGGGCGGCTTCGTGCCGCGCACGTTCCTGGCCGATCCGCTGACGATGGCCAAAGAGGGCCTGGTCCTGTTCACCGAGCACAACTTCATCGGCGACATCGGCATGACGGTGTGGCGCGTGGTCGGCGGCTTTGTGCTGGCGGCGGTGATCGCGGTGCCGCTGGGCATCTTCATGGGCGCGTACAAGGCGGCCGAGGCGTTCTTCGAGCCCTTTGTCTCCTTCTGCCGCTACCTGCCGGCGTCTGCCTTTATTCCGCTGCTGATCCTGTGGGCCGGCATCGGCGAGACGCAGAAGCTGCTGGTGATCTTCATCGGTTCGTTCTTCCAGATCGTGCTGATGGTGGCGGTGGCTGTCGGCGGCGCGCGCAAGGACCTGGTCGAGGCGGCCTACACGCTGGGCGCCAACAGCGCCGGCATCGTGCGCCGCGTGCTGATCCCGGGCGCTGCGCCGGAGATCGCCGAGATCCTGCGGCTGGTGCTCGGCTGGGCCTGGACCTATGTGATCGTGGCCGAGCTGATCGGCTCCTCGTCGGGCATCGGGCACATGATCACCGACAGCCAGGCGCTGCTCAATACCGGGCAGATCATCTTCGGCATCATCGTGATCGGCTGCATCGGGCTGGTCTCCGACCTTGTCTTCAAGCGCGCCAACCAGCGCCTGTTCCCGTGGAGTTCGATCCAATGAGCGCACTTTCCATCCAGCAGGTTTCGCGTACCTTCTCCAACCCGAGCGGCGGGCAGACGCTGGCGCTGCAGCCGGTCGATTTCGAAGTGCGCGACAACGACTTCGTCACCATCCTGGGTCCGTCGGGCTGCGGCAAGTCCACGCTGCTGCGCATCGTGGCCGGGCTCGACACGCCTTCCACCGGCCGGGTGCTGCTCGACGGCCAGCCGGTCACCGATCCGGGCGCCGACCGCGGCATGGTGTTCCAGTCGTACACGCTGTTCCCATGGCTGACGATCGAGCAGAATGTGCGCTTCGGGCTGCGCGAGCGCGGCATGAGCGCGGCGGAGCAGAAGGAGCGCAGCGACTTCTTCATCCAGCGCGTGGGGCTGCGCGGCTTCGAGCACCATTACCCGAAGCAGCTGTCGGGCGGCATGCAGCAGCGCACCGCGATCGCGCGGGCGCTGGCCAACGATCCCAAGATCCTGCTGCTCGACGAACCGTTCGGCGCGCTCGACAACCAGACCCGCGTGCTGATGCAGGAGTTGTTGCTCGGCATATGGGAAGCGTCGCGCAAGACGGTATTATTCGTGACCCACGATATCGACGAGGCCATTTTCATGGCCAACCGGGTGGCGGTGTTTTCCGCCAGGCCGGGTCGGATCAAGAGCGATATCGCGGTCGATTTCCCGCATCCGCGCCATTACACCATCAAGACCTCTCCGGAGTTTTCCGCGCTCAAGGCGCGGCTGACCGAGGAAATCCGCGCCGAGGCCATTGCCGCGGCCGAGCACTGAAACGCCATGAACCACGCCGTCGGCTCCGCCACTCCAGCTTCCTCTCCCACCGCGCTCTACCAGCAGGTGAAGGAGTACATCGCCCGCCAGATCCAGAGCGGCGCGTGGCAGCCGGGGGACCGGGTGCCGTCGGAACAGGAGCTTGTGAACCGCTTCGGCGTCTCGCGCATGACCGTCAACCGGGCGCTGCGCGAGCTGTCGGAGCAGGGGCGGGTGGTGCGCGTCGCCGGCGTCGGCACCTTCGTTGCCGAGCACAAGCCGCAGTCAACGCTGCTGTCCGTGGTCAACTTGCAGGACGAGATCCGCATGCGCGGGCATGACTATGCCTGCGACGTGATCCTGGTCGAGCGGGTTTCGGCGTCGATCGAGGTGGCCGCCGCGCTGGAGCTGCATACCGGCGAATCGGTGTTCCATTCGGTCTGCGTGCATCGCGAAGACGGCGTGCCGGTGCAGCTGGAGGACCGCTACGTGAACCCGCGCGTGGCGCCGGACTTCATCAGCCAGGATTTCAGCGCGACCCAGCCGGGCGAATACCTGTTGCGCCACGTGCCCTACGATCAGGTGGAGCACGTGGTCGATGCCATTGCCGCCACGCCGGAGCAGGCCGCGCAGCTGGAAATGCCGCCAACGCAACCATGCCTGATGCTGACCCGCCGCACATGGACCAATGGCGTGCCAGTGACTTTCGTTCGCTGCCTGCATCCGGGCAACCGCTATCGCCTCGGCAGCCGCTTCCGCGCCGACGGCAACCCCGCTTTCGGCTGATCCTCTCGTGAGATCGGCCTTTGGTTCAATTTTTAGCCTAAGCTGTATAGACAGGAACATACAAATGACTGCGAGCCAATACGACCAAGCCTCCCGCCCGCTGCTGACCTTGCAGCCGGGCCAAGTCACCCTGGCCGACCTGCGCCGCATCTACCGCGGCGAAGTGCGCGTGGCCATGGCCGATTCCGCCTGGGCCGGCGTACGCGCGGCCCAGGCCACCGTGCAGGACATCATCGACGCCGACGCCGTGGTCTACGGCATTAACACCGGCTTCGGCAAGCTCGCGCAGACCCGCATCCCCAATGACAAGCTGGCGCAGTTGCAGCGCAACCTGGTGCTGTCGCACAGCGTCGGTACCGGTCCGGACCTGGCCGAAGACACGGTGCGCCTGATCCTGGCCACCAAGGCGGTCAGCCTGGCGCGCGGCCATTCGGGCGTTCGTCCGGAACTGATCGAGGCATTGCTGGCGCTGGTCAACCATGGCGTGACGCCGTGCATCCCGGCCAAGGGTTCGGTTGGTGCCTCGGGCGACCTGGCGCCGCTGGCGCATATGTCGTGCACGCTGATCGGCGTGGGCGACGTGCTGGTCGACGGCAAGCGCGTGCCGGCCGCCGAAGGCCTGGCCCGTGCTGGCCTGAAGGCGTTCGAACTGGGCCCGAAGGAAGGCCTGGCGCTGCTCAACGGCACGCAGGTGTCGACCGCGCTGGCGCTGGCGGGCCTGTTCGCGGCCGAAGACACCTTCGCCGCCGGGCTGGTGGCGGGCGCATTGTCGCTGGAAGCGATCAAGGGCTCGGTCAAGCCGTTCGACGCCCGCATCCATGAGGCCCGCGGCCAGGCCGGACAGATCGCCGTGGCTGGCGCCGTGCGCGCGATGCTGGATGGCAGCGAGATCGTCGATTCGCACAAGGCCTGCGGCCGTGTGCAGGACCCGTATTCGATCCGCTGCCAGCCGCAGGTGATGGGCGCATGCCTGGACAACCTGCAGCACGCCGCGCGCATCCTGCAGATCGAGGCCAATGCCGCGTCGGACAACCCGCTGGTGTTTTCCGAACAGGGCGACGTGGTCTCCGGCGGTAATTTCCACGCCGAGCCGGTGGCCTTCGCCGCCGACATCATTGCGCTGGCGATCGCCGAGATCGGTGCGATTTCCGAGCGCCGGCTGGCGCTGCTGCTCGATACCGGCCTGTCCGGCCTGCCGCCGTTCCTGGTGCGCGATGGCGGTCTGAATTCGGGCTTCATGATCGCGCAGGTGACCGCGGCCGCGCTGGCCTCGGAGAACAAGTCGCTGGCGCATCCGTCCAGCGTGGACAGCCTGCCGACCTCGGCCAACCAGGAGGACCATGTGTCGATGGCCACCTACGGCGCGCGCCGGCTGGGCGACATGGCGGCCAATACCGCGGTGGTGGTCGGCATCGAGGCGATGGCTGCCGCACAGGGTATCGAGTTCCACCGCCCGCTGAAGTCGTCGCCGCTGGTGGAGCAGGAACTGGCACGCATTCGTGCGCGGGTGGATTTTGTGGAAGGCGACCGCTACCTGGCGCCGGATATTGAAGCGATGAAGCAGTGGGTGGTGCAGGGCGATGCGGGGGCGGGGTGGCCCGCTGCCGTTCGGGAGATCTTGCCGACCAACGCAAGTTGATACGCCGGCCCTCACCCCCGCCCCTCTCCCGCAAGCGGGAGAGGGGAGACCCCAGACAGTGTTGGAGAGGCCTGCGGTTTGCTCCCCTCTCCCGCGCGGGAGAGGGGCCGGGGAGTGGGGGCCAGCGTATCCGAAAGCCGACGACGTACCAGTCGCCACGACACCGGTCTGATCGCGCCACCAGCGCCATCCAAAGGAGAACAAACACATGAACGCACCCGAATCCCAATCCCTCCAGCGTGGCCAGCGCGAAATCCGCGCCCCGCGCGGCACCCAGTTGCACTGCAAGAACTGGCTGATCGAAGCCGCCTACCGGATGATCCAGAACAACCTGGACCCTGACGTGGCCGAGCGTCCGCAGGACCTGGTGGTGTACGGCGGGATCGGCAAGGCCGCGCGCAACTGGGAATGCTTCGACGCCATCCTCGACAGCCTGCGCCGCCTGGGCGAGGACGAATCGCTGCTGGTGCAGTCGGGCAAGCCGGTCGGCGTGTTCCGCACGCACCCGGATGCGCCGCGTGTGCTGATCGCCAACTCCAACCTGGTGCCGCACTGGGCTACCTGGGACAAGTTCAATGAACTGGACCGCGCCGGCCTGATGATGTACGGCCAGATGACGGCGGGCTCGTGGATCTACATCGGCACGCAGGGCATCGTGCAGGGCACGTACGAGACCTTTGTCGAAGCCGGCCGCCAGCATTACGACGGCGATTTGTCGGGCAAGTGGATCCTGACCGCAGGCCTTGGGGGCATGGGCGGCGCGCAGCCGCTGGCCGGCGTGCTGGCCGGTGCCTGCGTGCTGGCGATCGAGTGCCAGGAATCACGCATCGACTTCCGCCTGCGCACGCGCTACCTCGACAAGAAGGCCACCACGCTGGACGAGGCGCTGGCGATGATTGCCGAGGCCACGGCCAGGAAGGAAGCAATCTCCGTTGGCCTGCTCGGCAACGCCGCTGACATCGTGCCGGAACTGGCCACGCGCGCGCAGGCCGGCGGCATGCGTCCGCATATCGTCACCGACCAGACCTCGGCGCACGACCTGGTCAACGGCTACCTGCCGCAAGGCTGGACAGTCGAGCAGTGGGAAGAAGCACGCAAGCGTGATCCCAAGTCGGTGGAAGCCGCGGCGCGCCCGTCGATCGTCAAGCACGTGCAGGCCATGCTCGATTTCCAGAAGCTGGGCGTGCCGACGGTCGACTACGGCAACAACATCCGCCAGGTCGCGTTCGACGAAGGCGTGCGCAATGCCTTCGATTTCCCCGGCTTCGTGCCGGCCTATATCCGCCCGCTGTTCTGCCGCGGCAAGGGCCCGTTCCGCTGGGTGGCGCTGTCGGGCGATCCCGAGGATATCTACAAGACCGACGCCAAGATGAAGGAGCTGTTCCCCGAGGACAAGCACCTGCACCGCTGGCTTGACATGGCGCACGACCGCATTGCCTTCCAGGGCCTGCCGGCGCGTATCTGCTGGGTGGGCCTGGACGAGCGCCACCGCGCCGGCCTGGCCTTCAACGAGATGGTGAAGTCGGGCGAGCTGAAGGCGCCGGTGGTGATCGGCCGCGACCACCTGGACTGCGGTTCGGTGGCGTCGCCCAACCGGGAGACCGAAGCGATGCGCGACGGTTCCGATGCCGTGTCCGACTGGCCGCTGCTGAACGCGCTGCTGAACACCGCGGGCGGCGCCACCTGGGTCAGCCTGCATCACGGCGGCGGCGTCGGCATGGGCTTCTCGCAGCACTCGGGCGTGGTGATCGTCTGCGATGGCACCGATGCAGCCGCGAAGCGCATCGAGCGCGTGCTGTGGAACGATCCGGCCACCGGCGTGATGCGCCATGCCGATGCGGGCTACGACATCGCCATCGAATGCGCGCAGGAAAAGGGCCTGAACCTGCCGATGGTGAAGGGCGTATGAGCACCGTGATGTCGCGGCACTTCGCGCTAGCCGCCATCGAGCCGACGCGCTGGAAGAACGGCGGCGGCAACACGCGCGAGATCGCGGTGTGGCCGCCGGGTGCCGGCATGGATGATTTCGTGTGGCGCCTGAGCGTGGCCGATATCGAAGCCGATGGCCCGTTCTCCGCCTTCCCCGGCATCGACCGCCAGATCGTGCTGCTCGACGGCGCCGGCGTGTTGCTGCGCGCCGACGATGGCAGCTTCAGCCATCGGCTGGTCCAGCCGGGCGCACCGTTTGCATTCCCGGGCGACACCGGCCTGCAGGCCGCGCTGCTCGATGGCGCCACGCGCGACTTCAACGTGATGACGCGGCGTGGCCGCTGCCGCGCGCGCATCGAAGCCTTCCGCCAGGGGTTTGCCGTCAGCACCGGTGCCGATACCGTTTGCCTGCTTGCCGTGTCCGGCACCTGGCTGGCGCAGGAAGCGCAGCCGGCCGTCGCGCTGGACGCGGGGCAGGGCGTGCTGTATCCCGCCGGCGGACCGGCTGGCGGGCAAGCCTTTGTACCAGGCGCCGGCGACGCGCTGTGCCTGTGTGTCACGCTGGAAATGGAGTCCGACCAATGACGCTGCCTTCCGTACCCGGCACCGCCAATGCCACCAACCCTGCCAGCGCCGACGGTGTCTGGCACAACTGCCACCTGTTGCCCGATGCCGACCCGGCGCGCGCCATCCGCGATGCCTCCCTCGTGGTCGAACAAGGCCGGATCGCCTGGCTCGGGGCTGCCGGCGAATTGCCACAGTCTTGCCGCAGCCTGCCGCGCCACGATGCCAACGGCGCGTGGATCACGCCGGGACTGGTCGATTGCCACACCCACCTGGTCTACGGCGGCCAGCGCGCCGACGAGTTCGCGATGCGGCTGGCCGGTGCCGGTTATGAGGAAATCGCGCGCGCCGGCGGCGGCATCGTCTCGACCGTGCGCGCCACCCGCGCCGCCGACGAAGACACGCTGTTCGCGCAGGCCGCCGCGCGCCTGCAACCGCTGCTGGCCGAAGGCGTGACTGCCATCGAGATCAAGTCCGGCTACGGCCTCAGCCTGGAAGCCGAGCGCAAGCAACTGCGCGTGGCGCGCCGCCTGGGCGAGCAGTTCGGCGTGTCGGTGCACACCACCTTCCTCGGTGCGCATGCGCTGCCGCCCGAGTACGCGGGACGCGCCGATGACTACATCGACCTGGTATGCGGCACCATGCTGCCGGCGCTGGCCGAAGAAGGGCTGGTCGACGCCGTCGATGCCTTCTGCGAATCGATCGGCTTCTCGATCGCACAGACCGAACGCGTCTTCGATGCCGCTGCGCGCCACGGCCTGCGCGTCAAGCTGCACGCCGAGCAGCTCAGCAACCTCGGTGGCGCGGCGCTGGCGGCACGCCATCGTGCGCTGTCGGCGGACCATCTCGAACATCTCGACGAGGCCGGCGTCGCCGCGATGGCAGAAGCCGGCACGGTCGCGGTGCTGCTGCCTGGCGCCTACTATTTCCTGCGCGATACCAACCTGCCGCCGATCGCGCTGTTGCGCCAGTATGGGGTGCCGATGGCGATCTCGACCGACCACAACCCCGGCACGTCGCCGGTGACGTCGCTGCTCCTGATGGTGAATATGGCCTGCACGCTGTTCCGCCTGACGGTGCCCGAAGCGCTGGCCGGCGTGACCCTGCATGCGGCGCGCGCGCTGGGCGCAGCGGACCGCCACGGCACGCTGGAAGCGGGGCGGGTGGCCGACTTCGTGCTGTGGCGTGTCGATTCGCCGGCGGAGCTGGCGTATTGGTTCGGCCGCAATCCTGCTGCCGCGGTCGTGCGGCAAGGGCGCGTATATCCGGCGCAAGAAGGGGCAAAAGCGGAGGCACAGCCATGAGCGCATCGCAGCTGTTCGCAGATTGGGCCCTGCTGCCCGCAGGCTGGGCGCGCGATGTGCTGCTCGCCTGGGACGAATCGGGCCGCCTGACCACCGTGCGGGCCGGTGCCGCCGCAAGTGCCGACGTGCCGCGCGCCGCGGGCCCGGTGCTGCCGGGCATGCCCAACCTGCATTCGCACGCATTCCAGCGTGGCTTTGCCGGCCTGACCGAATACCGCAGCCGCCCGCAGGGCGACAGTCCCGCCGGCGCCGATTCGTTCTGGAGCTGGCGCACGCTGATGTATCGCTTCGCACAGCGGATCTCGCCCGACACGCTGGAAGCCATCGCCACCCAGCTTTATATCGAGATGCTGCGCGCGGGCTATACCAGCGTGTGCGAGTTCCACTACGTCCACCACGATGCCAACGGCAAGCCCTATGCCGACGCCGCCGAAATGTCGCTGCGGCTGTTGCGCGCGGCGCAGCGCACCGGCATCGGCATGACGCTGTTGCCAGTGCTGTACCAGACCGCCGGCTTCGGCGGCAAGCCGCCGCTGTCCGAGCAGCGCCGTTTCCTGCACGACACTGACGCCATGCTGCGGCTGCTGGAGCGGCTGTCGCCCGTGTGCGCGCAGGCCGGCGCGCGCCTCGGGCTGGCGCCGCATTCGCTGCGCGCGGTGCCGGAAGACAGCCTGCTGCATGCGCTGGCGGGGCTGAAGGCGATCGATGCGCAGGCGCCGGTCCATATCCATATCGCCGAGCAGCAGCGCGAAGTCGACGACTGCATCGCCTGGTCCGGCACGCGCCCGGTGACATGGCTGTTCGATCATGTCGACGTCGACGCGTGCTGGTGCCTGGTGCACGCCACGCACATGGACTGGGACGAACGCCGGCGTCTTGCGCACAGCGGCGCCGTGGCCGGCATCTGCGCGACCACCGAAGCGAACCTCGGCGACGGCGTGTTCGAGGCGGCGCCTTACCTCGCGCAGCATGGCGCCTGGGGCATCGGCTCGGACAGCCATGCCAGCGTCAGCGTGGCGGAGGATCTGCGCCTGTTCGAGTACGGCCAGCGGCTGGGCCTGCAGCAGCGCAACGTGCTGGCCTCGGATACCCACCTGCAGGTGGCCGACCGCCTCTATCTCGAAGCGGTGGCGGGTGGCGCACGCGCCAGTGGACGCGACGTAACCGGGCTGGCACCTGGCCAGCAGGCGGACTTCGTGGTGCTGGACGGTGCCCACCCGACGCTGGCCGGTCTCGACGGCGCGCAGGCGCTGGCCACCCACGTGTTCGCGAACCACGGTCATGAGACACTAGCGGAGGTCCGCACCGCCGGCCGCAGCCGCGTGCAGCATGGCGCGCATGCGTTGCAAGCCGAAGCCGCGCGGCAGTTCATCGCCGCCCGCGCCAGCCTGCTGGCCGACTGATACGCGACCAAATTCGCGACCAAATTCGCGACCAAACACGCGACAAATCCGGGTACCGCCCAACGCATTGCAAAGAACATGTCCTTCTTCACCGATACTCCCGCCTTCACCCTGCATCGCGGCACGCGCCCGCTGCTGGTATCGATGCCGCACGTCGGCACGCACCTGCCGGCCTCGGTCTCGCAGCGCCTCACCGCCGAGGCCCGCACCGTGCCCGACACCGACTGGCACCTGGAACGCCTCTACGGTTTCGCCCGCGAACTCGGCGCGTCGGTGCTGGTCGCCACGCATTCGCGCTACGTGGTCGACCTGAACCGCCCGCCCGACAATGCCAACCTGTATCCCGGCCAGGACACCACCGGCCTGTGCCCGGTCGATACCTTCGACAAGACGGCGCTGTACGCCGATGGCGGCAACGGCCCCGACGACGCGGAAATCGCCGCGCGCCGCGACGCGATCTGGCGTCCGTACCATGAGGCGCTGGCTGCGGAACTGGCGCGGCTGAAGGCCAATCACGGCACCGTCGCGCTGTGGGACGCGCATTCGATCCGCTCGTTGCTGCCGCGTTTCTTTGAAGGCAAGCTGCCGGATTTCAACCTCGGCACGGCCAATGGCGAGAGCTGCGACGCGGGGCTGGCGAACCAGCTGCTCGAGCTGGCGAGTGCGGTGCCCGGCCATACCGCGGTGCTCAACGGGCGCTTCAAGGGCGGCTATATCACGCGCCAGTACGGCAAGCCGCAAGACGGCGTGCATGCGGTGCAGCTCGAGCTGTCGCAGTGTGCGTACATGAGCGAGACCTATCCGTTCGCCTATGACGAGGCGCGGTCGGCGGGGCTGCAGCCGGCGCTGCAAGGCATGCTGGCCACGGTACTCGCATTCGTCGAATCTCGGTGAGGCGCCAGGCGGGGCGCGGCAACGCATAAAAAAGGCCCGGCAACATGCCGGGCCCCAGCGCACGCCAACGAAGGCTTACTTCTTCACGACGTTCTTGTTCGCCTTGCTCCCCGTCGCTGCGTTGTACTTCTCCACATACTCTTCGAACAGCTTGCGGATCGCGCGGCCGATCTTGGCGTAATCCGCTGCCGTAGCACGGCACGATAGCCAGGAAGGGGCAATTATCCCCGCCGGTTTCAGGCAGGCATATTGAAAGCTTTCTTGAATGAATTAAACGCTGTCAACATTCCGCGCGCTGCGATTGCGCGCGGGAATGCGCGCGGGAATGCGCGCAGGAACGCGCATGATGCGTGTGATGTCTGGAGGGAGGGACACAGGGAGAGGCCGCGTCCCCCGAACGGGGGCGGCGGCGCAAAAGAATGCGGCGCGCTCAGCGCCCGCCGGCCAGGCGATCTTCGATATGCTTGGCACGTTCCAACGAACCGGGATGCGTGCTGAGCATGCTCGACTGGCCGCCGTCAAGCTGCGACATCTTGCGGAACGCCGACGCCAGCGCTTGCCGGTTGGCCCCGTTCTTGGTCAGCAGGTTGAAGGAGTAATCGTCCGCAGCGGTTTCCTGGCGCTGCGAGAACTGCGCATTGACGAACGTCTCCGCCAGATCGCCGATCTGCGACGACGACAGCGCGGTCAGCGAAGCCATGCCGGTGGATCCCAGCAGGCCGCGCGCAGCGGCAGTGGTGTAGGCCACCTGCATCGCCGCCTTGGTGTGGCCCAGCGCCACATGGCCGATCTCGTGTCCGACCACGCCGCGCACCTCGTCGTCGCTGAGGAAGTCCATCAGCCCGCTGTACACGCGCACGCACCCGTTGGCCATGGCCCACGCATTGATGTCCTTGGTCACGTAGACCTTGGCATTGAGCGGCAGCCCGGTATTGCCCAGCCCGCTCATCACGGTCGCGAGCCGCCTGGCGTAGGTGCTGTCGGGCGGGGCAATGGAGTTCTTCTGGTCCATTTCCGCGCACGACTGGTCGGACAGCGTTTTGACGTTGGTGTCCGACAGCGTGGCTGCGGTGAACAGGCTGCCGCCGGCCTGGGTCAGGTTTTCCACATTGGCGCCGGCGCAGCCGGCCAGCAGGGTGGCGCAGGCGAGGGCGGGAAGGGTCAGTCGGCTCATGGTGGCTCCGGTGACAGGATGGCAATGCCATAGGATAGGAAGCCAGGCGCATGGGCACCAGTGGGCGCTGTCCGACACACCTTCAAACTTCGGCCGGAAAGGGGGGCGATGTGATGCGATAGGCCGGAGATGCCGAGCGATGCGCCGCAGCAGTCCATGATGTGGACGGCTGAGTGCTTTGGAAGGAAATCTTGGTGCCCGGGGTCGGACTCGAACCGACACGCCTTGCGGCGGGGGATTTTGAGTCCCCTGCGTCTACCTGTTTCACCACCCGGGCAGGTGTGACGGCATCGGAACTGATGCCGGGCTGAGCCGGCGATTATGCCGCAATTCCCCGCGACCGACAACCGGCTGCCATGGCGATGGTAGTGGTCCGGATAACCGGTGCATGGCGATTGCGGTTAGCATCGCCGTCACCGCGCACCCCCGGCGACGCGCCTGCCAGCCCTCAGTCCGCATCCACCGACCGCCATGACCGACCACGCCTCGCTGGCGAGCCTCGCCAGCCTGCCCTCGCAGGACCCCGGCTTTTACGACCGCGAATACAACAACCGCGCCAACGTGCCGGACAACCCGGCGCATATGGCGCGCTGGGGCGAATGGTCGGCGCGGGTGCGCGAGCGCGGCGGCTTGATCGCGGAACTGGGCTATGCCGATGCAGCTTCGCGGCATCCGCAGGATGAGACGCTGGACTATTTCCCGGCGACGGCGCCGGCGGATGACGGAGAGGCGCCGCCGCTGCTGGTGTTCGTCCACGGCGGCTACTACCGCGCGCTCGACAAGCGCGATCACAGTTTCGTCGCCAGCGTGCTGCCGGCGCTCGGCGTGTCGGTGGCCGTGGTCAACTATTCGCTGGTGCCGTCGGTGACGGTGCCCGAGATCGTGCGGCAGGTGCTGCGCAGCGTGGCGTGGCTGTACCGGCAATCCGGCGGACTGGGGCATGACCCGCAGCGGCTGTTCGCCGCCGGGCATTCCGTCGGCGGCCACCTGGTGGCGATGCTGATGGCGGCACGCTGGCCGCAGCTGGCGCGAGACCTGCCCGCGGACCTGGTCAAGGGCGGGCTGTCGGTCAGCGGGCTGTACGACATGGAACCGCTGCGCCGCGCCGCGTTCCTGCAATGCGACCTGCGGCTGTCGGAAGATGATGTGGCGCGCTTGTCGCCGGCATATATGACGCCAGCCACCGCCGCGCCGCTGTCGCTCGCGGTGGGCGAGCTGGAAGCGGCCGAATACCACCGCCAGCATGCGCTGATGCGGGCGGCGTGGCGCGCCAATGTCCGCAGTCCGGCAGCGAGCGATCTCGTGCTGCCGGGATGCCATCACTTCAACGTGCTCGATGGCTTCAATGATGCCGACAGCGCGCTGGTGCGCGCCGTATTGCGCCTGACAGCCGCCTGAGCGCCGGCCCCCAGCTCTCAGCCCTCCAGCACGCGCAGCAGCGACGAGGTATCGTCCTTGCCCCAGCCATTGGCCATCAGCGTGCGCAGCTGCGCCGAGGTGGCCAGCATCGCCGGCAGGTCCAGGCCGATTTCCTCGGCGATATCGCGCGCCAGCCCGAAGTCCTTGTCGTGCAGCCGCGCCTCGATGCCGGCGGCGAAATTGCGCGACACCATCTTGGGCCCCATCAGGTCGAGCATGCGGCTGCCCGCCATGCCCGTCGACATGGCCTGCAGCACGCGGCCGGTATCGACGTTCTGCGCCGAGGCAAAGCGCATGGCTTCGGCGATGCCTTCGATATTGACCACTTGAGCGATCTGGTTGCACAGCTTGGCGACCTGGCCGGCGCCGTTGTCGCCGATATGCGTGATGGTCGTGCCCAGGAGCTCCAGCAGCGGCAGCACGCGTTCCAGCACCTCGAGCTTGCCGCCGACCATGATGGTCAGCTTGCCGGACGCGGCGGCCATGGTGCCGCCCGACACCGGGCAGTCGAGCGCCTCGAGGCCGCGCGCGGCCAGTGCCGCGGCGATCTCGCGCGTGACCACCGGCGAGATGGTGCTGTGGTCGACGCATACCGTGCCGGGCGCCGCGCCGTGGATCACGCCTTGCTCGCCCAGCAGCACTTCGCGCACGTCTTCGGACGAGGTCACGTTGGTGAAGACGACGCTGGCGCCGCGCGCGGCCTCGGCGGGCGTGAAGAACGGCTCCGCACCCATGGCGCGCGCGGCTTCGGCGGCCTCGGGGCGGCGCACGAAGGCGCGCACGGTTTGGCCCGCGGCCAGCAGGTGGCGGACCATGTGCGAGCCCATGGCGCCCAGGCCGATAAAGGCAACGGTGACGGAAGGGGTGGAAGTGGTCATGATGCGTTGCTTCCTTTCAGGATGCTGGATTCGGGCGGGCGATGGCTACTTGTCGCCCGCATAGGCAAACTTGCCGTTGCGGATCACCCCCATCACGCGCGAACGCTGGTCGAAGCCCTGGTGGTCCTTCGCATTGAGGTTCAGCACGCCGTTGGGGATGGTGAGATTGGTGGTGGATTCGAGCGCGTCGCGCATGGCGGCGCGGAATTCGCGCGTGCCGGGCTGGGCGCCGGTCTTGAGCGCGCGGCGCGCGGCATCGTCCAGCAGCAGCCACGCGCCCCAGGCGTCGCCGGCGAACTGCGTCACGCTGTCGGGGCCGTACTTGCCCTCGTAGCGGTTGACGAAGTCCAGCGCGACCTTGCGCACGGGGTGGTTGTCGGGCAGCTGGCGCGCGACCACGACCGGGCCGGTCGGGAACAGCGTGCCTTCGACGTCCTTGCCGCCCATGCGCAGGAATTCCCAGGTGGCGATGCCGTGGGTCTGGTAGACCTTGCCCTTGTAGCCGCGTTCGCCCAGCGTCTTCTGCGGCAGCACCGAGGGCGTGCCGGCGCCGGCGATCAGCACCGCGTCGGGGTTTGCCGCCATCAGCTTGAGCACCTGGCCGGTCACCGAAGTGTCGTTGCGCGAGAAGCGCTCGTTGGCGACGACCTTGATCTTGCGCACCTCGGCCAGCCTGGAGAACTCGCGCCACCAGCTTTCGCCATAGGCGTCCGCAAAGCCGATGAAGCCGACTGTCCTGATGCCGTGGTTGCTCATGTACTCCGTCAGCACGGTCGCCATGTGCGAGTCGTTCTGCGGCATCTTGAAGGCCCAGCGGCGCTTGGCGTCGGTCTGCGGCTCGACGATCGACGCCGACGCGGCCAGCGCCACCATCGGCGTCTCGCCCTCGGACACGGCGTCGAGCGCGGCCAGCGCGGTCGGCGTGATATTGGGGCCGACGATCACGTCGACCTTTTCCTCGGAAATCAGCTTGCGCACGTTGCGCACCGCCGCGGCCGGGTCGGAGCCGTCGTCCAGGATCACGTAATGCGCCTTCTGGCCGCCCAGCGTCTGCGGCCACATCAGCACGGTGTTCTTGGAGGGGATGCCGATCGAGGCCGCAGGCCCGGTGGTGGACACGTCGATGCCGACGCGGATATCGGCCAGCGCGGCGGCGCTGGCGCAGAGCAGGGTGGCGAGTACGACGGTGGGCAGCAGGCGGGGCAACGCGCGGAATAACTTCGGCATCTTGTCTCCTCCAGTCTTATTTGTGACGGGAAGGATAGCCGAACTCCGCCTGCAAGGGCACGCGCGTCAGCGCACGCCCAGCCGCCAGAGCGAGGTCACTTCGGCCGACCGCGCGGCATGCAGCGGATCGCTGGGGTCGGCGGCGCGCGGATGACGCGGGCGGATATCGGAGCGGCCCAGCACCTTCAGCCCTGCGGCCTCGATCCAGCCTTCCAGCTGCGCGCGCGGGCGCAGGCCCAGGTGCTCCGCCAGGTCGGATAGCAAGAGCCAGCCTTCGCCGGCGGGCTCCAGGTGGGCGGCCAGCCCATCGAGGAAGCCGCGCAGCATGGCGCTGTCCGGGTCGTAGACGGCGCGCTCGACCGGCGAACTGGGCCGGGCCGGCACCCACGGCGGGTTGCACACCACCAGCGGCGCGCGACCTTCCGGGAACAGGTCGGCCTGCACGATCTCGACGGCGCCGGCGTAGCCGAGCTGGCCGATGTTCTCGCGTGCGCAGGCCAGCGCACGCGGATCCTGGTCGGTGGCGACGATGCGCTGCACGCCGCGCCGGGCCAGCACCGCGGCCAGCACGCCGGTGCCGGTGCCGATGTCGAAGGCCAGCGACTTCGACGGCAGCGGCTCGGCGGCCACCAGGTCGACATACTCGCCCCGCACCGGCGAGAACACGCCGTACCAGGGATGGATGCGGTCTTCCAGCGCCGGGATCTCCACGCCTTTTCTGCGCCACTCATAGGCGCCGATCATGCCCAGCAACTCGCGCAGCGACGCCACATAGGGTTCGCCCGCCGGGCCGTAGACCTGCTCGCAGGCTTCGCGCACATCGGGCGCGCGGCGCAGCGGCACGCTGTGGTCGGCCTCGAACGGCAGCAGCAGCATGCCCAGCGTGCGGGCGCGTTGCGACTGCGCCAGCCGGTGCAGGTGGAAGGCCTCGGTGGCGGAGCCGGGCGCACCCTTGGCCTTCTGGCCCGGCCGGCTGGCCTTCCTGGGCTTGCGCTCGGTGCGCCGCGCCATGGCATTGAGCAGCTGGCGCGCATTCTGGAAGTCCCCGCGCCACAGCAGGGCAGTGCCTTCGCAGGCGAGCCGGTAGGCGGTGTCGGCGCTGGTGGTGTCGTCGGCGACCACCACGCGGCGCGGCGGCGGGTTGCCGGCTTCGGAGCGCCAGGCGGCGCTGCGCTCGGTGCCGTCCTCGGTCCAGTGGATGCGGGGCAGGTCGCTGTTGGCTTCGCTCATGGGTTCGCTCACAGCGCCTCCGGCCGGCGCGGCGTGACAGATTGGGAATGCATGTTGGTTTCTGCTTCTTATATAGAAAGAGGCGGCGGGATGCCGCGCTCAGAGTTCGTAGGCTTCGTGATCGCCCGACATGGCCTGTTCGACCAGCTTGCGGTTCAGCGTCGGCGAGAACAGCTCGATAAAGGTGTAGACAAAGCTGCGCAGGTAGGCGCCCTGCTTGACCGCCAGGTGCGTCACATTGCTGCCGAACAGGTGCCCGGCCGGGATCCCGCGCAGGTTGCGGTCGCGCTCGGCATCATAGGCCACGCCGGCGACGATGCCCACGCCCAGGCCGATCTCCACATAGGTCTTGATCACGTCGGCGTCGATCGCCTCGAGCACGATGTCCGGCTTCAGGTGGCGCAGCTCGAAGGCCTTGTCGATCTTGGGCCGGCCGGCGAAGTTGGGGTCGTAGGTGATCAGCGGGTAGCCCATCAGGTCTTCCAGGGCCAGGTGCTTCTTGTCCAGCAGTGGATGATCGGGTGGCGTAATCACCATATGCGTCCACTGATAGCCCGGCAGCGATACCAGGCTCTTGTCGTCGGTGATGCCTTCCGTGGCAATGCCGATATCGGCCTGGTCATGCAGCAGCATGTCGGCGATCTGCGACGGGTTGCCTTGCTGGATCGACAGCCGGACCTTGGGGTAGCGCTTGGTGAACTCGCCGATGACCCGCGGCAGCGCGTAGCGTGCCTGCGTATGCGTGGTGGCAATGGTGAAGTTGCCCTGGTCCTGTGCGGCATAGTCCATGCCGACCCGCTTCAGGCTCTCGACCTCCTGCAGGATTTTCTCCACAGAGGTGAGAATGCGCCGCCCCGGCTCGGTCAGGCTGCGGATGCGCTTGCCGTGCCGCGTGAAGATATCGACACCCAACTCTTCTTCCAGCTCGATGATGGCCTTGGACACGCCGGGTTGTGACGTGTAGAGCGCTTTGGCGGCTTCGGTCAGATTGTAGTTCTGCCGGACGGCCTCGCGCACGAAGCGAAACTGGTGCAGGTTCATATAACTCGGGTCGTATAAACAAACAACTTCTTATTAGTTTGAGGTATGAGGCCAGTTTATTACGATTCTCGAACTTTGTTAATGAACGTCCTGCCCTCAGTGCGTCCGCTCGCAGCCCCCGGATTGTGATGCGAGCCTCACGGGCCAGGGCCCACCGAGTCCCCCATGTCGCTGGCCTATACCGTTTCCGGTCTGTTTGTAGGCGTCCTCGTCGGTCTGACCGGCGTGGGTGGGGGGTCGTTGATGACGCCGCTGCTGACGCTGCTGTTCGGCTTTTCGCCGGCGACCGCGGTCGGCACCGACCTGGCCTTTGCCGCGATCACCAAGGGCTTCGGCACCATCGCGCACCGCGCCCACGGCCATGTGCAGTGGCAGGTGGTGCGGCGCCTGTGCATCGGCAGCCTGCCGGCGGCGGTTGTGGCGATCCTGGTGCTCAAGAGCGCAGGTGAGCTCAACGCCCAGTGGCTGCACGCGATTCGCGTGACCATCGGCGTGTCGGTGCTGCTGACCGTATTGTCGCTGCTGTTCCGCAAGCAGATGCTGGCCTGGCTCGAACGCAACCCGCGCTTCCAGCTGCATGGCCGCAAGCAAGTCGTTGCCACCGTGGTGGTGGGTGCCGTGATCGGCGTGCTGGTGACGGTGTCGTCGATCGGCGCCGGCGCGGTTGGCGCCACGCTGATCCTGCTGCTCTACCCCCATATGAAGCCGGCCGAAGTCGCCGGCACCGATATCGCCTACGCCGTCCCGCTGACGGCGATCGCCGGGCTGGGCCATGTGTGGCTCGGCACCGTCAACTGGAATTTGCTGCTGGCGCTGCTGGTGGGTTCGATCCCCGGCATCTGGCTGGGCGCGCAACTGTCGCGGGCGCTGCCCGAGCGGCTGGTGCGCGCCGCACTGGCGACCACGCTGACGCTTGTCGCCATCAAGCTCGTTTCCTGAATCCAACGAATACTGAACGGACCCCGCCATGTATCAGTACGACCAATATGACCAGCGCATCGTCAACGAGCGCGTCGCCCAGTTCCGTGACCAGGTGCGCCGCCGCCTGTCGGACGAACTGACCGAGGAAGAATTCCTGCCGCTGCGCCTGCAGAACGGCCTGTACCTGCAGCGCCATGCCTACATGCTGCGCGTGGCGATCCCGTACGGCCTGCTGTCGGCGACGCAGCTGCGCAAGCTGGCCCACATCGCCCGCGAATACGACCGCGGCTACGGCCACTTCTCCACCCGCCAGAACATCCAGTACAACTGGATGGAACTGGAGCGCGTGCCCGACGTGCTGGCCGAGCTGGCCAGCGTCGAGATGCACGGCATCCAGACCTCGGGCAACTGCGTGCGCAACATCACGACCGACCACTTCGCCGGCGTGGCGCCGGACGAGTCGGTCGACCCGCGCGTGCTGGCCGAGTTGCTGCGCCAGTGGAGCACGTTCCAGCCGGAATTCGCCTTCCTGCCGCGCAAGTTCAAGATCGCGATCTCGGCCTCGAAGGATGACCGCGCCGTGGTGCAGATGCACGACATCGGCATCTATGCCTACAAGAACGCCGACGGCGAGACGCGCCTGCGCATCCTGGCCGGCGGCGGCCTGGGCCGCACGCCGATCCTGGGCTCGATCATCAAGGACGACCTGCCGTGGCAGCACATGCTGACCTACGTCGAGTCCGCCATCCGCGTGTACAACCGCTATGGCCGCCGCGACAACAAGTACAAGGCCCGCATCAAGATCCTGGTGAAGGCCATCGGCGTGGAGAAGTTCGCGCAGGAAGTCGAGGAAGAATGGCAGCACAGCAAGGACGGCCCGGCCACGCTGACGCAGGTCGAGTTCGACCGCGTGGCGCAGTACTTCACGCCGCCCGCGTATGAGAAGCTGGCCGACACCGACGCCTCGTACGAGAACCACCTGCTGGAAGACAAGGCGTTCGCGCGCTGGGTCAGCCGCAGCGTGCACGGCCACAAGGTGCCGGGCTACGCCGCGGTGACGCTGTCGACCAAGCCGGGCGTGGCCTCGCCCCCGGGCGACGCCACCGATGCGCAGATGGAAGCGGTGGCAGACCTGGCCGACCAGTTCGGCTTCGGCGAGCTGCGCGTGGCGCACGAACAGAACCTGGTGCTGCCGGACGTGAAGAAGCACGACCTGTACGCGCTGTGGCAACTGGCGAAGAAGGCTGGCCTGGCCACGCCCAACATCGGCCTGCTGACCGACATCATCGCCTGCCCGGGCGGCGATTTCTGCTCGCTGGCCAACGCCAAGTCGATCCCCATCGCGCAGGCGATCCAGGACCGTTTCGACGACCTCGACTATGTCTATGACCTGGGCGAGATCTCGCTGAACATCTCGGGCTGCATCAACGCCTGCGGCCACCACCACGTCGGCAATATCGGCGTGCTGGGCGTCGACAAGGACGGCTCGGAGTGGTACCAGGTCACGCTGGGCGGTGCGCAGGGCAACAAGACCGCGCTGGGCAAGGTGATCGGCCCGTCGTTCAGCGCCGAGGAAATGCCCGAGGTGGTGACCCGCATCATCGACACCTTCGTGGCCAACCGCATCGAAGACGAACGCTTTATCGAAACCCTGTCCCGCATCGGCATCGCCCCGTTCAAGGAGCGCGTCTATGCCGACAAGCAGCCGCGCGAGCGCGCCGAAGCCTGAGGACCGGAGAGACTGAACATGGCAAAGATCATTCAACTGCAACGCGACGGTGCGAACGTCACCCCGGTGATCGTCGAAGACAACTGGACCGTGCTGCGCGCCACTGAAGAGCAGCCGCTGACCGAAGAGCAGGTCGCCGCCGCCGCGCAAGGCCAGGACGCCGTGCTGTTCCCGCTGTCGGTGTGGAAGGCCAATGAAGCGCTGCTGGCCGGCCGCGACGCGGCCCGCACCGGCGTGTGGCTGGCTCCGGAAGACGAGCCGGGTGACGCCGCCGCCTACTTCGACCGCGTGTCGCTGGTGGCGGTGGACTTCCCGGTGTTCCGCGACGGCCGCGGCTTCTCGACGGCCTACCTGCTGCGCACCCGCTACAAGTGGGAAGGCCAGCTGCGCGCCGTCGGCGACGTGCTGCGCGACCAGCTCAACTTCATGAAGCGCTGCGGCTTCGACGCCTTCGCGGTGCGCGCCGACAAGAACATCGAGGACGCCATCAAGGGCTTCACCGAGTTCACCGTGACCTACCAGGCATCGGTCGACGAACCGCTGCCGCTGTTCCGCCGCGCCCGCACCGAAGGCGCCGCCGTGCAACCGAAGGCCACGGCATGAGCACGGTGCTGAGCGATATCCCCGTGGTGGATGCCGGCGCGGTGTCGGCGCTGCGTCCGCCCGCGCTGTGGGTCGCGCCCGAGTACACCGGCAGCATCGAAGCGCTGGAACAGAAGGAGCGCGAGCTGGGCGAGCGCCTTGCCGGCATTGCCGCGCGTTTCTACCGCGCGCGCTTTGCCTCCAGCCTGGCCGCCGAAGACATGGTGCTGACCGATGCCATCCTGCGCGGTACCCCCGCCGTGCGCGCTGGCATCCGCGTCTTCACGTTGCAGACCGGGCGCCTGCACGCCGAGACGCTGGCGGTGCTCGACAAGGTGCAGTCGCACTACGGCTACAGCATCGAGCAATACACGCCGGATGCCGAGGCAGTCGAGAACTACCTGAAGAAGCATGGCCTGAACGGCTTCTACGACAGCATCGACCTGCGCAAGGAATGCTGCGGCATCCGCAAGGTCGAGCCGCTCAACCGCGCGCTGTCGCACGCCGACGCGTGGCTGACCGGCCAGCGCCGCGAGCAGGCCGTGACGCGCGCCGAGCTGCCGTTCGAGGAAATGGACGAAGCCCGCGGCATCCCCAAGTTCAACCCGCTGGCGGACTGGTCCGAGCCGGAGGTGTGGGCCTACCTGAAGCGCCACAACGTGCCGGTCAACGACCTGCACGCCAAGGGCTATCCCAGCATCGGCTGCGAACCCTGTACGCGTGCAGTGCGCGCGGGCGAGGACGTGCGCGCGGGACGGTGGTGGTGGGAGAGCAAGGACTCGAAAGAGTGCGGGCTCCACGAACAGAACATCAAGCATTGAGGCCGGTACAAAAATGGGCATCATGAACGACATCGCAGAAGCCACCAGCAGCGTGGCGCACCTGTTGCAGGTACAGAACGACCATCTTGACCGCCTGGAAGCGGAATCGATCTACATCATCCGCGAGGTGGTGGCCGAGTGCCGCAACCCGGCGCTGCTGTTCTCCGGCGGCAAGGACTCGATCGTGATGCTGCATCTGGCGCTGAAGGCCTTCCGCCTGGGCGACCGCAAGATCGAGCTGCCGTTCCCGCTGGTGCATATCGACACCGGCCACAACTACCCGGAAGTGATCGCCTTCCGCGACCAGCGCGTGGCGGAACTGGGCGCGCGCCTGGTGGTGGGCCACGTCGAGGAATCGATCAAGCGCGGCACCGTGCGCCTGCGCAAGGAAACCGATTCGCGCAACGCCGCGCAGGCCGTGACGCTGCTGGAAACCATCGAGGCGCACAAGTTCGATGCGCTGATGGGCGGCGCCCGCCGCGACGAAGAGAAGGCCCGCGCCAAGGAGCGCATCTTCTCGTTCCGCGACGAGTTCGGCCAGTGGGACCCGAAGGCCCAGCGTCCCGAGCTGTGGAGCCTGTACAACGCCCGCATGGCGCAGGGCGAGCAGATGCGCGTGTTCCCGATCTCCAACTGGACCGAGCTGGACGTGTGGCAGTACATCGCCCGCGAGAACCTGGCGCTGCCGCCGATCTACTACGCGCACCAGCGTGAAGTGGTGCGCAAGAACGGCCTGCTGGTGCCGGTCACGCCGATCACGCCCAAGCAGGACGGCGACGTCAGCGAAGTGCTGTCGGTCCGCTTCCGCACCGTCGGCGACATCAGCTGCACCTGCCCGGTGGCCAGCGTTGCCGATTCGCCGGAAGCGATCATCGCCGAAACCGCGGTGACCGAGATCACCGAGCGCGGCGCCACCCGCATGGACGACCAGACCAGCGAAGCTTCGATGGAGCGCCGCAAGAAGGAAGGCTACTTCTAAGCCGCACGCAGCAAAGGATCCAGACATGACTCACCAAGCAACCCATCAAGGCCTGCTGCGCTTCATCACCGCCGGCTCCGTCGACGACGGCAAGAGCACGCTGATCGGCCGCCTGCTGTATGACAGCAAGGCTGTGCTGTCGGACCAGCTGACCGCGCTGGCCAATGCCAAGAACAAGCGCACCGCCGGCGAGCAGATCGATTTCTCGCTGCTGACCGACGGCCTGGAAGCCGAGCGCGAGCAGGGCATCACCATCGACGTGGCGTACCGCTACTTCTCGACCGCACGCCGCAAGTTCATCATCGCGGATACGCCGGGCCACGAGCAGTACACCCGCAACATGGTTACCGGCGCGTCGACCGCGCACGCGGCCATCGTGCTGGTCGATGCCACGCGCGTCACCGTCAAGGACGGCCGCGCCGAACTGCTGGCGCAGACCAAGCGCCATTCGGCGATCCTCAAGCTGCTGGAAATCCAGCACGTGATCGTGGCCGTCAACAAGATGGACCTGGTCGACTTCAGCGAACAGACCTTCAACGAGATCCGTGCCGCCTACGCCGAACTGGCCGAGCAGCTGGGCCTGAAGGACGTGCGCTACGTGCCGGTCTCCGCGCTGCGCGGCGACAACATCGTGCACGAGAGCGACGCCATGCCGTGGTACCAGGGCGAGCCGCTGCTGCCGCTGCTGGAAGAGCTGCCGGTGGAAGAAGCCGCGCCCGAAGACGACGCAGCGCTGCGCTTCCCGGTGCAGCTGGTGATCCGCCAGGACGGTTCGCAGTCGGACGATTTCCGCGGCTATGCCGGCCGCGTGGAAGCCGGCACTGTGCGCGTCGGCCAGAAGCTGCGCGTGCTGCCCGCCAACCGCGAAGCTTTGGTGGCCGAAGTGCTGACCCCGAACGGCGCCGCTGAATCGGCCAACGTCGGCGACACGGTCACCGTGCGCCTCGCCGAGGACGTCGATGTATCGCGCGGTGACATGTTCGTCGCCGCCGATGCGACGGCGGCATCCGCCAAGAAGCTGCAGGCCGACCTGTGCTGGTTCGATGACGAGTCGCTGAACCCGTCGCGCAAGTACGTGCTCAAGCACACCACGGCCAGCGTATTCGCGCGCGTGTCGGCGGTGGACCGCGTGCTGGACGTGCACACGCTGTCGCACGAGACCGGCCGCCACGACATCCGCCTGAACGACATCGGTTCGGTGCAGATCTCGCTGCAGAAGCCGATCGTGTGCGATGCCTACGGCGACAATCCGGCAACGGGCGCCTTCGTGCTGATCGACGAAGCGACCAACCACACGGTGGCCGCAGGCATGATCCGTGCGTTCTCCTGAGCGGTAACGAACAGGAACGAGCGGACAAGGGGCAACAGATGGACAAGCAGGCGCGCAAGACTTACGGAAAGGTGTTCCTCATCGGGGCGGGCCCCGGTGCGGCAGACCTCATTACGGTGCGTGGTGCACGGCTTTTGGGCGAAGCCCAGGTGGTGCTGCACGATGCCCTGGTGTCGCCGGAGATGCTGGCCTGGTGTCCGCAGGCCGAGCTGGTCGAGGTCGGCAAGCGCTGCGGCCAGCGCTCTACCGCGCAGCTGTTCATCAACCGCCAGATCGTCGACCTGGCCAGCAAGTATGAACGCGTGGTGCGCCTGAAGGGCGGCGACCCGATGCTGTTCGGCCGTGCCGACGAGGAACTGCAGGCGCTGGAAGCGGCCGGCATCGAGTATGAGGTGGTGCCCGGCATCACCGCCGCGCTGGCGGCCGCGTCGGCCATCGGCAAGCCGCTGACCAAGCGCGGCGTGTCGCGCAGCGTGGCGTTTGCCACGCAGGCCAAGGCGGCGGACGGCGATGGCTCGCCGGATATCGAAGCCGCGGTCAAGGCCGACACGCTGGTCTACTACATGGGCCGCGACCAGGCCGCCACCATTGCCGCGCAGCTGATCGCGCATGGCAAGCCCGCGTCGACGCCGGCATGGGTGGTGGAAGCCGCCACCACGCCGCGCCAGCGCAGCCGCGAGTTCACGCTCGGCCAGATGGCGTCGGGCGAGGCCGCGGCCTGGATCGACCCGGTGCAGCCCAGCCTGCTGATGATCGGCGCGGCGCTGGCCGCGCGCGCGACTGAGGCGCCGCGGGAGGATGCAGGCGTGACTGAAGTGCGTGCGCAGCACGCTGCCTGATTTTTCAGGGGCGCGGCGCTGGAAATGCGAGTTGTCTCCCCTCTCCCATTGATGGGAGAGGGGAGCAAACCGAGCGGCATTGAGCTTTGTCGAAATAATGACCCCGTGCCGGGATTCCGGCACGGGGTTTTTTCGTTAGGGTTTTGAAGTCTTCAGGACTGCGCAGCAGCCCCCGGCAGCGACGCAACGCAGTAAGCCGCAATCGCATCCAGCACCGCATCAGATTCGCCCACCGCGGCAGCGCAATGAATGCGCAGGCCGGGATAAGCCTGCCTGCACTGGTCGAGCAGCGCCGGCAGGTCGCGCCGGATATGGCCGCCCTGGCCGAAGAACACCGGGACCACCGTGACCTCGCCCACGCCGCGCGCGGCGAGTTCCGCCAGCGTATCGGGCAGCAGCGGCGACATCAGCTCCAGGAACGCCAGCCGCACCTCGCACTGGGGCAGGGCTGTGGCCAGCTTCTGCTGCAGCCGCTCGAACGGCTCGCGCCAGCGCGCATCGCGCGCGCCATGCGCGAACAGGACCAGGGCACGGTTGGGAGCTGCCATGGCCGTCCTCAGTGCCGGTCGACCCAGCGCAGCGCCAGCAGCGCCACCGTCAGGTAGAGCGTGCCTGGCACCAGCGCGGAGATGATGGGCGGCCAGGTGTGCAGCAGGCCGACATGCGAGAACAGCGTATTCGACAGGTGGAACGACATCCCCAGCATGATGCCGCCGAACACCTTCACACCCACCGCCCCGGCACGCGCGTGCAGGTAGGCGAAAGGCAGGGCCAGCGCCACCATCACGAACAGCGTCAGCGGGTAGATCACTTTCTTCCAGAACGCGATCTCGTAGCGCTGCGTGTCCTGCTTGTTGTCGCGCAGGTGGCGGATATAGCGGAACAGGTCCAGCGTCGACATCCGCTCCGGCGTCACCAGCAGCACCGACAGGATCTGCGGCGTCAGCTCCGAGTGCATCGCCACGCGTGGGAATTTCAGCTGCTCGGCGCGGAAATCCGGCGCCAGGGCATCGCGCGGCGGCGCGGGCTTTGCCGGATCGGCCTGCGGCATCAGCTCGGTGAAGCGCGTCTCGCTGACCCCTTGCAGTTCCCACGCCTGGCCGCCCTGGTAGCGGCCTTCCTGGGCCACGCGGATCACGCGCAGGCGGTATTGCGGGTCGAACTCATAGATCGTGATGCCGGTGATGGTCTGGTCCGGGCGCAGCCCCGCCACGTTGACGAAGCGGGTGATCTCGCCGCCGCCGGCCGGGTCCTGGTCGCGGTCCTTGACCCAGACGCCGGAACGGAAGCCCGCCGACACCGTCGCGCCGATCGCCTCGAGCTTGATCTTCTGCGCGTACTGCTCCGCGCGCGGGCCGATGAACTCGCCGAAGATAAAGGTCACGATCGCCAGCGGCACCGCCAGCTTGAACAGCGAGAACAGCGCCTGCCGCGTATTCAGGCCGGCGACGCGGAAGATGGTGAACTCGGACTGGCTGGCGAGCTGCGAGAAGACGTAGATCGCACTGATCAGCACCGCGATCGGCAGCACCTCGTAGACCCGGGTAGGGGCCTGCAGCAGCACGTGGAACAGCGCCACCAGCGAGGTGTACTGGGCGTTGACGTTCTCCAGCTCGTTGAGCATGTCGAAGAACACGAACAGCGACAGCACCGCGAACAGGATGAAGGCGAACACGCCATAGACCAGCCGCCCGAAGTAGCGTTCATAGACGCGCAGGATCCTCATGCCTGGCTCCCGCTGGTGGCGGTATCACGCCGTTTCAGGCCGAACACGGCGCGCCAGCCGCCGAGGCTGCGGTTCTGCCGGTAGCGGAACAGCATCAGCGCCGCCAGGAACACTGTCAGGTGGATCGGCCACCAGGCGAGCCAGAACGGCACCGAGCCATTGCGCACCCAGGACTGCGTCAGATTGACGAGGTTGCTGTACGTCAGGTAGATCAGCACCGCGAACACCAGCGGGGTATAGCGGCCCAGGCGAGGGTTCACGTAGGCCAGCGGGATCGCGATCATCACGAAGTTAAAGGCCAGGATCGGCAGCGAGATGCGCCAGATCAGTTCGCCCAGGTTCTCGCGCGTCGGGTTGCGGATCAGCTCGATGGTGTCGCGGCTCTTGGGCGGCAGCTTGGCTTCCGACTCGGGCGGCTTGCTGTCCACCTTGACCGCGTAGCGATCGAACTCGACGATGCGGTAGTCGATCTGGCCGGGCGTGCCGGAATAGCGGCGGCCGTTTTCCATCACCACCAGGCGGTCGCCATTGGGCATGGTCTCGAACTTGCCCTGGTGCGCCAGCGCCACGCCGATCTTGTCGGCCTCGGCATTGGCGACGAAGACATTGCGCGCATACTTAATGTCGGGGTCCATGCCCTCGATGAACAGCACGTAGTTGGCCTTGGCAGGCTCGATGAAGCGGCCGGCGGCGATCATCGACATCACCCCGCGCTGCTCGAAGCGGTCGCGGAACAGCGCGCTCTGCTGGTTGGCCCACGGCCAGGCGAAGATGCCCAGCAGCAGCGCCAGCAGGATGAACGGCGCGGCGAACTGCAGCACCGGCTTGACCAGGTCGCGCAGCGAGATGCCGGCCGAGAACCACACCACCATCTCCGAATCCTTGTACCAGCGCGTGAGCACGATCAGGGTCGAGATGAAGAGGGTGGCCGACAGCAGGATGGACAGGTAGCCGATGGTGGCCAGGCCGATCAGCATCAGCACGTCGTTGGGACTGGCCTTGCCGTTGGCAGCCAGTCCCAGGATGCGGATCACGAGCGACGTGAGCATGAAGGTCAGCATCACCAGGAACACCGCCCCGGCGGTGTAGGCGAGCTCGCGTCGCAGGGCTTGTTGAAGGATCATGCGGGTTCGGTTCCGGGCTGCCGGCCGGAGCGGGCGATGTGCCGTGCGAGGTGCCTGGCAGAACAGCGGGCTGGCAGCACAACTGGCTGTCAGCGTGACCGGGGCGTATCAGCGGCGGCAGGTCGCGGGGTAAAAATCGCGGATAATGGAGGCTTTCGTGTCTAACGAGCCCCTGGAAGGAAGCGCGATGGAATTTAGCACAAAAGCCCTGGATTTGAGCAAAGCCGGCCAAAATGGTTTCATGGCGACCAAGACTGACTGCCTCGTGGTCGGCCTGTTCGAGGGCCAGAACCTTGCCGGCGTGGCCAAGGCGCTGGACACGGCCACCAAGGGCTTGGTGGCGCGCCTGGTCAAGCAGGGCGATTTCGAAGGCAAGCGCGGCACCCACCTGATGCTGCACGAAGTGGCCGGCGTCGGCGCCGCCCGCGTGCTGCTGGTGGGCCTGGGCAAGGAAGCCGAGTTCTCGGACAAGGCTTTCGCCGACGCCGTGCGCACCGCGGTGCGTGCCTTGTCGTCCACGCGCGCCACCTCCGCGCTGTGGTGCCTGGCGCAGCAGGCGCCGCATCAGCGCGACGTTTCGTGGGCCATCATCAGCACCATCACGCTGGTGCGCGACGCTGGCTACCGGCTGCTCGAGCGCCACCCCGGCCTGAAGCGTGCCAACGCCAACGGCAAGCCGAACGGCGCCGACAAGTCGTCGCTGCGCAAGGTCGTGATCGCGGTGGACAGCAGCGACGCCCGCGCCGCCACCCAGGCCGCGGTGCGCGGCACGGCCATCGCCAACGGCATGGAGGTCACGCGCGACCTGGGCAACCTGCCATCCAATATCTGCACCCCGACCTACTTGGCCAATGCGGCGCGCAGCATCGCCAAGCGCCACAAGCTCAAGGCCGAAGTGCTGGGCCGCAAGCAGATCGAGGCGCTCAACATGGGCGCCTTCCTGGCCGTGACCAAGGGCAGCGAGGAGCCGCCGCAGTTCATCGTGCTGCGCTACGACGGCGCCGGCGCCAAGCAGGCGCCGGTGGTGCTGGTCGGCAAGGGCATCACCTTCGACACCGGCGGCATCTCGCTCAAGCCGGGCGAGGGCATGGACGAGATGAAGTACGACATGTGCGGCGCCGCCTCGGTGCTGGGCACCATCCAGGCCGTGGCTGAGATGGGCCTGAAGCTCAATGTCGTGGCCGTGGTGCCGACCTGCGAGAACATGCCCAGCGGCATCGCCACCAAGCCGGGCGATGTCGTCACCAGCATGTCGGGCCAGACCATCGAGATCCTGAACACGGACGCCGAGGGCCGCCTGATCCTGTGCGACGCGCTGACCTACGTCGAGCGCTTCAAGCCGGCCGCGGTGATCGACGTGGCCACGCTGACGGGCGCCTGCATCATCGCGCTGGGCCACCAGAACAGCGGCCTGTACTCGCGCTCCGACATGCTGGCCGACCAGCTGCTGCAGGCCGGCCGCCATGCCATGGATACCGCCTGGCGCATGCCGCTCGATGACGAGTACCAGGACCAGCTAAAGTCCAATTTCGCCGACATGGCCAATATCGGCGGGCGCCCGGCGGGCAGCGTGACCGCGGCCTGCTTCCTGTCGCGCTTTACCGAGAAGTACGACTGGGCCCACCTGGATATCGCCGGCACGGCCTGGAAGAGCGGTGCGGCCAAGGGCGCCACCGGCCGCCCGGTGCCGCTGCTGACGCAGTTCCTGATGGACCGCGCGGCCTGACGGCCGCAGTCAGCCACCCCGGCCACGCAAGCAGCAAACTTCCATGACGCGCATCGACTTCCACAGCAACGTGCCGGACCTGCTCGGCTATGTCTGCCGGCTGGTCCGCAAGGCCTACGGCGCCGGCCAGAAGGTCGTGATCCACGGCACGCCGGCGCAGCTGGCGGACCTGGATGCGCGCCTGTGGACCTTCTCGGCGCTGGATTTCCTGCCGCATTGCGGGCTGGAGCATCCCAATGCGGCGGTCACGCCGATCCTGCTGGCCGCCACCACTGAAGGCGTGCCGCACCACCAGCTGCTGATCAACCTGTCTGACCAGCCGCCGGCGCAATTCGCCAGTTTCGAACGCCTGATCGAAGTGGTGGGATCGGGCGACGCCGCCCGCGAAGCCGGCCGCCAGCGCTACCGCTTCTACCGCGAACGCGGTTATCCGCTGACGCATCACGATATCGGCCAGCCCAAGGGAGACGCAACATGAGCGAACGCACCACATCGCGGGTGATCCCGCGGCCCGGGCCCAATGACAGCATTCCGCTGCTGACCGAAGTGGTCGAACTGCCGGACGCGGAATCGGCGGCGCAGCCGCCGGCCGCGTCGCAGGAAGGCGTCATCGATACCTTCGGCATGGCCGAATCCGGCATGGTCATGCAGGTGGGCGATACCGGGGAGCCGCAGGCCGAAGCACCGCCGCCGCAAGCCCCGGCGCCGGTGGCCGATCCCGGCGAGGACGACCTGCGCGCCATGCGCAGCGAGCTGCTGTCGCGCGTGATGCTGCGCTTCCGCACCGAATGGCCGCAGGTGGTCGAGGCCCATACCGAAGCCACGCTGCAGGCGCGGCTGGCGCCGCTGACGGCGCAGCTGGCCAGCGAGCTGACACAGTCGCTGGAGGCCAGGCTGGTGGAGTGGCTGGACGCGACGCTGGAGGAGATCGAGCGGACGCCGGGTGGGGATTGAGGGTTTTATTCCGACGCCTTCTGCCAAAGTAAAAAAAGCCTGCGAGAGATCGCAGGCTTTTCCAGCTCTGACGAACGCCGTCAGTCCGTTACCGCACCCTTGCTGGCCGTCGACGCCAGGCGCGCAAACTTCGCCAGCACACCCCGCGTATAGCGCGGCGCCGGTGCCTTCCAGCCGGCACGCCGCTTCGCCAGCTCTTCCTCCGGCACGTTCAGTTGCAGCAGCAGCTTGTGCGCATCGATCGTGATCGAGTCGCCCTCCTGCACCAGCGCGATCGTGCCGCCCACTGCCGCCTCAGGCGCCACGTGGCCGACCACCATGCCCCAGGTGCCGCCCGAGAAGCGGCCGTCAGTGATAAAGCCGACCGACTCGCCCAGCCCCTTGCCGATGATGGCCGAGGTCGGCGCCAGCATTTCCGGCATGCCCGGGCCGCCCTTGGGACCGAGGTAGCGCAGCACCAGCACGTCGCCGGCGTTGATCTTGTCGGCCAGGATGGCCTCCATCGCGCTCTGCTCGTCCTCGAACACGCGCGCCGGACCGGTGATGACCGGGTTCTTCAGGCCGGTGATCTTGGCGACCGCGCCTTCTTCGGCCAGGTTGCCCTTCAGGATGGCGAGGTGGCCTTCCTTGTAGAGCGCCTTTTCGATGGGCAGGATCACATCCTGGTCGGCGCGCGGGGTGTCCGGCACGTGTTCGAGTTCTTCGGCCAGCGTGCGGCCGGTAATGGTCAGGCAGTCGCCATGCAGCAGGCCGGCCTTGAGCAGGAGCTTCATGACCTGCGGGATGCCGCCCGCCTGGTGCAGGTCGGTGGCCACGTACTGCCCGGAAGGCTTCAGGTTGCAGATCACCGGCACCTTGCGGCGGATGCGCTCGAAGTCCTCGATGGTCCATTCGACTTCGGCCGAGTGCGCGATGGCGAGGTAGTGCAGCACCGCATTGGTTGAGCCGCCGGTGGCCATGATCAGCGCGACCGCGTTCTCGATCGACTTGCGGTTGATGATGTCGCGCGGCTTGATGTCCTGCTTGATCGCCTCGACCAGCACGCGCGCCGATTCGGCCGCGCTGTCGACCTTCTCCTGGTCCGGGTTGGCCATGGTTGACGAGTACAGCAGAGACATGCCCAGCGCCTCGAACGACGAGCTCATGGTGTTGGCGGTGTACATGCCGCCGCACGATCCGGTCGAAGGGCAGGCGTTCTGTTCCACGCCCTCGAAGTCTTCCTGGCTCATGCGCCCGGCGGTGAATTCGCCCACGGCCTCGAACGACGATACGATGGTCAGGTCCTTGCCCTTCCAGTTGCCCGGCTTGATGGTGCCGCCGTAGACATAGATGCCCGGCACGTTGGTGCGCGCCAGCGCGATCATGCCGCCGGGCATGTTCTTGTCGCAGCCGCCGATCACCACCACGCCGTCCATCCACTGGCCCTGCGCCGCGGTCTCGATGCAGTCGGCAATGACCTCGCGCGAGATCAGCGAGTATTTCATCCCCTCGGTGCCCATCGACATGCCGTCCGAGATGGTGGGCGTGCCGAACACCTGCGGATTGGCGCCGGACGCCTTGATTGCGTCGATCGCCGCGTCGGCCAGGCGCTGCAGGCCGGCGTTGCAGGGCGTGATCGTCGAGTGACCGTTGGCGATGCCCACCATCGGCTTGTCGAAGTCTTCCTTCTTGTAGCCGAGGGCGTAGTACATCGAGCGGTTGGGTGAACGCGCCACGCCTTGCGTGATGTTCTGCGAGCGTTTGTTGAATGCCATGGTGGGTCTCCGGGGGAATGTCCGGGGCCGAGAAGTCGCGCGTTGTCACGCGGGCCGCCGATGTTGTGCCGCAAAGCATGCCCCTTGCATTTTGGAGTGTCAAATATATTATTTGCCCTTTATTGAGTCGAAAAACATATCAGGAGGCGGGCTTGGACCTGCGTCAGCTGCGTTACTTCGTCACCGTGGCGGAAGAGTTGCATTTCGGCCGCGCCGCGCAACGGCTGTCGATGACGCAGCCGCCGCTGTCGCAGCAGATCCAGGCGCTGGAGGAGGAACTCGGCGTGCCGCTGTTCGTGCGCACGCGCCGATCGGTGGCGCTGACACCGGCCGGCGCGCAGTGGCTGCCCGAGGTGCGGCGGGTGCTGGCCGATGCCGCGGCCTTGCCCGGGCTGGCGCAGCGGCTGGCGCGGGGCGAGCTGGGTTCGTTATCGCTGGCCTTCGTCAGCACGGCCGACTACGGCATCCTGCCCGACCTGCTGCGGCGCTTCCGGGCGCGTCATCCGGCGGTGCAGCTGCAGCTGCGCGAGGCCACCAGCGACGTCCAGCTCGAAGCGCTGCTGGAAGGCGCGATCGACGCGGGCCTGGTGATCCGGCCCCAGCTGCCGGCGATGCCGCACGGACTGGCCTACCTGCCGCTGGTCAGCGAACCGCTGGTGCTGGCCGTTGCCGACGGCTGGCGGCCGCCGGGCGGGCTCGCGCAGGACGGCAAGGTGTCGCTGCGCGATGCGGCATCCGAACCGCTGATCATCTTCCCGCGCCGAAGCGCGCCGGCGTTTTATGACATCATTACGGGCTACTATGCGCGCGAGGGCCTGGTGCCGGCGATCGCGCAGGAAGCCATCCAGATGCAGACCATTGTCAGCCTGGTGTCGGCCGGCATGGGCGTGGCGCTGGTGCCGGCATCGCTGTGCAACCTCCGGCGCACCGGCGTGTCGTACCTGGCATTGCGCGAGTCCGGCCCGCAGATCGAAACCGGGCTGGCCTGGCGCGACGGCGGCAGCGCCGGCGTCGCGCCGGTGCTGCGGTCGTTCATCGAGATTGCCGGTGCACTGGCCAACGAGGCCGATAAAGCCAACAAGCCCAACAAGGCCAACAAGGCCAACAAGGCCAACGAGTCCGCAGCGGCGCCGCGCTGAGCGCGCGGCCGGCCCAACCAGACAACTTCATTCACGCCAACATGCTGATCCATCCCCAGTTCGACCCGGTTGCCATCCACCTGGGCCCGCTTGCCATCCGCTGGTACGGGCTGATGTACCTGGCCGGGTTCATCATGTTCCTGTGGTTCGGGCGCCTGCGCATCCGCCAGCCGCATATGGCCGCCAAGGGCTGGACCACGCGCGACCTCGACGACATGCTGTTCTTCGGCGTGCTGGGCGTGATCCTGGGGGGGCGGCTGGGCTACGTGCTGTTCTACAAGCCGACGTACTACCTGGCGCACCCGATGGAGATCTTCAAGGTGTGGGAGGGCGGCATGGCCTTCCACGGCGGCTTTCTCGGCGTGATCGTGGCAATGTGGCTGTTCGGCAAGCTGCGCCGCCGCCACTGGATGGAGGTGACCGACTTCATCGCGCCGATGATCCCGTGCGGGCTCGCCGCCGGCCGCATCGGCAATTTCATCAACGGCGAGCTGTGGGGCCGCGCGACCGACCTGCCCTGGGGCATGATCTTCCCGCAGGCGGGCGACAACATTCCGCGCCATCCGTCGCAGCTGTACCAGTTCGCCGGCGAGGGCGTGGCGCTGTTCATCATCCTGTGGCTGTTCGCGCGCAAGCCGCGGCCGATGGGTGCGGTCTCGGGCGTGTTCCTGATCGGTTATGGCGCGTTTCGCTTTGCCGCCGAGTTCGCGCGCGAGCCGGACAGCTTCCTCGGCCTGCTGGCGCTGAAGATGTCGATGGGGCAGTGGCTGAGCCTGCCGATGATCCTGGCGGGCATCGCCATGGTGATCTGGGCCTACCGCCGCCAGCCCGGCGCCGGCGCGCCGCAGCCGGCGGCCTGAACACGGCCGCCGCGGCGGACTATCTCCCGGCGCGGCGCAGCGCGTCGATGCGCGCCTGCGTATGCGGGTGCGTCGACAGGAAGTCCTGGCCGCGCTCCGGTGGCGCTTCCGATGCTGGCGATGTCGCACCGGCGCCCGCACGCTGTTCCAGCCTGACCAGCACATCGGCCAGCGCCGCGGGCGGCAGGCCATTGCTCTGCATGACTTCGATGGCGAAGTCGTCGGCTTCGCGCTCGTGGTCGCGCGAGTAGCGCAGCGTCAGCATGGCGGCCGGCACTCCTGCCAGAACCGTCGAGATGTCGCCGAACAGGTAGGCCGACAGCGCGCCCAGCGCCGAGGCCTGGATCACCTGCTGCAGGCCGTGGCGGCGCGCCACGTGGCCGGCTTCGTGCGCCAGCACCCCCATCATGCCGGCACCGGTGCCGGCCAGGCCGACCAGCTCGTCGGTGACCACGATGATGCCGCCTGGCAGCGCCAGGGCATTGGCGCCGATTTCACCGCCCTGGCGGAACAGGATCAGGTAGTCGTGTCCCGCGTCGGGCGGCCGCCTGAGCGCGGCAAAGCCCTGGCGGATGCGTTCCTGTTCGGCCTGCGGCAGCTGCGTCGGCTTGACCACGCCGTTGTCCAGGCTGGCCAGCGTCAGCCTGCCCAGATGGGCTTCCACTTCCGGCGGCACCGTGTGCGCCATCACGCCCGCGCCCCACGGTAGCAGCACGTAGTAGCCCAGCACCAGCACCGCCACCAGCGCCGCCACCGCCATCCCCGCCAGGCGCCAGCTGTTCTGCGCGCGCGACACCAGCCCTTCGCGGTGGCCGGTGGCGGCCAGCATGTGGTCGAAGGCGGCGTGGTCATTGATTTCGCAGAAGGCGCCGTCGGCGAACGTGACCAGCCGCGGCGCGCGCCGTACGCGTTCGGATACGCGCACATCGGACAGCGCGGCGCGGCGCAGTTCGGCGCCGCTGGGGTCGCGCAGCACGGCCTGCCGCGCTTCCACGGCCAGGGTCGCGGGGTGCGCACGCGAGGTGCGGCCATCGAAATAGGTGACTGGGATCATGGTGCCAGGGCTGGCGGGCGCGGCAATCACAGCGCGATGTCGATGTCGTACCAGTCTACTGCGGCATCGCCCAGCGCACCGACCTGCTGCACCTCGCCGGCGACAAAGCTGTCGAGCGGGCCGGCGGCCAGCATCGTCACGCTTTCGACACGGTAACGCGCGGCGCGGACCCGCGCGAACGGCAGGTACAAGCCCAGCGTGAGCGCGATGGCGATCAGGTTGGTGACGAAGATAAAGATCATGCGGCCCGCACCGACCTGGCTGCGGAACGCGTGCGGGGCGAGCGTGGTGTGGCTCCACACGACGTTCTGCAGGCGCGCCATCAGGTAGGGGCTGACCGCCAGCAGGCCGAGGTAGAAGCCGGCAATCGCGAAGCCGAGGATCACCGCGGCGGCAAGGCCCTTGGCCCCGGGTGCCACCACCGCGCCCAGGACAAAGCTCAGCACGATGCCGGCGACAGCCGTGGCCAGCACCACGCCGAACGCCCGCAGGTAGACGCCATAGAACTCGCCGGCGCCGGCGGCAAAGCCGAACGGCGCCGTGCCGAAGCGCGTGTTGCTGTGCTGGTATTGCTTGAATCGCTGGTGCGCCAGCGGCCCGAGCAGCCCCAGCGTGAACACTGCTGCCAGCGGCCACAGCACGAATACCTTGTAGGCCCCGGCATCGCCGCCGGTGAAGGCAAAGCGCAGGCCGCGGTAGCTGGAATTGGCCATGCGGAAGCGCAGCGAGCGCACCAGCAGCAGCGGAAACACCGCCAGCAGCGCTACCAGCATCGCCAGCGCGAGGAAGGGCGATACATTGGAGGCCAGCTGGAACGCAAGCGCGAGGCCGAACACGATGGCGCGCCCCTTCAGGATGGCGGAGGCCTTGCCGTGGTAATCGAAGCTGGCCCCATCGAGCCGCGTATTGCGATAGAAATACTGCAGCGTGCGCACCTTGGCCCAGGCGGAATAGATACCGAAGGTGACGATGGTCAGCAGTACGTTAACGATCCAGATACGGAAATACTCCGATCCCGAACCGGTGAAGGACAGCCGCAAAGGCTGCGGCGATGCCGGCGCCGTGTCAAAGGCCGCGGACGAGGAGAACGTAAAATCGCTGCTGCCGGCGTGCATGGGCAGGCTCCCGGGAAAATGGAAATGCGTTTTGGCGAACGAAATGCGGCAAATATCTCTGCGCGCTTGTATCAGATATGCAACCGATCGAAATCAGGCCATTGCGGTGTGTCGTGCACATTCTCGCATCGATAAATTAAGATCGCGGCACATTTTGCATATGCAATTGCCGACAGTCGGGTTTGTCTCGTTGGCGTCATGGGAAAACCCTCGTAACAATCGAGAAACATCCTGTTACACTGATCGTAATCTGTAACAAGTTTCGGATGCGTGTCATCAATGAATTCAAGGACTTAGATCCACTGGCACGGTAATCGCTAACGATACTGTTACAAGATGAGCGGCAAGCCACAGCCGCCACGGAAGCATGCAGGGAGGGTCCGTCAGGACCACTGGGGTCGGATGCTTCACGCTATAGAACAGGGCAACGGGAAAATCCGCGCGCAAGCGCGTTTCAAGGGGGGCGCCGGGCCAGCGCCAGGTTTCCATGATGACCCACGCGGGTGGATGCAACGCGTATCCGCAGGCGATGTAGGCAGTTCAGTTGTCATTTTCAGGCGCGGGCGTTTCTTTGCAGGGAGGCATGGAAACGCCCGCCGCACCTCCTTCGCGCCATGCCGGCGTCTTTCGCGCAGGTACGAGAGCGCGTCCATTCAGCGCTTGATTCCGTTTTGAATCCCCTCTTCCGCATTGCAACATCGAAATCCCTTGTCTCGTCGCCGCCCTAATCCATAATTATGAATTATGGCGACTGGGACGCATGGTTCCGGCCATGGATTCCTCAACCGGGGGTGGCAATGCGTATCGTCCAGCAAGCCCTGTACCTCGAGGTCGCAGACCGTCTGCGCGCCATGATCGATGCCCACACGCTGACGCCAGGCGCCTGGATCGACGAAAGCGCGATGGCCGAGTCGCTCGGCATCTCGCGCACGCCGCTGCGCGAAGCGCTGAAGGTGCTGGCTGCGGAAGGGCTGGTCCGGCTCGAGCCGCGCCGCGGTTGCTTTGTCAATAAATTGTCCGAGCAGGACCTGGACGAGATCTTCCCGCTGATGGCGCTGCTCGAAGGACGCTGCGCCTACGAGGCCGCGCGCAATGCCACGCGTGCCGACCTGGACGCGCTGGAAGGCCTGCACGCCGACCTGGCTCGCTATGCGCAGGCCGGCGATATCGACGCCTACTACGAGACCAACGCGCAGATCCACGAGGCGATCCAGCGCCTGGCCGGCAACCGCTGGTTGTCGGGATTGATCAGCGACCTGCGCAAGGTGCTGCGGTTGTCGCGCCACAAAAGCCTGAAGCTGCCGGGCCGCATCCACGAGTCCTGCGCCGAGCACCTGTCGGTGTTCGCCGCGCTCAAGGCGCGCGACCCTGAAGGCGCCGAGGCGATGATGAAGACCCATCTGCTGCGCCAGCGCGCGGCACTGCAGGCGCTCGATCACGCCGCCGGCGCGGCGCAGCCGACCCGGGCGCCGCCGGCGCTGCGCGTGGCCAGCGGCGACGACTAGCTGCCCACGCTTCACGCCGCAGCATGGCAAGTCCTCTACGTTCCACGTTCCGATCGTTGCACAAGGCAGGTACCGCATGAACTCCTTCGACACGGGTGACCAGAAAATCAGCGCGCCGCTGGGCGAGAGCGAGCCGGCCGGCAGTAATTTCCTGTCGCGGCTGGGCCGCTGGTGGGGCCGCAAAGGCGAGGCCGAGGCCGCGACCAAGGCAGCCAACGGCGTGGCGCACGCCGACGGCGGAGTGCCGCTGGCAACGCGCGTGGCGCGGCGCCAGCGCGAGCAGTTGCGGCTGTGCTTCGATGCCCGCCTGACCGACGGTGCCGCCAATGCCGCTGCGCAGGCATGGCAGGCCGAGTACGAGGCCGCGGGCGAGGCCACCCGGCGTGCCATGCTGGAGCTGCTCGCGGAGGTCGCCAGCAGCAGCGGCGAAAAGGCCGCGGACGCCAAAGGCGAGGGCAAGGGTGATGGAAAGGGTGAAGCCAAGGGGGAAGCCAAGGGGGAAGCCAAGGCTGACGCGAAGCCCGACGGCAAGGGCGGCCATTCCGGGCTTACCCACGCCCTGTCCAGCGCCCGCATCCGCTTCTTCAAGCGTCTGGCCGCTCTCCACGGCCAGCGCGGCAGCAGCGCCTGCGGGCTGCACTTCCTGATCCAGCTGCGCGCCGACATGCTGCGCTGGCAGCGGCGGGTGCCTGGGCTGCGCGTGCTCGACGACGACCTCGAGGCGCTGTTCTCCAACTGGTTCGACGTGGGCCTGCTGGAATTGCAGCCGATCACCTGGGACTCGCCCGCCTCGCTGCTGGAGAAGCTGATCCGCTACGAGGCCGTGCACGAGATCGCCTCGTGGACAGACCTGCGCAACCGGCTCGACTCCGACCGCCGCTGCTACGCCTTCTTCCATCCGCGCATCCCGCGCGAGCCGCTGATCTTCGTCGAGGTCGCGTTCGTTCCCGAGATGGCCGCCAATGTCCAGACATTGCTCGACGAGGCCGCGCCGCTGGAAGACCTGCGTCGCGTGAAGTGGGCCATCTTCTATTCGATCAGCAACACGCAGGCCGGCCTGCGCGGCGTCAGCTTCGGCAATTTCCTGCTCAAGCGCGTGATCGAGGAACTGCAGCGCGAATTCCCCAAGGTCAAGCAGTTCGCCACGCTGTCGCCGATTCCCGGGTTTGCCGACTGGCTGCGCAAGCAGGATGCCGATGCGGTGTCGCGCGCGCTCGGCGACAAGCGCCTGGCGCGCTGGCGCGAGCGCCACGGCGAGGCGCCGGCGGACGGGGCAGGGTGGCTGGCGGCGCTGTCGCCTGAAGCGCCCGCCGATGCCGACCCGCTGACGCGCGATACCGCGATGGCGCTGGCCGCGCATTACCTGGTGCGCGAGCGCCACCAGGCGCTGCCGGCGGACCCGGTGGCACGCTTCCATCTCGGCAACGGCGCCTGTGTCGAGCGGCTCAACTGGGCTGCCGACCTGTCGCGAAAAGGCCGAAGCCAGAGCTGCGGCATGATGGTGAATTACCTTTACGTGCCCGAGGCGCTGGATGACAATCTGGCACGCTTGGGTGCTGGCAACCCGCGCATCGGCCGTAGCGTCGGGAAGCTGCTGTGACCCTGGTCCGGTCACGGGGATGGCCCCCGCCAGCGCGACGCTGCGCGCCGCGCTTCCTTGTCGGGACTTGGCAGTAGACCCATGCCACGGCGCCTGCTCGTGGCAATTTCGATCGACTTTCCGAAGAAAAGAGAGAGAGGAGACAGCAAGATGAATCGTCGTCAGTTCAGCCTGGCCGCCTGCGCGCGCGCAGCGGGCATGGCACTGGGTGTGGCCGGCATCGGCGCCGCCACGCTGTTCGCGGCACCCGCCGCACATGCCGATGCCTGGCCGTCCAAGCCGGTTACCGTGATCGTGCCGTTCCCGGCCGGCGGCGGCACCGATGCCTTTGCGCGCCCGCTGACCGCGCAGCTGTCCAAGCAGCTGGGCAAGCAGTTCGTGATCGACAACCGCGGCGGCGCCGGCGGCACGGTCGGTGCCAGCGTGGCGGCCAAGGCCGCGCCGGACGGCTACACCGTGTTCATCGGCGGTGCGCACCATGCGATCGCGCCGTCGTTCTACAAGAAGCTGGACTACGACATCGAGAAGGATTTCATCCCGGTGACGGTGATCGCCCAGCCGCCGCAGGTGGTGGTGGTCAATCCCAACCGCGTCAAGGCCAATACGCTGCAGGAGCTGATCGCCTATGCCAGGGCCAATCCCGGCAAGCTCAACTACGGCTCGGCCGGCAACGGCTCGGCCCACCACCTGGCGGGCGAGCTGTTCAAGATCCAGACCAAGACCTTCATCACCCATATCCCGTACAAGGGCGCCGGCCCCGCGCTGTCCGACCTGATCGCGGGCCAGGTCGACCTGATGTTCGACGGCCTGGGCTCGTCGGCACAGCATATCCGTGCCGGCCGCATCAAGGCGCTGGCGGTGGCATCGAGCAAGCGCTCGGCAGCCTTCCCCAATGTGCCGACCGCGGCCGAGGCCGGGGTGCCGAACTACGAGGTCTCGACCTGGTATGCGATGTGGGTGCCCAAGGGTACGCCCAAGGAGATCGTCGAGCGCCTGTACGCCGAGACCGAGAAGGCGCTGAACACGCCGGAAATCAAACAAGTCTGGCTCAACAACGGCTCCGAGACGCCGGTCTTCACGCAGGAGCAGTTCGCGCAGTTCCAGCGTGCCGAGATCCGCCGCTGGGCGCAGGTGGTGCAGCAGTCCGGCGCCAAGATGGACTGACGGAGCGCGAGGCCATGCTGATCCGATGCACCGGGGCGCCGCGATGAGCGGCATCGTCCTGTTTGCCACACAGGGCACCACGGCGACCGTGACGCTGTCGCACGCCGGCAAGCTCAATGCCATTTCCGCGCAGATGTGGCGCGAGCTGGCGGCGGGCTTCGCCCGGCTGGCCGCCGATCCCGCGCTGCGCTGCGTGGTGGTGCGCGGCGCCGACGGCAACTTTGCCGCCGGCGCCGACATCGCCGAGTTTCCCGCCGAACGTGGCGAGGAGGCTGCGGTGCGGCACTACCACATGGCCACCATCGCGCCGGCGCTGGCCGCGGTGGCGCAATGCCCGCACCCGACCGTGGCGATGATCGAGGGCGTATGCGTAGGCGGCGGCCTGGAGATCGCGTGCCATTGCGACCTGCGCATCGCCGCCTCCGACAGCCGCTTCGGCGTGCCGATCAACCGGCTCGGCTTCCCGATGGCGCCGGGCGAGCTGCAAGGCCTGCTGGCGCTGGCCGGGCGCGCCGCCACGCTAGAAATCCTGCTGGAAGGCCGTGTCTTCGACGCCGCCGAGGCGCGTGCCAAGGGGCTGCTGACGCGCGTGGTGGAGCCAGGCGCACTGGCCGCCGAAGTCGATGCCACGGTGCGTCGCATTACGGCTGGCGCACCCGCCGCGGCGCGCATCAACAAGGCCACCATCCGCCGCCTGGCGCCGATGCCGGCGCCGCTGTCGCCGACCGAGCTCGACGCGCACTTCGTCTATGCTGAGGGCGCCGACCATGCCGAGGGCGTGGCCGCCTTCCTGGCGCGCCGGCCGCCGCAATTCCGGGGGGAGTAGTCCGGCAAATCTGCCAGAATGCGGGGTTGCCATGCCTGCACCATCTGGCATCGGGGGCTTTTGCCCCTGCGTGACCCATACCGTTCCAAGCCTTTCGTTCGATCCACATCATGAACGCCAACCTGTTCGCCCTGTTCGAAACCCGCTTTCCCGCCGACCGCACCGCCTGCTGCATCGAGACCCACGACGGCCTGTACTACAGCTGGGACGACCTCGACCGCGCCACCGCCAAGCTGGCCAACCTGCTGGCCTCGCTGAACCTGCCCGAAGGCGCGCGCGTGGCGGTTCAGGTCGAGAAGTCGCCCGAGGCCCTGTTCCTGTACCTGGCTACCCTGCGCGCGGGCTACGTCTACCTGCCGCTGAATACCGCCTACCAGGAGGCGGAAATCGACTATTTCGTCGGCAACGCCGAGCCGTCGGTGGTGGTGTGCAGCAGCAAGAATTTCGCCTGGGTCTCCAAGGTCGCGTTCCGCCACGGCGTCAACCATGTCTTTACGCTGGACGATGACCGCAGCGGCTCGCTGCTGGCACGCGCCGCCGGCAAGCGCGACAACTTTGCCACCGTCGCGCGCGAGGACGATGATCTCGCCGCCATCCTCTACACCTCGGGCACCACCGGCCGCAGCAAGGGCGCGATGCTGACGCACCGCAACCTGGCCTCCAATGCGCAGACGCTGCACGAATACTGGGGCTGGCGCAGCGATGACGTGCTGCTGCATATGCTGCCGATCTTCCATGTGCACGGCCTGTTCGTGGCCTCGCACGGCGCACTGCTGGCAGGCGCCAAGATGATCTGGACGCCCCGGCTCGACATGGCGCAGGTGCTGAAATTCCTGCCGCGCTCGACCGTGATGATGGGCGTGCCGACCTACTATGTGCGCCTGCTGCAGGAGCCGCGCTTCGACGACGACACCTGCCGCCGCATGCGGCTGTTTGTGTCAGGCTCGGCGCCGCTGCTGCTGGAAACCTTCGACGCCTTCCGCGAACGCACCGGCCATACCATCCTGGAGCGCTACGGGATGAGCGAGACGGTGATGCTGGTGTCCAACCCGTATGACCTGGCGCTGGGCGAGCGCATCGGCGGCACCGTCGGGATGCCGCTGCCGGGCGTGTCGGTGCGCGTGGTCGATGGCGAAGGCAAGGCGTGCGCGCCGGGCGAGATCGGCAATGTCGAAGTGAAGGGCCCCAACGTGTTTCACGGCTACTGGCGCATGCCGGAGAAGACCAGGGAAGAGTTCACCGGGGACGGCTGGTTCAAGACCGGCGATGTCGGCCGCTTTGGCGGCGCCATCGTCAGCCAGGCGGGTGAGCGCCAGGTGCCGGACAGCTACCTGACCATCGTCGGCCGCAGCAAGGACCTGATCATCTCGGGCGGCTACAACGTCTACCCGAAGGAAATCGAGAGCTTTATCGACGAGATGCCGGGCGTGGCCGAGAGCGCCGTGATCGGCGTGCCGCACGCGGACTTCGGCGAGGCAGTGGTGGCGGTGGTGGTGACGAAGCCGGGTGCGGAGATCGATGAGTCGGAAATGATCGGTACGCTCAAGGGACGCATCGCCAACTTCAAGGTGCCCAAGCGCGTGCATGTGGTGGACGAGCTGCCGCGCAATACGATGGGGAAGGTGCAGAAGAACGTGTTGCGGCAGCAGTTCGCGACGCTCTGACGTTCCGGGGTCTGCTGCCCCTCCCGCTTGCGGGAGAGGCAGCACGCAAGCGGTGCCCCGCCGGCTTACTTCAGCATCTGCACCGACCCGTTCACCGATACCGTCACCTGTGTCTTGCCGCCTTCCACCGGGACTGGCACCGCGGCATCGGCCATCATTGCCTTGGCTGCGCCATACATGCGCGGCATCGGCGGCACCACGCCGCTTTCGCTCACGTTGACTTCCCGGATGGTGTAGCTGTTGTAGCCAAACAGCTTGGTGGTCGACTGCGCCTTGTTGCGGAACGACGCCACTGCCTGTTCGGCCAGCTTGGCCTCGGCCGCTTCGCGCGCTTCACGCGACAGCGAGAACGCGATGTTCTGCACCTGCATCTGGCTGGCCAGCTCACCCGCCAGCTTCGACACCGCCGAGAAATCGCGCGACTTCAGGATGACCTCGGAACGCCCGCGCCATGTGCTGATGCGGCCGTTGCGGTCGGTGCTCGGGTGGATGGTGAAGCCGCCCGATTCCGCGGTCACGCCCTGCGTGCGCTTGGCCTGTGCCAGCACGGCCTGGGTGCGCGTGGACAGCGCCGTCGAAATCGCCGCGGGCTCTGCGCCTTCCTGTTCGGCGGCGAGCGTCAGGTGCACGATGTCGGTCGGCACTTCGCTCACGGCCTGTGCCGACAGTGACAGCACGCCGGACGGCGTTTCGGCCGGCCCGCCATGCGCCGAAGCGACGATGGCGGTGGTGCCCAGCAGGGTGGCGGCAAGCCATTGTTTCATCTTGTTCTCCCGAAAAAACGTAGTGGCTATCAGACGGAACCGGCGCCTGAAACGTTCCGCGAGATTGCAAACGAATGTTGCGGACCCGGTGCTGTCAGAACGCCTGCCAAGCCTTCCACAGCATGTAGGACGCCAGGCACAGCAGCAGCACCGCAAAGGCCTTGCGCAGCTGCCCGACATCCATCCGGTGCGCGGTGCGCGCTCCCAGCGGCGCGGTCAGCATGCTGGCCGCGACAATGACGAGCAACGCCGGCAGGTAGATGTAGCCGATCGACCCCGACGGCAGCCCCGGCATCTGCCAGCCGCTCCAGACATAGCCCGCCACGCTGGCGGCGGCGATCGGGAAGCCCAGTGCCGCCGACGTCGCCACCGCGTTGTGGATCGGCACGTTGCACCAGGTCATGAACGGTACCGAGACAAAGGCGCCGCCCGCGCCGACCAGGCTCGACAGGAACCCGATCACGCCGCCCGTGCCCAGCATGCCCGCCGCGCCCGGCAGTTGCCGGCTCGGCGCGGGGCGGTGGCTGCGCAGCATCTGCAGCGCGGAAAACCCGACAAACACGGCAAAGGCCAGCGACAGCCAGCTGGTCTTGAGCGCGGCAAAGACCTTGCCGCCGCCGATCATGCCGCCCAGCACGATGCCCGGTGCCAGCGCCAGCACCACCGGCCAGCGCACCGCGCCGCGCTTGTGGTGCGCGCGCACCGACGACAGCGACGTGAACAGGATGGTGCCCATCGACGTGGCAATCGCCATATGGACGATGGCTTCCGTGGGAAAGCCCAGCGCGGTGAACAGCAGCGTCAGGAACGGCACCATCATCATGCCGCCGCCGACGCCGAGCAGTCCGGCGCAGAAGCCGGTAAAGGCGCCGAGGGCCAGCAGCGCGGGAACCAGCACCGGCAGGGTGGCAAGCTGCATGGGTCAGCGCGCTGGTTTCAGCGCATCAGCTTGCCGGTAATGAAGCGCCATTCCGCCGGCGTAACCGGCGTGATCGAGAGCCGGTTGCCACGGCGCAGCACCACCATGTCGGCCAGTTCTTCATGCTCGCGCAGCGCCGCCAGCGGGATCAGCGCGCTCTTGCGCTCGAAGCGCACGTCGACCAGCAGCCAGCGCGGCACATCGGGCTTCGACGCGGCGTCGTAGTACGGGCTCCTGGAATCGAACTGGGTCGGGTCGGGGTAGGGCGTGGAGCAGACCTCGGCCAGGCCGGCAATGCCGGGCTCGGGGCACGACGAGTGGTAGAACAGCACACCGTCGCCGATCTGCATGGTGTCGCGCATGAAGTTGCGCGCCTGGTAGTTACGCACGCCGGTCCACGGCAGCGTTCCCTCGCGGGCGAGGTCGTCGATGCTGGCCTCGTCCGGCTCCGATTTCATCAGCCAGTACTGGCGGGCGCGTTTGTTCTGGTTCGGGCTCACGGCGCGGTTCGTGGATGAAGGGGTCGGGGTGCGCGGGCATGGCCGCGCGCGTGCGCAAAGAAAAAAGGCGATGGTTCAGAAAACCACCGCCTTTTTAGGGGGTCCCCGCCTCGGCCGCTGGGTCGGCATCCTGAACCCAAGTGAGGTTCAGAGTGGCTGCGGAAGTCGCATTTCGGGTACATCATCCACTCAGGGAGTCCAAGCCAGGCCCGGACTATGAATGCGACGACGCGCTCGCCCACGCGACATGATCCCGCACCATGCAATGCATATCGGTTCAAGGAGTTTATGACCCTCACGAACCAGGCAGGGAAACTGTCAAACGTCTGACGCTACAACCGCTTCGACCGGTCGGGTAGGTGACCTGCCTGCGGGATGTCAGACGTTTGCCGTTTCTAACTAGGATGGGATGAAAACGGCGGCCGGGCGCGATAACCTGGCCAGTCAGCTGCACTTCTGTGGTGCCTCGTGCAGTCTGGCTACACTATACACCGCGTCGCAGGCCTTACCAAGTCCACACGCGCGTATCGTTACATTTTGCGCGACAGCGCGGCATCCGCTGCACATCCTCCATTTTCACGGTATATGGGGCTGCCAGGCCGGGTTTCAACCGGCCCCTTCAGCCCCGCGTGCCGGTACCCACGTGCGCGTACTGCCGCAACGCTTCGTCGGCGCGGTCGTTCAGCTCGCGGATGCGAGCGTGGATGGCCTCGACCGGGATCGTGCCCTCGGCTTGTTGCTTGCGCTGCAAGGCCAGCAGATCGGACGCGATCGAAATCGCGGCCATCACCGCCACGCGCTCGACGCCTTTGGCGGCCATGCCGTTGCGCAGCTTGTTCATCTGCGTGTCGACCAGTGCCACGGCCTCGAGCAGCGCGGCCTCGTTCTCGGGCGCGATGGCAAAGCGGTACGGCTGGCCGGCGATATTGACTTCGACTTGCTTGTTGCTCATGCGTGTTCTCCGGAGGCCTTGTGCGGCTCTGCGCCTGCCGTGGCGCCCTCGCCCAGCAGGTCGAGCTGGCGCGTGTCGCTGGCCGTCGGCAGCTTGTCAAGGATGGACTGGATGCGCAGTTGCGCTTCCTCGATCTTGATGTTGAGCAGTTCGCGGTCGGCGGCCATGGCCTCGCGCTCGCTGCGCAACAGCGCGGCTTCACCCTCCAGCCGGGCGATCTCGTCGCGCAGCCGCTGGTTTTCCGCCGCCAGGGTGTCCGCATGGTGCAGCACGCGCCCGATCTTCGCGGCCAGTTGTTCGAGTTCGTTGAGCATAGGGCCTGTCATGATGGGATAAAAGTCAGGTAACGCGATTCTAGCCGATGCGCCGGCGCGCACAATGCGAAGGAAAGCGTTTGTGACCGGGTACCTGCATGGAAGTTGCAGCCTTCTGCACCCAAAACCCCGGCAGAGTTGTGACAAAGCACTATGGGCGCCGCGTTGACGCAGGTAGCGAAACTCCCTACACTCGCGCACGTTCCAGGTGCTCGCCCTTTTCGTCCCTGGCGAAAGGGCAGTTCAACGGGAAACAGGGAGCCTTGCCAGCCGCGCGCCGGAAGGGCCAACCTGTGCTGCCCCCGCAACGGTAAGCGACCGCGTGCGCATCCGCCAGCGCCAGCCACTTCCGCAGCCAGCCTGCCGGAAGGGCCGCCGGCAACGACCGGGATCCGATCCCGGCCACATGTCCACGCAGGACCGGCCACACGCCACTGAACCTCAGGTTCGGGAAGGCGCCGGTTCCGAGTCGCCAGCCCGGATACCGGCCTGAACGCGGGCTGCCGCCGTGCGCGGCACGCCTCATCGCCATATGGTCCGCGGGGGAACGGGCCCGGCCGTTCCTACCTAGTCCTGCATCATGCGTTCATCGCTCCACAGGTCGACCCGCCCGGCAGCCCCGGCGGTGCGTCCGCTCGTGCCCGCAACCTCGTCTGCGATTGCGGCAGCCATTGCCTCGTTCACCCTGGTCCCGGCCACCTCGTTCGCGCAAGCCGCCGACAGCGGCAGCGCCCAACAGCTGGCCCCGGTGGTGGTGACTTCCACCCGCACCGCGCAATCCATTACCGAGGCGCTGCCGCACACGACGGTGGTGACGCAGGAAGATATCGTCAATTCGCAAGCGCCGGACCTGCGCACGCTGCTGCGCAACCAGGCCGGCGTGGAATTCTCGGCCAACGGCGGCATGGGCAGCAACACCACGCTGTTCATGCGCGGCGCCAATTCCAACCAGACGCTGATCCTGATCGATGGCGTGCGCGTGTCATCGGCCAGCAGCGGCACCGCGCAGCTGGCCAACATCCTGCCCGACCAGATCGACCGGATCGAAGTGGTGCGCGGCAACGTGTCGGCACTGTACGGCTCGGACGCGATCGGCGGCGTAGTGCAGATCTTTACCAAGAGCGGTGCGGGACAGGCCCCGGCGGCCAATGCGTCGGTGGAGTATGGCAGCAACAACACGCGCCAGGGCACGGTCGGCTACGGCGGGCAGGTGGGCGACACCTCGTTCAACCTGACCGGTTCGGCGTTCAAGACCGACGGCTTTTCGTCGATCAATACGCAGCAGGCGCCGCGCGCCAACCCCAACGACAACCCGTACGAAAACCAGAGCGTGTCGGGCCAGGTGAAGCACCGCTTCACGCCCGACTGGGATGCGGGCTTCAGCGGCTACTACTCCAAGAGCAAGCTGTCGTTCGACAGCGCCTTCGGCCGCCCGACCGACGACAACCGCACCAACAGCGAGCTGTACGCGCTGTCGGCCTTCGTCAACGGCAAGGTCGGCGCCGACTGGACCACGCATTTCAAGCTGTCGCAGAGCGCGGACAACAGCGACACCTTCCTGAACGGGCGCGCCAACGGCACCTTCAATACCCGCAACCGCCAGTTCAACTGGCAGAACGAGTACGCGGTCGCCGCCAACCACACGCTGCTGTTCGGTACCGACTACCTGCAGCAGGAGCTGGTTTCGAGCGCCTACGGCGCGCCCACGCGCAACGTCTTCTCGGTGTTCGGCGGCTATGACGGGCGCATCGGCAAGCACCAGCTGCAGCTCAACGCGCGCAACGACCACTATTCCGACTTCGGCAACCAGGGCAGCTTCTTCGCCGGCTACGGCTATAACGTGACCGATGCGTTCAAGCTGATCGCCAACGTCAGCAACGCCTTCCGCGCGCCGACCTTCAACGAGCTGTACTTCCCCAATTTCGGCCAGCCCAACCTGCAGCCCGAGCGCGCCAAGTCGGTCGAGGCGGGGGTGCAGTACACCACCGCCACGGCGGGGCTGCTGCGCGTGACCGCGTTCGAGACCCGCTACGACGACCTGATCGTGTCGGCGCTGCAGCCCAACGGCATGTTCCTGGCCGAGAACGTCAACAAGGCCAAGGTGCAGGGCATCGAGGCCTCGTGGCGCGCCACCGTCTACGGCACCGACCTCGGCGCCAGCGTGACCTTCCAGAATCCGGTCGACGAGCAGAACAACACCCAGCTGCTGCGCCGCGCCCGCCGCCACGCCGCGCTGGACGTGGGCCGCAACTTTGGCAACTGGCGCTTCGGCGGCGAATGGCTGGTATCGTCGTCGCGCATGGATGCCGGCTCGCGCCGCCTGGGCGGATACGGTATCGTCAACCTCAACGCCCGCTACAACCTCGACAAGCAATGGTTCGTTGCCGCCCGCGTCGAAAACCTGTTCGACAAGGACTACCAGCTCGCCTACCCCTACAACACGCAGGGGCGCGCGGGCTTCATCACGCTGGGCTGGCGCCAGCGATGAGCGCACGGGCGCGCCATGTCTGAGTTCCGGCGCGCCCTGGCGGTGTGGCTGGCGCTTGCCCTGGCGTCAGCCGCAGTCTTCGCGGCCTCCCTTGCGCTTGGCAGCGTCTCGCTCGATGCGCGCGAGCTGTGGCAGGCGCTCAGCGGCGCCGACACCGGTACCGCCGGCGCCATCGTGCGCGAACTGCGCCTGCCGCGCGCGGCTGCGGCCTTTGCCTGCGGCGGGCTGCTGGCGCTGTCCGGCGCGCTGATGCAGGTGCTGCTGCGCAACCCGCTGGCCGAGCCTTATGTGCTGGGCGTCTCCGGCGGCGCGTCGGTCGGCGCCTTGCTGGCGATGCTGGTGCTGGCGCCGTGGTGGGGCGTGCAGACGGCCGCCGCCGTCGGCGCGCTGTGCTCGATGCTGCTGGTGGCGACGCTGGCGCGGCGCGACCTGCTGCACCCGCAGGTGCAGGGCGGCCATCGCGAAGCGGGCGCGCGCCTGCTGCTGACGGGCGTGATCCTCGCCGCAGGGTGGGGCGCGGTGATCACGCTGATCCTTGCCGTGGCGCCGGAATCGCGGCTGCGCGGCATGCTGTTCTGGCTGACCGGCGACCTTGGCGGCACCGCCAGCTACGGCGGCCCGCTGGCGACGATGATCGTCGCGCTGCTGCTGGCCATGCCGATGGCGCGTGCGCTCAACGTGATGCTGCTCGGCGAGACCGTGGCGCAGTCGCTGGGCGTGCGCGTGGGCCGGGTGCGGCTGCTGACCTTCCTGCTGGCCTCGGTGTGCATTGCCGTGGCCATCACCACTGCCGGCTCGATCGGCTTTGTCGGCCTGGTCGTGCCGCACCTGGTACGGCTGGCGTGGGGCAACGACCAGCGCCTGCTGCTGCCGGCGGCGGTGCTGCTGGGCGGTGCGTTGCTGATGGCGGCCGACCTGATCGCGCGCACCGTGATCGCCCCGGCGCAGCTGCCGGTGGGCGTGATCACCGCGCTGCTGGGCGTGCCGACTTTCCTGTATCTGCTGTTGCGGAGGCCGCGATGAGCGCGAACGCCGATTGGTCGCAGCCGCTCGCGGCCTGCCCCGTGCTGGCGCTGCGCGAGGTGCGGCTGCGCACGGGCCAGCGCGTGCTGGTCGAGCACCTGACGCTGGACATCGGCCCCGGCCAGTTGTGGTGCATCGCCGGGCCCAACGGCGCCGGCAAGTCCACGCTGATGACCGCGCTGGCGGGGCTGCGCCACGTGGATGGCGGCGCTGTCGAGATCGACGGCAAGCCTGCCGTGCAGGTGGCGCCGTCGGCGCTGGCGCGCCAGCGTGCCTACCTGCCGCAGGCAGTGCACGATACGTTCTCCATGTCGGTGCTCGATGCGGTGCGCGTAGGCCGCCACCCGCACCTGTCCGGCTGGGGCTGGACCGGCAGCGAGGACGACCGCGTGGTGCGCGACACGATCCGCGCCATGGATATCGAGGCACTGGCGGCCCGCGACGTGCTGACGCTGTCCGGCGGCGAGCGGCAGCGCGCGTCGCTGGCAGCGGCGCTGGCGCAGCAGGCGCCGCTGCTGCTGCTCGACGAGCCGGTCTCGCACCTCGACCTGCGCCACCAGATCCTGGTGCTGGAGCGGCTTGCCGCGCTGGCCCACGCCGGTCACCACGCCATTGTGGTGATCCTGCACGACCTGACGCTGGCGCTGCGCTACGCCACGCACGCCTTGCTGATGGCTGAGGACGGCACCGCGCTGCACGGCCCGGCGGCACAGGTACTGACTCCCGAACATTGCTCGCGCTCGCTGCGCACCCGCATCGTCAGCGTCAGCGACGGCGTGCATACTGCACTGATTCCCGATGGCGCCCCGGCGCCGCGACTCTTTACGCAAGACCCGAACCCATGACCGATTCCCACAACCCCGCCACCGACGACCCGGAGCGCGACGCGCGCCACAAGGCGCGCATGGTGCGCAAGAAAGAAGTGATCGACGCCAAAATCGCCGCCGCGCAGGACGAGCGCGGCGTGATCGTCATCACCACCGGCAACGGCAAGGGCAAGTCCAGCTCCGGCTTCGGCATGGTGGTGCGCGCGCTCGGCCACGGCATGCGCGCCGGCGTGGTCCAGTTCATCAAGGGCGCGCAGCCGACCGGCGAAGAGATGTTCCTGCGCCGCTTCCCCGACGAATGTGCATTCCACGTGATGGGCGAGGGCTATACCTGGGACACCCAGGACCGCGCGCGCGACGTGGCCAAGGCCGAAGCTGCGTGGGAAGTGGCCCGCGGCATGCTGCGCGACCCGGCGATCGGGCTGGTGCTGCTCGACGAACTCAACATCGCGCTCAAGCTGCACTATCTTGATGTGGACCAGGTCGTCGCCGACCTGCGCGCGCGCCCGCCGATGCAGCACGTGGTCATCACCGGACGCGGCGCGCCGCCGGCACTGGTCGAGGCGGCCGATACCGTCACCGACATGACGCCGGTCAAGCACGCCTTCCAACAGGGCATCAAGGCGCAGCGCGGCGTGGAAATGTAAAGCCCGGTTGCCCCGATACAGACTTCCAGAGCCACAGCATCATGCAGTTTCCCGAAATCACTCCCCTCGACAACACGCTGCGTCCCGCGCTGCAGGCCGCCATCGACGACAAGACCAAGCCGCTCGGCGCGCTCGGCCGGCTCGAATCGCTGGGCCTGCAGCTCGGCCTGATCCTTGGCACGCAGCGGCCGGTGCTGCAGCGGCCGACGGTGATCGTCTTTGCCGCCGATCACGGCGTGGCCGACACGGGCGTCAGCGCCTATCCGGCCGAGGTCACCGCGCAGATGGTCCGGAATTTCCTCGCCGGCGGCGCGGCGATCAATGTGTTCTCGCGTCAGCACGGCATTGCGCTGGAAATCGTCGACGCCGGCGTGCGCGTGCCGTTGCCGGCGGCACCCGGGCTGGTCAACTGCCGCATCGCCGACGGCACCCGCAACTTCGCGCAGGAACCGGCGATGACGCCGGAACAGGCCGCGGCGGCGATGACCGCGGGCATGGCGCGCGTGCTGAGGCATGCCCAGCAAGGCTGCAATGTGATCGGCTTCGGCGAGATGGGCATTGCCAATACCTCCGCCGCCGCTTGCCTGATGCAGCGGCTGACCGGGCTGCCGCTGGCGGACTGCATCGGCCGGGGCACCGGACTGGACGATGCCGGCCTCGCACGCAAGCGCGAGGTGCTGGAAGGCGCGCTCGCGCTGCACGCCGATGCGCAGGCGCCGCTCGATGTGCTGGCGACGTTCGGCGGCTTCGAGATCGCGATGATGGCCGGCGCCTTTCTCGCCGCCGCGGCCAGCCGCATGGTGATCCTGGTCGACGGCTTTATCGCCTCGGCGGCGCTGCTGGTGGCGCAGCGGCTTGACCCCAACGTGCTGCAGTACTGCGTGTTCACGCATTGCTCGCACGAACGCGGCCACCGCGCGCTGCTGGACCATTTTGGCGTCGAGCCGCTGCTGGCGCTGGATCTGCGCCTGGGCGAGGGCACCGGCGCCGCGCTGGCGTGGCCGCTGCTGGCATCCGCGGTGGCGTTCCTCAACGAGATGGCGACCTTCAGCGGCGCCGGCGTCAGCACGGCCTCGGCATGACTGTGCCGTCCGACCCCGCGCCCACGCCTGCCGGCCCTGGTGGCGAGCTGCGCTACTTTTTTACCGCGCTGGGCTATTTCACGCGTGTGCCGCTGCCGGGCCGGCTGGCACGATGGGTCGGATTCGAGCCGCATTACCTGCATGCCGCAGCGCGCTATTTCCCGCTGGTAGGCCTGCTGGTCGGCGGCGCCGGTGCGCTGGTCACGTGGGGCGCGCTGCAGTGGTGGCCGATCGGCGTGGCGGTGCTGCTGGGGATGGCGGCCACGCTGCTGCTGACCGGCGCCTTCCATGAGGACGGCCTGGCCGACTGCGTCGATGCCTTCGGCGGCGCATGGCAGCGCGAAGACGTGCTGCGCATCATGCATGACTCGCGCATCGGCGCGTTTGGCGCCATCGCGCTGGTGATGGCGCTGCTGCTCAAGTGGCAACTGCTGGTGGCGATCGGCATACAAGGCGGGCCGGCGATATTGCTGGCGGTGCTGGTGGGCGCGCACGCCGCCAGCCGCGCGATGGCGGTCAGCTACCTCGCCACGCTGCAGTACGTGCGCGCGGAAGGCAAGGCCAAGCCGGTGGCGCAGCGGCTCGCCGGCGCGGGGCTGGCGTTCGCGCTGCTGTGCGGGTTGGTGCCGCTGTGGCTGGTATCGCCGTCGTTCCTTGCGGCGGCCGTAGTGGCACTGCTGGTGTTGCGCGTGCTGCTCGGCCGCTACTTCGTGCGCCGCATCGGTGGCTATACCGGCGACTGCCTCGGCATGGCCCAGCAGTGCGCGGAGATCCTGATCTACCTGGTGGCATCGGCATGGACCTGGTCCTGATCCGCCATGCGCAGCCGGAGGTGGCTGCGGGCACTTGCTACGGCTGCCTCGATCTGCCGCTGGTGTCGCCACTGATGCCGCTTGCCGCACAGATCGCGACGGGCCTGCCGGCGCCTGCGCGCATCGTCAGCAGCCCGCTGACGCGCGCGCTCGGGACCGCACAGGCGCTGGTGCAAACCTTGCCGGCCGGCGTGCCGGCCATTGCCACTGAACCGCTGTTGCGCGAGCTGGACTTCGGCAGCTGGGAAGGCGTAGCGTGGGACGCGATCGACCGCGCCGCGCTGGATCAGTGGGCCGCGGACCTGCTGCATGCGCGCCCGCATGGCGGCGAGTCGCCGGCGCAGGCGATGGCGCGCGTGGTCGGCTGGGCCGACGCGCTCGATGTGCGGGACGATTGCTGCGTATGGGTGGTCGGCCATGCCGGGCCGATGCGCATGCTGGCCGCGCACTGGCTCGGCGTGCCGCTGTCGGTGACGGTCAACTGGGCGCTGGGCTTCGGCGCGAGCTGCCGCTTCCGGCTGGGCCCGGATGGAGCGCGGCTCGAATGGTGGAATCGAGAGTAGAACCGAATCGCGGATGAAGCCGCGCCGGCCGGTCAGCGCGCCGGACGCCGGCTGCGCGCCACGTCGAGGTCCTTGCAGATCTGCTCGATGCCTTGCACCACGCGCGGACCGGCGCGATTGACCAGGTCGCCGTCGATCACGAACAGGTTGTTGCGTGCCACCGCGGTGACTTGCTTCCAGCGCTGCCACATCGCGTAGTCGGGCAGCGGCTGGTCCGAGCGCGTGGCGCCCATGCCCGCGGTCAGCATGGCTTCCGGATTGCCGGCCACCACCGCCTCGACCGACACGGTCGGCACCAGCGGCGTCTCGGCCCCGAACAGGTTGCGCCCGCCGCACAGCGCCAGCATGTCGCTGACCAGGTGCTGGCCGTTGAGCGTCATCAGAGGCTGCTGCCAGACCTGGTAGAACACGGTCACCGGCGGCCGCGCCGCGTAGGTCTTGCGCAGCGTCTCCACCTGCTGCCGAAAGCTGTCGGCGGCACGCCGCGCGGTTGCTTCCGTGCCCAGCAGCGTGCCCAGCTTCTCCACGTTTTCCGGGATCGATGCCAGCTTGCGCGGCTCGCTATAGAACAGCGGCATGCCGAGGGCGCGCAGGCGGTCGGTCTGCTTCTGCGCATTGCCATGGCGCCAGACCACGATCAGATCAGGCTTGAGCGCGGCGATGCGCTCCAGGTCCAGCGCCTTGTTGTCGCCCACGCGCGGGATGTCGCGCGCCTGCGGCGGGTAGTCGCTGTAGTGGACCGTGCCGACGATGCGGTCGCCGCCGCCGGCGGCAAAGATCATCTCGGTCACGTGCGGCGCCAGCGAGACCACGCGGCGCGCCGGCTGCGCCAGCGTGATGGTCTGGCCGGCATCGTCGACCACCGATACGGCGGCATGCGCCGCGGGTGCGGCAAATAGGGCGGTGGCGGCCAGCGCCGGGGCTATGGCGAACTTCAAGGCGTGCATGGTAAGGGTCAGGCGATTACAGCGGCCATGGCGGCCAGCGCGGCATCGAGCCGTTGCCAGCATGCCGGCCGGTCAGGCGGCAGGCCCAGGCGCAGGCTGGGCAGGCAACCGCCGGCGGCTTCGAAGTATCGGGTCCAGACGCCATGGCGCGCCAGCGCTTCGTGCAGCGCCAGCGCCTCGGCATGGGGCACCCAGCAAAACAACGGATGGACCACGGCGGTCAGCCCGTGGCGCGCCAGCAGCGTGCCGAGCCGCGCGCCGGACAGGCCTAGCTGCGCCCGGTTGGCCGCCTGCCACTGGCGGTCCGCCAGCGCATGCCGGGCGACGGCGCGCGCCGGCCCCGAGACGGTCCAGTGGCCCAGCCGCTCCTGCAGCGTATCGAGCAACGGCTGGTGCGCCAGCACGAAGCCACAGCGGATACCGGCAAGGCCATAGAACTTGCCGATCGAGCGCAGCACCACCAGCCCTTCGGTGCCGCTGTCGGCGGCGACCGATGCCGCGGGCAGGCAATCGATGAATGCTTCATCGACCAGCAGCGTGCCGCCGCGTCCAGCAAGCGCGGCATGCCAGCGCAGCAGCGTTGCCGGCGGCAGCAGCCGTGCGGTCGGGTTGTTGGGATTGACGACGACCAGATGGTCGAGCGCATCGGCCAGGTCCGCGCGGGCGAAGTCCGCCTCGTCCAGCGGCACCACCGTGTGACCGGCCGCGGCGAAGGCCGGTGCGTACTCGCTGTAGCCGAGCGCGGCAATCCCGACGCGCCCCGGCCGCAGCAGGCCTGGCAGCGTACGGATCGCGGCCTGCGAACCGGCCACCGGCAAGGCTTGCGGCGCGCCGAATGCCTGGGCGGCCAGCTCGGCAAGCCCATCCTCGTCCTGCGGCAGCCGCTGCCACGCGGAAGCGGGCAGCGCCGGCACGGGATAGCCGTCGGGATGGATGCCGGTGGACAAGTCGAGCCAGTCGGCTTCAGCGCGGCCGTAGCGGCGCACCGCGGCCAACAGGTTGCCGCCATGGCGGATCGGGGGAAGGGCAGGGCTCACGTCGGTGCGGACACGGCAAGAACGGCCAGCGCGCTGGCGCCCGCAAGCGCCAGCCACAGCCACAAGGTGCGATGGACCAGCCGCAGGCACGCCATCACGTGTTCCGCTTGCGGCGCGCTGCCGGCACCCAGCTGCGGGCGTTGTTCCATCTCGCCGTGATAGCGCGCGGGACCGCCAAGCCGCACGCCGACCGCGCCGGCTCCGGCCGCCATCACCGGACCGGCATTGGGACTGGACCACGCCGGCGCCTGCGTGCGCCAGCAGCGCAGCGCCTGTGTGGTGGCGCCCAGCAGCGCGTACGACAGCGCGGTCAGGCGTGCGGGAACCAGGTTGAGCACATCGTCGATGCGTGCCGCCGCCCAGCCGAAATATTGCAGCCGCGGCGTGCGGTAGCCCCACATTGCATCGAGGGTATTGGCCAGCCGGAACACGATCACCGCCGGCGCTCCGCCGAGCAGGAACCAGAACAGCGCGCCGAAGATGGCATCGTTGCCGTTCTCCAGCGCCGATTCGCAGGCGGCGCGCGCGAGCGCTTCGGCATCGGCATCGGCGGTATCGCGCGAGACGATGCGCGCGGTCAGCGTGCGCGCGGCAGGCAGGTCCGCGGCGGCAAGGGCGCCGGCAATCGGGGCGATATGCTGGTGCAGGCTGCGCGCGCCAAGCGCGGCGTACAGCGCGATGGCGTGCAGCCCAAGTGCCGCGAGCGGGTGCCAGCTTGCTGCCGCATCGACCAGCCACCATGCGAGCGCCGCCGGCGCCAGCACCAGTACGCACCAGCAGGCAAGGCCCGCCACCCGCTGCCGCCATGGCGCGCCGCGGCGCCCGGGATCGTTGCAGCGTCGTTCGAGGGCCGAAGCGAGGCGGCCAAAGCCCACCAGCGGGTGGATGCGGCGCGGCTCGCCCAGCCACTGGTCAAGCAGAACGCCGGCCAGCGCCGCGGCCACGCAAGCCGGCCAGGCTTGCATCAGCATGCGGGATCGGCGCCCTTGACCGGGACCGGGATGCCCGCCACCAGCAGCCGCACGCGGTCCGCGGCGGCGGCCAGCTTCTGGTTCAGGCGTCCCAGTTCATCGACGTAGAAGCGGGTGATCGCGCCCATCGGCACCACGCCGAAGCCGATCTCGTTGGAGACCAGGATCACGTGGCCGGGCAGCGTGGGCAGCGCGGTCAGCAGCGACTCGATTTCTTCGGTGAAGGCATCGGGCGGCGTGATCACGCCATGATCGGGATAGCTGCGGCCGTCGGGGAACAGCAGGTTGTTCATCCACAGCGTCATGCAGTCCACCAGGATGCAGCCGTCGTGGCGCGCGTTGGCATAGAGCGCATCGGCCAGCCGCACCGGCTCTTCCACCAGGCGCCAGTCGACGGGGCGGCGGGCGCGGTGCAGCGCGATGCGGACTTCGAGTTCCTGGTCGGCCAGTGCGGGATCCTGGCGCGCGGTGGCGATGTACGTGACCGGCCCGCCGGTGATGCCGGCATGGTCGCTCGCCAGCTGTTCGGCGTAGTGGCTCTTGCCGGAGCGCGCGCCGCCCAGCACCAGCGTCAGCTGCCGCGCGCCGGATGTGCCGGCCGCAAGCGGCTTCGCCGCGCTGGCGGTTGCGGGTTCAGGGGCGATGGCCGGGGTTTCCATCCGCGTATTGTAGCCGCCGCATCCCACCCTCGCATCCCACCCTCGCATCCCGCCCTCGCATGAAGGCCGATGCGATAATCCGCCGATGCATACCGATTCCCCGCTTTCCTTGCCGCCGGGTGCCCTGCGCGGCACGCTGATGGTCCAGGGCACCACCTCCGATGCCGGCAAGAGCACCGTGGTCGCCGGGCTGTGCCGCGTGCTGGCGCGCGCCGGCACGCGGGTGGCGCCGTTCAAGCCGCAAAACATGGCGCTGAACAGCGCGGTGACAGCGGACGGGGGCGAGATTGGCCGTGCCCAGGCGCTGCAGGCGCAGGCCGCGCGCTTGGCGCCGCATACCGACATGAACCCGGTGCTGCTCAAGCCCAGCAGCGACACCGGCGCGCAAGTGATCATCCACGGCCGCGCGCGGCTCGACCTCGATGCCCGCGCCTATCACGCCTACAAGCCCGAGGCGATGAAGGCGGTGCTGGCCTCGCACGCGCGGCTGGAGCAGGCCTATGACGTGGTGCTGGTGGAAGGCGCCGGCAGCCCTGCCGAGATCAACCTGCGCGAGCGCGATATCGCCAACATGGGCTTTGCCGAGCGGGTCGATTGCCCGGTGGTGCTGGTCGCCGATATCGATCGCGGCGGGGTGTTCGCGCACCTGGTCGGCACGCTCGATTGCCTGTCGGACAGCGAACGCGCGCGCGTGACCGGCCTCATCATCAACCGCTTTCGCGGCGACATTGGCCTGCTCGAGCCGGGGCTGGACTGGCTCACCGCGCGTACCGGCAAGCCTGTGTTCGGCGTGCTGCCATACCTGCACGGCCTGCACCTCGATGCGGAGGACGCCATCGTCGGCACGCAGGCTGCGAAGGCCGGAGCGCAGCGGCTGCGCGTGATCGTGCCGGTGCTGCCGCGCATCGCCAACCATACCGATTTCGACGCGCTGCGCGCCCATCCCCAGGTGGACCTGCAGTTCATCGGTCCCGGCATGCCGGTCCCGCCCGCCGACCTGGTGGTGCTGCCCGGCAGCAAGAGCGTACGCGCCGACCTGGCCTTCCTGCGCGCCAACGGCTGGGAGGCGGCGCTGCAGCGGCACCTGCGCTACGGCGGCAAGCTGGTCGGCATCTGCGGCGGCATGCAGATGCTGGGCCGGCAGGTGCATGACCCCGATGGCCGCGAAGGCCCTGCCGGCAGCAGCGCGGGCCTGGGATGGCTCGACTACGAGACCACGCTCGCCGCCGAGAAACAGCTGCGCCAGGTCAGCGGGCGGCTGGCGGATACGGACGCGCCAGTGCGGGGCTACGAGATCCATCTCGGCGTCACCTCCGGCGCCGGGCTGGACCGGCCCGCGGTGTGGCTCGACCGCGGCGACGGCACCATGCGCCCCGACGGCGCCTGCTCGGCCGATGGCCAGGTCATGGCGACCTACGTCCATGGCCTGTTCGACGACCCGGCGGGCTGCCAGGCGTTGCTGCGCTGGGCAGGACTGGATGGCGCGCAGGCAGTGGACCTCGATGCGCTGCGCGAAGCATCGATCGAGCGGCTTGCCGACACCCTGGCGGCGCACCTCGACCTCGGCGCAATGTTCGCACCGCTGCAACGCTGAGCGCATGTTGCCGATCCGCCATTGCGCGGATCGTGCCGACTCCACGCAACATCTCCCTGTTAGAATCGCGAATCCTTCCCATTTGCATTCCGTCTCGATATGACTTTCAGGTCATATCGCCGCACGCTGCAGCGCTTCACCTACACAACTCAAGCCATGGTCACCGGCCGCCTGCGCGTCGTCCTCGTCAAGCTGCATCTCTATATCGGGCTGACTCTCGGCCTGCTTTTTGTCCTGCTGGGCCTGACGGGCATGGCCATTGCGTGGCGCGATGAGCTCGATGCCTGGCTCAACCCGGATCTGCTGGTCGCCTCGGCGCCGGCTGCCGGCCCCGTTACGCCCGCCACCGTCAAGGCGGTGACCGAGCGCCTGGCCGCGCCGCCGTACGGCAGGCCCAACCTGCTGATGCTGCCGACCCACGACGACGGCGTCTTCACCGCCTGGTATCCCGTCAAGGGGCCGGAGGGCGTGGTGCAGGGCCGCTCGCGGCAGGTGATGGTCGATCCGGTGACGCTGGCCGTGAAGGGCGAGCGCGTGTGGGGCGAGCCCGGCGTTTCGCGCCGGCAGCTGCTGCCGACGCTGTTCCACCTGCACCGCTACCTGCTCAGCGGCGAGACCGGCAAGACCGTCATCGGGGTGGCGGGCATGCTGCTGCTGCTGACCACGCTGGTGGGCGTGGTGGTGTGGTGGCCCAAGACCAAACTGCGCGCATGGGGGCAGGCGTTCCGGATCAGCCATGGCGGCTCGTGGTCGCGCTTCAACTATTCGCTGCACCGGGCCGGCGGCATCCTGGCGGCTCCCGTGCTGGCCATCATTGCCTTCTCGGGCTGGTATCTGAACCTGCCGAAGTGGGTGACGCCGATCGTAGCGGGGGTGATGACAGTGACCCCGCCGGCGAAGCATGTTTCGGCGCCGCCCGCGTCCGACGCGCGCCCGCTCGACGCCGGCCAGATCATGGCGGCGGCGCGGTCCCAGTATCCCGACGCTCGGGTGACCCGCATCAGCTTCCCGCGCAAGCCGGGCGACGCCTTCGAAGTCCGGCTGCGCCAGCCGGATGAGGTGCGCAAAGACAGCGGCGCGACCCGGCTCTGGCTCGACGCCTGGACCGGCACGCGGCTGGGCGTGAAGGACCCGCACGATGCGCCTGCCGGCGACACGCTGCTGAACTGGCTGTTCCCGCTGCATACCGGCGAGGCGTTCGGCCTGCCGGGACGGATCTTCGTCACGCTGTTCGGGCTGGCGCCGCTGGCCTTTGCGCTGACCGGCGTGCTGATCTGGTGGAAGCGGCGGCGCGGGCACCGCCGCCACGTCGTGAAAGCGGCGCAGCGCGCGGCCATGCGCCGGGCATGAAAAAAGCAGGCCGGCGGCCTGCTTTTTTTGAACCCGCGAACCCGCGGCCCCGGCTCAGATTTCCAGGTTGTCGATCAGGCGGGTCGCGCCCAGCTTGGCCGCGGTCAGCACCACCAGCGGCTCGCCGGCGACGAACTCCTCGTGCGTCGGCGCCTGCAGGTTAGCTTGCTTGCGGATCGACACGTAGTCCGGCTTCCAGCCGCGCTTGGCCAGCGCTGCCACGGCATTGGCCTCCACCGCCAGCAGGTCGGCCCCGGCGCGGTCGCTGCCCAGCACGGTGTCGCGCACCTCATGCAGCGTGCGGTACAGCACCGGCGCCTCGGCGCGTTCGTCCGGGCTCAGGTAGCGGTTGCGCGACGACAGCGCCAGGCCGTCTTCGTCGCGAATGGTCTCGGCCGGAATGATGTCGATCGGCAGCGCGAACTGCTGCACCATGCGCCGCACGATCATCAGCTGCTGGTAGTCCTTCTTGCCGAATACGGCCACGCGCGGCTGCGCGCACGAGAACAGCTTCATCACCACCGTGCACACGCCCTTGAAGAAGCCGGGGCGGAACTCGCCTTCCAGGATGTCGCCCAGGTCGTGCGGCGGCTCGACGCGGTATTCCTGCGGCACCGGGTACATATCGCGCTCGGAGGGCGCGAACAGCACATAGACGCCTTCCTTCTGCAGCTTCTCGATATCGTCCTGCAGCGTGCGCGGGTACTTGTCGAAATCCTCGTTGGGGCCGAACTGCAAGCGGTTCACGAAGATCGACGCCACGACCGGGTCGCCGTGCTGGCGCGCCAGGCGCATCAGCGACAGGTGGCCTTCGTGCAGGTTGCCCATGGTGGGGACGAAGGCAGCGCGGTTCTGGCCGCGCAGCTGGTCCCGCAGCTCTTGGATGGAGGAAATGACTTTCATCTGGCTAGGTGTGCTGTCGTGAGGGTGTGACCCGTGGCGCCGGTCTCCGGGGGGCGGCGCCGTGACTTGCCGGGCCTCGGGGCGTTCTGCCTTCCGGGCGTATCGTTTCGGCTGTCGGCGGATTGTAGATCAAGTGGGACGGGGGCGGACCCTGCCCTACGGGTGGGTCAGGAAGGGCTGTACGCCAATCGCACATAAATTGGCGCGAACGGCTCGGCCTGGGTGATCTCGACCAGCGACTCGCGTGACAGCTCCAGCATGGCGATAAAGTTGACCACCACCACCGGCACGCCCTTGCCCGAGCGGACCGCGTCCTCGAACAGTTCCGAGAACTCCATGAAGCGCGCATGCTGCAGCCGGCGCAGGATCTGGCTCATGTGCTCGCGCACCGACAGCTCCTCGCGCGAGATCTTGTGGTGCTGGTTCAGCTTGGCGCGCTTGAGCACGTCGGCCCAGGCGGCCTGCAGGTCGATGGTCTCGACTTCCGGGAAGCGCGGCGCCAGGCTCTGCTCGATATAGACCTGCGAGCGCAGGAAGTCGCGGCCGAGCTGCGGCACCGTGTCCAGCCGCTGCGCGGCCAGCTTCATCTGCTCGTACTCCAGCAGGCGGCGCACCAGTTCGGCGCGCGGGTCTTCGGCGTCTTCGTCGCTATCGGCCTTCTTGACCGGCAGCAGCATGCGCGACTTGATCTCGATCAGCATGGCCGCCATCAGCAGGTATTCGGCCGCCAGCTCCAGGTTGGTCTTGCGGATCTGCTCGATGTACGACAGGTACTGGCGCGTGACCTGCGACATCGGGATGTCGAGGACGTTGAAGTTCTGCTTGCGGATCAGGTACAGCAGCAGGTCCAGCGGGCCTTCGAACGTTTCCAGGAAAATTTCGAGTGCATCGGGCGGGATGTACAGGTCCTGCGGCAGCTTGAACAGCGGCTCGCCGTACAGGCGCGCGAAGGCCATCCCGTCGACCATGTCCGCGGGACCCGCGGCTGCGGCAGGGTTGTCGGCGCCGACGGCAGCCACGGCGGGCAGCGACAGCTTGTCCTGGTCGGCTGTGCTCATCGCCGGTGGCAGGGCGCGCTGGCGGGGATCAGTTGTCCTGCGAGTAGACGTACGGCTTCTGGGCCACGCGCGAAGCCTGGGCGCGGGCGCGCTCTTCCAGGTCGATCGGCGCCTTGTCCCACAGCAGGGCGCGGCCGTCGCGCTGCTCGGCTTCGAGCGTCGGGCGCTCTTGCTTGAGCTGCTTCAGGAACTGGGTGATCTCGGACTCGTACATGGCCATGGTGAAACCGTATGCGCCGCGTGGGCGTGTAATGGATGCAGTGGGGCAGGATTTTACAGTATCGGCCCGGCACGGGGTCGCATTTGGACCCCGGCACGCTTTCCGGGGGTAAGAAGATTCCGGCCACAGTGCGGTGTGTGGTCAAATACCGACTTCGTATGTGTGGACAAAGGGCGATGCCGAAAGACACCGCTATCACTGCTGACCCGGCGCCCGAGGCGCCGGGCGACAACCACGGATGAGGATCGACCTGGCCAGGACGACAGCCCGCCCGGGCCGCCCCGACATGCCGGATGCGGCGCATCCGGCGTCTATCGCCCCCATCGCCCCGCTTCCCGTGCGGGCGCGCGCGGCGGCGTATGCGCTCGCCGCGATGCTGCTGATGCCGGCCGCGGCTCAGGGCGCCTACAAGGTCGAGGTCGAAGCCCCCAAGCCGATCAAGGAGATGCTCGAAGAGCACCTGGACCTGTCGCGCTACAAGGACCGCACCGACCTGTCGCAGGACCAGTTCGACTACATGGTAGAGACCGTGGGTGAGCAGGTGCGCCAGTTCACCTCGACCGAAGGCTATTTCGACCCGACCACCACCACCCGCGTCGAGGGCGAAGGCGACAAGCGCGTGGTCCACGTGGCGGTAGACCCTGGCGCGCGCACGCTGATCCGCAATGTCGATGTCCAGGTGACCGGCCCGGCGGCGACGCGCTCGCCCGAGCAGGTGGCCGAGATGCAGGCCAAGTGGGGCTTGCCGGTGGGCGACCCGTTCCGCCAGGCGGACTGGGACAAGGCCAAGGAAGACGCGCTGGTGACCTTGCAGAGCCATAACTACTATGGCGCGCGGCTGGCCGCGTCGCAGGCGCGGGTTGAGCCAGACGACCTGCGCGCCGACCTGTCCGCGCACTACGCCAGCGGTCCGGCCTACCTGCTGGGGCCGCTCACGGTGAAGGGCACGCGCCGCTACCCGGAACAGATCATCTACAACGTCAATCCGCTCAGCGAGGGCGAGCCGTACCGCGTGGAGCGGCTGCTGGAGCTGCAGCGCGCGATCCAGAACCAGCCGTATTTCTCCAACGTGCAGGTCGACCTGGAACCGCCGCCGGATGCCGACAAGGCGCCCGATGGCGTCGTCACCGCGCCGGTGTCGGTGCGCGTGCGCGAATACCCCGTGCACCGGCTCAGCAGCGGCGTCGGCTTTACCACCGATACCGGCGCGCAGGTGGAGGGGCGCTATTCCTACTACAACCTGTTCAACCGCGCCTGGACCTTCGACTCGCAGGCGCGGATCGAACAGAAGCGCACCTACATGTTCGCCGAGGCCGCGATGCCGCCGTCCCGCGGCGCCTACCGCAACAGCGTGTACAGCAGCTACGAGCGCACCATCGATATCGAGAACACCGACACCACCAGCCTGCGCGCGGGCCTGAAGCGCTCGCGCTCGCGCGAGAAGTACGATGTCACCACGTCGCTCGACTTCTACTACGACAAGCTGCTGCCCGAGGGCCAGGCCGCCCAGATCAGCAAGGCACTGGTGCCCGCCTTCGCCTGGACCCGGCGCGACGTCGACAACCCGGTGTTCCCGCGCCGCGGCAACGTGATCAGCACCCAGATCGGCGTGGCCGCGCGGGGTTTCCTCAGCGATGCCACCTTCCTGCGCCTGTATGGCCGTATCCGCCAGTACATCCCGGTAGGCAAGCGCGACCTGGTGGTGGCGCGGCTGGAACTGGGCGCGGACCTGACCGGCGACAGCTCGAGCCAGATCCCGGCAACGCTGCGCTTCCGCGCCGGCGGCACCGATTCGATCCGCGGTTACACCTACCAGTCGATCGGCACGCCCAGCGGTTCCAGCATTCTGCCCGCCAAGTACCTCGGCACCGGCAGCCTGGAGTACCAGTACTGGTTCAAGCCGGATTGGGGCGTGGCGGTGTTCTGGGACCTGGGCACGGCCGCCGACAACCTGCGCGGCGTGACGATCTATAACGGCGTGGGCGTCGGCGTGCGCTGGCGCACGCCGGTGGGCCCGCTGCAGCTGGACGTCGGCTACGGCATCCAGGAACAGCAGTTCCGGCCACATATCTCGCTGGGGGTCGCGTTCTGATGGCCGCCCTCGCGCCCGGGATGCCGGCATGAGCGCCCACGACCTGCCCGACGTGCCCGGCGAGGGCACGCCCGAGGAGCCGAACCCGCCCGCGCCGCGCAAGCGCCGGCGCGTTTGGCGCGCGCTAGCCTGGTTGCTTGGCATCCTGTTGGTGCTGGTGATCGCGCTGATCGGCGCCGGCGTGGCGGCGTTGAGCACCGAGGCCGGCACGCGCCACCTGTGGACCCTGGCCACGCGGCTGTCGGCCGGCATGCTCAACGGCCGGCTCGAGGGCGGCACGGTCGCGCACGGCTTGCGCTTGCGCGACGTGGTCTTCGCCAGCGGCCAGACCCGCGTGACGGTGGACCGCGTCGATGGCAGCTGGGCCATGACGTGGCAGCCGCGCCGCCTGCACTTCGAATACCTGCGCATCGGCAAGGCCGAGGTCCGGCTGGGTCCGTCGGAGCCGAGCACCGAACCGGCGCAGATGCCGAAGTCGCTGGAACTGCCGCTGGCGATCGACGTCGACGCGCTGACGCTGGACCGGCTGGCGCTGCTGCAGGGCACGGCGCCTGCTGCCGAGCCGATGGTGTTCGCCAACCTGGCCGGCGCGCTGCACAGCGACGGCCAGCACCATCGCGTCAGCGTGGACAAGCTGGAGACGCCGTACGGCAAGCTCGCGGCCAATGCCCAGATCGGCGCACGCGCGCCCTTCCCGCTCAGCGCCGAGGCGCTGCTGGAAGCGAGCTGGCAAAAGGAATCCTTTGCCGTCAACGCCACCGCCAGGGGCACGCTCGAAGCCTTGCGCGCCGAGCTGCAGGCCAACGGCGACCGCATCCATGCGCGCGCCGGCGCCGACCTGACGCCGTTCGGCAAGGTGCCGTTCACCCAGTTGCTGGTCGATGGCGAGCGCATCAACCCGCGGCTGTTCAGCCCCACCGCGCCGCAGGCCAACCTGACGGTGCATGCCGAACTGCGCCCGGTGGATGGCGCGGCGGCGACTCCGGCGGCGCCCGCATCCGCACCCGCAGCATCCGTCCCCCCCGCATCCGCACCTGCCGCGGTGCCGCCGCCCGCGCCGCTTGCCGTGGCCGGCGATGTCGAAATCCTCAACCTCGAAGCCGGCCCGCTCGACAAGGAGCGCCTGCCCGTGCATTCGGTGCGCGCCCACGTCGAACTGAGCGAAATGACGCAGGCCATCAGCGACCTGCGCGTGGCGCTGACCGGCAAGGCCGAAATCACCGGCGGCGGCACGCTGCGCGATGGCCGTGGCGGCTTCGACCTTGACGTGCGGCGGCTCGATCCCGCGGCGCTGCATGGCTCGCTCACCAGCGCCAGCCTGTCCGGCCCGGTGGTGCTGCGCATGGAGCCCGGCCGGCAGAGCGTGGCGCTAGACCTGTCCGGCGCCGCGCTCAAGCTGTTCGCCGATGCCAGCATGGACGCCGACACCGTCACGCTGGGCACGCTGCGCGCGACCGTCGGCCCCGGCGTGCTGAGCGCGGAAGGCAAGCTCGGGCTGAAGGACAAGCAGCCCTTCAGCTTCAAGGGCAAGCTGGCGTCGTTCGATCCGTCGCGGCTGGCCAAGGTGGCTGCGGGCCGCATCAACGCTGACTTCAGCGTCAGTGGCGAGATTGCTCCGGTGCTTGGCGTGGCACTCGATTTCGCCGTGCACGAGAGCGAATACGCCGGCCTGCCCATGACCGGCGGCGGCAAGGTCCGGCTCGCCGGCGAGCGGCTGCTGCCGAGCGAGGCCGCGCTCGACATGGCCGGCAACCAGGCCAACCTGCGCGGCAGCTTCGGCGCGCGCGGCGACCAGCTCAGGCTGGCGGTCGACGCGCCGCAGCTGGAGCGGCTCAAGTTCGGCGTGGCCGGCAAGCTCAAGCTCGATGCCATCATCACGGGAACGCTGAAGAAGCCCGAGGTAGTGGCCGACTACAACGCGCAGGCGCTTGAGGTCGGGCCGCACAAGGTGGCCAGCGCCAGCGGCCGCGCGGAAGTGCGCGGCGGGCTGGAGGGACCGCTGTCGGTGCAGCTTGCGGCGCGCGACTACCGCGGGCCGCAGGCCAGCCTCAGCACGCTCGATGCCACCCTCAACGGCACCCAGGCCAGCCACGTCTTCGATGTCAAGGCGGCCGGCACGCTGAACCGCCGGCCGCTGCAGCTGGCGCTGGCGGGGCAGGGCGCGTGGAAAGGCAAGGATGGCTGGAACGGCACCATCCGCACGCTCGAAGAGCGCAGCACCGTCAACCTGCGGCTGGCCGCACCGACGCAGCTGCTGGTCGCCGACCAGCGCGTGCGCCTCGGTGCCACGCGGCTGGTGCTGGACAACGCCACGCTCGCCATCGACAGCTTCGACTGGGACCATGGCCGCATCCGCAGCCAGGGCGCGCTGAACGGCCTGCAAGTCGGCCACGTGCTCGAACTGATGGAAACCATCACCGGCGAGAAGCCGCCGGTGCGCTCCGACCTGGTCATCGACGGCCGCTGGAACCTGGCGCTGGCCGAGACCGCGAGCGGGTTTGCCGAAGTGCGCCGGCGCAGCGGCGACCTGTCGGTCAATGCCGGCCGCGGCTTTACCACGATGGGCCTGGGCGAGACCAGCCTGCGCGCCGAAGCGGGCGGCAACCGCATCGCGCTGCGCGGGGGCATGGTGTCGGGGCGCATCGGCAAGGTGGCGGTCGATGCCTCGGCGGGGCTGGTGCAGGAGCAGGGCCTGCAGACGGTGGGGCCGGCGTCGACGCTGGCGGGCACTGTCACGGTCGACGTGCCACGACTGAAATCGCTCGAGGCGCTGACCGGGCCGCAGTATGCCTTCGACGGGCGCCTTGCCGCCGCGTTGCGGCTGGGCGGCACGGTCGGCGCGCCGCTGCTGGCCGGCACCGTCGATGGCGACAACCTCGCCGTCACGCTGTACGACCTGGGCCTGCGCCTGACCGATGGCACCGTGCGCGTGGCGCTGGACCAGAACACGGTGGAGCTGAAGCACGTCGAGTTCCACGGCGGCGACGGCAAGATCACCGCCACCGGCAACGTCAAGCTCGGCGAAGCCGATCCCAACCTGACCGGCAAGATCGTCGCCGACAAGCTGCAACTGTTTGCCAGCCCGGAACGCACGCTGGTGGTGTCGGGCGACGCCAGCATCGCCAACGAGAACAAGCAGATCGTGATCCGCGGCAAATTCCGCGTCGACCGCGGCCTGTTCGATCTGCCCAAGGCCGGCGCGCCGGTGCTGGGCGACGACGTGGTGGTAATCCGCCGCAAGGACCAGCGCGCGGTCAAGACCGCCGCGACGCCGGTGGTGCCCGAGACCAAGCCGGCGAGCAAGTTCAGCCCGGTGATCGACCTGACCGTTGACCTGGGCAACGACTTCCGCTTCCGCGGTGCGGGCGCCGACCTGCTGCTGGCCGGCCAGCTCGGGGTCAAGAGCGAACCGCTGGTGCCGCTCAAGGCCGTCGGCACGGTGCGCGTGACGGATGGCACCTACGAGGCGTTCGGCCGCAAGCTGAACATCGAGCGCGGTATCATCAATTTCAACGGGCCGATCGACAACCCGAACATGAATATCCGGGCCATGCGCCGCAACCAGGAAGTGGAGGCGGGCGTCGAGGTGACCGGCACGGTGCGGCTGCCGCGCGTGCGGCTGGTGTCGGAGCCCAACGTGCCCGACGAAGACAAGCTGTCCTGGCTGATGTTCGGCTACGGCGCCGAAAGCGCCGCCGCGGGGCAGCAGCGCCAACTGGGCGGTGCCGCGCTGGGCGGCGCGGCGCTCGGCCTGATCGGCGGCAAGGCGGGCAAGGGTATCGTCTCGCATTTCGGCATTGACGAGTTCTCGATCGGGCCCAGCACCGCTGGCCTGAACGACCAGCAGGTGGTCAGCATGGGCAAGGCCATCACCGACCAGATCGCGGTGGGCTACGAACAGAGCCTGACCTCGGCTTCCAACGTGGTGAAGCTGACCTGGCAGTTCTCGCGGCGCTGGTCGCTGATTGCAAAGGGCGGCTCCATCAACGGATTGTCGGTCTTGTTCAACCGCCGCTTCGACAGCTGGGCGATCCTGTTCTCGGGCGCCTCGAACCGCAGCGGCACCAGCAGGAGCCAGGATGACGGCCAGACACTCGATCCGGAAAGTGCGGCGGCGGCCGCTTCGGCAGTCATCGCCGAACCCGTGCGCCGCTGACATGCGCGACAAGCCCCTCTTAGCCAACTACGCGTCGCCGCGACGCCTTGCCGCCATGGGACTGATTGCCTCTGTGCTTGCGCTGTTCGGCTGCGACCAGCGCAAGGTCGATGAAGCGATGAAGAAGGCGGGCGAGACCGCGCGCAACACCTGGAACGCGATCAAGCCCGACAGCGAGCTGTTCAAGGGCATCGTGCCCGGCCAGTCCACCGAGGAAGAGCTGCGGCGCCAGGCCGGCAAGCCCGAGATCATCTGGGAAGAGGCCGACGGCGGCCGCCGGCTGGAATACCCGCGCGGGCCCGAGGGCACCACCACGTGGATGGTCACCATCGGCGCCGATGGCAAGGTCGCGCGCATCGAGCAGGTGCTGACGCCGGAGAACTTCGCGCGCGTGCGCGCCGGCATGAGCAAGGACGATATCCGGCGCCTGCTGGGCAAGCCGACCAAGGTCGAGGCCTTCGCGCTGAAGAAGGAAGAGGTGTGGGGCTACCGCTGGATGGAGACCTCGACCGACAAGGCTTTCTTCAATGTGCATTTCAACAGCGACGGCACGGTGACGACGACTTCGCGCAGCGACGATCCGTCGAAGATGCAGGGCGGCTGAGGCTTCCTCAGGGCTAAAAAAAAACGGCGGCCGCCCGAAGGCGCCGCCGTTTTTCCCTGGCGATCCGTTTCAGCGGATGCGCATGCCCGGCACGGCGCCGCCGTGCGGTTCCAGGATGTACAGGCCCGGGGCGGCCTTTTCGTCAGCGGCCGATGCCGCCAGGACCATGCCCTCGGACATGCCGAACTTCATCTTGCGCGGTGCCAGGTTGGCCACCACCACGGTCAGCTTTCCGACCAGCTGCTCCGGCGTGTAGGCCGACTGGATGCCCGAGAAAACATTGCGGGTCTTGCCCTCGCCCAGGTCCAGCGTCAGCTGCAACAGCTTGCTGGAGCCTTCGACCTTCTGGCACTCGACGATCTTCGCCACACGCAGATCGACCTTGGCGAAATCGTCGATGGTGATGGTCTCGGCCACCGGCTCGATCGACGGTGCCGCGGCGGCGGGCGCCGCCGTGGCCTGCAGCGATTCGCGGTTGGCCGCCAGCAGTGCGTCGACCTGCTTGGCATCGACGCGCGTCATCAGGTGCTGGTAGGCCTGCACCGGGTTGGCCGCGGACAGCTGCTTGTCGATCGCGCGCCAGTCGAGCGGCTCGACGTTCAGGAAGCGTTCGACGCCGGCGGCCACGTTCGGCACCACCGGCTTCAGGTACACCGTCAGCAGGCGGAAGGCTTCCAGCGACACCGAGCACGCGGCGTGCAGCGCGGCGCGCTTGCTCTCGTCCTTGGCCAGTTCCCAAGGCTTCTCGGTGTCGACGAAGGCGTTGACCGTGTCGGTGAGCTCCATCACCTGGCGCAGCGCCTTGCTGTACTCGCGTGCTTCATACAGCTGCGAGATCTGCGGCGCGGCCTGGCGCAGCTGCTCCAGTAGCGGATGCGCCAGCGCGGCCTCGTCGACCTTGCCTTCGAAGCGCTTGACCAGGAAGCCCGCCGCACGGCTGGCGATATTGACGTACTTGCCGATCAGGTCGCTGTTGACCCGGGCGATGAAGTCGTCCAGGTTCAGGTCCAGGTCTTCCATGCTCGCATTGAGCTTGGCGGCGAAGTAGTAGCGCAGCCATTCCGGGTTCATGCCGGTGTCGATGTAGCTCTGCGCGGTGATGAAGGTGCCGCGCGACTTGCTCATCTTGGCGCCGTCCACCGTCAGGAAGCCGTGCGCGAACACGTTGGTCGGGGTGCGGTAGCCCGAGAAGCGCAGCATCGCCGGCCAGAACAGCGTGTGGAAGTACAGGATGTCCTTGCCGATGAAGTGGTACTGCTCGGCGGTCGAGTGCGGGCCGACCCAGGCGTCGAAGTCGATGCCGCGCTGCTGCGCCAGGTTCCTGAAGCTGGCGTAGTAGCCGATCGGCGCGTCCAGCCACACATAGAAATACTTGCCGGGCGCGCCGGGGATCTCGAAGCCGAAGTAGGGCGCGTCGCGCGAGATGTCCCAGTCGGACAGGGTCGAGGCCTCGCCCTCGCCGCCGAGCCATTCCTGCATCTTGTTGGCAGCCTCGGGCTGCGCCAGGTCGGCCACCCATTCGCGCAGGAAGGTCTCGCAGCGCGGATCGGACAGCTTGAAGAAGAAGTGCGTCGACGACTTGCGCACCGGCGTGGCGCCCGACACGACTGAATACGGGTTCTTCAGGTCGGTCGGCACATAGGTGGTGCCGCAAACTTCACACGAGTCGCCGTACTGGTCCTTGGCGCCGCACTTCGGGCACTCGCCCTTGATGAACCGGTCCGGCAGGAACATGTTCTTGACCGGGTCGAAGAACTGCTCGACATCGCGCTCGGCGATCAGGTCCTCGGCCTTCAGGGCCAGGTAGATCTTCTCGCACAGCTCGCGGTTTTCTTCCGCGTCGGTGCTGTAGTAGTTGTCGAACGACACCAGGAAGCTGTCGAAATCGCGCTTGTGCTCGGTCCAGACGCGATCGATCAGCTCCTTCGGGGTGATGCCTTCCTTCTCCGCACGCAGCATCACCGGGGTGCCGTGTGTGTCGTCGGCGCCGACGTAGTAGACCTCGTTGCCCATCATGCGCTGGAAACGCACCCAGATATCGGTCTGGATATATTCCACCAGGTGGCCGATATGGATCTGGCCATTGGCATAAGGCAGGGCGGATGTGACGAGGATGCGACGTGCGGTCATAGACGGAGGGCCGGTCAGGAGCGGGGAATATCAGTGGCGACGGCGCTGCGCGCGGCGCGGGCGCGTGCCGGGGAGGGGTATTTTAGCAACGTCGTGCCGCAGGTGCGCCGGTTCCGCATGGCGGAATCCTCCGAAATGGCGCGGGGGATTGGCTGCAAGCGGTCAAAAAAAAGCGCCGGTCAGTGCCGGCGCAGCTTTCCACAACGGAAAAGGAGGAGAAATCAGGCACCGCCCGGGAGGTCAGCCACCCATCGCGAGCCAGCAACGGTGGCAAGCGGTACCTGTTTCTATGACTAGGTCATCCCTGAATTGGTTTCAAAAAAATTTCGACGCGGCGATTTTGTTGCCGGCCGGCCTCGGTGGCGTTGTCTGCAACGGGCTGGGCCTGGCCCCGGCCCTCGGCCGTCAGGCGGTTCCGTGCGACGCCGCGGTCACCCAGATAGCTCGCCACGCTCTGGGCCCGGCGCTGCGACAGCTGCATGTTGTAGTTGGGGTTGCCGGTGCTGTCGGTATGGCCCACGACGCTGGCGCTGACATCCTGGTGCTGGCCCAGCGTCTGGGCGACCTGGTCGAGCACGGAGCGGAACGACGGCTTGATGCTGGCGCTGTCGGTATCGAAGGTCACCTGGCTGGGGATGTTCACCTTCAGCGAGCCGTCCGGCTGCTCGGTGATCTGGGTGCCGGTGCCGGCGGTGTCCTTGTTCAGCTTGCCACGGATGGCATTCCAGTTATAGCCGGTCGCACCGCCGACGGCACCGCCCACGGCCGCGCCGACCAGCGTGCCGGTGGTATTGCCGCCGATCAGGTTGCCAAGCCCGGCGCCCACTGCGGCGCCTACGCCGGTACCGACCGCCGTGTGGGTCTGCTGTTCGGTGGCGCAACCCGCGGCCAGCAGGGTGGCGGCGGCGAGCGAGGCGGTGACGAGCTTGATCTTCATGCGTTCTCCTTCTGATGATCCCGTAAATGTTCCTGGTACCGCATGCGGATGGTAACTCCATGGCGATACCGCGGATAACCCTTTTGTACGCGTTTGCGGCGGCGCGACCGGCTCGGTGGCCAATGCCGGGTGCGTGTCCGCCCAACCGCACTACAATATGGATATGGCGGCCCGCGCACAAGTGCAAGGTTGTGAGATTTGTAAATGTCTGTAATCCCACACCTGGTGCAGGGGTTTGCCCGCGCTTCTCCGGCTGCCCATGGCCGTTGCTTCATACTTTGATACATTAGGTGCCAGGCCAGCCGGTGGCGCCGGCCTACGGTCCATCCCCCACATTCAGAAAAACCAAGCGGAGTTTGTCTTGAGCGTCAGCACTGAGCAGGTCACCGAAGCCCTGCGCACCGTCATCGACCCCAACACGGGCAAGGACCTGGTGTCCACGCGCTCGGCCCGGAACATCCGGGTCGACGGCGGCGAGGTTTCGCTGGAAGTCGAACTGGGCTATCCCGCCAGGAGCCAGCTGGACCCGATCCGCAAGCTGGTGGTTGCTGCCGTGCGGGAAGTGCCGGGCGTCACCAATGTCAGCGTGGCCGTGACCATGAAGATCGTCGCGCACGCGGTGCAGCGGGGCGTCAAGCTGCTGCCGGGCGTGAAGAACGTGATTGCCGTCGCCTCGGGCAAGGGCGGGGTGGGCAAGTCGACCACCGCCGTCAACCTGGCGCTGGCGCTGGCCGCCGAGGGCGCGCGCGTGGGCATGCTCGATGCCGATATCTACGGCCCCAGCCTGCCGATGATGCTCGGCATCGACGGCCGCCCTGAATCCGCCGATGGCCAGACCATGGAGCCGCTGGAAGGCCACGGCGTGCAGGCCAACTCGATCGGCTTCCTGATCGAGCAGGACAACCCGATGGTGTGGCGCGGGCCGATGGTCACCTCGGCGCTGGAGCAGTTGCTGCGCCAGACCAACTGGCACGACCTCGACTACCTGATCGTCGACATGCCGCCGGGCACCGGCGATATCCAGCTGACGTTGTCGCAGAAGGTGCCGGTCACCGGCGCGGTGATCGTCACCACGCCGCAGGACATCGCGCTGCTCGATGCCAAGAAGGGCCTGAAGATGTTCGAGAAGGTGGGCATCCCCATCCTCGGCATCGTCGAGAACATGGCGGTGTACTGCTGCCCGAACTGCGGCCATGTCGAGCATATCTTCGGCCAGGGCGGCGGCGAGAAGATGTGCGCCGACTATGGCGTGGAGCTGCTGGGCAGCCTGCCGCTGAACCTGCAGATCCGCGAGCAGGCCGATTCGGGCCGCCCCACCGTGGTGGCCGAGCCCGACAGTCCCGTGGCCGAGCTGTACCGTGGCATCGCGCGCAAGGTGGCGATCAAGGTCGCCGACAAGGCGCGCGACATGACCAGCAAGTTCCCGAGCATCGTCGTGCAGAACACCTGAGCGCGCGGCTTGCCGCGCCAGAGAGCCATGGAAGCCGAAACCACGCCCGTGCCGAAGTCGCCGCCACCCGGCGCCCGTCCCGCCGTCACCATGGCGGTGGTGATGCGTAAAATTGCGCTGGCCAGCCGCTGGCAGCCATGGAAATGGCAGCTCGATGCGGTGCTGCCGGACCTGGGCGAGTTCGGCACGCATGCAGTCTGCCTGGAACACGATGAACACGGCGCGCGCTGGCTGTATCCCGGCTTCGAGGTCGAACTGTTCCGCGACCAGGGCGAGGGCTACTACCTGAACCTGACCTCGACCACGCCATGCTGGTTCGTGCTGTGGCGCATGCCCGAGGACGAGGACGGCGGTGGCACCGGTGAAGACGCTCATCCGGTGCCGATGACGGTCACGCTGTCGTACAACGAAGCCGGCCGCTGGCTCGACGCCGGCGAGATCGTCGAGAACGTGCCGCTGGCGCCGGAGCAGCGCGACTGGCTGCAGGCCTACGTCAGCGAGCATTACCGGCCCGAACCCAAGCAGCGGCGCCGGCCCGAATCCTTCAAGGCGCCGCAGGACCGCGCGCGCTACTGATCCTGCTATCCGCGTAAGCCCCCGTAAGCCGATGAGCGATTCGTCCTTCCTGTCACGCTGGTCGCGCCGCAAGGCCGCGGTGCGGGAGGGTGTGGCCGTGCCGGCGGAACCGGCGCAGCCTGCCGAGACGCCATCGTTGCCCGTGCCACCGGAAGCTGCGGCCGCGGTGCCGGAGGCCGAGCCGGAAGTTCCGCCGCCGACCCTGGCGGACGTGGCGGCGCTGCACCCCGGCGACAACATTGCGCGCTTCGTGGCGCGCGGCGTCGATGAAACGGTCAAGCGCGCCGCGCTCAAGACGTTGTTTGCCGATCCGCACTTCAATGTGATGGACGGCCTCGATACCTACATCGACGACTACAGCAGGCCCGACCCGATCCCGCCCGAGATCCTGCGCCAGCTGCGCCAGGCCGAGTCGCTGGGGTTGTTCGAGCCGACCGACGAGGAGCGCGCGGCAGCCCAGGCGGCCGCCGCCGCACAGCCGGACGCGCCAGCGGATGCCCACGTGGATGCACAAGCGGACGCTAAACCGGACGCCCAGGCGGACGATGTACCGCCGGCGGCGCCTGCCTTGGCCAGCGACCCGGCCGTTGCTACGGACATACCCGCATCCTCCGAAACGCCGCCGCCGGTGGCCAGTCAAAGCGCAAAACAGGGCCCGCAAGACCCGCAAGATCAGGATAAGTGCGCGTAGCCCGACCGGGCAGCGCAGCCTACAATAGGCATCCCACAATCCGCCGGGCCGCAGATCCTCGCAAGAAGGACGTCCGGACCGGTCAGCCGCATTCGCCATGCCGACGCTGATCTGCAATTGCAACGACACCATGCCGCTTGACGGGGCGGCGCTGTCGGAAGCCTGTCAGGGCCCGCAACAAGGTTCGCAACACGGTCCGCTTAAGGTCCACCATCTGCTGTGCCGGCGCGAAATTGGCGCCTTCACCGCTGCGCTGGACGGCACCGACGATGTCATCGTGGCCTGCACGCAGGAGCGCGCGCTGTTTACCGAAGTCGCCGCGCAGACCGCGCAAGGCCAGGATGGCCGGCCGGTGGTGACCGCGCCGGTCCGCTTCGTCAATATCCGCGAGACCGGTGGCTGGTCGCAGGGCGCGCGGCGCGATCCGCGTACCGCCAATGCCAAGATCGCCGCGCTGCTGGCGGTGGCTGCGTTGCCCGAACCGGAGCCGGTGCCCGTGGTGGACTACCGCTGCGACGGCTCGGTGCTGGTGCTGGGCCCCGCGCAGCGCGCGCTGCCCTGGGCCGAACGGCTTGCGTCCATGCAGTTCGAAGTCACGGTACTGCTGACGGGCAGCGCGCCGGGCGAGGCCGCTGCCGCGCAGCCTTTCGGGCGTACTTATCCGGTCCATAGTGGACGGCTGTCCGCGCTTGCCGGATGGCTTGGTGCCTTCGAGGCCAGCTGGGAAACCGGCGCGGGACGCAGCAACCCCATTGACCTGGACCTGTGCACCCGCTGCAATGCCTGCATCGACGCCTGCCCCGAAAATGCGATCGATTTCAGCTATCAAATCGACCTGTCCCGGTGCCGCTCGCACCGCGACTGCGTGCGCGCCTGCGGCGCGGCCGCGGCCATCGATTTCGACCGGCCGCAGGGCACCGTGCAGGGCCGCTTCGACCTGGTCTTCGACCTGTGCGACCAACCGGCCTTCACCATGCACCAGCCGCCGCAAGGCTACCTGCACGCCGGCGCCGATCCGGCGCGGCAGCAAGCGCTGGCGCTGACGCTGGCGGGCCTGGTAGGCGAGTTCGAGAAGCCGAAGTTCTTTCGCTACAAGGACAGCCTGTGCGCGCATGGCCGCAACCAGACCACCGGCTGCACGGCTTGTATCGACATTTGTTCGACCCGGGCGATCCAGTCGCGCTGGCATGACGGCAAGGGCCGCATCGAAGTCACGCCCAGCCTGTGCATGGGCTGCGGGGCCTGCACCACGGTGTGCCCCAGCGGTGCCATCAGCTATGGCTATCCCGGTCCGGAGACGACCGGCACGCGTCTGCGTACGCTGCTGGCCGCTTACCGGAAGGCCGGCGCACGCGACCCGATCGTGTTGCTGCACGGCGAGGAATATGGCACGCCCGCCTTGCTGGCGCTGGGCCGCGCCGCGCGCGCGGGTCGTGCCGACGGCGTGCCCGCCAATGTGATGCCGCTGTCGCTGTTTCACCCGGCCGCGGCCGGGCTGGAGCTGTGGCTGGCCGCGCTATGCTGGGGCGCCAGCCGCGTGGCGGTGCTGCTAACCGGCGATGAGGCGCCGCAGTACCGCACCGCGTTGCGTGAACAGATGGAAGTCGGCCGCGCATTGCTGGCGGGACTGGGCTACGACGCCGAAGTTCTGTCGCTGGTCGAGGCGGCCGATACGCCGAAGCTGGATGCGGGCCTGTCCGCGTTGCGTCCGGGCCGCAATGCGCTGCCGCCGGCGCCGTTCGGCGCCGTTGCGGCCAAGCGCGAGATGCTGGACTTCGTGCTTGAGCATCTGGTGCGCCACGCGCCGGTGCCCGCCGACATCGTGCCGCTGCCGGCGGCCGCGCCGATTGGCGCGATTGCCGTCGATACCGGCAAGTGCACCTTGTGCATGGCGTGCGTCGGCGCCTGCCCGGCGCAAGCCCTGCGCGACAACCCCGAGCGCCCGGTGCTCAGCCTGATCGAACGCAACTGCGTGCAGTGCGGCCTGTGCGAGAAAACCTGCCCGGAAGATGCGATCACGCTGGTGCCGCGCCTGCTGGCCGGCGAGGCCGCACGCCACCCGGTCACGCTCAACGAGACCCAGCCGTTCCATTGCGTGCGCTGCGCCAAGCCGTTCGGCACGGCGCAGATGGTGGAATCGATGCTGGTCCGGCTGGCCGGCCACCCGGCGTTTGCCGGCGCCGCCGCCGAACGGCTGAAGATGTGCCCGGATTGCCGCGTGGTCGACATGATGGAGCACGATACGGGCACTGTGAGCGGGGCCACGCTGCGCTGAGCCGCCATCGACACAATTCATCACGACATGACAGATTTCCAGCCGATCCAGCTTACCGCCGCACCGCCCGCCGACGATGCCGAGGACACCGCACGCGCCGACCTGTATGGCCTGCTGGCCACGCTGTTCTATCGTCCCCCCGATGCCGCGCTGCTGCACCACATCGCGGCTAACCGCGCCGTCGGCGAAGACGCCGATACGGTACTGGGCAAGGCGTGGAACGCGTTGTGCGACGCAGCAGCCGAGACCACGGCGGCTGAGGCTGAGGAGGAATACCGGCAACTATTCGTCGGCGTGGGCCGGCAGGATGTGTTCCTCTATGGCTCGTTCTACCTGACCGGCTTTCTCAACGAGCGCCCCCTGGTGGCGCTGCGCGAAGACCTGGCCCGCTATGGCCTGGAGCGCCACGACGGCGTAAGCGAGACCGAAGACCACATCGCCACGGTGTGCGAGGTGATGCGCTTCCTGGTGGCAGGCGATGATTTGTCGGTGTCCAACCTCGGCGAGCAGCAGCGCTTCTACGCGCGGCACCTGCAGCCCTGGGTCGAGAAATTGTGCGATGCAGTGAACGCGCACCCGCAGGCGCGGTTCTATCGCAGCGTCGCCGCATTGCTGGCCGCTTTTGCCAATGTCGAGGCGCTGGCGCTGGAGATGAACTGAGGACCGCAGGTCAGGAAAAACCCTTGCATATCATGGTCTTTCCTGCAAGATGATTCTAGAATATGCATAACAACGCATAACGGCGAAAACCATCGGGCTTTGACAGCCGAGGAGCCCCCCACATGAGAGAGAAGCCAACCCGGGTCGCGCGCCGCTCGTTTCTCGCGGGCGCTGGAGTTGTGGCTGCCGCAACGGGCGCGGCAGCGCTGACAGCGCGTGGGCCGGCACTACCGGACCAGGCCGCCGCTCTGCCGGAACCCGCCGACACCTCGTCGGACAACAAGGGCTACCGGGTCTCGGAACACATTCGCAAGTACTACCGGACCACACTGGTGTAAATGCCAGGGCGGCGTGGTTCGCCGCGCCGCCAGCAACCGGACGGCTCTCGTCCGCATCTGAGGTGAGACATGATCTTGACCCGCAAACGCGCGGCGCAGGGCGCATCCGCCCGCCTCGCTGACGGCGTCGCCAACCGGCACGACCCTGCCGGCGCGCAAGCCGGAACCGGACGCCTCTCACAGCGGCTCGCCGCAAGCCTGGCCGGCGCCATGCCGACCATGGACCGCCGCAGCTTTCTCAAGCGCTCGGGCATCGGCGTCGGTGCCGGCCTGGCGGCGTCGCAACTGACGCTGCTGCGCAAGGCCGAAGCCGCAGACGACAAGAAGGCTGCCGCCGACGGCAAGAGCGGCATCGTCGTGCGCCGCACCGTGTGCGGCCACTGCTCGGTCGGCTGTGCGGTCGACGCGGTGGTGCAGAACGGCGTGTGGATTCGCCAGGAACCGGTGTTCGATTCGCCCCTCAACATGGGCGCGCACTGCGCCAAGGGCGCCGCGCTGCGCGAGCACGGCCACGGCGAATACCGGCTGAAGTACCCGATGAAGCTGGTCAACGGCAAGTACCAGCGCATCGGATGGGACCAGGCGCTGGACGAGATCACCGCGAAGATGAAGGAGATCCGCCAGCAGACCGGCCCGGACTCGCTGTTCTTCATCGGCTCGTCCAAGCACAGCAACGAGCAGTCCTATCTGCTGCGCAAGTGGGTTTCGTTCTTCGGCACCAACAATACCGACCACCAGGCGCGCATCTGCCACTCGACCACCGTGGCGGGCGTGGCCAATACCTGGGGCTACGGTGCGATGACGAACTCGTACAACGATATGCAGAACTCGAAGGCTGCGCTGTACATCGGTTCGAACGCGGCCGAGGCGCACCCGGTATCGATGCTGCACATGCTGCATGCCAAGGAAAATGGCTGCAAGATGATCGTGGTCGATCCGCGCTTCACCCGCACCGCGGCCAAGGCGCACCACTATGTGCGCATCCGCTCGGGCACCGACATCGCTTTCCTGTTCGGGATGCTGTACCACGTGTTCAAGAACGGCTGGGAAGACCAGAAGTACCTCAACGACCGCGTCTACGGCATGGACAAGGTCAAGGAAGAAGTGCTGGCCAAGTGGACGCCGGACAAGGTCGAGGAGGTCACCGGCGTGCCCGAGGCGCAGGTCTACATGGTCGCCGAGATCATGGCCAAGAACCGCCCCAGCACGCTGGTCTGGTGCATGGGCCAGACCCAGCACACCATCGGCAACGCGATCGTGCGCGCATCGTGCATCGTGCAGCTGGCGCTGGGCAATATCGGCGTGTCGGGCGGCGGCGCCAACATCTTCCGTGGCCACGACAACGTGCAGGGCGCCACCGATGTCGGGCCCAACCCCGACTCGCTGCCCGGCTACTACGGCCTGGCCACCGGCGCGTGGAAGCACTACGCGGCGGTGTGGGGCGTGGACTACGAATGGATCAAGAAGCAGTTCGTCTCGCAGACGATGATGGAGAAGTCCGGCACCACGGTGTCGCGCTGGATCGATATCGTCACCGAGAAGAACGAGTTGATCGACCAGGACAACAATGTGCGCGGCGTGTTCTTCTGGGGCCATGCGCCCAACTCGCAGACGCGCGGGCTGGAAATGAAGAAGGCGCTGGACAAGCTCGACCTGCTGGTGGTGGTCGATCCTTACCCGTCGGCGACCGCGGCCATGGCCAACATGCCGCCGGCCGAGGGCGACAAGGTCAACCCGAACCGCGCCGTGTACCTGCTGCCGGCATGCACGCAGTTCGAGACGTCGGGCTCGTGCACGGCCTCGAACCGCTCGCTGCAATGGCGCGAGAAGGTCATCGAGCCGCTGTTCGAGTCGATGCCCGACCACACGCTGATGCAGGCGTTCGCCGAAAAGCTCGGCTTCGGCAAGGAGCTGTCGAAGAACTACAAGATGATCGAGGTCAAGCGCGCCGGCCGCACCTGGATGGAACCGGAGCCGGAATCGATCCTGCGCGAAATCAACGCCAGCAACTGGACCATCGGCTACACCGGCCAGTCGCCCGAACGGCTGAAGTCGCATATGCGCAATATGCAGATGTTCGACGTCAAGACGCTGCGCTGCAAGCAAGGCAAGGACCCCGTCACGGGCTACGACCTGACCGGCGACTACTTCGGCCTGCCGTGGCCGTGCTACGGCACGCCGGAGCTGAAGCACCCGGGCTCGGCCAACCTGTATGACACCAGCAAGCACGTGATGGACGGGGGCGGCAACTTCCGCGCCAACTTTGGCGTGGAGCGCGATGGCGTCAACCTGCTGGCCGAGGACGGCTCGTATTCAGCGGGCGCGGAGATCACCACCGGCTATCCGGAATTCGACCACGTGCTGCTGAAGAAGCTGGGTTGGTGGGACGACCTGACCGAGGCCGAGAAGGCCAAGGCCGAAGGCAAGAACTGGAAGACCGATCTCTCCGGCGGCATCCAGCGCGTGGTGCTGAAGAACCATGGCTGCCATCCGTTCGGCAACGCCAAGGCGCGGGCGGTGGTGTGGAACTTCCCGGACCCGATCCCGCAGCACCGCGAGCCGCTGTACTCGACGCGGGCCGACATGGTCGCCAAGTACCCGACCCACGACGACAAGATGGCGTTCTGGCGGCTGCCGACGCTATACAAGTCGGTGCAGCAGCGCAATATCGAGAACAAGGTCTACGAGAAATTCCCGATCATCCTGACCTCCGGGCGGCTGGTCGAGTACGAGGGCGGCGGCGAGGAAACCCGCTCCAACCCGTGGCTGGCCGAGCTGCAGCAGGAGAACTTCGTCGAGATCAACCCGCGTGCGGCCTCCGATCGCGGCATCCGCAACGGCGACTTCTGCTGGGTCAGGACGCCGACCGGCGCCGCGCTGAAAGTGCGCGCGCTGGTGACCGAGCGGGTCGGGCCGGATACCGCGTTTATCCCGTTCCACTTCTCGGGCTGGTGGCAGGGCAAGGACCTGAGGGACTACTACCCCGAAGGCGCGATGCCGGTGGTGCGGGGCGAAGCCGTCAACACGGCCACCACGTATGGCTACGACTCGGTGACGATGATGCAGGAGACCAAGACCACCGTTTGCCAGATCGAGCGGTTTGCATAAGCCACAGGACAGAGCAGAGGAACATCATGGCACGCATGAAATTCATCTGTGACGCCGAGCGCTGCATCGAGTGCAACAGCTGCGTCACAGCCTGCAAGAACGAGCACGAGGTGCCGTGGGGTGTGAACCGGCGCCGCGTGGTCACCGTCAACGATGGCGTGGTCGGCGCCGAGAAATCGATCTCGGTGGCCTGCATGCACTGCTCCGACGCACCGTGCATGGCGGTGTGCCCGGTCGACTGCTTCTACCGCACCGACGACGGCGTGGTGCTGCACGACAAGGACGTGTGCATCGGCTGCGGCTACTGCTCGTATGCCTGCCCGTTCGGCGCGCCGCAGTTCCCGTCGGCCGGCACCTTCGGCGTGCGCGGCAAGATGGACAAGTGCACGTTCTGCGCCGGGGGCCCGGAGAAGAACGGCAGCGAGGCCGAGTTCGAGAAGTACGGGCGCAACCGGCTGGCCGAAGGCAAGCTGCCCTTGTGCGCGGAGATGTGCTCGACCAAGGCGCTGCTGGGCGGCGATGGCGACGTGATTGCCGACATCCTGCGCAACCGTGTGATCAAGCGCGGGACCGGCGGCGACGTGTTCGGCTGGGGCACTGCCTATGGCGTGCCCAAGCCCGCGCCAGGGGCGCCGGCAGCGCCGGCTGGTCCCGCCGGGCCAGACGCGCCCGGGGCCCGCTCCACGCCGGCCGCACCTGCCGCGCCGGCTGCACCGACTACCCCCGCCGCAACCGGCGCTCAGGGAGGGCAGACATCATGAGCCGCGCCTGTGCCATCACCCTGCTGACACTGTGCGGCGCGCTGCTGGCCGCGTGCGGCGAAAAGCCGCAGACCATCAACCAGTCGCACCGCAAGGCCGACGCCCAGGCCTACCAGGGCGCGCCCGACGACCCCTTCGTCGCCAAGGGCTGGACTGCGGGCGACAAGACCAGCTGGCATAACCAGATCCGCCAGCGCAACCAGTACCAGAACGAGTACAACCGCGTGCAATGAAAGCGCCGCAGTGGGGAGGTGCCGCCATCCGCGCGCAGGCTCCCGATGACCTGAAGGAGGGCGTATGACGCCGTCGCACAATGCATGCCGCAGCGGGCAGGGCGCCGGGTGGTGGCGCCGCTGGCTGGCGGCCGGCGCGCTGGCACTGATGGCCGTGGCTGGAAGCGCCGCGGCCCAGGCTCCCGCTCCGGGGCCGTCGACCGGCCCGGCCACGGCGTCGGACAACGCCGGCGCCAACAATCCGGCCACGCATCCGGCGCAACCGCTGGCCGGCATTGCTTCGGAAAACATTTTCAATGTGCCGCGCCGCGACATCGCCGCCGAGGCCCAGTCGCAGCAGCAACGCACTGTCACGCAGCCCGGCAACAACGCGCCGGTCTGGCGCGAGGTCAACTCCGACCAGCGCCACTACAGCAGCCTCCCCGACAGGGAAGCCGGCGTGCTGATCCAGCGCACCGGCCAGCAATGGCGCCTGTTCCGCAACGGCGTAATCACCGTCTGGGGCGGCTGGCTGCTGCTGGTGGTCCCGCTGGCTATCCTTGGCTTCTACCTGTGGCGCGGCACCATCCCGCTGCGCGAGCCGCGCACCGGACGCATGATCGAGCGCTTTACCCCGCTGGAGCGCATCGTCCACTGGACCATGGCGATCTCGTTCGTGGTGCTGGCGGTGTCGGGCATCATCATGCTGCTGGGCAAGCATTTCCTGCTGCCGCTGATGGGGCACATGCTGTTCGGCTGGCTCAGCTACATCCTGAAGAACCTCCACAACGTAGTCGGGCCGGTGTTCACGGTGTCGGTGATCGCTGCCTTCGTGGTGTTCGTGCGCGATAACCTGCCCAGCCGCGATGACGTGCGCTGGATCACCCGCCTTGGCGGGCTCACTTCGGGCAAGCACGTGCCGAGCGGGCGCTTCAACGCCGGCGAGAAGATGTGGTTCTGGGTCGGCGTGTTTATCTTCGGCATCGTGCTGTCGGCCTCGGGCTGGGTGCTCGACATGATCGTGCCGGGCATGGATTACTACCGCGCGACCATGCAGATCGCCAACGTGATCCACGGCATTTCCGCCGCGCTGATGATCGCCATGGCGTGCGGCCATATCTACATGGGCACGGTTGGCATGGAAGGCGCATACCGCGCCATGCGCGACGGCTGGGTCGACGAAGCGTGGGCAAAGGAGCATCACGAGCTCTGGTACGACGACATCCAGTCCGGCAAGATTCCGGCGCAGCGCTCCCCCGGTCCGGCCAGTCCGGAGGCGGCGGGCCGGGCCGCGCGGCATACTCCCGGCGAAGCTTGATCAGGCAGGACACCCAACACTTCGGGAAGATGGATCATGACACGCACCCTGACGCTGATCGCCCTGGCCGCTGGCGCCACCCTGAGCGCCGGCGCGCTGGCCAAGCTGCCGCCACCCAGCGAAGCCCAGCAGGCCAAGGCTGCCGAGACGAAGGCCCGCGCCGCCTGGTCGGACAAGGTCGCCGCCTTCCAGCTATGCCGTGCGCAGGACAAGATCGCGACACGCTACTACGCGGAACGCCAGGCACAGGGCAAGGACGCGCGCGCGGCGGTGCAGACCGCGCCGTGTGCCGATCCCGGACCATTCGTTGCGCCCGTGGCGGCGGCCCCGGCAGCGCCGGTGCCCGCGGTCGCGAGCACTGGTGCCGACGCCAAACCAGTTGCGCCCGGCGCGGTACAATCTCCCGCAAAGGCACCGTAACCGCAGCCCCGATGGTCGCCTGGACGGCACGGGGCACCTTCCAGCAGCCCTGAGCCTTCCTGTCATGATCCTGCGCCCCGAGCTTACCCAGGCAGCCGTTCCGCTGATCGAAGAGGTCGAAGTCGTCGACGAGCAGGGCCGCGTGCGCGCGGCCTACCTGCCGGGCGAGCGCCCGCTGACCGTCTACCTCGACAAGCGCGAACTTGTCACGCTGATGACGCTGGGCGGCGCGCCCGAGCACCTCGTGCTGGGCTACCTGCGCAACCAGCGCCTGGTCGAATCGGTCGAGGATATCGCCGCGGTACAGGTCGACTGGGAAACGGAATCCGCCGCCGTCACCACCCGCACCGGCGTCGATCGCATCGAGGAGCGCACCGCGCGCCGCGTGGTGACCACCGGCTGCGGGCAGGGCACGGTATTCGGCTCGCTGCTGGACGAGGTCGACAATATCCGCCTGCCGGTGGACGCCATGCTCGACCAGGACACCCTGTACGGCATTATCGACACCATCCGGCTGCAGCAGTCGGTCTACAAGCAGGCCGGCTCGGTCCATGGCTGCGCGCTGTTCAAGGGGACCGAGTTGCTGATGTTCGTCGAGGACGTCGGTCGCCACAACGCGGTCGACGCAATTGCCGGCCGCATGTGGCTGGAAGGCATGACCGGTGCCGACAAGATTTTCTACACCACCGGCCGCCTGACATCGGAAATGGTCATCAAGGGGGCGCAGATGGGCATCCCGTTCCTGCTGTCGCGCTCGGGCGTGACGCAGATGGGGTACCAGATGGCCAGGCGGGTCAACCTGACCCTGTTTGCGCGCTGCACCGGCAAGCATTTCCTGCTCTATACGGGACGCGAACGGTTCCGCCATCGGATTCCGGAAGACGCGGTTGCCTGATTGTGGCTCAAGGGGCACTTCATTGCCTGGGAACGGATGCGGTGTTGTCTCAACGGAACGCGGGCGGAATGGTTGTACAATGCGGCGCACTCCGAGCCAGTGTGTCTACCTCCCAACCTCTATGAGCATCAAATCCGACAAATGGATCCGCCGCATGGCGGAGCAGCACGGCATGATCGAGCCGTTCGAGCCAGGCCAGGTCCGGGAGGCCGACGGGCGCAAGATCGTGTCGTACGGCACTTCGAGCTACGGCTACGACATCCGCTGTGCCGACGAATTCAAGATCTTCACCAACATCAACAGCACCATCGTCGACCCGAAGAATTTTGACGAGAAGTCCTTCGTGGACTTCAAGGGTGATGTCTGCATCATTCCGCCGAATTCCTTTGCGCTGGCGCGGACGATGGAATATTTCCGCATCCCGCGCAGCGTGCTGACCATCTGCCTGGGCAAGAGCACCTACGCGCGTTGCGGCATCATCGTCAACGTGACCCCGTTCGAGCCGGAATGGGAAGGTTATGTGACGCTGGAGTTTTCCAACACCACGCCGCTGCCCGCCAAGATCTACGCCGGCGAAGGCTGCGCCCAGGTGCTGTTCTTCGAAAGCGACGAAATCTGCGAGACCTCGTACGCCGACCGGGGCGGCAAGTACCAGGGTCAGCACGGTGTCACACTGCCGAAGACCTGATCGCATTACAATGCCGGCGTTTGCCGGAAGGGCCGCTGCGCGATGACCGCGCGGGGCGCCCAGACCTGACGTGAGAGCCACATGTCGCCGTCGCAGGGGAACCCCTGCCGGCCATGTGGCTCAAGTCCTTTATGTCCTGCTTTCCATCAAGGATGCCCGATGAAATTCCGCTTCCCCGTCATCATCATTGACGAAGACTTCCGCTCCGAGAACATCTCAGGCTCGGGCATCCGCGCGCTGGCCGAGGCGATCGAGAAAGAGGGCATGGAGGTCATGGGGCTGACCAGCTACGGCGACCTGACGTCATTCGCGCAGCAGGCCAGCCGCGCCTCGACCTTTATCGTGTCGATCGACGACGATGAGTTCGTGCGCGACGACGACCAGCCCGAAGCCGCCGCGATCGAAAAGCTGCGCGCCTTCGTTACCGAAGTGCGCCGCCGCAACTCTGACCTGCCGATCTTCCTCTACGGCGAAACCCGCACCTCGCGCCATATCCCCAACGATATCCTGCGCGAGCTGCACGGCTTCATCCATATGTTCGAGGACACGCCAGAGTTCGTCGCGCGCCATATCATCCGCGAGGCCAAGGTCTACCTGGACACGCTGGCGCCGCCCTTCTTCAAGGCGCTGATCGACTACGCGCAGGACAGCTCGTATTCGTGGCACTGCCCGGGCCACTCGGGCGGCGTGGCGTTCCTGAAAAGCCCGGTTGGCCAGGTGTTCCACCAGTTCTTCGGCGAGAACATGCTGCGCGCCGACGTCTGCAATGCGGTGGACGAACTCGGCCAGCTGCTCGACCACACCGGTCCGGTGGCCGCGTCGGAGCGCAATGCCGCGCGCATTTTCAACTCGGACCACATGTTCTTCGTCACCAACGGCACCTCGACGTCGAACAAGATGGTGTGGCACGCCAACGTGGCCCCGGGCGATATCGTGGTGGTGGACCGCAACTGCCACAAGTCGATCCTGCACGCGATCATGATGACGGGCGCGATTCCCGTGTTCCTGATGCCGACGCGCAACCACTACGGCATCATCGGCCCGATCCCCAAGAGCGAGTTCGATCCCGAGACCATCCGCCGCAAGATCGCCAACCACCCGTTCGCCAGCAAGGCCAAGAACCAGAAGCCGCGCATCCTGACGATCACGCAAGGCACCTATGACGGCGTGCTGTACAACGCCGAGCAGATCAAGGAAATGCTGGCGGCCGAGATCGATACGCTGCATTTCGATGAAGCGTGGCTGCCGCACGCAGCGTTCCACGACTTCTATCGCAACATGCACGCGATCGGTAAGGACCGCCCGCGCAGCAAGGACGCGCTGGTGTTCGCCACGCAGTCCACGCACAAGCTGCTGGCCGGCCTGTCGCAGGCCTCGCAGATCCTGGTGCAGGATTCCGAGACGCGCAAGCTGGACCGCTACCGGTTCAACGAGGCGTACCTGATGCACACCTCGACCAGCCCGCAGTACTCGATCATCGCCTCGTGCGATGTGGCCGCGGCGATGATGGAAGCCCCGGGCGGCACCGCGCTGGTGGAAGAGAGCATCCAGGAGGCCATGGACTTCCGGCGCGCCATGCGCAAGGTGGAGGGCGAGTACGACGCCGGCCAAAACGGCGACTGGTGGTTCAAGGTCTGGGGTCCGGAGGCGCTGATCGAAGATGGCATCGGCGATCGCGAAGAGTGGATGCTGAAGGCCAACGAGCGCTGGCACGGCTTTGGCGACCTGGCCGACGGCTTCAACCTGCTCGACCCGATCAAGGCCACCATCATCACCCCGGGCCTGGACGTGGATGGCGAGTTCAGCGAGCGCGGCATTCCGGCGGCGATTGTCACCAAGTACCTGGCCGAGCACGGCATCATCATCGAGAAGACGGGCCTGTACTCCTTCTTCATCATGTTCACCATCGGCATCACCAAGGGCCGCTGGAACTCGCTGGTGACCGAGCTGCAGCAGTTCAAGGACGACTACGACCAGAACCAGCCGCTGTGGCGCGTGCTGCCAGAGTTCGTCGGCAAGTATCCGCAGTACGAGCGCATGGGCCTGCGTGACCTGTGCGATGCCATCCACAGCGTGTACAAGGCCAACGACGTGGCGCGGGTGACCACCGAGATGTACCTGTCGGACATGGAGCCGGCGATGAAGCCGTCGGATGCGTGGGCCATGATGGCGCACCGCGAGATCGAGCGCGTGCCGGTCGACGACCTCGAAGGCCGCGTCACTGCCATCTTGCTGACGCCGTACCCGCCGGGCATCCCGCTGCTGATCCCGGGCGAGCGCTTTAACCGCACCATCGTGCAGTACCTGAAGTTTGCACGAGAGTTCAACAAGCTGTTCCCGGGCTTCGAGACCGATATCCACGGGCTGGTGGAGGACGAGGTGGACGGCAAGACAGCTTATTTCGTCGACTGCGTGAAGCAGTTAGCCTGAACCTGCCAGCGAATCCGGCACCGGAAGGAGCCCCGCCCATGCGGGGCTTTTTCTTGCTAGCTGAACGGATTCAGCAACTCCACCCCCGTCCCGCTGAAATCCTCCACATTCCGGGTGACTATCGTCAGGTCGTGGATCAGCGCCGTCGCGGCAATGAACTTGTCCAGCGCATGCTCCGGACGCGGCACGCGCAGCCGTCCCCATATCTGGGCGACGTCCGCGTCGACTGGCAACACATGCCGGCTGAAATCCTGCAGCACGGCCGTCAGCCATTGCTCTAGTGCCTCGGCCTGCGCCGTGTCGCCGCGATGGCGGATCAGCGCAATGCCGCGCCGCAACTCCCCCACGGCCAGCGCGGACAGGTAGAGCGTCGAACCATCGCGCGCCGCCTGCCGGAAGAACGCGCGCACGCCGGGATTGGCGCGTTCGCGCTTGCGTGCCTCGCTGATGACATTGGTATCAATCAAATACACGCGGCGCCTCGCCAGAATCCTGACCGCGTTGAAAATCGGCATCCTCGCCGACGTCCGGCATGCTGGCCAGCGCTTCGGCAAAGCTGCGTCGTCGCGTGCCACCCAGTGCCAGCGCCAGGATGGCCCTGTGCTCGGCTTCGGCGCTGCGGCCATTTGCAGCGGCCTGCTCGCGCAGGCGCTGGACCAGGGATTCATCGATGCCACGAACGAGCAGGGTTGCCATCTTGCGCTCCTCATTATCGGATGGCCGGATGCTAGCATTGATAGCGTCGTGCCGCTCAGGTATATGTCCGGATGCGTGCAACTTGTGGCGAGGTCTTGCGGCAGGAGGGAAGGGCAGTGGCGTGACGGGATGCATGGCGCGGCTCCGTGAGTTGGCGGGAACAGGCGCCCAGTGTGCGCTGCGCCCGAATGCCGGTCGATGAGGCGATTCGCATTTCCCGCACCACGCCGCTGGCTAGCGCATCGCTTGCGCCACCTGTGAAGCGCAGCGGCGGCGCAATGAAAAAGCCCCGCATCACTGCGGGGCTCGTGGGCGCTGCGGCAGGTAACCGCGACGCTCAGTTCTTCTTCTCGAACTCGAACTGCGGCGCGGCCGGCTCGCCCTGCTCGGCAGCGCCAGGCAGTTCGAGCGTACCGGGCGCGGAGGCGGCGCCGGGGCCCGGGACTGTGGGCTTTTCCGCCTCCCCGCCAAGCGGGATGCTGACCTCCGCCGAGCCGCTGTGCTTGAGCGTCCCCTTGTCCAGCAGCCCCGTCACCATGCCCGGCCAGAACATCACCGCGACCACCATCACCATCTGCAGGCCGACCCAGGGCAGCGCACCCCAGTAGATATCGGAGCTCTTCACTTCCTTCGGCGCGATGCCGCGCAGGTAGAACAGCGCGAAGCCGAACGGCGGGTGCATGAACGAGGTCTGCATGTTCACGCACAGCATCACGCCGAACCACACCAGCGCGGCCGTCGCCGCGGCTTCCGGGTTGCCGCCCATCGAATCGGCCACCACCGGCGCCAGCACCTTGACCGCCACGGGCGCCAGCATCGGCACCACGATGAAGGCGATCTCGAAGAAGTCCAGGAAGAAGGCCAGGAAGAAGATGAACAGGTTCACCACGATCAGGAAGCCGATCCAGCCGCCCGGCAGCGAGGTGAACAGGTGCTCGACCCAGGCGCCGCCGTCCACGCCCTGGAACACCACCGAGAAGCAGGTGGAGCCGATCAGGATGAACACCACCATCGCGGTGATGCGCGCGGTGGACTGGTAGGCATCGACGATCAGCAGGCGCAGCTCGGTCATCTGGCCGGCGCGGATCAGCAGCCAGAGGATGACCAGGTACACCACGGCCAGCGGAATGCGGAACGCGTGCGAGCCGAAGGCGAAGACGCCCACTGCGGCCGCCACCAGCGTAGCGACGATGCCGACACGGTAGACCTGGCGGTCGATCCTGGTGAAGGCCTTGTCGCGGATCACCGCCAGCACCAGCGCGCCGACCGCGCCCATGGCGCCCGATTCCGTCGGCGTGGCGATGCCCAGCATGATCGTGCCCAGCACGAGGAAGATCAGCACCGCGCACGGGATGATGCCGCGCAGGCATTTGCGCCACAGCGCCAAGCCGCGCAGCGTGCGCGCCTCGGCCGGCACCGGCGGCAGCCAGTCAGGTTTGAGGCGGGTCAGCACAAAGGTGTACAGCGCGAAGAATCCGATCTGCAACACAGAGGGACCCCACGCACCCAGGTACATGCTGCCCACGTCGGCGCTGCCCATCGGCGTCTTGAGCTGGTCGGCCAGCACCACCAGCACCAGCGACGGCGGCACCAGCTGCGTGATGGTGCCCGAGGCGGCCAGCACGCCGGTGGCGTACTTCATGTTGTAGCGGTAGCGCATCATCACCGGCAGCGAGATCATCGCCATGGCGATCACCTGCGCGGCCACCGTGCCGGTGATCGCGCCCAGGATAAAGCCGACGATGATCACCGAGTAGCCCAGGCCGCCGCGCACCGGGCCGAACAGCTGGCCCATCGAGTCCAGCATGTCCTCGGCCAGCCCGCACTTCTCGAGGATGGCGCCCATGAAGGTGAAGAACGGGATCGCCAGCAGCAGCTCATTGCCCAGCACGCTGCCGAACACGCGGCTAGGCACGGCCTGCAGGAAACTGAGCGGGAAGTAGCCCCATTCGATCGCCAGGAAGCCGAAGGCCAGGCCCACCGCCGACAGGGAAAATGCGACCGGGAACCCGATCAGCATGAATAGCACCAGGCCGCCGAACATCATCGGCGGCATATATTCCAACGGAATCATTGAACCGGCCTCTCGTACTTGGATTCGATGCGCACCAGGCCCTTGAGGGCGGCGAAGCGCTTGATCAGTTCGGACACACCCTGCAGCGTCAGCAGGGCGAAGCCGATGGGCACCACCAGCTTGATCGGGTAACGCGGCAGGCCGCCGGAGTTGCCCGATTGCTCGAGGATGCGCCACGAGGGCAGGAACAGCGATTCCCACGACAGCCACGTGAACAGGATGCACGACGGCAGCAGGAACACCACGATGCCGAAGATGTCGATCCAGTGCTGCGCGCGTTCCGACACGTTGCCGTAGATCAGGTCTACGCGCACGTGTTCATTGCGCTGGAAGGTGTAGGAGGCGCCGAACATCACGGCAATGGCAAACATGTACCACTGCAGTTCGAGTGGCCAGTTATCGCTCAAGTTGAAGCCGTAGCGCAGTAGGGCGTTGCCTGCGCTGATCAGGCACGACAGCAGGATCATGATGTTTGCAAGCCTGCCCGTGTGCTGATTCAACCTGTCGATCTGTCGTGACAGACCAAGCAAGTAATACATGGGTTGTCTCCCCGGTTTTTGCGGCGCCTAGTTTATCTGTAACAAAAAGTGGCGGCGCTAGGGGCTACTACCTACGGACGATGGCGAGATTGCGCCAAAGCGGATAGCGCCAATGAAAAAAGCCACCAGGCTCGCGCCACGGTGGCTTTTTCTTGCGTAAAACTTACACGAAACTTACAGCGCGTTGTCCGGCTTCTTACAGCGCAGCGCGGGCCGCCGCAATGGCAGCTCGCACCTGGTCCGGCGCGGTGCCGCCGATATGGTCGCGCGCGGCGACCGAGCCTTCCAGCGTCAGCACGGCATGCACATCGTCGCCGATCAGCGCGGCCTTGTCGCCCAGGCCGGACACGTCGCGCAGCTCTGCCACGGTCAGGTCGGCCAGGTCACACTGGCGGCTGTCGCAGGCACGGACAGCGTGGGCCACGGCTTCGTGGGCATCGCGGAAGGGCAGGCCCTTCTTGACCAGGTAGTCGGCCAGGTCGGTGGCGGTGGCGTAGCCCTGCAGCGCGGCCGCGCGCATCGCTTCGGGCTTGACGGTGATGCCCGGCACCATGTCGGCGAAGATGCGCAGCGTGTCCACGACGGTGTCGACCGTGTCGAACAGCGGCTCCTTGTCTTCCTGGTTGTCCTTGTTGTACGCCAGCGGCTGGCCCTTCATCAGCGTCAGCAGGCCAATCAGGTGGCCATTGACGCGGCCCGTCTTGCCGCGCGCCAGTTCGGGCACGTCGGGGTTCTTCTTCTGCGGCATGATCGAGCTGCCGGTGCAGAAGCGGTCGGCGATGTCGATAAAGCCCACGCGCGGGCTCATCCACAGCACCAGCTCTTCCGAGAAGCGCGACACGTGCGTCATGACGAGCGCGGCGGCGGCGCAGAATTCGATGGCGAAGTCGCGGTCCGACACGGCGTCCAGCGAATTGCGGCAGACGCCATCGAAGCCCAGTTGCTGCGCCACGAACTCGCGGTCGATCGGATAGCTGGTGCCGGCCAGCGCGGCGGCGCCCAGCGGCAGGCGATTGACGCGCTTGCGGCAGTCGGCCATGCGCTCGGCATCGCGGGTGAACATTTCCACGTAGGCCAGCAGGTGGTGGCCGAAGGTGACCGGCTGCGCGACCTGCAGGTGGGTGAAGCCCGGCAGGATGGTGTCGGCGTTCTGGTCGGCCAGGTCGAGCAGCGCGGTGCGCAGCGCGCCAAGCAGGGCGATGATGCTGTCGATCTCGCTGCGCAGCCACAGGCGGATGTCGGTCGCGACCTGGTCATTGCGCGAGCGGCCGGTGTGCAGGCGCTTGCCGGCATCACCGACCAGCGCGGTCAGGCGCGCCTCGATATTCAGGTGGACGTCTTCCAGGTCCAGCTTCCATTCGAAATTGCCGGCCTCGATCTCGCCCTTGATCTGGGCCATGCCGCGCTCGATCTCGGCGCGGTCGGCCTCGGCAATGATGCCCTGCCTGGCCAGCATGGCCGCGTGGGCCAGCGAACCCTGGATGTCGAACAGGGCCAGGCGCTTGTCGAAGAACACCGAGGCGGTGTAGCGCTTCACCAGGTCGGACATCGGTTCGGAGAAGCGGGCGGACCAGGCTTCGCCTTTCTTGGCAAGTTGGGAGGTGGACATGGACGTCGGCTGCAGTGGCTCGCCGCGGGCGGCCGGCGCAAATGAGCGGCGGCGGGTGCTGGCGAATTGGAGATTTGGGAAAAGGGCGATTATATCGTCCGTCGGGGGCATGGCGGAGCCGGCCGGGCGCCCGTTACAGCGGGTTGTGGAGCACAGGCCCCTTGAAGACCACCGGGCCGCTCGGTCCGTCGGCATTGGGCGAGCCGCCGGTCGGCTCGATGCTGACCGCCAGGGCCGGCACCGCGGCGGGAGGCTCGGCCATCGCCAGGCGGGCCTGCGGCGCCCGTCCGATCACGCCGAGCGAGCGCGGCTTGCCGTCGGCCAGCAGGGCCCACAGCTGCAGCACCTGTCGCTCATTCAGCTTCAGGTGATCAAGGCGCCGCACGATCAGGCTGCGTGCGCTCGCGTCCCAGGACACCAGCATGGCGGGCTGCGCGCGGTCGTCGTTGAGCACGGCGATGACCGCAGCCGGTGCGGCTTCGCGTTGCTGTCCTATCTGCATGCCGATTCCGATCGACAGCACCGTCACCACGGCCATTGCCGCCGCCGCGCCGCGCCAGAATACCGGCGTCGACCACAGACGCTGCCACCAGCCGGCTGCCGGTTGTTCGGCGGGCCTGGCAGGCTTGTTGGCCTCGACGGGCGGCTTCCAGCCGAGCCGGGCTTCGATGCCGCACCAGACCTTGTCGACCGGTTCCGCCGTCGCCTGCAGCTCTGAAACGCCGGCCAGCCGGTCCTGCCAGCACAGGATGGCGGCGTGCACCGCCGGCTCTTCGCGCGCGAGGTGTTCCATGCGCCGGCGCGCGCCACCGCGCAGCACGCCCAGCGCGTACTGGGCGGCAAGGCGGTCGAGCAGCTCGGGGTGGGCGGCCAGCTTCATGTCGCCGCCTCCATGCAGTGGCGCAGCCGTTCCAGGCCGCGGCGCACCCAGGACTTGACCGTGCCCAGCGGCACGCGTAGCCGCGCCGCCAGTTCGGCATGGCTCAGGTCGTGCAGGTACGCCAGCACGATGGCCTGCCGCTGCGGCTGCTCCAGCCGTTGCAGGCAGCGGTTCAGCGCGCGCGCCTGCTGGCTGGCATCGGCCAGTTCGGCGGGCCCGGCGGCGGCGTCGGCCAGCCACTCGCCCAGGTCTTCTTCCAGCTCGACGGTCTGCGCCACGCGCGCGGCGGCGGCGCGGCGCAGGCAGTCGAGCGCCCGGTTGCGCACGATCGCGGTCATCCAGGTCATCGGCGCGGCCAGGTGCGGCCGGTAGTCGCCGGCGTGGTGCCAGATGCTGACAAAGCTTTCCTGCACGACGTCCTCCGCCCAATCGCGCCTGCCGGTGATACGCAGGGCGAGGCCAAACAGTTTCGTTGCGGTGAGGTCATAGAGGCCGCGCAGGGCCTGGCGGTCGCCCACGGCCACGGCCTGCAGCAGTGCCTCCAGCCGATCGGGACTGGCAGGCGCGGCATAGGACGGCTGGGAAGCGGACGGCACCGGGACGGGTCCTCGCAAGGGAGCTTTGCCGGATTATAGGTAGCGCCGCATCCAAACGCGCGGCGCGTGCGTAGAAGTGACAGGCGCAAGCCCGGCACCCCGGCCAACGGGGCGCCACGTTGTCATCCCTCACAGGAGAACACCATGGACCGCATGTCACAGACACCCGCGCACGAGGCGGGAACCATCGTCACGCTGCCGGATGCCCGCCGGCGGGGCTTGCTCAAGGCGCCCGGCCTGTTCGCGCTCGGCTCGCTGGCCGTCATCACGCTCGGGGAGTCGATGCCGGCGTGGGCGCAGACGCAGTCGGGCAGCACCCGGGACGACATCAATATCCTGAACACCGCGCTGGGGCTGGAATACCAGGCCATCGCCGCCTACCAGGTCGGCGCCGAAAGCGGGCTGCTGCAGAAGCCGGTGCTGGCCACCGCGGTGAAGTTCCAGGACCACCACAAGGCCCATGCGCAGGTGCTGGCCGGGACGGTGTCGAAGCTGGGTGGAACGCCGGTGGTGGCGAAGAAAGCGTCGGAATACAAGTTCCCGACCGAGAGCCTGAAGAACCAGGCCGATGTGCTGCGCTTCGCCGCCGGGCTGGAGAAGGGCGCGACCGCCGCCTACCTTGGGGTGCTGCCCAACTTCCACAATCGCGAGCTGACCCGGGCCGCCGGCAGCATCCTCGGGGACGAGGCAATGCACTGGGCCGTCCTGCTGCATGCCCTGGGCGAGGACCCGGTGCCGGGGGCGTTTGTGGGCTGAGGCGTTTAGATCGGCTGAATTGGCTGAAACTTGCCGATTGTTTGCTCCCCTCTCCCGCTAGCGGGAGAGGGGCAGGGGGTGAGGGCAGGCGTTGGCAGGCCTGCAGGGGGTCGATTTGCCGGCAGATCGGGGTCTGGCACCGGGGAGGCCGCCCGCCCGTTGCAGGCGCCAGCCCTCACCCCCGGCCCCTCTCCCACTGCGCGGGAGAGGGGTGCAAACCGGCAGCCTGACCGCGGCCGTCACCCCGTATTGCGCAACCCCGCCGCCACCCCATTGATCGTCAGGTGGATCCCCCGCCGTACGCGGATATCGTCGCCGTCCTTGCCCGCCCGGTAGCGCTTCAGCAATTCCACCTGCAGGTGGTTCAGCGGATCCAGGTAGGCAAAGCGGTTCTTGATCGACCGCGCCAGCAGCGGGTTGTCCGCCAGCCGGTCCTGGTGCCCGGTGATCAGCGCCAGCATCTCGCTGGTCAGGTGCCATTCCTTGCTGATGCGGTTGAACACGTTGCGGCGCAGCGCCGCGTCGTCGCACAGCTGCGCGTAGCGCGAAGCCACCGCCAGGTCGGTCTTGGCTAGCACCATGTCCATGTTGGACAGCAGCGTGGAGAAGAACGGCCAGGTCTTGACCATGCGGCGCAGCGTGGTGACGGCGGACTTGCGGGCCTTGTCGTCCGGCGCGCGGTCCAGCAGCGCCTTCACCGCGCTGCCGAAGCCGTACCAGCCCGGCAGCAGCAGCCGGCACTGGCCCCACGAGAAGCCCCACGGGATCGCCCGCAGGTCTTCGATGCGGCGGTGCTTCTTGTCCATCAGCTTGCGCGACGCCGGGCGCGAACCCAGGTTCAGGTCGGCGATCTCGGTGATCGGCGTGGTGGCGAAGAAGTAGTCCTTGAAGCCCGGGGTCTCGTAGACCAGGTCGCGGTAGGCCGAGAAGGCGCGGTCGGACAGCTGCTGCATCACCGCCTCGAACATGTCGAGGTCCTTGGGCGCGTTCTGCTGCGGCAGCAGCGACGCTTCCAGTGTCGCGGCGACCACCGTCTCCAGGTTGCGCCGGCCGATCTCGGCGTTGGCGAACTTGCTGTTGATGATCTCGCCCTGCTCGGTCAGGCGGATCTGGCCGTTGACCGTGCCCGGCGGCTGCGACAGGATCGCGTCGTAGGTCGGGCCGCCGCCGCGGCCGACCGTGCCGCCGCGGCCATGGAACAGGCGCAGCTTGACCTTGCGTTCCTCGAACAGCTGCACCAGCGCCAGCTCGGCCTTGTACAGCTCCCAGTTGGAGGTCAGGAAGCCGCCGTCCTTGTTGGAGTCCGAATAGCCGAGCATCACTTCCTGCTCGACGCCATGGTGAGCGATCACCGAATCGAAGCCCGGCAGGTCCAGCAGCGACTGCATGATGCCGGCGGCGTTGCGCAAGTCCTCGATGGTCTCGAACAGCGGGATCACCATCAGTTCCATGCGCGCCGGGTCGGACTTGCTGCCCAGCGTGCCCTGCAGCATGCCGGACTCCTTCTGCAGCAGCATCACTTCGACCAGGTCCGACAGCGTCTCGGTGTGCGAGATGATGTAGTTGCGCGCGATGCGCTTGCCGTAGCGCTTGCGCAGCTCGCGCGCGGCGGCAAAGATCGCCAGTTCCTTGCGGGTCTGCTCGGAGTACTCATGCCACGGCAGCGTCAGCAGGCGCGGCTGGCGCAGCTCGGCCAGCAGCAGTTCCAGCTTGCGCTGCTCGGGCAGGGCGGCGTAGTCGGCGGCAATGCCCGCGGCGGCGAACAGCTCGGCGATGACGGCTTCGTGCACGTCCGACACCTGGCGCATGTCGACCGACGCCAGGTGGAAGCCGAACACGCCGATGGCCCGCGCCAGCGCGTCGATGCGCGCGCCTGCCAGTGCCTGGCCGTGGTTTTCGCGCAGCGAGTCGATCACCACCTGCACGTCGGCGGCGAAGGCCTCGGCGTTGTCATAGGGCTCGGCCGGCGCCACCGGGCGGCGCGGCGCGGCATGGCCGGTCAGCGTCTTGCAGGTGGCGGCCAGGCGCGCGTAGATGCCGATCAGCGCACGGCGATACGGCTCGTCGGCGCGATGCTCGGAATGGTCGGGCGAGCGCTCGGCCAGTGCCAGCAGTTCGGCGCTGGCATCGACCATCAGCGTCGACATCGACAGCTCGGCGCCCAGCGCATGGACTTCATCCAGGTACCAGTCCAGGATCATCTGGGCCTGCTGGCTGGAGGCATGCTCGAGGGTCTCGGCGGTCACGTTGGGATTGCCGTCGCGGTCGCCACCGATCCACGAGCCCATCTGCAGGAATGGCGCCAGCGGCGCCGGCTGCGTGCCCGGGTTGCCTTTACGCTTGCGCGTGGCCGGGAATACCGCGGCGATGTCTTCTTCCAGTTCCGTCATCAGTCGCGGGATGCCGCGCAGGAAGCAGGTGCGGTAGTACGACAGCGCGTTGTCGATCTCGTCAGCCACCGTCAGGCGCGCGTCGCGCAGCATGCGGGTCTGCCACAGCGTGGTGACCTTGGCGCGCAGCTGGGCGGTGTTGTGCTCGCGCTCGCGCGCGGTGGTCGGCAGGTCGCGCTCGGCCAGCAGGCGGGCGATCTCGCGCTCTGCGTCCAGGATGCTCTTGCGCTGGACTTCGGTCGGGTGCGCGGTCAGCACCGGCACGATCAGCGCCTCGTCCAGGAACTTGCGCAGCTGCTTGCCGGTGACGCCGGCGGCGTCGATCTTCTCCAGCGCGTGCTGCAGGCTGCCGGCCTGCGGCGGCGAGCCGGCCAGCGCATGCACGCGGCGGCGGCGGTTATGGTGCTGGTCCTCGGCGATATTGGCCAGGTGCGAGAAATAGCTGAATGCGCGCACAACCTGGTTGGTCTGGTCGCGCGACAGGCGCTTGAGCAGGCGGTCCAGCTCGGCGCCGGCGGCGCGGTCGTTCTCGCGGCGGAAGCGCACCGCGGTCTGGCGGATGGTCTCGACCACCTCGAAGGCGGCGTCGCCTTCCTGTTCGCGCAGGCACTCGCCGAGCAGGCGGCCCAGGAAGCGGATGTCCTCGCGCAGCGGCAGATCCTTGTCAGGGGTGCGGCGGCCGGCGGCGGCCGCGACGGTGGTTCCGTTGCTCGACACGATGGAAAGCTGGGGTTTGGTGACGCGCTTCGCGGTGCGTGAGGAAGCGCCGCTGGTGCCTTCGGTGCTGCTGCGGCGGGCCGCGCGGGTCGGTTTGGTGGCGGATGCGCCATTTGCTTCACCCAGGCCGGCGGCCGGATTCTTCGCGGCGGAAGCGCCGGCGGATGTGCCCGAAGCGCCCGAAGCGGCGGTCTTGCGGCCAGTGGGGCGCGCAGCGTGCTGCGTCATGCAATCTCCTCGTCTGCTTATCTGATATATGGTGCGGAGCGGCTATTGGGTCGCGTGCTACCATTCACGGATGCAAGCATCCGCCACCCCGTCTTCCTCTACCGCCGTCGTGTCTAGCAACCTTCCGCAAAAGCTCGTCATTGCCTCCCGCGAGAGCCGTCTGGCCATGTGGCAGGCTGAACATGTGCGTGCTGCGTTGCAACAATACTATCCCGCGTGCGACGTGTCCATTCTTGGCATGACCACGCGCGGAGACCAGATTCTAGACCGTACGCTGTCGAAAGTCGGCGGCAAGGGTTTGTTTGTCAAGGAACTGGAGTTCGCGATGGACGAAGGCCGCGCGGACCTGGCGGTGCATTCGCTCAAGGATGTGCCGATGGAACTGCCCGCCGGCTTCGCGCTGACCGCCGTCATGGAGCGCGAAGACCCCCGCGACGCGCTGGTTTCGAACAGCTTCGCCTCGCTCGACGAGATGCCGCCCGGCACCGTGGTCGGCACCTCCAGCCTGCGCCGCGAGGCCCTGCTGCGCACCCGCTATCCGCACCTGGTGGTCAAGCCGCTGCGCGGCAACCTCGACACGCGGCTGGGCAAGCTCGACCGCGGCGAATATGGCGCCATCATCCTGGCCGCCGCGGGGCTCAAGCGCCTGGGCTTGCATGACCGCATCCGCGCGCTGATCCCCGTCGAATCGTCGCTGCCTGCTGCCGGGCAGGGCGCGCTTGGCATCGAGATCCCTGCCAACCGCCCCGAGCTGGCCGCATGGCTGGCTTCGCTCAACCACCAGCCGACACTGCTGGCCGTGACTGCGGAACGTGCCGTGGCGCGCATGCTGGGCGGTTCGTGCCAGGTGCCGCTGGCCGCCCACGCATACTGGGAAGGCGACCAGCTCAAGCTTGATGCCTTTGTCGGGATGCCCGACGGCACGCGCGGCCTGCGCGCCGCGGCCGCAGGCCCGGCCGCCGATCTGGCCGCCGCCGAGGCGCTGGGCCAGGCCTGTGCGCGCGACCTGCTTGCGCAAGGGGCCGAAGCGATTCTCGCCGCGCTCGACGATCGGGCAGCCGGCTCGCCCGGCACGCAAGCACCCGCCTGAGGCTGACCGATGCCCCGCCCGACCGTCGTTGTCACACGACCCGCCGGGCAGTCCCGGCAACTGACCGAGGCGCTGCAGGCCGCCGGTCTCGACGTGCTCAGCTTTCCGCTGCTGGCGATCGGCCCGGCCGCCGACGATGCGCCGCTGCGCGCGGCGCTGACGCGGCTAGATCAATTTGCGCTGGTGGTCTTTGTCAGTCCCAACGCCATTGCCTATGCGCTGGATGCGCTGGCCGGCGTGCAGGGCGCCGCCACGGCGCAATGGCCGGCGCAGGTGCCGGCCGCTGTGGTGGGTCCGGCCAGCGTGGCGGCGTTGGCCGAGCGTGGCATCGCGCCGCCGACCTGCCGGGTGATCGCGCCGGCCGGCGCCGCCGCGAACGGGCAGGGCGCCGATGACGCCGGCGACAACGGCCATCATGGCCTCAATCACGACTCGAACCACGACTCGAACCACGACGCCGATGGCCCGCGCTTCGATTCCGAGGCACTCTGGGCCCGGCTCGATCCCGCCGCGCTCGCCGGCAAGCCCGTCCTGATCGTCCGCGGTAACGGCGGCCGCGACTGGCTCGGCGACCGCCTGCGTGAAGCCGGCGCCCAGGTCGAGGCCGTCGAGGCCTACCGGCGCACGCTGCCCGAGCCCGGGGCCATGCAATGGCAGGCCGTGCGCGACAGCCTGCAGGCGGGCGCGCCGCCCCATGTATGGCTGCTGACCAGCTCCGAAGCCGTGCGTAACCTCGACACGCTCGCTCGTCAACAGCTTTCACCGCAGGAAAATGCCGGCCTGCGGCAGGTGCAGTGCATCGCGCCGCATGCGAGAATCGCCGAACAAGCGCTGGCACTGGGCTTCAGCCACATCCTGCGCGCCGCGCCGGGCGATGCCGGCCTGCTCGCGGCGTGCCTGCAATGGGCGGATGCCCACGCCGGTCCGGTGCCGGCCCCGGTGCCCGCTGTGCCTGAAGCTCGCGGTGCGTCCGGTGTATCTGGTGCATCCGGCCGCGCCAGCGCGATAACAGACACCGACCCGGCGCGCGCCGGGGCACCGGCGCTCGCGCCGGCTGTCGCAGTCCCTGCAACGTCAACGAAGGTCGAACGCGTGACGCAAGAAACCACGTCCTCCTCCGCTACGCCGCCGCCCTCGGCGGCCTCCGCGCCCGCTCCGGGCCCCGGCGCTCCCGCTTCGTCCGCCGGCCACCTTGCCGCCGCGCGCAAGCCCGCGGCGCTGTGGGCCCTGGTGGCCGTGCTGGTGGTCGCCACCGCCGGCGGCTTCTGGTGGCTGCAGCAGCGCGTGGACCACCTGACCGGCGAACTGGCCCGGCGCCAGCAAAGCAACGATGCGCTGGTGCAGGAGTCGCGCGTGCTGACGCGCAATGCGCAGGACACCGTCAAGGAACTGCAGGCCAAGGTCGGCGCGCTCGAGAACCAGGTCGGCGAGACCCGCGACAAGCAGGTGGCGCTGGAGCAGGTCTACCAGGACCTGATGCGCAACCGCGACGACTGGGAAATCGCCGAGATCCAGCAACTGCTGACCAACGCCGGCCAGCAGTTGCAGCTGACCGGCAACGTGCAGGTCGCGCTGGCCGCGCTGCAGAGCGCCGACGCGCGCCTGGCGCGCGCCGACAAGCCGCAGTACAACCTGCTGCGCCGTGCCATCGCCCGCGACATCGCGCGCATGAAGGCCGTGCCCGACACCGACCTGACCGGCGCCGCGATCAAACTGGACGAAGCCATCAACCAGGTCGACGCGCTGCCGCTGCTGTCCAGCGAACGCATGCTCGAACGCACCGAGGCCGATGCCCGCAAGGATGGCGCGGCCGGCAAGGGCGGCGCCAGCGCCCCGGCGGCGGCTGCTGCCACCAACGGCTGGTTCTCCCGCCTGTGGACCTACCTGCGCGATGAAATGGCCCAGGTCGTCCGCATCCGCAAGGTCGATGATGCCGAGGCGCTGCTGCTGTCCGGCGACCAGGGCTGGTTCCTGCGCGAGAACGTCAAGCTGCGCCTGCTCAATGCGCGGCTGGCGCTGCTGTCGCGCAACGAGCCGGTGTTCCGCAATGACCTGGCCGCGGCGCAGGCGATGATCGGCCGCTATTTCGACACCAAGTCGCGCCGCGTGCAGGGCGTGCTGACCCTGCTCAGGCAGGCACAGGCAGGCGCGGTGACGGTGCAGCTGCCGACCATGTCCGAGAGCCTGGGCGCGTTGAACGCCCTGAAGAAGGAGTAAGCCCATGCGCCTTCTGTTCTGGGTTGCGGTCCTGTTCGGCGGCGCCGTCGGGCTGGCGCTGTTCACGCAGTTCAACCACAGCAATGTGGTGCTGTTCTATCCACCGTACCGCGTCGAGCTGTCGCTGAACCTGGCGCTGGCCTTGCTGCTGCTGCTGTTCTTCGTGGTCTGGACGGTGATGTCCACCATCCGCCATCTGGGCGAGATGCCGCGCCGCGCCGCCGCCTACCGCGAGCGCAGCCGCATGAGCAAGGCGCAGGCGGCGCTGCGCGAGTCGATCGAAAACCTGTTCGCCGGCCGCTTTGCCCGCGCCGAACGCTGCGCGCGCGAGGCCCAGTCGTGGGAAGACCAGGCCCAGACCGCCGCGCTGATCGGCGCGCGCGCCGCGCACCGGATGCAGGAGACCGACCGGCGCGACGCCTGGATGTCGCAGGTCACCGATCCCGAGCGCGAGCAGGCCCGGCTGGTGTCGATGGCCGAGCTGCTCGTCGATGCCCGCGACGCCGACGGCGCGCTGGAAACCATCGCCCAGCTGCAGGCGCAGGGCGCGCGCCAGATCCACGTGCAGCGCATCGCGCTGCGCGCGCACCAGCACCTGAAAAACTGGTCAGAAGTGCTGCGCCTGGCGCGCTCGCTGGAGAAGCGCAACGCGCTGCATCCGGTGCTGGCGCTGCGGCTCAAGCAGATGGCGGTCGAGGCCATGCTCGACGAGCGCCGCCACGATGCCGACGCCCTGGGCGAGTTCTGGCGCTCGCTGTCCGCCGACGAACGCCGCGCCACGCGCATCGCCGAACCCGCCGCGCGCTACTTCGCTGCGCTGGGCCGCCAGAACGAAGCCCGCCGCATCATCGAGGACGCGCTCAAGTTCAACTGGGACAGCCGCCTGGTGCTGCGCTATGCCGACTGCGCCGTGCCCGGCCACGCGCTGCCCCAGATCCAGCAGGCCGAGAAATGGCTGGCCGGGCATCCCGCCGACGCCGACCTCTACTACACGCTGGGCGTGTTGTGCCTGGGCGAGAAGCTGTGGGGCAAGGCCCAGTCCAGCTTCGAGCGCGCGCTGAAGTACGCCGATATCGACCAGCAGCGCCGGCTGCGCGTGCGCACGCACCTGGCGCTGGCGCGGCTGTTCGAGGAAACCGAGCGTTTCGAGGACGCGCAGCGGCACTATCGCGAAAGCGCCATGCTGGCGGCCTGAGCAGCCGGCTCCGACACTCATTCGTCCGGGCCGTCCTGTTCCATGCCGGCGGCGCTGCGCTTGCCGGCTTCCTTCACCACCCCATAGCGCCCCAGCGTTTCCTTGCGTGCCACATCGTGCTGCACCAGCGGACGCGGGTAGTCCTCGCCCAGGCGCACGCCGGCATCCGCCAGCACAGGGTCGGGGGCGGTCCATGGCGCATGCAGGTACTTGTCCGGCAACGCCGCCAGCTGTGGCAGGTACTTGCGGATAAAGCGCCCCTGCGGGTCAAACTTCTCCGATTGGGTCACCGGGTTGAAGATGCGGAACCACGGTTGCGCATCGCAGCCGGTTGACGCCGCCCATTGCCAGCCGCCGTTGTTGGCGGACAAATCGAAGTCATTGAGCTGGTCGGCAAAGTACTGCTCGCCGCGGTGCCAGTCCACGCCCAGGTCCTTGACCAGGAAGCTGGCCGTTACCATGCGCAGCCGGTTGTGCATGTAGCCGCTCTGCCGGATCTGCAGCATGGCGGCATCGACCAGCGGATAGCCGGTGGCCGCATCGCACCAGGCGCGGAAATAGCGCTCTCCGGTTGCGCCGTCCTGCCAGCGGATCTTGTCGTAGGCCGGGTGGAAGGCGGCGCCATCGGCCACGCGCGGATGGTGGTGCAGGATCATGAAATAGAAATCGCGCCAGATCAGCTCCGACAGCCACACCGCCGCGCCTGCGCTGTCCGCGCCGCCGCGCAGCACCGCTTCATGCGCGGCGCGTGCCAGCGTGCGGATGGAGATGGTGCCGAACCGCAGATGCACCGACAGGTAGCTGGGACCGCGCAAGGCAGGGTAGTCGCGGCGGCGGCCGTATTCGCCGATGCGCTCGGCGAATTCCTCGAACAGGGCTTGCGCACCGGCGGCGCCGGTCGGCATGGCGATCTCGGCGAGGTTGCTGGTGCGAAAGCCGATTTGGTCGAGCGTGGGCAACGGCTTGTGATACGCCTTGGGTACCGGCGCCAGCGCTTGCAGGTACGGGTCGATCGGATACGGGCGCAGGTCGAACGGCTGCACCGTCCGCAGCCAGGCATTCTTGTAGGGCGTGAACACCGAGAAGGGCTTGCGTTGGCCGTTCAGGATCTCGTCGCGTTCGAAGATGGCCTGGTCCTTGAACGTGAACAGCAAGCGCGCCTGTGCCGCCAGCGCCTGGCGCACGGTGTCATCGCGTGCCATGGCGGCAGGCTCGTAGTCGTGGTTGGCAAAGACCGCCTGGACGTCCAGTGCTTGCGCCAGTGCGGGAATGGCGTCGACGGCGCGATCGTCCAGCACGATCAGTCCGCCGCCGCCCACGGCCAGCGTGTGGGCCAGTTCCCGCAATGACTCGAGGATGAATTCGACGCGCCGGTCGGCCTGCAGGCCGCGCGCCAGCAGCGGATCGAGGATGTCGCGGTCGAACACGAAGACACACCATACCCGGGCACAGTGCCTGAGGGCATAATGCAGCGCCGCGTGGTCGCTGGCGCGCAGGTCGCGCCGGAACCAGACCAGCCCGCGCTCGAAATCCTGGCCGATACGGTACGGTTTGCGGCCCGATGCCGATGAGTCTGCTGGCTGCATGCTCGCTGCCTGACGGAGTCGAAGGAATGCGCGCAATGATGCCGGGAAATGGCTGCCGCCGGGGGGCGCGCCGGATTCGTCCTGCCAATACCCTAACATAGCGGTTCGGCACGATCCGCCGCTCCGACCAACGAATCAGCAACAAAGCACATGACACTCGACCGCATCCTCCAATCCCAGGGCTTCGGCACCCGCCGCTACTGCGGCGACCTGGTCGCCGCCGGACTGGTCGAAGTCAACGGCGAGCTGTGCGAGGATCCGCGCGCCCAGTTCGAGGTGGACGGCCTGCGCCTGACCGTCGACGGCGAGGATTGGATCGCCTGTACCAAGGCCTACCTGATGCTGAACAAGCCCGCCGGCTATGAATGCTCGCAGCGCCCGCGCCACCATCCCAGCGTGTACAACCTGCTGCCGGTGCCGCTGCGCCAGCGCGAGGTCCAGGCCGTAGGCCGGCTCGACCACGACACCACCGGGCTGCTGTTGCTGACCGATGACGGCCAGTTCATTCACGCCCAGACCTCGCCCAAGCGCAAGGTGCCCAAGGTGTATGAAGTGACGACCGCGGAGCCGGTCACGCCGGAACAGGCGCAGGCGCTGGTCACCGGCGTACAGCTGCTGGACGAACCGGCGCCGATCGCGGCAGAAGCCTGCGAGATCACCGGCGAACGCAGCCTGCGCCTGACCTTGCTGCAGGGCAAGTACCACCAGGTCAAGCGCATGGTGGTCGCGGCGGGCAACCACGTCAGCGCCCTGCATCGCAGCGCGCTCGGCAGCCTGCAACTGGATCCGGAACTGGCGGAAGGGGAATGGCGCTGGCTCACAGCGGACGAACTCGCGGCGCTGACCCGCAAGGGATGAACAAAGGCCGTATCATCGGTGCGTAACTCCCGGCAAGCGGCCTGCGCGGGCGCCCATTGCTGCACTGCAACGCCCGCCAATCTTTTCCGGAAGACCCCCGGCGATTTGATAAAATGCAAGGCATGGCGAAGCCCGAAGCACCCATCAATCTGACCAATCAGTTCCTGATTGCCATGCCTGGCATGGCTGATCCGACCTTTTCGGGTTCCGTCGTCTATATCTGCGAACACAACGAGCGTGGCGCGCTCGGGCTGGTGATCAACCGGCCCATCGACATCGACATGGCCACGCTGTTCGACAAGATCGACCTCAAGCTTGAAATCCAGCCGGTGGCGCACCAGCCGGTCTACTTCGGCGGCCCGGTGCAGACCGAGCGCGGCTTCGTGCTGCATGACCCGGTCGGCGTCTATGTCTCGTCGCTGGCGGTGCCCGGCGGGCTCGAAATGACCACCTCCAAGGACGTGCTGGAGGCCGTGGCCAACGGCAGCGGCCCGCACCGCTTCCTGCTGACGCTAGGCTATTCCGGCTGGGGTGCCGGCCAGCTGGAAGAAGAACTCAGCCGCAACGGCTGGCTGACCGTCCAGGCCGATCCCGAGATCATCTTCAGCGTGCCGCCCGAAGGCCGCTTTGCCGCGGCCATCGGCCTGCTGGGCGTCGACGTCAACATGCTGTCTGGCGAGGCCGGGCATGCCTGATGCCGTGGGGCGCGAACTGCCCCGCGACGGCACGGTCCTGGCATTCGACTACGGCGAAAAAAAGATCGGCGTCGCGCTGGGCAATTTCATCACGCGCGAGGCGCGTGCGCTGACCATTCTCCCCAATATCACCGTTGAAGGCCGCTTCGAAGCCGTGGGTGCGCTGATCCAGGAATGGAACCCGGTGCAGCTGATCGTCGGCATGCCGGTCAACCCGGATGGCGAAGAACAGCCGATGATGCGGCTGGCGCGGCGCTTCGGCAACCAGCTCAATGGCCGCTTCAACCTGCCGGTGGAATGGGTGGACGAGCGCTATTCCTCGCGCGCCGCGTCGATGGCCGGCGCGCGCCGCGGCGAACTCGACGCCGAAGCCGCGCGCATCATCCTGCAACAGTATTTCGACCAATTCCCGCTATGACGCAGATTTCCGCACCCGACGCCGAGGCGCTGTACCGCAAGCTGCTGGACCAGGCCCGCGCCCTGATCCCCGACGCCGAGCGTGAACGCTGGTCGGTGGCAGGCATCCATTCCGGCGGGGCGTGGATTGCCGCGCGCCTGGCCAGCGACCTGAACCTGCCCGAGCATGGCGTGATCAACGTCGCCTTCCATCGCGACGACTACGCCAAGAAAGGCCTGCACAGCCAGGCCCAGTCGACCACGCTGCCGTTTGCCGTGGAAGACCGCAACATCCTGCTGATCGACGACGTGCTGGCTACCGGCCGCACTATCCGCGCCGCCGTCAACGAACTGTTCGACTACGGCCGCCCGGCGCGCGTGGCGCTGGGCGTGCTGGCCGACCGTGGCGGGCGCCAGTTGCCGATCGCCGCCGACCTGGTGGCCGCCGAGATCGAGCTGCCGCGCGGCACGACGCTGGTGCTGTCGCGCCAGGGCGAGGGCGCTGACGCGCGCTTCGCCTTCGCCAACGAACCCACCGATACTGCCGCCGGCTGAGCCGGCGTTGCCTGCCAGGCGCTGCATTGCACTGTAGCGCGCCTGGCGACCGCCACGAGACCAGACCACCCCGTTTTTTGCCCGCGCCCGACCTGCCATGACCAAGACGTTCCGCAACCCGCAGCTCACCAAGAACGGCGAACTGAAGCATTTGCTGTCGATCGAGGGGTTGTCGCGTGACATGATCACGCACATCCTTGACACCGCCAGCCAGTTCGTATCGCTGTCCGACTCAGACCGCGATGTCAAGAAGGTGCCGCTGCTGCGCGGCAAGAGCGTGTTCAACCTGTTCTTCGAGAACTCCACCCGAACCCGCACCACCTTCGAGATCGCGGCCAAGCGGCTGTCGGCGGACGTGCTCAACCTGAACATCAATGCGTCGTCGACCAGCAAGGGCGAGTCGCTGCTCGACACCATCAACAACCTGTCGGCCATGTCCGCCGACATGTTCGTGGTGCGCCATGCCAGCTCGGGAGCGCCCTACCTGATCGCCGAGCACGTCGCGCCGCACGTGCACGTGATCAATGCGGGCGACGGCCGCCATGCGCACCCGACGCAGGGTCTGCTGGATATGTACACGATCCGGCACTTCAAGAAGGACTTCACCAACCTGACGGTGGCCATCGTCGGCGATATCCTCCACTCGCGCGTGGCGCGCTCGGATATCCACGCGCTGACCACGCTCGGCGTGCCTGAGGTGCGCGCCATCGGGCCGCGCACGCTGCTGCCGTCCGGCCTGGAACAGATGGGCGTGCGCGTCTTCCACAACATGGAAGAGGGCCTCAAGGGCGTCGACGTAGTCATCATGCTGCGGCTGCAGAACGAGCGCATGAGTGGCGCGCTGCTGCCCTCCGCACAGGAATACTTCAAGGCCTATGGCCTGACGCCTGAGCGCCTGGCGCTGGCCAGGCCCGACGCCATCGTGATGCACCCGGGCCCGATGAACCGCGGCGTCGAGATTGACTCTGCCGTGGCCGACGGCTCGCAATCGGTGATCCTGAACCAGGTGACCTTCGGCATCGCCGTGCGCATGGCGGTGATGGGCATCGTGGCAGGGAACAACGACTGACAACGATGCGGCATAGCCAAGACCTACCGAACACGCCAAGCGATACGACCGATACGACAAGCCAAGCTATGAAGATTCACATCCAGGGCGGCCGCCTGATCGACCCCGCCAGCAATACCGATGCCGTCCAGGACCTCTATCTCGCCGCCGGCAAGATCGTCGGCGTTGGCAGCGCCCCGGCGGACTTCACCGCCAACAAGGTCGTCGACGCCAAGGGCCTGATCGTGTGCCCCGGCCTGGTAGACCTGTCCGCGCGCCTGCGCGAACCCGGCTACGAGTACAAGGCCACCCTCGAATCCGAAGTCGCCGCCGCCGCCGCCGGCGGCGTCACCAGCCTGATCTGCCCGCCCGACACCGACCCCGTGCTGGACGAGCCGGGCCTGGTCGAGATGCTCAAGTTCCGCGCCCGCACGCTGAACCAGACCCACGTCTACCCGCTGGGCGCGCTGACGCTGGGGCTGAAGGGCGAAGTGCTGACCGAAATGAACCAGCTGACCGAGGCTGGCTGCGTCGGCTTCAGCCAGGCCGAGGAGCCGGTGCGCAACACCCAGGTGCTGCTGCGCGCGCTGCAGTACGCGCAGACCTTCGGCTTTACGGTCTGGCTGCGCCCGGAAGATCCCTTCCTGGGCGGCGGCGTGGCCGCCAGCGGCGCGGTCGCATCGCGCCTGGGCCTGTCCGGCGTGTCCGTGATCGCCGAGACCGTGCGCCTGCACACCATCTTCGAACTGATGCGCTCCACCGGCGCCCGCGTGCACCTGTGCCGCCTGTCCTCCGCCGCCGGGCTGGAACTGGTGCGCCAGGCCAAGCGCGAAGGCCTGCCGGTCAGCTGTGACGTCAATATCCATCACGTCTCATTGACCGACATGGATATCGGCTACTTCAACTCCCAGATGCGCTTTTCGCCGCCGCTGCGCAGCACCCGCGACCGCGACGCCATCGTCGCCGCACTGGCCGACGGCACCATCGACGCGCTGTGCTCCGACCACACCCCGGTGGACGACGACGAGAAGCTGCTGCCCTTCGCCGAAGCCACCCCTGGCGCTACCGGCCTGGAACTGCTGCTGCCGCTGACCCTGCGCTGGGCCGCCGAGCACAAGGTGCCGCTGGCGCAGGCGCTGGCCCGCATCACCTCCGAGCCCGCCCGCGTGAGCGGCCTGAAGGCCGGCACGCTGGCCGCCGGTGCCGCCGCCGATGTCTGCGTGTTCGATCCCAAACAGGTGTGGAAGGTCGATCGCCGCTCGCTCAAGAGCCAGGGCAAGAACACGCCGTGGCTCGGCTACGAGATGGAAGGCAGGGTGCGCATGACTCTCGTCGGCGGCCAGATCGTATATGGCAACGGCAGCGGCAACGGTAACGGCAACCACGCCAACGCATGATCTGGCTGCGCAAGACCGCGCTGGTGCTGCACCTGCTGCGTGGGCTGCTGACCTGCGCGGTGCTGTTCCCATGGCTCGGCGCGCGCTCGCGCGCCTGGCACATCCGGCGCTGGTCGCGGCGGTTGCTGCGCATCTGCGGGGTGCAGGTCGAAGTCGTCGACGTTCGCGGCGAGCCCTCGCACGGTGCCGCGCGCCAGGGTGCGCTGGTCGTGTCCAACCATATCTCGTGGCTGGACATCTATGTGATCCATAGCTGGCAGCCCGTACGGTTCGTTGCCAAATCCGAGATCCGCAGCTGGCCGCTGATCGGTTGGCTGTGTGACAAGACCGGCACCATCTTTATCGAACGCGCGCGCAAGCGCGACGCCCACCGGGTCCTGCACGACATCACCGATGTCATGCTGCAGGGCGACCTCGTCGGCGTGTTCCCCGAAGGGACCACCACCGACGGCACCGGGGTGCTGCCGTTCCACGCCAACCTGATGCAGGCTCCGATCTCCGGCGGGCTGCCGGTGCAGCCTATCGGACTGAACTACCTGGACGCAGCCACCGGCAAGCCGACGCTGGCCGCCGCCTATATCGACGACACCACGCTACTGCAGTCGCTGAACGCCGTCCTGCGCGCCCCGCGCATCAAGGCGCGGGTGGTCATCGGTCCGCCGCTGGCGCCGGTGTCCGCCGACCGCCGCGAGCTGGCAAGCGCCGCCCGCGAGGTCGTGCAGCATCTCGCGCAGGGTGCCGGTGACGAGGCCGTGGCAACGGTCGAGCGGCTGAACCAGCCTGCCAACCCTGCCGCGGAATCTGCGGTAGCCTCCGCTGTCATCAGCTAGCGCGGTTGTCGTCCCCGCCAACGCGGGATTGCGCCTCAGGCCAGCGGATCACAATATTGCGGGCAATCCACCTGGACTACGGTCCGCTCTGCCGGATCCGCCGCCATGCGCGCCGCCGTCAGCTTGCCGCCCCAGACGCAGCCGGTATCCAGTGCCATCAGGTCCGGCCGCATCACCAGGCCCAGCGTCGACCAGTGCCCGCACACCACGGTCACATCCCCGGTGCGCCGTCCCGGCACATCGAACCACGGCATAAAGCCATCCGGCGCCTTGCCGAGCCCTTCCTTGGTCTTGAAGTCCATCACGCCATCGACGGTGCAATAGCGCAATCGGGTAAGGGCATTGACCACCACGCGATGCCGTTCGATGCCGCGCAGGCCGTCGTGCCAGCGGTCGGGGGTGTTGCCGAAGATGTCGGCGAGGAAGCCTTGCCAGTTGGGGCCCTGAAGTTGGGCTTCGACTTCCTGGGCTAGGTCGATGACCTGGGTGGCGGTCCATTGGGGGAGGACGCCGGCGTGGACTAGGAGGAAGTTGTTTTCCTTGAGGGCTAGGGGGCGGTGGCGGAGCCAGGTGAGGAGTTCGGCATGATCGGGGGCGGCAACGATCTCGTCGATCGTGTCAGACGAACCCTTCTTGCGCACGCCCGCGGCGACTGCCAGCATGTGAATGTCGTGGTTGCCGAGAACAGTCTCGGCGCGTGAGCCCATCGCCTTGACAGTGCGCAATGTCTCCATTGAGGCCGGGCCGCGGTTGACGATATCGCCAACGAAGCGCAGCGGTGCTTCGGGCGGCAGCTTGCCAAGGATGTCGCGGAGGGAAGGGGAGCAGCCCTGGAGATCGCCAATGGCGAAGGGCGATTCTGAGCGGAGTCGATTAACGGACATTGGGGAGTCGCCGATATTGCAGATAGTCGGGAAGTTTCGGCAGGAAATTCACGTAGCATCGCATAATCGATTCGACGAAGCGTTACAAGACGCTACAAAAAGTTAGGTATTGAGCCGGGTCAGAGGGCTCGGCTCAGATAGAATACCGCCACTTCCACGAGGACTTAAGGATTCCGCCAGCTTCCACAGGCACTGGCGGACGGTCGGCTTTTGTCGGCTACTCGAAACATATCGAAGGCAGGGGAGCAAGCATTTTGTCGCACATTTTGGTCACGGGAGGTGCGGGGTTTATCGGCGCCAATTTTGTCCTTAGCTGGCTGGCCCAGCCTGAGGCAGACAGCCTTGTCAATGTTGACAAGCTGACGTATGCCGGGAATCTCAAGACGCTGGCCTCGCTGACCGGAGATCCGCGCCACGTCTTTGCCCAAGCAGATATTTGCGACCGTGCTGCCCTCGATCGCTTGCTGGCTGAATACAAGCCGCGTGCCGTCGTCCATTTCGCAGCGGAAAGCCACGTTGACCGCTCCATCCACGGTCCGGCGGAGTTCATCCAGACCAATGTCGTAGGGACCTTTACGCTATTGGAGGCCGTGCGCGCCTACTGGAGCAGTCTTGATAAGGGCGACCAAGCCCGGTTCCGCTTCTTGCATGTGTCCACGGACGAAGTGTTCGGATCCTTGGGGCCGCAGGATCCCCAGTTTTCCGAAACGACGCCGTACGCACCAAACAGCCCTTACTCCGCGTCGAAGGCAGCTTCCGACCATCTCGTCCGCGCCTATCACCACACTTACGGGTTGCCAGTCGTAACCACGAATTGCTCCAACAACTACGGCCCCTATCACTTCCCTGAGAAGCTGATCCCGCTGATGATCACCAACGCGCTGGCGGGCAAGGGCTTGCCTGTGTATGGCGACGGGCAGAATGTGCGCGACTGGCTTTACGTCGGGGATCACTGCAGCGCCATTCGCGAAGTGCTTGCTCGAGGCCGGCTCGGGGAAACTTACAACGTTGGCGGCTGGAACGAAAAGACGAACCTTGAGGTGGTGCATACCTTGTGCGATCTGCTCGACGAGCTGAAGCCCAAGGCGGCTGGCTCTTATCGCGATCAGATCACGTTCGTCAAGGACCGGCCGGGCCATGACCGTCGCTATGCAATCGACGCCCGCAAGCTAGAGCGCGAACTGGACTGGGTACCTGCTCAGACGTTTGAATCAGGCTTGCGCAAGACCGTGCTGTGGTACCTCGAGAACCAGGCATGGGTACAGGATGTGATTTCCGGTGAATATCGGACCTGGGTGGCCAAGCAATATGCTGCATAAGCGACCTGAGGCGCCGAGCATTCTTGTAACGGGAAGCAACGGGCAAATCGGTTTCGAGTTGCGGCGCAGCTTGGCCACGTTGGGCCAGGTGTTTGCCCTGGATCACGCTGCATGTGACCTCGGCGCGCCGGATATTGTACGTGCCGTGGTGCGCCGGCTACGGCCTGACGTGATAGTCAATGCGGCGGCCTATACCGCGGTGGATCAGGCCGAGTCCGAGAGCGAGTTGGCCTTTGCGGTCAATGGTGTTGCTCCCGGTGTCCTAGCCGAGGAAGCATGCTCGCTGGGCAGCCTGTTGGTCCACTATTCGACAGATTACGTCTTTGCCGGCTCCCACGACACACCGCACGTGGAGACCGACGAAGTCGGACCGCTGTCTGTGTACGGCAAGAGCAAACTCGCGGGTGAGCGGGCCATTGCCGGCACGAATGCTTCGGCAATAGTGTTGCGCACCTGCTGGGTTGCCGGCGCGCACGGCACCAATTTTGCGCGCACAATCCTTGAGCAGGGACGCGAGCGCGATACGTTGCGGGTGGTGAACGACCAGTTCGGCGCGCCCACAACGGCGTCGCTGATTGCCGACGTGACGGCACGCATCATCGACCGGGCGTGGATCCACGGAAGCCGCGCCGAGTTTCCGTCGGGCATTTACCACCTGGCAGCCGCAGGCGCGACATCGTGGCATGGCTATGCCACCGAAGTGTTGCGCTACGCGGCGCGCAAAGGCGTAGTACTGCGAGTTGATCCGGATCGAATCGAGGCGATCCCTGCCATGGCGCTTCCACGTGCCGCGCAGCGGCCCTCAAATTCGCGCCTGAATACACGCAAGCTGCGCGACACGTTCGACATTCACCTTCCGGAGTGGCAGGCGGGCGTTCATTACCTCATCGATCAGATTCTTTCCTGATACTACCCATGCGCAAAGGAATTATTCTGGCCGGGGGCTCCGGCACGCGTCTCTACCCGATCACGCGATCGGTCTCGAAGCAACTGCTGCCGGTATACGACAAGCCGATGATCTACTACCCGCTGTCGACGCTGATGCTGGCGGGTATTCGCGACATCCTCATCATCTCCACGCCGGAAGACACGCCACGCTTTACCGAGATGCTCGGGGACGGCTCCAGATGGGGTCTCAATCTCCAGTACGCGGTCCAGCCGTCGCCAGATGGCCTGGCACAGGCCTTCATCATTGGTCGCGACTTCGTGGGGAACGATCCGTCGACGCTGATTCTGGGCGACAACATTTTTCATGGTCATGCCCTGATCCGGCAATTGAAGGATGTGTCGTCGCGGCAGTCGGGCGCTACTGTGTTTGCGTATCACGTGCACGACCCGGAGCGTTATGGCGTGGTCGAGTTCGACGACGAATTCCGTGCCATCTCGCTGGAGGAAAAGCCCGTCGAACCCCGTTCCAACTACGCGGTCACCGGACTGTACTTCTACGATAACCAGGTTTGCGATATCGCGGCCGATATTTGCCCGTCGCCGCGCGGTGAACTGGAGATTACTGACGTCAACAAGTGCTATCTCGAGATGGCACAACTCGACGTGGAAGTCCTGGGCCGCGGCTATGCCTGGCTGGATACGGGCACCTATGACTCTTTGCTGGAGGCAGCAAGTTTCATTGCCACTGTGCAGAAGCGGCAAGGACTGATGGTTGCGTGCCCGGAGGAGATTGCTTTCCGAAACAAGTGGATTGGCGCGGAAGCAGTCGAGCAGATGGCCAATTCCCTGGCGAAAAACTCGTATGGCCAGTATCTGCACAGCCTGCTCGCGGAGAGGTACAGGTAATGGCACAGCAGTCAGGCCTGACGGCTACGCCTACCTGGATTCCCGATGTGCTGGTCCTTGAACCCTGCGTGTTCAGGGACCAACGCGGTCACTTCCTGGAAAGCTTCAACGAGCGCGTCTTCGAGCGCGCAACCGGTATTCGCCGGAAGTTCGTCCAGGACAATGAATCCAGGTCCGTGCGCAACGTGCTCAGGGGACTGCACTATCAATCCCGCAAGCCGCAAGGCAAGCTGGTGCATGTAATAGCCGGGGAGATATTGGATGTTGCGGTGGACCTGCGCAAGGCTTCGCCGACATTTGGAAAGTGGGTGGGTGTCACATTGTCGGCGCTGAATTTCCGCCAGCTCTGGATTCCGGAGGGCTTCGCGCACGGCTTCATGGTAACGTCCGACTATGCCGACGTGCTGTACAAGATGACGGACTATTATGATCCGGAGTACGAACGTGCGATTGCATGGAACGATCCTGATATCGGCATAGTCTGGCCAGCGACCGAAAACCTCATCCTGCACGATCGTGATGCCGCGGCACCGTTGCTGCGCGATGTCGTGAGTCCTTACTAAGGTGACGTCGTGACGCAAGATTGCCTGCGACAACCCGGCGATGGACATCGATCACTTGCGCATGGAGCGACTCGTGACGTGCAGGCGCGCCGCGTCATCCTGTTCTGCGCCAACACGGCCTGGTCGATGTACCGCTTCCGCCGGGGCCTGCTTGCCGCGCTGATCCGCGACGGTTACGAAGTTCATGTGGTCGCACCTGAGGACCCCGAGGTTGCCGCGCTTAAGGCAATGGGGTGTGTCGTCCATACGATGACGATGTCCGCCCAGGGGCGCAATCCTTTCCAGGACATCGGGCTGGTCGCCAGGCTTCTGGCACTCTATCGACGTGTCAAGCCGGCGCTGATTTTTCACTACACCATCAAGCCGAACATTTATGGCTCGATGGCCGCGCGTCTGGCAGGCATCCGCTCGATAGCGGTCACGACCGGACTGGGATACGTTTTCATCAACAAGGGTATGGTGTCGATCGTCAGCAAAATGCTGTATCGCATCGCGCTACGGTTTTCGGGCCAGGTCTGGTTCCTCAACCAGGATGACCGTCTGGCCTTTGTATCGGCAGGCCTCGTGGACGGCAAGAAGTGCACCGTCCTGCCGGGCGAGGGAATCGATCTTGAATTCTATGCTCCGATGGCCGGGGCAAATGAAACCGCGCCTGTTCAGGTCTGTTTCGTCCTGATCGCCCGAATGCTGTGGGATAAGGGCGTCGGCGAATATGTAGACGCTGCACGTGCGTTGAAGGCCAAGTACAACCATGTGCGATTTCAGATGGTGGGCCCAGCGGGTGGAGACAGTCCCAGCGCGATCCCGCAAAGCCAGGTCGATGCGTGGATAAGAGAAGGCATAGTCGAATACCTAGGCACCGTCAGGGATATTCGCCCGGTTATTGGTGCGGCAAGTTGTGTGGTGTTGCCCTCCTATCGCGAGGGCATTCCCCGAGCACTGCTCGAAGCCGCCGCCATGGAGCGGCCGGTGGTAGCAACTGCGGTGCCGGGGTGCATGGATGTAGTCGATCACGAAGAGACTGGATTGCTGTGCCGGGAACGGGACGCTCGAGACCTCGCCGCGAAAATGGAGGCGATGGTACAGCGCGACCAGGAAGGATGGCGTCGGATGGGTGCCGCGGCACGTGCCAAGATGCAATCGAATTTCGACGAGAAATTTATCATTGAGCATTATCGGAATGTGATCCATGCGCTGGTCTAGGGCAAAGCGCGCGACGGGCATGCCCGTGCGCCGTATGACCGCGAATTTCACTAGTGGAATGGCATGGACACATGTTGGATTTGGATACTAGCCGGACACCGGAGCTTGCAACCTCTATGATTTTTGTTCCTGTGATTCTCTCGGGTGGAGCGGGTACCAGACTTTGGCCGGTGTCCCGAGAGCTTCATCCCAAGCCCTTTCTTCGGCTCTCTGGGACGCATAGCCTTTTGCAGAAGACATTCCTGCGGGCGGCGGCATTGCCCGACGTCAGTGAAGTACTGACGGTGACCAACCGTGAACTGTTCTTCAAGACCGAGGATGAGTATCGCGAGGTGAATGACTCCGGCATTGCCACGTCATATCTGCTCGAACCGTTTGGGCGGAATACCGCTGCCGCTATTGCAGCCGCGGCGATTGACGTCGCCGAGCGTCATGGCGACGATGCGACGCTGCTGATCCTGGCGGCCGACCATGTCATCAAGGATCAGGCTGCGTTTGCCAGTGCCATTGCGCAGGCCCGTTTGCTGGCGGATCGTGGGCACCTCGTTACGCTGGGAATCCAGCCGGAGGGTCCTGAGACCGGCTATGGCTACATTGAGGCCGATGGCTCGACGGTGTGTCGCTTTGTCGAGAAGCCATCGCTGGAAAAGGCTACAGAGTATTGCGCAAGCGGCCGATATTTCTGGAACGCGGGCATCTTTTGCTTTCGCGCTGGCACCGTCCTGTCTGAGCTTGAAAAGCATGCCCCAGACGTGCTGGAAGCGATGCGGACCTGCATGTCAGCTTCACAGCAATTGCGCGGGGACAAGCGGGTCCAGCGTACTTTGGACCCGCACACCTTCGAGCCGACGCCGAATATTTCGATCGACTACGCATTGATGGAGAAGTCATCCGTCGTTGCGGTGGTGCCTTGCGAAATCGGCTGGAGCGACGTGGGGTCATGGTCAGCCATCAGCGATATGACCGATGCGGATTCGTGCGGCAACAAGGTCGAAGGCGAGGCGCTGCTTCACGATTCGGCGAATTGCTATGTGCGAAGCGAAGACCGGCTGGTCACCCTGGTCGGCACCAATGACCTGATCGTGGTTGACACGGCCGATGCCTTGCTGGTTGCCGACAAGGCGCGAGCGCAGGAGGTAAAGGAAATTGTTCGCCAGTTGAACTCCCAGGGCCACGCGGCAAGCAAGATCCACCGCAAGGTGCATCGTCCTTGGGGCACATACACGGTGCTCGAAGGTGGAACGCGCTTCAAGATCAAGCGCATCGAAGTCAAGCCGGGTGCGTCCCTGTCGCTACAGATGCATTACCACCGCAGCGAGCACTGGATCGTGGTAAGCGGCATGGCGAAGGTCGTCAATGGCGAAAAGGAATTGCTGGTCAATACCAACGAGTCCACCTACATTCCGGCCGGCAACCGCCATCGGCTTGAGAACCCCGGCAAATTGCCGCTAGTCATGATCGAAGTCCAGTGCGGAGACTATCTCGAAGAAGACGATATCGTCCGCTTCGAGGACTCCTATGGCAGAACCTAAGAACAGGATACGCAATGAAGAAGGTCGCGCTTATTACGGGCATTACCGGTCAGGATGGTGCCTACCTCGCAGAGTTTCTGCTGGACAAGGGTTACGAAGTGCATGGCATCAAGCGCCGTGCTTCGCTCTTCAACACCGATCGTATCGACCATCTGTATCAGGACCCGCATATCGATCACCGCAATTTCATCCTGCATTACGGTGATCTGACCGATTCGACGAACCTGATCCGGATCATCCAGCAGGTTCAGCCTGACGAGCTTTACAACCTCGGTGCGCAATCGCACGTGGCGGTGTCGTTTGACAGCCCGGAATACACGGCCAATAGCGATGCGCTGGGTGCGTTGCGCCTGCTCGAGGCGATCCGCATCCTCGGCCTGGAAAAGAAGACGCGTTTTTACCAGGCCTCCACGTCTGAACTGTATGGCCTCGTGCAGGAGATTCCCCAAAAGGAAACCACGCCTTTCTATCCGCGCTCGCCGTACGCCGTAGCCAAGCTCTATGGCTACTGGATTACTGTCAACTACCGCGAGTCGTACGGCATGTATGCCTGCAATGGCATCCTGTTCAACCACGAGTCGCCGCTGCGTGGCGAGACCTTTGTCACTCGTAAGATCACTCGCGCCATCAGCCGTATTGCACTGGGTTTGCAGGACTGCTTGTACCTGGGCAACCTGAACAGCCTGCGCGACTGGGGGCATGCCCGGGACTACGTAGAAATGCAGTGGATGATGCTCCAGCAACAGACGCCGGAAGACTTCGTCATCGCAACGGGCGTTCAATACTCGGTGCGGGATTTCGTGCGTACTGCCGCAGCCGAGCTGGGTGTCGGTGTTCGCTTCGAGGGCGAGGGCGTCAATGAAATCGGCATCGTCGACAGCGTGGACGCGCAAAAGGCGAGCGCCGCGGGCCTGAAGGTGGCCGTAGGCCAGGAGATTGTCCGAGTCGATCCGCGCTATTTCCGCCCAGCGGAAGTGGAGACGCTGCTGGGTGATCCCACCAAGGCCCGCGAAAAACTTGGCTGGACACCGCGTACAAGCTTTGCGGAATTGGTGTGTGAAATGGTGGAGGCCGATTTCGACCTGGCGCGCCGCGACAGCCTGGTCAAGGAAGCTGGCTTCAAGGCATTCAACTACCACGAGTAAGACGCCATGAATCCTCAAGCCAAAATCTATGTGGCGGGGCACCGCGGCCTGGCAGGCTCGGCCATTGTGCGTCGCCTGCGCGCGAGCGGCTATGACAACCTGGTGCAACGTACCCATGCGGAGCTGGACCTGACCGATCAGGCTGCCGTGGACAGCTTCTTCGCGAGCGAACGGCCCGATTATGTGTTCCTTGCTGCTGCCAAGGTGGGCGGAATCCACGCCAATAACGCATATCCGGCCGAATTCATTCGAGACAACCTGGCGATTCAGACCAACGTCATCCATTCGGCGTGGACGCATGGCGCGCGCAAGCTGCTTTTTCTCGGTTCGTCGTGCATATACCCGAAGTTGGCCCCGCAGCCGATGCCGGAAAGCTGCCTGCTGACTGGTGAGCTCGAGCCGACCAATGAGTGGTATGCCATCGCCAAGATTGCCGGCATCAAGATGTGCCAGGCCTACCGCCGCCAGTACGGATTCGATGCGATCTCCTTGATGCCGACGAATCTGTACGGACCCGGCGACAACTTCGACCTGCAGAACTCGCATGTCCTGCCGGCATTGCTGCGCAAGTTTCATGAGGCGAGAGTGCGTGGGGACGAGGAGGTGGTGGTGTGGGGTACCGGCACGCCGCGTCGCGAGTTCATGCACGTGGACGATCTTGGCGCTGCCGCTGTTTTCCTGATGGAGACATATTCTGACGAGGCATTCGTCAACGTAGGGGTGGGCAGCGACGTGTCCATTCGTGAACTCGCCGATATCGTCAAGGAAGTTACCGGGTTCCAGGGCCGCATCGTCCAGGATCTGAGTAAGCCGGACGGTACGCCGCGCAAGTTGATGGACGTCGGCAGGCTGCATGGCCTTGGCTGGCAGGCACGCGTCGACCTTCGTGAAGGAGTCGCGCAAACCTACGCCTGGTTCGTCGAACACTACGGCAAGGCCTAATGCTGGCCGGGTACGCCCGGTTCGGCTCCCGACGCTGAAAAACGAGCAATATGAGTACGGTAGAAAACGTTACCTATCTTGAAAGCGGACGCGCTGCCAAGGATTACTGGCGGGATTTCTGGCGCCATCGCGAACTGCTGATGTTCATGGTTTGGCGCGACATTATTGTGCGCTACAAGCAGACCGTGGTGGGCACCAGCTGGGTGTTGATCCGGCCGTTCCTGACGATGCTGGTATTTACCTTTGTCTTTGGCAAAGTCGCGAATCTGGCGTCGGGCAACGTACCGTACTCGCTGGTCGTCTTTACTGGCCTGCTGCCGTGGTTCTTCTTTGCGAATGCCCTGAGTGAGTGCAGCAACAGTCTGGTTGGCAATTCGCACCTGATCTCGAAGATCTATTTTCCGCGGCTGATCGTGCCCGTAGGGTCGATCGCGGTGTCGATCGTGGACTTTCTGATCACGTTCGTACTGCTGTTCGTGGTGATGGCATGGCATCGCTTCCTGCCGCCCTGGCATATTGTGTTCGTACCGCTCTTTATCCTGTTGGCGATCCTGGTCTCGTTCGGGCTCGGCTTGTGGACCGCGGCGCTCAATGTGCGATTTCGCGATTTCCGCCACCTCATTCCCTTCGTGCTTCAGCTTGGCGTCTATGTTTCGCCCGTGGGCTACAGCAGCCAGATCCTCCCCGAAAAATGGAGACTGGTGTATTCGCTGAATCCCATGGTCGGGGTAATCGACGGCTTCCGCTGGGCGATACTTGGTGGTGAATACACACTCTACTGGCCCGGGCTGCTGGTGTCCGCGGTAACAAGCGTGACGCTGGTCGCGACAGGCATCTGGTATTTCCGCAAAACGGAATCCACATTTGCGGATGTGATTTGAACCATGACTATTGCAATACACGTCGAAAACGTCTCCAAGTGCTACACGATTGCGCACCAGCGCACGAATCGCGATGAGTCGCTGCGTGTGGCGCTCGAGCGCAGCGTGCGCGCCATCGGCGCACGAATGCTGGGGCGCAACGGAAAGACGTCGGTTCTGCTGCCGGATAGCGAAGTCGAGCCAACCGAAGACTTCTATGCCTTGAACAACATCTCGTTCGAGGTGAAGACGGGCGAGCGCGTGGGCATCATCGGTGCCAATGGCGCCGGCAAATCGACGCTGCTGAAAATCCTTAGTCGTATTACCGAACCGACCAGGGGACGCATCACGATCCGCGGCCGGGTTTCCAGCCTGCTGGAGGTTGGCACCGGGTTTCATCCGGAGCTGACAGGGCGCGAGAACATCTTCCTGAACGGTGCGATCCTGGGCATGCCTCGCAGCGAAATCCGGAAGAAGTTCGACGAGATTGTCGACTTCTCGGAAGTTGAGCGGTTCCTGGATACGCCGGTCAAACACTATTCGAGTGGCATGTATGTTCGGCTGGCGTTTTCCGTATCAGCTCACCTCGATCCGGAGGTACTGATTCTCGATGAGGTTCTAGCTGTCGGTGACGCACGCTTTCAGAAGAAGTGCATGAACAAGATGCGCCGGTTCAGTGAGGATGGTCGCACGATTTTGTTCGTAAGCCATAGCGCTGCGGCGATCAGCCAGTTTTGCAGCACGGCAATTTATCTTGAAAAAGGGCGAATCAAGCAGATGGGGCCTGCTCAGGAGGTTGTCGAAGAGTACACGCAGCAAAGTACTTCGGGCATGGAGGAAGCCGGGCCCGAACTTGTTGGCAGCCGAGTCCTGGAGCAGCCAGCGGGAGATGAATTGGTGCAGATTGAGGCAATTGAAGTTGTGACGCCCGGAGAGCGTACCAATGGCACTGTGCCGATTGATGCTCCGGTTTCAATCCGACTATCGTTTCGCGTTCTTGAGAAATCGGAACACATATTGGTTCCCAATCTTCACGTGCGCACGATCGATGGTACGTACGTTTCGGTCGTCACGCCTCCCAGTAGCGAGGTTCGCCCACTAGATCCGGGCACTTATTTTGCGGATTGCACGCTGCCGGCAAACTTGCTCAATAACGGAGTATTTACCGTCCAGGCTGCCATCACGTCGTTCAATTGCGGACAGACGGTACATGCGAACTTGCCGAATGCGCTGACTTTTGAGGTGGTCGACGATCTTTCGGATGTGTCTTATCGCAACGGTTATTTGCAGGCGATTCCAGGCGTCGTCCGCCCCCGCCTGCAATGGCACATCGGAGCATCGGCATGAAAGTCGTTATCCTGGCCGGCGGCCTGGGCACGCGTATCAGCGAGGAATCGCACCTGAAGCCGAAGCCCATGATTGAAATCGGCGGCAAGCCAATCCTGTGGCACATCATGAAAATCTATTCCCACTATGGGATCAACGACTTCGTGATCTGCCTTGGCTACAAGGGCTACGTCATCAAGGAGTACTTCGCCAATTACTTCCTGCACATGTCCAATGTGACATTTGACATGGCGCGCAATCACATGGAGGTGCACGAGCGCTATGCCGAGCCTTGGCGGGTGACGTTGATCGATACTGGAGCCGAGACATTGACCGGCGGGCGCCTGAAGCGCGTGCGCGACTATATCGGCGATGAGACGTTCTGCTTCACCTATGGTGATGGCGTTACCAACCTCGATATCGGCGCATTGATTGAATTTCACCGTGACCACGGCAAGCTGGCGACCGTGACGGCTATCCAGCCGCCCGGCCGTTATGGCGCGCTCAACCTGAACGGCGCCGCGGTCAGCAATTTCCAGGAGAAGCCTGCCGGCGACGGTGCGTGGATCAATGGCGGCTTTTTTGTACTCGAGCCGAAGGTGTTCGACTACATCGAGAGCGATCGAACCAGTTGGGAATCCACGCCGTTGCAACGGCTCGCCGGAGAGGGCGAGTTGATGGCATATCAGCACAGCGGGTTTTGGCAGGCCATGGATACCTTGCGGGACAAGAACCATTTGGAAGACCTGTGGGCGTCGAACCCGCCATGGAAGGTGTGGGCATGATCCAGTTTGGTGATGTCTATCGTGGCCGTCGTGTCCTGCTGACCGGGCATACGGGATTCAAGGGCAGCTGGCTGGCGCTATGGCTTTCGCGGCTTGGTGCGGACGTCACGGGCATTGCGCTGGCGCCGGAGACTGTCCCGAATCACTGGGACTTGCTCGGCCTGGACATGGCCTCTCACCTCATTGACATTCGCGACAAGGAAACTCTGGCGCGTGTGATTGCGCAAACGCAACCGGAACTCGTGCTTCACCTTGCGGCGCAGCCGTTGGTGCGGCGCTCCTATCGCGAACCCATCGACACCTGGGCAGTAAACGTAATGGGAACGGCTAATGTGCTCGAGTGCTGCAGGCAGATCTCGTCAGTGCGGGGCATTCTCGTCGTGACGTCAGACAAGTGCTACGAGAACCAGGAATGGGCGTGGGGCTATCGTGAAAATGACCGGTTGGGCGGCCACGACCCGTATAGTGCTTCGAAGGCAGCCACGGAACTGGTCGTTTCAAGCTACCGTGACTCATTCTTCCAAGCGGACGGAGTTGCTGCCCTGGCATCGGCGAGAGCCGGTAACGTGATCGGCGGCGGGGACTGGTCCGAAGATCGCCTGATTCCGGACATCGTCCGCGCCGTCGGTAATCATGCCGAGGTAGAGATCCGTTCGCCCCGCGCTACGCGCCCGTGGCAGCACGTGCTTGAGTCGCTAAGCGGTTACCTGTTGCTTGGCCAGCGTCTGCTAGGCGGGCAGAAAGATGTCGCAGCGGCATGGAATTTCGGGCCGGAAGCAGAAGGAAACCGTCCCGTGCAGGCTGTCATGGAACGCATTGCTGTGCTCTGGCCGGAGTTGCGTTGGCATGTCGCCCGCAATGACGGCGCGCATGAAGCACAGCTGCTTTACCTCGATAGCGCCAAGGCACGCGCAGGGCTGAACTGGCGTCCGGTATGGGGCTTCGACGCGGCGCTGGCGGCAACGGCGACGTGGTATCGGTCATTCCTGGCCGACGGCACAGTGCTTAGTGAGCATCAGTTGGACCAGTATGTACAGGCGGCTGGCAATGCTGGCGTGGCGTGGTGTCAGCCATGAATATCGAAGCGACATCGATCGATGGTGTGATGGTGGCGAGTGGCCAGGCTTTTTCAGATCACCGCGGTGCCTTTCAACGCCTTTACTGTGACAAAGAGCTGGCGGGCGTGCTGGGCAGCCGGCGCGTCGTGCAGGTCAATCACTCGCGAACCGTCCTGACAGGGGCTGTGCGCGGCATGCATTATCAGTTTCCTCCCCATGCAGAAATGAAGCTGGTGCGATGCCTGCGCGGCAGGGTGTGGGATGTGGCGGTCGACTTGCGCGAGGGATCACCCACGTTTTTGCACTGGCACGCCGTGGAACTGTCGCCACAGAATGGCCGGTTGCTGGTCATACCCGAGGGCTGCGCTCACGGTTTCCAGACGCTTGAGCCCGAATCAGAGCTCTTGTATCTGCATACCTCGCACTACGTGCCGCAGGCAGAGGGCGGTCTGCGCCATGACGATCCGCGCCTCGGTATCGATTGGCCGCTGCCTGTTGCCGATCTTTCGCAGCGCGACCGCTCGCATCCTCTTTTGACCAGCGAATTCTCCGGAATCAAGCTATGAAGTGCCGCCATTGCGCAAGTTCCCTGACCAACGTCTTTCTGGACCTTGGCTTTGCACCGCCCAGCAATGCTTACTTGAGCGAGGCTGCGCTTTGCGCGCCTGAAACGAGTTTTCCCCTGAAGCTGTTTGTCTGCAACCAGTGCGGCCTCGTTCAAACTGAGGATTACGCCAGCGCCGACCAGTTGTTCAGCGGTGACTATGCGTATTTTTCTTCTGTCTCCCGCAGCTGGCTTGCACATGCGGCAAACTATGCCGACATGATTACCGGCCAGCTGAAGCTGAACGACAGAAGCCTGGTGATCGAAGTCGCTGCCAATGACGGCTATCTGCTGCGCAATTTCGTGGCGGCGGGTATCCCCTGTCTGGGTATCGAGCCGACTGCAAGTACTGCTGAAGCCGCCGAGCAACTCGGCATCCCGGTGCTGCGCGAGTTCTTTGGCGCCGACGTTGCCCGTCAGCTGGCAGAGCAGGGACGGCGTGCTGATCTGATCATCGGCAATAATGTCTATGCGCATGTGCCGGATATCAATGACTTCACGACCGGCCTTAGGCTGGCGCTGAAGCCTGGCGGCACGATTACGCTGGAGTTTCCCCACTTGATGCGCCTGGTCGAGGAGGTGCAGTTCGACACGGTCTACCACGAGCATTTCTCGTACTTGTCTCTTGGTACCGTCGCCACGATCTTCCGGGCTGCGGGTTTGCGCATCTGCGATGTGGAGGAACTGCCCACGCATGGTGGCAGCCTGCGCATCTACGGTTGCCACGCTGATGACCCGCGGCAGGATACCGATGCGCCAGCTCGCATCCTTGCAGCGGAAGTCCATAGTGGCATCGATCAGTTCGGGGGTGAAGCCTACCGATCTTTTCAGGCTCGTGCCAACGTGGTCAAGGACGGCTTGCTGACTTTCCTAATCGAGCAAAAGCGAGCAGGCAAGAAGGTGGCCGCCTACGGGGCGGCCGCCAAGGGTAATACGCTGCTGAACTATGCCGGCGTCAAGCCGGACCTGTTGCCCTTCGTCTGTGATGCGGCACCGTCAAAGCAAGGCAAGTTCCTGCCGGGTAGCCACATACCGATCGTATCCCCCGACGCACTGGCGGAAGGAAAACCGGACATCGTACTGATCCTGCCGTGGAACATCGCTGGCGAAGTGGCCGGCCAGCTTGCGTTTATCCGCAACTGGGGCGGGCAGTTCGCGGTGGCGGTTCCTGCGATTCACGTTTTCTGAAAGGAATCTCGTGTCCCGTATTTACTACACCAAGCCTTCAATTACCGAACTCGAGGTGAAATATGCAAGCGATGCCGCTGCCAATGGCTGGGGCGATCAGTGCTATGCGTATATCGAGCGGTTCGAACGCAGTTTTGCCGGGTACCTCGGTACGGATTACGCCATTGCTACGTCGAGCTGCACGGGAGCAATGCACATGGGGCTGGCAGCTCTCGGTATCGGGGCTGGCGACGAAGTCATTCTTGCAGACATCAACTGGATTGCGACAGTATCGCCGGTCGTGCACCTGGACGCGAAGCCGGTTCTTGTCGACATCCTGCCGGATACGTGGTGTCTGGATCCGGAGAAGGTCGAGGCAGCCATTACGCCCAGGACGAAAGCCATCATTGCCACACACATCTACGGCAGCCTTTGCGACATGGATCGGCTGCTGGAGATCGCTGGTCGCCATGGGATTCCGGTAATTGAAGACGCAGCAGAGGCGCTTGGATCGGTCTATCGCGGCAAGCGGGCCGGCTCGATCGGCGCCTTTGGCACGTTCTCGTTCCACGGCACCAAGACCATGACGACCGGTGAAGGCGGGATGTTCGTGACGAACGATCCCGCGCTGTACGAGCGTGTACTCACGCTCAGCAATCACGGCCGGGCCAGGGGCGAGTCCCGGCAGTTCTGGTCCGAGCGTGTTGGCTTCAAATACAAGATGTCGAACATCCAGGCCGCCATAGGCTGCGCGCAACTCGAGCGCGTCGAGGAGCTGGTGGAGAAGAAGCGGCGCATTTTTGCGCTGTACAAGGCTGCGCTGGCGCCTCTGGCACGGCTGACCCAGATGAACGTAGAGCATGCCGGTACCACCAACTGCTACTGGATGCCGACGCTGGTGTTCGATCAGCATGCCAATCTGGATCGTGATGCATTGCTGCGCATGTTCAAGGCAGAGAATATTGATGGTCGGGTTTTCTTCTGGCCGTTAAGCAAGCTAGGTGTAGAGGGCGTCCCCACCGATGTCTCGACGCCGCTCGCGCATAGCATCTCCCCACGCGCGATTAACCTTCCCAGCTACCACGACATGGGTGAGGCCGAGGTGGAGCGCGTCGCAACGGTGCTGAAGAATTTCTATGCCAGATAACCTCACGCGTGACGGTTCGGTGGGTTTTTTCGCGGACCAGGACGTCGGCCTTGCAGCCGTCCGTTACGTGCTGGAGACGCACCCGCGAGACGTTCGCTATGTAGTCACGACGGGTGACAACGACGTCGCGGCATTGTGCAGGATGCACCAGTGCAAGGTGATCTGCGTCGACGAGATTACGGAGGCTACGGCAGCGGAGCAGCTAGGCAATATCGATCTGATGGTCCTTGCCTGGTGGCCCAGAATTCTGACGAAAGACCTGATAGAAATCCCTCGCCGCGGCGTCGTGAACTTCCATCCCAGCTTGCTGCCATACAACCGCGGCAAGCATTACAACTTCTGGACGATCGTAGAAGACACTCCGTTTGGCGTGTCGCTGCATCTGGTAAATGAAGGCGTGGACCAGGGCGATATCCTTTTCCAGAGCCGGATCGAGAAGACGTGGGAGGATGATGGCGGCTCACTTTATCACGCCGCCAAGCAGGCGATGGTGGCACTGTTCGAATCGCACTACGAAGACTTGGTTACCGGTAACTACGTCGCACGACCGCAAGACCTGAAGAGCGGGAGTTTTCACCTGGCCAGGGAGTTGGATCCGGCAAGCGAGATATTTCTCGACAGGAGCTACCAGGGGCGCGAGTTGCTGAACCTTCTGCGGGCGCGGACCTTCACAGGTAATCCCTCCTGTTATTTCCATGATGGGGGAAAGAAATATGAAGTGCGTATATCAATCAAAGAGGTGAAAGATGGGGCCGATTGAAGAATTCCAGCGACGCAATGCAGAGCTGATCGAAAAGGGCGCGGCGGATGAGTCGCTGCAGCGGCTGACGCGGCAGTGGTTCGATCTGGCGAATACGTACGAGTATTCGTACCACTATGCCTGGATGTCGCGCCCCATCATCCAGTATCCGCAGGATATCGTTGCAATGCAGGAGATCATCTGGCAGGTCAAGCCGGACCTGATCATCGAGACCGGCATTGCGCACGGCGGCTCGCTGATCATGAGCGCATCCATGCTCGCGTTGCTTGACTATTGCGAAGCGGTGGAGAAGGGCACGGTGCTTGATCCAAAGGCCAGCCGTCGGCGTGTCATTGGCATCGACATCGATATTCGCCAGCATAACCGGCAGGCCATGGAAGCCCATCCGATGGCTCATCGCATCGACATGATCCAGGGGTCGTCGGTGGATCCGGCCATCGTGCGTCAGGTGCACGATATGGCCAAGGGATACGAGCGGGTGCTGGTATGCCTCGATTCGAACCACACACATGATCATGTGCTTCAAGAGTTGGAGGCCTACGCGCCGCTGGCTAGTATGGACAGCTATTGCGTGGTGTTCGATACCGTGGTCGAAGACTTGCCGGACGCGGCCTCTGTCAACCGACCGTGGGGTAAGGGCAATAACCCGAAGACTGCCGTCTACGAGTATCTGCGTCGACTTGATTTAGGGAAGGAGATGGGCAAAGACGGAGCGCCGCTAGCGTTTGAGATTGACAAGGGTGTTGAAAACAAACTGCTTATTACTGTGGCACCTGACGGTTTTCTGAAGCGGATCGCTCGATAGAGTCGGTGGGTTTCCATCCCCCGGCGGTGCCGAGGTGTTGATGCATGTGGATCGCTTTTGTGTAGAGGGTCTGAGATATTCCAACTTTTGTAAAGAAAAGGTCGTCAACTAGTATGTCTATCGGAGAAAGTTCGCCTGAGCATGCACACCGGCCATTGGTAAGCGTGGGAATTCCGACTTTCAATCGTCCGGAAGGCCTGCGGCGGACCTTATGTCAGATCCTCGCTCAAACACACAGGAATCTCGAGGTAATCGTCTCGGACAACGCGTCGACTAACCCGGAGGTCGAACTAGTCGGAAGGGAGTTCGCGGCGAAGGACGGTCGGGTTCGATATATCCGCCAGCCAGCAAATATCGGTGCAATGCCAAACTTTAAATATGTATTGCAAAGTGCGACTGGCGACTATTTCATGTGGGCTGCGGACGATGACGAGTGGTCGCCTCTGTTTATCGAGAAATGTCTTTCGGCATCTGCGCAAGGGGAGACCGTTGCCTGTAAGTTCGACACGCTCTTTCGAATCGCCGATCGGCGCGAAAGCAATCCCGTGCCGACACTGAATCCGGCCTGCAGTGCGCTCGCTAACGTCAAGGAATTTCTCCAATGCATGCAGCCCAGTTTGATTTACGGCTTGCATAAGCGGGCTTCATTAGAGTATTTCAATAAGCTGCCCACGTTCGACTTCGTGGACTGTTATTTTGTATTCCGACAGATTCTAGGGCCGGGCGTCAAGACGATTCCTGATGTGCTATACACTGCGGGGGTCGATGCAGTTTCTTATGAGATTAAGTATGTCGACGCCCATGCTAAGAAATTTGATTATGCTCCTTTCTATCTGCGGACTGCCGCGCTGATGCTGTTGACGCGAAGCTTGCCGTTGCGAGAAAGGCTGGAAGCCCTAAAGGCTTTCAATCGGACCATATATGGACTCATCAGGCATCATGAGAATTGTGACGATCCTCGTCCCCTCCTCGTAAGGCAGGTTTGGCGGTTTTGGCGCCGGGCCTTGGTGCCACGATGGTTTATGTCGCTCTAATCTATGCTGAATGCATAGGTTAAGAGCGTTGGATGTACTTGATTTGTATGATCGGGATCAAAGTGAATAGAGAGAGAAGCTCGATGCTCCGGAGATCACGCGGGCTATTTCAGCATTTCCTGTTGAAATTGCTGACGAAGTCGCTGAGTGAAGAAACGCGAATTCGTTATGCGGACGCTGCGCCTGTTGTGGATATACTCGTCAAGACCCATCCCGAAGACTGCACTGCAGTACTTCAACATTTGCTTGGGGACTCCAAGGGTTCTCCTACTTCGCACAACGATATCGACGAGATTGTAAATTTCTCAGCATATTGGCGCAATAAATGGATTGCCGAAAAGGCCGCAACCTTGCCAGCCGGCGCAAGAGTCCTTGACGCAGGAGCCGGGCAGTGCCAGTACAAATCACTGTTTGCTCATGCAAAATATCACGCGCAGGATTTCGCGCAGTACGAAGGTACGGAGCAAGGACCGCTGCAGGAGAGCTGGAACTATGCAAAGCTCGATTATATTTGTGACATAACGCAGCTTCCGATTGAAGACGGCAGCTTCGATGCTGTGGTGTGCACCGAGGTTCTCGAGCATGTGCCGGATCCCATTGCAGCATTGCGCGAACTCTGTCGTGTCACTGGCCCCAGCGGGCGACTGTTCCTATCCGCGCCGCTTGGTAGCGGCATCCATCAGGAGCCATACCATTTTTACGGCGGTTTCTCGCCGTATTTTTACCGAAAGTTTTTGGCCGAATTTGGCTGTGAAGTCGTCGAAATAAAGCCCATCGGGGGATTGCTACGCCACGTTGCTCAGGAAGTCCATAGGGTAGCGCGGACGATGGAAGCGGCACAGCAAGCAATGTCACCAGCGCAACGATTCGTGATGACGGATTGGCTGCCGCGATTACTCAGTGAAATGGACGACAAGTGTTTTGTTGAGCAGTTCACGGTGGGCTATCTTGTCGAGGCTCGCAAGTGTGTAAATGACTTAGCATCCTGAGTCACATTCAGGAAGCCAACTTAAACGTGAACCAATGATCATTGCCAACCTCATCGGCGGCCTTGGAAACCAGATGTTCCAGTACGCCACAGGCCGGGCCGTCGCGCATCGCTACGGTGTGCCGTTGCTGCTCGATGCTAGCGGGTTCGCCCATTACGATCTGCGCCGTTATGAATTGGGCGAACTTTCGATCCGGGCTACGGTGGCGACCGAGGATGAACTCACGCGTGCCGGCGTGAAGCCGTGTGCGCCAACGCTGTTCAAGCGGGTCAGCAAGGCGCTGGGCTTCGACCGGCCGGCAAACCAGCTCAAGGAAGCTTCCTTTACCTACGACGCACGCGTCGAGCAGGTGACGCCGCCCGTTTACCTCGATGGCTACTGGCAAAGCGAACGCTATTTCGTTCAGATTGCGGACTTGCTGCGGCAGGAATTCATGCTGAAGGAGCCCGCCGACGCGGCAAATTCTCGTATCGGTGCTCAGATCAGCGAGGCCGGCGCGAGCGCAGTGTCACTGCATATCCGCCGCGGCGACTACGTGAATAATCCGCAAACTGCGCAGTACCACGGTGTGTGCTCGCTCGACTACTACCGCGCCGCCGTCAATTACGTCGCGGCACGAGTTTCGTCCCCGCACTTCTTTGTCTTCTCCGATGACCATGCATGGGTGAGCGAGAATTTCCGGCTTGACCATGCCGTAACGCTGGTCGACGTGAATGGAGCGGATCGTGGCGTCTGGGATATGGCGCTGATGAAATCATGCCGCCACCATGTCATCGCCAACAGCTCTTTCAGCTGGTGGGGCGCATGGCTTAATCCTCATGCAGACAAGATCGTGGTAGCGCCCGAGCGCTGGTTCAGCGGTGCTTCCCACGATACGAGCGACCTGATTCCGGCTACCTGGACCCGACTATGACGACGCCCTTGATCAGCGTGGTACTGCCGGTCTACAACGGTGCCGGCGATGTAGAGAAGGCTGTCGACAGCATTCTGACGCAGACCTTTACCGACTACGAGCTCATCATCATCAACGACGGCTCGAAGGATGATTCGGCCAGCGTGCTCGAATCCCTGCGCGATCCGCGTATTCGCTTGTACCACCAGGACAACATGGGCCTGGCCGGCACGTTGAACCGAGGCATCGACCTGGCACGCGGGCGCTATATTGCCCGGCAGGATCAGGATGATTTGTCTCATCCCGAGCGCTTTGCGCGCCAAGTGGAGTTCCTGGAGAATAATCCGGAGCATGGCTTGCTGGGTACTGCTGCGCAGATCTGGGTTGGCGATACGCCGACGGAGCGTGCCCACGATCATCCGACCGAGCATGGCGCACTCAGCTTCGAGTTGTTGTTCAACAATCCGTTCGTGCATAGCTCGATCATGATGCGCAAAGCCACCGTCGAGGCAGTTGGTGGATACACGACCGATGCGGCGCGGCAACCGCCCGAGGACTATGAACTCTGGTCGCGCATGGCACGGCGCGGACGAGTGGCTAACCTGGCCGAGCGCTTGCTGATATATCGTGAGGTGCCGGCGAGCATGTCACGTACGGGGCCGAATCCGTTCATGGAGCGCCTGGTGCTGATCTGTGCGGAGAATATCGCCGCCGTACTGGGACAGCGCGAGCCCTCGCAATACGTCCTCGATGTTGCGGCGCTGACGCATTCGGCCCTGCATCGCCTGTCCCCTCGACCGGATATTGAACGCATGTGCCAGGTCGTGCGCGATGCGGGCCAAAGACTTGCAGCGCAATCGCCGCAATCGGACGTGCCTCAGAGAATGGAAGCTCGCATCCAGAGCCTGCGCCATCAATATCTGATCCAGAAGCACAACATGAGCTGGGCCCGGCCGATCGCGCGCGCGGTACGCGATTTTGGCCGTCGGCTTGGGATCCTGACTCGCTGACTGCAAATCAAGGGACGATGTCATGCGGATACTATTCTGCTGCGAGTTCTATTACCCGAGTGTAGGCGGGGTCCAGGAAGTCATGCGCCACCTGGCCGAGCGGCTCGTGCAACGGGGCCATCACGTGACCGTTGCCACGACACGTCTGGCTGAGCGCGACTTCACCGAGCACAACGGCGTGCACATCGTCGAGTTCGGCGTGACCGGCAACTCGGTGCGCGGCATGCACGGCGAAGTGGAGCGCTACCGGGACTTCGTGACGGCCTTTGATGGCGATGCGCTGATGATCAAGGCTGCGCAGCAATGGACCTTCGACGCCCTGTGGCCTGTCCTCGACCTTATCCGCGTTCGCAAGGTGTTCATACCTTGCGGATTCTCCGGGCTATATGAGCCGTCCTACGCCGAGTACTTTGAAGCATTGCCGGATGTGCTGCGCAAGTTCGATCACCTGATCTTCTATGCTGAACGGTATCGGGATATCGACTTCGCGCGGCAGCATCACCTCGAGCATCACACCATCCTGCCAAACGGCGCGTGCGAGATCGAATTCTCGGTGCAACAGGACAAGATGTTCCGGCGGCGGCACAACATCCCGGCTAGCAGCTTCGTCTTCCTCACCGTCGGCAGCGTCACCGGCGTCAAGGGCCACAAGGAGATTGCCGAAGCGTTTGCCCGGCTGCGCAACGGGCGCCGCCATGTCACGCTGATCCTGAACGGCAATCCTCCACCAGCACCGGCGGTGGTGATTCCCGAGCCGGCGAATGAGGGGGCGGGGAGCAAGGAGTCGTCCGCCGCGGGTACGGCAGCGAAGCGATTGCTGGGCTCGCTCGGACGGCGCGTGCGTCGCGTGTCGGGACTTGCATGGCGTTCGTTTGGCGTCATCCGACGCGAAGGCTGGGCCGGCATCCGTACCCGCATCTATGCACTTGCAGCAGCGCAGCTTGAAGCTGCTGGGCACATCAACTGGCTGCCGGGCCGCATGCGCAAGGCTGCAGATCCCATTCGTTTTTGGGTGGATCGCGCCAGCGGGCAAGCGAACAAGCAAGTGCTGAAGATCAATCTGGGGCGTCAGGAACTGGTCCAGGCCTACATGAACGCCGACCTGTTCGTGTTCGCATCGAATATCGAATACTCGCCTTTGGTCCTGTTCGAGACCGCTGCGGCGGGAACACCTTTCCTTTCGGTTCCCGTTGGCAACGCCGACGAGATCGCGCGGTGGACCGGTGGCGGTGTGATATGTCCCGCGCCCAAGGATGAGCGCGGCTATACCCGTGCAGTTCCGGAGCAGTTTGCGGCCGAGATGAAGCGTCTGATGGAGTCCCCCGCCCAGCTTGCGGAACTCGGCGACGTAGCGCGCGCGCGCTGGCAGCAGCAATTCACTTGGGCACGAATAGCCGATCGCTACGAGGCGATCCTGCGTGGTGCGCAAGCTGTCGAAACGGAAGCAGTGTTGCCTTGCCGTCCCGATCATGATGGCTGTGTTCGCCTTCAGGGATGAAGGCTGGAAAGGGTGGACCTACCATGCGTAGTTGTGTAATTGGCGGTGCTGGTTTTATTGGCCAGTGGCTTGTACGGGAACTGCTTGCTTCAGGGCGGGACGTGCTTGTGCTGGGCCGGCGTGCAGAACGCCCTGCCGGCCTGTCTGACGCCGTCGCATATGGGTCGGTTGGCCAGGAAAACGTGAACTGGCTCGACAAGCTGGCGGGCGTCGACGAGGTGATCGACCTCGCCTACGCTACCGTGCCGCAGACCAGCTATGCCGATCCGGTGTTCGACATCCTCGCCAACCTCCCGCCGACGGTCGGCCTACTGGAGGCGGCACGACAACTGCTGTTGCGTAAGCTGGTGGTGGTTTCCTCGGGAGGCACGGTCTACGGGCATGCCGACAGGCTGCCGCTCGTGGAAACAAGCACCACCAACCCGGTCTCGCCATACGGCATCACCAAGCTTACGCAGGAGAAATATGCGCTGATGTTCCAGCGCCTGCATGGCATACCGGTGAGCATTGTCAGGCCCGCCAACGCATACGGCGTGGGGCAGAAGCCATTTACGGGCCAGGGCTTTATCGCGACGGCGATGGGAGCGATCCTGCAGCAGCAGGAAGTCACGGTATTTGGCGAGTCGGGCACGGTCCGTGACTACATCCACGTGGCGGATGTTGCCAGAGGCATCGTGGCGGTTTTGGAGAGCGGCGGAGTGGGTGAGATTTACAACATCGGTTCCGGCATCGGCCGGAACAACCGCGAGGTCCTTTCCGCCATCGAACCGATTGCAGCCAGACACGGGCTTTCGGTCAAGGTCCGTTTCGCGGAAGCGCGGCAGTTTGATGTTTCGGCCAACGTCCTCGACAGCGCCAAGCTTATGCGTTGCTCGGGGTGGCAGCCGAAGGAGAACTTCGATGCGGGGCTCGCTGCCATGTGGGCTGCTATCGCGAGCGATATGGGGTGGCAGCGCTGATGAATCAGGATTCCGGCATGGCGCCCACTATCTCGATCCTGCTTCCGGCGTGGAACGCCGAGCAAACGCTTGCCTTGGCATTGCGCTCGCTGCTGGCGCAGACTTTTAGGGATTTCGAGGTTCTGGTTCTTGATGATGGTTCCGCCGACGGAACTGTGGCCGTGGCAAAAGGCATCGCCGATCCGCGCGTGCGGGTCATCGAGGACGGTCGCCGGTTGGGCCTTGCGCGCCGGCTAAACCTTGGCATCGATATGGCGCGCGGCCGCTATATTGCGCGCATGGACGCGGACGACGTGAGTTTTCCGGAGCGCTTCGCGCGACAGGTGGGCTTTCTCGATGCGCACCCGGATGTCGATCTGGTAGGTTGCCGTGCCGTGGCTTTCCGCAGCGATGGCGAAATCCTTGGGCTGCTGCCATTTGCCGGTTCGCATGAAGCCATGTGCGCGCGCCCGTGGCGAGGCATCCCGTTACCTCACCCGGGCTGGATGGGACGCCGTGAGTGGTTTATCCGCTATCACTACGGCTTGCCTGAAGTCATGCGCGCGGAAGATCAGGAACTGCTGTTGCGAAGCCATGCCGAAAGCCGCTTTGCATGCTTGGAAGAGGTACTGCTGGGGTATCGTCAGGGAAGCTTCAACCTGCGCAAGACCCTGCTGGCACGTCGATCGCTGCTGGCCGCACAGCTCAGGTATTTCGTCGGGCAGCGCCAGATGTCGTATGCGCTCGGCGCACTCGCGCTGACTGCCGCGCGCGTTGCCGTGGACGTGCTGGCCTCCTTGCCGCGTGCAGACAGGCTTTACTTCGTGCGCATGTCGGAGCGACCGCCATCGGAAGCTGTCCGGATACTGCGCAGCAGCCTGGATCGATGTGACGCGCTTTCGCGCGCATAGGCCCAGCTGAATTTGCGGGGTGGACGCAGCCTATGCCCGTCCCATGACACGGCGCGCGATGACGCGACTTGCACGCGACAGCGCTGCGCTCACCCGGCCTTCGACATACCAGCACAGCATCAGCGCGGCATTGCAGCGGGCGTCGGCCTGCTTTAGCGCCTTGCGATTCTTGAGCAGGAACCGCGCAGTGTTGTACAGCGCATAGGCTTCATAGGAAAGGCGCCCGCGTCCCCGGGCGCCGCCGGTTGCCTGCGAGGGCGGCAGGTTGATCTGCAGCGCCCGCGGCTCGTACGTGATCCTGCATCCCCGTGCGCGCGAACGCACCAGGAAATCGGTTTCTTCACGATAGCAGTTGCCGACGTATTGCGTGTCGAAGTCAATTGCCTTGGCTGCTTCAGTGCGGATCAGGAATGATGCATGGCAGACCGGCACTTCGAGCGGGCCGTGTGCCAGTGCCGCAAAGTCAAACTCCAGCCTGCTCAGGTTGACCACTTGGTCGACCGTGAATGCGGTCTTGCGCCGGGCGATGACGGCGGCCTCGGTATCCTTGTCGTCGCAAAGGTAGAGCGCGGATGCCCCAACGATATCGCTTGAGGTTTCTCTTGCCGTCTGCAGGAGGATGGCCAGAGCGCCCGGGCTCAGCATCGAGTCATCGTCACCGAAATAGACGAATTCAGTGCGCGCGAGTGCCTTGCCCCGGTTCTTGGAGGTGGTTTGCTTTCCGTTGACGTCGTTGCGCAAATACGTCACCTGCGGAAAACGCTCCATTAGCTGCTTCGCCACGCGAGACGTATCGTCCGGCGAACAATCGTCCACGAGAACCAGCTGTGCTACTTCAGGCTGGAGGTAGGAAGGAATCGTCCGCTCAAGCAGATGGGCGCGCTTGTAGGTTGGGACGACGACGGTTACCTTAGGCAGGCTGTCTGACATGAACCTTGGCGATAACGTGGACGAGTGCGGCAAACAGTGCGGCCTTGAGCAGCGGCACCACGAAGAACAGTTGGTTCTCGCGCGGCACCAAGAGGAAGAACGGCAGTGTAGCGGCAAAAACAAACAAGCCACGCTGTGACATCTGTGCGGCGCGATAGAGCAAGCGCAGGCAGCCTCCTGTGAACAATCCGGCAACGAGCGGTCCAAACAATGGCGAGTAGAGCATCGACTCCGCCACCGCCGAGCCGCCCATGCCCTTGCCGTTCAAGTACATTTCTGCGTCGACGATAAAGGACACGCGGTGCGCGAGGCTTGCTGTTTGATGCGCAAAATCCAGGGTTTGTCCCAGCGGGAGATCGCCAAGATAGCGGTGGTAGCCATCAATACACAGGGCAAATGTCGACCGGACGCCGTCGACAAAGGGAACGAATGACGCCAGGTTCTTCAACGTCGAGACTACGAAAATAAGGCTGACACCCTGGCCGTAGAAAAAGCCAAAGAATGCCTCAAACGGGTCGGCTGAAATAGCGGTCGCAACAGGCATACCCATGCGGACGCGCCCGACGATGTCGGCGACCAGGGCCATTCCGATTGCCGCGCACCCTGCTTTCCACAATGACACCTTGATCTGCTGTGTCGTAACGAAGAGCCAGGTCAAGGCGATGACCTGCGCCATCGGGATTCCGCGCGCTCCCTTGAACATGTCCAGTAGACAGAGTAGCAGCCCAACACCGTATGCCATGAACGCCAAGCGCAGTCGGGGACGCGAGGCCAGGAAGGCAAACACGCAGAGTACAAGCCAGCCGCCAAGCGCATAAGGCAAGCCGCCAGGGCCGCCATACTTGTAGAGCGCGAGATAGTCGCCGCTCCTCCATGTGCCAATATTGACATACACGCGATAAAGCGTGAACGGCAAGAACACCAGGCCGGCCCGCAAGGCAAAGGTGCCGAGATACTCGTCCCGGCGCTGCATGAGTTCGCCGAGCTTGCCTGCGGTAAGCGCGATTCCACAAAGGAACAAGCAAATGGCGGACAGGGCCTTGGATACGAGCACTTCGTCCATCGGGCCCATCAGGAACCAGTCGCCATAGCGGTAGTCCGCCCAACCAGAGATATAGGTGATGAGGAAGCGGCTCACCAGAAACAGGCTGGTCGTGAGACACAACAGCAACGCCGGATTGAACCTGCTCGAAGAGGCTTGGCTTGCCCTGTGCACGCATAGAAAGAATGTCAGCGCGGTGAGCGGTGCCTGCCAGCTGAGCACGCCATAGGCGCCGCTGACCAGGTTAGCAATGGCAAGCACCAGTATTGCCGCAAAGGAATAATTAGGCATCCTGGGTCCTTAGGAATAAGACGAGTGCAACAGACAGGAGGATGAGGTTCGCGATGGCGTATGCCATTGCCGCACCAGGCAGGCCGGCCATGCCTGTGAGTATGTATGTGGCCACCACGAAGCAGCCCGAAAAGGCCAGTTCGAGAGCCCAGGAAAGGCGAAGATTCCTTTGATAGATAAAGAATGCCACCAACGGCATTGCCAGAGCCTTGAATGCATCCCCGAGCAACTCGATCCACAGCAGTGGCGAAATGCCGGCATATTCTTCAGAGTACAGAATCCTGACGACGATGTCCGCGCCGCCCCACAGGATCGTTACGCCAACCGCAAAACCCGCTGCCACCAGCAATCCATAAGCTGGCAGCTTGGCTTTCAGCGCGAGACGGGGCGTGCTGCTGCGGAATACTTCCGGCAGCAGCACAAAGCTGACCACAGCCTGTGCCATCGCGATTACCGCGTCCGAGATGCGGAACATCCCTTGCCACAGGCCTGCCGCTTCCGGGCTCACCTGCAACGACACGATCTGTCGCACCGCGATGACAGCCGCTGTACCGACGACTGCAGGCGCCAGGGCAATCGCCACATATGGTGCCAGGGAACGCGCGGCAGCCAGTCCTTCGCCAGTCCGCGCGGCCCCGGCGTGCCAGCGGGTACGAGTGCCGGTAGCCACCGCGATCCAGATCACCAGCGTTGCGGCGAAGCCGGCAACCATCGCATGAACTGCACTTTGCACCGAGCCCGGGGTGACGAATATCCAGTAACTCAATAGTCCCGTGACGCCGGAGAACGCCACCACCATGGCATTGAGGCGTGAACGGCCCTGTGCGAGAACTGTGGACTGGATCTGCAAGGCAAGGCCGGCAAGCAATGCCAGCGCCAGGGCCGCGGCCGGCCCCAGTGCCATGGCACCGCTGACAATGCCAATCTGCCGGAATGTCGCATGCCAGATGGCAATGATCACTGGTACGCCCAGCGCAAACAGCATCCCGCCAGTCAGCCAGCGGGCGCGGGCCCGTGCGTCTTGCGACGGCGCGGAAAGCTGCGCGACGAGACCCTGCGAGATGCCACCATTCGCAAATGTGGTGTAGAGGGTGGCAAGGCTGAAGACATTACCCCACACACCGAAAGCGGCCGGGCCCAGTTGTGTGGACAGTATCTTGTTGGCGGCAAGGCCGCAAAGCAACTTCAGGAGAACGCCCAGACCCGAGATCAGCGCGTTCAATGCCATGGAGGCGATGCCAGTGTCTGTAGGGGACTTGAGACGCGGGCCACCAGTCGCGAGGTCATGGCGTTAAACAGGTAACTCGCAAGGAAAAATGCGGACGTAATCTTGCCGAACCCCTCCATCGTGCGCATGATGAACCAGACGGAGTGCGCGGAACGGAATTTGTTCGAGGAGAACGAACGCTTGCGTACACGGTACCAGGCCAGCGCCTTGGGCAGTCGCTCTCCGCGCAGGCCACCCTTGATAAGTATCGCCCAGGCGGCAAAGTCCTCCGCGACCAGGCCAGGTGGCATGGCGGGGAAAACGCCGTCGCCGGCAATTTTCCGCTTGAGCATAACCGCCAGGCATCCGATACCGCGTCGTGCATTATGGGAAAATAATGTCAGCCGGTTTGGTCCGCAAATCTTTGATAATGGGCGGCCGCTGCCGTCTTCAAATGGAATATAGTCGTGATAACTGAAATCCAGGTCATGACTGCGCATGAACCTGACTTGCTGTTCCAGCTTGTCGGCATCCCAGATGTCGTCGGCATCGAGAAAGGCAATATACTCTCCCGTTGCGGCCGCAATTCCGGTATTGCGCGCACGTGCGGGACCATATGCAGTGGGGTTGGTAATAACACGGATGCGCGGATCGGATGCAGCAAGGCGAGCGAGGACGGCGGCCGTCTCGCCATTTGAGCCATCATCGACCAAAATCCATTCGAAATCGGTGAGGCTCTGCTGAAAAATCGAACTGGCGGTCGCGCCAATATACTTCCCGTCATTATGAACGGGCGTAATGACGCTAACCAGTCTGTTCGCGCTCGGTGTGATCATTGTGCAAGGAGAAGCAGTTCCAGTCGACGGGTCTGCGATGCCTGCGAGTATAAAGCATCGAATGCAGCGAATGCTGCATTTCTCAGGGAGGCCCGATCGCCGGTTTGTAAGATTCTGTGAAGGTTCTGTGTCATTTCAGCCACATCTTCCACCACGCAAATAGCTTGACGATAGCGGTCGTCGGAGAGCATCGCCTCATATCCGACGGCTGCGTTGGGCATGCAGATCACCGGAAGGCCGAAGGACAAAGCTTCGGCTACCTTGGTCTTCATGCCGCTGCCCCAACTCACGGGGGCGAGGTAAACGCTTGCGGAGGCAAAGGCAGCAGACATACGGCCCGGTTCGGGACTGTCGATGACATGCAGCCACGGGTAAGGCTCGGCCATTTCGGCTGCACGCGCGCCCGCAACAACAAACTGGACGGTCGAACCGCTGTCGGTGAACGTCTTTGCCACGTCGGCAAAGTGTCGCAACGCGGTTTGGTTCGGCGCAAAGCCGAAGTGGGCAGTGAACAATACTTTTGCAGGCCGATGCGTGTTCGCCCTTCCGATCATCTCGGGCACCCCGCGAGACAGTGAGATGGGCAATATGCCGGTACGCGCCGGTATGCCATATTCGCTAGCGAACAGTGAGCGATCGGCCTCCGTGATAAAGGTCATGAAATCGGCGGAGCGGCTCGGGGCCTCGGCGTGGCGAATCAGCTGGGTGTCCAGTGCGTCGCACACTCTCTGTAACAAATTTTCGCCTCTGTGCTGGCCCTTCAGCACAGCTTCCACATTGTCGCTCAGAATCCCGAATGTCTTGCCTGGCACCTCTTTTCGGATGCCGGACATGAGCCGGCCCAGGCGCGAGTTGTGGAACAGTATGACGTCCGCCTCGCGCGCCTCGCGCGCTAACTTGCTGCGGTATGTCATCAAGTAGGTGGGACAAAGCCCCAGGCGTGCCACTATGTCCCTGAGCTTGTTCTTTTTCAGGTAGATGCGCTTGCAGGAAGCGGGAAATTCGAATTTTTCCACGCTACCCATCGACTTGCTCATCACTGTAAGCCGGCTAACGGTGGGCGATGCGCATAGCGCCTGGGCCAGAGACCGAAGATAGAGGCCACCGCCGGAAAGCTCCTGAAGCCCATTGGGTGAAATCAGCAGGACGTTCACGAATTTTTCAGCTGAAGTTGTGCGCGAATCTGGTTGCAGAAGCGCTCGATGGAAAAAGAAGTCTGAATGAATGCGTGCATGGCGCCGGGATCACTATTCTGTCGCAGACGCTCAAAAATCGGCGTAGTTTGCCGGATGAATTCCTGGCTGTCTGTCGGCAGTTCGCTGACCCAGGGCAGGCCGCATCGCAAGAACACGTCGCAGGCGCCGACGCGGGTGCCCAACACGCTGACGCCGGAAGCGAGCGCCTCGAGCGTGACGAGTTCGAACCCTTCGAACAGGGACGGCAGCACCATGACGTCAATCATGTCGTAGAACGTTGACATCTGATTTGGCAGAAGGCCAGGAAGGATTTTGATGCCCGGAACGTCCTTCAGTGCGGGTGGTACCTGGCTGGTCGTCGCAATGACCAGTTGCATGTCCGGCCGGGTGCCGACCCATCGCGCAATTTCAATCAGGTATGGCAAGCCTTTGCCATATTCAAGCCGCCCGGCAAAGCCAAGCCGGACGACGCCGTCGGTGAATTTCTGTCTGGCGTGGAACAGCGAGGCATCGATGCCATTGTGTATCACAAGGCACTTTTCGGCGGGTACGCGGTGATGATCGACGCACAGATCGCGTACAGCTTCGGAAACGCAAATTACCTTTTGGGCAAAATGCATGGTGAGACCTTCGAGGCGCGCCAGGATGTGCATTCCCAGAAAACGGTTGCCCGACTTGGCGAGGGCACGAATATAGCCGGCGGCAGATCCGTGGACGATTACCGCATCGGCCGGGTAGAGCGGCGTGTACGAGGAATTTGAAATGGTCAGGAACTTGCCGCCGAATAATCTTTTCACCCATAGCCACAGGGAGGCAGCGACCGGAAAGGCGAACTGTGCAAGCCGCGTACCGCGCAGGAATTGTGGTAAAACCATGGTTTCGTCGACCAGGGTTACTTTGGCGCCATATGTGGCCAGATCATTCTGGAGCAGTTGTACGACGCGCTCGACGCCGCCCATGTTATTTACCCCGTTACGCGATACAAGAAAAATAGGCGAGAGCATGGAAAATACTGTAGTCGTGCGGTTGCACAACGCGGAAGGCAGGCCCTACCATCGGGGCGGCACGATGTGAAGCCAAAATGGCTGACTGCCGCCGGCTTCGATAGCCGAAGTCCAGATCCGGGCCCGAGCGGGACGTCGACATTCTACGCGATCGCCGATGTGCCCCGGGGTGTAACTGATTCCTGTTGAGTTTTCATGTTCGAACTATTCTGGCTCCCCGCAATCGCGGCCTTTTTGAGTGCCGGTGCCGTACTGATCCTGCGACCATTGGCAGCACGCGGCGGGCTGCTTGATCACCCTGGTGGCAGAAAGCGGCACGAAGGCTCGACTCCGCTCGTCGGTGGCATCGCGATCCTCATCGCGATCTGGGTGTCTACGGCAATGTTTGTGCGTGGCTATGACCAGTACACCCCGCTTTACGTTGGCCTGACGCTGCTTGCCCTGGTCGGACTGTTCGACGACCTGAATGGCATTCCGCCAGTGAGCAAGCTGGCATTTCAGTTCACCGCGGCTATCCTGATGACCTCGTGGGGTGAGGTGTACCTGCATTCGCTAGGAGACCTTCTCAGCAAGCGGGACGTCATTCTGCATGCGTGGGGGATCCCGCTGACCCTGCTGGCTGTTCTCTCCGTAGTCAATGCCATCAACATGACCGATGGCATGGATGGCCTTGCGGGGGGGCTTTCATTTATCGTTTTCGGCTGGTTTGCCTGGTTGGCGAACGATATCGGCAACCCGGGCGCCTACAGAATCTGTCTCCTGGTATGTGGTGCCATTGCCGGATTTCTGTTGTTCAACATGCCAAGTCCCTTGCGTCGCCGGCTGGTTTTCCTGGGCGATGCGGGAAGTCTCATGCTTGGCTATGGCATCAGTTGGTTCTCCGTCGAGCTTTCGCAGAAGGAGTACAACCCGGGCGGCCCCGTGCCTCCGGCGGTTATGCTGTGGGTAGTCGGGCTGATCCTGATTGATCTGCTTGCGGTCGTGTTGCGCCGGGCCATCCAGGGCAAGAACCCGTTGGCTGCTGATCGTACCCACCTGCATCACCTGTTGCTGCGTATGGGCCTGAACAGCAAGCAGGCGGTCTGGGTCCTTCTGATCGGCAACTTCCTTCTCGGCCTGGTCGGCGTGGTGGCGTGGAAGCAGGGCGTGCCGGAGTCAATCCTCTTTATTGCCTTTCTGGTGCTTACGGGCGTGCACCTGCTGATCATGCAACGGGCATGGATCGTCATCCGCTGGATACGTCGGCTTCGCTCGCGATAGTCCCCCGCGGCTTTCGCGCCTGGCGCCACATCCACAGACCGGTCAGCATGGCAAGGACGTTGCCTGCCGTGTAGCCAAGGATGGCGCCAAGCGCGCCGTACCGCGGGATCAGCGCCAGATCGACGGCAACTGTTGCCAGCAATGCAAGGCCCCATTTGACGGCTATCCATGCAGGTCTGCGAAGGTAGACGGCAAGAACAGTGAACCCGACGTCGGCAAAGATCAATGGCGACGCGAGGGCGGTCAGACGCAGCAGCGAACCAGCCTCGGCAAAGGCCGCGCCGTATAACAGGTGGACGATCCAAGGCGCCAGGAGAACCAGGACTGCCGCGCCGGCTGCCCCTACGACAGTGCTGAAGATTGCAAGCTTCAGTACATTGCGAATGCCCACAGCGGCATCCCGCGAATACACATAGAGCGGCGCGATGCCGCTTGCCAGGATGGTGGCGAGGGTGGTGTAGTTGTCCACGATCTGCATCGCTGCGGCATACGATGCAAATTCTGCTGACGGGACGTGCGGGCGCAAGATCAGCTGATCGACTCGGCGGGCCGCCATCATCATCATGAAGCTGATCCAGAACAGCGATCCGTCGCGAAAAAGTTGTCGGGCTAGCTGGCGGTCGAATGCGACGGCATGCCGTGGCATATGTCCGCGATAGAAAGCGGCCAGCAGGATCGCAGCCAGCAGAGGTTCCAGCACAAATGCAGTCGCATAGGCGCCCACTGCATGGATTCCAGCCGCGGCAAGCATGATCACTGCCCCTGCCTTCAAGGCCAGGGAGACGAGGCTGATCAGTACGGTGGGTCGGGTTCGGGTGTGCGCCTGCGTCCAGGCTATCACGACGCCGGATGGCTCGCGCAGCAGGATTGCAATGCCGAGGATCAATGCCGGCTGCCAGCTATCGTGCGCATGCGCCGAAACGGCGAGGAAGCAGCAAATCAGCAAGTAACCACAGCATGAGGCCAGCAAGCGCAGCCGGAATACATGCGCGAGAAGTCGATGTTGCGCTACGGCGTCCGCTACCGCCACAAGCCGGGGTACGACAACTTCGCCACCGCATACCAGAGCTACAGACGCTCCGATGAGGACCAGTGATTGTGCATACTGGAACGCTGCAAATCCGTCCGTGCCGAGCGTCCGCGCCAATATCGCCACGATGCCGATGCCCGCAATGACTTGCGCACAACGGTCGAGCAGCATCCACCCTACATTGCTCGCTATGCGCCAGTGCATGGGGACGTGCTGCGCGCGCGCGCGGGCGCCGTCTCGCAAAACTCGCGATAGAGCGACAGCCAGCGGTCGGCGGCGGCGGTAATCCCGAAATGCGCCGCAATTCGTTGTCGGCGAACCTCGTCCAGGCCATGCACGCGCGTCTCTGCGGCAAGCGATTGCGTCATCGCCAGCGCCAGGGCTTCGGTATCGCCGATAGGAACGACGGTGCCGATATCTCCCATCAACTCTTTGACACCTGGCGCAGAGGTGGCGACGACCGGCCGCCCGCATGCCAGTGCCTCGCCTATCACCAGTGGCATTCCCTCAAGGCGTGACGAGAGTACGAAAAGATCTGCCGCATTGAGCAAGGCCGGGATATCGTTCCTTGTGCCCAGCAACGTAACGGCATCGCCCAATCCGTACTCGGCAATTCGCACCTGGATTGCCATGCGCTCCGGTCCATCGCCGGCGATGAAAAGCCGGGTCGGGACGGATCGGTCCATTCGATGGAAGGCATCGATCAGGGATACTTGCGCCTTCTCCGCGGCCAGGCGGCCGATAGTCAGGATCAGTCGCGTGCCCGGATCGATACCGAGGCGGGCACGAGTCTGATTGCGTAGTGACAGGTCCGGCCTAAAGCGCTCTGTGTCAATGCCGTTGTACATTACCCGCACGCGGGAAGGGCTGACGGCTCTTGCACGAATCATCTCTGCGCGACTGGCTTCACTGACTTGCGTCGTCAGCGCGCACCAGCGGTCCGTGAGGCGATAGCAGAGCATCCTTAGCCGCCCACCCTCAGAGAAGCTATGTGCGGCACAAAGCAAAGGGGGCAGTGAGCTGATGCGCGACAATGCCCGCGCAAACACGTTCGCATGGAACATATGCGAGTGCACGATGTCTGCTTGCCATTCCGTGGCAAAGCGACGTGCCACCCATAATGCCTTGGCCGTCGACAGGGGCGTCTTACGCAGGTCCAGCATAAGCCGCTCCACGTCCTGGGGCATTGGGACTTCGCAATCCGGAGTCAGGCTGATCAGGGCGACACGATGCCCGCGTGCTATGAATTCTTTCGCCAGGGCCGCAACTTGTTGTTCAGCACCGCCCATGCGCAAGCCGGTTGTCACCAGCAAGATACGCAGGGGTGGCAACTGAGCGGAAGTCTCGGGCTGGTTCAACGCGCACCATATCCGGTAAGCAAGGTTCGCAAGGTCTTGACCGCGATCAAGAGGTCCAGGGCAAACGAACAGTGCTTCACGTAGTAAAGATCGTAGCTCAGCTTCGTCACGGTCTCTTCGTGAGTACCTACATAGCCTTGCTGGACTTGTGCCCACCCCGAAAGACCCGGCCGGACCAGGTGACGATACGGGTAGTAGGGAATGCTCTGCGAAAACTGCTCGACCATGGGCACCTGTTCCGGCCGTGGCCCGATCAGACTCATGTCACCGGTCAGCACGTTCCATAGTTGCGGGATCTCGTCGAGCCGGTATTTGCGGATGACGCGTCCGACCCGCGTAACGCGCGGATCCTGCTTTTTGGCAAATTGCGCAGGAGCGTCGTCTTCGGTGGTCATGCTGCGGAACTTGAGCATGACGAAGGGACGGCCGAAGAGGCCAACGCGCATCTGGCGAAATACAGCAGGTCCTTTGGACTCCAGTCGAACAGCAAGTGCTACAAGGACGCTTGCTGGCAGGGCAAGCGGCGCCATTGCCATTACCGCCAGGATGTCCATGAGGCGCTTCAGGTAGCCGTAGAAGTAATGCTTGGCGTAGTCGTCGAGGAAATTTTCATCGATATGCGCCAGTCCCACGCGTCCGGTAAGCATTTCTCCGACACGTTCGACCGAATACATTCGGACATGGGTGAGCTTAAGGAGCGATAGCTTCCGGGTTCGCTCCGGATCGGCAACGGCATGCCGGTCAACCATCAGTGCGTCGCAACCGATGGCCTCCTGCAGGGAATGAATGGGCTCGAACCGGTTTGGGCTTGGCGGGGCCGCGCCCGGCATGTTCAGGATCTGCTCGAGCTGCGCAAGTGTCGCGGGGTCGGTGTATCCAAACACCGGCACATAGTTGCGAACAAAAAGACGATAGCCAAACCACGTCCATACCAGGGTGCCAAAATAGCTGAGCAACAACGCGACCCGCGAGTACTCAAGCCGGAGCACGGCGAAGCATAGCAGCAGGGTTACGAATGCCAGTGTTACCGACAGGCCAACCAGGCTGTTTCCCTCAACAGGCGGCAGATGAAGCGAGCGCAGCATCAATGTGAGGGCCAAGAGATATGCAGCGCCCGACCAAATCAACGTGCGCGTGAAGAGGCCGGTAACAATACCGGTCTGGCGCAAGCCTTCCACGGCTAGCATGGCCAGGCCGAGGAGTATCAGCCCCACCAACGCCCAGCCGACCATCCGGCTGGAGCGCCTGATGAGTTCTGAACCTCGCGCGCGGACCGTCGGTGGAGGGGGAGAAAAGCTATTAGGTTTTGTCATTAGTGAATCTAGCCACACATTCACACGCGTTGTGGGTGCGTCACTGTACGGATTTACAAAATTTTGCAGCTGCAACTACTTGCTTGCTCTTCCTAACCGACGGCCGTCAAAAGGATCGAAAATGTGGAGTGTACAAGTGTGCAGGTCTGCTGCCTTTGGCTTTCAATGCGCTACCTGGAGGGCATTCGGGCCTGATCCGCAATCGTGGCGCACGGATTATAACCGCGGGACAATAAGCGATCTATTGATGTGCGCCAGAGAGCATCGACGGCGCCGCGGACGCTTTAAGTGCTTCATTTGACACATGTAGGGCGGTGGCCAGTTTCCTCTTCAGGCACAATGCTGCTATGCAAGATCAGTGAATTGAAGGTTTGCCAAACATCAACCCTACCGAAACACTCATGCCAATTGATTCTTCTATCTTTAAGGCTTACGACATTCGCGGCATCGTGGGTACAACCCTCACCCGCGACGTTGCACGCCGGATCGGCCACTCGTTCGGTTCGGCAGCCGCCAAATTGGGCGAAAAAACGGTAGTCGTCGGACGCGACGGACGCCTTTCGGGTCCGGACCTCATTGCTGGCCTGGTAGAGGGCCTGCGCGCGGCCGGCCTCGACGTCATCGACCTGGGCATGGTCGCCACCCCCATGGTCTACTTCGCCACCAACATCGACCTCAATGGCGTCCGTGCCACCTCAGGCATCATGGTCACCGGCAGCCACAACCCCCCCGACTACAACGGCTTCAAGATGGTCCTCGCCGGCCAGGCCATCTATGGCGAGCAGATCCAGGGCCTGCGCCAGCGCATAGAGGCGAGTGACTTCACCAGCGGTGCAGGCACCTACCAGAAAGTCGATGTGCGTCAAAAGTACCTCGACCGCATCACCAGCGACATCAAGCTCGCCCGCCCGATGAAGATCGCGCTCGACGCCGGTAACGGCGTGGCCGGTGCCTTCGTTGGCGACCTGTTCCGGGGCCTGGGCTGCGAAGTGACCGAACTGTTCTGCGACGTCGATGGCAACTTCCCCAACCACCACCCCGATCCGGCGCATATCGAGAACCTGCAGGACCTGATGAAGACCCTGCGCGAGACCGATTGCGAGCTGGGCCTGGCCTTCGACGGCGACGGGGATCGCCTGGGCGTGGTGACCAAGGATGGGCAGGTGATTTTCCCGGATCGCCAGCTGATGCTGTTTGCCGAGGAGATTCTGTCGCGCAATCCGGGCGCGCAGGTGATCTACGACGTGAAGTGCACCGGCAAGCTGGCTCCGTGGATCCGCCAGCATGGTGGCGAGCCGCTGATGTGGAAGACCGGCCATTCGCTGGTCAAGGCGAAGCTGAAGGAAACCGGTGCGCCGATCGCCGGCGAGATGAGCGGCCACGTGTTCTTCAAGGACCGCTGGTACGGCTTTGACGACGGTCTGTACACCGGCGCGCGCCTGCTGGAGATCCTGTCGCGCCACGCTGACCCGAGCGCGGTGCTGAATGCGCTGCCGAACGCCAACAACACCCCGGAATTGCAGCTCAAGTGCGCAGAAGGCGAACCGTTCACGCTGCTCGACAAGATCAAGGCGAACGCCACATTCGAGGGCGCGCGCGAGGTGAACAAGATCGATGGCGTGCGCGTGGAATACGCCGATGGCTTCGGCCTGGCGCGTCCGTCGAACACCACGCCGGTGGTGGTGATGCGTTTCGAGGCGGACAACGACGCTGCGCTGGCGCGCATCCAGGCCGAGTTCAAGCGCGTGATCCTGGCCGAGAAACCGGATGCTCAACTCCCGTTCTGAGCGCACGGCGGTGCCGCCGGCACCGCCAGCCTCTTCTGATGCCGTCGGCGCGGCCGGCGTGGCGCAGCCCATGCCGGCCGCGGTGCCGTTCACGCTGCCAGAGCGGCCGCGCATCCTGCTGGTCAAGGTGTCGTCGCTCGGCGATGTGGTGCACAACATGCCGCTGGTGCACGACCTGCGTGCGCGCTGGCCCGGTGCCGAGATCGACTGGGTGGTGGAAGAGGGCTATGTGGAGCTGGTGCGCCTGCTGCCGGAGGTGCGGCGGGTGATCCCGTTCGCGCTGCGGCGCTGGCGCAAGCGCATCCTGCAGGGCGCGACCTGGCAGGAAATCGGCACCGTGCGCGACGCCTTGCGCCAGGAGCGCTACGACGCCGTGATCGAAAGCCAGGGCCTGCTCAAGACCGCGGTGGTGGCGCGCGTAGCGACGCGTGCGCCGGGCGCGCCGATCATCGGACTGGGCAATGCGACGCAGGGCTCGGGCTATGAGCCGGCGGCGCGCCTGTTGTACACGGCCGCGGTGCGCGTGCCGCGCCAGACCCATTCGGTGCAGCGCTCGCGACTGCTGGGCGCGGCGCTGACCGGGATCGCGCCGGCGGAGCCGCCGCAGTTCTTCGGTCCGGCGGCGCAGTCGCTGCATGTCGATGATCCGTTGTGGGCGGATCTGCCGACGCGCTATGCCGTCTGCTTCCACGCGACGGCGGGGGCGCGCAAGAAATGGGCCGTGCAGAACTGGCACGCGCTGGGCAACCGCCTGGCCGCTGAAGGCCTGACGATGCTGCTGCCGTGGGGCAACGACAAGGAGCGCCAGGCCGCCGAAGAGATTGCCGCTGGCGTGCCGCAAGCCTTGGTGCTGCCGAAGTTCTCGGTGATGCAAGGCTTTGGCCTGATCAACGGTGCCGAAGTGGTGATCGGGGTCGATACGGGCCTGGTCCATATCGCGGCGGCGTTGTGCCGGCCGACGGTGGAAATCTATACCGCCACGTGGCGCTGGAAGACCGAAGGTTATTGGTCCGCCCGCATTGCCAACGTCGGCGACGACGGCGTGGTGCCATCGGTCGATGAAGTCTACGAGGCCGCCTGCCGCGTGCGCGGGGTCGCTGCCTGATGCTGCGCCTGATCTATAGCTTGTTGTGGGTGGCGGTGCTGCCGCTGGCGCTGTTGCGGCTGGCATGGCGCGCGCGCAAGGAGCCCGGCTACCTGCACCATGTCGGCGAGCGGCTGGGTGTCTATGGCAGCTTGCCGAAGCAGGGGCCGTGGCTGTGGGTCCACGCCGTGTCCGTGGGCGAGACCCGGGCCGCGCAGCCGCTGATCGAGTCCTTGCTCGGCGCCTATCCGCGCCACCGCCTGCTGCTGACGCACATGACGCCGACCGGGCGCCAGACCGGGGCGCAGCTGTTCGGCAACGAGCCACGCATCCTGCAGTGCTACCTGCCATATGACTTGCCATGGCTGGTGCGGCGGTTCTTGCGGTATTTCCGGCCCGAGGCGGGGATGCTGATGGAAACCGAGGTGTGGCCCAACGTGGTGCGCGGCGCGCGCAAGGCGGGCGTGCCGTTGTACCTGGTCAATGCGCGCCTGTCGCCGCGCAGCTTCCGGCGTACGGCGCGCTTCGGGCGCGCGGCTTCGGCGATGTACCGCGACTTCGCGGGCGTGCTGGCGCAGACTGCTGGCGATGCCGAGCGCTTCCGCGCGCTGGGCGTGCCGGCGGTGCAGATCACGGGAAACCTCAAGTTCGACATGCAGCCACCGCCGGCGGGCATGGCGCTGGGCGAGCGGCTGCGCAAGGCCTTCAATGGCCGCCAGGTGCTGGCCGCCGCCAGTACCCGCGAAGGCGAGGAGCCGCTGCTGCTGGACGCCTTCTCGCGCTGGCAGGCGCTGGCCGGCGACGTGCCGCGCCCGGCGTTGCTGCTGATCCCGCGCCATCCGCAGCGCTTTGATGAGGTGGCGGCAATGGCGGCGCGCGCGGGATTTTCGGTGGCGCGCCGCAGTGCGCTGGATCTCGATGCCGAGACCGCGACCGTGGACGCCGATATCCTGCTGGGCGATTCGATGGGCGAGATGGCGATGTACTTTGCCGCGTCGGACCTCGCCTTTATCGGCGGCAGCCTGTTGCCGCTGGGCGGACAGAACCTGATCGAGGCATGCGCGGTCGGCACGCCGGTGCTGATCGGCCCGCATACCTTCAACTTTGCTCAGGCGACCGAAGACGCCATTGCCGCGGGCGCGTGCCTGCGTGTCGATAATGCGGATGAACTGGTGCGCACCGCCGGCGGCGTGCTGGCAAACCGGGCGCGGCTGGCGGATATGCGGGCGCATGCGCAGACCTTTGCCGGGCTGCATCGCGGTGCTACTATGCGCACGCTGGCGGCACTGGCGCCAGCACTGGAACACTAAACGGCCCGGTCAGGGTCGCACCGCCGGATCCGGTATCACGTCCTGACCAGCGCATCCCACTGCAGCGCGATCCGTTCGAGCGCAAAGCCGGCGGCCTTGCGGCGCCCGGCGCCGGCGAGCCGGGTGGCGGTCGCCGGTTCGCGGATCACGGTCAGCAGCGCTTGCGCAAGCGCATCCGCATTGCCTGTCGCGACCACCAGCGCGTCTTGCCCGGGCGTCAGCAGTTCGCGCGGGCCGGTCTCGCAATCGGTCGAGACGATGGGCAGGCCAAAGGCCATGGCTTCGATCAGCACCAGCCCGAAGCCTTCGTATCGCGAACTCAGGCAGAACACCGACGCGCGCCCGTACGCTTGCTCCGGGTCGTGGCAGATGCCCGGCATGCTGACGCTGTCCTGCAAGCCTAGTTCAACGATCAGCGCGGAGAGGGCAGGGCGTTCCTCGCCCTCGCCGTGAATCAGCAATTGCCAGTCCGGCGCCTGCGTGGCGACCTGCTGCCAGGCATGCAGCAGCACATCGAACCCCTTGGCCGCAACCAGCCGGCCCATGGCGAGCACGGTTTTCTGCGTGCGCGGCGCCGGTTCGGACGGCATCGGAAATGGCAGGGGGTTTGGCAGGCAGACGATATCGCTGCGCGGCTGCAGCGCTTCGCGCCAGCGCTGGCGGTCCCGCTCCGTCAACACCACGACCTGCCGGCAGAAGCGTGCCGCGAGCCGCCGCGCCAGTTTGCGTGCCGGCTTGCCGAGGTCCTCGTCGAAGTGGCAATGCTCCCAGGCGATATGGTGCAGGCCCAGGCCAGCGGTGGCGGGCAGCACGAACAGGGCGAGCATGGTGTCGACCTGTACCAGCACTTCGGTCCTGTGCGCGCGGCAATGGCGGCGGATGCCGGCCACGGTGGCCAGGTAAGCCCGCTTGAACGAAGGTCGTTGCGCAAACAGCGCTTCATGCCGGATGCGCGGATCAAGCGCGAACTGGCTGGCCTGGTCCCACAGGCTCAGAATGGTCAAGTTATGGCCGAGCGCGGCCAGCGCATTGGCGACCGTCGCCGTCATGCGTTCGGCGCCGGCCATGGCGTTCAGCGTGCCGGTCAGGAAGCAGATGTTGCGGCCGGAAGGCGGGGTATGCGTGGTGGTGAGCAAGGCGATCTGAGCGAGCCGAGGTGCTCTGAGGCACACGGAGACACGAAAGGCCGCGGCCGGCATCTGGCGGCGGCGAGACATGGGGCGCACGTTACACTAGACGGCAGCATTGTGCAGCCGGCAATGCTGAAACTTGCATGAATCCGCCAGGCTCTAAGCCAGCATGAAGCGCGGACGCTGCCGTGCGCTCGTCAAGCGCTTGCCAGCAGCGTTCCCGCCCAAGTCAGAGGAGCTTACCGAAATGCAGACACCCCTTCGCGGCATATGCCGGAACGTCGGCCGGAGCATCGGCCTGCGTAGCGCGGCCATTGCGCTCGCAGCCGCCGTAGCCACACTTGCCGCCTGCGCCACCGCGCCGGCCCCCGGCCTGCCCAGCGCCGGCGCCAACCTCAACCAGACTCAGCCATCCGGTCCCAGCCGTTGGGAGCTGGTGCGCTGGCAGCAGGCCGACGGCACGCTGCGCGACATCCCGCATGGCGACAACGGCGAGCCCGTCATCTTCGAGTTCAGCGATGGCATCGATGCCGCGCAGGGCACGGTCAGCGGCACCAGCGGCTGCAACCGCTTTAGCGGCAGCTACGGCAAGACGGATACCGGCGTACGCTTCGACCGCGTCGCCGGCACGCGCATGGCCTGCCCGCCGCCGCGCATGGAACTGGAATCGGCGCTGCTCAAGGCAATGCAGGCATCGTTCACCACCGTCGGCACGCAGCCGTCGGTGGCCAGCACCGGACGGCAGGTTATCTGGAAGACCGCCAGCGGCGACCTGCTGCAGTTTGCCGAGCGCGAAGGCGTGGGCAGGCGTGGGGCGAGCGCTGCGGCGGGCGGCATGGAGAAGATCGTTTATATCGATTCGCAGCGCGTGGAGTGTGCGGGCGTCGGCAAGATGATGTGCTATCGCTGGCGCGAGTCGCCGGACGCCCCGTGGCAGCTCTGGTACGGGCCGATCGAGGGGCTGGATTTCGAGCAGGGGGTTTCGTACAAGCTGCGCGTGCGCGAATACCAGGTGCCGAACCCGCCGGCGGATGCGTCGTCGATCAGGTGGCAGTTGTTGAAGGTGGAGTCGCGGACGCGGGGGCAATAAAGACGCTCGCGGTGCAATGGCGTTTGACCCGCTGCCGGTTTGCTCCCCTCTCCCACTGCGCGGGAGAGGGGAGCCATCATCAGCGGCAGTAGCTGGCGATAAGCGTTCAGGAGCGCGGCGTTCCGCCATCGCGCCGCGCGCCGCGGCGATCAGCGGTGGCCGCCGCCTTTGCCGGCGTCTTGCCGACAGCCTGCGCCGGCACCGGCAGCTTGTACATCGACCCCGGCATGGAAGTCAGCAGCGTATTGATCTGCACCACGTCCGCTTCCTGCAGCACGCCGGTGGAAGCCTTCAGCCGCAGGCCGTTCATGATGGTGTCATAGCGCGCCTTGGCCAGGTCGCGCCGCGTCGAGAACAGCTGTGCCTCGGCGTTCAGCACGTCGATATTGATGCGCACACCAACCTCATAACCCAGCTGGTTCGATTCCACCGCGCTCTGCGCCGAACGCTCGGCGGCCTCCAGCGCCTTGACCTGTGCCAGCCCGTTGGATACGCCAGAGTAGGTCTGCCGCGCCGTCTGCGCAGCCGTGCGGCGCGCGAATTCCAGGTCGCTGGCGGCCTTGTCCGCCAGCGCGATGGTCTCGCGCACGCGCGACTGGATCTGGCCCCCGGAGAAAATCGGCATGGTCAGCTGCACGCCGATCTGCGACGCGTTGTAGTGCGTCGAGATCGCCTGCGTGGCGCTGCCAGTCTGGTTATTGAAGCCGTACGATGCCACCAGGTCGACCGACGGCAGGTGCCCGGCCTTGGCCTTGTTGGTTTCGCGCTGTGCGGTTTCCAGGTTGTAGCCCGCCAGGTTGACCTGCGGGTTACTGGTCTCGGCCTGCGCGGCCCAGGCGTTGACGTCGGGCGGCTGCGGACCGGGGATGGGTGCCTCGGAGCGCAGGCCCATCAGTTCGTCGACCGGCTTGCCGGTGATCTGCTGCAGCGTGGCGCGCTTGATCTCCAGGTCGTTCTGCGCGGCGATCTCGGTCGAGGTCGCCAGGTCGTAGCGCGCCTGGGCGTCGTTGGCATCGACGATGGTGGCGGTGCCGACCTCGAAGTTGCGCTTGGCCTGTTCCAGCTGCTCGCCGATCGCCTTCTTCTGCGCGCGCGCCAGGTACAGGTTGTCCTGCGCGGCGAGCACGTCGAAGTAGGCCTGCGCGCTGCGCGTGATCAGGTCGAGCTCGGCCTGGTGGAAGGTGACTTCGCCCGCCATCGCGGCCAGCTCGCCCTGCTTGTAGGTTTCCCAGCGGTCCCAGCGGAACAGCGGCTGGCTCAGCTGCAACTGCCAGTTGTTGTTGTTGAAGAAACGCGTGCCCGAGGCGCTGGGCGAGCCGCCGATCGGCAGCGAGGCGGTCTGGTCGAGCTTGGTGCGGTTGGCGCCGGCGGTGCCGACGACCTGCGGCAGCAGCCCGGCGCGGCCCTGCGGCAGCTTCTCGCGCGTGGCGAGCAGCTGCGAGCGGGCACTGGCGAACTGGGCGTCATTGGATTGCGCATCGCGATAGACCTGCAGCAGGTCGGCCGCGCCTGCCGGTGCCGTGGGCAGCATGGCAAGCAGCGGGGCGAGCAGGGTAGCCGCGATCGCCAGGCGAGTCCGGATCGCTCCGGGCTGGGCGTTGGGCGCAAACGTCATGACACCTCCAGGTTGCCGGGCGCGGGCCACGGCCTACGGTCGTTTCTTCTTCGGAATGCTGCTTGCGGTGCGATCGGAAGCGGCCGGCCCGCGTGGGCAGGCCGTGGTTCGCTTCAGTACTTCGGCATCGCCGGGTCCACCTCGCTGGCCCAGGCGTCGACACCGCCGGTCAGGTTGTAGACCCTGGCGTAGCCCTGGCGCTCCAGGAACGCCGCCACCTGCATGCTGCGCATGCCATGGTGGCAGATGCAGACGATGTCGGCGTCTTCGTCCAGTTCGGCGGCGCGTGCCGGGATGTCGCGCATGGGGATATGGGTGATGCCGGGCATGGCGCAGGTCTGCACCTCCCAGCCTTCACGTACGTCCAGCAGGACCGGCCTGGTGCGGCTGGCATCGGCCAGCCACTGGGCCAGTTCGGTCGGCTTGATTACCTGCATGATGAAACTGTCCTCAGAACTGGAACTGCGACGGACGGGCCGCGCCCTGCAGGGGCTTGACCGCGGTCTCGAACAGGTTGACGACCTGGTACTCGGTCTCGGACACGCGCGTGATCAGGCGCGCTTCCATCACCGGCAGTTCGCCCACGATGGCGGCGATGCGGCCGCCCACCTTGACCTGGGAGAGGATCGACTGGGGCAGCGCCGGCAGCGAGCCCGAGATGCAGATCACGTCGTACGGCGCCGCGGCGGCCCAGCCGTCGGCGGCATTGCCTTCGGCGACGTCGACGTTGGTGACGCCGGCGCTGGCCAGGTTGGTGCGGGCCAGCTCGACCAGCTCGGGGACGATGTCCACGGTCAGTACGTGGCGCGCGCGGTTGGCCAGCAGGGCGGCCATGTAGCCGGAGCCGGCGCCGATTTCCAGCACGTTCTCATGCTTGCGCACGGCCAGGTCCTGCAGGATGCGGGCTTCGACCCGCGGCGGCAGCATGTTCTGCCCGGCGGGCAGCGGAATCTCCATGTCGACGAACGCCAGCGAGGCGTACGCGGCCGGGACGAACTGCTCCCGCTTGACCACCGCCAGCAGGTCCAGGATTTCCTGGTCCAGCACGTCCCACGGGCGGATTTGCTGTTCGATCATGTTGAATCGGGCTTTTTCGAGATCCATCTTGCCATTCCTTACCAAGGCCAACCGCTGTCGTTCTGTGCGCCGGCCGCGCGGTGCCCACGGCCGGACAGTCTTGTCTAACCCGCTATTTTAACCTTGCGGGGGCCGTCGGGTTCATTCCGCGCTGGCCTCCGATGGCCGCGGCAATTCCTGTGCGGCCGGGCGGGTGGTGGCGGCCGCGACGTGGGTCGGTGAGGGGGCGGGCGCCTTGCCTTGCCACAGCCGGCGCAACCACGCGCCGAAATCATCAAGATACGTATAGATCACAGGCACCACCACCAGCGTCAGGATCGACGAGGTGATGATCCCGCCGATCACCGTCTGGCCCATCGGCGCGCGCTGCTCGGCGCCTTCGCCCAAACTGAAGGCCAGTGGCACCATGCCGAAGATCATCGCCAGCGTCGTCATCAGGATCGGGCGCAGGCGCACGCGCGCGGCTTCGACCAGCGCGGCCTCGCGCGACAAAGGCTGGCGCCCGTCGGCGCCGTCCACATGTCCTTGCCGCGCCTGGTTGGCAAAGTCCACCAGCAGGATCGCATTCTTCGTCACCAGACCCATCAGCATGATGAAGCCGATGATCGAGAACATGTTCAGCGTCGAGCGGAACAGCAGCAGCGCGGCGAACACGCCCACCAGCGTCAGCGGCAGCGAGGTCATGATGGCAATCGGCTGGAAGAAGCTGGCGAACTGTGAGGCGAGGATCATGTAGATGAAGATCACCGCCAGCGCCAGCGCCGACACCGCGTAGCCGAAGGATTCGTTCATCGACTTGGTCGAGCCGCCGAAACGGTACTTGTATCCAGCCGGCCAGTTCATGCCGTCCAGCGTGGCCTTGACGTCGCGTGCCACCTCGCCGGCGGAGCGGCCAGCTACGTTGGCGGTCAGCTCGACCTCGCGGTTCAGGTCGCGCCGGCTGATCTGGTTGGCGCCGGTGGTCGGCACCAGCTCGGCGACCTGGCGCAGCGGCACCATCTTCGGCGAGCCGTCGGCGTTCGCCTGGCTGCTGGCGATCATCAGCGCGCTCAGGTCGGCCATGCCGGTGCGCGCGTCCCTGGGCAGGCGCACGCGCACGTCGTAGTTCTCGTCATCGGGCGCGCGCCAGGAACTGATGGCGTCGCCGGCCAGCAGCGGGCGCAGCGCGTTGCCGATCTGCGCTACGCCCACGCCCAGGTCGGAGGCGAGCTCGCGGCGGATGCGGATCTCGATGGTGGGGCGGTCGTCCTTCATGCTGGAGTCGAGGTCGGCGAGACCGGGAACCGCCCGCATGCGCTTGCCGGCTTCCTGTGACAGCCGGCGCAGCTCGTTGAGGTCGTCGCCCTGGATCGAAACCTGGATTGCCTTCTGGCCGCCGGCGCCATCGGGCATGCCGACCATCGTCAGCGTGATGCCCGCAATGCCCGCCAGCCGCTCGCGGATCAGCGGGTTGAGCTGCGCGGTCGAGAGCTTGCGCGCGCGCCGCTCGGTCAGCCGCACCGAAACCAGCGCGTTGTTGCGGCCCGAGGCGTTACCCGAGTTGATGGTGGCGTAGGTGTAGGCGACTTCCGGGAAGGATTTCAGCGCGGCCTCCACCTGCCGCACCTTGGCCTCGGTCACTTCGAGCGACGTGCCCACCGGCGTGGTGAAGCCGACCTGCGTCTCGCC
>NZ_JAGIQA010000110.1 GCF_017814975.1 Cupriavidus consociatus
AGCGCGATCTTGTCGCGCACGTCCTGCGCGGCCTGGCCGACATCGACGCTCAAGTCGAACTTGATGACGACGACCGAAGTGCCCTGGTACGAGTGCGAAAAGATCTCGTCGATGCCGGAGATGGTGTTGACGATCTCTTCGACCTTGCGCGTGACGTCGGATTCTACCGACTCCGGCGCGGCGCCCAAGTATGTAGTCTGCACCACCACCACTGGGAAGGTGATGTCGGGGAACTGGTCGACCGGCAGGCGCTGGTAAGAGAACAGCCCGATCACGATGAAGGCCATCATCATCATGGTGGCCAGCACGGGGTTGCGGATGGACAGGCGGGTGAACCACATGGCAGGGGGCAGGCTTGACCTTTATACCTTGATGCGCCTGACTTGGCTGCCGCTGTGCAGTGCGCCGAGGTCGATGCGCACGATCTCGGCGCCGGCATCCAGGCCGGAGACTATTTCCACCAGCCCGCTGGCTTCATCGCGGATGCCCAGTTGCACAGGGCGTTCGGCCAGCGTGGCGCGGTCGATGGCATAGACGAAGACGCGTTCGCCCTCGGTGCGCACCGCCGAGGCTGGCACCGCCACCACGCCGGCGCGCTGGCCCAGCGCCAGTGTGCCGCGCGCAAACATGCCCCCGCGCAGCAGCTGGTTTGCATTCTCCACGCGGATATAGACCATGATGCTGCGCGTGCCCTGCATGACGGCCGGGTTGATCCGCACGAGCTTGCCGGTAAAGCGCCCGGCGCCTTCCACGTCGAGCTCGACCGCCTGGCCGACGCTGGCGCGTGCCACGTCGGCCATCGGCACTGGCGCCTCCAGTTCCAGCACGCGCAGGTCGACCACGTCGACCAGGCGCGTGTCTGGCGACACCTTCTCACCCGGCTGCGCCGCGCGCGCGGCGATCATGCCGTTCAGCGGCGAGCTGACCACGGTGTCGGCCAGCGCCTTCTGCGCGACGCCCAGGCCACCCTGGGCGGCGTCGAGGTTGGCGCGGGCGATGTCGAGGTCGGACTGGAACTTGTCGAACGCGGTCTTCGAGATAAAGCCCTTGCCGACCAGCTCGCGGTTGCGCTCCAAGGTCTGGCGCGAATTCTGGAACTGAGCCTGCATGGCCAGCATCTGCCCGCGCGCTTGTGCCACCCTGGCCTCGTACTCAGTCGGGTCGATGCGCGCGATCACTTGGCCGACGCGCACCGCCTCGCCTTCGCGTACCAAGACTGCTTTTACCTCCCCGGAGACCTTGGCCTTGAGCGAAGTTTGGTTCAGCGCGCGCAGGCTACCCGACAGCGGCAGCGACACCTGCAGGTCTTGGCGCGTCACGGTGACCAAGTCTGTCTGGAGCAACTCCACAAAATTGGCCGCGGGCGCCACAGCCCGCGGCTGTCGCGCGCTGCCGACCTTATGAATGGCCACTGTGGCGCTCAGCGCCAGACAGGCGGCGGTGATCAGCAGGGTCTTTCGCTTCATGTCGGGGTGCGAGGTCGCGGCACAGGGAAAAGGGACTTGGTACCCGTTGCGGCCGCGTTGCGCCAGCATGTCGTTGTGGATGATTTCTCACGATGCCGTTTGAGGCGTCACAGGCTGGTTGGGGGCTTTGCCAGCATAGATAGGCTATTATCATTGGCACATTAATGACGTGTGAGTCAGTCGCTACTGAATTTCTCATCGGAATTCCCTGATATTGCTCTAAGAAACTGTTTGTTGAATCTCGGGCGGAAAGGTGGATCTGCACGGCATCAGCAAGAGAGGTGATACGATGCCAGAACAGCTCGAGTACCAGTCGAGTCGCGCCGAGCTGGCCGACTGCCTTGAGCCGTTGAGGCTCCCCCCCGCGGCAGAATAGATGTCGCCCCGATAGAATTTGAACCCTGGGGGCGATAAGAGAGAGAAGTGGCTCGTTAC
>NZ_JAGIQA010000111.1 GCF_017814975.1 Cupriavidus consociatus
CCCAGCATGGAGGCCTACCAGGCGCTGTGCGACGAAGCCGAACGCGACTACGAAGGCTTCTGGGCGCGCCACGCCCGCGAGCTGCTGCACTGGAACAAGCCCTTCACCAAGGTGCTGGACGAGAGCAACGCGCCGTTCTGCAAGTGGTTCGAGGACGGCCAGCTCAATGCCTCCTACAACTGCCTGGACCGCAACCTGGAAAACGGCAACGCCGACAAGGTCGCGATCGTGTTCGAGGCCGACGACGGCACCGTGACGCGCGTCACCTACCGCGAGCTGCATGCGAAGGTGTGCCGCCTGGCCAATGGCTTGAAGACGCTTGGCATCAGGAAGGGCGACCGGGTCGTGATCTACATGCCGATGTCGGTCGAAGGCGTGGCCGCGATGCAGGCCTGCGCGCGCCTGGGCGCGACGCACTCGGTGGTGTTCGGCGGCTTCTCGGCCAAGTCGCTGCAGGAGCGGCTGGTCGACGTGGGCGCGGTGGCGCTGATCACCGCCGACGAACAGATGCGCGGCGGCAAGGCGCTGCCGCTGAAGGCCATCGCCGACGATGCGCTGGCGCTGGGCGGCTGCGAGGCGGTCAAGAGCGTGATCGTCTACCGCCGCACCGGCGGCAATGTCGGCTGGACCGAGGGCCGCGACCGCTGGCTCGACGACGTCTGCGCCAACCAGCCCGATACCTGTGAAGCCGAGCCGGTCGGCGCCGAGCATCCGCTGTTCGTGCTCTATACCTCCGGCTCCACCGGCAAGCCCAAGGGCGTGCAGCACAGCACCGGCGGCTACCTGCTGTGGGCGCTGATGACGATGAAGTGGACCTTCGACATCAAGCCCGACGACCTGTTCTGGTGCACCGCCGATATCGGCTGGGTCACCGGCCACACTTACATCGCCTACGGCCCGCTGGCCGCCGGCGCCACCCAGGTGGTGTTCGAGGGCGTGCCGACCTACCCGAACGCCGGCCGCTTCTGGGACATGATCGCGCGCCACAAGGTCAGCATCTTCTACACCGCGCCGACCGCGATCCGCTCGCTGATCAAGGCCGCCGAGGCCGACGAGAAGATCCACCCGAAGCAGTACGACCTGTCGAGCCTGCGCCTGCTCGGCACGGTCGGCGAGCCGATCAACCCCGAAGCCTGGATGTGGTACTACAAGCACATCGGCAACGAGAACTGCCCGATCGTCGACACCTTCTGGCAGACCGAAACCGGCGGCCACATGATCACGCCGCTGCCGGGCGCGACGCCGCTGGTGCCAGGCTCGTGCACGCTGCCGCTGCCGGGCATCATGGCCGCTATCGTCGACGAGACCGGGCAGGACGTGCCCAACGGCAGCGGCGGCATCCTGGTGGTCAAGCGTCCGTGGCCGGCCATGATCCGCACCATCTGGGGCGATCCGGAGCGCTTCAGGAAGAGCTATTTCCCCGAGGAACTCGGCGGCAAGCTCTACCTGGCCGGCGACGGCTCGATCCGCGACAAGGACACCGGCTACTTCACCATCATGGGCCGCATCGACGACGTGCTGAACGTGTCGGGCCACCGCATGGGCACGATGGAGATCGAGTCGGCGCTGGTGGCCAACCCGCTGGTGGCGGAAGCCGCGGTGGTCGGCCGCCCCGACGACATGACCGGCGAGGCGATCTGCGCGTTCGTCGTGCTCAAGCGCGCGCGCCCGAGCGGCGACGAGGCCGTCAAGCTCGCCGCCGAGTTGCGCAACTGGGTCGGCAAGGAGATCGGCCCGATCGCCAAGCCCAAGGACATCCGCTTCGGCGACAACCTGCCCAAGACGCGCTCGGGCAAGATCATGCGCCGCCTGCTGCGCTCGCTGGCCAAGGGTGAAGAGATCACGCAGGACACCTCGACGCTGGAGAACCCGGCGATCCTGGAGCAGCTC
>NZ_JAGIQA010000112.1 GCF_017814975.1 Cupriavidus consociatus
GAACTTCGCCGCTGAGAAGAACGTCTCGCCCATCGCGAACAGGCCCACCGCCAGCGTGGTGACCTGGATGCCGTCGAGCATCTCCGGTACGCCGAAGGTCAGCCGCGCCTGCCCGGTAAGCTTGTCGATGCCGACCAGTCCCAGTCCAATGCCGAGTGCCAGGCTGGTCAGTCCACGCAGCGTCGAATCCCCGAAGGTCGCCGACACCGTGACAAAGGCCAGCACCATCAGCGCAAAGTAATCCCAAGGCCCGAACTGCACCGCCAGATCGACCAGCACCGGCGCCAGCAGCGCCAGACCCACGGTGGCCAGCGTGCCGGCCACGAAGGAGCCGATCGCCGCGGTCGCCAACGCCTGCCCGGCGCGGCCGGCGCGGGCCATGCGGTGGCCTTCGATGGCGGTGGCGATCGAGGCCGCTTCGCCCGGCGTGTTGATCAGGATCGCGGTGGTCGAACTGCCGTACATGCCGCCGAAGTAGATCCCGGCGAACATGATCAGCGAACCGGTCGGGTCGAGCTTGAACGTGACCGGCAGCAGCAGCGCCACGGTCAGCGACGGGCTGATGCCCGGCAGGATGCCGACCAGCGTGCCGAGCAGCACGCCGATGCCGGCAAAGAGCAGATTGCCCGGCTGTGCTGCGACGGCCAGCCCCTGGGCGAGATAGGTAAAGACATCCATGGCGGCTCCCGCTTAACCGAAGATGAGGCGTTCCAGCGGCCCCGCCGGCAACGCCAGCGACAACGCCTTGGCGAAGAACGCGAACACGAGCAGATTCAGCGCCACGCCGATTGCTGCCGACCTGAGCACGCGGCGCTCGCCGAACCCCAGCGCCGTGGCAATGAACAGCACCGTGGCGCCCGCGATAAAGCCGAGCTGCAGCTGCAGCCCCGCCATCAGTGCAAGTAGCCCGGCCAGGACCCAGCCGACCGCCTTCCAGTTCATCGGCCCGAGCGCGGGCGCTTCGGCTGCGCTGCCGCGGCGCGCGGCGGCGATCAGGTGGACGATGCCCAGCAAGGCGAGCAGTGCGGCCACGAAGCGCAGGCCGATGGAAGGGCCGATGCCGGCGGCGGGCGGCGGCGGCAACTGGCTGGCGTCGGCGAACATCACCAGCGCCAGCAAGAACAGCCCGGCGCCCACGATGGCCTTGGGCTTGTCGAAACGTGCCGCGGCGGCGCGGCGTTCTGCGTGGGTAATCATCGTTTTCATTTCGCCAGGCCGATCGATGCCAGGATGTCGCGCACGCGCGCCTGTTCAGATTTCAGGTAGGCGCCGAACTTGTCGGCGGGAAGGTAGGCATCGTCCCAGCCGCGCGCCTTCAGGATCTTCTGCCATTCCGCCGATTTCACCGCCTTTTCGACGGCTGCGGACAGCACGGCGGCCTGTTGCGGCGACACGTTGGGCGGCGCCACGATGCCGCGCCAGTTCAGCAGCTCAACCTCCAGCCCTTGCTCCTTCAGCGTCGGCACGGCGATGCCGGGCAGGCGCTGCGCCGACGAGACCGCCAGCGCGCGCAGCTTGCCGGTCTTGATCTGGCTCTCGAACTCGTTGTAGCCCGAGACGCCCGCGGTGACACGGCCGCCAAGCATTTCCGCCAGCGCCTCGCCGCCGCCGGAGAACGGTACGTAGTTCGTCTTCGCGGTATTGCCGCCGGCGGCCTTGACCACCAGCGCCGCCAGCATGTGGTCGGCGCCGCCGGCCGAGCCGCCGGCCCACAC
>NZ_JAGIQA010000113.1 GCF_017814975.1 Cupriavidus consociatus
TGAGCTTCCCAAGCCCAGCCCGTGCCTGTGCCCGGCGTTCGCGAAGAAACGACTATAAAGGGGAACGGCAGCGCCGAGATGACCGATATCCCATTGGTGCGAGCTCGCGGCGATTGGCCTCGCTGCTGGGTGAGCCCGTTATTGAGCATGGTCGGGGAATCGTCGGCGACAGTGGTGAGCGCAGCGATGCGCATCCCGTTTGAGAGATCGAGTCGAAATTGACGCTTCCCATGGCGCTGCCGTTCACTGACGATCTTGGAGCAAGCCATGCCCATGCGCAAGCGAGAAGACGAGGTATTTCCCAACGCGGCGGGGATCGATGTCGGAGCATCGAGCCACTGGGTCGCTGTGCCCCGCCATGCGACTGACGACCCGGTGCGCGAATTCGGCGCGATGACTGACAACCTCAACGCCCTGGCCGACTGGCTGATTGCATGTGGCGTCGACGCGGTGGCGCTGGAATCCACCGGGGTGTACTGGATCCCGGTGTACGAAGTGCTGGAGCAGCGCGGGCTGGAGGTCTGGCTGGTCGATGCGCGGCAGATGAAGTACGTGCCCGGACGCAAGAGCGACGTGCAAGATTGCCAATGGCTGCAGAAGCTAATGAGCCTGGGATTACTGCGCGCGGCCTGGCGCCCCGACGGCGAGGTCTGTGTCGTGCGCGCGGTGGCCCGCCAGCGCGAAGTGCTACTCATCGAGCAGGCCAGTTGGGTGCAGCGCATGCAAAAGGCACTGGTGCAGATGAACATCCAGCTCACTGAGGTGCTCAGCGACGTGATGGGCATGACCGGGCAGGCCATCATCCGCGCCATCGTGGCCGGCGAACGCGATGCAAAGGTACTTGCGCGTCACCGCCACAGCCGCGTCAAGGCCAGCACCGAGCAGATCGCCAAGGCGCTGACGGGTAACTGGCGCGAAGAGCATCTGTTTGTACTCGCCCAGGCGCTGGCCATGTACGACCACATTGCACGGCATCTGGCCGAGTGCGAGACGAAGCTGCAGGCCTTGCTGGGCAAGTTGGGCCAGTGCCAGATCGACCTGGGCAAAGTCCCTCGCCCCGGCAGCAAGCTGCGTGCCGAATTCGATGTCCGCCAGGTCATGGCCAACTGGGCGGGCGTGGACCTCACGCGCATCAATGGGCTGGGCGCGACTGCGGTGCTGAAGATCCTCTCGGAGATCGGCACGGACCTCAGCCGCTTCGCCAATGTCAAGCACTTCTGTTCGTGGCTCGGGCTGTGTCCCGGCACCAAGATCAGCGGTGGCAAGGTCCTGGCCTCGGGCACCAAGCGCTCGGCGAACCGGGCGCGCCAGGCATTGAAGTTGGCGGCCATGAGTCTGTCGCACAGCGACTCGGCGCTCGGCGCGTTCTACCGCCGGCTGTGCGCCCGCATGGACAAACCGCGGGCCAATACCGCTGTCGCCCACAAGCTGGCGCGCATGGTGTACTTCATGCTCACGCGCGGCGAGGCCTTTGTCGACCAGGGCCAGCAGCACTATGAAGAGCAGCAACGCCAGCGCAGTATTGCCGCGCTCAAACGCCGTGCCGCGGCCCTTGGGTTTCAGGTCAATCCAGTAGAAGCCGCATGAACACAACCACCTTCACTTCTGTTTCTTGAGAG
>NZ_JAGIQA010000114.1 GCF_017814975.1 Cupriavidus consociatus
GTGCCCACCGGTATCAAGCCAGGCGCCGAAAACCAACGCCTGGCTGCATGAATGAGGCGACATCTACCTTGACGCGCTCCGCCTTGTTGCGGGGGCTGTGCCGTCTGATACCGCCATTTCTAAATTGTAAAGTACTGTAAGGGCTTCCCCTTTGACGCAAGGCGTCAATGAGATTCTGTTGCTAGCCGAATGCGCACGCATCAAGTTTCGGGTCAGCGACTATATCGATCCGGCTTGTTGCTCACGTTTGCTGACACTGCGGGAGCCCCCCCGGTACCGGCAATGTACGCAATAGGCATCGGCGGTTCTGGTGACGCTGATTAGGCACAGGTTGCTTCTGCTTTGTGCTGTCCAGACCTCGGCCCCTGACCGACATATGAGTATGTTCTACCGTTTATTTATTTCGTTAATTAAATTTGCAAACTGCTGTGGATTTCTATCCCTTAATGAAGAAAGACCGGCTTTTATGCTGTCAACCCGACTAGTCGACATGCCATCTCTTATGCGATTAATTTCCTTGATCTTTTCGATAAAATCTTCGGATGGGCCGGTCACATTCAAGGTATTTCCATCTGAATTCGTTTTTGACAGTTCATTGAGGGCCTCAACGATTTTGTCTATTTGAACGTCGATTTCTATGTTTGTGCCACCGAAGCGCCAGCCAGCGAGAATTGATTGATTCAGCCACTCCGGTGAAAAAAATCTTGCGTAGGAGTCAATTAGCCCTTCGGCGGAATTAGACCATCTCGCAAGGAATTCTGATGGGGTTTCTATGCACAAAAACATAAGGTATCCCTCGGGTATGTTGCTGTTGACGCGATCAATGTTGATAAAGTCTTAATTTTAAACAAAATCTCGTAGTTTATCTGCGCGAAATACTGGCGGTATGGATGGCGTCCGATCATAATATGCTATTTATAATCGATGGAAATCTTTTGGCTTGCGACGACATGATATATCAGCTGAAATTCACTTCTTCCATCTTGGCTGCTTCCACTTGTATTTTCCGCACAAATTAATTCACAATCGGCAGTTCGGAGTGTTCGTGTCTGTAAGGTAAGATCCTCGTCACTGGTTAGCATGATCTATGCCATTAACACTAAAATTCGTGTGCCCGCGAGTACTGCAAGTATTAAATTTTCCTAGTACCGTTTTCGATCTAATCAGACAATAGATGTCGATTTTGTCTCTATTGCGACATTGGGTAATGTGTAATGCGTGCTTTCGTGATAGCTACAGTCGAGCGAGACACCATGCGACGAAAGGCAACATGGTAAGGATGGCGGCCATGAGTCCGACGTGTCGCAGGCATACGCCGACCTGCTGCGACCACGAAGTCCATGCGTTGGGGCGAGGCAGCTACCCGGGCGTATAGAAGTGCGACGAAAGCCAGGCAAGGCCGTAAAGTAGGTGGCCGTCAAGCGGAGCAAGATCAAGGCGATGGCTGACGGAACTGTGTTCGGACAGGGATCCGGACTTTTTAAGTGGAAGCGCTGGGGCAGTCAGGCTGCCGATTTGATCGCTGACAGCGAGGCGAAGTATGCCTCATCCGGGGTCTGGTCCGTCAGACTGGAATGGGGCCGTCGTTGGTTGTACCAAGTTA
>NZ_JAGIQA010000115.1 GCF_017814975.1 Cupriavidus consociatus
GGGGATAACTACTCAACGAAAATAGTCGCCAGAGGACTTGACTTTCAACACCCCATAGAAGTCTTACTGTGTCATAAGAGAAGCTGTTGGTTCGGCTTCCGACAGCACGGACACATAGCGAGTCTACCGATCAATAGAATGCTGAGTTGATGGCGGATCGTGGTGATTGAATCAGCCACGTGTCGCTGGGCGCGCTGGGCTGCCCCGCGGGATGTAATCTGCGGGAAGCGCAGGCGTTTGGCGTGCGATGAAGTTTTTTTTTGGCGCCGACTGAACCGCCGGTGATAATTCGTTCAGAGACTAGGAATCCATAGGCGGCTATGCTCAATGCGGCATGGTGGTGAAAGCCCCGCCACCCTCGGCCTTCGTAATGCCCGAGGCCCAACTCCTGCTTCAAATCCTGGTAGTCGCGCTCGATGCGCCAACGCATGTGCGCCTGGGCGACCAGTTCATCCAGCGCAATGTCGGCCGGGAGGGTCGATAGGAAGTACTTCAATGGGTCAGCGTCCCCAGCAGGCCACTCGATTAGCAGCCACTGCTCGGGGCGCAGACGCGCCTTGCCGCTATTACCACCGGCGTGACGCACGCGTACGGCGGCAAAGCGCCCACTGAGCGTTTCGTTTGAGCCTTCGCGCCAGCTAATCGCCTGGAATGCGGTAGGCGGCAGGGAATGCGCCAGCTCCTTGACGCTGATAGGCTGTCGATTGCGAGTTCGCCGCGGCATCACCGGCGGGCGACCGATGCCGCTATATGGCTTCGGCGGCAACGGTGCCACCCCCGGTGGCCAAACCACGACCGCCGACGTGATACCCACTACATACGGCATACCCAGATCACTCAGACGCTGGCGAAAGCTGTTGTCCACTCCGTAGCCGGCATCCGCCAATACGCAATACTTTGGCGCGCCGGCGGCCAACAGCGATTCGAGCTGTTGCAGAGCAATCTCGGTCTTTGTTGTAAACCTTACGTCATCAGGAATTCCCGCCTTCTCACGCCTTGCAGTATCTTCCGCCCATTCCCGCGGTAGATAGAGCTGGTAGGCTACAGGCACACTCGCCTGCTCACAGGCCAGAGACACACTGACCGCGACCTGGCAGTTGTCCTGCTTGCCCAGCACCCCACAATACTGGCGCGCGACCCAAACCGAATGCTTACCCTTCTTCGGGAAGCCTGTGTCGTCAATGATCCAGAAGCCGCCAGTCGAGAGATCCATCTTGGGCACTACCCATTGACTGATCCGGCGTAGCAACTCCTCATCGGACCAGTCGGCCTTGGCCACAAAGTGGTGCAGTGCCTGGTGCCGAGCGCTAGCGTGAAGCGGATCGACTCCTGCCGCCATCGGCTCCACACTCTTCCGCGTGAGCGGCAGCATCAGCCCTGTGCAGTAGCCCTTGAGCCCTGCATGACGGTCCGCATGCCCCAGTCCCGCCGCCAAATGCTCCATGTATTGCTCAAATCGCTCGCTCGCGCTCATTGCTCTTCATGAACTGTGCCAAGGAGTTTATAGTAGGGCACATTTATGACACAGTAAGACTTCTATGGGGTGTTGAAAGTCAAGTCCTCTGGCGACTATTTTCGTTGAGTAGTTATCCCC
>NZ_JAGIQA010000116.1 GCF_017814975.1 Cupriavidus consociatus
GCCAGGCGCGACACCTCCAACGCAAAGACGGCGCCCACTTGCCCCATCGAGACATCCGCCACCAGCGTCTTGAAGTCCTCTCGGCCCGTCATCTGGGCGCCCGACTGACCGAGGTCCCGGTCCAGGACCCGGATCGATGTGTCCGGCCAGCCCAGTGCCAGCGCTTTGTCGCGCAACGCATACTGGCGCTCGGTGCTCTCTTGATGGTGCCGCACCTGAGCCAGCGTCGACTGGCGGATATAGATGTACGCCGGTTTGCTGTGATGTTGTGGAGTGATCTTGGTGTTCATCGACGGCCTCCTCAGTCAGTTCCAGCGCGGACTCGGCGGTGAGCCAAGCCTCGAGCATGTTGGCGATGAGTACGCCGGCTGATTGCGGATCGATGGAGATGGTGAGCGAGAGCGGCGCCTGGCTCACCGACGCCCCTCAGAGCGCCTCGCGGCGGCGTAGTAGTTCGCGGTTGATCTCGCAGATCTCTTCGATGATCTCGCGGACCTGGTGATAGTTCGCCAAGCGTTCGCTGACGTCGGCGTAATCTGCCTGTGGCACGTAGTCCATCTGCGGTCGGCGCCCCGGAAAGCTCACTGACAGGTAGTACTTGGGGCCATGACCGGGGCCGTCGGCACACTTGCAGCCAGGTTTGCCGCAGCGCTTGTAGCGTTCGATGAGCGAGCCCCGCAAGAGCGTGTCCAATGCCGGCATTTGCTTGAGCAATTGCGCGCGGCGTTTGCGTAGAGTGGACGACGGAATATCTTGCATTGGCGGACCACGTTAAAAACTGGTCTGATAGTAGGTCAACGTGATGCATTGATCAAGCTCCTTTGGATCCTTTAGATGACTTCTTGGAGGACGAAGCGGCAAGCTGGTCGATCAGCGCAATCAGCTCCAGCAGCATGCCCAGATCGAAGCGAAACGCAGGGACCTCGCGATCGTCTTCGAAGGTAGGCGCGCCCCAGTCGGTCCAATCGCGGGCAATGCTGAAGCTGCCGCGTTCTACATGACGTAGCAGCAGTGTGTCGACGCCCGCCACGCGGCGCGTCTTCAGGACCGGAAAACGTTGGCCCCGGAGCGGATGAAACGGATGGCGGATCTCAGCCCATCCCAAATGCTCGTTGAGCGCTTGTGCAGTTCGCGCTGACCGTCCCCTGCATGCGGTGCTGGGCGATGCAGGCGTTGTGGAAGTTCGCCCTGGAACCGGTGGCAGAGACACTGGCGGATCCAAATTCCTATGGCTTCCGGCCCGAACGCTCGACTGCTGACGCCATCGAACAGTGCTTCATCGTGCTGGCTAAGAGTGTTTCGCCAGAATGGGTTCTGGAAGGTGACATACGGGGTTGTTTCGATAACTTCAGTCACGCCTGGATCCTGGAGCATATCCCGATGGATAAGGCAATCTTGCGTCGTTGGCTTCAAGCCGGATATATCGATGAAGGAACCCTATTCGAGAGCCGGGCAGGTACCCCGCAAGGGGGAATTCTAGCTCCGGCAACAACATAGCAAACTCGCGGGTAAGATGTGGCCTTCGCATATCAAGGGAGTGCCTGGCGCCATGGTCCAGA
>NZ_JAGIQA010000117.1 GCF_017814975.1 Cupriavidus consociatus
CTAGTACAACATCCCGCAAATATCTTTAATAATTATCGGGCTGTAAATAGGGCTCCAGGAGCGTGACGATCAACTGGGCCATCTCGTCGAGTGTGCCGGTGCCAGGCAGCGGCTCCCAACGCCCACTGTGGGTACGAAAGGCGGCTCCATAGCGTTGGCGGCCGAGCTCGGTCAGCCGAGCCACCACGGTGGGCTCCTCGTCGTCCAGACGTTTGATCAGCAGGTGACGCCCGTAGGCTTGCGTGATGATCTGCTCGTGGCCGAGCAAGCTGCGCAGTTGCCGCTGCAATTCGGCAGCGTAGTGTTTGGCGGGTAAGGCTGGCATGTCGATTCTCGATTACGATGCGCCGGTTTGCAGTGGATAGCCCCGGAAGCTCCATTTGAACGGGCGGGCCACCTGATTGTGCGCGCCGACAAACTGCTCGGTGCGTTCGCGCAGGTGCGCGATGCTGGTATGGCTCGCATGGCGCAGCACTCGGCGCGTGTAGCAGGCAAACCAGAGCTCGATCTGATTGACCCAACTCGCGTGCAACGGCGTGAAGTGGAAGTGAAACCGCCCATCGTGCCGCGCGTTGAACGCCTGCCAGACGGCTTCGGCGCGATGCGTGTTGAGGTTATCCCACACCACGTGCACCTGCTTGTCCGGGTACGCGCTTGCGACGCGCTCCATGAAGGCGACCAGATCATCCTGGGTGCGCCGGTCGCGGCATTCTGCCAGCACCTGTCCGGTATGGACGTCCAGCGCAGCAATCAACGCCTGGGTGCCGTGACGGATGTATTCAAACTCACGACGACGCAGCCGCCCCGGCACGGGCGCGCGTCCCGGGTACTTGCGCTCGATGGCCTGAATTCCGGTTTTCTCGTCGATACTGAGCACCACCGCGTTGCGAGGCGCCTTACGGTACAGCTTGCAAATTCCGTTGACCTTCTCGCGAAAGGCCGGATCCGGGCTGTGTAGCCATTGCTGGACCCGGTGCGGACGCACGTCGCCGGCCTGCAGAATGCGCTGCACCTGGCTGCGGCTGATCTGCCCGACGACACCGCGCTCCACGGCGCGGGCCACAATCTCGTCGAGCGTAGGCGTAACCCGTCCCTCAGGTTCCTGCGTTTCACACGCCAGCGCGATCAACTGTAGCCGCGCCTCGTGCGTGATGCGTGGCGGACGGCCACTACGCTCGCCCTCGCGAATGCCTTGGGCACCGTGCTTGGCAATGCGCTTACGCCACAGGCAGACCGTCTGTACCGATACATCCAATTCCCGCGCAATGACGGTATTGGAGTGGCCCTCGTGGGCCCACAACGCGATTCGTGCGCGCATGACATCTCGCTGCGCAGCCGTCTTGCGTTCGATCAGTGATAACAATTCCTGTTGTTCTTTCTTCGCCAGCTTCACTGGCGTTGCTTGGCGGCCTCGGCTCATCCCGCCATGATATCCGAGGCGATTAATTATTCAACCTATTTACGGGATGTTGTACTAG
>NZ_JAGIQA010000118.1 GCF_017814975.1 Cupriavidus consociatus
GCATTTCCTTATACGGAAGTCATGACTCTTCCCGCAGTGCCTGAATGGTGAGCGCGGCGTCCATGGTTCGCTGCATGCCGATCCAGATCGTCTTGGCACCGGGCTCTCCATCGCTCTTGCGCCCAAGGAACCCACCCAGGGAAGCAACCAACCGAATCATCTGATTGAGTGTGACCGGTGTCTTCGGGCGTGCCTTCTTGGCGAGCACGTATGCTCCCCGAATTTCGTCGGCGTCAAAGAACAGGGACGCATCCAGTTCCGGGCAAATTCTGCCCAATCGCATCAAGCGGGCAATGCGCCAAGCTACCACCATATACAACGCCAAGGCCCGCTCCACACGATCCATGTGCGAGAGCTGTAGTGCTTCGACCTTGCAGCCAGTCTTCAGGACATGGAAAAACATCTCCACCTCCCAGCGGGCTCGGTACCACTCGACGAGTTCGATGACAGCATCGGCGTCCTGCGCTTCTCGGTTCGTCAACAACCGCCAAACCACTGGCTTGACGCCTGCGGGCGCTCCGATCTCCGTTGCCTCTACACAGGTGAACTCCGCCCCGACCAGACCCGGCAACTTCACACGTTGGGCGCGTAGCTCCTGTTGGACCTCGCGCGCCTTCTGGCCTGCACGCCCCGGCAAGATAAAGGTGATTTCCCCAAGTACCGGGCTGGCTCCGACGCTATCCCACAACTTGCCGCCCTCGGCCAGGTTGCGGTTGTGTTGGCTGCGGATCAACCAGTCGGCCGGTTGGCCACGTTCCTGGGCGCGCGCCATCAACTCGGCAATATCACCCTCGCGGTCTGTCACATACACCAGCCGTGTCTGCGGCAATAGCGCGGCTTGCTCCGCAACCCGTTCATATCCTTCAACCCAACGTACGCTTTCCTTGATCCCGCCCCGGTTGCCATCGGCGTCCTTGGGCTCCCGAGCCCACATCCAGGCATCGATCACCCCCAGCGGTTCACGGTCAGGCGTCACCGCGTAGGTCGGATGCAAAAACATGCCCCGCTGGGCTTCATAGGTCAACGGACCCAGCCCGTCGATCTCCTGGCCATTAAAGTTCAATTCGGTTGTATCAGCGATGCACAGCACCACCGGAAACTGCGCGGCCCTCGCTGCAGTGCGCTCCCAATGGGGCTGCATCACGTCCCGCCAATCGATCTGCTCGTTGCCGAGAAACCGATATGCCGCGATGGTTTGCGACCAGTCATCGCATGCGCCGGGGATGCTCGCCGTCGGCAAAGCCGCAAACCGCTTGAGCAGCTCCTTGGCGCGCCGATCCCGCCGCGGATCACCAAGATCCAGACTCTCGAATTCCTCGTCCACCCATGCCCCCGACTCGTTGCTCATTGCTGCACGAAAATCCGAGAGTAAACGCGAGTCTGGCGAAGTTAACAACCCCCTTACCTCGAAATTCCCAGGGCCTCAGGCTCCATGCCTCGCTGCGGAGACGGTCCTACTTCCGTATAAGGGGATG
>NZ_JAGIQA010000119.1 GCF_017814975.1 Cupriavidus consociatus
CTACCAGATGTCAGCCGCAGCAAAGAACCCACAAACCAATCCCACTACTTAGCCACCGGCATCGTAAATTCCGCCCCCTTGGCAATCGAATCCGGCCACCGCTGCATCACACTCTTATAGCGCGTATAAAACCGCACCCCCTCCTCCCCATACGCATGATGATCCCCAAACAACGACCGCTTCCATCCACCAAACGAATGCCATGCCATCGGCACAGGGATAGGAACATTAATCCCAACCATACCCACCTGGATCTGCCGCGCAAACGCCCGCGCAATCCCACCATCACTGGTATAGCAAGACACCCCATTGCCGAACTCATGCGCATTGATCAGCGCCACCGCCTCGGCAAAGTCATGCACCCGCACCACCGACAGCACCGGCCCAAAGATCTCTTCCTTGTAGATGGTCATGTCGGGCTTCACATGGTCGAACAGCGTGCCGCCGACATAGAACCCATTCTCGTGCCCGTCGACCTTGTGCCCCCGCCCATCGGTCACCAGCGTCGCGCCCTCTTCCACGCCCCTGGCGATATAGCCCTCGACCTTGGCCTTGTGCGCCCCCGTCACCAGCGGACCCATTTCGGCGTCTGACTCCATGCCGTTGCGGATCTTCAGCGCCCGCGCACGCTCCGCCAGCCGCGGCACCAGCTTGTCGGCAACGTCACCCACAGCCACCGCAACGGAGATCGCCATGCAGCGCTCGCCCGCCGAGCCATAGGCCGCACCGATCAGCGCATCGACTGCCTGGTCCAGATCCGCATCCGGCATCACCACCAGGTGGTTCTTGGCCCCGCCCAGCGCCTGCACCCGCTTGCCATGCCTGGTCCCTTCCCTATAGATGTACTCGGCAATCGGCGTCGACCCCACGAACGACAGCGCCTGCACATCCGGATGCGCCAGCAGCGCATCGACCGCTTCCTTGTCTCCCTGCACGACGTTGAACACGCCATCGGGCAAGCCCGCCTGGCGCAGCAGATCGGCGATCAGCAAGCTCGGCGACGGATCCCGCTCCGACGGCTTCAGCACGAACGTGTTGCCGCATGCCAGCGCCACCGGGAACATCCACATCGGCACCATCACCGGGAAGTTGAACGGCGTGATCCCCGCCACCACGCCCAGCGGCTGGCGCAGGTTCCAGTTGTCGATGCCACCCCCGACGTTGTCGGTGAAATCGGTCTTGAGCAGGTTGGGAATGCCGCAGGCAAACTCCACCACCTCGATGCCGCGCGTGACTTCGCCCTTGGCATCGGAGAACACCTTGCCATGCTCGCGCGTGATCAGCGCGGCCAGGTCGTCATGGTGCTGGTCGAGCAGTTCCTTGAACTTGAACAGGATGCGCGCCCGGCGCAGCGGCGGGGTCTCGGACCATGCCGGAAACGCGGCCTTGGCCGCGGCCACGGCCTCGGCAACGTCCTGCGCGGTAGCAAGCGCCACGCGCGCGGCAACTTCGCCGGTGGCAGGGTTGAA
>NZ_JAGIQA010000011.1 GCF_017814975.1 Cupriavidus consociatus
GCCGCGGCCCTTGGGTTTCAGGTCAATCCAGTAGAAGCCGCATGAACACAACCACCTTCACTTCTGTTTCTTGAGAGGATAAGGCGGTCGAGCAGCGCGATCGCGGGCAGCCGGCTTTCTATATGCGGCCGGATGTTGGCATCGAAGGCCGCCGCATCGATGCCGGCCTGCGACAGCACGTTACGCAGTGCGGTGTACGCGAGGTTGGCATAGGTGCCGGCCGCCTTGGCCGCGGCCAGGTCGCTTTCCAGCGCGCTGGCAATGGCCGATCGGAGCGATGACAGCGCGCTGTTGGCCTGCACCAGCGCCCGCGCGATCAGGTCAGCGACGGCCTTGGTGACGTCGATCTGCATGCGCAGCAGCGAGAGCTGGTTGCCCCACAGCTTCCACGTGGTATTGGCGCCGCCCACACGATCCTGCCACCAGGCGCGCTGCGTGTCGCCGAGCATCGATACCGGCGTCAGCGCATTGCCGGCGGCGCTGATCTTCTGCGCCTCGGTGGCGGCGAGCGTCGCGGCGGGAACGAAGTACAGGCTGCCCACGGTGCGCCCGATGGTTTCCTCCGGCATGACGTGGTCGGCGCGGTACAGGCGCTCGTCGGTCATCAGCAGCGTGGCCAGGTTGCCGAAGGTGAAGGCGCGGTAGATCTGGATGTTCTGGAACGACGGGTTGTTGAGGTCGAGGCTGACGTCGGCGGGCAGGTATTCGAACCACGCCTGGCTGGCGGCGCGCCGGCGCGCCGTGCGCGGCGTCTGGTCGTCGTCCGAGTCGTAGACCTGGCGATCCTGCCAGCAGTTGTCCGAGAACTCGTGGTCGTCCCAGATCGCGATCATCGGGAAGGCCGCGTGCAGCGCCTGCAGGCGCGTGTCGCTGCGGTAGCTGCGGTACAGGTAGCGGTAGTCGTCAAGCGTGGTGGCGTAGACGCTGGCATCCGGCAGCACCGTGCCGTTGGGCAGCTGCAGCGCGGCGTGGCGGTCTTCCACCAGGCCGGCGCGCGAGCCGCCGGGCACGGCCTCGTAGATGTAGTCGCCGACGTGGACGATAAAGTCCAGGTCCTGCTGCACCAGTTCTTCCATGCCTGCCCAGTGGTTGGCATTCCAGTCCTGGCAGCTGACAAAGGCAAAGCGCAGCTGCGACAGCGGCGTGCCGGCCGCGGCGGCGGTGCGCGTGCGGCCCACGGTGCTGGCGCGGTTGCCGAGCAGGAAGCGGTAGAAATAGCGCGTGCCGGCGGTGAGTCCCGTGACCTTGTTGCGAATGGTGTAGTCCCATTCCGGACGGGCCATCAGCGGCTCGTTGACCAGCAGCGATTGCGGCGGGAAATCCTGCTGCGTCGAGACTTGCAGGCGCACCACCACGGGCCGCTTGCCGTTGTTGCCTTCGACGCGGGTCCACAGCACCACGCTGTCAGGCTTGGGATCTCCCGAGGCGACCCCGTGTACGAAATTGAAGTTTTCCGGATTGCCCGTATCGGGCTCATCGTCGTCACCGCCCCCGCAGGCAGTCAGGCCGCCGGTGGCGATCGTGACGGTCATGAAACTTCCCCACTTCAAGAACTGGCGTCGATCCATGATCGTTCTCCTTCTCTCGGGTTGCGAAGCGCAGTCGCGCCCCGGACGCCGGAGAGGGCATCAGTTTTTTGTGGGAGGCGTGACTGCTTGATGCATGGATACTAGTGGTCGCCCTCCGTCTTCGCCGTCGGTGAAGCGCCGACATCGATATAGGAAAAGGATGACTGGTGCCACGATTCGTTGTGCACGGCCTTGCCAGTCTTGCATGGCAACGAGACGCACGTGTCTCGCGGCGATGCAATGATTCATCAACGACTGGCTAGGGCACGTCGCGCTGCGGCGCGCCGTCATAGATCCACAGGAACTGGCGCGCCCGACTCCGCAACGGTAGGCACGGCGGACAGCAACGGCAGCCGCTTGGCCGACGTCACTGCCAGCGCGCGGATCTTGCCGGCCTTGATCATCGGCATGGCAGTGCCGAAATGCGGCGAAACTAATTCGGCTAATACCCGTTGATTTCAAAAAATGTGGGACTTGTGTTCTACTAGGCAGAACTTTGGCCGCCTCACACCATGGAAGACAAACAACCCGCACAACCCCCGTCCGGCGCCCCGGAGACCTCCAGCGGCGTCGCCGTGCTGGACCGCGCCTTCGCCATCCTCGGCGCCTTCGAACCGGCCGACGAGCGCCTGTCGCTGACTGAACTGTCACGCCGCACGGGCCTTTACAAGAGCACCGTGCTGCGACTGCTGGCGGCGCTGGAGCATGGCGGCTATATCCGCAAGCTCGACGACGGCCAGTATGCGATCGGACCGGAGCCGTTGCGGCTGGCGGCGATCTACCAGCGCTCGTTCCGCGTCGGTCCGGTGATCGAGCCGCTGCTCGAGCAGGTCAGCCGCGAGCTGGGTGAAACCTCATCGTTCTACGTGCGCCAGGGCGACCAGCGCCTCGTGCTCTATCGCGTCGAACCGGCGCGTGCGGTGCGCGTCTCGATCGGCGTCGGCGATGCCTTCCCGATCGACCGCGGCGCCTCGGGCAAATTGCTGCGAGCCTTCACCGAACCCGGCGACGAGCGCTGGGGCGAGGTGCGGGCGCGGCTATGGGCGGCGTCGTACGGCGAGCGCGACGCCGAGACCGCCTCGGCCTCGGTGCCGGTGTTCGGCGCCACCGGCGCGCTGGTGGGCGCGCTGACCTTGTCGGGCCCGAAGCAGCGGCTTGCCGCGGCGCCGACGATGTACGCGGCAGTGGCGACCTTGCTCAAGGTCGCGCGGCAGGCCACCGCTGTGCTGGGCGGCAATGGCGCCCGCTACGATCAAAGCATCGCGCAGCTGAGCATGGAGCAGGTCATGGCCAGCGGTGCGATCGGCGCCGGGGACGCAGACTAGCGGGCGTAGCGAGGGCCTCGCTCACGCTGGTGCCTGCGCGGCCTTCCGCGCCTCCGTTCCCTCCTCCTTTCACACATCTTCCTCGCCGCAGCATCGTGTCTCACGGCTGCGGCCCGTATGCGTCTCCATGTCTTCATTGTCTCGGCGCAATGGCGATCGCTGACGTGTAGCAAGCGACTGCCGCGCTGCCGGATTTCTAAGGAATAACCCTTGGACGCCGGAAAATATATCACGACATGATGTATTGTTCGGGCTCCAGAAGCCGGCGCCACCCCGTTGGCGCCTTCTGTCGCCCCCCAGCTTCAAGGATCCTGCATGCGCATACGCAAACAAACCGACTTCCTGTCCGGCCTGATGTTCATCGTCGTCGGCCTGAGTTTTTCCTTCGTCGCCCGTGGCTACTCCATGGGCACTGCCGCCCGGATGGGCCCCGGATATTTCCCGTTCTGGCTCGGCATCGTGCTGGCGCTGCTCGGCGCCGTGGTGGCGTTCGGCGCCATGTCGAAAGAAGGCGATGCCGATCGCATGGCCCGCTGGGACATCAAGACGCTGCTGTGGATCCTCGGCTCGGTCGTGCTGTTCGGCCTCGTGCTCAAGCCGCTGGGCATGGTGCTGTCGGTGCTTGCGCTGGTGCTGGTGTCGTCGATGGCCAGCCATGAGTTCACCTGGAAGGGTGCCATCCTGAACGCGGTGGTGCTGGTGGCGATCAGCACGGTTGCCTTCGTCTACGGCATCAACCTGCAGATGCCGGTGTGGCCGGCGATCTTCACCAACTAGGAGACACCCGATGGAACTGCTCAGTCATCTCGCACTCGGATTCTCCACCGCGCTGTCGCTGCAGAACCTGGCCTATGCCTTCCTCGGCTGCGTGCTCGGCACGCTGATCGGCGTGCTGCCGGGCCTGGGGCCGCTGGCCACCATCGCCATGCTGCTGCCGATCACCTACACGCTGCCGCCGGTGGCCGCGCTGATCATGCTGGCCGGCATCTACTACGGCGCCCAGTACGGCGGCTCGACCACTGCCATCCTGGTCAACCTGCCGGGCGAGTCGTCGGCGGTGGTGACCACGCTCGACGGCTACCAGATGGCGCGGCGCGGCCGGGCCGGCGTGGCGCTTGCCACCGCGGGCATCGGCTCGTTCTTCGCCGGCAGCGTGGCCACGCTGATCCTGGCCGCATTCGCCACGCCGCTGTCGGAGCTGGCATTCAAGTTCGGTCCCGCCGAGTATTTCTCGCTGATGGTGCTCGGGCTGATCGGTGCCGTGGTGCTGGCGTCGGGATCGCTGGTCAAGGCGGTGGCGATGATCGTGCTGGGCCTGCTGCTCGGGCTGGTTGGCACCGACGTGAACTCGGGCGCGGCGCGCTTCTCGTTCGACGTGCCGGAGCTGACCGACGGCATCAGCATCACGGCGCTCGCGATGGGTTTGTTCGGCTTCGCCGAGATCATCGCCAACCTGGAGCAGAAGGAGCACCGCGAGACCTTTACCGACCGCGTCACCGGCCTGTTCCCGAACAAGGAGGACTTCAAACGCATGATCCCGGCCGTGCTGCGCGGCACCGTGCTGGGCTCGTCGCTGGGCATCCTGCCGGGCGGCGGCGCGTCGCTGGCATCCTTCGCCGCGTATTCGCTGGAGAAGAAGACGTCGAAGCATCCGCATGAATTCGGCAAGGGCGCGATCGAGGGCGTCGCAGGGCCTGAGTCGGCCAACAATGCCGCGGCGCAGACCTCGTTCATCCCGCTGCTGACGCTGGGCATCCCGCCCAATGCGGTGATGGCGCTGATGGTGGGCGCGATGACCATCCACAACATCCAGCCCGGTCCGCAGGTGATGACCAGCAACCCGGCGCTGTTCTGGGGCCTGATCGCCTCGATGTGGATCGGCAACCTGATGCTGGTGGTGCTGAACCTGCCGCTGATCGGCATCTGGGTCAAGCTGCTGACCGTGCCATACCGCTTCCTCTACCCGGCGATCCTGGTGTTCTGCAGCATCGGTGTCTATTCGGTCAACAACACGGTCTTCGATGTGTTCGCCGCGGCCGCGTGCGGCCTGATCGGCTACATCTTCCACAAGCTGCGCTGCGAACCCGCGCCGCTGCTGCTGGGCTTTGTGCTGGGGCCGATGATGGAGGAGAACTTCCGCCGCACCTTGCTGCTGTCGCGCGGGGATTTTTCGGTGTTCACCACGCGCCCGCTGTCGCTGGGCTTGCTGGTGGCCGCCGCGGCGCTGGTGGCGGTCGTGGCGCTGCCGTCGATCAAGGCGAAGCGGGAGGAGGCTTTTCAGGAGGAGTAGGACAACGGTCCAGCCTTTCCTCACGCCGGCACGCGGGCATTGCGCCTCCGTGCCGGTTTTTTTTGCCTGTTCAGAAGGCTGACGGGAAGCACATACGGCATCCTTGGGTTTGCAGCCAGGCCTTCCATATCGGCAGGCCCGGCAATTGCTGGCAGTTGGATGGCCCTGTTATCGGCGTAAGGCACTCAATAGATATCAACTATCTAGCCGATAGCAAGCCCCATCGCGAAGGTTCCCATTCCTCCCGTCCTCCAACTACCAGCGCAAGGAGATCGATATGGCCGACAAACAGGCAAAGCCCAAGGCAAACAACGCTGCAGGCCAGGCGGCAGCAGGCACGCCAGCGGGCTACGGCGACGCCCGGCGCGGCACCGGCGGTGAACTGCACCAGACCGCCGGCGGCAGCCATTCGCCGCTCACCACCGCGCAAGGTATTCCTGTTCCGGACAACCAGAACTCGCTGCGGGCAAATCCGCGCGGCCCGACCCTGCTCGAAGATTTCATCCTGCGGGAAAAAATTACACACTTCGACCATGAGCGCATCCCGGAGCGGATCGTCCACGCGCGCGGCTCGGCCGCGCATGGCTACTTCGAGCTGACCGAGTCGCTCGCGGCTTACACCACGGCAAGGATGCTGACGGAAGTCGGCGAGAAGACGCCGGTCTTTACGCGCTTCTCCACCGTGGCCGGCGGTGCCGGCTCGGTCGACACGCCGCGCGATGTGCGCGGTTTCGCGGTCAAGTTCTATACCAAGGAAGGCAACTGGGACCTGGTCGGCAACAACATCCCGGTGTTCTTTATCCAGGACGCGATGAAATTTCCCGACGTGGTCCACTCGGTCAAGATGGAGCCGGACCGGGGGTTCCCGCAATCGGCCAGCGCGCACGACACGTTCTGGGATTTCATCTCGCTCACGCCCGAGTCGATGCACATGGTGATGTGGATCATGTCGGACCGCACCATCCCGCGCTCGCTGCGCATGATCGAAGGCTTTGGCGTGCACAGCTTCCGGCTGCTCGACGGGCAGGGCAACTCCACCTTCGTCAAGTTCCACTGGCGGCCCAGGCTGGGGCTGCAGTCGACGGTTTGGGACGAGGCGGTCAAGATTGCCGGCGCCGATCCCGACTTCCATCGCCGCGACCTGTTCAACGCCATCCAGTCAGGCAACTTCCCGGAGTGGGAACTGGGCGTGCAGCTCTTTACCGAGGACGATGCGGCGAAGTTTCCGTTCGACCATCTCGATCCCACCAAGATCATCCCGGAAGAGACGGTGCCGCTGAAGATCATCGGCCGCATGGTGCTCGACCGCTGGCCCGACAACTTCTTTGCGGAGACCGAGCAGGTGGCGTTCTGCCCGGCCAATATCGTGCCGGGTGTGGATTTCTCCAACGACCCGCTGCTGCAGGGACGGCTGTTTTCCTACCTCGACACGCAGCTGCTGCGGCTGGGCTCGCCAAACTTCCACCAGATCCCGGTCAACGCGCCCAAGTGCCCGTTCGCCCACCATCAGCGCGATGGCCATATGCAGATGGAGGTGCCGCGCGGACGCGTGGCCTATGATCCCAGCTCGCTCGACGACGCATCCCCGCGCGAGGCGCCGGACCTTGGCTTCCCGAGCGCGCGCGTGCCCGAGCAGGGCGACAAGGGCCGCATCCGCGCCGAGAGCTTTGCCGACCACTACAGCCAGGCGCGCATGTTCTTCCGCAGCCAGACCCGCGCAGAGCAGGCGCATATCGCCTCGGCGCTGGTGTTCGAGCTGTCCAAGGTCGAGCATGTGCACGTGCGCGCGCGCATGGTGGCGCACCTGCGCAATATCGACGACGGACTGGGCCGTCGCGTCGCCGACGGCCTGGCGCTGGACCAGGTGCCCGATCCGCTGCCCACCGCCGCACCGGTGCAGGACCTGCCGCCGTCGCCGGCGCTGCAGATCATCGGCCGCATGAAAGACACGCTGCAGGGGCGCGAGGTTGGCATCCTGGTTGCCGATGGCTCCGATGGCGCCACCGTCGAGGCAATCCGGCAGGCGGCGACCACCGCGGGCGCCACGGTCAAGATCGTCGCGCCCAGGGTCGGCGGCGCGGTGCTGGCCGATGGCACCAGGCTGGCCGCCGACGGCCAGCTTGCCGGCACCCCGTCCGTGATGTTCGATGCGGTGGCGGTGGTGCTGTCCGCCGACGGCGCGGCGCAGCTGTCGCAGGAAAGCGCGGCGCTGGACTTCGTCTGCTTTGCCTACGCGCACCTGAAGGCCATCGCGGCCGATGACGGTGGCGACGCGCTGCTGGCGCGAGCCAACCTCAAGCCCGATAACGGGGTGGTGCCGGCCAGCGATACCACGCGCTTCATCGCGGCAGCCAGGACGAGGCAGTGGGACCGCGAGCCGCAGGTGCGGATGCTGGCCTGAAGGCGTGCGGGCCAGGAATGCAGCGCCGGCCGTCGCCGGCCGGCGCGGTCCTGGGCGCGTCCTGTGCACACAACGGGCATCAATGAATACGCAGGGCGCGGTAGAATCACGCCATCCCCGTCCTCCGCAGCCTCCGCAGTCCATGCCCGAAGAAAAGAAAAGCCTGTCCGACACCATCCGCGCCGCGATCGAGCAGGAGATTCTTTCGGGGAAACTGCCCAGCGGCACGCAACTGGAAGAACAGCAGCTGCTGGCGCGCTTCGGCGTGTCGCGCACGCCGGTGCGCGAGGCGCTGATCCAGCTGGAGTCGGCCGGCCTGGTCGACCTCGTGCCGCGCCAGGGCGCGATCGTGTCGTCAATCACGCTGCGCGAGTACGTCGCCATGAACGAGATCCTGGTGCAGCTCGAGGCGCTGGCGGCCCGGCTGGCGGCGCGCCGCATCACGCCGGCGCAGCGCAGCGCCATGCAGGAGGCACTCGCGGCCTGTCGCGCCGCGGCCGGGCAGGCCGATTCCCAGCGCTACCGCGAAACCAACGACGCGTTCCACGACGTCATCTACGAGGCCTGCTGCAACGACATCCTGTCGCGGCAGATCCGCACCATGCGCGCACGGATGCGCGGCATGCGGGACCTGCGCTTCGAAAAGCCGGCGCGCATCCTGGCCTCGCTTGAAGAGCACGAGGCTGTGATGGCGGCGATCGAGCGCGGCAGCGAGGAAGAAGCGGCCGCTGCGATGGTGCGCCATATCGCCACCGGCGGCGACGTCTATGCCGACATGATTGCCTCGATGCCCGGCGACGAAGCCGGCAGCAAGCGAGCGCGCCGCTAGGGCCGCTGGCTCAGTCCAGTTTCACGCCGGCCTGGGCGATCCGCTCCAGCGCCGACTTGCCATCCACGCCGGCCCATTTGCCGAATTCCGCCGGCGACGCCGAAGTCGACACCTCGCTGCCGTTCGATGCCAGCTTGGCACGCAGTTGCGGATCGGCCATCACCTTGGACGCTGCCGCGAACAGTTTGTCGCGGATTTCCGCCGGCAGGCCCGCGGGCCCGTACAGCCCGAACCAGAACGTGAACTCGAATCCGGGCAGGCCGGCCTGCGCCAGCGCCGGCAGCCCCGGCGCCACCGCCGAGGGCTGGGAGGTGGTCACGCCGATCATCTTCACGATCCCCTGGGTACCCATCGGCAGCACCGACGACGCGGTGCCGAACGACAGCTCCACCTCGCCCGCAGCTACCGCCTGCAGCGCCGGCGCGCCGCCCTTGTACGGTACGTGCGTCATGTGCACGCCGGTGGCCTTCTCGAACTGCAGTCCCGCGATATGCGGCGAGCCGCCGATGCCGGACGACGAGTAGTTGAATTTGCCAGGCTGCGCCTTCGCCCTGGCCACCAGCCCCTTGACGTCGGCGATGTTCAGGTTCTTGTTGACCGCGAGGATCAGCGGCGACACGGTCAGCCGCGTGATAGGCGTGAAGTCGGTTGCCTTGTAGCGTGCCTTGTACAGCTGCTGGTCAATGCCGTACAGCGTCGCCGTGGCCAGTCCCAGCGTATAGCCGTCCGGTGCGGCCTGCGCCAGCGCGGCCGAAGCCAGCGTGCTGCCGGCGCCGGGTTTGTTGTCGACCAGCACGGTCTGGCCCAGCTCCTTCGACAGGGCTTCGCCGAACATGCGCGCGACATAGTCGGCGGCCCCGGCCGGGGTGTAGCCGACCAGCAGACGGATCGGGCGGCTGGGGTAGTCCTGCGCCGTGGCTATGCCGGGCAAGGCGGCCAGCGCGGCGACTGCTGCGGTCGCGGCAACGCGCCCCGCCTGAGCGAAAAGGTATTTCATCGTTGTCTCCTTTTTATTGTGGGCAGCGGTCTGCCATTCAGGCGGCCACGCTGGCCGCGCGCAGCGCCGCCACCGCGGCGGCGTCGTAGCCCAGGCCGCGCAGGATCTCGTCCGTGTGCTCGCCGGGATCGGGCGCGGCGCGGGCAAAGCGCTCGGGGTGCGGCGCCGCCGACAGGTTGATCGGCGAGCGCAGCAGATCCAGCTGGCCCAGCACCGGGTGCTCGGCCGGGCGGGTCATGCGCAGGTGGCGCACCTGCGCGTCTTCAAAGGCCTGGCCGATATCGAACACCGGGCCGCACGGCACGCCGGCGGCGTTCAGCCGCGTGGTCAGTTCCGCCGCGCTGAAGCCGGCGGTGCAGCGGTTGATGGCTTCGTCCAGCCGGTGCCGCTCGGCGGCACGGCCCGCGGCGGTCTGGAAGGCGGGATCGTCCAGCAGCCAGCCGGCTTCGAGTGCGCGGCAGAAGTTGCTCCACATGCGGTCGGTGCTGGCGGCGATATTGACCACGCCATCGCGGCAGCGGTAGGTGCCCATCGGCACCAGCGTCGGATGCGCGTTGCCTTGCGGCGTGGGCACTTCACCGTCGACGGTGTAGCGCGCGCCCTGGAAATCCAGCTTGTTGAGCATGCCTTCGATCAGCGAGGTGTGGACCCACTGACCCCGGCCGCTGCGCTGGCGCTGCAACAGCGCCAGCAAGATGCCCTGTCCCAGGAACATGCCCGCGGTGGTGTCGGAGATGGCGATGCCCACGCGCAGCGGTCCCTGGCCCGGTACGCCGGTGACCGAACTCAGGCCGGACATGCCCTGCACGATCTGGTCGAGTCCCGGCCGCTCGCAATACGGGCCGTCCTGGCCGAAACCTGAGATGCTCGCCAGGATCACGCGCGGATTGATCGCGCTGAGGCGCTCGTAGGTCAGGCCGAGCCGCTCCTTGACCGCGGCGCGGAAGTTCTCCACCACCACGTCAGCGTGCCGCACCAGCCGCGCCAGCACCTCGGTGCCCTGCGGCGTCTTCAGGTCCAGGCACAGGCTACGCTTGTTGCGGTGCAGGTTCTGCTCGTCCGAGCCGCGGCGGCGCCCGGTGACCGAGCCGCGGTCCTGCGGCGGCGGCGGTTCGACGCGGATCACGTCGGCGCCCCAGTCGGACAGCAGGCGTACCGCCGCCGGGCCGGCGCGGGCGATGGAGAGGTCAAGCACGGTCATGCCGGACAGCGGCAGGTCTGCGGCGGAGCCGGGGGAGGGTGGCGTCATGGCAAGTCCTTGGTGGGATCCGTGTATGAGTATACAAAGATGATAATAAAAAATACGTATACGGAGTTTCCATGATGCGCAGGTGTATGGATTGCGCTAGCCTGCGAAGGCGCTGCACGCCACTAAGTGTATTAAGTAACACTTTTCGTGTAATGATGACGACGCCATGCCATTGGCTCTTACGTGGTGCTACCCCTTTTCTTCCAGGACTTTTGTATGCTGACAGACATCGTTTGTATAAATGAACATGGCGGGCCTGAAGTGCTGGCGTTTTGCCAGATTGGTGTCGCGCCGCCCGGCCCCGGCGAAGTCCAGTTGCGCCAGTCCGCCATCGGTGTGAATTTCGCCGACATCTACCAGCGCAAGGGTGCGCATGGCCCGCATGCGCCGGCGCCGTTTCCAGTGACGCTGGGCTCGGTCGGCGCCGGCAAGGTGACCGCCGTCGGTGCCGGCGTGGAAGGCATCAGCGTGGGCCAGCGCGTGGCGTGCATGCACCCCGGCGCCTACCAGGTGACGCGCAACGTCCCCGCCGGCCGCATCGTGCCGCTGCCGGACGCCATGCCGGAAGACGTCGCCGGCGCCACGCTGCTGCGCGGCCTGACCGCCGAATACCTGCTGCGGCGCCTCTACGCTGTGCAGCCGGGCGATATCGTGCTGGTCCACGCCGCGGCTGGCGGCATGGGCGTGCTGCTGTCGCAATGGGCGCGCGCGCTCGGCGCCACGGTGATCGGCACCGTCGGCAGCGAGGCCAAGCGCGACGTGGCGCTGGCGCATGGTTGCCACCATGTCGTCAATTACCGCGAGACCGACTTCGTTGCGGCCGTGCTGGCGCTGACCGATGGCGCGGGCGTGGCCGTGGTCTACGACGCAGTCGGCAAGGACGTGTTCGTGCCGTCGCTGCAATGCCTGCGCCCCTGCGGCATGGCGATCAACTACGGCACCGCCTCGGGCGATGTCGAGGCCTTTGACCTGCAGTTGCTGCACGCGCGTTCGCTGCTCGTGTCGCGGCCCACGCTGCGCACGTACATCGCCACGCCTCAGGCATTGGCGGGCGCCGCGGCAACGCTGTTCAAGGCGGTCGAAGCCGGGCACCTGCGCCTGTCAGTCGACCGGCGCTACCCGCTCAGCGCGGTCCGCGACGCGCATCGCGACCTGGAAGGCCGCGCCACCACCGGCTCGGCCGTGCTGGTGCCATGACCGGCCCCGCGCGGATGAAGCTGTTCCACGGCTGGCTGTCGAGCGCTTCGCGCCGCGTGCGCCTGTGCCTGGCCGAAAAGGGCATCGACTATGACAGCGTCCCGGTCGACCTCGCGGCGCAGGAGCACCATACGCCCGCGTTCCTGGCGATGAACCCGAACGGCGTGGTGCCAGCACTCGTACTGGAAGACGGTCGTTTCCTGCATGAAAGCAGCACCATCTGCGAATACCTCGACGAAATCCGTCCGCAGCCGCCACTGCGGCCAGTCGACCCCTATCAGCGCGCCGTGATGCGCAACTTCGTGCGCTGGACCGACGAGAAGCTGCTGCCCCATCTGCTGGTGCTGAACTGGAGCCTGGCGCTGCAGCCGGTGGCCGCGCGGTGGAGCGATGCGGCGCTGGCTGAGCGCCTCGCGCGCATTCCCACCGCGGAGCGCCGTGAGGCGTGGCTGCGTATCGCGCGGCGTCCTTATACCGATGAAGAAAAGCGCGCGGCGCTGGACCAGTTGCTCGCGCTGGTGCCGCGCATGGAAGCCATGCTCGCTGACGGCGACTGGCTCCTGGGCGCGCAGTACACGCTCGCCGACATTGCTGCGGTCCCCTTTGCCGCGCGCATTGCCGAGCTGGCCCCGCAGGCCCTCGGCGCGCCCGCGGTGTCGGCATGGTGGCAGCGCGTGCAGGCGCGGCCCGCCTATGCCAGGGCGCGGCTGGAGCGCTTCGATGCCGCGCTGGCCGGCCGCGATGCCGGGCACGGAAACAACCATGGAAACAACCACGGAGCTTGAACGATGCACACCGACGATTCCCTTCCCGCGCTCGACATGGCTGGCCATGTCGCCACTATCACCCTGCGCCGCCCCGACGTGGCCAACCGGCTCGGCCCCGATGACCTCGCCGCGCTGATGCGGCATATCGAGACGGTCAACGGCAGCGAGGCGCGCGTGCTGCGGCTGCGCAGTACCGGCAAGTATTTCTGCAGCGGCTTCGATATCGGCAAGCTCGCCGCGGGCGAGCGCGGCGTCGGCTTCGAGCCGCTGGTCAATGCGCTGGAAGACTGCCGCGCCGTCACCATCGCCGAGATCCACGGCGGCGTCTATGGCGGCGGCACCGACCTGGCCCTGGCGTGCGACTTCCGGCTCGGCACCGAGGCCGCAGACATGTTCATGCCGGCCGCACGGCTTGGCCTGCATTTCTACCAGCGCGGCATGGAGCGCTATGTCAGCCGCCTGGGCCTTAACTACGCCAAGCGCCTGTTCCTGACCGCCGAGCGCCTCAATGCCGACGAGATGCTGCGCTGCGGCTTTCTTACCGAGTTGCTGTCGGCCGAGCGCCTGCGCGAGCGTGCCGAACAGCTGAGCGCCACGGTGGCCGGGCTGGCGCCGCTGGCGGTCCAGGGAATGAAGCGGCACCTGAATGCGATCGGCCGCGGCGCGCTGGATGCTTCGGCACTGGCCGAGGACATCCGCCGCGCTACCCAGTCGCAGGACATTCGAGAGGGCGCGCTGGCGTGGCAGGAGAAGCGCGAGCCTCGCTTTACCGGCACCTGAACACGGCTGTTGCTCCACGGGAAACCCATCGGAAGACCCCTTGATGTTCCCCGGGCGAAGTGCTGCGCGCATGTTGTGAAAACGAACGCACATTGCGGGCAGGGTCAGGGACTTTGCTACCTGTGTCCCCACTCCGGTAGGGATCAGTTCGGCATTAGGCGGCCGTTAGCCACCTGCAACACAGAGCACGGAAACGCGATGACGCCACGGGCAATACACCCGGCGCGCAGCGCGGATGCCGGCCGGACAGCAGGAACGGGTGCGCGCAGCGTTGCATGCGGCATGTGGCATGCAGTGGTGGCTTTCGCCATTTTCAAGTCAAGGTAAGCGCATCGTCTGACCGGACGGCAAAGGGGGAGTGATCATGGGTTTCAGGAATCTGTCTATCCGCACACGAATGCTGGCGGGATTCGGCACGCTGGCGGGCATGGTGCTCGTGGTTTCGGCGTATTCGCTGCATGCGCTGGGCGACGCGACCGAGGGCTTCAATGGCTATCTCAACGGGCTGAACGCGCGTGCCGAGATGGCCGCGCAGGTGCGCAGCGCGGTGGACCGGCGCGCCATCGCGGCACGCAACCTGGTGCTGGTGACAGATCCGGCCGACCTGGAGCGCGAGAAGGCCGAGGCGCTGCGCGCGCACCAGGACGTGCAGGTGCGGCTGGCGCAGCTCAACGATATGGTGCGGCAGGCTGGTGCCAGCGACGAAGCGCGCAAGCTGGTCGAGGACGTGGCCAAGGTTGAAGCGCAGTACGGACCGGTGGCGACCACCATTGTCGGCCTGGCGGTGGAGCGCAAGGTCGAGGAAGCGGTATCGCGCATCGACAAGCAATGCCGGCCGCTGCTGACGGCGCTGATCAAGGCGACCGACGCCTACGCGGACTTCACCAAGGCACGGCAGAAGGAGATGGAGCGCAAGCTGGAGGCCGACTACGAGAGCCAGCGCAACCTGCTGATCCTGATCTCGCTGGTGTCGGCGGCCATTGCCGCGGCGGGCGGAATCCTGATCACGCGTGCGATCACGCGGCCGATCGAACGCGCCGTCGACGTGGCTGACACCGTCGCCGCGGGCAACCTGGGTGCGCGCATCGAGGTGGACCGCAACGACGAAACCGGACGCCTGCTGGCGGCGCTGCGCGACATGAACGAGCGCCTGACCGCCACCGTCACACAGGTGCGCGCCAGCAGTGCCAATATCGCGCTGTCGACCAGCGAGATCGCCACCGGCAATGCCGACCTGAGCAGCCGCACCGAAGAGCAGGCCGCGTCGCTGGAACAGACCGCGGCCAGCATGGAGGAGCTGACCGAGACCGTGCGCCAGAACACCGACAACGCACGCCAGGCCAGCGAGCTGGCGCGCAATGCCGCCGAGGTGGCGCAGCGCGGCAGCGCCACCGTGCAGCGCGTGGTCGGCACCATGCAGGACATCAGCGCCAGTTCGGCCAAGATTGCCGAGATCACCGGCATCATCGAAGGCATTGCTTTCCAGACCAATATCCTGGCGCTCAATGCCGCGGTCGAGGCGGCGCGCGCGGGCGAGCAGGGGCGCGGCTTCGCGGTGGTGGCCAGCGAGGTGCGCGGGCTGGCGCAGCGGTCCTCGAGCGCGGCCAAGGAGATCAAGGAACTGATCGAGGCTTCGGGCCGCCAGGTGCAGGACGGCTCGTCGCTCGCCAGCGAAGCCGGCCAGACCATGGCCGAGGTGACGCAGGCGGTGGGGCGCGTGACCGGCATCGTGGAAGACATCGCCACAGCATCGGCCGAGCAGAGCCGCGGCATCGAGCAGGTCAACCAGGCCATCGTGCAGATCGACCAGGTGACGCAGCAGAATGCGTCGCTGGTGAACGAGGCCGCCATGGCATCGCGCGCGCTGGAAGAGCAGGGCCGCGAGCTGAACGAGGTGGTGGCGTTCTTCCGGCTGCCGGGTGAGGGTGGCGGACGCGCGGTGTCGGGCGGGGCAGTTGCGGCGCGCCGTCAGGCAGGCGCGCTGGCGACGGCATAGCGCTGCGGTGTTTCCTCTCCCGCATGCGGGAGAGGGCAAACGCGGGCGCCGGATGCATCGGGGGAGCGGGAAGCGTAGACTTGCCTGTCCCACTCCTTTCCTCGCCACCACCATGCCCAATCTGCCGATCTCCTTCGAAGACGTCGCCGCCGCCCACGACCGCATCCGCGCCGCAGCCCACCGCACGCCGGTGCTGACTTCCGCGACCGCGGACGCGGCCACGGGCGCGCAGCTGTTCTTCAAGTGCGAGAATTTCCAGCGCATCGGCGCCTTCAAGTTCCGCGGCGCCTATAACGCCATCGCCCAGTTCACGCCGCAGCAGAAGGCCGGCGGAGTGCTGGCGTTCTCCTCCGGCAATCACGCGCAGGCGATCGCGCTGTCGGCCCGGCTGCTTGGCGTACAGGCGGTGATCGTGATGCCGCAGGACGCGCCGGCGATCAAGATCGAGGCCACGCGCGGCTATGGCGCCGAGGTGGTGCTGTACGACCGCTACACCGAGGACCGCGAGGCGCTGGGCCGGCGCATCGCCGCCGAGCGCGGCATGACGCTGATCCCGCCGTACGACCATCCGCACGTGATGGCCGGCCAGGGCACCGCGGCCAAGGAACTGCTGGAGGAAACCGGCCCGCTGGACACGCTGGCGGTGTGCCTGGGCGGCGGCGGGCTGCTGTCGGGCTGTGCCGTGGCGGCGCACGCCATGTCGCCCGGCTGCGCGGTCTACGGCGTCGAGCCCGAAGCCGGCAACGACGGCCAGCGCAGCCTGCGCAGCGGCGAGATCGTCCGCATCGATACGCCGCGCACCATCGCTGACGGTGCCCAGACTCCCTTCCTGGGCCAGTACACCTTTGCCGTGATCCGCGAATTGGTAGCCGATATCGTGACCGTTTCGGACGCCGAACTGGTCGAGACCATGAAGTTCTTCGCCGGCCGCATGAAGATCGTGGTCGAGCCCACCGGCTGCCTGGCCGCCGCCGCCGTGCTGCACGGCAAGCTCGACGTGCGGGGCAAGCGTGTGGGCATCATCGTCTCGGGCGGCAATGTCGACCTGGGCAGCTTTGCCGGCTTCCTGCAGGGGCAGCCGGGCTGAGCCGCGGCTGCCTTGCGTTCTCCGGAATCCGTGCGCGGAATCCGTGCGGCACCCGGCCGTCTAACCTGCAACGCAAACAGAGCAGGACAGACCATGACCGCCAGGCAGCATTATGACGTTCTCGAGACCGGCGCCGGCAAGCCGGTAAAGATGTGGACCCGCGGCGTCCCCGTGGAAGACGCCGCGCGCCAGCAGCTGGTCAATACCGCGCAGATGCCGTTTATCTTCCGCCACCTGGCGGTGATGCCGGACGTGCACCTCGGCAAGGGCTCGACCATCGGCTCGGTGATTCCGACCGTGGGCGCGGTGATACCGGCCGCGGTGGGCGTGGATATCGGCTGCGGCATGATGGCGGTGAAGACCTCGCTGACCGCCTCGGACCTGCCCGACAATCTCGGCCCGCTGCGCAGCGCGATCGAGCACGCCGTGCCGCACGGCCGCACCGCGCAGGGCGGGCGCCGCGACGCGGGCGCCTGGGGCTCGGTGCCCACGCACGTCGACGCCGCCTGGGCGGGCATGGCAGCGGATTTCCGCCGCATTACCGACAAATACCCGCAACTGGCGCGCACCAACCACCGGAACCACCTGGGCACGCTCGGCACCGGCAACCACTTTATCGAGGTCTGCGTGGACGAGTCGCAAGCAGTCTGGTTCATGCTGCACTCCGGCTCGCGCGGGGTGGGCAACGCCATCGGCACCACCTTCATCACGCTGGCGCAGCAGGACATGCAGCGTCACCTGGCCAACCTGCCGGATCGCGACCTGGCCTACCTTGCCGAAGGCTCGCAGCACTACGAGGACTATGTGTTCGCGGTGTCGTGGGCGCAGGCGTTCGCGCGCCGCAACCGCGAGCTGATGATGGAAGCGGTGCTGGCCGCGGCGCAGCGCGTGCTGCGCAAGCCGTTCCAGTCACGGCTTGAAGCCGTCAACTGCCACCACAACTACGTGCAGAAGGAACATCACTTCGGCAAGGAGGTGCTGGTGACACGCAAGGGCGCGGTCAGTGCGCGCGCTGGCGAACTGGGGATCATTCCCGGCTCGATGGGCGCCCGCTCTTTCATCGTGCGCGGCAAGGGCAATCCGGAATCGTTCTGTTCATGCAGCCACGGCGCCGGCCGCACCATGAGCCGCAGCGAAGCCAAGCGCCGCTTCACCGTGGCCGACCAGAAGCACGCCACCGAAGGGGTGGAATGCCGCAAGGACGCCGCGGTGATCGACGAGATCCCGATGGCATACAAGGACATCGACGCGGTCATGGCGGCGCAGTCGGACCTGGTCGAGGTGGTGCATACGCTGCGGCAGGTGGTGTGCGTGAAGGGATAGGCAGGTCTGGCCGCCGTAGCCCGGCCGGTGCCCCGGATCGTCAGTCGACGAGCAGGTTGATCTTCGTCGTGAACTTCTGCCAGCGATCGATATCGGTGCTCACCAGCTTCTGGAACTCGGCAGGGGTGCTGGTGGTTGTGGCAAAGCCGAGCTGCGTCAGCGCAGCCTTGACCTCGGGCTTGGCGATAGCCCTGGCGATTTCCGCGTTCAGCTTCTGCACGATTTCGGGCGGCGTGTGGGCCGGCGCAAGGATCCCGAACCACTGGTCGACGTCGTAGCCGGCCACACCCAGTTCGCTCACGGTCGGCACGTCCGGCAGGAACGGCGAGCGCGCCTTCGACGTGACGGCCAGCGCGCGCAGCTTGTTGCTCTTCAGGTAGGGAATGGTGTTGGTGAGCGTATTGACGCTGACATCGGCCTGGTTGCCCAGCACGTCCGCGATGGCGGGCGCGCAGCCCTTGTACGGCACATGGAGCATGTCAATCTTCGCCGAGACCTTCAGCAGTTCGCCGGCCAGGTGTTGCGGCGTGCCGTTGCCGCATGACGCGTAGCTGGGCGGCGTGCCGCTCTTGCCCGCCGCCAGCAGGTCGTTGAATGTGCGCAGCTTCGAGTGCGAGGGCACGGCGATCACCGACGGCACCGAAGCGAAGGTGATGACTGCGCTGAAATCGGACTTCGGATTGAACTGCAGCTTCTTGAAGACGCTCGGGTTGATGGCGAAGCTGCTGTTGACGATCAGCAGCGTGTAGCCGTCGGCCGGGCTCTTGGCGACGAATTCAGCGCCGATGTTGCCGCTGGCGCCGGGCCGGTTGTCGATCACCACCGGCTGCCCCAGCGATTTGCTGATGTCGGCCCCGATCAGCCGCGCCAGCGAATCGGTCCCTCCTCCGGCCGGGAACGTCACCACCATGCGGATGGGCTTCTGCGGGAAGGTACCTGCAATGTTCGCCTCGGCGCGTCCTGGCAAGGTTGCCAGGCTGCCTGCGACAAAGAGCAGCGATGCCAGACTGCGGACGACGGATAGGGGTCTCATTGATGTGCCTCGTCGGTTAGGGTGAAGGAAGGGGGAAAGCCGGTCAATCGGGATCTATACGCACTGCCTCGCAGCACTCGCCGCCCGCGCGTGCCAGTGCCGCGGCTGCCTCAAGTGCTGCATCGCTGTCCGCGTGGATGCGGTACAGAGGTTGCCCTTGCGCCACCTTTGCACCGATGGTGCACAGAAGGTCGATGCCTGCACCGGCATCGCGGGGTGCTCCGGCGGCGCGCGCGACACCGGAGATCTGCAGTCCATCGATGGCCGCCACGCGGCCCGGCGTGGCAGCGCTCACCACGCGCACATGCCTGCCGGGCGCTACGGGATCGGGGCGGGCGCCCTGCGCCGCGGCAATGCGATCGAATGCTGCCTTTGCCTTGCCTTCGTTCAGCAGGGCGGTTGCAATTCGCATGCCCTGGTCGGACGATCCCACGCGCGGATCGAAGGCGATGATTTCGCCGGCGAAGCGCAATGCCTTCTCCCGCAGATCCGCGGGCGCACCGGGATCGTTGCCAAGCACCAGGCGCACGTCGCGCACTTCCAGGGCGGGCCCGATGCCGCGGCCGATCGGACGGCTGCCGTCCGTCACCAGCGCGCGCACGTGCAGGCCGAGTCCCTTGCCGACGTGCTCGAACATCGCGCCCAGCGCCTGCGCGTCGGCGCGCGTGGCAAGCTTGGTTTGCGGGCCATAAGGCAGGTCGACGATGACGTGGGTGGCGCCGGCGGTGTATTTCTTCGACAGGATCGACGCCACGGACCAGCGGCGCGAATCCAGGCGCAGAGGCCGCGTGATCGCGTTCATCACGTCGTCGACAACGGAGTGGTTCAGGCGGCCGTTCCATGCGATGCAGGCGCGTGCCTGGGCCACGCAGCGGCGCACGTCGTCGTGGGCCAGGTCGACGCGCGCCACGGTCTCCATGGCGTCGGCAGTGCCGGCGGCGGAGGTGATGGCGCGCGACGATGTCTTGGGCATCGCCAGCCCGTACGCCGCGACAATCGGCACCACGACCAGCGTGATGCGGCTGCCGGGCACGCCACCGATGGAATGCTTGTCGACGACGACCGGCTCATCCCAGGCGATGCGCGGCGTGAATGCCGTACGAGCACGCGCCAGGGCCACGACTTCGTCGTCGGTCAGCGTGCGGGTGGCGGCAACCAGGAACTCGGTCAGCTCGGCCTCGGTGTACCGTCCGGCAATGGCGTCCCGCAGCACGGCCACATAGGCGGCTTCGTCGAGCGGCTCGCCGCGCAGCTTGGCCATCAGGTTGGTGCGGCTGGCCGGCGATCCGTTGCCGGATGCCCCGGTGCCGTGCCGCAGCGCTTCGATGAAGCGGGCCATGCCCACCTCGAGCGTGCTGTCATTCGACACCGTGATGCAAGGGACGTCCGGCGGCAGCGCTGCCCCGGCCCGCGCCACGCGCCGGGCAACCTGGTCGCCCGATTCACGCCCGCGCGCTGCAATGCGCCGGGCCAGCACGTCGCGCGGCGCCGTCACCAGGACCACCACGAAACGCGGCAAGCGACCGGCAAGCTCCGCGATGACGGCGCGCGAGCCGTTGGCGACGACATTGCGCCCGCGTTCCAGTTCCGACATCAGCGACCGGGGCAAGCCGTAGCGCAGGTCGTGCGCATCCCAGGTCACCAGGAACTCGCCGCTGTGCTGGCGCCGCGCGAATTCGGTCTCGGAAACACCCTCATGCGCTTCGCCGCCTGAACCATCGGGTCGCGTGATGACGCGCCGCGCGAACACATAGTTGTCGTCGAGCACTGCGCGCGCACCGTCCATCAGCGAATCCTTGCCCGCGCCGCTGGGTCCCACAACAAAGAAGAATGTGCCGGTCGTGTTCATGACAAATACCTTAGATGTCGAAGATATGTGGCAATGCTAGCACCGGGCAGAGGGGTGTCAAGAAAAGTTCGATGTCTAAGGTAATGCAAAGAGCGCGCCACTGCCCGCAAATCCAGTGTGTACGCGGGATTCGTGTTCTCGTAGGGGAAAACACGGGTAAGCGGCGTGCGCGCTCGCGGTGCCTCATGCATCGGTTGCGCGCACGGCGCACTGATGAAGTGAACGCTGAATCCGGGAATGGGCGCCGGGACTCGGCGGCGCCGCACGCAAGGGCAGAGGCGCTATCATGTGCGCTGTTGCGGGCACCGCCTTGTCCGGTGCCGCATGGATGCGTTTCACTTCCCGTCACCACTATGGCCACAAGAAAGCCGGATGCCCCGGTCACCATCACCCCACCGGATGAAGCCGATGAAGAGCGGCTTGCTCACCTGGTAAAGGACGCCGCGCGCGCCTATATCCGGGCGCTGCAACTGCGCCTGGCGGAGCATTCAGTGTCGTACGGCCACTGGACCATCCTGCGCATCCTGTGGCGCCATGACGGCCTGTCGCAACGCGAGCTGAGCGAGCGCGCCGGCGTGACCGAGCCGACCACCTTTGCGGCGGTGAAGGCGCTGGAGGCGCTGGGCTACGTGGAACGCACCCACCTTCCCGGCAACAAGAAGAAGGTGCATGTGTTCCTGAGCAAGACCGGGCGCGCGCTGCGCCGCAAGCTCGAACCGCTGGCCACCGAGGTCAATGAACTCAGCGTGGAAGGGGTGAGCGAAGAAGATGTGCTGACCACGCGCCGCGTACTGATCACCATCGCCAAGCGCCTGGTCGCCGACGAGATCGCGTCGGCCGAGAACGGCCGGCGCGTGCCGTCCACGCAGGAGGTGGGACGGCTGCTGTCGGACCTGTAGCCATACTCGGCTGGCGCCAATGAAAAGGCCCTCGCGGGCCAGGCCGGCGAGGGTGAATGCCTTGGGTAGAAGGCGTGAAACCGCGCTAAGGATGGAGGCGCTTGAGCCGGCAGGCGTCAGGCTTCGTCCAGCCCGATATCCACGGCCGGTGCCGACTGCGTGATCTTGCTCGTCGAGATGTAGTCAACGCCGGTTTCCGCCACCGCCCGGATCGTTTCCAGGCGAATCCCCCCCGAGGCCTCGACCTTGGTCCGGCCATTGACGATCTGTACGGCTTCCTTCATGTCGGGCACCGGCATGTTGTCCAGCATGATCACGTCGACACCGGCAGCCAGTGCCTCATGCACCTGCTCCAGCCGGTCGCATTCCACTTCCAGCTTGGTCAGCACCGGCAGCTTGCGCCGCACGCGTTGCACCGCGGCGGCGATGCTGCCGCACACGGCGATGTGGTTGTCCTTGATCATCACGCCATTGTCCAGGCTTAGCCGGTGGTTCAGGCCGCCGCCGCAGGTCACGGCATGCTTTTCCAGCGCGCGCAGTCCAGGCGTGGTCTTGCGGCTGTCGATCAGGCGCGCCTTGGTATGCGCAATGGCCTGGGCATAGGTGGCCGTGTGATTGGCAATGCCGCACAGCCGCTGCATGATGTTGAGCGCGGTGCGCTCCGCCGTCAGCACGCTGCGCGCGTTGCCGCTCACGTTCAGCAGCACCGCGCCCTTGGCGACCTTGTCGCCATCCGCGACGCGCACATCGATCGACAGCGTGGGATCGTAGCGGGCGAAGATGCGAGCCGCCACGTCGATACCCGCAATGATCATCGGCTCGCGGGCGTTCATGCAGAAGGTGCCGGTCTCACCCGGTTCGATCATGGTCTGGACGGTCAAGTCGCAGATACCGATATCTTCGGTCAACCAGAGGTCGATCAGCTTGTCCGTGGCGTAGAGGTCGTACATGTAAGGGCTCCTGAACGGTGGTTGCGGTACCTCAATAATCTTAGAGATCGAAGTACATGGCGTAATACTAGCGCCTTGCCGCTTCGTGTCAAGAAATATTCGACATCTAAGATAAGATGCGCGGCAGCGTGCCGGCAGGAACCAGGGCTTGTTCGGCGCCGCAGCGCACCGTGGCGGCGCGCTAGCGCCCGAACTGCCCCAGCACCGTCCCGATCGATTCCAACCCTGCCTCGATCATGTGCTGCATGTAGGTGCCCATCTGCGGCATCACCAGCATCAGCACCAGGAAGCCGCCCGACAGCGTCACCGGGAAGCCCACCGCGAAGATCGACAGCTGCGGCGAGGCGCGGTTGAGGATGCCCATGGCGAGGTTCAACGTCAGCAGCGCGGCGATCATCGGCAGCGCCAGCAGCAGGCCCGATGCGAACACCATGCCGCCGGCGCGCGCCACCGCCATGGCGCCGCCCGCCGACAGCGGCGTGCCCCCGATAGGCAGTCCGTTAAAGCTGTCGACCAGCGCGCCCAGCATCATCAGGTGGCCGTCCAGCGCCAGGAACAGCAGCACCGCGACGACGTTGAGGAAGCGCGACAGCACCATGGTCTGGCCGCCGGCTGCACGGTCGAAGAAGGAGGCGAACGACAGGCCCATCTGCAGGCCGATGATTTCGCCGGCCTGCTGCACGGTGGCGAAGACCAGCCGCATGACAAAGCCGGTGGCCAGGCCGATGCCGACCTCGTTGAGGATGATCAGCAGGCCGTCGAAGGAGTACACCGGCGCCGCTGGCAGCTGCGCGATGGTGGGCGACACCACCATCGCGATCATCGCCGACAGCGCGATCTTGGCGCGCCGCGGAATGGTCGATTCACCGAACAGCGGTGCGGTGCCGATCAGCGCCAGGATGCGGAAAAAGGGCCACAGGAATGCCGCGAGCCAGCCGTAGAGCTGGGCAGAAGTGAATTCGACCACGGCAGTCTGTCGGCAGGCGGAATGCGGAAAGGAGGGGGCGTCAGTGGGCCAGCGCGGGAATGCTCTGGAACACCTCGCGCATGTAGTCGACCATGGTGTTGATCATCCACGGACCGGCCAGCACCATGGTGGCAAACAGCGCGATCAGCTTGGGGATGAAGGTCAGCGTCATCTCGTTGATCTGCGTCGCGGCCTGGAACAGGCTCACCACCAGGCCGGCCGCGAGCGCCACCAGCAGCAGCGGCGCGGCCAGCAGCAGCGTCATCTTCATCGCCTGGGTGGCGATGGTCATTACGGTTTCCGGTGTCATGGCTCGGTCCTGGGAAATGCGATGGCTGGGGAATGCGAGGGGGTCGAGGCTGCCGGCCTCAGTTCATGAAGCTCTGCGCCAACGATCCCAGCAGCAGCTGCCAGCCGTCCACCAGCACGAACAGCATCAGCTTGAACGGCAGCGAGATGGTTGCCGGCGGCACCATCATCATGCCCATTGCCATCAGCACGCTGGCGACCACCAGGTCGATGATCAGGAACGGGATAAAGATGGTGAAGCCGATCTGGAACGCGGTCTTGAGCTCGCTGGTGACGAAGGCGGGCACGAGGATGCTCAGCGGCACCTCTTCCGGGCCCTGCATCTCCGGTGCCTTGGCCATCTGCGCAAACATCGCCAGGTCCTTTTCGCGGGTCTGGCGCAGCATGAAGGCCTTGAGCGGCTCGGCGGCCCTGGCGGCAGCCGTTTCCAGGCTGATCTTGTTTTCCGACAGCGGCTTGTAGGCGTCGTTGTAGACGCGGTCGAACACCGGCGCCATCACGAAGAAGGTCAGGAACAGCGACAGCCCCACCAGCACCTGGTTGGGTGGCGAGGTGGCCGTGCCCAGCGCGTTGCGCAGCAGGCCGAGCACGATGACGATGCGGGTGAAGCCGGTCATCATCAGCATCGCCGCCGGCAGGAACGACAGCGAGGTCAGCAGCACCAGCGTCTGGATCGGCAGCGACCAGATCTGGCCGCCGCCCGGGGCGGGCTTGCTGACCACGCCGGGCAGTTGCTGCGCCCAGGCAGACGCGGGCGCCAATGCCAGTACGGCGGCGGCAAGCGCCAGGACCAAGGCAATCGACAACGGGCAACGGCGCGCGGCCACGGCGAGGCGCGCGGGCCGCAGGCGGCGCCGCCATGCGGCACGCAGGGAATTCATGACTTGAACTGGGATTGCAGCGAACGCAGCAGCTTCTCGGCGAAGGTGCCGCCGGTCGGCGGTTGCGGCATGCCGGTGGCGCGTGCCGCCGGGGTAAGGGGGTCAGCGTAGGTACCGCCAGTGGCGTTCGCCGGCATGCTGTGCAGCGGGCGGATTTCGCCGGGGCTGACGCCCAGCACCAGCCAGGTGTCGCCGACTTCCACCAGCACCAGCCGCTGGCGCGCCCCCAGCATGGTGCTGCCGACCACCTTCATCATTCCGCCGGTGGCATGGCGCACCAGCCCGGCACGCCGTGCCAGCCAGGCCATGCCGAGGATCAGCGCGATCACGGCAAACAGCCCCAGCCCGGCCTGGGCCAGGCTGCCCGCGCCGCTGATGGCCGGTGCCGGCTTGCCGTCGGCGGCCAGTGCGAGCGCCGGGGTCAGCGCCGGCATCAGCGTGGCGAGGCTGGCGCCGATGGCCCGGAGGGGGCCGGCACCGAGCGCGGGGTACTTCCGCATGGTCATTTGTTCAGCTTGCGGATGCGTTCGGACGGCGTGATGATGTCCGTCAGGCGGATGCCGAACTTGTCGTTCACCACCACCACCTCGCCCTGCGCGATCAGGTAGCCGTTGACCAGCACGTCCATCGGCTCGCCGGCCAGCCCGTCCAGTTCGACCACCGAGCCCTGTGCCAGCTGCAGCAGGTTCTTGATGGGTACCTTGGTGCGGCCCAGTTCCACGGTCAGCTGCACCGGGATATCGAGGATCATCTCGATATCGTTGTGGAAGCCGCTGGCCGCTTCCTTCGCCAGCGGCTGGAAGACAGTGGCGGCAGCCGGGGTGGCCGCGGTCGCGGAGGAGGACGAAGGGGCCGCGGCGGGCACCTCCGCAGCTGTGGCGCTGGTCTGCTCCGCCAGCGCGCTGGCCCAGTCGTCCATCGGATCGACCGGCTTGTCCTCGAAGCCCTCACTCATAATCGGTGTCCTCGGTGTCCAGGTGGGAATCGCCGTCCTGGTGATTGATCATTCGTTCTACCCGCAGCGCGTACTGGCCATTCATGGTGCCGAAGCCGCACTGCATCACGGGCACGCCGTCCACCTTGCCGAAGATCTTCTCCGGCAGCTCGATCGGCAGCACGTCGCCGGCGCGCAGCGCCAGCACTTCGGCCACCGTGCTCTGCAGGTGCGCGAACTCGGCGACCAGTTCCACTTCGGCCGCGCGCAGCTGCCTTGACAGCTGGTTGACCCAGCCCTTGTCGACTTCCTTCTCGTCCTGCAGCGGATTCATCAGCAGGTCCTTGAGCGGCTCGATCATCGCGTACGGCAGGCATACGTGGAGCTGCCCGCCGACGGCGCCCAGTTCGATATGGAAGGCGGTGGTCACCACGGCTTCGTTCTGCGTGGCGACATTGGCAAACTTGGTGTGCATCTCCGAGCGGATGTACTCGGTCTCGATCGGATGCACGGTGCGCCAGGCGCTGCCATAGCTGGCCAGCGTCAGCTCCAGCATGCGCTGGATGATGCGCTGCTCGGTCTGGGTGAAGTCGCGGCCTTCCACGCGCGTGTGGAAGCGGCCGTCGCCGCCGAACAGGTTGTCCACCACCAGGAACACCAGGTTCGGGTCGTAGACGAACAGCGCCGTGCCGCGCAGCGGCTTCAGGTGGACCAGGTTCAGGTTGGTCGGCATCGGCAGGTTGCGGGCGAAATCGCCGAACTTCTCGATCCTGATGCTGCCGACCGAAATATCCGCGCCGCGGCGGATGAAATTGAACAGTGCCGAGCGCAGCGATCGGGCAAAGCGCTCGTTGATGATTTCCAGCGTATGCAGGCGGCCGCGGATGATGCGTTCCTGCGTCGCCAGGTTGTACGGGCGCACCCCGCTGTCGTCCAGCGCCGGCTCGCTGGCCTTGGGCGTATCGGCCTCGCCGGATACGCCCTTGAGCAGCTCGTCGACCTCGTCTTGCGAGAGGAACTTGTCGTAGGCCATCTGGTGTCCTGCCCCTTGTGCGGCTTTATGCGGCGTTATGGATGAAACCGTTGCGGCATGGCCAGGCGCGCATCACCATGCCCGGCGGCATGCGGGGGCAGGGCGGAGCTTTGTGGCGGCGGACGGTTTCATATCGGTTGGCGGGCGGGGCAGGGCGCAAGCGGGCGCTTACTGCACCACGAAAGAGGTGAACAACACATCCAGCACGCGCTGGGCCGGCAGGCCGGTGGCGAAAGGCTGGGCGATGGTGGTGCGGATATCGTCGGCCAGCTTGCGCTTGCCTTCGACCGTGGCCAGATCCGCGGGCTGGCGTGCCGACAGCAGCAGCAGGATGCGGCTGCGCGCCTCGGGGAGGTACTGCGCCAGGCGCGCCTGCGTCTCGGCATCCGCCACCTTCAGCGACAGGCCGGTATGCAGGAAGCGGTCGCCGTCCTCGCTTTTCAGGTTGACGGTGAACGCATCCAGCGGCATGAAGATCGGCGGCGGAACGACCGGGGCGGCCGGCGCGGCGGGCGCCGCCGGCTGGCGGTTGCTCAGCACGCTGCCCAGCACATAGCCTCCGGCACCCAGTGCCAGGACAAGCACGCCGCCGCCGATCAGCAGCAGCCGACCGCGCTTGCCTGTGTTGCTGCCAGTCCGGGAAGGGGAAGCCGTGTTCGCCATGAGTAGCCTGTATCGGAATGCCTGCCATTCTTCCGGAATCGCAGGCCAGCAAAGGGCCGAAAAAAAGGGGGAAACCCTTTCAGCTTGGCCGTTTGAGCGGAAAGGGGGCAGGCATGGCTACGCTAGCGGGCGCTTTGTGGTGCGCGCCTGCAGGGGGGTTAACGATTGTTGGCGGGGGAACTTGAGGTTTGGAGGGGAGGGGCTATTGGGCCGCAGCAAAGAGGCGCCCAGCCGCAGCAAATCCACCCCAACCCTCATTCCCTACTACGCTACTCAGGTAGCCCCCATGCAACTCCCCACGGTCTTACATCCAAAAACCCATTGATTTACATAGATTTTCCAACTTCAACTCTTATATAAGATATAAGACATTTGACCAGAACCCGGCGAAGGACTACAATCGCGACGTCAACAGAAGATTTTCTAAACCTAATTACTCAGCAGGTTCCCATGCTTGAAAACTATCGCGCACATGTGGCCGAGCGCGCCGCGCTTGGTATCCCTCCTCTGCCCCTGACCGCCAAGCAGACGGCCGAGCTGATCGAACTGCTGAAGAACCCGCCCGCCGGCGAAGAGCAGAACCTGGTCGAGCTGATCACCAACCGCGTCCCCGCCGGCGTGGACGATGCCGCCAAGGTCAAGGCCTCCTATCTGGCCGCTGTCGCCCTGGGCAAGGAAACGTGCGCGCTGATCTCCCGCGCCAAGGCTACCGAGCTGCTCGGCACCATGCTGGGCGGCTACAACATCTCGCCGCTGATCGAGCTGCTGGACGACGCCGAAGTCGGCACCGTCGCCGCCGACGCGCTGAAGAAGACCCTGCTGATGTTCGACGCCTTCCACGACGTGAAGGAAAAGGCCGACAAGGGCAACGCCAACGCCAAGGCCGTGCTGCAGAGCTGGGCCGACGCCGAGTGGTTCACCAGCCGTCCGGAAGTCCCGCAAAGCCTGACCATCACCGTGTTCAAGGTGCCGGGCGAAACCAATACCGACGACCTGTCGCCGGCCCCGGACGCCACCACCCGCCCGGACATCCCGATGCACGCGCTGGCGATGCTGAAGAACAAGCGCGAAGGCGCGGCGTTCCAGCCGGAAGAAGACGGCAAGCGCGGCCCGGTCAAGTTCATCGAATCGCTGAAGGAAAAGGGCCACCTGGTCGCCTACGTCGGCGACGTGGTCGGTACCGGTTCCTCGCGCAAGTCCGCCACCAACTCGGTGCTGTGGTTCACCGGTGAAGACATCCCCTTCATCCCGAACAAGCGCTTCGGCGGCGTGTGCCTGGGCAACAAGATCGCCCCGATCTTCTACAACACCATGGAAGATGCCGGCGCGCTGCCGATCGAGCTGGACGTGTCGCAGATGGAAATGGGCGACGTGGTCGAGCTGCGCCCGTATGAAGGCAAGGCCCTGAAGAACGGCGCCGTGATCGCCGAGTTCAAGGTCAAGTCCGACGTGCTGTTTGATGAAGTCCGCGCCGGTGGCCGTATTCCGCTGATCGTCGGCCGTGGCCTGACCGCCAAGGCGCGCGAGGCGCTGGGCCTGGCCCCGTCGACGCTGTTCCGCCTGCCGCAGAACCCGGCCGACACCGGCAAGGGCTTCACGCTGGCGCAGAAGATGGTCGGCCGCGCCTGCGGCCTGCCGGAAGTGAATGGGCAACAGCGGGGCATCCGCCCGAACACCTACTGCGAACCGAAGATGACCTCGGTGGGCTCGCAGGACACCACCGGCCCGATGACCCGCGACGAGCTGAAGGACCTGGCTTGCCTGGGCTTCTCGGCCGACCTGGTGATGCAGTCGTTCTGCCACACCGCCGCCTATCCGAAGCCGGTTGACGTCAAGACCCACCACACCCTGCCCGAGTTCATCAGCACCCGCGGCGGCATCTCGCTGCGCCCGGGCGACGGCGTGATCCACTCGTGGCTGAACCGCATGCTGCTGCCCGACACCGTCGGCACCGGCGGCGACTCGCACACCCGCTTCCCGATCGGCATCAGCTTCCCCGCAGGCTCGGGCCTGGTGGCCTTTGCCGCCGCCACCGGCGTGATGCCGCTGGACATGCCGGAATCGGTGCTGGTCCGCTTCAAGGGCAAGATGCAGCCGGGCGTGACGCTGCGCGACCTGGTCAACGCGATCCCGCTGTACGCGATCAAGCAAGACCTGCTGACCGTGGCCAAGCAAGGCAAGAAGAACATCTTCTCGGGCCGCATCCTGGAAATCGAAGGCCTGCCCGACCTGAAGGTCGAGCAAGCGTTCGAACTGTCGGATGCTTCCGCCGAGCGTTCGGCCGCCGGTTGCTCGGTGCGCCTGAACAAGGAACCGATCATCGAATACATCAACAGCAACATCACGCTGCTGAAGTGGATGATCGCCCAGGGCTACCAGGACCCGCGCAGCCTGCAGCGCCGTATCAAGGCCATGGAAGCGTGGCTGGCCGATCCGAAGCTGCTGGAGCCGGATGCCGACGCCGAGTACGCCGCCGTGATCGAGATCGACCTGGCCGACGTGCACGAGCCGATCGTGGCCTGCCCGAACGACCCGGACGACGTCAAGACCCTGTCGGACGTGGCCGGCGCCAAGATCGACGAAGTCTTCATCGGTTCGTGCATGACCAACATCGGCCACTTCCGCGCAGCTTCCAAGCTGCTGGAGGGCAAGCGCGACATCCCGGTCAAGCTGTGGGTGGCCCCGCCGACCAAGATGGACCAGAAGCAGCTGACCGAGGAAGGCCACTACGGCGTGTTCGGCACCGCCGGTGCCCGCACCGAAATGCCGGGCTGCTCGCTGTGCATGGGCAACCAGGCACAGGTGCGTGAAGGCGCGACCGTGATGTCGACCTCGACCCGCAACTTCCCGAACCGCCTGGGCAAGAACACCAACGTGTACCTGGGTTCCGCCGAACTGGCGGCGATCTGCTCGCGTCTGGGCCGCATCCCGACCAAGGACGAGTACATGGCCGATATTGGCGTCATCAACCAGAATGGCGACAAGATCTACAAGTACATGAACTTCGACCAGATCGAGGACTTCAAGGAAGTGGCTGACCAGGTGACGGTGTAAGCCGAGTAGCCAGATTGGAATGAAGAAGAAGAAGAAGGGGCCCTGCGGGGCCCCTTTTGTGTCTGGAGCGGGGCGCCGGCACGGATTGCGCCGGCGGGCTATCATCCTCCGTTTCAGCCATCCGTTGCCCGCCGTGCCGCGGGCAGCGCACCACTGGAGCCCACGTGCCAGAGCTTTCCGACTACCCGATCACCCGCAAATGGCCGGCGCAGCATCCCGAGCGCATCCAGCTCTATTCGCTGCCGACGCCCAACGGCGTCAAGGCATCGATCATGCTCGAAGAGACCGGCCTGCCGTATGAACCGCACCTGGTGCGCTTCGACACCGACGACCAGCTCTCGCCGGAATTCCTGTCGCTCAACCCGAACAACAAGATCCCCGCGATCCTCGATCCTGACGGCCCGGGCGGCAAGCCGCTGGCGCTGTTCGAATCGGGCGCGATCCTGCTGTACCTGGCCGACAAGTCGGGCAAGCTGATCCCGGCCGATCCGGCACGGCGCTACGAAACCATCCAGTGGCTGATGTTCCAGATGGGCGGCATCGGGCCGATGTTCGGGCAGGTCGGCTTCTTCCACAAATTCGCCGGCAAGGCCTATGAAGACAAGCGCCCGCGCGACCGCTACGTGGCGGAAAGCCGGCGCCTGCTCAGCGTGCTCGAGCAGCGCCTGGCAGGACGCGCGTGGATCATGGGCGACGAGTACACCATTGCAGACATCGCCACCTTTCCGTGGGTGCGCAACCTGGTGGGCTTCTACGAGGCAGGCGACCTGGTCGGCTTCAAGGACTTCGTCAACGTGGGGCGCGTGCTGGAGGCGTTCGTGCAGCGCCCGGCGGTGGTGAAGGGGCTGGATACGCCGCATCGCGGCTGAGCGCCGGCATGCGGTCGGGCCGGCGTGGGCGTTGTCCTACACCGGGCCTTCCCGGGGGCCTACAGGGGGGCGGCGACACGCAACCTATAGTCCAGAAGCGGGCGCATCCCTGCCTCGCCCGAGGAGTCCGGACCATGCCGCTGCCCAAGCCCTTCCCGTCTTCTTCCCGCTTGTGCGGCGCAGCGCTGCTGGCGGGTGCCGCCGCGGCGCTGGGCGCGTGCGGCGAATCGGCCAAGCTGCCTTCCGAGGCAGGCTTCGGACCCACGCCGCAACTGCCGCCGCCGAACCAGACCGCCATCCCCACCGTCAAGATCGCACCCGCAGTCGGCTGGGCCGAAGGCCAGCGCCCGGTGCCGGCCGAGGGCATGGCGGTGACCGCCTTCGCCGACAAGCTCGATCATCCGCGCTGGGTCTATGTGCTGCCCAACGGCGACGTGCTGGTGGCCGAGAGCAATGCGCCGCCCAAGCCCGACGACGGCAAGGGCATCAAGGGCTGGATCATGAAGAAGGTGATGAAGCGCGCCGGCGCCGGCACGCCCAGCGCCAACCGCATCACGCTGCTGCGCGACAGCAACGGCGACGGCGTGGCCGACCAGCGCTCGATCTTCCTGAAGGACATCAACTCGCCGTTCGGCATGGTGCTGGTCGGCAACGATTTCTATGTGGCTGCCACCGACGCGGTGCTGCGCTTCCCGTACCGGCCCGGGCAGACCCAGATCGCCGCGGCGCCGCAGAAAGTGGTGGACCTGCCCGGCGGGCCGCTCAACCACCACTGGACCAAGAACATCATCGCCAGCCGCGACGGCAGCAAGCTCTACGTGACCGTGGGCTCGAACAGCAACGTGGCCGAGCACGGCATGGACAAGGAAGCGGGCCGCGCCGCCATCTGGGAGGTCGATCCCGGGAACGGCTCGCACCGCATCTTTGCCAGCGGCCTGCGCAATCCCAACGGCATGGCATGGGAGCCGGTCACCGGCGCGCTGTGGACCGCGGTCAACGAGCGCGACGAGATCGGCAGCGACCTGGTGCCGGACTACATCACCACGGTGCGCGACGGCGGCTTCTACGGCTGGCCGTACAGCTACTTCGGCCAGAACGTCGACGAGCGCGTCAAGCCGCCGGCGCCTGACCTGGTGGCGAGGGCGATCGTGCCCGACTACGCGGTCGGCGCGCATACCGCCCCGCTGGGACTCGCGGCTGCCGCCGGCAACAGCCTGCCGGCGCGCTTCAGCGAGGGCATGTTCGTGGGCCAGCACGGGTCCTGGAACCGGCGGCCGCTGGCGGGGTACAAGGTCATCTTCGTGCCGTTCAGCAATGGCCGGCCGAACGGCATGCCCTTTGACGTGCTGACGGGTTTTGTCGACGGCGAGGGCAATGCGCGCGGCCGGCCCGTGGGCGTGGCGATCGACAAGGGCGGCGGGCTGCTGGTGGCGGACGACGTCGGCAATGTCGTCTGGCGTGTGAGCGGGGCGAAATAGCGGCTGTTCCCATGCCGCCGGCGGGCCATCGCCAGGCCATTGAGCTGGCGCCGCGCTGACTATACTTCGCTTGGGGGGCGCGGCGCATCAATCGTGCCTGCTTCGTCCCGCCCAAACCGCAGCCTGGACACCGACGCCTGGGAGGGGGGCATGGATCACACCGGAGATTCGTTTCGCGCCTTTGAGCTGGCTGGCTGGGAAGACCCCGAAGTCGTCAGCCGCTACCAGGAGCACCTGTCGCACGTGACCCGGCAATCGATCGAGGCGCTGCTGGACGAGGCGCGCGCCGGCAGCGGGCTGCGTGTGCTCGATGTCGCCAGCGGCTCGGGCCATATCGCCGCGGCGGCGGCGCGGCGCGGCGCCGAGGCCATCGGCATCGATTTCTCGCTGGCGCAGGTGGAGCTGGCGCGCAAGCTTTATCCCGACATCGACTACCAGCAGGCCGACGCGCAGGCGCTGCCCTTCGGCGACGCCAGCTTCGATGTCGTGGTCAACGGGTTCGGCATGTGCCACCTTTCCGATCCCGATGCCGCGCTGCGCGAAGCGTTCCGCGTGTTGCGCCCCGGCGGTCGCATCGCCTTCACGGTGTGGGATGCCCCCGAACGCGCGGTGGGCTTCGGCGCGGTCTATGCCGCCATCCGCGCCTATGGCTCGATGGAGGTCGACCTGCCGGCGGGGCCCAATTTCTTTCTCTTCAGCGATCCCAACGAGTGCCGCAACGCCTTGCAGCAGGCCGGCTTTGTCGCCCCGACGTGCCGGAACGTGCATCAGGTGTGGCGCTTTTCCACGCCGGACCAGCTGTTCGATGCGCTCGCGCAAGGCACCGTGCGCGCCGCCGCCACGCTGCGCGCGCAGACCCCGCGGGCGCGCGACGAGATCCGGGCGGTGCTGCGCGGCACGGTCGCCGGCTATATGCGCGGCAGCGGCTTCGAGGTGCCGATGCCGGCGGTGCTGGCCGCCGCGGTGAAGCCCTGAACCGGCGGCGCGCGCCGCCGACCGTCACCTCAACGCAGCACGCGCCTGCGGCGCGCCATGAAGTCGCGCGGGGTTTGCCCGAGCGCGCGGCGGAACATGGTCGAGAACGCGCCCGCGTGGGCGTAGCCGGTTTCCGCGGCCACATGCGCCAGCGGCCGGCCGCGGCTCATCAGGTCGATCGCATGGGCCAGGCGCAACTGCTGGCGCCAGCTGCCGAAGCTGGTCTTCAGCTCGCTTTCGAACAGCCGCGCCAGTGTCCGCTCGCTGGCGCCGGTGCGAGCCGCCCATTCGGACAGCGTCAGGCTGGAGCCGGGATCTTCCATCAGCGCGTGGCACAGCGCCTGCAGCCGCCGGTCCGACGGCAGCGCGAGCCCCAGTGACAGCGTGGGCGCGGCCGCCAGCTCCTCCACCAGCAGGCTGGCGCAGAGCTGGCGGCGGCGTTCGCCGAGCGAGTCGTCGTGGGCCAGGGCTTCCATCAGCTCGCGCAATAGCGGCGACACCTCCAGCACCACGCATGAGTCGGCCGACAGCGCGCAGGCCTGCGGCGCGATATAGCAGGCATAGAAGCGCACCGTGCCCAGCACCACCACGTTGTGCTCCACATCGGGCGGGATCCAGACCGCGCGCATCGCCGGCACCAGCCATGCGGTCCCGCCGGCGGTGATGCGCAAGCTGCCGCTGATCGGGAACGACAGCTGGCCCCACGGATGGCGGTGCGGGTGGATCACCGCGTTGGGAGGCGGGCGGCGCAGATGCGCGATGACCGGATCGGAGGCGCTGGGACGTGCGCGCGGCACCGGCGAGTAGACGGGGCGGCGGCGGGCCGGGGCGGCAGGCAATGCAGGAGTGGGGGCGACGGCGCGTGGCATGAAATCGTAAGAAATTGCCCGATTAGTGTAACTCCGCCAAGGAAGGCCGGCCTACGATGCTGGCATGTGGCCGCGATCGGGAACAAGAGCGGCCGATTGACGAACAGGCGCCGGCCCGCCGAAATCGCGCGCGGCATGGGACCGGCCCATCGACGAGATGTTCTTCCATGCCTTCATTCGTTCGCCGCGCCGCGGCGCGTTTCGGCCTGGGTGGCCAGGATGCCACGCTGGCCGCCGCCCTCCCGGTGCCGGACACCATTCCCGACCCTGGCCTGCTTCAATCCGCCAGGGCTGCCTTTGCCATCGGCGCATGCATCGCGCTGGTGCTGAGCGCCGGCCACGCCATTGACGCGCCGCCGGCGCTGGTCTGGGCCGCGGCGCTGGTGTTGTCCACCGTGTGCTGCTGGGCGCTCGGTGCGTTGCCCGAGCCCACCGCCACGCTGCTGTTCTTCCTGTGCGCGGTCGTGTTCCAGATCGCGCCGCCCAAGGTGGTGTTCAGCGGCTTTGCCTCGCCCGCGTGGTGGCTGATGTTCGGCGGCGCCGTCACCGGCGTGGCGCTGCGCAACAGCGGGCTGGCATTGCGGCTGGCCGACGCCATCTTCCAGCGCCGGATGCACGGGTATCCGCAACTGGTCGCGCTGGTCGCGGCCAGCGCGGTGGGCCTCGCGTTCCTGATGCCGTCCACCACCGGCCGCGTGCTGCTGCTGGTCCCGATCGTGCTGGCGCTGGCCGACCGCGTGGGGCTGGCCCCCGGCTCCAACGGCCGCATCGGCCTGGTGCTGACGGTGGCCGCGGCCAGCTATATGGCGCCGACCACCATCCTGCCCGCCAATATCCCTAACAGCGTGCTGCTGGGCGCGGCCAGCTCGCTGTACGGCATCAACCTCAGCTACGGCAGCTATCTGCTGCTGCATTTCCCGGTGCTGGGCCTGCTCAAGACCGTGGTGCTGGTCTGGCTGGTGTGCCGGCTTTTCCCGCACGACGCACCGCTGGCGGCGGCGCCGGCGGCAGCGCGCGCGCCGATGGGCCGGCAGGAGCGGCTGCTGGCGGTCATCCTGGCGATCGCCGTGGCGGGATTTGCCACCGACGCACTGCATGGCATCTCGCCGGCCTGGATTGCGCTGGCCGCAAGCATCGTCTGCCTGCTGCCGGGCGTGGGGCTGGTCTCGTCCAGGGCGCTGGCCGAACAGGTCCACCTGGTGCCGCTGCTCTATGTGGCAGGCTTCCTCGGACTTGGCGCGGTGGTGGAGTCGGCCGGACTGGGCACTGCGGTCAGCCACGCGCTGCTGCACTGGCTGCAGCTGACGCCGGGACACACGATGGTGAACGTCGGCGCGCTCGGGGCCGTGGGCGCCAGCATGGGACTGATGACCACGCTGCCTAGCCTTCCGGCCGTGTTGTCTCCACTGGCGCGGGAGTTTGCCAGCGCCACCGGCTTGCCGACGGAGACGGTACTGATGTTGCAGGTGCCGGTGTTCTCCACGGTGTTTTTCCCCTACCAGTCGCCGCCGATCGTGATTGCGATGCAGCTGGGTGGCGTCGGGCTGCGCCATGGCACGCGGCTGTGCCTGGCATTGGCGGCCATCACGGTGGTGGTGTTGCTGCCGCTGGATTACCTGTGGTGGCGGCTGCTCGGCTACCTGCCGTGAGCCGCAAGCTAGGTGCCAGTGTTGGATGGAGGCCGACAGCTATTGGCTGACCGTCGGTCCGGCACCAACGAAGGAGGGTCGCGAAGGCCCGGGAAAGTGGCCGACACCGCGCTGCAGGCGGCGTAGTGGTGGTGGCACGGTCGTTGCGGAATAGACAGCGAGCGCGGCGCCGATGCTCGTTGTCCCACCCGCCAGCAATGGCTTCCCGGAGAACACCGATGAACCCCCAATCCCCCTGCCAACGCGGGCAGGCCGCATCGCGCCCGCAAAAGAAATTGCTGCACCGCACGCGCCGCGCCGTCGTGCTGCTGCGCGTACTGGGGCTTTGCCTGAACAGCGTCGCCTGCGCACAGGCCGAAGCCCCGCAGCCCGCCGCCCCGACGGCAGCGGCTGTCACTCCTGAACAGAAATTCGCTCCCGGCTATCTCGAGGCCGTGTCCACCGGCTATGACAATGGCGTGGCATGGCAGGAGCCGGAAGGCATCGCGCCGCTGCGGCAGCCGCGCGAGGCGCGCGGCGTGCCGGCGGGGCCGACGGCGGGCACTGTGCCGGTTGCCATGCCAGGCGCGGTGCGGGCACAGTCGTCGCGCTGAGGTGGCGCAAAGCTTCCCGACCAGGCTATCTGCCCGGCGCCGCAACTCAGGGCGCCGCGGTCCAGTCTTCGACGCGCAGGCCCGGATATGCGACAAAGTCGCGGACGTTGCGCGTAACCACAGTCAGGTCTTCGGCAATGGCATGTGCCGCGATCAGCTTGTCCAGTGCGTCTGCCTTGCGCTCGCGCGTAGCGGCACGGACCGGGCCGTACGCCCGCGCCGCCGCCGCATTCAGCGGCAGCACTGGTACGCGCGCGACCAGCGCCTGCAACGCGCGCCGCGCTGCCAGGGGATCGCCCGACACAGTGGCTCCGTATTCCAGTTCGGCCAGGGTGATCGCGGACAGGACCACATCTCCCTCGAAGCATTGAGCAAAGCGCTCGGCCACATGGGGTGGCTGGTTCTTCATCAGGTAGATGCACATGTTGGTGTCGAACATATACCTGGCCATCAGAACCCCTCCCGCTCAGCCTGAGTCTGGTCTTCGCGCGCATGCGCCATGAAGTCGTCCGGGAATGCGGCGAAGACGTCGAGCAGCCCGGTCAGGCGCCGCCGCGCGGGCCGAATGCGCAACTCATCGCCGATACGCTCAATTTCCAGCGGCATGTCAGTGTCGGGATACGCCAGCTCCGCGGGGATACGCACCGCCTGGGAGTTGCCGTTGCGAAATATCCGGGTGAAAGGCATTGTGAGTTCCATGTACATCCTGTATGTACAAAGTATAGCGGCATTGGACCAGAAGTACATCCGCGTGTGTACGAGCCAATTCTCAAATTCGCCAGGCATTGCCTACAATCCGTCACACGGCCCGAACCTCGCCACCATGGACATCGAACTCGCCCGCACCTTCCTGCAAGTCGTGCGTACCGGCAGCCTGCTGGCGGCGGCCGACAAGCTGCACGTCACGCAGACCGCGGTAACGGCCCGTATCAAGAGCCTGGAGTCGCAGCTGAACTGCCGGCTGTTCGAGCGCAACAAGGCCGGCGCGCGCCTGACCGCGGACGGCCAGCGCTTCCTGGGTTATGCCAGCCAGCTGGTGCAGACCTGGGAGGCGGCGTGCCGCGAGTTGCCGCTGCCGACCGGGCTGGAAACCCTGTTCCGCTTCGGCGCGGAGATCAGCCTCGGAAATCCGCTGGTGCTGCTGTGGGCGACGCGCATGCGCCAGCAGATGCCGGCGCTGGCGGTGCGCGCTGAAGTGGGGGAGGGCGAGGCGCTGCAGTCCAGGCTGCAGTCGGGCACGCTCGACGCGGCGCTGGTCTACCAGCCGGACTATGCGCCCGGCATGCATGTCGAGGCGCTGATGGAAGAGAAGCTGATCCAGATCCGCTCGACCCAGCGCGACGGTCCCTATGTCTATATCGACTGGGGACCGGAGTTCCGGCGCCAGCATGACAGCGCGCTGCCCCAGCATGCCCGCGCGTCGCTGTACTTCAACCTGGGACCCCTGGCGTTGCAGTACATCCTGCAGTTCGGGGGCAGCGGCTACTTTCGGACGCGGGTCGTGCAGAGTTACCTGGACACCGGCGTGCTGGAGCGCGTCGACAGTGCATCGGAATTCTCGTATCCGGTGTTCCTGGTCTGCGCCAGGAAGCCAGCCGGCACGACGCAGGAGGCCGTGCGCATCCTGCGCGATATCGTGCGCGAAGAATCTGACTGGTCGCAGCGCTGGGACGTGCCGCTGTAGCGGGCGCCACTGGCATCAGGCGCGTATCGGCAGGGGCCGTGCGGCCAGCCCCGACCAGCCGGGCACGCCTGCAGGCACCAGCCGGTATTGCCGCACGCGCTTGCCGCCGCGCGGGCGGCGGGGCGGCCTCGGTTCCAGGCCGGCGAAACGGCCATGACGCTGCGCGCGCTCGAATACCGGTTCCGGTACCCGCGTGCCGACCAGCCAGGTGAGGGTGCCTCCCAGCGCCACCAGCACCAGCGCCAGCGCAATCCAGAGGATGGCTTCCATGCTTTCCCGCTCCATCGAATAGGTGTCTGAGCTTCCAGTATTGGCACAAAGCATGCCCGCGGGTAAATGAAAGTTATCGATGGTTCATATCAATAAAATTGCATTGAATGGCATGTCCCGGCAATCCCGGCGCCGGCACGGCTTGTAGAAAAATCATCTTTTCCGACGAACCTCAGGCAAGCGGCACGGCAGACACTCAACCGATTCGCACATCAAACCAGAAGGGGACTCCAGCCATGCAACGCCTGATCTTCGAAGCCGAACACGACGCCTTCCGCGAATCCGCCCGCCGCTTCTACCAGCGCGAGGTCGGGCCGCACGGCGAGCGCTGGCGCGAGCAGGGCTGCGTCGACCGCGAGGTGTTCCGCAAGGCAGGCGAGCAGGGCTACCTGCTGATGTGGGCCGACGAAAAATACGGCGGCGCCGGTGTCGATGACTTCCGCTATGAGCAGATCCTGATCGAGGAGAACGCGCGCCATGGCGACTCCGGCTTCTTCGGCACGCTCCATTCGCGCCTGGTGGCGCCGTATGTCGGCCGCATCGGCAATGAAGAGCAGCGCCTGCGCCTGCTGCCGGCCGCGGCGCGCGGCGAGGCCATTTTCGCCATCGCCATGACCGAGCCGCAGACCGGTTCCGACCTGGCCGGCATCCGCACCCGGGCCGAGGACCATGGCGACCACTGGGTGCTGAACGGCGCCAAGACCTATATCTCGAACGGCCAGCTGGCTGATTACGTGGTGGTAGTGGCGCGCACCGACCCGGAGCGCAGCCATGGCCTGACGCTGTTCATCGTCGAGCGTGGCATGCCGGGCTTCGAGCGCGGCCGCAAGCTGCGCAAGATGGGCCTGCATTCGCAGGACACTTCGGAGCTGTTCTTCGACAACGTCAAGGTGCCCAAGGCCAATGTGCTGGGCGAAGCCGGGCAGGCCTTCCGCTACCTGACCCGGCACCTGGCGGAGGAGCGGCTCATCGGCGCCTGCGGCTACATGGCGTCGGCGCAGGTGGCGTTCGACCTGACGCTGGACTATGTCAAGGAGCGCAAGGCCTTTGGCCGGCCGATCGGCACCTTCCAGAACTCGCGCTTCAAGCTGGCCGAGCTGCGCGCCCAGCTCGACGCGATCCAGACCTTTGTCGACCAGTGCGTGCTGCAGCATAACGCCGGCACGCTGATGGTGGAGACGGCGGCGTCGGCCAAGCTCCTGACTTCCGAACTGCAGGGGCGCGTGGTGGACGAGGGCGTGCAACTGCACGGCGGGGCCGGCTATATGGAGGAGTACCGCATCTGCCGGATGTACACCGATGCGCGGATCTCCCGGATCTACGCCGGCAGCAGCGAAATCATGAAAGAGATCATCGGGCGCAGCCTCGGGCTCGACGACCGCGCCAAGGCATAAGCGCCGCCACTGCGGCCAAGGCTGAAATAGCGGCCCGGAAGTTGCCGACACGCGTCGGTGGTTTCCGGGCCGCTTGCCGTTGCTGGTCGAAGTTGCGCAGACATGGGGTTTTCACGCAGTTAAAGGCTTTTGTCAGCACTATGAAAGCCGTTTGTAAAGCAATTAGGTTTGAATGCCGTCGGGAGATCGTGTCCGGGTGGCGTTTGAAGCATCGGGACAGCAGGCGAGGGCGCGGCAAGACAGTCCAGCCGGGCGACCGCGGAGCCGCTGCCACGACGGATGAAAATTCATCGGTCGGTGCACCGCTTGGCGGGCACGGTCGTTTACCGCAGACCGCTGACCGCAAAACCGCTTTCGAACCGAGCCCGACTGACCGTGCCTGTTGTCCTTACCCGTGCCGCCGCGGGAACCCTGCTCCTGCTGGGCGTTCTCGCCACACCCGCGGCCAGCATTGCCGCCGAACCCCCGCCTTCGGCCGCTACCGCCGATACTGCCGATACTGCCGCCGATACCGCTGATTCGGCCGCCCCCTGCACGCCGCCGCCCGCCGGCGCCACGCTGACGCTGGCCCAGGTGCGCCTGGACGCGCTGCGCTGCAACCGCACCATCATTGCCGCGCGGCGCGGCGTGGAAGCCAGCCGGGCCGATGTGCAGATCGCGTCGCAGCGGCCCAACCCGGTCCTGAGCCTGGGTGTGGAGAACATCAACCCGCACGCCGGCGTCGGCGCCGGCAACCTGCGCAGCAAGACGGTGGACTCCAAGCTGCGCGTCGACCAGCTCATCGAAACCGCCAACAAGGGCAACCTGCGCGTCGATGCCGCGCAAAAGGCCAGCGCCGCGGCAGGCGAGGCGGTGCAGGCCGTGGTGGCGCAGCAGACCGCGGCGGTCGAGCAGGCGTTCTTCGAGGCGCTGGTCAGCCAGGAACGCGTGGCGGTGCTCCGGGAAACGCTGGGTTTGTACGAGCGCACCCGCCAGGCCAGCGAAACGCGCCTGAAGGCGGGCGACGTGGCGCGCGCCGACGTGAACAAGCTGCAGCTCGACGTGTTGCGCGCGCAGAACGACATGCGTCAGGCCATGACCGAACACTACAGCGACAAGGCAGCCCTGGCGCAGGCAATGGGGGTTCCCGGCACGCTGTCGGATAACCGGCTGGTCGCCGACTGGCCGGCGTTCGATGCGCCGGCGCCGCAACCCGATCCCTACCTGCTCGAGCGCCGCCCCGACGTGACTGCCGCCGAGGCGCGCCTGGCCGCCGCCGCCGCCTCGCGCGACCTGGCCCGCGCCGGACGCGTGCCCGACGTGACCATTGGCGCGCAGGCCGAGCACTATCCGGTCTCCCCCACCAACTCCTATGGCACTGGCAACAGCTTCGGCGTGTTCCTGTCGATCCCGCTGTTCGTGCGCCACCGCAACGGCGGCGAGGCACGCCGCGCCGAAGTCGACTACTACGCCGCGCTGGACGACCGCAACCGCGTGATGCTGGAGGCCGGCAACGAAATCGACCGGCTGCGCAGCCAGCTTGAAACCGCGCGCCAGTCGCTGCGCCAGATGCGCGACGAGGTGCTGCCCGCCGCGGAAAGCGTCGCCGGCAGCGCCGAGTTCGCCTACAGCAAGGGCGCCACCGGCGTGCTCGACCTGCTCGACGCGCGCCGCGCGCTGCGCCAGACCCGGCTCGATGCCGTCGAAGCGCAGGGCGCATACGCCAAGGCGCTGTCGGCCTACCGCGCCGCGTTGCAGACCACAACCACGGGCGCGCCCGTGGCCTCGCAGGCACGTCCCTGAACCCGCAGTTCCCGCGCATTCTTCATGTCTTACTTGTCACGCATGTTCCGCCGCACGTCCTGCACCCGTCGTTCACTTTTCCCCGCCGATTCCGCACGGCTGTCCTCCGTCTGCGCCGTGGCGCTGTGCGCGCTGGTGCTGGCCGCCTGCGGCAAGGCCGAGCCGCCCAAGCCCGATGACGACCCCAAGGTCAGCGGCAACACCATCCAGTTCCCGGCCAGCGTGAAATCGCTGCCCGGCATTGCCGGCGAACCCGCCAAGTCCGGCGGGGAGCGCATGCTGAGCCTGCCGGGCCGCCTGGTGTGGAACGAGGACAAGACCGTACGCGTGTCCACGCCCTTCGCGGGCCGCGTGACCGAGGTCCTGGTGCAGCCGGGCGCCACCGTCAAGGCCGGCCAGCCGCTGGCCAGCCTGACCTCGCCGGATTTCGGCGTGGCCCAGGCCGACGCGCGCAAGGCCGCCGCCGACAGCGCGGTCGCGGCCAAGGCGCTGGCGCGCCAGCGCGAGCTGTACGGCGCCGGCGTCATCGCGCAGAAGGAGCTGGAACAGTCGCAGGCCGACGCGGCGCGCGCTGCCGCCGACCTGCAGCGCACCCAGGCGGCACTGCGCCAGTACGGCGCTGCCGCAGGCAGCGACGGCGTAAACCAGCGCTTCGCGCTGCGCAGCCCGATCGACGGCCTGGTGGTCGAGCGCAACATCAACCTCGGCATGGAACTGCGGCCCGACCAGCCGCCCTCCGCGCCGCTGTTCCTGGTTACCGACCCGACCACGCTGTGGGCGCAGGTCGATGCAGCGGAATCCGACCTCAGCCTGTTCCGCGACGGCGTCACCGTGCAGGTGGTCACCGCCGCCTACCCCGGCGAAACCTTCACCGGCACCGTGGTCAAGATCGCCGACTATGTCGACCCGACCGCACGCAGCATCAAGGTCCGGCTGAGCGTGCCCAATCCCGGGCGCCGCCTGAAGGCCGAGATGTTCGTCACGGCGCGCATGCCCGCAGCATCGTTTGAAGGCATCGCGGTGCCATCCAAGGCGGTGTTCCTGGCCGACAACCGCAACTATGTCTTCGTGCGCACCGCCGCCAACACCTTCGAGCGCCGCCAGGTGCGCGTGGGCGTGACCATGCCCGGTACCAGCGAATTGCTGGAAGGCGTGAAGGAAGGCGAGACCGTGGTGACCGAGGGCAACCTCTACCTGCAGGACATCCTGCGCGATGCCACCGCCGTCAATGCGGCGCGTGCGGCCGACAAGAAGTGAGGACGGCCGCCACATGATCTCGCGTATTGTCAGTTTTGCCCTGCACCAGAAGCTCTTTGTCTGGCTGGGCCTGCTTATCTTCGTCGGCGGCGGCCTGGCCGCATTCAAGAACCTGCCCATCGAGGCCTTCCCCGACGTCTCCGACATCCAGGTCAACGTCATCACGCTGTACCCGGGCCGCGCCGCGGAAGAAGTGGAGCGGCAGGTCACCATCCCGATCGAGACCGCGCTTGCCGGCACGCCCAACGCGGTGCGCGTCTTCTCGCACACGCAGTTCGGCCTGTCGTTCATGATGGTGACCTTCAACGACCGCGCCACCGACGTGACCGCGCGCCAGCAGATCCTGGAGCGGCTGCGCAGCGTCGACCTGCCCGACGGCGTGCATCCCGACCTGGCGCCGCTGTCGACCGCGATCGGCGAGATCTTCCGCTTCCGGCTGACCGGCAAGGGCTATACGCCGCAGGAGCTGCGCACGCTGCAGGACTGGGTGGTCGAGAAGAACCTGCGCCAGGTGCCGGGCGTGGCCGACCTGGTGACGATCGGCGGCACCATCAAGCAGTATGAAGTCAACCCCAACCTCGCGCGCATGCGCGACGCCAGGATCTCGCTGTCGCAGCTGTTCACCGCGCTGCAGCGCGCCAACGCCAACGCCGGCGGCGGCGCCGTCGCGCACGGGCGCCAGCAGTTCCTGCTGCGCTCGCTGGGCAGCTTCCGCACCTCGGCCGACATCGCCAACGTGGTGGTGGCCGAGAACAACGGCACGCCGATCCTGGTCAAGGACATCGCCGAGGTCAAGGTCGGCAGCGCGCCGCCACAGGGCCTGATGGGCCAGGACAACGAAGAGGACATCGTCTCGGGCATCGTGGTGATGCGCAAGGGCGAGAACCCGTCGCTGGTGCTGGAAGCACTGAAGGCAAAGATCGAACTGCTCGACGACCAGATCCTGCCCAAGGGCGTGAAGATCGTGCCGTACTACGACCGCTCCACGCTGATCGACAAGACGCTGCATACGGTGTTCGGCAATCTCGTCGAAGGCGCGCTGCTGGTGATGGCGGTGCTGTACCTGTTCCTGGCCAACGTGCGCGCCGCGGCGATCGTGGCGCTGGTGATCCCGCTGGCGCTGCTGTCGACCTTCATCGGGCTGACCTGGGTCGGCATTCCGGCCAACCTGCTGTCATTGGGGGCGATGGACTTCGGTATCATCGTCGACGGCGCGGTGATCGTGGTCGAGAACATCTTCAAGCGGCTGGGCGAGCTCAAGGAGCAGCAGATCCGCGACAGCAAGGCGCGGCTGCTCGCGATTTTGCTGGCCACCACCGAAGTCGGCCGCCCGACCGTGTTCTCGATGGTCATCATCATCGCCGCGCACATTCCGATCTTCACGCTGCAGCGGCACGAGGGCAAGATCTTCGCGCCGATGGCCTATACCGTGACGGGCGCGCTGATCGGGTCGCTGATCATCTCGCTGACGCTGGTGCCGCTGCTGTGCCACCTGTTGCTGACGAAGAACATCGCGCACGACGACAATTTCATCGTTCGCCATTGCAAGCGGCTGTACGAGCCCATGCTGCGCTGGGCGCTGGACCACAAGAAGCTGGTGATTGGCGCCGCGCTGGGCCTGTTGCTGGTGACGGTGGGCGTGGGCAAGTTCCTCGGTAGCGAATTCCTGCCCGAACTGGACGAAGGCTCGATGTGGGTCAGCTTCGACCTGCCGGCCTCGGTCTCGATCGACGAGGCGCGCGACCAGGCGCGGCTGCTGCGCAGCGTGATCCGCAAGACGCCGGAGGTCAACACCACCATCTCCAAGGTGGGCCGCCCCGACGACGGCACCGATCCCAAGCTGATCAACACCGTCGAGGTCCTGGTCGACCTCAAGCCCGAGAAGCAGTGGCGCGACGGCTTCAACAAGCGCGCCATCATTGGCGAGATCGACAAGGACCTGCGCCAGTTGCCCGGTATCGAGCCCAATTTCTCGCAGCCGGTGCGCGACAATATCCTGGAGAGCATCTCGCAGATCAAGGGCCAGATCGTGATCAAGGTGCAGAGCGACAGCCTTGAGCAGAACAAGAAGGTGGCCGACCAGATCCTTGCCAACGTGCAGTCGGTCAAGGGCGTGATGCGCGCCTTTATCGACCGCGACGGCGAACTGCCGCAGTACGTGCTGGAGTTCGATCGCGCCCAGGCCGCGCGCTACGGCATCAACGTGGCCGACGTGCAAGACCTGATGGAAACCGCGCTGGCCGGCAAGGCCGCCACCGAGCTGTGGGAAGGCGAGCGCCACTTCAGCGTGGCGGTGCGGCTGAAGCCGTCCGAGCGCGAGCTGCCCAACCTGCCCAATATCTTCATGCAGACCGCCGACGGCGCGCAGGTGCCGCTGTCGCAGCTGGTGACCTTCCGCGCGGCGTCGGGCGCGATGAACATCAGCCGCGAGAACGGCCAGCGCACCACCTCGATCGGCATCTTCATCCGCGACCGCGACATGGGCAGCGTGGTCAAGGACATGCAGGCGCTGGTGAAGAAGAACGTCAAGGCCGACGACGTCAAGATCAGCTGGTCGGGCGAGTTCGAGAACCAGGAGCGCGCCATGGCGCGGCTGGCGATCGTGGTGCCGCTGTCGGTGCTGATGATCTTCCTGCTGCTGTTCAACGCGTTCAAGTCGTTCAAGAGCGCGACGCTGATCATCTCGAACATCCCGTTCGCGCTGATCGGCGGCGTGTTCGCGCTGTTCCTGACCGGCATCCCGCTGTCGGTGTCGGCGGCCATCGGCTTTATCGCGCTGTTCGGCCAGGCGGTGCTTAACGGCGTGGTGATGGTGACCTACTTCAACCAGTTGCGCGACGAAGGCATGCCGGTGCGGCAGGCTGTGCTGACCGGTTCGATGGACCGCCTGCGCACGGTGCTGATGACAGCGCTGCTGGCCATGCTGGGCCTGTTTCCGATGGCGATCTCGCGCGCGATCGGCTCGGAAACGCAGCGCCCGCTGGCTATTGTCATCATCGGTGGCCTGATCACCGCCACGGTGCTGACGCTGATCGTGCTGCCGACGCTGTATGAATGGATGGTCGGCCGCAACTGGCCGGACGAAGAGGGCGAAGCGCCTGACGAGAACAAGCTGACGCCGTCGATCTCGGGCTGAGGCACCTGATCTCGCGCTGGTGTGCTCCCCTCTCCCGCGTGCGGGAGAGGGGAGCCTGCTTCGAACGCTGTTGATTCCTGCCAGCATGCCTGTCTGCTCACACAGACATGGCAGCCTGCACAGCCTTATTCCCACAACCCTGCTGCATCCTCCCACAAGTGCTGGCCCCGGTCCCTGGTGTCGGAATAGTCTGACGCGCCTTTCGGAACCCCACGCCTGCTTTCGCAACCTGCGGACTCCTACTCTGTACTTACGGCGTGGCCAGCAGCATAGCCGCCGGCCTCTCATGCGTACCCTTACGCAAACAACCGGAAAGGAGCCCGACATGATGAAGAAATGGCTGACCGCAGCAGTATGTTCGATGATGGTTGCCGCACCGGCAGGTTTTGCCCTCGCGCAAGCTGCGCCGGCTGGATCAAAGGCTGACTATGACGCGGCCGTGAAGCAGGCAAACGCGGACTACAAGGCTGCCACCACCAAGTGCGACGGCATGAAGGACAACGCCAAGGACGTCTGCAAGGCCGAAGCCAAGCGCGACCGCGACGTTGCCAAGGCCCAGGCCGAAGCCAAGCGCGACGGCACGCAAAAGTCGCTGGCCAAGGCCGAGAAGACCAAGGCTGATCGCGACTATGACGTCGCCAAGGAAATGTGCGACGACAAGAAGGGCAATGACAAGGACGTTTGCAAGAAGGACGCCAAGGCTGCCCATGAACAGGCACTGACCGCCGCCAAGGTCGACAAGGCCGCGGCGACCGGCTCGCGCACCGACGTGGCGGAAGCCCGCGCTGATGCCAAGAAGGACACCATGGACGCCGCTTACAAGGCCGACAAGGAACGTTGCGATGCGATGTCCGGCGATGCCAAGGACAAGTGCCAGGCTGACGTAAAGGCCAAGTACGGCAAGTAAGCCGCAAGCAAGCACATGCCGGCGTAGTCGCCGGCATGGCCCGGCCGGGCCGCCCGCCAGCCGTTGGCGGACTCACCGACGCAAAGACGGACGGGCACCGCGCGCGGCCCGTCCGCCCCGCATGAAGGAGCACACCATGAACTGGGACCAGATTGAAGGCAAGTGGGAGCAGGCCAAGGGCAAGATCAAGGAAAAGTGGGGCAAGCTCACCGACGATGACATCGCGCAGATCAATGGCAAGCGCGACCAGCTCGCCGGCCGTATCCAGGAGCGCTATGGCTACTCCAAGGAGCGCGCCGAGGAAGAGATGAAGGCGTGGGAGAACGACACGCGCTGGTAAGCCGGATTGTCACGGCAGCAAAAGGCGGGACGCCCCAGGGCGTTCCGCCTTTGTTTTTTGAGGGGTAGCGCCTGGATACCCCCATGATGTGGGGAGTGGTCCACGTGGCATTAAGCAGACGTTAGCTCTGTATGCAAAGAAATGAAGCACGCATCACGCGCAGGCGGCATAACATGTCGCCTCGCGGCAGCGTGCGAGGGACAGGCGCCAACCTCCCGCTGCACACCTGCTGGCTTGTCTTGCCTGTCCGGCCTGTACCCGCATTGCGCATGTACGCTGCCCTGCCTGCCTTCGTCTCGTCCACCTTCCTCGGTTACGGCCTCTACGTGCTGGTGACCAAGGGAGTCACGCGCGTGTCGGCATCGTTCTTCCTGCTGTGCGTGACCACCTTTGCCTGGCAGGGAACGTGGGTCTTCCTGTACCAGGCCACGCATCCCGACGTGGCGCTATTGCTGGCCCGCCTGGGTTACCTGTTCATCCTGTTCCTGCCGACGACGTTCTACCACTTCATCGCCGAAGTGACCGAGCGCCGCCAGGAGCGGCCGCTGCTGCTGGCGTCCTATGGGGTCAGCCTGGTGCTGGCGGTGCTGCTGCTGACCACCGGGCAGGTGGTGTCGGGCTACTACACCTATTTCTTCGGCGACTATCCCAAGGCCGGGCCGCTGCATCCGCTGCACCTGGCGCAGACCGCGCTGGTGGCGACGCGCAGCGCCTGGATCCTGGCCGAGACCCGCCGCAACGCCACCGCCGAACGCCGCAAGCGCTACAAGCTGTGCCTGGTGGCGGTGGCGCTGTATTCGCTGGCGGCGGTCGATTACCTGGTCAACTACGGCGTGGCGTTCTACCCGCCGGGCGTGGTGTTCGTGGCGGCGAGCCTGGGCATGCTGGCCGTCAGCGTGGTGCGCTACGACCTGATGCACCCGTATTCGCTGGCGGCCACGGTCGCGCATGAAGTGCGCACGCCGCTGGCCACGATCCGCATGCAGGCGCAGGAGCTGGCGCGCACCTGGCCGCAGGTGCTGCAGGGTTACCAGCTGGCGGTCGAGCAGGGCCTGTGCGAAGACCGCATGCGTCCAGGGCAGCTCGAGCGCGTGTCGAGCCTGGTCGGCGCGATCACGCGCGAGGTCGACGGCACCAGCACGGTGATCGACATGGCGCTGGCCTCGGTCACGCTCGAGCGGCTGGACCGCAGCACCTTCGCACCGCACGGCATTGCCGATTGTGTCCATGCGGCGCTGGAGCGCTACCCGTTCCAGGGCGACGAACGCGGCTGGGTGCATGTGCGCGGCATCGATGCGGGCTGGCGCTTCGTCGGCTCCGATACGCTGCTGGTCTACGTGCTGTACAACCTGCTCAAGAATGCGCTGCATGCGATCCGCGCCACCGGTGGCGGGCGCATCGACATCACCGGCGCCACCGAAGGCCAGCACCACGTGATCCGCTTCCGCGATTCCGGCCCCGGCATCGCGGCCGACGTGCTGCCGCGCATCTTCGAGCCATTCTTCTCGACCAAGGCGCATGGCCTGGGCGCCGGCCTCGGGCTGGCATTCTGCCGGCGCGTGATCGAGACCTTCGGCGGCCGCATCGAGTGCGAGTCGGTGCCCACGGTGCACACCACCTTCACGTTGCGGCTGCCGCGCTTCACCGCCATGGCCGACAGCCGGCTGCGCACCAGCACCGCCGGCTGAAGAGCGCCGGCGGCAGGGGTCTTGCAGCAACGGCTTACTGCGTTTCAGCGCGTATCAGGCGAGGCACTGACGCATGCCGCGCCGCTGCTTCAGCTGGCAAACTCGGGCAACGCCAGCTCATACTCCCTCACCCGTTCGATGATCCCCGCGGGGAAGCGCGAAATGCGCTTCTGCCGGTCGGCAAACACGATCTGCTGGTAACCCAGCGACACCGGCTTGCCGCCCACGCAGAAGCGGAACAACAGGTAGGCCGAGCACTGGCGCACCTGGAAGGTGTTCAGGTAGCAGTCCACGCGCTGGAACGGGAAGGTTTCCTCGACATACTCCTGGTGCGCGCGCTTGGTCACGAAGACGCCGCCGGCGGCCAGCAGGTTGTCATGGACGCATTCATGGAACCACCGCTCGCGGCAGATGCCCTGCCATTCGAAATAGCGGGCGAAGTACGTATTCATGAAGGCATTGGAATCCTTGAGGTAGATGTCGATTGCATGGTGAAAGGTCTTGTGTCCGCCCGCCTCGAGCGAGCCTGGCTCCGGCATCGCCGTCGCGTGGTTCAGGACTTGGGGGATCACGTCTCGCATCAACATGTGCTGACTCCTTGAAAGGGCTGCAGGCGGCAGCCACGCGAGCCCCGGGAAGGTCGGGGCATGATGGCATTCTGGCCGGATGCCGTGCGTGGATGTGCATGGTGTGGCACGCCGCGGGGCTGCCGTGTGGCGTGGGACGTACGCTGATATAGTCGGCGGTGACAACCGCCAACCCGCACACCGAGACATGGACAATCCACAAGCGATGAACGGCGCCGAAAGCCTGGTCAAGACCCTGCTGGCCAACGGCGTGGACACCTGTTTTGCCAACCCCGGCACCAGCGAGATGCATTTCGTCGCGGCGCTGGACCGCATCCCCGGCATGCGCTGCGTGCTGGGCCTGTTCGAAGGCGTGGTCACCGGCGCCGCCGACGGCTATGCGCGCATGGCCGACAAGCCCGCCGCCACGCTGCTGCATTGCGGCCCGGGCCTGGCCAACGGCCTGGCCAACCTGCACAACGCGCGCCGTGCGCAAACGCCGGTGGTCAACATCATCGGCGACCAGGCCACCTATCACCGGCCGCTCGATGCGCCGCTGACCGCCGATACCGAAGGCTGGGCCCGGCCGGTTTCCGTGTGGACGCGTACCGCCACGCGTGCAGGGTCGGTCGGCGCCGATGCCGCGGCCGCGGTGCAGGCCGCACGCGCCGCCCCGGGCGGCGTCGCCAGCCTGATCCTGCCGTCCGACGTCTGCTGGGACGCGGGCGGCGTGGTTGCCGGCGCGCTGCCGCCGCTGCCGGTGCCCCGCGTCGCTCCCGACGCGGTGCAGCAGGCCGCGCGCGTGCTGCGCTCCGGCCAGCCGGTGCTGATCGTGCTGGCAGGCAACGCGCTGCGCGAAGCGCCGCTGGCCGATGCGCACCGCATCGCCGTCGCGACCGGCGCGCGGCTGACCACGCCGATGTCGAATGCGCGCGTGTCGCGCGGCCGCGGCCGCCTGGCGGTCGATCGCGTGCCGTATTCCGGCGACGCCGCGCGCGACAAGCTTGCCGGCATCCGCCACGTGGTCCTGGTCGGCGCGCCGGCGCCGGTGACCTTCTTCGCCTATCCGGGCAAGTCGCCGCGACCCTATCCGGAAGACGCGGCGGTCCACGTGCTGGCACGTCCGGAGGAAGACCTGGCCGATGCGCTGGCAAGACTGGCGGACGAAGTTGGCGCCCGCCAGGCACCGCTGCCGGCAGCGGACACCTTGCCGCCGGCCGAGCCCGCGCGTGGCGCGGTCACCTCCGAAGCCGTCGCCCGCACCCTCAGCGCATTGCTGCCCGAGCAGGCCATCGTGGTTGAGGAAAGCGTCAGCTTCGGCCGCGCCTTCTATCCCGGCACGGTCCACGCGGCCCCGCACGACTGGCTGCAACTGACCGGCGGCGCCATCGGCGACGGCCTGCCGCTGGCGGTCGGCGCGGCGGTGGCGGCCCCGGACCGGCGCGTGGTGTCGCTGCAGGCCGACGGGTCGGCCATGTACACGCTGCAGTCGCTGTGGACCATGGCGCGCGAACGGCTCGATGTCACCGTGGTGCTGCTCGCCAACCGCAAGTACGCCATCCTGTTGGGCGAACTGGCCGGCGTCGGGGCGAGTCCCGGCAAGACCGCGCTCGACATGCTGGACATCGGCAATCCCGACCTGGACTGGGTCAAGCTGGCCAACGGCATGGGCGTGGAAGGGGCGCGGGCGCAGGATATGGAGACGTTCGCCGACCTGTTCCGGGCAGCGAACCGGCGCAAGGGACCGTTCCTGATCGAGCTGGTGATCTGATACCAGGGCGTACCGGGCGACACCCTCCGCTGCGGCAAGCGCCGCAGCCGCTAGCTTTCGCGCTGCGGCGCAGGTGCGTCATACCCCAGCAGGTTCGCCAGCAGCGGCCAGCGCCGCGCCGCCGCCTGCGCGGCGCGAAGTTCCTGGTGGTCGAAATAGCGAGAACGAGGCCACCGTGACCATGCGCGAGGGCAAGGGCTATGTCGTGCGCACCCCGGACGGGGTCTGGATCGAGGGCAAGCCATGAAACCGGCCAACGCACGCGGGCTGCCGCTGGCGCGCAGCGATATCGACGTCCTCGGCACCGGGGTCGACGGCTTCGACCCGCCGTAAAGGCCTGCAGGTTGGTGAACTGCGACACCACGCGCGAGAACGGCGGCAGGTCCGATTCACGGTACATCAGCGCGGGGGCGATGTTTCCGCATTGGATTTGAGGAAAAACACCGGCGCGCTAGCCCGGCGAGCCGCCTCGGCGCCGCTCCGGCATGCCGCTTATCCGCAGGTGTCGTCTGCCCGGCAAACGCCGTGCGCCACCATCTCTCCCATCAGGTCCAGGGCTGGTTGATCGGCGATCGCCTCGCGCATGGCGTCCAGCGCGGCGTCGTGCGGGTCGCCGGGATTGCCGGCTGCGAGCGGCGTGTCATGCCAGCGGCGGGGCACGGCGGCGGGATCGATGTCGATATCAGCACCCTCGGCCAGCGCGTCCAGCACCGCCTGCTCGGCCGCCGCGATGGCGTCGGCGCTCAGGCGCGCCGCATGCGCCGGGCCGAAGCTGTCGAAGGCTCGCGCCGGCGGCCCGTCCAGCAGCTTCCACAGTGCCAGTTCGGTCAGCGGCGTGCAGTTGACGGTGTTCCCCGCCAGCACCAGACCGTGCAGCTGCTGCCGGTTGGCCTCGCCCTGTGCAAGACCGCCTTCGCACCGCACCATGGCCGCGCCGTCCGGCACGCCGGCCAGGCGGAAGGCGCCGCTGGCATCGGTGGTGGCCTGTCGCACCTGGCCTTTCGTGTCGCGCAGCTGGACCGATGCGCCGGCCAAGGCCGCGCCGACCGCGGCGGTGCCGCTGATGTCGCGCGATTCATCATCCCCGCATGCCGCCAGGGCGGCCACCGCGCATGCGAGCACGAGGTGGCGCCAGTTTCCGGATTGCTTGCCCATGATGTCGTCCTCAGGGCGCCAGCGCGGCCAGGTCGCGATGCGAGCGGTTGAACAGGCCGCGCGCAAGTGGTGTCGGGCGGAAATCCACGTCGAGCGGCGAGATGGTGATGAACTTGGCCAGGAAGGCCGGGGTCTCCGCGGTGCGGGCGAGCGCCTTCAACTCGGCATCCGCCGCGCCGGCTTCGATCGACACGGTGTTGTCGGCATTGCGCTTGTATGCGGTGGTGAACGAATCCACCGTGCCCGGCACGGTCAGGCGTACGCCGGCGGGAGCCTGTCCGCCGGCAGTGATCGGGTAGTTGATGCTGAGCGGATGGGCCACGGGCAGCAGCGGCTGGCCCGCGCGGCGCGTGGCTTCCAGGCTGGCGATCACGCGCGCCAGGAAGGCCCCGGCCTTGGGGAAGGCGGCCAGCGTCGCGGGAAAGCCGCTGCGGGCTTCGGCAAAGTCGACGCCGACGCTCAGCGCGATGGCCGGCACGCCGCGCCGCGCGGCGAACAGGACGTTCATCACCGTCCCCGAATGCGGGATCGAGTCCGACAGGTTCTCGCCGAAGTTGGCGCCGGAGACGACGAGCTCGGGCGTGAAGCCGCTTTCGGGGCCGACGATCTTCAGGCCCATGGCGGTGGCATCGACCGGCGAGCCGCTGCCGATGTAGTCGGCGTTGGTGGCATCGAGAGCGCCGCCGGCCACGTAGGTGGGCTTGACCCGGTGCACGCAGTACGTGTCGGCGCCGCCGGCCAGCGGTTCCACCACCAGGCGGGTGCGTCCGTCGGGCACGGCGTAGGCGGCACCGGAGCCGCTCTGGTTGCTGGCCGGGCCAACCGTGATGACGCGGTGCCCCGCATCCTGCAAGGCCTTGCGCACTGCGGTGATACCGGGCGCGGCGCAGCCATCGTCATTGGTCAGCAGCACGTTGAGCGCGTGGGCGGGGGTGACTGCCGCGGCCAGGGCCGCGGCAGCGAGGCTCAGCCGCAAGGGGGCCGGAAGTCTGAGCATGGAACCTGTCTCCTTTTTCTGATGGGTATGGAAAGCGCTGCATGGCCGCGGCGCCGGGGGTGAAGCAGCAAGCCGGCGTCCTATGCCGCGAGCAGTCCCCGTGCGCGCGCCAGCGTGATCGCCGTGTCCTCGATCATGCCTTCCTGTCCGCCCACCAGGCGCTGCCGGCCCAGTTCGACCAGGATCTCGCGCGCGGGGATGCGGTACTTGGCCTCGGCACGCTTGGCGAACAGCAGGAACGACGAATACACGCCGGCATAGCCCAGCGTGAGCGCGTCGCGGTCGATGCGAATGGGGTGGTCCATGATGGGCACGACCAGGTCTTCGGCCACGTCGGCGATGCGGAACACATCGATGCCGGTCTCGATGCCCATGCGCTCGCACACCGCCACCAGCACCTCCATCGGCGTGTTGCCGGCGCCGGCACCCAGGCCCGCGGCGGCGGCGTCGATGCGCGTGGCACCCGCGGCGATCGCGGCGAGCGAGTTGGCGACACCCATGGCGAGGTTGTGATGGCCGTGAAAGCCCAGTTCGGTCTCGGGACGCAGCGCCTGGCGCACGGCGGTCAGCTTCTCCGTGACGTCCTGCGGCAGCATGTGGCCGGCCGAATCGGTGATGTACAGGCAGTTGGCGCCATAGCTTTCCATCAGCAGCGCCTGCTGCACCAGCGTCTGCGCCGGCGCCATGTGCGCCATCATCAGGAAGCCCACGGTATCCATGCCGAGCTTGCGCGCCATGCCGATATGCTGCTCGGACACGTCGGCCTCGGTGCAATGCGTGGCGACGCGGATGGTCTGCACGCCGATGTCGTGCGCCATGCGCAGGTGGTCGACGGTGCCGATGCCGGGCAGCAGCAGCGCGGACACCCGTGCATGCTTCAGTTCGCCCAGCACCGCGCGCAGGTATTCCTCGTCGCTATGCGCCGGAAAGCCATAGTTGACCGAGGCGCCGCCCAGGCCATCGCCGTGGGTCACTTCGATCAGCGGCACGCCGGCGGCGTCCAGGCCGCGGGCAATGCCCTTCATCTGCTCCAGCGAGATCTGGTGGCGCTTCGGGTGCATGCCGTCGCGCAGGGTCATGTCGTGCAGGGTGATGCGTTGGCCCATGGCGTGGCTCCTCAGGCAGTGGTGGTGGCGGGGATGGCGGCGGTGGCGGGGCTGGAGGACAGCATCGCGGCGGCAATGCATTCCGCGGTGCGGGCGGCGGAGGCGGTCATGATGTCGAGGTTGCCGGCGTACTTCGGCAGGTAGTCGCCCAGGCCCTCGACCTCGAGGAAGATTGATACGCGCTTGCCGTCGAACACCGGGCCGTTCTTCAGCGTGTAGCCCGGCACGTACTTGCGCACCTCGGCGATCATGTCGTGCACCGACGCGGTAATCGCCGCGACGTCGGGCGCCTCGTCGGTCAGGCAATGGATGGTGTCGCGCATGATCAGCGGCGGCTCGGCCGGGTTGATCACGATGATGGCCTTGCCCTGGCGCGCGCCGCCCACGGCTTCGATCGCGCCCGCCGTGGTGCGCGTGAATTCGTCGATATTGCGGCGCGTGCCGGGTCCGACCGAGCGCGACGACACCGTCGCCACGATCTCGCCATAGGCCACCGGCTGCACGCGCGACACCGCATACACCATCGGAATGGTGGCCTGGCCGCCGCACGTGACCATGTTCACGTTCATCTCGTTGCTGCCGATGTGGGCCTCGAGGTTGACGGGCGGCACGCAGAACGGCCCGATCGCCGCCGGCGTCAGGTCGATCACGCGCACGCCGCGCGCGGTCAGTTTCGCCGAGTGCTCGAGGTGGACGTAGGCCGACGTGGCATCGAAGGCGATGCGGATATCGTCGGCCTCCAGGTGCGGCAGCAGGCCGTCGATGCCGTCGCTGGTGGTCTTCAGGCCGAGTTCGCGGGCGCGCGCCAGGCCCTCGGATGACGGCTCCACGCCGACCATCCAGACCGGTTCCAGGATGTCGCTGCGGCGCAGCTTGTAGAGCAGGTCGGTGCCGATATTGCCGGGCCCGATCAGGGCGCATCGGATCTTGTTCATGGTGTCTCGCGTGGCAGGTGGAAGGAATCAGGAAGTCAGCAAGGAATTCAGCAAAACGCGGCGCTGCAGCCGCCGATGCCCGTGATGTGCATGGACAGCCGGTCACCGGCCTGCACCGGGATCAGCGCCGCGAGCGATCCCGACAGGATGGCCTCGCCGGCCAGCAGCGGGATGCCGAAGCTGCCCAGCGTGTTGGCCAGCCAGGCCACCGCATCGGCGGGATGCCCGAGCGCGGCGCTGCCCAGGCCCGTGGCCACGCATTCGCCGTTCTTCTCCAGCGTCATCGCGCAGGCGGCCAGGTCGAGGCCGTGCGGACTGACACGCTCGTCGCCGAGCACGTAGGCGCCGCAGGATGCGTTGTCGGCGATGGTGTCCTCGATGCGGATGCGCCAGTCACGGATGCGCGAGTCGACGATCTCGAAGCACGCCGCCACCGATTCGGTCGCGTCGAGCACGTCTTCGCGCGTCACGCCCGGGCCGCGCAGGTCGCGCCGCAGGAAGAAGGCAATCTCGCCCTCGGCGCGGGGCTGGATCAGCGTGTCGGTCGGAATGGGCTGGCCCGCGGCGTAGTGCATGCTCTGCAGCAGGATGCCGAAGTCCGGCTGGTGTACGTCCAGCATCTGCTGCACGGCTTTGCTGGTCACGCCGATCTTCTTGCCGGCGACGCGGTCGCCCGCGGCGAGGCGGTGGGCGATGAAGCCTTGCTGGATGCGATAGGCGTCGTTCACATCCAGCGCCATACCGCGGCCGCTCAGTGGCGGCACCGGAGAGCGCGAGACGAGCGCGTGGTGGAGTTCTTGACTGAGCGTGGCGATCTGGTCAGCGTGCATGGCAGGAAACGGGTTGTGCTGCCGCGGCCTGGTGCCGCGGCAGCCTGGGACAATGCGGGCGTCAGAACGAATACTTGGCGTTGAACGCCACGTAGTCGCGGTCAGCCAGCGGGCGGTTGGTGACGCTCGGTCCGCCGATGAACGCCGCGTAGGTCAGGTTGAGCTCCAGGTTGTTCAGGTATTTGAAGGTCACCCCCACGCTGGCGCGCCGGTCGCCATAGCCCATCAGCGTCCCAAAGGCGCCGGCCACGGCCGAGCGGCCGCTGAACTGGTGCGCATAGGTAAGCGGCACGGTCAGGTCCCAGCCGTCGAACACGTTGTTGTAGGTCAGCGACCAGCCCAGCTGGAACGCCGCCGAGTTGCGCGTGTTGGTCAGCTGGCTGAAGCCCATCACCGGATCGACGCTCAGCACATGCAGGTAGGCGACTTCACCGAGCAGCGCCTGCGAGTTGGCGAGGAAGGTCGGCCCGACCGAGTAGATCGCCGACAGTTGTCCCTGCAGCGCCTTGCCGCGCGAGGCGGTGGGCGAGCCGGCCACGTCCACCAGCATCGGAATGCCGTCCTTGTAGCTGACTTCGCCGGCGATGTTGGCGCCGAGCACCTGCGTGGAGAAGCTCGCGCCGGTCAGGTTGATGCCGCCGAAGAACTTCTCCTGGTATTGCAGCGTGGGGAACATCGAGGTCACGACGCTCGGATTCTTGTCGTGGTAGCGCAGCTGGTAGAGCCCGATCTCGGTGCCTTCGAACACGCGCCAGCGCGCGCCCACGCCCCACTGTCCCCAGTCGGACGGACGGATGTCCGGCCCGCGCGGAATGCGAAAGCCGGGCCCGATGATGAACTCCGCACCCGGGCCGACCAGGTCGCTGGTGCTGAAGTAGCTGCCCGGCGCCGACAGCTGGTTCGGCTTGAAGGTGAACTGGTAATAGCCCATCAGGCTGAACGACTGCGTGACCTGCAGCTGCAGCGATGCCTGCGGCACCGGCAGCAGGATGTCCTTGACCTCGGCGCCCGGCACGAAGGCCTTGGTGGCGTCCGCTGGCCCCTGCGCGCCGGCGATGTTGGCGAAGAACAGGCTCTCGCCCCATGCCACCACCTGGTTGCCCAGCTTGAAGCTGAGCTGGGTGCCGCCGACCGGCGTGGTGCCGTAGACATAGGCATCGAGCAGCTGCGCGCGATGCTCGTGGTAGTCCTGCGCCGATTCGGTGAACTGGTTGAACGGGCCGCTGTGGTTGACGGTGAACGGCGCGTTGTTCGAGTTGGTGCCGCGGTAGGCCCAGTCGTAGAACACGCTGCCGCGCACCAGCGCGCCGAAGGCGCCGTGGCGCAGGTGGGCTTCGCCCAGCAGGGACACGCGGTTGGCGATCATGTCGCCGGGCTTGAAGTTGCGGTCGCCGTCGTCGCCGTTGATATTGGCTGGGCTCAGCAGCGTGTCGCTGCGGTGGCCGGTGCGCACTGCGGCGCCGTAGGACGCGGTGACGCTGTAGTCGAGCGTGGTGTCGCGGCCGAATTCGATGGTGTCGCCGGCATGTGCGGCAGGCGCGAGCAGCGTGGCCAGTGCCGTCATCGCGGCCATGGCGATCGGCCGCAGCCGGCTGCGGCGCTTCACTGGGCCGCGTGGTGGTTGTTGCATGGTGGTCTCCCCTTGGTTTCGGTGGTGGTTCATGGCCTGGCACTTCGAATGGCGCGCATCTGGCCGCAAGCGTAGAGAGGGGGAGACCTGCACAAATCGGCAGAACGGACTAGGCTGTTTCCCTACGCGGCGCGGTTCAGCGACGCCGCATCGAGAAAGGCCGGGCGCTCTCCGCCGCCATCGATCACGAGATTGGCGCCGGACACGTACGACGCCTGCGGCGAAGCCAGGAACAGGCAGGCGCTGGCGATATCGTCGGGCTGCGCGAGCCGGTTCAGCGGCACCGTCGCCGCCATCGCGCGCAACGCCTCGGGATCGCCGTAGTGCTGGTCGCGCGAGGTGTCGGTCAGCACCATGCCCGGGCTGACCGCGGCAACGCGCACGCGCGGCGCCCATTCCACCGCGAGGGTGCGCACCGCGTTGAGGATGCCGGCCTTGGCGGCGCCATAGGCCGCGGTGCCGGGCGAGGGCCGCAGCGCGCTGACGCTGCCGACAAACAGCTGCGTGCCCCCGCCGGGCTGCCGCTGCATGCGGGCGTTGACGCGCTGCGCCAGCTGCAGCGGTGCCACCAGGTTCAGCCGGATCACCGATTCCAGCAGGCGTGGCGAGGCATCGGCGACCAGTGCGTACGGCGAGCCGCCGGCGTTGTGGATCACGACATCGAGCGTGGGGCTGGCCTGGGCGATCGCGGCAAGCATGGCATCGGCCTGTTCGAGGTCGCGGATGTCCGCGGCGATGAAGCGGGCACTGCGCCCGTTTGCGCACGGCAGCTCGCCGTCGTCTGCGGGCGCGGTGCGCCCGCAGACGAAGACCTGCGCGCCGGCGCGCAGGAAGGCTGCGCTGATGGCGCGGCCGATGCCGCGCATGCCGCCGGTCACCAGCACGGCCTGGCCGGTGTAGTCGAATCCTGTCATGGGGTCCCCCTGATGCATGGAGGGCCCATCGTAGGAGAAGTGGCCGGATCGCTCGTAGTCCGAATGAACGATGCCCGGCATGCCGGGGCTGCGCAATATCGCTGGCAAATACCGCTCGCAGATATCGCTCGCAGATATCGCTCGCAGAAATCGGTCGCAATCACACGGGAGATGCCCTCATGTCCGCTACGCCACAGCAAACGCCTTCATCCCTGCATCCGAACCTGCCGGTCGGGCGCTTCGTCACCACTTCCGGGGGCCTGCGGCTGCACTGCCTGGACGCGGGCAGTGGCGAACCCGTGGTCTTTATCCATGGCAGCGGCCCGGGCGCGAGCGGGCACAGCAACTTCCGCTTCAACGTGCCGGCCTTCGCCGCGGTGGGCTTCCGTACCGTGGTGGTGGACCTGCCCGGGTACGGCTTGTCGTCCAAGCCGGATGACGTCGAATACACGCTGGACTTTTTCGTCGCCGCGCTGCGCGAGCAGTTGCTGGCACTGGAGCTGCCGCGCTGCGTGCTGGTCGGCAATTCGCTCGGCGGCGCGATCGCGCTGCAGTACGCGCTGGACTATCCCGACCATGTGAGCCGGCTGGTGATGATGGCCCCGGGTGGCGTGGAAGAGCGCGAGACCTACTTCCAGATGGAAGGCATCCAGCGCATGGTGTCGCTGTTCACCGGCGGGCACATGAACCCGGAAACGATGCGCCAGTTGCTGCAGTTGCTGGTCCATGACGCCAGCCTGGTCACCGACGCGCTGGTGGACGAGCGCATGGCGGTGTGCCGCGAGCAGCCGCGCGAGGTGCTGGCCACCATGAAGGTGCCCAACCTGACCGCGCGGCTGGGCGAGATCCGCTGCCCGGTGCTTGGCTTCTGGGGCACGGAAGACCAGTTCAATCCCGCCTCGGGCGCGATGAAATTCCTCGGCGGCTGCGCCGATGCACGTTTTGTCATGATCAACCGCTGCGGGCACTGGGTGATGGTCGAGCACGCCGCGTATTTCAATCGCGAATGCCTCGCTTTCCTCGCCGATACCGCGCAGGCCGTCGCGGCATAATTGGCGCCTATACCCATACCCATACCCATACCCATACCCATACCCATACCCATACCCATACAACGACACCCGAAGAGACATCATGGAATACCCGTACAGCCTGTTCGACCTGCGCGGCAAGGTAGCCGCCATTACCGGCGCCGCGCGCGGCATCGGCGCTGAAACCGCCCGCGTGCTGGCGGCGGCAGGCGCGAAGGTGGCCGTGCTCGATGTGCTGGAAGCGGACGGCAAGGCCACCGCCGAGGCCATCTGCGGCGCAGGCGGCGAGGCCGCGTTCTGGCCGCTCGACGTCACCAGCGAAAGCGACGTGACGCGCGTGCTGGACGCGGTGGCGGCGCGCTTCGGCGGGCTGGACATCCTCGTCAACAACGCCGGCATCGAAGGCCCGAACGAACCGACCCACCAGGTGGCGCTGGAGCAATGGCAGAAGGTGATGGCGGTGAACGTGACCGGCACCTTCCTGTGCACCAAGCATGCCATCGCGCACATGGAGCGCGCCGGCGGTGGGGCCATCGTCAACGTGTCGTCGATGTACGGCATTGCCGCGGGCCCGGACGTGCCGCCTTATCACGCGTCGAAGGCCGCGGTGCGGATGATGGCCAAGACCGACGCCATGCTCTATGCCGCCAAGGGGATCCGCGCCAACTCTATCCATCCGGGCTACATCCGCACGCCGATGCTCGAACACGTGGCGCAGGTCTCGGGGCAGGGCGAGGCGCTGTTCGGCTACCTTGGCAGCCAGACGCCGATGGGCAAGGTCGGGCAGCCGCGCGACATCGCGGCGGGCATCCTCTACCTGGTGTCCGATGCCGGACGCTACGTGACCGGCGCCGAGCTTGTGATCGACGGCGGCTACACCGCGCGCTGACGGACAAGGAGAGCATGATGACCGAAGGCGCCGCGATGAAAGCCACCTTGCTTGCCTATGTCGAACGCTTCAATGCCGGCGATGCCGAGGGCGTCGCCGCGCTCTACGCGGACGATGCCACGGTGGAAGATCCGGTCGGCGCGCAGCCGCTAGCCGGCAAGCCGGCCATCCTTGCCTTCTACCAGCACGCCACCTCGCTCGGCGCGCGCCTGGACGTGGTGGCGCCGCCGCGCGGATCGCACGGCAACGCCGCGGCGCTGACCTTTACGGTGCATGCGCGCCTGGAAGGACGGCCGGCACGCATCGACGTGACCGACATCATGACGTTCGGCACGGACGGACGCATCCAGAGCATGCGCGCGCACTGGGGGCCGGACGACGTCCATTTCGTTTAAGACCGCATCCACCGCACCGATGGTCCGGCGTAGCCGCGACGATGCCGATGCCACGCGCGGGCGCATTCTTGCCAGTGCGCAGCAGCTGATGCGCCAGCGGGGCGTGCACTGCGTCACGCTGGACGACGTGGCCCGCGCCATCGGCATGACTCGCGGGGCGGTGTATGCGCATTTCCGCTCGCGCGCCGCATTGCTGGGCGCGCTGCTGTCTTGTGCCGAGGCGGATCTTGCGGAACGGCTCGCACCGCTGTCCCGGCACCACGCCGGCGCGGGCATGGATGTGCTGGAACCGACGCTCGCCGCCTTGCTCGATGGCGATGGCATGGCACGCCATGTCAGCCTGCTGGCCTTCCTGCTGCAGCACAAGTGCGGCGCTGACTGTGAGCTGTGTCCGCTGCGGGCGCGCGTGCTGCGGGGCGTCGCAATGATTCGCGACACGCTGGCGGCCACGATGCCGACTCCCGCGCTGGCTGGCCTGCTGGTTGCGCACCTGTGGGGCCTGCTCAGCGCCCACGCGCTGCAGCTGGCACCCTCGGGCTTGTCCGGATGCGCGGCAGCGCTCGCCAGGCTGTATGCGACGCCGGGTATGCAACGCGGTGCATGGCCGGATGCCGCTTGCGGCGCGGCATTTCCTCGGGATACCCCCTAGTCTGCTCGGACGAAGAGGCGGCGGCGGGCGCCGCCTACGATGCTGTCAAAGGACCCGGAAAAGGGTGCGGAGGAGACAGCGATGAAGCGGCTCGGATTTCGTTGGGCGGCCGGGCTGGCCGCGGTTGGGGCTGGCTTTGGCGTGGCGTGGGTGCTTGCCGGCGGCAATGGGGTTGCCGTGGCGTATGGCGGTCACGATGAAGCCCGTGCTGCCGGCACCGGTCCGGATGGGTGCGATGCAGCCTGCGTGCGTAGCCGGGGCGTTGCGGCCATGGTGGTACTCAGCCAGCGCCCGCCGCAATAACTGCGGCGGGATGGTCTTCCGCGCTGCCGGTCAGCGCTGGCGCTGCAGATGCAGTGCTTCAGCGCGCGCCTTGACATCTCTTGCCACCTGGTCGAAGCCCTGTTTTACCCAGGCGCCGTGTTCGCGCATGATGGTTTCGGCGTTCAGGCCCAGGAACAGGTCAGTGGTGAAGTAGCGGGTGCGGCCGGGGGCGATCGCTTCGATGTACTGGTCGCGGCGGGCGGCATCCTTGTTTGCGTCCGTGGGGCGTTGCTCCCACGACAGCAGGCGCTCCGGTTCCCACGCCACCAGGGTCTCGTTGACCGGGATGATCTGGTCCGTGCCTGGGATGCGGACTTGCATGTGGACCATGTCGCCCAGCTTCGCCGTTGTTTCCAGGCCGGGGCAGAAGGTGTTCCATTCCGCGTAGCGGGGGAAGTCGGTCAGGACTTCCCATACCAGGGAAGCGGGGGCTTCGATTTCCACGGTGATCGAGGTGACGAGGTTTTCGGGCTTGGCCATTTTGTTGTCTCCTTTCATTTTTGGATCGGGAGTACAACACTAGGGCTGGGATGTGGGGTGCGCATACCCTGAATGGACGAGTCCGGGTGGACGAAGATGGGCTGGCGTTCCTGTGGGATATTGGCGTCATGCTCCGCGAGTCTCCAAATGCTGTGAGCTTGGTGCCGGCCTGGGGGTGATGGTCGGCATTTTTTTTGGTTAGGACTGCGGCTGGGCATCTGGTGGATATTTGATATGCCCGGTTCCGCCCTGAAGGGCGGGTAACTCTTTGTCCGAGCGACAAAGAGTCACCAGAAAGCGCGTTGATATGACTCCCCGTGTCAACAGGGTGGGTTCAGGTTTTTGGGGTTCCATAGGCGCACACGAATTTCCTGAGGGGCGGCGTAGCAGTAAAAGTCGACGGTGGATCATGCTGATATTCGCGGGTTGACTACCGCATTACAGAGGTCCGTCACATGAGCCTGCCGCTGCCTTACGGCGCAAGTCGGATGGATGTCCGTTGCCAAACGCGCTCGCGGGTTGCTCGAATACCGGGCTACGCTCGCCCCTCAGGAAACTCTTTTCGATTCAAATGTCTGTCCGCTATGTCTTCGGTCGGGCGCTGCTAGGCGTGGCGCGGTAGGGCCAGGCTCATGCCCAATCGCCCGATGTCCCAGATGAAGCCGGCCAACTCTCGAGCGACGGCAATGGCCGCGACGTGTTCGGTCTTGCCTCGTGCCACAAGTCTGCGGTAGCGTCGACATAGCCGCTGTTGTGCGTCCCAGGCGCGATCTATGATCATCTTGGGAATGCCTTCCTGTCGGCGTTGAATGTCGGTGCTCACGCGGGCCGGGTGCCGGTAAGTCCAGGCTGATTCGACTAGCAGTTTTCTGGCGTAACTGTTGCCAGTCTTGGTGATGCTGCCCTGACGTCGCTTTGTACCAGAGGAGTGTTCCGATGGGGTAACACCGATCCATGCCATCAATTGCCGTGGATGGTTAAAGCGCGAGAGGTCGCCAAGCTCGGACACCAGCCCTATTGCCGACGTGAACTGGATGCCGCGCATGGCCTGCAAGGTGAGTACCACCGGATAGAAGCGCCAGTCGACAACCGCCTCACGTAAGGCTGTCTCCAGCCGCGCGCACTGCGCCAGCCGATCCTCGATGGTACGTCGGTGTTCGTTAAATGCCAGTTGCTGCCAGGGACTATCGAATGAAAACGTGCTGATCCAGCGACGGTGGGCTGGCCCCCAGTTCGCACGACCGACGTAACGAACGCCGTGCAAAAGCAGGAACGACTTCAGGCGCTGTCGTGCCTGCTTGAGATCTTGCCTGGCGGCGGCCCAGGCACGGGCGAGGTCGCGAAAGGCTTCGTCTTCGACAGTCGGTACGTGGACGGCGGAGAGATCGCCCGCTCGCAGCGAGCGCACCAATTTGATCGCGTCACGCCGGTCAGTCTTGACCTGCTCCCCAGGCTTGCGCGGGATCAGTGATGGCGCGCAAACCATGCAATCGAACCCCTTTGCTGCAAGCTGTCGGTGCAGGCCGTATCCGCACGGGCCTGCCTCATAGACAAGGCAGACATGCTTGGCTTTTGACTGCAGCCGTTTGCACAAGCGCTCTACTTCGCATTGTGTTGTGCCGATCTTGCCGAGGACCTCAACTTCGGCCAGGCCTATCGCATAGGCAACCGTGATTGAGTCCTTGTGGACGTCCAGACCGACGTACAGCGTGCTATCGTCTTTCATGCTGGCTATATGAACGCCGCCCGTTTGCAAAGGGTTTCGTGTGTTCTGACGGACAGGATGGGCTGCAGCTCTATATCCGGCCTTAATGCAGCCTGATAGCTGCGGGCCACTATGAAATTCGCTGACTCGCACCTCATTCCTCCGACGAGCTTGACGCTCTTGCCAGCATTCAGGTTTAGCGAGTCCCGGTCCTACCTGCTTTGTCATCACACCCGATTGCCTGCGCAACCTTTCAACGATTCATCCTGTGCCAGACTTCACTTTCCACATATCACCAATCGTTTATGCCGGCTTCGCACTTACGTAATCCTTTTGATACGGCCTGTCGTGCGCTAATATCGCCCAGATCGTGCGTGCTATCTTGTTGGCCAGTGCTACAGTTACCACATTGGGTGGTCGTCGCTTGCTGATCTGACCGATCCACTCGCCGGGCTCCTTCGCGTGATGTAGGACGCTCCGCGCGCCGTGAATCAGCAGTGTGCGCAGGTACGTGTCACCTCTTTTGCTGATACCCAGCAACGTGACCTTGCCACCGGAGCCCGTTTGCTTGGGCACGAGGCCAATCCAGGCCGCGAATTCACGTCCCGACCTGAATGACTTCGCATCACCCATCGTCGCGACCGCCGCTGTCGCTGTCAGCACGCCAACGCCCGGGATCTCGGCAATCGCCTTGACGCTCTTGTCCTCTCTCATCCACTGACGCAGTCGTCGCTCGATCTCCGCGATCTGCCCGTCCAGCTTCGCGAGGCCATTCCATTGTTCCCGTAGCGTGTCGATCAGCACCGCTGGCAGGCGCTCGGCGACTCGCGCCAGCAAAGCCGGTATCGCCTTGTCTAACGCAGCCCGGCTTTTGGCGATCACTTCGCCGTACTCGGTGAGAAGGCCGCGCAGACTGTTCATCTGCATCGTGCGGAACTTCACCAGTTGCTGACGCATCCGGTGCAGCGCGAGCACGGCCTGTTGTGCTTCAGTCTTTATCGCTACCGCCTTGCTAGGCTGCTGCACGCCCAGCCAGATCGCCCGGGCGTCGGCCGCATCGTTCTTGTTGCGGATATTGAACGCCTTGACGAATTCTGCGGGCATTAGCTTTACCTGGTGGCCCATCCTGGTCAGCTCTCGTGCCCAGTGCTGTGCACCGCCACACGCTTCCATGCCTATCAGGCAAGGAGCCCGGTTCACAAAGAACTTGAGCAGGCCACTGCGCTTGATTCCCTTGTTCACAATCTCGCCCGTTTCCCCATCCACGTAATGGATCTGAAATATGTTCTTGGCAATGTCGATTCCAACTGGAGTAAGCTTCATCTCGGACCCTCCGGTTTGCCTGTGAAGACCTTAATGATCTTCCTTTTTGGCACTCTGATGCCGTTGGCCCGCGAGGGTCCGTCCTTACCTTCCTCGCTTGCCCCGCTCAGGGGTGGGCGGCGTTCATTTCAATTCCTCCGTGTGGGAAGTAAGCCGTTGAGTGGTGGATTCGTCTCCCCTCAATGCGGCTCTGGCAGCAATGCTAACCCGCGTCTGGTTCCCCACGGCGGCCAGCCTCGCTGCTCGGGAGTCATACTGACTTACTGCCCTGCGGGCGGCCACTCTTATCGTAGTGTTCCGCGGCTTTCGTACGGGGCTTCGCTTCGTTGCAGGGCAGGACTGCCTGACGCCCTGGTGCGCCACGGTGGCGCTGCGTTGAAGCGATGTTTGAACGAGCCCAGAGCTGTGGGTGGCTCCTGCTGCCGGCGACAACGTAGGAACGCCTACGGCTGCGCTGCGCGCCGGCCCTAAAGGCAAGTTGCCGTCCACGTCCTCGCCCGGGCTGCGGGCCTGGCCTCTTTCACGACGCCGCCCTGCGAGCGCAGCGACGCACTCCGTGCCCGAGCCCTAAATCCCAGATACTGCCGGCGCGCAGCGCAGCCGAAGGCGATCCAGCGGGGACGCCAGCGGCAGGCGGCCTACGCCCTGCACGGGGATCGTCCAACAGTGGGTTGACGTAGCACTATCCCAAACTCACCTGGCGTAGCAGCTTCGAACCACTAGCCACATCGAACGGAAATCACCACCGCCCGAACCACCCACACCGCCAACTTGATAGCCAGCCGCTAAGGCGACGCGCTTTTTGGTTACTTTTTGGCGCTCGGCCAAAAAGTGACCCGCCCAGGAGGGCGGAACCAGGCGGTTCAAAGGCCGACAGCATGTCACCAACAGCGACAACAGCAGAGCACCAGAAAACAAAAAGCCCCACATACCCGCGCCGGGTGAGAGGGCCAGCGCTTCCACGAAGTCCCGCACCGACGAATGCAGAAAATGGATTCACCCCATCCCCATCACACTCGACAACAACATCTTCACCAGCACCGCCTGCCGCGTGGCCCCGGTCTTGGCAAAGATCCCTCGCAGGTGCGCACGTACAGTGTTCTTCTTCACGCCCAGCCGCACGGCCGCCTCATCCAGCGTCAGGCCATCGACCATCAGCAAGGCCAGCTCGATCTCCGTCGGCGTCAGGTGAAACAGCTTGCGCAGGCTGGCGTGCGTATTCCGCGGCGACCCAGCCGGATCGCGGATGAATACCGCGACCGCGGGGCGGCGGGCCTTGTCTTCGGTGCGATAGCTGAGGGGGATCGGCCGCACCAGCACGCTCAGCGGCGTGGCAGCCGCGGGGCGGCTTAGCAGCGTGACTTCGCTGCGCGATGTGGCCAGTGCATGGGCCTGCGCGGTGTCCTCGAGGATCTTGCGGAAGCGGCGGCTTTCCACCGGGCAGTGTGCGTGCAGCGTGCCGTCCGACAGGTAGAGGCCGTCGCGCGCCTGCAGCAGGCGCCTGGCGACATCGTTGCTGCGGATGGCCTTGCCGTGCTCGTCGAGAATGATGGCGCCGACCAGCAGCCGGTCCACGGCTTCCGCGTACAGGGCGCGTTCGGATTGCAGCAGGTCGAGCGCGGCATGCAGGTCGACCGCGCGTTTCAGGTGCGGCAGCAGGTCTTGCAACAGTGCCTTGTCGGATTCGCCGAAGTCCGGTTCCGCGGGGCTGCGGCTGATGAACAGCGCGCATTCCACCCCGTCGGGCGTGACAAGGTTGGCGGCGAGGATATAGCGCAGCTTGAGCGGCGCCAGGTACTGCACATAGAACGGATGTGCCAGCCATCCCGTTTCGCCGAACAGTTCGTCCGCGCTGAACAGGCGGTCCGGATGCAGGTCGAGAAAAGGACACAGCGCGTAGTACTGCTCGCTGTACGAGGGCTCGCCCGGGAGGTGCGGGCCGTAGGCGGAGGCGTTGACGATCAGGCCGGGGCGATCGGTGGCGGGGTGGCGCAGCACCAGCGTGACGAAGACGGCGTCGAGGCGCTGGCGCACGGTTTCGAGGAAGCCGGCCCAGGGCACGGCTTCGGTGGGGCCCTGGTAGAGCTGGGCGAGCAGGGCGCTGACTTCGGCGGCCTGCAAGGGGCCTGAGGGCATGGCGGCAGTCCGATGGTTTGCGCCCCTCTCCACTACGCGGGAGCGGGGCGCGTATGCGGCGGATGGCGGCAAGCGTCAATGCTCTCGCATATCGGCCGTTCGCTCCTGCTTGCATCGTACCCACCCCTACCACCGCCTCATCGTCCGTTCAGCCTAAGGCTTATCCCGCAGCCACGCCACGATCCGCTCCGCCGCCTGCTCCGCCGTGTCGGCGGTGGTGTCGATGCGAAGTTCGGGCCGCTCGGGCGCTTCATACGGCGAATCGATGCCGGTGAAGTTCTTCAGCTCGCCGCGCCGCGCCTTGCGGTACAGGCCCTTGGGATCGCGCTCCTCTGCCACGGCCAGCGGCGTATCGATGAAGACCTCGACAAATTCGCCGTCGCCCGCCAGCGTGCGCGCCATCTCGCGCTCGGAGCGGAAGGGCGAGATAAACGACACCAGCACGATCAGCCCCGCATCGAGCATCAGCCTTGCCACTTCCGCCACGCGCCGGATGTTCTCGACGCGGTCGGCCTCGGAGAAGCCCAGGTCCTTGTTCAGCCCATGGCGCACGTTGTCGCCGTCGAGCAGGTAGGTGTGGTGGCCCAGCGCATGCAGGCGCTTCTCCACCAGGTTGGCGATGGTGGACTTGCCTGCCCCGGACAGCCCGGTGAACCAGACGATGCGCGGCGACTGGTGCTTGAGCGCGGCGTGGGCGCGGCGGTCTACGTCGATGGCCTGCCAGTGGACGTTCTGCGACCGGCGCAGCGCGAAGTGCAGCATGCCGGCGCCGACCGTGTTGTTGGTCAGGCGGTCGATGACGATGAAGCCGCCCAGCTCGCGGCTGCGCGCATAGGGGTCGAACGCCACCGGCCGGTCCAGGTGCAGGTTGCACACGCCGATTTCGTTGAGTTCGAGCGTGCGAGCCGCGAGGTGTTCGAGCGTGTTGACGTTGACCTTGTACTTGGGCTGCGCGACAGTCACGCCCACGGTGCGCGTGCCGAGCTTGAGCAGGTAGGGGCGGCCGGGCAGCATCGCATCCTCGCTCATCCACACCAGCGTGGCTTCGAACTGGTCGGCCACCGCGGGCGGGTCTTCCGCGCACGCCAGCACGTCGCCGCGGCTCACGTCGATCTCGTCGGCCAGCGTCAGCGTCACCGCCTGGCCGCGCACCGCATGCTCGCATTCGCCATTGGCGCCGACGATGGCGCTCACGCGGCTCTCGCGGCCCGAAGGCAGCGCGCGCACCCGGTCGCCGCGGCGGATCTCGCCGGCGCTGACGGTGCCGGCGAAGCCGCGGAAATCCAGGTTGGGCCGGTTGACCCACTGCACCGGCAGTCGGAACGATTCGTCCTGCACGGGCGTGCTGTCGATCGGCACGGTCTCCAGGTGCTGCATCAGCGTCGGGCCCTGGTACCACGGCGTGTTGGCGCTGGGCGCGGTGATGTTGTCGCCGCGCAGCGCGGACATCGGGATGCAGGTGATATCGGTCAGCCCGATCTGGCTGGCGAACTCGCGATACTCGGTTTCGATGTGTGTATAAACCTCGCGCGAATAGTCCACCATGTCGAGCTTGTTGACCGCCAGTACCACGCGGCGGATGCCGAGCGTGGACACCAGGTAGCTGTGCCGGCGCGTCTGCGTCTGTACGCCGCGGCGCGCGTCCACCAGCAGGATGGCGAGGTCGGCGGTAGACGCGCCGGTGACCATGTTGCGGGTGTATTGCTCGTGCCCTGGCGTGTCGGCAACGATGAACTTGCGCTTGTCGGTGGCAAAGAAGCGGTAGGCCACGTCGATGGTAATGCCCTGTTCGCGCTCGGCGGCCAGGCCGTCCACCAGCAGCGCGAAGTCGAGGTCCTCGCCCTGCGTGCCCATCTTCTTCGAGTCGGCTTCGAGCTGCGCCAGCTGGTCCTCGAATAGCATCTTCGACTCATACAGCAGGCGGCCGATCAGCGTGCTCTTGCCGTCGTCGACGCTGCCGCAGGTGATGAAGCGCAGCAGGCTCTTGCTTTGCTGGGCGTGCAGGTAGTGGGCGATATCGCCCTGCGTGCCCTCGGGTTGCGCCATCGGCGGCGCGTTGTCGATCAGGGTTTCCATCAGAAGTATCCCTCCTGCTTCTTCTTCTCCATCGAACCGGCCGAATCGCTATCGATCAGCCGTCCCTGGCGCTCCGACGTGGTCGCCAGCAGCATTTCCTGGATGATCCCGCCGAGCGTGTCGGCCTCGCTCTCGATCGCGCCGGTGAGCGGGTAGCAGCCCAGCGTGCGGAAGCGGACCTTGCGCATCTGCGGCGTTTCGCCGGGGCGCAGCGGCAGGCGCTCGTCGTCAACCATGATCAGCGTGCCGTCGCGCTCGACCACGGGGCGCTCCCTGGCAAAGTAGAGCGGCACGATGGGGATGTCGTTGAGGTAGATGTATTGCCAGATGTCGAGCTCGGTCCAGTTCGACAGCGGGAACACGCGCAGGCTTTCGCCCTTGCGCTTGCGGGTGTTGTACTGGCGCCAGAGTTCGGGCCGCTGCATCTTCGGGTCCCAGCGGTGCTGGGCGGTGCGCACCGAGAACACGCGTTCCTTGGCGCGCGACTTTTCCTCGTCGCGGCGCGCGCCGCCAAAGGCGGCATCAAAGCCGTAGTGGTCAAGCGCCTGCTTCAGGCCCTGCGTTTTCCATACGTCGGTGTGGACGGCCGAGCCGTGCTCGTGCGGGCTGATATTGCGTTCCAGCCCTTCGGGGTTGATATGCACGCGCAGGTCCAGGCCGAGCCGGTCCGCGGTCTGGTCGCGGAACGCGATCATCTCGCGGAACTTCCACGTGGTATCGACATGCAGCAGCGGGAACGGCGGCCGCGCGGGATGGAAGGCTTTCATCGCAAGGTGCAGCATCACGGCGCTGTCCTTGCCGATGGAATAGAGCATGACGGGGTTTTCGCATTCCGCCACCACCTCCCGCATGATGTGGATGCTCTCCGCCTCCAGTTGCTCCAGGTGGGTCAACATCGCTTTCTCCTCTTGGTCCTCTTGGTTGCGCCGGCCCCCGGGCAGGGAACTGGCATGGCCACAAGGTAGCGAGCCGGGGCCCCGCGCCACTTCGTCCGGGCGGACTAAGAAATCGCGGTCCGCGGCATGCAATTCCTAGTCCGCCCGGACGAGGAAGCGCTTGCCCCGCACTGGGTATCGTTGCTTCGCCGACGAACCACGGGAGCAGGCAGATGGCGACCTCCGCCGAAGACCAATTGCTGAGCGGCCATACCTGGGCCGAGTTTTGCGAAGTGCTCAAGCGCAGCGGGCAGCAGATCCTGCGCCCGGAAGCGCCGACGGACGCGCTCACGCGCGCCGAGGGCTTCCGCTACCTGAGCCGCTTGCTGCGCATTGCGCTGGAAATGCACGTGGAATTCGCCGATCCGGCGTTTCCCGGCTTCTTCTCGCCGTCGCACGAGACCGCCAAGATCGGCGCGGACAATCCTGACAACCTGTACCGCTACGCGCGCCTGGACGGCAATGCGGCGTACCGCATCCGCGGCCGGCGCGGCACGGTGGCGTACCTCAGCTTCGGCACGCAGAAGGGTGGCTACGAAACGGACGGACGCATGGTCCAGACCGGCTTTATCGACAGCAGCAAGCTGGCGGTGGCGGCGGACGGCAGTTTCGAGATCGTCCTCAGCGCACGGCCGCAGCGGGGCAACTGGGTGCGGATGGAACCGGCCACCAATGCGCTGGTGGTGCGCCAGACCTTCCTCGACCGCAAGGCGGAGACCCCGGCAGAACTGCATATCGAGCGCATTGACGGCGATGGCAAGCCGCCCGCCCTGAGCGCCGAGCGACTGCACGGCGGCCTGCTGCGCGCCGCCGGCTTTGTCGAAAGCACCGCGCGCATCTTCGCTGACTGGGCCAGGGGTTACGGCGGCCATGTCAACGCGCTGCCGCCCGCGGACCAGGCCGTTTGCCAGGCGGCGGGCGGCGATCCCAACATCTTCTACTACCACTCCTGCTGGCAGCTCGCGGAGGACGAGGCGCTGGTGGTCGAGGTCGACCGGGTGCCGGACTGCGAGTTCTGGAACTTCCAGATCAACAACTACTGGATGGAGTCACTCGACTACCGCTACCACGACATCTGCATCAACAAGCACGGCGCCCGGCTCGATGCCCGTGGCGGCGTCACCGTCATCCTCAGTGCGCACGATCCGGGCCTGCCCAACTGGCTGGAAACCGCCGGCCATCGCAACGGCACCATGTGCTGGCGCTGGGTGGGCGCGGCCCAGCCGGCGCATCCGCGCACACGCGTGGTCAGGCTTGCATCGCTCAGTGAAGAGTTCAGGGAGAACAACGCATGAATGCCATCAACGAGGACCTGCTTGCGCGGGCGAGCGAGCAGGCCGGCGGCCTGGCCGACTTCGGTCCGGGCAACTACCGCGAGGCGCTGGAGGTGCTGTCCGATTCGCTCGCACGCGAGGCCGGCCTGTCGCCGCAAGGCGCGCAACGGCTGGAAGGCAAGCTCCTGGCGCAACTGGTGAACCGCCTGGTGATCCAGGACTACTGCCGGCGCCATCCGGAGATCCTGCAGGAGCGCGTGGAAGACCCGCTGGTCATCGTCGGCCTGCCCCGCACCGGCACCACGCTGCTGCAGCGCATGCTGGCCACCGACGCGCGCTTCTGCTCGGCGGCGTGGTGGGAAACCCGCTATCCCGCGCCGCTGCCCGGGGAGGACGCGCGCGACGCCAGCCGGCGCATTGCACTGGCGCGCGACGAAGTCGCGCAGATGATCCGCTTCATCCCGGACATCCTCGCCATCCATCCGCTCGACGCCATGGCCGCCGACGAGGAATTCATGCTGATGGAGCATTCATTCCTGTGCGCAATGGATTCCTATGCCAACGTGCCCGGCTACACCGGCTGGCTGGCGCGCCAGGACCACACGGAGGTCTACGCGTACCTGAAGACCATGCTGCAGTTCCTGCAGTGGCAGAAGCGCCAGCGCGCAGAGACCCCGGCGGCGCCGGCGCAGCGCTGGGTGCTGAAGACCCCGCAGCACCTGCATACGCTGGAGGTCCTGTTCCGGGTGTTCCCCGGCGCGCAGGTGGTGCTGACCCACCGCGACCCGGTCCAGACCATCCCGTCGATGGCCAGCATGGCGCATACGCTGTGGAAGATGTACGCCGATACGCCGGATCCGATCGCGGTGGGCCGCCAATGGAGCGAACAGATGCGGCGCGGCACCGATCACGCCATGGCCGTGCGCGACGCCATGCCCGCCGACCGCTTCCTCGACGTGCGCTTCGAGGACACGGTGCGCGATCCCTTCGGCGTGGCGCAGGCGGTCTATCGCTTCGCCGGCATGCCGCTGACCGAGGCCGTGCGCGCCGGCATGTGGGCATGGATGGAAAGCAATCCGCGCAACCAGCGCGCGGCGCATGCCTATACGCCGGAGCAGTTCGGGCTGAGCGAGGCCCAGCTGGAACGCGATTTCGCCGGCTATCGCGCGCTGCATATCCTGAACCGCAACCAGACGCCAACCAAATGAGCGGCAGCTTACGCCCCTCTCCCGCTTGCGGGAGAGGGGCTGGGGGTGAGGGCCAGCGCTTGCAGCGGCGAGATCCTTCACTTCGTGGCGGCGCCCGCCCTCACCCCCGACCCCTCTCTCACCGGCGTGGGAGAGGGGAGCAACCAGCCGGCCATTCTGTCAGGCCTTTTAAGACCCCGAAAGAGGAGACAACCACATGCTGCTGAAAGACAAGATCGTCATCGTATCCGGCATCGGCCCGGGGCTGGGCATCAAGCTGGCCGTCGAGGCCGCGCGCGAAGGTGCCCGCGCCGTGGCCATTGCCGCCCGTACCGCCGCGAAACTGGATGAAGCCCAGGCGCGCATCGACGAACTGGGCGCCGATTGCGAAGTCCTCAAGGTCGTGACCGACATCACCGACCGCGCCCAGTCCCGCCATCTGGCCAGCGAGACCGTGCGCCGCTTCGGCCGCATCGACGCGCTGGTCAACAGCGCCTTCCAGCACGGCAATTTCCCCGAGCCGGTGGAAGCCGCCGACCTGGACGTGTGGCGCCAGGTGTTCGACACCAATGTCTTCGGCACCATGACGCTGACGCAGGAGGTGGCCGCGCTGATGAAGCCGCAGGGCAGTGGCGCCATTGTGATGATCAACACCCAGGCCACGCGCAAGCCGATGCCCGGCGAATCGGGCTACGCGGCATCCAAGGGCGCGCTGGCGGTGGCGGTCAAGTACCTGGCGCGCGAGCTGGGGCCGCATGGCATCCGCGCCAACAGCATCTTCATGGGCTGGATGTGGGGCGCGCCGGTGCAGGGCTATGTGCGCCACGCCGCGGCCGAGCAGGGGGTCGGCGAGGACGCTATCATCGCACCGGTGGCCGCGCAGATCGCGCTGGGCCGGATGCCGACGGACGACGACTGCGCGCGCGCGGCGCTGTTCCTGGTATCGGACTACGCCCGTGCGATCACCGGGGCTTCGCTGGATGCCAACGGTGGCGACTTCATGCCCTGATCACCGAACCAACTGCCATGACCCGCTACTTTGCCTTCAACGGCGACGCCGACGGCCTGTGCGCCTTGCAGCAGCTGCGCCTTGCGCATCCGGGCGATGCGACGCTGGTGACCGGTGTCAAGCGCGATATCCGGCTGCTCGAGCGGATCGACGCCTGCGCCGGCGATACCGTGACGGTGCTGGACATCTCGCTGGACCAGAATCGCGACGGCCTGCTGCGACTGCTCGGCGCCGGTGCACAAGTGGACTATTTCGACCACCACCACGCCGGCGACCTGCCGTCGCATGCCGGGCTGCGCGCGCATATCGACGAGGCGGCGCAGGTCTGCACCAGCATCCTGGTCGACCGCCACCTCGGCGGCCGCCACCAGCGCTGGGCGGTCACCGCCGCCTTTGGCGACAACCTCGGCGACGTGGCGCGCACGATGGCCGCGCAGCTGGGCCTGGATGCATGCCTGACGGCGGTGCTGGAACGGCTCGGCACCTGCCTGAACTACAACGCTTACGGCGAGTGCGTGGCGGACCTGCATTGCGATCCCGCCGAACTGGCGCAGCACATGCTGCCGTTCGCCGATCCGCTGGATTTCGCGGCGCAGTGCGCCACTTACACGCTGCTATGCGATGGCTACGAGGACGACATGGCACAGGCCCGCCGCCTGTCGCCCGTGCACGAAGGCCCCGGCGCCGCGCTGCTGGTGCTGCCCGACGCACCGTGGGCACGGCGCGCGATCGGTGTGCTGGCCAACGAGCTGGTGCGCGGGCGTCCCGGCGATGCGATCGGCCTGCTGTCGCCCAGGTCTGGCGGCGGCTTTGCGGTCAGCGTGCGGGTGCCGCCGCACAGCATCACCGGCGCGGCCGACTTCTGCCGCGCCTTCGAGACCGGCGGCGGCCGGCGCCTTGCCGGCGGCATCAACCACCTGCCCGACGCCGAGGTGGAGCGCTTCACGCGCAGCTTTGCCGACTGCTTCGGCGCGCCCCTCACCCAGGCTGGCCCGGCGGGACAAACTCCGTAACCTCCAGGTCGAAGCCGGTGACCGCGCGGTAAGGCACCGGATGGCTGAGCAGGCGCAGCTTGTGCGCGCCCACATCGCGCAGGATCTGCGCCCCGACCCCCAGCGCGCGCTGCGCGAAGGCCGGCGCCGGTGCGGCGGCAGGCGGCGCGGCCAGCCGGGCCAGCCGCTGCTGCGGCGATTCGCGCTCGTCCAGCAGCACCAGCACGCCGCAGCCTTCGGCACCGATGCGGGCGAGCGAGCGCTCCAGGTTCCAGGCGGGTTGGGAGGTGGACTGGGCCGGCGTGCCGAAGGCCAGCACGTCGCGCTGCATCTCCACCGCCTGCACCCGCGTCAGCACCGGCTTGCACGGATCGGGCTCGCCCAGCACCAGTGCCAGGTGGAGCGCGTCGGCAGGGGCGTCATGGTAGGCGTGCACGGTGAAGCGCCCGAACGGCGTGTCAAGCCCGGTCGAGCGGGTACGGCGCAGCGCGCCTTCGGTCAGCAGCCGGTGGTGGATCAGCCCGCTGATCGAAACCGCCGGTATTCCGTGGCGTTGCGCAAAGGTGAGCAGGCCGGGGCCGCGCAGCAGGTCACCGTCGTCATCAAGGAGCATCGCGTAGGCGCCGGCGGCGACCCGTCCGGCCAGCCGCGGCAGGTCGGAGCAAGCCTCGGCAAAGCCGGCGCGGCGCAGCACGCCGTCGGCCTGCGCGACCACCGGAAAGATGTGCCCGGGCTGGACCAGGTCGGCAGGCTGCGCGCGCGCGGCTGCCGCCACGCGCAGCGTCAGCGCCCGGTCCGCGGCGGAAATGCCGGTGCTGACCCCGGTGGCGGCTTCGATCGACACCGTATAGCGCTCGCGCTGGCGCTGGCTGGCGGCCATCGGCGGCAACTGCAGCCGGTCACGGCGCGCCTCGGTGATGGCCAGGCAGACCAGGCCGCGCGCCTCGGCGGCCATGAAGTTGACATCGGCCTCGGTGGTGCGTTCGGCGGCCACCAGCACGCAGCCGGTGGCCTCGGCGGTATCGTCTTCGATCACCACCACGCGCTCGCCAGCGGCCAGTGCGGGGAGCACGTCGGCCATCGGCGGCAGGACTTGCGTCGCGTTCATGCGGCCTCCTGGCGGCTACCGCCGAACGCCTGGACCAGCGCCGCCGCGGCCGCATCCAGCGCATGGCTGGCCGCATCGATCATGCCCTGCATGCTGGCGAAGCCGTGGAGCTGCCCCGGCCAGCGGCGCACGGTGGCGCTGTTGCCCGCGCGCTGCAGCGCTTCGCCGTAGGCTTCGCCCTGGTCGCGCAGCGGGTCGAACTCGGCGGTGATGATGGTGGCGGATGGCAGGCCATGCAGATCGCGCTGGCGCAGCGGGCTGGCACGCACGTCGGCGGCATCGGCGGGATTGGCAAGGTACTGGGCGCGATACCAGTCCAGTTCCGCCGCGCTCAGGAAGTAGCCGGTTGCGCATTCGCGGTAGCTGGCGCTGCCGGTCGCGGCATCGGTGCAGTCCAGGTAGGGGTAGAGCAGCAGCTGGTGCCGCAGGGCGATGCCGCTGCCGCGCAACTGCTGGCAAGCCACGGCGGCGAGGTTGCCGCCGGCGCTGTCGCCTGCCACGGCGATCCGCGTCGGATCCGCACCCAGTTGCGCCGCATGCGCGGCGGCCCATCGCACCGCCGCGACGGCATCGACCGCGGCGGCCGGGAAGCGCGCTTCCGGCGCGAGCCGGTAGTCGACCGACAGCACCAGCGCGCCGCTGCGGTGCGCCAGGCTGCGGCAGATGTTGTCGTGCGAATCGAGGCCGCACAGCACAAAGCCGCCGCCGTGGAAATAGATCACGAGCGGCAACGCGGCGCTGTCGTCCGGCCGGTACAGGCGCGCGCGCAGCGGGCCGGCCGCACCGTCCATGGTCAGGTCGTGCTGCGCGGAAATGGCATCGCCGGGCGCGAATCCCGGCATGGCCGCCAGCGCGGCGCGGTAATCGGCGGCGCGCAGCGTGGAGAAGTCGGGGCTGGGCATGGCGGCCATGGCATCAAGCATGGCGCGGGCCTGGGGGTCGAGCGGCATGGTGTCTCCCGGTTGCCGTTGAGGATTGAAGTTCATAGCGCGAACGCCGGCTGGCTGCCGGCGGCAATGCCTTGCGCGCGCGCCAGCGCCGCATGCGCCGCCTGCTCGTGCGGCAGGATCCAGAAGCGGCCGGCCGACACGTCGTCGAGGATCACGCGCGCGACCTCGTCCGGCGTCATGCCGGCGGCAATGCCGCTGCGCAGCGCGCCGTTCATCTGGTTCACCTCCTGCGGCCCGGCGCCGTCCAGGTCCGCGGCGATGCCGGTGGCGACCGGCCCGGGGCAGGCCACCGACACCCGGATCGGCAGGCCGGCCGCCTGCAGTTCCAGCGCCAGGCCTTCGCTGAGCGCTACGACGCCCTGCTTGGACAGCGTGTAGGGCGCCAGCCAGGGCCCGACCGCGAGGCCCGCCATCGATGCCACGTTGACGATATGGCCCGAACCCTGCGCCGCCATGCGCGGCACGAAGCAGCGCAGCGCGTGCAGCACGCTCCACAGGTTGATGCGCAGCACACGCTCGAATACCTCCGGAGCCAGTTCCCAGCAGCGGCCGGTGGCCAGCACGCCGGCGTTGTTGACCAGCAGGTCGACACGGCCCAGGCGCAGGAAGGCTTCCGCGCACAGGTGTTCCATCTGCCGCAGGTCGGAGACGTCGGTCGGGACCGCAATCGCGATCGCGCCCTGGCCGGCAAGCGCCGCGCGCGTCGCTTCCAGCGCGTCGGCGTCGATATCCGCCAGTGCCAGCGCATAGCCCTGCGCCGCCAATGCTTGGGCCAGCGCGCGGCCGATGCCGCTGCCCGCGCCGGTGATCACTGCGGCCTGCCGCCGCGGGTTTGCCGCCATGGTCGTGGTTCTCCTTGGAAAAAATGGGGAATGACGGGCCGCGGGGATCGCCGCCCATGGCTGACTTGTAGCGGCGCCGCGGCGGCGCGGCATCGTCTGTTTGGGTAGGGCGGCGACACGTGGCGCATACGGCGTCACATGGGGTGATATGGCGTGATATGGCGTGATATGGCGTCTAGGGGTTTGCCCGCGGACCGACGGCCATGGGTTGGTCCTTAGTCTGTTTGGAGTATGTGTTTGCGCCGCCGGCGCGTGAGGATTGGCCTGTCCCTCGGGACTAGTCCGGCGTGCGTGCCATGCCGGTCTGGACTAGGGCAAACCATGAAGGCAGGGGGCAAGCCGCGACCCCTTCGCCGTCCCTATAATCGGGGCACAAATGACGGGCCACAGAGCCCGCAGGAAGGCCAGCCGCCCGGCACGTCCGGCGCGCTGCGCACGCCACAATGGAGACAGAGGAAATGCTGATGGAGGTGAGCCACAACCAGGCAGCCGCACACCTGTTCGCGCAGACGACGGTGTCGCTGTCTGACTTCAGCGCGCTGCTGGGCAATATCTACCAGGGACCGATGGAACAGGTGCCGTGGGGCAAGGCGCTGGAGCAGATCCGCAGGCAGCTCGATGCCAACTACGTCACGCTGATCCTGCGCTCGCCGGCCACGGACCGGCGCGGGCTCATGATCAATGCCTCGGAGCATGGCGGTTCGACCCTGCCGGGAGAAACCTCCTACAACAACTACTACTACGCGCTCGATCCCTTCATCGGCCTGCCGTCGGACCGCGTGGTGACCATCGACGAGCATCTCGGGCGTGGCGTCTGGTGCCAGAGCGAGATCTACCTGCAGTTCCTCAAGGACGTCGGCATCCGCTACATCCTGGGCGCCGACCTGCGCACCGACGACGGCGTGGAATGCCGCTTCCGTGTCTGCCGCAAGCATGAAAGCCGCGATTTCTCGGCCGCGGACAAGGCGCTGTGCACCGCGCTGCTGCCGCACCTGAAGCGCGCGGTGGACCTGCACTCGCGCCTTGACGTGGTGGAGTCGGAACGCACCGTCTATGCCAGCGCGATCGACCGCATGCTGGTCGGCATGGTGATCCTGGACGAGACCGGCGCCATCATCAAGACCAACGCCGCGGCCGACGAGATTTTGGGCGCCAAGGACGGCATCCGCATCGCCAAGGGCGGACTGGACGTCGAGTACGGCCAGGAGAACCGCAAGTTCCAGCGCCTGCTGCGCCAGGCGATGATGGGGCACCTGGGCACCGCCCCGGCGGTGATGGAGGCGATGTCGATCACACGTCCGTCCGGCAGCGCCAGGCTGGGCGTGCTGATCCGCACCATCCCGCTCAGCGAGTGGTCGGAGGACAACCGCAAGCGCCCGGCCTGCGTGGTCTTCATCCGCGATCCGGAGCGGCGCTCGCAGGCCTCGCATGATGTGGTGCGGCAGCTGTTCGACTTCACGCCGGCGGAAACGCAGCTGGCGCTGCAGCTCGCCAATGGCCTCACGCTCGACGAAGCCGCCGAGGAGCTCGGCATCAGCAAGAACACGGCGCGCGCACACCTGCGCGCCATCTTCTCCAAGACCGGCGTGACCCGTCAGGCCACGCTGGTGCGCATGCTGCTGAGCAGCGTGATTTCTCTGGGCTGAGGCAAGGCGTCAGGGCCTTGCGCTGAGCACCAGCGCAAAGCCCTGCGGGGTCTGCAGTACCGCGCGGGTCTCATGCGGCCCCTGCGCCGCGGGCAGCGTCACGCTGGCCCCCACCTCCACCAGCCGCGCAATCGCCGCGGCGATCTCTTCCCCCTCATCCACCATGAACGCGAGCGCGGGCTGGCCAACCAGCCGTTCCTCGCCGGCCACCAGCGCCAGCGTCAGCGCGCCCGCGTCCAGCGCGCAATAGCGTTCGCCGTCGCGAAACTTCACGGCGAGCCCGAGTCCTTCCGTGAAAAACGGCAGCGCGGTGTCGATGTCCGCGACGGGATAAAGCAGCAGTCTGGATTGCATAGATCCTGGTCCTTTCGAAGGTCAACAGCGGGCATCGTTGCCCGCGACCCATGATAGGGATGGGCCATGCACTGCTCATAATCCAATCAGACGATGTTGCAACGCCTTGCGCCGCCCACACTGCGTTTCACACAGGCCGCTTCCGGCCCGAGGCGCGGCAACCGGCGGCGTCCCGGCAGCGGTCCTGAACCATCAATGCCAGGGAAGGGGACTGCAATGCGTTTTTCGCTGATCTATGAAGCACAGACCGTCGATGCCTCGCGCGCCGGCGACCACAAGGTGTTCGATGAAATCATGGAACAGGTGGTGCTGGCCGAGGACATGGGCTTCGACGTGGTCTGGGCGGTCGAGCACACCGCGCTGACCAACTACGCGCACATGAGCGCGCCGGAGACGTTCCTCGCCTTTGTCGCGGGGCGCACGCAGCGCATCGGCATCGGCCACGGCGTGGTGTGCCTGCCGCCGGCGATGAACCATCCGGTCAAGGTGGCCGAGCGCATCGCCACGCTCGACATCCTGTCCGGCGGCCGCGTGCACTTCGGCGTGGGCAAGGGCGGCACGCAGCAGGAAGCGGGTACGTTTGGCTACGACCTGAACAGCCTGCACCCGATGATCGACGAGTCGATGTACCTGATCCCGAAGATCATGACGCAGGACGAGATCGAGCACGACGGCGAGTTCATCAAGATCCCGCGCCGCCCGATCCACCCCAAGCCGCGCCAGGACCCGCATCCGCTGATGTACCTGGCCTGCACCAATGCCGATACGCTGCAGCGCGCCGGCGCGCGCGGCATGGGTGCGCTGGTGCTCGGCTTCGGCGGCCCCGAGGATGTGGCCAGGAAGAACGAGATCTATCGCACCGCGTGGGAAAGCCGCAAGGCCGAGGACCAGGTGGGCTTCCGCCCGCACCAGCACCTGGCGGCGCTGTGCCCGACCATCGTGCTGGACGATGGCCTGGCCGCGCGCAAGATCGGCATCAAGGGCCAGCGGTATTTCATGGAGTCGCTGTCCTACTGGTATGCCGGCGGCGAGCGCCCCGATCCGGCTGCGTGGGACGACGAGCATGTCACCGCGACGGACGCGCAGGGCAAGGCCGTCATCAATACGAAGTTCGCTTCCGAGAAGGTCTCGGTGGACTTCAGCGATCCGTCGATGATGATGCTGAACCCGAACCACGCCTACGGCACGGTGGAGGATTGCATCGGCTACGTGCAGCGCCTGATCGATGCCGGCGCCGATGAAATCCTGTTCATCTGCCAGATGGGCACGGTGCCGCAATGGGCGCAGCTCGAGACCATCCGCAATATCGGCGAGCACGTGATCCCGCATTTCCGCAAGCAGGGCAGGAAGCTGCGCGCGCTGGCGTGATTGCGAGAGCGTTTGATGCCTGCCGGTTTGCTCCCCTCTCCCGCTTGCGGGAGAGGGGCTGGGGGTGAGGACAGGCGGTGGCATACCGCAGGCCTGACTTTGTCAGACACGCTGGCCCTCACCCCGGCCCTCTCCCGCAAGCGGGAGAGGGAGCACACAAGAAGAAGTTGCGAGACCTGCATCAGATCAAGCCGCGGCCGGTTTGCTCCCCTCTCCCGCTTGCGGGAGAGGGGCTGGGGGTGAGGGCGGGCGGTGGCATACCGCAGGCCTGACTTCGTCAGACACGCTGCCCCTCACCCCGGCCCTCTCCCGCAAGCGGGAGAGGGAGCACACAAGCGGCAATCGAAAGGCCTGCAGCAGGTCACGCAGCTGCCTTGCTCCCCTCTCCCGCCCGCGGGAGAGGGGCCGGGGGAGAGGGCCGGCGCATCCACGAAGTGCCGCACGCCAAAGCGCGAAACAGCTAGTCCCATCAGACGATGGCACCCCGCCCGCCCAATGCAAACATCAACGCCAGCCACAAGACAAAGCGACAAGGAGACCGCGGTGCCTCACGACAACAACCCCAAGGAACTGGCCGCACGCCTGGTTGCGCGCGCCGAGCAGATGATCCCTGTGCTGGCGGAACGCGCCGCGCAGGCAGAGTCCGAAGCGCGCATCCCCGCCGCAACCATTGCCGAGATGCAGGCCGCCGGCTTCTTCAAGGTGCTGCAGCCGCGCCGCTACGGCGGCTATGAACTCGACCCCCAGACCTTCTTCCGCATCCAGATGGCGCTGGCCAAAGGCTGCATGTCCACGGCATGGGTCTACGGCGTGGTCGGCGTGCACAACTGGCAGCTTGCCCTGTTCGACGAACGCGCACAAAAGGAAGTCTGGGGCAATGACCCCGGCACGCTGATCGCCTCGACCTACATGCCGGTCGGCAAGGTCACTCCGGTCGAAGGCGGCTACCGCTTCTCCGGCCACTGGAAGTTCTCCAGCGGCAGCGAACTGTGCGACTGGATCTTCCTGGGGGGGCTGGTGCCTCCGTCCGAACCTGGCGGCGCCTACGACTACCGCACCTTCCTGCTGCCGCGCTCCGACTACAAAATCGTGCGCAACTGGGACGTGCTGGGCCTGCGCGCCACCGGCAGCCACGATATCGTCGTCGATGACGTGTTCGTCCCCGACTACCGCACCCATCGCGCCGTCGATGGCGCCATGGGCACCAGCCCGGGCCTTGCCGTCAACGACGTGCCGCTGTACCGCCTGCCGTTCGCGCAGATCTTCGTGCGTGCCGTGTGCACCGCGTGCATCGGCGCGCTGGAAGGCACCCTCGACGACTTCGTCGCCTACGCCGACGGCCGCGTCAGCAGCAATGGCGGCAGCAAGACTGCCGAGGACGGTGGCGCGCAGATGGCCTGCGCCAATGCGCAGGTGGCGATCGACGAGATGCGCACTGTCCTGGAACGCAACTTCGACGAACTGCTGGCGGTTGCGCGCGAAGGCGGCCAGGTACAGACGCCGCGCCGCCTGCATTTCCGCTACCAGTCGTCGCAGGTGGCCGAGCGCTGCGCGCAGCTGGCCAACAGCCTGCTGCGCTATGCCGGTGGCAACGGCATCTACCGCACCAACCCGATGGTGCGCCGCTTCCTCGACCTGCACGCGGCACGGGCCCATTACGCCAACAACCTGGACCGCTTCGGCCAGAACCTGGGTGGCGTGATGATGGGGCGCGCCAACACCGACTTCTTCATCTGAAGCCGCGCACCGGCAAGGGAATCCATCATGACCCAGAGCACAGCGCGCATGCAGGCCAGGGAATTCGACGTGGTGGTGGTCGGCTCGGGCGCCGGGGGCATGCTGGCCGCCTGCCGCGCCGCCGACCGGGGCCTGTCGGTGGTGGTGCTGGAGAAGAGCAGCCAGTACGGCGGCACCTCGGCGGTATCCGGCGGCGGCATCTGGATTCCGCTCAACCACCATATCGCGCCGGCGGGCGGGCAGGACAACCATGCCAAAGCGCTGGAATACGTGCTCGCCTGCACCGGCGAACACAGCGACCCGCAGCGCATCCTTGCCTACCTGGAGCAGGCGCCGCGCATGCTGCAATACCTGGAGCAGCAGGCCGGCGTGCATTACTACACGCTGCCGCGCTACGCCGACTACTTCCAGAAGCTGCCCGGCGCGATGCCCGGCTACCGTGCGCTCGACCCGATGCCGTTCGACGGCGCGCGCCTGCGCGAGGAATTCGACCGGCTCCGTCCGCCGTCACCCGGCACGCTGGTGAGCGGCCGAGTCGCCGTGACCTCCGCCGAGGCACACACGCTGCTGTGCCGCTCGCCCGGCTGGTTCGGACTGGCGGTGCGCCAGTTCGCCCGCTACTGGCTCGACATCGGCTGGCGCCGCAAGACCCGGCGCGACCGCCGCCTCACGCTCGGCAACAGCCTGGCCGGTGGCCTGCGCCGGGCGATGATGGACCGCGCGATCCCGCTGTGGCTGGAGACCTCGCTGCAGGACCTGATTGTCGAAGACGGCGCAGTGCGCGGCGTGCATGCCGTGCAGGCGGGGCAGGCTGTGGAGATTCGCGCCCTGCAAGGCGTGATCCTGGCCGCGGGCGGCTTCGAGCGCAGCCAGGCCATGCGCGAGCAATACCTGCCGCAGCCGACGCAGGCCGGCTGGAGCGCGACGCCGCCCAACAACACTGGCGACGCGATCCGCGCCGGGCAGGCCGCCGGCGCCGGCGTCGCCCTGATGTCGCATGTATGGGGCGCGCCCACGGTGCAGGTGCAGGGCGAGGAAAAGCAGCGCGCGCTGTTCATCGAGCGCGCCATGCCAGGCTGCCTGGTGGTGAACGGGCAGGGCCGGCGCTTCGTCAACGAGGCCGCGCCGTATTCCGAGTTCGTGCCGGCGATGTACCGCGACCACGACAAGACCGGCTGCAGCGTGCCGGCGTGGATGGTGTTCGACGCTACCTTCCGTCACAAGTACCCGTGCGGGCCGATCCTGCCTGGCTCGGTGATGCCGGACCGCAGCATTCCGGCCGGCCTGTCCGGCATCCTGGTGCGCGCCGACACGCTCGCGCAGCTGGCGCAGCGGATCGGCGTGGACGCCGACGGGCTGGCCGACAGCGTCGCCCGCATGAACCACTACGCCGCCACGGGCGTGGACGAGGAATTCGGCAAGGGCGACAACCTGTTCGATACCTACTACAGCGACCCTGCGGTGCGCCCCAACCCGTGCCTGGCGCCGATCGGCAAGGCGCCGTACTACGCCGTGCGGCTCGATGCCGGCGATATCGGCACCAAGGGCGGGCTGGTGACCGACGCCAGCGCGCGCGTGCTGCGCGAGGACGGCAGCGCCATCGCCGGGCTGTTCGCCATTGGCAATACCAGTGCCTCGATGATGGGCACCAGCTATCCCGGCGCGGGCTCGACGCTCGGGCCCGCGATGACCTTCGGCTATATCGCTGCGGACGTGATCGCGCAGCACGCGCGGCAGCCTGCCGCAGCGCCCCACGCTCAAACCGTACAGGAGGCCCTATGAGCGCCAATCCCGAAACCAGCACTGCGCTGCGCGACGACATGCTGAAGGCGATGCGCCGCATGGCGCGCTCGGTGGCGGTCATCAGCTGCCGCGATGGCGAGCGCCGCTATTCGATGTCGGTGACGGCAGTCGACTCGCTGTCGGCGGATCCGCCATCGCTGCTGATCTGCATCAACCGCAACTCGTCGATCTACCCGCCGCTCGATGCCGGCACGGACTTCTGCATCAACCTGCTGGCCGCCGACCATCGCGACATCGCGGTGGATTGCAGCGGCCGCCTCAAGGGCGAGGAACGCTTCACCAGCGGCGAGTGGGAGGACGACCTGCTCGGCGTGCCGTGCCTGCGCAACGCCCAGGCCAACCTGGTCTGCCGGCAGGACGGCCGCTTTGATTACGGAACCCACGCTGTCTTCATCGGCCGGCTGCGCGAGGTGCGGCTGGCGGGCGAGGTGTCGCCGCTGGTCTATGTCGACGGCGCCTATACGACGTCCGCGCCGCTGCGCGCGCTGTGTTCGGCCTGAGCCCAGGAGGCGCCAGCATGCATCCCGATTCCGTCACGCCGGTCTACGCACCGCTGCGGCTCGATGACCCCGACGCGCATCCGTGGCAGGCCGCGTGCGATGCCGTGGTGGTCGGCCTCGGCGCCGCGGGTGCCTGCGCGGCGCTGGAAGCGGCGCAAGGCGGCGCGCGCGTGATCGTCGCCGAGCGCTTCGAAGGCGGCGGCGCCAGCGCGAAGAGCGGCGGGGTGGTGTATGCCGGCGGCGGCACGTCCTACCAGGCCGCCGCGGGCTATGCCGATACGCCGCAGGCGATGGCGGATTACCTGCGCCAGGAGACAGGCGGCGTCGTCAGCGAGGCCACGCTGCAGTCCTTCTGCGAGCGCAGCCGCGACATGCTCGCCTGGCTGGAAGGCGTGGGCGTGCGCTTTGCCGCCACCGTGCCGCCACGCAAGACGTCGTATCCGGCGCAGCCGTATTACCTCTACTACTCCGGCAACGAAGCCGTGCCCGCGTACGCGCAGCACGCCGCGCCAGCGCCGCGCGGGCATCGCGTGAAAGGTCCCGGCATGTCCGGCAGCACGCTGTACGGCGTGCTGCGCGGCGCCGTGGAGGCCCGCGCGGAAGTCACGGTCATGCGCCAGAGCGCGGCGCGCCGGCTGATTGTCGACAAGGACGGCGCTGTCATCGGCGTCGAACTGTGGCAGGTGCCCCCGGGACGCCAGCAGAAGCGCCACACCCGCCTGGCACGGCTGGCCGAGCGCCTGCACAACGCCATGCCTGGCGTTGCCGACCGGTTGCGCCAGCGCGTGCTGCAACTGGAACTGCGCCATGCGCGACCCGTGGCAGTGCGTACCCGCGCCGTCGTGCTGGCAACCGGTGGTTTTATCTTCAACCGCGCCATGGTGGCGCGCCACGCCGGCAAGTACCTGCAGAACTGGCGCCTTGGCACAGCCGGGTGCGATGGCAGCGGCATCCGGCTCGGCGAATCGGCGGGTGCGGCCGCGCGGCACCTGGAGCGCGTGTCGGCCTGGCGCTTTATCAATCCGCCATTCGACTGGGGGCGCGGCTGCGTGGTCGACGGACGGGGCGCGCGCATCGGCAACGAGGAAACCTATGGCGCGACGCTGGGCCACGCCATCTGCGAACGGCATGGCGGGCGCGCCTGGCTGATCCTGAACCGCGCGCTGGCGCGCGCCGCACTGCGTGAATGCCTGGGCGGCCGCCTGTGGGCTTTCCAGGCTTTGCCCGCGGCAATGCTGTTGCTCGCGGGCGCCACGCGCGCGTCCAGCATCGAGGCCCTGGCCGGCAAGCTGGGCATGCCGCGCGACGCACTGCGCGCCACCATCGACGCCTACAGCGCCGCTGCCCGCGGAGAGATTCCCGACCCGGCCGGCAAGTCCGCGCCGATGTGCGCCTCGCTGGAGACCGGGCCATGGCTCGCGCTCGATATCTCGGCGAACTCCCGCGTCTTTCCCTGTCCGGCGATCACGCTCGGCGGGCTGTCGGTGGAAGAGTCCAGCGGCCGCGTTCTGGCTGCCGCCGATGGCGCGCCCGAAGGTGTCCCCATCCCGGGCCTCTACGCCGTGGGCCGGACCGCGGTGGGCATCGCCTCCAACCATTACGTAAGCGGCCTGTCGCTTGCCGACTGCATCTGGTCGGGGCGCAATGCGGGCCGCCACCTGACACAACAGCCTGCCGGCGAGCGGCAGGCACACACCAACGAGGAGATTTCCCATGAGCCGACGTACTGAAGGCAAGATCGCGATCGTCACCGGGGCCGCCAGCGGCGTCGGCAAGGAAGACGCACTGCTGCTGGCCCGCGAAGGTGCACGCGTGGTGTTGACCGACCTGAACGAGGAAGCGGGCCACGCGCTGGCGCGAGAGATCGGCGAGACCGCGCTGTTCGTGCCGCACGACATTGCCAGCGAAGCCAGCTGGCAGCAGGTGATGGCACGCACCGAACAGCGCTTCGGCACGCCCAATGTGCTGGTCAACAACGCCGCCGTCCTGATGCTGGGATCGGTCGAGGATGCCACGCTGGAGCAATGGCAGCGCGTGATGCGCATCAACGCCGACGGCTACTTCCTCGGCTGCAAGTACGGCGTGGCCGCGATGAAGGCGGGCGGCGGCAGCATCGTCAATATGTCGTCGGTGGCGGCATTGGGCGGCATGGGCGCGTTCTGCGCCTACAGCGCCAGCAAGGGCGCGGCGACGGCGCTGACGCGCGCCGTCGCGGGCCATTGCAAGCAGAGCGGCTACCGCATCCGCTGCAACTCGATCCATCCCGACGGCATCCTCACGCCGATGACCGCGGCTTTCCTGCCGGGCGGCGCAGCGGCCCTGCCGGAGGAGGTAGGCGGTGCCGAGCCGATGCAGCGCATGTGCCATCCGCGCGACGTGGCCAACCTGGTGCTGTTCCTGGCGTCGGACGAATCGCGCTTCATCAACGGCACGGAACTGCGCATCGATAACGCGCAGACCATCATGGGCGTGGCCTGACGCCAGCCCAGGCGAGAGAAGGAAATCATGGCGCCAGTGCAATTCCATCGGCTGCAGATCGCCGAAGTCATCACGGAAACGGAGCAGGCGCATTCGCTGGTCTTCGCGCTGCCTGACGGCTTGCGCGATGCCTTTGCCTACCGTCCCGGCCAGTTCCTGACGCTGCGCGTGCCCATCGACGGCGTGCCGCTGCAGCGCTGCTATTCGCTGTCGAGCACGCCCGAGGTCGACAACGCCTTGCGCGTGACGATCAAGCGGGTGCAAAGCGGGCGCGTCTCCAACTGGATCTGCGACCACCTTGGCGCGGGCGATACGGTCGAGGTGATGCCGCCGGCCGGCGTGTTCACCCCGCCCACGCTGCACGGCGATTTCCTGCTGCTGGCCGGCGGCAGCGGCATCACACCGGTGCTGTCGATCGCCAAGGCAGCGTTGCGCCACGGGCGCGGCGCGGTGACGCTGGTCTATGCTAACCGCGACGAGCGCTCCGTCATCTTCCGCGAGGCGCTCGGCGAACTGGCGAACAGGCACCCGGGCCGGCTGCGCGTGATCCATTGGCTGGACAGCGTGCAGGGGCCGCCGGCGCAGCGCCAGATCGAGGAACTGGTGCGGCCGTGGAGCCTGGCCGAGTGCTTTGTCTGCGGGCCAGGCCCGTTCATGGACGCCGCGCAGGCGGCGCTGCAGCAGCTGGGCGTGCCGCGCGGCAAGCTGCATGTGGAGCGCTTCGTGTCGCTGCGGGATGTACCGGCGGCCCAGCCGCCTGCAGCGCCTGCAGCGCCGGTCCCGGTCGAACCCGCAGCCATGCGCGGCGCGGCGCTGACCGTGCAGCTCGACGGCGCAAGCCACCAGCTCAACGTCGCGCCCGACGAGACGGTGCTGGATGCGCTGCAGCGCGCCGGCGTGGCCGCCCCAAGCTCCTGCCGTGCGGGTCTGTGCGGCGCCTGCATGTGCCAGGTGACGCAGGGCGACGTGACGCTCGGCGAAAACCATGTGCTCGACCGCGCCGACCTGGATGCGGGCTGGACGCTGGCCTGCCAGGCCCGCCCCGCGAGCGACGAACTCCACCTGAAGTTCCCGGATTGACATGACCCCATCTGACACCATCGACGACATTGCGGTGCTGGCCGGCCAGGATGCCCAGGACGCCCAGGAGACCGCCAACCAAGAGGATATCGCCGCGACCATTCCCGAGCTGGTGCGGGGCGCGGCGCTGCGCCACGGCGAGCGCATCGCCATCCAGGAAGACGGGCTGCGCCTGAGCTATGCCGGGCTGGATGCCTGCCGGGTCCAGGCGGGCCGCGCGCTGATGGCGCTCGGCGTGCAGCCGGGCGACCGCGTTGCGGTATGGGCGCCGAACTTCTCCGAGTGGATCATCGCGGCGCTGGCCACGCACAGCGTGGGCGCCGCGCTGGTGCCGCTCAATACGCGCATGAAGGGCGCCGAAGCCGGCGCCGTGCTGGCCGACAGCGGCGCGCGGCTGCTGTTCTGCGTCGACGACTTCCTCGGCGAGAGCTATCCGCAGATGCTGGCGCCGCATCGACCCGCCACGCTGGAGCGGCTGGTGATCCTGCGGCCGGGGCAGGGCAGGGCGCTGGCCGACGGCGAGCTGGCGTGGGATGGCTTCCTTGAACTGGCGCGGCAGGCGGACATGGCGGCGTTCGGGCAGCGCGAGGCCGAGGTGCGCGGCGACACGCCGATGGACATCATGTTCACCTCGGGCACCACCGGGCGCCCCAAGGGCGTGATGACCGCGCACGCGCAGAACCTGCGTGCCATCGACGGCTGGGCCGCAATCACGGGCGTGCGCGCCGGTGACCGCTACCTGATCGTCAACCCCTTCTTCCATACCTTCGGCTACAAGGCGGGATGGCTTGCCGCGCTGTCGCGCGGAGCCACGGTGTTGCCGCACCTGGTGTTCGACGCCGAGGCCGTGATGACGCGCGTGGAGAACGAACGCATCACGGTGCTGCCGGGGCCGCCGACGCTCTACCAGACGCTGCTCAACGCGCCACGGCTGCGCGAGTTCGACCTGTCATCGCTGCGGGTTGCGGTGACCGGCGCCTCGGCCATCGCGCCTGCGCTGATCGAACGCATGCGCGATGAGCTGGGCTTCGACACCGTGATTACCGGCTATGGCCTGACCGAATCGTGCGGCTTTGCCACGCTGACCCGAGCCGGGGACGATGCCGACACGGTGGCGGGCACCTCCGGCCGCGCCATGCCGGGGGTCGAGCTGCGCTGCGTCGATGCGCAGGGGAGGCCGGTCGCGACCGGCGAGCCGGGCGAGGTGCTGGTGCGCGGCTACAACGTGATGCAAGGCTACTTTGGGTTGCCGGAGGCGACGGCGGAAGCCATCGACGCAGACGGCTGGCTGCATACCGGCGATGTCGGCACACTCGATGCGCGCGGCTACCTGCGCATTACGGACCGCATCAAGGACATGTTCATCGTCGGCGGATTCAATTGCTATCCGGCGGAGGTCGAGAAGCTGCTGACCGCCCACCCGGCCGTGGCCCAGGTGGCGGTGGTGGGCATGCCACACGAGCGGCTGGGCGAGGTCGGGCGCGCCTATGTGGTACTGCGCCATGGCGCGCGGCTGGATGCGGAAACCCTGATCGCCTGGGCGCGCCGGCAGATGGCCAACTACAAGGTGCCGCGCGACGTGCAGTTCGTGACGTCGCTGCCGGTGAGCGCGGCGGGCAAGGTGCTGAAGTACCAGCTGCGTGAAGCCTGACCAACGGGGATCGAACATGACCGACATTGCCGGCATTGCTGACCGCCTGGCGCGCCTGGAAGCAGCCGATGCGATCCGTGCGCTCAAGCTGCGCTACCTGCGGGCGTGCGATGACAAGGATCCCGAAGCCATGCGGGCCTGCTTCGTGCCGGACCACGCGCATATCCACTATGACCGCATCGGCAGCTTTCCTGGGCGTGATGCGCTGGTGCAGTGCTTTGCGGAGCTGGCTTGTCGGCCTACGCTGCGCGAGATGCATTTTGCGGGGCAGGCGGATATCCGGGTGCTGGATGGGGAGTCGGCGCAGGGCAGCTGGGATCTGGCGTACCTGGCGCTGGATGATGCCAATGGCTCGCGTACGTTCCTGACGGGGCGCTATGCGGATGAGTATGTGCGGGTCAATGGCGCGTGGCTGATCCGGTCGACGGTGTTCAGGACCGGGTTGTTGTCGGAGGGCACGTAGGACTGCGCACGCCGCCGGGTTGCTTGCCTCTTGCGATTGTCCGTAGAAGGCCCCTGACTTTGCAGCGCTTGCCGGGGCGATTGCGATCGTCCCCTACTGGCCGGGCCATTGGACAATCGGGCTTCCCTCGAAAATCGGCGAATAGTCTTCTGTTCTCCCACGGCCATGCCGTGGGAACAGCTCGACGAAGCCTTCACCTCAGCACCGCGCGCACGCAAATGAACGCGGGTGCCGGAAAGCGGCTGCAGATCTTCATCCGGCCCGTCGCCCCTCCTCCTATGGGACTGTCTTGTCCGCTGCCGGCGAGTGCAGGCTGCGCTCCAGCAGTGTCAGGTCGTCGCGCAAGAGTTGGAGTATGGCAGCCGGCCCAGCTCGTTCGAGCTTGCGGCTCGATGGGAGTTCCACGGAACCCAATGCCATGTCGGCAATCTGGCGGGCCACTTCGTCCATGGAAACCGGCCCGGTCGGATTGAACCACCACGCGGTCCAGTTGCACATGCCGATGATCGAGAATGCGGCGACCTTGGCATCCATGACGCGGAACTTCCCCTGGTCAATACCGGATTCGATGGCCTGCCGGAACTGAGCGAGCACGGCGCGCCGCGACTGCTCGGCCAGTTTGCGCTGCTCCGGCGGCAGGTTGTTCTCATTGCGCTCCACTACCCTGAACTGCAACGGGTGGGACAGGATCAGCATCGCGTGACGCATCACCAGGTGGCGCAGGATGCCGGAAGGCGTGCGCATCTCTTCGGGGATTGCCTCGGTAGCCAGTTCGGCGGCGGTGCGCGTCACCGCGGTGGTCAGTTCCTCAAGAATCGCTTCCTTGCTCTTGAAGTAGTAGTACAGGGCCGGGCGGCTCAATCCCACGGCGTCGGCGATGTCGTTCAGTCCGGTGCCGTCGAAACCGCGCTCGATGAACAGGCGGGTCGCCACTTCCAGGATCGAATCCCGCAGCGCATCGCTCTTCGTCTGTGTCTTTGCCATGGGCTGTCATTCGGATTTTCGACGCAGGCGTCGAGAGGCTCATCACCATAAACAAAAAGTCGACAGAACGCCAGCTTTGCCAGGCGCCCTGGTAACTCCGCTGTTGCTGATATGTGATCAATACGTAACGTCACGCAGCCTGCGACACATCCGCAAAAAAATTTACGCATACGTCAAAAAATAAACTATTCTGTAAAAAACGGAGTGAGTGACGATGACAATCAAGACGCCCCCCAGCGCTTCGCCCGCGCCTTCAGGTCCTGTTGCGGGCTTTCTCAACACGGACTGGAATCCGCGTGACGTGCCTCCCGGCACCGTGACGCGTAACGTAGTGCTGCGCACGGAGGATGGTGCGGTCACGAGTGGATCGCTTTATGCCGCCGGCCAGCCGGATACCGTGGTTTGCATCATGCATCCACGCGAGTTCATGGCTTGCCACTACCTGATTCCCGACATCATCGAAGCAGGTTATGCGGCGTGGTCGCAGTCCCCGCGTTCCGTCGGCAACGATCAGCGCCTGGAGCATGAATTTGCCCTGTACGACGTGGCGGCCGGTGTGCGCTATCTGCGCGAGGCGGGCTTTCGCCGCATCGTGCTGCTGGGCAATTCCGGAGGCAGCGGCTTGTATGCCCTGTACGTCCAGCAATCGAATGCCGCGTCCGAAGCGCGCATCGGCCGGACGCCCGGCGGCCGTGCCACCAATCTTGCGTCGGCGCTGCTGCCGGCGGTGGACGGCGTCGTGTTTGTCGCGCCGCATCCCGGCCAAGGCGTGCTGTTGCAGGGCTGCATCGATCCTGCGGTGGCCGACGAGCGCGACCCGCTGTCGGTCGACGCGACGCTCGATGCATTCTCCGCAGCCAATGGCTTCGCGCCGGCCCCCGAACCATCCAGTTATCGCGCTGACTTCGTCGTGCGCTATCGCGCCGCGCAGATGGCACGGGTGCAGCGCCTTGACGAACTGGCCAGGACGATGATTGCCGAGCGCATGGACGCCCGTGCCGAAGTGAAGCGCAATCCCGGTACTGTCAGCGATGCCATCCGCCGGCGCGCTGCCCATACCCAGCTCTTCACCGTCTGGCGCACCGATGCCGACTTGCGCTGCTTCGATCTGTCGCTCGATCCGTCCGACCGCAAGTACGGATCGCTCTGGGGGGCTGATCCATTCGCCTCCAACTACGGCTCGGTTGGCTTTGCGCGCACCTGTTCGCCCGAGAGTTGGCTGTCGACATGGTCAGGGCTGTCGTCGAATGCCGCGCTGTCCCGGACGGCCCCGGCCATCAGCCAGCCCACCTTGCTGATTGAGTACACGGGTGACCAGGCCTGCTTCCCAACGGTCATCGCCGACGTCTTCCACGGCATTGGCAGTGTCGAAAAGCAATACCACCGTGTTCGTGGTGACCACCATGGTCGCGCGCTGGCCAAGGGCGAAGAGCCCGGCCGCTACGAGGCCGGACGCCTGCTTCAGGCGTGGCTGCGTGAAACCTTCCCGCAATAACGCATCCGACAAGGACTTTTCCGGAGACGCAACGATGTATGCAAGTTCCACCCCGCCTGACGCCGCCCCCCTGCGCTTGCATGGTGTCGACCATACGGCCCGGCCGACCTGGCGGTTGAAGGACACCGTCACGTTCTATCGCGACATCCTTGGCCTGCCGCTCATCCACACCATCTCGGCGCGCGGCTGGGGCACCGCGACGCACCCCGATTTCCTGCACTTCTTCTTCGACAGCGGCAACGGCAGCACCATCGCTTTTTTCTACTACCTTGGCAGTGTCGAGCCGGAGGTTCTCGCCGGCCGCGACAGCCGCCCACCGCTCCCGGACGACCACGTCTTCGATGCCACCCACACGGCGTGGCTGGTCGATACGCAGGAAGAACTGCAGGCATGGAAGGCTCGCCTGGAAGCGCGCGGCGTGGTGGTGTCCACGGAAACCGCGCACGAGGTGATCGAATCGATCTACTTCCGGGACCCGAATGGCTACTTCATCGAGATCACGCGCAAGCTGCGGCCGCTCGAAGCGCTGGACGCACGGGACGCCGATGCGACGCTGTCCGCAGCGATCGAACTGGAGGACGAGGCGTGGGCCAGACAGGCACGCGTGACCTCGATCGACGATATCTGGCTGCGCAAGGCCGAGATCCTGGGCCGCCGCCTGAACCTGGACCGGGAGTGTCACGCATGAGCAAGTCCTCCCTGCGCATCTTCGTGCTGAACGTGCCCGAATTCGCCTCGCTGACGGAAGCCGCGCGCCGCATGCCGGACTGCCACGTCAGCGACCTCGGAGACTATACCGTGATTGCCACGCGCGGGCCTGTCGAGTTCGGGCGTCGCGCACTGGGACTGAAGCCAGCTGTCTGGTACGGCCTCTTCACTGGCGGCCTGGACGGCAGGATCGAGTCGTTCGGTCGCGACACGGTGCGCATCGTGCCGCGTGGTCAAGAGACAGCCTGATAGGCAGGATACAAAGCAGGAGACAACCATGAGCGGAATTCAGTTTCCGATCGAAGGCGTGGTGTATTGCCCGCCTGCGGACGCGGCCAGGTACATCGAGACCGGCGCGTGGGTGGGCGACACGCTCGGCGGCGCGCTGCGCAAGACCGCGCGGCGTCACCCGGACCGCTTCGCCTTGATCAGCGACGAGCGCTCGATCACTTTCGCCGAACTCGACGAACGCAGCGAACGCCTTGGCGCGGCACTGCACCGGCTTGGCCTGATGCCAGGGGACCGCGCGATCTTCCAGATGGGGACTACGATCGATACGGCCGTTGCGCTGATGGGCTGCTACAAGGCCGGCGTGATTCCCGTGTGCGCGGTGCCCCAGTACCGCGAGGTCGAGATTGACCAGTTGTCCGCGCAGTCAGAGCCGCGCGCCTACTTCGTGCAGGCCGATTTCAGCGCCTTCGACCTCGCTGGGTTTGCGCGCGGCATGGCGCAGCGCCACCCCTCGCTGCGGCACCTGATCGTGGCGCGCGGCGACCCCATGCGGGGACGCGGCTCGGCAGACGAGCACAGCCTGGATGCGCTGATCGAATGCATCCCCTACGAAACAGCGGTGGACGTGCTGGCCGGGGTGCGGATCGGAAGCCAGGACGTCCTCAGCTTCCAGTTGTCCGGCGGCACCACCGGTGTGCCGAAAATCATTCCACGCTTCCATGCCGAGTACATCGGCCATGCGCTGGCCTGTATGCGCCAGCTCGGCCAGACCGAGCACAGCCGCCTGATCTGGTCGTTGCCGCTGCTGCATAACGCCGGCCAGCTATACGTGCTGGCGCCTGTCGTGGCCGGTGGCATGACGTCGGTGCTGATGCCGCGTGTGGACATTGCTCGCATGCTGGAACTGATCGAGCTGCATCGCGTCACGCACGGCATGTCCATCGGGCCGGTCGCGCCGCAGATGATTGCCTACCAGGAGATGGCGCGGCACGATCTTTCATCGCTCGAGCTGTTCGGCACGATGACGCGTGCCGACGCACTCGAAGCGCATCTCGGAGTGCCTTGCTTCAACCTGTTCGGCACGACCGAAGGCCTGCTGCTGGGCGCCGGCGCACGCTTCCCGGCGGCGGTCCGCCACGGCACGCAAGGCTTCTCCGGCTGCCCGGATGACGAGATCCGCCTGCTTGTGCCGGGAACGGATGAGCCAGCGCCCCAGGGAACGCCCGGCGAACTGTGCTTCCGCGGGCCGTCAAGCCTGCGCGGCTACTACAAGGCGCCGGAGGCGACAGCGCAAACGCTGACGCGTGACGGCTTCGTGCGCTCTGGCGACCTCATGACCGAGCATGTCATCGACGGCTACCGCTGCTTTGCCTTCGAAGGTCGCCTGCGCGACAACGTGAACCGCGGCGGCGAAAAGATCGGGTCGGAAGAGGTGGAAGCGTATGTCAGCCGGCATCCGGCGGTGGCGGACGCCAAGCTCGTGGCGATGCCGGATCCGCTCTACGGCGAGAAGGGGTGCATCTACCTGATCCTGCGCGCCGGACACGCGTCGCCGGATGTGGCCGGGCTTGCGGCGTTCCTGGTCGAGCAGGGACTCGCCAAATTCAAATGTCCCGAGCGTATCGAGGTCGTCGAGGAGTTTCCGGTGACTCGCGTCGGGAAAGTCGACAAGGGCGCGCTGCGGGCAATGGTGGCACGCCGGCTCGGGGACGAGGCGAGTGCCCGGGGCACGGACGAGCGAGGGAGGGTCTCGGCATGATCTGCCTCACGCCGATCTGCGTGCGCCGCGGGACGCGCGAAGCGATCAACGTGCCCGCCGCGCTGTGCAACGCATTGGAACAGTATCGGCGCGCTTGCGAGGCGCACCGACTCGCCAACCCATCCTACCAAGGCCAACCAGCATGAACAGTTGTACCTACCGTATCGGGCAGATCGTGCCCAGTTCCAACACGACGATGGAAACCGAGATCCCGGCGATGCTGCGTGCGCGGGAGCGGATCCTGCCGGAGCGATTCACCTTCCACTCAAGCCGCATGCGCATGCATCGCGTGGTGCGAGAGGAACTGGAAGCCATGAACCATGAGGGCCTGCGTTGTGCCGCCGAACTGGCGGACGCGCGCGTCGACGTGATGAGCACGGCCTGCCTGGTCGCCATCATGGCGATGGGCCCGGGCTACCACCGGCAGGTGGAGCAAGACCTCTTGCGCGTGGCGCGCGAGAACCATTGCGACGCGCCGGTGATGACATCGGCGGGCGCGCTGGTCGCGGGCCTAAAGTCGATGGGCGCGCGCCGGATCGCGCTGATGGCACCGTACATGAAGCCGCTGACCGATGCGGTGGTCAAGTACATCGAGCATGAAGGGATTGAAGTGTTGGACGCGCTGTCGTTCGAAATCCCTGACAACCTGGAGGTCGGGCGTCGCGATCCCCTGCAGTTGCTGCAGGACGTCAAGCGCCTGAATACCGCCAACGCCGACGTCGTGGTGCTGTCGGCCTGCGTGCAGATGCCGTCGCTGCCGGCGATCCAGGCAGCGCAGGACGCCATCGGCCTGCCGGTTGCATCGACCGCCGTCTGCACGGTCCGCCAGATGCTGGAACACCTTGGCCTGGGACCCGTCGTCCCCAACGCCGGCGCGTTCCTTGCGTCGGCCAGCAAGTAAGAGGATCACCATGAATGTCGTCGTAATCGGAGGCGGGCCGGCCGGCCTGTACTTTTCGCTGCTGCTCAAGCAGCGGCATCCTGAGGATCATGTCGTCGTGCACGAGCGCAATGAGGCGGGTGCCACGTACGGCTGGGGCGTGGTGTTTTCGGACATCGCGCTGTCCTTCCTGGAGGAAGCGGACCAAGCCTTCTTCCGGAAGTTCACCGCGCACCACCAGCGTTGCGACTATATGGAGGTCACCCACAAGGGGGTGCGCGTGCCGCTGCATAACAACCACTTCTCGCGCACCTCGCGCATCGACCTCCTGCGCGTGCTGCAGGAGGCCTGCGCCGAGGCCGGCGTCGAAATTCGATACGGCAGCCGCGTGAGCGACCCCGCCGAATTGCCGGACGCCGACATCATCGTGGCGGCCGACGGCGTCAACAGCGAGGTACGGACGCGGCTGGCGGCGCATTTCGGGCCGAGCTTCGACGTGCGGCGCAACAAGTTCGCCTGGTACGGTACCCATCAACTGTTCCACCCGGTCTCGCTGATCTTCCGGGAGACGGAGTATGGGGTGTTCATCGCGCACGCGTACCAGTACAGCGATGCGCTGTCGACCTTCCTGGTGGAGGTGGATCCGGACACCTGGCATCGCGCGGGTCTCGACACCGCTACCGAAGAGGAGAGTCGCGCGTTCTGCGAGCAGGTGTTCGCGGCAGACCTGGGTGGCCACTCCCTGCTGGGGAATCGGTCGAACTGGTTCCAGGCGAGCGTGGTGCGCAACGAGCACTGGTCGCACGGCAAGGTGGTTCTGCTGGGTGATGCGCTGCGCAGCGTGCATTTCTCGCTGGGCTCCGGCACCCGTATGGCGATGCAGGATGCGATTGCGCTCTGCGATGCCGTCTGTGCTCATCGCGACGACGTACCGGCGGCATTCCAGGCGTTCGAGAGCAGCCGGCGCGATGCATCGGTCAAGTTCCAGGACGCTGCCCGCCGCAGCCTCGACTGGTATGAATCGGTAGACAGCAAGATCCATCTCGATCCGGTCGCGTTCGCCTACGACTACATGCTGCGCACTGGCAGGGTCACACATGAAGACCTGCGCCAGCGAGACCCGGAATTTATCGCCCGCGTGGAAGCGGGTGGCTATCACCAGCCCAACGCTGCTCCCGCCGCGGCATAGCCGTCGGCAAATAGCGCAACCCTCAGATCATTACCGCCCAAGCCGCAGCATAGCGGCTGTGCGGTGACCATTCCAGGAGACAACATGACTTCCCCATCAGCCCCCCGCGGTGCGGTGGCCGGCAACCCTGCGCGCGCCGCCGTCAACGTACGCGAGTTTATCGACGCGGCACGCCTGTCCGGCCTTCAATTACGCATCATCGCACTGTGCTTTGTGATCGTCGCACTGGACGGCTTCGATATTGCCATCATTGGCTTCCTTGCCCCGCATATCCGCAGCGAATGGTCGCTGTCGATGGTGGCGCTGGGGCCACTGTTCTCCGCCGGGCTGCTAGGGCTGATGACCGGCGCCTTTCTTTGCGGTCCTCTTGCCGATCGCATCGGCCGGCGTCGTGTGCTGGTCCTGTCGGTGGCGTGGTTCGGCGCCGCATGCGCGGCTTCTGCCGCGGCACCTGGCATCGGCTGGCTGATCGCGTTGCGGTTTCTGACCGGGCTTGGGTTGGGCGGCGCCATGCCCAATGCCATCACGCTAACCGCCGAGTTCAGCCCGTCGCGTCGCCGTGGCATGCTGCTGACGGTGATGTTCTGCGGATTCTCCCTCGGCTCCGCGCTTGGGGGCGTGGTGACGGCATACCTGATCGAACATGTCGGCTGGCGCGGCGTGCTGGCACTGGGCGGTGCACTACCGTTGGTGCTGGTGCCGGTACTGGCGGTGGCGCTGCCCGAATCGGTGCGCTATCTCGCCACGCGCGAAGGCATGCAGGCGCGGATCGCCGCCATCCTGTCGCGCATCGATGCCGGCAGGGTTCCCGCCGACGCAAGGTACGTCACCGACGAGCCGGACGGCCCCAGCTCCCCGGTCAGCCAGCTCTTTGCGTCGCGTTACCGGAAGGGGACCCTGTGGCTCTGGCTGGCGTTCTTCTGCAGCCTGCTGTTGCTATATCTCCTGATCAACTGGCTGCCGATCCTGGTCCAGCGCACTGGGCTTTCGCTGAAGGAGGCTTCGATGCTCGCCGGGCTGCTGCAAGGGGGCGGCGTGGCGGGTGCCGTCGTGCTGGGCGTACTGCTGGACAGGTTCAACGCCTACTCCGTGGTTGCCGGCGCCTACACGCTGGGAGCGATCGCCGTGGCCTGCCTGGCCTCCGTGAGCGCGCCGATGGCGATGGCGGCAGCCATCTTCGTCACCGGCTTTTGCGTCAGCGGATCACAGGTCTGCGCCAATGTGCTGGCCTCGGCGTTCTATCCGACTTCAAGCCGCGCCACGGGCGTGGCATGGGCACTAGGCATCGGACGGGTGGGCGCCATCGCTGGATCGCTCGGCGGCGCATGGCTGTTGTCGGCGGGTTGGAGCAATGCGGCGCTTTATCTCCTCCTGGCAATTCCGGCTGTGGTGGCGGCATTCGGTATCTACCGGACCGGACGCGTCCAGTTTGCGCAAAATGCCCCGCGCCCTGAAATCCGTACGGACCTCATCCAGGTCGAAGCCGCAACCCAACTCCGCAAATAAGGCGATGGACAAGAACATGAACATGACGTTTCCTGAGTTCTGCCCAGGCTGGCTGGTCCGGCTCGTACACTACTTGCTCCTGGCGTTCGCGCCTGCCATGGCGAGTGCCGCTGCTACCCTGGACGTGGCGGCAGCCTCGCCCGCGTCCGGCTTCCGCACCAACCTGGTCTTGCTCGGCACCGCTGGAGGCCGCACCTCCTACGGAGGAACAAGCCTGGCGGGCATTTCCTCGGCGCTTGTCGTGGACGGGGACGTGTATCTGGTTGACTTCGGCGAAGGCTGGCTGCGGCGCTACCTTCAGGCGGGGCTTGGGAAGATGCCTGCCAAGCCTGGGCTGGCCTCGCTGCGCGCGGCATTTATCACGCACCTGCACGCGGATCATGTCGTCGACTATCCGGCGCTGTTCCTTTTCGGCACCACGGATGGACTGGCGGCGCGCAAGACGCCGGTGCGGGTGTTCGGACCCGGGTCGCGGGGCTCGCTGGTGCCAGTGGCGGGCGCCGACCGGAGGAATGTCCCGGTGATCCACCCGGCGGAGCCCACGCCCGGAACGGTGGCCATGACCGAGTCCATCTACAAGGCTTTCGCCAACGATATCAACGACAACATTCGCGATAGCCAGAAGCCGGATCCCCATACCCTCGTCGCCGTGGAAGACATCAAGGTACCCAATGGCGTGGTAGTGGATGCCAACCGCGATGGCGCACCGGACATGCAGCCTTTTCCTGTCTACCAGGACGACAAGGTGAAAGTCACTGCGATTCTGGTCAGCCACGCGCCGGTGTATCCGTCGTTCGCGTTCCGCTTCGATACGGCAGACGGTTCGGTGGTGTTCTCGGGCGATACCAGTCCGAGCCGGAACCTCATACACCTGGCCAAGGGGGCAGATGTGCTGGTGCATGAGGTGATCGATACGCACTGGATCGACGAATTCTTGCCCAAGCCACGCAATACGGCGCAGGAAGCCAAGGCGCGCCACCTGCTCGAAGCCCACACCGCTGTTGAGGCGGTGGGTGCAGTCGCGCAGGCCAGCGGGGTCAAGACCCTCGTCTTGTCACACCTGGCGCCGGCCGATACCAGCGAAAGCCGGTGGCGCCGCGCGCAGGAAGGGTATTCGGGCCGGGTCGTGGTCGGCAAGGATCTCATGTGGCTGGGCATAGGCTCGCCCGTCTCTGCAGGCAAGGAGCGCTAGAGGATTGCCGCGCAAGCCGCCTCCCAGCGAATCAGATCGCCAATGGGCTCGGGCGTCGACGAATCAGCCTTGACGGGTACGGAGCAGGCCTGCTGTCGTCGGCGCGCGACGCTTCGCGAAAACAGCGCAGCGTAAGACTGCGCGACAGCGGCCCTTGTCAGCCGCAATCCAGGAAGAATGAGGAGAGAACATGAAACGGAGCCTAGCCATCGCCGGCGCGCTGCTGGCGACCGGCGCGCCAGCGCACGCCCAGCCGTCTGTCACGCTTTACGGCGTAGCCGATGCGGGAATCGAGTACCTGAACCACGTGCCGGATGCGGCGAAGCAGGGCGCAAGTCTGGTTCGCATGACATCGGGCAATATTGCCGGCAGCCGCTGGGGCCTGCGCGGCGTGGAAGATCTTGGAGGCGGGTTGAAGGGCGTATTTCTGCTCGAAGGTGGCATGGTGCTCGATTCTGGCGTGGCGGCCCGGGGTGGGCGGCTCTTTGGCAGGCGTGCCTATGTCGGGCTCGATACGCCGTATGGGCAGGTCACGATGGGGCGACACCACAACCTGACGTTCGACCTGATCATCCCTTTCGATCCGATGCTGTTTGCCCCGAAGTACTCGTCGTATTCGCACGATTCCTGGCTCGCAGGGCGAGTGGACAACGCAGTGAAGTACACGGGTAACTTTGGTGCGCTGACGGCTTCTGCCTTGTACAGCTTTGGTATTGACGCGACCGTTGCGAACGGATCAGAGGTGCCCGGTAACAGTCGCGTCGGCCGCGACGTGAGTGCCGGCTTCTCCTACGGGTCCGGCGCGCTCCGCTTCGGTGCGGTCTATGATCAGTTGAACGGCAATTCGGTGGCAACGGCCGGCAAGACCGAGCGTCGCTATGTCGCGGCGGTGGCCGGGAATATCGGAGCTGTGACAATCGACTTGGGCTACCGTCGGCTTGTCAGCCAAATCCTTGCCTCCATGACCCGCACCGATCTGTTCTGGCTTGGCGCGAACTGGAACGTGGGCGGAGGAGCGACGCTGACGGGGGCGGTGTACAAGACAAACGACCGCACTTCGGCGAAGGATCCCATGTCCATCGTGCTGTCTGCGGACTACCGCTTTTCGAAGCGAACCGATGTCTATCTGACGGCATCGTACACCCTGAACAAGGGCGGCTCCGCGCTGAGTGCGAATGGGTATGACGGCTCCGTGGTCGCGGGCGCAAATCAGGTGGGCGCCGTAATTGGTTTGCGGCATGCCTTCTGACTGTATTGGGCGTCGGCTAGCGCAATGCGGAGGTATCGGGCAAAGATTCTTCGTGCCCAGGTAAGTCAAATGTCGAAGTAGAGATGGAACTCCCACGGGTGCGGCCGCAACTTCAAGGTATCAATCTCGCGCGTGCGCTTGTAGTCGATCCAGGTCCTGATCAGGTCGTCGGTGAAAACATCTCCCTTTCGCAGGAACGCTGAGTCGGATTCCAGTGCGGAAAGCGACTCTTCAAGGGAACGTCAGTGATGTACGACGATCTTTTGGGGGATCTCAGCGATTGCCTGGATCGAATTGTTGGCGGGGACATCAACCGTGAGCGAGAGGTGGCTGACCTGATCGAGCGCTGTATGCGAGCCATCGAGGCGGAAGTGGGAATGGTCGGCCCGCGGGAGCAACAGGAGCTCGCCAGGGCCCGCGTAGCCTGTGATGACGGCTATCTCCGACTCGCGCTTTCATCCGCCAGGAAGGCGTTGGCGGCAAGCGAGCGGCAGAAGGAAGTGCACGGATTGGGTGACGGCATCTGGGATTTTCCCGCGCAAACGATGCGTTTGCGCAGCGTATGCGTGGGGGGATGGCTGCCTCAAGCGCTATTCCACGATTGCCGGATGCACCGCCGGCGGACCACCAAGCACCTCCCGGTATGACGGCGGCTGCACGCCTTCCGCATCGACAATCCCGTAATCCAGCGCCGCTTCCGCCGCAATCAGCACCTGGCCCGATTTCTCCATCCGCCCGGGATCGCGATACAGCGCATGAATGACCTTCCCGGTAAACTCCGGCGTCTCCGCCAGGGGCGCAAACGATGCGTACTTGTCGGGATGCTGTTCCCACACGCGCTGCGTGCGCGCGGTACGCAACGGCCCCATCCACACCGAGACCGCCGCCACGCCATGCGGCCTCAGGTCCACCGCCATGTCGTGCGCGAACTTGTCGATGCCGGCCTTCTGCGCGCCATAAGCCGGCCCGTGCATATAGCAATTGGCGCCGAAGGAAGACGTAAACACAATCAGCCCCTGCCCGCGCGCCGCCATCATCGGCGCCGCATGCCAGCTGGCCACGTAGCCGGAGCGCAGGCCAACGTCAAGAATCCGGGCCATCTCCAGCGGCTTCTGCCAGAAGGGCCCCGGCATGATGAGCTCATCGTGCAGGAAGGTGGCGTTGTTGACCAGGATGTCGATCCGCCCCGATTCCTCGCGCACCTGCGCGAACAGCCGCGCCACGTGCGCGTCGTCGCGATGGTCGCACGCGACCGCGATGCCGCGCCCGCCCAGTGCATCGATCGCGCGCGCCGTGGCGTGGATGGTGCCGGGAAGCGGCGCGCTGCCTTCCTGCTCGGTGCGCCCCGTCACGTACACCGTGGCGCCGGCGGCGCCAAGCGCCAGCGCGATGCCCTTGCCGGCGCCGCGAGAGCCGCCCGTAACGACCGCGACGATGGCCTGTTCCGACTGCTTCATGTCTGTCTCCTGTATCAGTGAAATGCGGGCGCCGTTCGCGCGGCCCGCGCTCGTCGCAGCTTGGGGCGGGCGTCGCCCCGGTACATCCTTCGTTCGGACTAAGCGGCACGCCACGCGGCCCCTCCTACGGCCGTCGGCAGCCTGAAACCGGCCCCGGATCGGCTAGTCCCACTGGACGATGTGCCGGGTGGCAGCGCACGGAAGAATAGGTCTCATCAGCCAGCAGTGGCAACGAACAGAGGAGACCGGCATGTTGGATATCCGTGCGCTTGGCTACATCGTGGTCGAGTCCACCGACCTGGAGCAATGGCGGCACTATGCCGGGCAGGTGCTGGGCATGGCCTGTTCCGGCGCCCCGGGCGGCGCGCTCTACGTGAAGATGGATGAGCGCGACTACCGCTACCTGGTGGTGCCGGGCGCGCGCGACCGCTACCTCGCATCGGGATGGGAGCTGGCCGACGAACTGGCCTATCGTCACGCGCTCGACACGCTGCGGCAGGCCAATGTCGAAGTCGCGCACGCCAGCGCCGCGGAACTGGCGCAACGCCGCGTGCAGGCCATGGCGTGGTTCACCGATCCGTCGGGCAACCGCCACGAGATTTCATGGGGCATGCGCTCGGACTTCCTGCGCTTTGTCTCGCCGGTCGGCGTGCCGCGCTTCATCACCGACCCGATGGGCGCCGGCCATACCGTGCTGCCCGCACCGGCCTTCGACCAGACCTACGCCTTCCTGCGCGACGTGATGGGCTTCGGCCTGTCCGACATCTTCCGCGTGCGCTTCACCAGGGATCCCGACGAGCCGGAGAAGCGCATCCACTTCCTGCACTGCGCCAACGGCCGCCACCACAGCCTGGCGATCTTCGAGATGCCGTCCGAAGCCGGCTGCATTCACGTGATGGCCGAAGTGCCAGACATGGCCGAGGTGGGGCGCGCGCTCGACCGCGTGCAGCAGCATGGCGTGAAGCTGTCGGCCACGCTGGGCCAGCACTGCAACGACCGCATGACTTCCTTCTACATGAAGACCCCCGGCGGCTTCGACCTCGAGTACGGGCACGGCGGCCTGGTGGTGGACTGGGGCCACCACGCCGCCTACGAAGCCACGCGCGTCAGCTTGTGGGGACACGACTTCAGCATCGGATACCGCTAATCACCATGACCAAGACAATCGACAAGACCATGAGCGCGGCCGACGTGGTCGGCCAGCTCGCCGATGGCATGACCCTCGGCATCGGCGGCTGGGGCCCGCGCCGCAAGCCGATGGCGCTGGTGCGCGAGATCCTGCGCTCGCCGCTGAAGGACCTGACCGTAGTCGCCTATGGCGGCCCCGAGGTCGGCATGCTGTGCGCCGCCGGCAAGGTGCGCCAGCTGGTGTTCGGCTTTGTTTCGCTTGATGTGATCCCGCTCGAACCGTATTTCCGCCAGGCACGCGAGCGTGGCCTGCTGGAGGTAACCGAACTGGACGAGGGCATGCTTCAGCTCGGCTTGCGCGCGGCGGCGGCGCGGCTGCCGTTCCTGCCGACGCGCGCGTCGCTGGGCACCGACGTGCTGGCGAAGAACCCGCAGCTGAAGACCGTGCGCTCGCCCTATGCCGATGGCGAAGTACTGGTGGCGATGCCGGCGATCGAGCTCGACGCGGCGCTGCTGCATGTGAACGAGAGCGATGTGCTCGGCAACACCCGCATCGACGGCCCTGATCCCTTCTTCGATGAATGGTTCGCCCGCGCCGCGCGGCACTGCTATGTGAGCTGCGAAACGCTGCATCCTCGCCTCGAGGAAGAAGACCTGCCGCACGCCCGCAACAACCCCTTCGAACGCTCGCTGGTGACGGGCGTGGTGCACGCGCCCGCCGGTGCCCATCCCACTTCCTGCGCACCCGCCTATGGCTGGGACCTGCCGGCGCTGAAGGCGTACTGCGCCAGCGCCGAGGCCGAGAACGGATTCGGCGAGTACCGCGACGAGGTGGTGGGCGCCAGCGAGGCGGCGTACGTGGAGCGCATCGGCGGCCTCGGCCACGTGCACGACCTGCCGCTGGCGGTACTTTGATTTCGCCAACCTACCCGCCACTCCACCCGTCAACCAAGGAGCGACCGTGAGCGCCACTTATGAATTCACCCGCGCCGAGCTGATGATCGCCGCCGCCGCCCGCGCCTGGAGCGACGACGGCGAAGTGCTGGCAACCGGCATCGGCACCGGACCGCGTATCGCCGCCGGCCTGGCGCGGCTTGCGCACAACCCCGGGCTGCTGATGACCGACGGCGAGGCCTACCTGGTGGAAACGCCGGTGCCGCTGGGCCCGCGCGAGGCCGGCTACAAGGTTCGCGCCAGCGGCTGGATGGGCTATTCGCGCGTGTTCGACTGCCTGTGGGGCGGGCGCCGCCACGCGCTGGTGATGCCGACGCAGATTGACCGCTTCGGCCAGGCCAATATCTCCTGCCTGGGCGGCACGCATGCGCAGCCCAAGACGCAGCTGCTCGGCGCGCGCGGTTTCCCGGGCAACAGCATCCACCATGCCAATTCCTTCTTCGTGCCGGGGCACAGCACGCGCGCGTTTGTCGGCGGCGAAGTCGATATGGTCTGCAGCGCCGGCTACAACCCGGCGCGCCAGATCGAAGGCATGCGCAGTTTCGTCGATCTGCGTGTGATCGTCACGGACCTGTGCGTGATGGATTTCGGCGGACCCGACCATGCCATCCGCGTGCGCTCGCTGCACCCCGGGGTGAGCTTCGGGCAGGTGCAGGCGGCGACCGGCTTTGCGCTGGCGAACGCTTCCGGCGAAGCCTTGCCGGAAACGGCGGCACCCACGCCGGAAGACCTGCGGCTGATTGCCCGGCTCGATCCGCACAACCTGCGCGCCACGATCGTGCGCGGCAACCCTTCCGGACGCGCGTGAGACTGACATGACATCGCCTGCCATCGAACCCATCAGCCTGGGCCCGAACGCCGAAGTGCTATACCAGGTCACGGACGGCGTCGCCACCGTGACCATGAACCGGCCGCAGTTCCACAACGCGCAGAACTCCAAGATGACGTATGCGCTGGACGAAGCGTACCGGCGCGCCGCCGCGGACGACGCGGTCAAGGTAATCGTGCTGCGCGGTGCCGGCAAGCATTTCTCGGCCGGACACGACATCGGCACGCCGGGCCGCGATATCAACGAGTCGTTCGAACGCGCCTCGCTCTGGTACGACCACGTCAACAAGCCCGGTGGCGAGCTCCTCTATGCACGCGAGCAGGAGGTCTATCTGGGCATGTGCCGGCGCTGGCGCGAGCTGCCCAAGCCGACCATTGCCATGGTGCATGGCGCCTGCATCGCCGGCGGGCTGATGCTGGCGTGGGTGTGCGACCTGATCGTGGCGTCGGACGATGCCTTCTTTGCCGATCCGGTGGTGCGCATGGGCATTCCGGGGGTGGAGTACTTCGCGCATGCCTACGAGCTGCACCCGCGCATCGCCAAGGAATTCCTGTTCCTGGGCGAGCGCATGGGCGCCGAGCGTGCCGAGCGCATGGGCATGGTCAACCGCGTGGTGCCGCGCGACGCGCTGGTGGACACCGTCTACGGCATGGCCGCCAGGGTCGCGCAAATGCCGCGGCTGGGCCTGACGCTGACCAAGCAGGCGGTCAACCATGTGGAGGACCTGCAGGGCAAGCGCACCGCGATGGATGCGGTCTTTGCCTGGCACCACTTCGCGCATGCGCACAACGAACTGGTCAGCGGCGACAAGCTCGGCGGCTATGACGCCCGCGCGATGGCGGCGTCGCAACGCACCGGAAGCGAGGACAAGGCATGAGCAACGCGAGCCTGCACACCGTGTTGTGCGACTTGCTCGGCTGTCGCTATCCCATCGTCCAGACGGCGATGGGCTGGGTGGCGGACGCGAAGCTGGTCGCAGCCAGCGGCAACGCCGGGGCCTTTGGCTTCCTGGCCGGCGCAACCATTCCGCCCGGAGAGGTCGAGCAGGAAATCTTGCGCGTCAAGGCGCTCAGCGACCGGCCCTTCGGCATCAACTTCCACATGTTCCAGCCCAATGCGGACGAAGTCATCGAGATGGCAATCCGCCACCGGCTGCGCGCCGTCAGCTACGGGCGCGGCCCGGACGCGAAGATGGTCGGCCGGCTCAAGGCGGCTGGCGTGGTCTGCATGCCGACGGTGGGGGCGGCCAAGCACGCGGCCAAGGCCGTGGAGATGGGTGCGGACGTGGTCACCGTGCAGGGCGGCGAGGGCGGCGGCCATACCGGCGGCACGCCCACCACGCTGCTGCTGCCGCAGGTGCTGGACAGCGTCAGCGTGCCGGTGGTGGCGGCGGGCGGCTTCTTCGACGGCCGCGGGATGGCCGCGGCCCTGGCCTACGGCGCGGCTGGCATAGCGATGGGCACGCGCTTCCTGATGTCGGCCGAATCGCCGGTGCCGGCACAGACGCTGGAGCGCTACGTCAAGGTGCGTGACCCGGCCCACATCCGCGTGTCGCTGGCGATCGACGGGTTGCCGCAGCGGATGATCGACAACACGCTGCTGCTGGAGCTGGAGAAGGCCGGTCCGTGGCGGCGCACCTGGCTGGCGCTGTCGGCCGCGCGCAAATGGCAGGCGCGCACCGGCATGCGCAGCACGCAGATGCTGGCGACCGCCTGGCGCGCGATGCGCGCGCAGGACTACAGCGCCGCCCAGACTTTGATGGCCGCCAACGCGCCGGTGCTGATCCAGCGCGCGATGGTGGAGGGGTGTCCCGATGAAGGCGTGCTGCCCAGCGGGCAGGCTGCCGCGGCGATCGGCGCCATTGAATCCTGCGAGCAGATCGTGGAAGGCATGGTCGCCCGGGCGCAAGCGCAGCTGCTGGCGCTGGCATCACGGCAAGCCGCACTTCGTTGATGCGCCTGGCCCTCACCCCGGCCCTCTCCCGCAAGCGGGAGAGGGAGAACGCAAGGGGCACTCGAAATGAATGTGGCAATTGCCAGTCGCGCCGTTGCTCCCCTCTCCCGCCTGCGGGAGAGGGGCAGGGGGTGAGGGCCGGCGCTTCCAGCGCAGCGAGTCGTCAAAGCCCAACCAACCACAAACAAACATGACAGGCCAATCAACCATGCAACCGACCGACCAACCGACCGATCAACCCTTCCGCATCGACACCGCCGACGGCATTGCCGAGCTGGTGATCGACCATCCGCCCGTCAACGCGCTCGACAACGCCGGCTGGCAGGCGCTGGCCGCCGCCATCGACCGCCTCGGCACCGATCCCGCCGTGCGCGTGATCGTGCTGCGCGGCGAAGGCCGCGGGTTTTGCGCGGGCGTCGATATCAAGGAGCTGTCCGCGCACCCCGAGCGCATCGTCGAGGTCAATGCCGGCAACTACGCGACCTTCCGCGCCGTGCACCGCAACCCCAAGCCGGTCATCGTGGCAGTGCACGGCTTCGTGCTGGGCGGCGGCATCGGCATCTGCGGGGCAGCCGACATCATCGTCGCGTCCGAGTGCGCGCGCTTTGGCGTGCCGGAGATCGACCGCGGCGCCATGGGCGGCGGTGCGCACCTGCAGCGCATGTTCGGTGTGCAGAAGGTCAGGGCGATGTACTTCACCGGCGACATGATCGATGCCACTGAGGCCTACCGGCTCGGCGCGGTCGAGCGCGTGGTGCCGCATGCTGAACTGCGCCATGCCGCCATGACGCTGGCGCGCCAGATCGCCGCCAAGAGCCCGGCCATGCTGCAGCTCGCCAAGGAAGCGCTCAACGGCGTGGAAGACGGCAACCTGGAGGACAAGTACCGCTGGGAACAGGGCTTCACGCTGCAGGCCTACATGAGCGCCGATTCCGGCGAGGCGCGCGCGGCCTTCGTCGAAGGGCGCGAGGCCAGCTTCGCCGGGTCCGGCACAGGGAACGAGGGGGCGCGCGATGCAGCTTGAATACACCGACGCCCAGCGCGCCTTCCGCGCCGAGGTGCGCGACTGGATGGCCGCGCACGTGCCGCGCACGCCGCTGGCGAGCTTCGACACCGAGGCAGGCTTCGCCCAGCACCGTGCCTGGGAAGCCATGCTCAACCAGGGCCGCTGGAGCATGGTCACGTGGCCGGCCGAACTGGGCGGGCGCGGCTGCGACCTGATCGAGTGGCTGATCTTCGAGGAAGAGTACTGGCGCGCCGGCGCGCCGATGCGCGTCAACCAGAACGGCATCTTCCTGCTCGGGCCTACCTTGATGGAGTTCGGCACCGCGGCGCAGAAGGCGCGCTTCCTGCCGCGCATGGCCTCGGGCGAGCATATCTGGGCGCAGGGCTGGTCCGAGCCGAACGCCGGCTCCGACATGGCCGCGATCCGCTGCAGCGCGATCCGCGACGGCGATGACTATGTGATCAACGGCCAGAAGATCTGGTCGACGCGCGCGGTATGGGCGGACTGGCTGTTCGGGCTGTTCCGCACCGACCCGGCCTCGACGCGCCACCACGGGCTGACTTTCGTGCTGGTGCCGCTCGATACGCCGGGCATCACCGTGCGACCGATCCGGCAGCTCAACGGCCAGACCGGCTTTGCCGAGATCTTCTTCGACGACGTGCGCGTGCCGCTGGAAAACCGCCTGGCCGCTGAAGGCGCCGGCTGGCAGGTGGCCATGGCCACCGCCGGCTTCGAGCGCGGCCTGATGCTGCGTTCGCCGGCCCGCTTCCAGGAAACCGCCCGCGCGCTGGTGAGGCTGTACCAGGCCAACCGCGAGGCGGCGGACCGCGATCCCTCGCTGCGCGATGCGGTGCTGCGCGCGTGGATGGACGCGGAGGCCTACACGCTGTCCACCTACGCCACCGCGAGCCGGCTGGTGCGCGGCGGCCATATCGGCGCGGAATCGAGCACGAACAAGGTGTTCTGGTCCGAGCTGGACATCCATATGCACGATACCGCGCTGGCCATCCTGGGGCAGGCCGCAGAAGTCGCGCCCGCGGGCCAGCCGCCGGGTTCGCTCGGCCCCTGGCTGGATGGCTTCCTGTTCTCGCAGGCCGGGCCGATCTATGCCGGCACCAACGAGATCCAGCGCAACATCGTCGCCGAGCGCCTGCTCGGCATGCCGCGCGCATGACGGCACCCGGGGGAAACACGATGGATTTCGCATTGACCGAAGAGCAGGAACAGTTTGCCGAGGCGATCCGGCGCTTCCTGATGACCGAGATGACGCCCGAGCTGACGCGCGAGCTGTGGAGCACCGAGACCGGCCGCTCCGACGCGCTGTGGCGCCAGCTTGCCGGCCAGGGTTTGACGGCACTGCTGGTGCCGCAGCAGCAGGGCGGGCTGGGGCTGGGCGAGGTGGAATGGGCACCGCTGGCGCAGGCGTGCGGCTATTTCGCGCTGCCGGAGCCGCTGCTCGACACCGCGCTGGTGGCGGCTGGCCTGCTGCGCGATGCGCTTGCGGCGGCGCCGGATGCCGCGGCGCGCGAGCGCTGCGTCACGCTGCTGGAGCGCATCGCCGCCGGCGATGCCCGCGTGGCGGTGGCGCATCCGCAGGAGCGGCTGGTGGCCGACGCCCATGTCGCCGACGCCATCCTGTGCGCGCACGAAGGTGCCGTCCACCTGCTGCGGCCGGACCAGGCCACGCTGACGGCGCGCACCGGCTTGGATCCTTCGCGCCGGCTGTTCGAGCTGGCATGGACGCCGGCCCCGGGAACCGAACTGATCCCCTCCGGCAGCGGCCTGTGGGAGATGGCGCTGAACCGGGGCGCGCTCGGCGTCGCCGCGCAGCAGCTGGGCCTGACGCAACGCATGCTGGACCTGGCGATCGACTACAGCGCGCAGCGCAAGCAGTTCGGCAAGGCCATCGGCGCCTACCAGGCGGCCAAGCACCTGCTGGCCGACGTGGCCATCCAGCTGGAGTTCGCCAAGCCGGTGCTGCTGCGCGCCGCCGCCGCGCTGGCGCATGGCCTGCCTGACCGGAACCTGCAGGTGGGGCTCCATGTCTCGCATGCCCGCGTCGCGGCCGCGCGCTGCGCGTGGACCGCGGCGCGGCAGGCGATCCAGGTGCATGGCGCGATGGGCTACACCTGGGAGCTTGACCTTCAGATCTTTACCAAGCGGGCCTGGGCCCTGGCGGGAAGCTGGGGCGACCGGGCCTTCCACAAGGCGCGCCTGGGCGCGCACATCCTGGACGGCGAGCATGACATCGGCGCCGGCGCCACCTTCGCCTGAATTGCCCGATCCCAAGGAGAACCATGATCATGAAAGACGCCTATATCGTTGATGCCCTGCGCACGCCCACCGGGCGCCGCAAGGGCGGACTGTCGCACTTGCACGGCGCCGACCTCGGCGGCTTCGTGCTGGCCGAGCTGGTGCGCCGCAACGGCATTCCCGCCGAGGACTACGACGACGTGGTATTCGGCTGCGTCGACACCATCGGGCCGCTTGCCGGCAATATCGCCCGCAGCGCGTGGCTGGCCGCTGGCCTGCCGCTGACTGTGCCGGGCGTGACGGTGGACCGCCAGTGCGGCTCGTCGCAGCAGGCCGTGCACTTCGCCGCGCAGGCGGTGATGAGCGGCACGCAGGACGTGGTGATCGCCGGCGGCGTGCAGACCATGACGCAGATCCCGATCTCGTCGGCCATGCTGGCCGGGCAGGCGCTGGGCTTTGCCGATCCGTTCTCGGGCAGCCAGGGCTGGCAGGCGCGCTTCGGCGACGCGCCGGTGTCGCAGTTCCACGCGGCGCAGCGCATTGCCGAGCACTGGAAGCTGTCGCGCGAGGCCATGGAAGCCTATGCGCTGCAAAGCCACCAGCGCGCGGCGGCGGCGATCGAAGGTGGCCGCTTCGCCCGCGAGATCGTGCCGTGCGAAGGCGTGAAGCAGGACGAAACGCCGCGCCCCGATACCACGCTGGCCAAAATGGCCGCGCTGGAACCGCTGATGCCGGGGAGCTCGCTGACCGCGGCGGTGTCCAGCCAGACCGCCGACGCCGCCGCTGCGCTGCTGATCGTCTCCGAAGAGGCGCTCAAGCGCTACCAGCTCAAGCCGCGCGCGCGCATCGCGCATATGAGCGTGCTGGGCGACGACCCGCTGTGGATGCTGACCGCGCCGATTCCGGCAACGAAGCGCGCGCTGGAGCGCAGCGGCCTGCGCCTGGCCGATATCGACGTGGTCGAGATCAACGAAGCCTTCGCCTCGGTGGCGATGGCCTGGCTGGCCGAGACCGGCTACGCGCCCGAGCGCACCAATCCCAACGGTGGCGCGATCGCGCTGGGCCACCCGCTCGGCGCCACCGGCGCGCGCCTGATGACCACGCTGCTGCACGAACTGGAACGCAGCGGCGGGCGCTATGGCCTGCAGACCATGTGCGAAGGCGGCGGGCTGGCCAATGTCACCATCATTGAACGGCTGTAAGGAGAGCGCCATGGGCATTTGCGACGCACGCACCGTCATCATCACCGGCGCCGGCGGCGGGCTGGGCCGCGCTTATGCGCTGGCCTTCGGCGCCGAGGGCGCCAACGTAGTCGTCAACGACATCCGGCGCGAGGCGGCCGAGGCGGTCTGCACGGAAATCCGCGCCGCTGGCGGCAGCGCCCTGGCCAGCGATGACGACATCACGCAGCTGGCCACCGCGCAGCGCATCGTCGATGCCGCGGTCGCGGCCTTTGGCGAGGTGCACGTGCTGGTCAACAACGCCGGCATCTGCCGCGACCGCATGTTCGTCAGCCTGACCGAGGCGGACTGGGACGACGTCATGCGCGTACACCTGCGCGGCCACTTCTGCCTGGCCAACCTGCTGGCCAGGCGGTGGCGCGATGCCGCCAAGGCCGGCCGTGCTGTCGACGCGCGCATCATCAACACCAGCTCCGGTGCGGGGCTGCAGGGCTCGGTCGGGCAGTCCAACTACGCCGCCGCCAAGGCTGGCATTGCCGCACTGACGCTGGTGCAGGCCGCCGAGCTGGGCCGCTACGGCATCACCGCCAACGCGCTGGCTCCCGCTGCACGCACCGGCATGACCGAGCAGGTGTTCGCGGACATGATGAAGGCGCCGGAAGGCGGCTTCGACTACTACGACCCGGCCAACGTCGCGCCGCTGGTGGTGTGGCTCGGCAGCGCGGATTCCGTACAGGTCAACGGGCGCATGTTCGAGGCGGCCGGCGGGATGGTGTCGCTGGCCGATGGCTGGCGCACCGGGCCGAAAGCCGACAAGGGCGGGCGCTGGCAGCCGGCCGAAGTGGGCGCAGCGGTGGCGGGGCTTCTGGCGCAGTCTCAGCCGCCCCAGCCGGTCTACGGCAGTTGAGCGGCGCGGCCATGGACTTTACCAATTCAGCCGGATTCGGCGTCGAACACCTGATGGTCCGCGACAGCGCGCGCGACTACCTCGCTGCGCACAGCGATTCGGCGGCGGTGCGGCGCGCGACCGAGGCGGGGCCGGCGCACGACGACGCGCTGTGGCAAGCGATCGCGGGCGAGCTTGGGTGGTGCGGCATCGCGCTGCCCGAAGCGGTGGGCGGCGCAGGCCTGGGCGCACCGGGGCTGGCGCTGCTGCAGGAACAACTGGGCCAGCGCCTGGCCTGCGTGCCGTTCTGGTCGACGGCCTGCGTGGCGGCGCCTTGGCTGCAGGGCTGCGCCGGCCATGGTGCGCAGTGGCTGGAACGTCTGGCTGCTGGCGAGCGTCGCGCCGCGGTGGTGTTGCCGGACGATGGCGGCTGGCACTACGACGGCGTCGCGATCACTGCGCAGGCAAGCGCGGACGGCTTCGTGCTGCGCGGCAGCATCGCCCAGGTGGCCGATGCTGCTGGCACCGACTGGTTGCTGGTGCCGGCGCGGCTCGCGGGTGATGTGAGCGGCTCGCCCGCGCTGTTCCTGCTGGAGCCCGCTGCGCTGGCGCAGGATGCGCGGTTCGTGCTGGCGCCGCTGGACACGCTCGACCGCACGCGGCCGCTGGCGTCGCTGCGCCTGGACGGCCTGTCTGTTACTGCGAACGCCTGCCTGGCACGCGGGGACGACGCGGTGCAGGGCATGGCCCGTGCCTGGTGGCACGGCAAGCTGATGCTGGCGGCAGAGCAGCTCGGCGCGGCCCAGCAATGCCTGGACCTGACCGTTGCCTATGCGTCGGAACGCATCCAGTTCGGCCGCGCCATTGCTTCGTTCCAGGCGGTCAAGCACCGCTGCGCGCAGATGATGGTGCTGGTCGAGGCCGCGCGCTCGGCGGTGTATGGCGCGGCGCAGGCTTGGGAGGCGTGGAAGGCCTGGGATTCGGCGCATGCCGAACAGGCTCGCCTTGAAATCGCCGCCGCTGCCGTCGCCGCGGACGATGCCCTGCGCTTCGGCGCGCAGGAGGCCATCCAGCTGCATGGCGGGGTCGGCTTCACCTGGGAGTATGACCCCCAGCTCTATTTCAAGCGCGCGCAGGCCGCAAGCCACTGGCTGGGCGGCGCCGGTGCGGCGCTTGCCTATCTCGCGGACCATGGCCCGCAAGCCTGGAGGACAGCATGAGCGCGCATGAAGAGTCGGCATTCCGCGCCGAGGTCGGCCAATGGATGGCCGCCAACCTGACCGGCGAGTTTGCCTTCCTGAAGCACCGCGGCGGCCCCGGCGACGAAGAGGCCTTCCCCGAACTGCGCAAGGCGTGGGAGCGGCGCCTCGCCGAGGGGGGCTGGACCGGGCTGGGCTGGCCGCGCGCGCACGGCGGGCGCGAGCTGCCGGTGATGCAGCAGGTGATTTTCCACGAGGAATACGCGCGCGCCGGCGGTCCGGGCCGCATGGGCCATATCGGCGAAGGCCTGATCGGCCCGACCCTGATCGCGTTCGGCACCGAAGACCAGAAGGCGCGCCTGCTGCCCGGCATCCGCAACGGCACCACGTTCTGGTGCCAGGGGTATTCGGAACCCGGCGCGGGCTCGGACCTGGCCAATGTGCGCACGCGCGCGGTACGCGACGCCGCCAGCGGCGACTGGCTGGTCAGCGGCCAGAAGGTATGGACCTCGCTCGCGCACGATTCCGACTGGATCTTCGTGCTGGCGCGCTGCGAGCCCGGCTCGCGCGGCAGCAAGGGCCTGATTTTCCTGATGCTGCCGCTGGACCAGCCCGGCATCGAGATCCGCCCGATCCGCCAGATGGGCGGCGGCGCGGAATTCAACGAGGTCTTTTTCGACGGCGCGCGCGCCGCGGCCGCCGACGTGCTGGGCGAGCCCGGCGACGGCTGGCGCATCGCCATGGCGCTGCTCGGGTTCGAGCGCGGCATCTCCACGCTCGGCCAGCAGATGCAGTTCACGCATGAGCTGGAATGGGTGGCGCAGGCCGCGCGCGACAACGGCAGCAGCCGCGACGCGCTGGTGCGCCAGCGCATCGCGCGCGCGTGGGCCGGGCTGCGGGTGATGCGCGCCAATGCGCTGCGCATGCTGGCCGGTGCGGCACAGGCGGGCCAGGATGGCCGGGATGCCGATCTCGCGCTGCAGCGCGAGGCGCTGATCTACAAGTACTACTGGTCCAACTGGCACCGCGACCTGGGCCAGCTGGCGCTGGACGTGCTCGGCCCGCTGGCCAATGTGCTCGATGCCGGCGAGGGGGGCGAGGGGGGCGACGTGCGCCGCACGCGGTTGCAGCAGATGGCGCTGTTTTCGCGCGCCGACACCATCTATGCCGGCACCAACGAAATCCAGCTCAACATCATCGCCGAGCGCGGACTGGGCATGCCGCGCGAAGCCCGAGGACAGTCATGACCCTGAATACCGACATTGCCGAATTTCCTGCCGCGCCGGCCTATGTGCCGGGGCACCAGCTGCTCGCGGGCAAGAGCGTCCTGATCACCGCCGCGGCGGGCGCCGGCATCGGCTTCGCCGCCGCGCGCCGCTGCGCGGAGGAGGGCTGCCGCGCGTTGATGATCTCCGATATCCATCCGAAGCGCCTGGAAGAAGCGGTCGAACGCCTGCGCGCGGAAACCGGCCTGCGGGCCATCCACGGCCAGCTGTGCGATGTGTCCGACGAAGCGCAGGTACGCGCACTCGTGGCCGCCGCCGAAGAAGCACTCGGCGCTACCGACGTGCTGATCAACAACGCCGGCCTGGGCGGCTCGCGCCGCCTAGTTGATATGGACGATGCCGAGTGGTCGCGCGTGATCGATATTTCCCTCACCGGCACCTTCCGCATGACGCGTGCGATGCTCCCGCACATGCAGGCGCGCCGGCGCGGCGCCATCGTCAACAACGCGTCAGTGCTCGGCTGGCGGGCGCAGAAGGAGCAGTCGCACTACGCCGCGGCCAAGGCCGGGGTGATGGCGCTGACGCGCTGCAGCGCGATGGAGGCCGCGGAGTTTGGCGTGCGCATCAATGCGGTGGCGCCCAGCATCGCGCTGCACGACTTCCTGAAGAAGTCGGCACCGGCGGATCTGCTGCGCCAGCTCAGCGAGCGCGAGGCATTCGGGCGTGCGGCGGAGGTGTGGGAAGTGGCCAACGTGATGGTGTTTTTGGCCAGCGACTATGCGTCGTATATGACGGGGGAGGTGTTGCCGGTGAGCAGCCAGCGGGCGTGAGCGTCTGGCCCGGCTGGTTGCGGTTCGTCCGCTAAGGGTTTGCACCCCTCTCCCGCTTGCGGGAGAGGGGTGCCTTCACGCAGGGCGCTGGCTGCGTGCGACGCCGTGGTGTGCGTTCGCCACGAGAACCTGGAACCTGTTCTGACTGGGAAGCACGTTGGTATTTGAAACAAAGCTGGAACCACACATGCCAAGAATCTTTCGCTCCGCCCAAGACATCCACGCCGCCGTCGGCCAACCCCTCGGCGCCAGCCCTTGGACCCGCATCACCCAGGACCAGGTCAACCAGTTCGCCAATGCCACCGGCGATCACCAGTGGCTGCACGTCGACCCCGAACGCGCCGCCCAGGGCCCCTACGGCGCCTGCATCGCCCATGGGTACCTGACGCTCGCGCTGGTCAACCAGTTCCTGCCGGAACTGGTTGCCGTCGAAGGCATGAAGTTCGGCGTCAACTACGGCTGCGACAAGGTCCGCTTTCCGGCGCCGGTGCGCGTGGGTGCGCGCGTGCGCGGCGTGGGCGAACTGGTGCGGACCGAAACACTGCCAGGCGGCGTGCAGTCGGTGGTGCGCATGACGGTGGAGATCGAAGGCGAGGCCAAGCCCGCCTGCGTGGCCGAGACGATCAGCCGCTACTACTTCTGAAAACAGGGAACCGAGCATGAATGAAGCAGTCATTGTCGCCGTCGCGCGCACCCCAATCGGCAAGGCCTTCCGCGGCGCCTTCAACGATACCGAAGCCCCGGTGCTGGGCGGCCACGTGGTGCGCGCGGTGGTCGAGCGCACGGGCGTGGACCCGGCCGAAGTGGACGACGTGCTGATCGGCGCGGCCGCGCAGCAGGGCACCCAGGGCTACAACCTGGGCCGCCTGTGCGCGGTCGCAGCCGGGCTGCCCGACAGCGTACCGGGCATGACCATGGACCGCATGTGCGGCTCGGGCCTGATGACGATCGCCGCGGGTGCCCGCGCGATCCAGTGCGGCGAGGCCGACATCATCGTCGCCGGCGGGGTTGAATCGATCTCGCTGACGCAAAACAAGCACAAGAACGGCTACCGCGCCCAGTCCGAAGCGGTGCTGGCGCGGCAGCCGGCGGCGTACATGGCGATGATCGAGACCGCCGAAGTGGTGGCGCGCCGCTACGGCATCAGCCGCGCCGAGCAGGATGCCTATGCCTGGCGCAGCCAGCAGCGCACCGCCGAGGCGCAGCGGCGCGGCGCCTTCCACGACGAGATCGTGCCGCTGGAAACGCGCCGCGCGCTGTTCGACAAGGCCGGCGCACTGGCCGGGCACGAGACCGTGACGCTGGCGCAGGACGAATGCAACCGGCCCGATACCACGGCCGCGAGCCTGGCAGCGCTCAAGCCGGTCTGGAGCGGCGGGCAGGCGGTGGCCGAGGGCGAGCACATCACTGCCGGCAATGCCTCGCAACTGTCGGACGGCGCCGCCGCGGTGCTGCTGATGAGCGCGGACGAGGCGCGCCGCCGTGGCTTGCGCCCGTTGGGGCGCTATCGCGGCATGGCGGTCGCCGGCTGTGCGCCGGACGAGATGGGCATCGGTCCGGTGTTCGCGGTGCCGAAGCTGCTGGCGCGCTACGGGATGACGGTGGCGGACGTTGGCCTGTGGGAGCTGAACGAGGCATTCGCCTCGCAGGTGCTGTACTGCCAGCAGAAGCTGGGTATCCCCGATGCACGGCTGAATGTGAATGGCGGCGCGATCTCGGTCGGGCACCCGTTCGGCATGTCGGGCGCGCGCATAACTGCGCACGCGTTGATCGAAGGCCGGCGCCGTGGCGTGCAGCAGGCGGTGGTGACGATGTGCATTGGTGGCGGCATGGGGGCGGCGGCGCTGTTTGACGTCCTGCCGTAGGAAGCATTGCCGCTAGCTTTCTCCCCTCTCCCGCAAGCGGGAGAGGGGAGAAAGCACTTCGCTACCGAGAGCAATCCCGGCAAGTACGGCCCGCCACGAGGCCGCCTGCCACCACTCCACACGGAGGAGACATCATGAAACGACTGATCGGCCTCGCCATGTCGCTGGCGGTGCTGGCCACCGCGGTCTGGGCCTTTGCACCGCGCCCGCTGCCGCCGTTCCCGGCCACCGCACTGCGCCCGGACGGCCTGCAGATCAACGGCATCGCCCGCGCCGGCGAACGCCTGGTGGCCGTGGGCGAGCGCGGCAGGATCCTGTTCAGCGACGACCAGGGCCGCGACTGGCGCGTGGCCGCGGTGGACAAGCCGCAGGGCGCCACCCTGACGCAGTTGTCCTTCGCCGACAGCCGCCATGGCATCGCGGTGGGCCATAGCGGCCTGGTCCTGCGCACGGAAGATGGCGGCACGCACTGGCAGCAGGTCGCTTTCGACGCGCAATCGTCCGACCCGTTGCTGGGTGCACTGGCGCAGCGCAACGGGCCGTGGTTCGCCGTGGGCAGCTTCGGCCGTTTCCTGGTCTCGCGCGACCAGGGCAGGCATTGGGAAGAGGCTGCCGACAAGACCATGCAGGACCGCCATCTCAACGCCATCGCCGGCGACGGGCAGGGACGCCTGATGCTGGTCGGCGAAGCGGGGCTGGTGCTGCGCTCGGCCGACGGCGGCACCCGCTGGGAACCGGTCAGAACCCCGTATGAAGGCTCGCTGTACGGCGTGCTGCCGCTGCGCGACGGCGCCTGGCTGGCCTTCGGCATGCGCGGCAATGCGCTGCGCAGCGACGACTTCGGTACCACCTGGCAGGCCGCCGAGACCGGCTTGCGGACCTCGTTCTTCGGCGGCGCCGAGTTGCCCGATGGCCGCATCGTGCTGGCCGGGCAGGGCGGCACGCTGGTGATGTCCGCGGATGGCGGACGCCGCTTCGCGCCGTTGCCCGCCGGCAGCCCGCAGACGCTTGCCGCACTGGTGCCTGCCGGCAAGGACATGCTGTCGCTCGGCGGCAGCAGCGGCCTTGCCGGCGCGACGCTAGCCGCAAATCGCTGAACCCCGGCTGAACCCCCGCCTGACCGAACGCGAGAACGATCATGACCCGCCCCCAATCCTCCGGCCGCCTGGGCCGCTTCGTCGATGCCTGCGCCGGCGTGCTGATGCACCGGCGCCGCCTGCTGCTGTTGCTGTGCCTGGCCGCGACCGTGGCGCTGGGCTTCTCGGCCACGCGCCTGCGGCTCGATCCCGGCTTCAACAAGATGATCCCGCTGCAGCACCCATACATGCAGGTGTTCACCAAGTACGCGAGCACCTTCTCCGGTGCCAATACGGTGCTGGTGAGCCTGCGCTGGAAGGGCGACGGCGACATCTACAACGCCGCCTTCATGGACAAGCTGCGCCACGCCACCGATGAAGTGTTCTTCATCCCGGGCGTGGACCGCTCGCGCGTGTTCTCGTTGTTTACGCCCAATGTGCGCTACACAGAGGTGACCGAGGCAGGCTTCCGCGGCGACGTGGTGGTGCCGGGCCGGTTTTCCGGCACGCCGGCGGAACTCGACAAGGTGCGGCGCAACGTGGCGCGCTCCGGGCAGATCGGGCGGCTGGTCAGCAATGACCTCAGGTCCGCGCTGATCCGCGCGGAGCTGCGCGAGACCGACCCGGCTACCGGCAAGACCATCGACTACGGCTCCGTCGCGCGCCAGCTGGATAAGATCCGCGCGCAATTCAGCGGCCAGGACGTCGAAGTCAATATCGTCGGCTTTGCCAAGCTGGTGGGCGATGTCGAGGAGGGCATCGCCGGCGTGATGGGCTTCTTCGCGCTGGCGTTTGCCGTCACGGCGCTGCTGCTGTGGCTGTACACGCGCTCGCTGCGCATCACCGTGCTGGCACTGGTGGTGGCGCTGCTGCCGGTAGGCTGGCTGCTGGGGCTGCTGCCGCTGCTGGGCTATGGCATCGACCCGATGTCGATCCTGGTCCCGTTCCTGATCTTTTCGATCGGGGTTTCGCATGCGGTGCAGATGACCAATGCCTGGAAGCAGGAGGTGGTTCAGGGGCACAGCCCGCTCGACAGCGCCAGCGCGGCCTTCCGCAAGCTGTTCATCCCCGGCACGGTGGCGCTGCTGACCAATGCGCTCGGCTTCATGGTCATCATGCGCATCGAGATCGATATCGTGAGCGAGCTTGGCATCACCGCCTGCCTGGGCGTGCTGCTGATGATCGTGACCAACAAGGTGTTCCTGCCGATCCTGCTGTCGTACACGCGGCTGGAGCCGTCTGCGCTGGCGCGGTCGCAGACGCGGCGCGCGCAGGGTGGCGGGGGGCTGTGGCACAAGTTCGGCGCGCTGGCGCGTCCGGCGCCGGCACTCGGCGTCTTCGTCGCCGCGCTGGCCCTGCTGGCGGCGGGCGCGATCGAGTCGCGCGGGCTGAAAATCGGCGATGTCGGCAGCGGCGCGCCGGAACTGCGCGCGGATTCGCGCTACAACCGCGACAGCGCCAGCATCGTAAGCCAGTACAACATCGGCTCGGATGCGCTGACCGTGGTGGTGGAGCCGACCGGCTTCGACGACGGCTGCCTGCACTACCCGGTAATGAGCGCGGTGGAGCGCTTCGAGATGTATATGCGCGGCGTGTCGGGCGTGCAGTCGGTGGTGAGCGTGTCGTCGCTGGCCAAGGTGGTGATCGGCGCCTACAACGAGGGCAATCCGCGCTGGGAGGCGCTGCCGCGCAGCAGCGAAGGCCTGGGCCAGGGCGCCAAGGCCTACGATCCGGACAACGGCATGAACACGTCCAACTGCCAGGCGATCCAGGTGCTGATCTACACCGCCAACCACGAAGGCGCGACCATCGCCCATATCATCCGCGAGATCCGCCGCTTTACCGCCGCGGACAAGACGCCCAATGTCGCGTTCCGGCTGGCGGGCGGCAATATCGGCGTGATGGCCGCCACCAACGAGGCCGTGGAAGAGGCGGAGGTGGCGATGCTGCTGGCGATCTTCGGCGCGATCACGCTGCTGTGCCTGCTGACTTTCCGCTCGTGGCGCGCGGTGCTGTGCATCATCGTGCCGCTGACGCTGGTGTCGGTGCTGTGCAATGCGCTGATGGCGCGCCTGGGCATCGGGCTGAAGGTGTCGACGCTGCCGGTCATCACGCTGGGCGTTGGCGTTGGCGTGGACTATGGCATCTACCTGTACGAGCGCATCCAGCACCAGATCCGCGAGGAAGGGCAGGCGTTGCCGCAGGCCTTCGCCGAGGCGATGCGCCAGCGCGGCTCGGCGGCACTGTTCACGGCGCTGACGATGTGCATCGGCGTTGGCACCTGGGCCTTTGCCGCGCTAAAGTTCCAGGCCGACATGGGGATCCTGCTGGCCTTCATGTTCCTGGTGAACCTGTTCGGCGCGGTGTCGCTGCTGCCGGCGTTGGCCGCGTGGCTGGGTGTCGAGGAAGAGGAGCGCGCCCGCGTTGCGGCAGGCGTTGCGGCAGGTGCTGCGGCAGGTGCTGCGGCAGGCGGAGACACCACGCCGCCCGCGCATGCCCTCAAATCCGATGCGGCCTGAGCGTCGCGGACAGGACCGGAGAGACAGCATGCAAGATAGCCAGGCATCCGCAGCGCCGGCATTCACGCCGCTGCGCCTCGGCCCGCTCACGCTGCGCAACCGCTTCATCAAGGCGGGCGCCAATGAAGGCATGACGCCGCACGGGCTGCCGACGCAGGCGCTGGTCAGGCACCACCGTGATCTCGCTGCCGGCGGCGTGGGCATGACCACGGTGGCCTACGCGGCAGTATCCGACGACGGACTGACCTTCGCGCACCAGCTCAGCATGCGGCGCGAGCAAGTGCCGCACCTGCGCGTGCTGACCGACGCCGTGCATCGCGAAGGCGCGGCGGCGTGCCTGCAGATCACGCATGCGGGATCGTTTACGACCATGCGCCACGGCGGCAGCCGGGCGCCGGGCAGTGCATCATCGGGCATCAATGCCTTCGGCATGATGCACGGCGTGTATTTCCAGCGCGCCATGCGCGAGACGGACATGGCGCGCGTGGCCGGCCAGTTTGCCGCGGCGGCGAGGCTGGCGCGCGAGGCCGGCTTCGACGCGGTCGAGATCCACATGGGCCACGGCTACCTGCTCAACCAGTTCCTGTCGCCGCTGAGCAACCGGCGGCGCGACGCGTTCGGCGGCAGCGTGGAGAACCGCACCCGCTTCCCGGCCGCGGTGCTGCGGCAGGTCAGGGATGCCGTTGGCAACGGACTGGCCGTCTGCTGCAAGCTCAGCGTCAGCGACGGCGTGCCGGGCGGCAACCAGCCCGCGGATTCCGCCGCAACAGCGCGCATGCTGGAGGCGGAAGGCGCCGACCTGCTGACGCTCAGCGGTGGCCGCAATGTGGAAAGCCCATGGGTGCTGTTCGGCAGCCCGATGCCAACGGCGCAGATGAAGGCCGCCGCGCCGACTGCGCTCGCGCGCTTCGGCATCACCATGCTCGAGCGCAGCACGCCGCGCGACCTGGCCTTCCGCGAGCTGTATTTCCTCGAGGCGTCGCGCGTGGTGCGGCAGGCGGTGCGCATGCCGCTGGCCTACGTCGGCGGCGTCAAGTCGCTCGACAACGTGGCGCAGCTGGTGGCGGAAGGATTCGACTGCATCGCGCTGGCACGCGCGCTGATCCACGACCCCGCGCTGGTCGCCAACTGGCGCAGCGGCGCGGTGCGGCGCTCGGCCTGCGACAGTTGCAATGGCTGCGTGGCCAGGATCTACGATCCCGCCGGCGTCAGCTGCGTGCATGGACCGGGCAACGATCCGGCGCTGACGCGCGTTGTCGCGCTGCAGTAGTCCGATGGGACGATGAGGCCCCGGCCGGACGCTCTTATCTTGAAGTTCCCACGGGATTTCAAGGAGACACCATGAGCCAAACCGGCATCAGCGGCTACAAGATCGAATCACGCCCGCCCGAGGCCCGCTACGCGCGCGGCTGGCACTGCCTCGGCCTGGCCGACGCCTACCGCGACGGCAAGCCGCACACACTGGATATCTTCGGCCGGCGCCTGGCCGCGTTCGCCGACTCGAGCGGCGCCATCCGCGTGATCGATGGCTTCTGCCCGCACATGGGCGCGGACCTCAGCACCGGCACCGTGCAGGGCGACAACCTGGTATGCCCGTTCCACGGCTGGCAGTGGGGCGGCGACGGCGGCTGCAAGTCGATCCCCTACTGCAAGCGCGTGCCGCCCAAGGCGCGTGTCGGGGCCTGGCAGACCTGCGAGCAGAACCGGCTGCTGTTTATCTGGCACGACCCCGAGGGCCGCGCGGCGCCGCCTGAGGTGGCGATACCGCGCATCGATGCGTGCTTCTCGCCGGAGTGGTCGGAATGGGCCATGGACGAGATGGTGATCCGCACCAACTGCCGGGAGCTGGTCGACAACATCTCCGACATGGCGCATTTCGGCACGGTCCACGGCGCGCCAGTCGACTACTTCGCCAACCTGTTCGAGGACCACAAGGCCACGCAGCTGATGATCGGGCGCAGCGCCAGGCTGTCTGGCGATGCGCGGCTGACGGCGTTGTCCACTTACTTCGGTCCGGCCTACCACATCACCGACATGAGCGGCCGCATGGGCGACCAGGAAATCCACTCCGTGCTGCTCAACTGCCATGTGCCGATCGACCTGAACAGCTTCGTGCTGCGCTACGGCGTACTGGTGAAGAAGATCCCGGGGCTCAGCGACGAGCAGAACCGCGCGATGGCGCAAGCCTACGTCGACCAGGCGCGCCAGGCCTTCTATGAGGACGTGGCCATCTGGGACAGCAAGATCCGCATCGACAATCCGCTGCTGTGCGAAGGCGACGGCCCGGTCTACCAGATGCGCGACTGGTACCAGCAGTTCTATACCGACGTGGAACAGGTGCGAACGACCAGCGTGGCGCGGCGCGTGTTCGAGCTGAACCCGGGCAATATCGAGCCGCCGGCGCTGCGGCACGTGTTCGAGGGCTGACCGTGAGAACCGCGGTCATTACCGGCGCCGCGTCCGGCATGGGCGCGGCGGCGCGCGCGCGCATGCTGGCCGACGGTTGCCGGGTCATCGGCGTCGACCTGCGCGATGCGGACATCCTTGCCGATCTGTCTACCGATCAAGGCCGCGCTGCGGCGATCGATGCCGTGCTGTCGCATTCGGGCGGCCGCATCGACCAGCTGATCTGCTGCGCCGGCCTGGGCCCGCATGTCGATCCTGCGACGCTGGTGGCGTCGGTCAACTATTTCGGCGTGGTGGCGCTGCTGGATGGCTTGTTCGACGCGCTGCGCCACGGCCAGGACCCGTGCGCGGTGGTGGTGTCTTCCAGTTCGGCCACGCTGCAGTCCTGGGAGGGCAGCCCCTTGCGCGATGCCTATCTCGGCGGCGATGAGGCCGGCGTGCGGGCCATGCTGGAAGCCGCTGCGGCGGCGGAAGCGACGCGGGACCAGGCTGGCTATATCGCCTATGCCAGTTCCAAGCATGCGGTGACGGCAGCCGCGCGGCAACGTGCCGCGGCCTGGGGACAGGCCGGTGTGCGGCTCAACGTGGTGGCGCCAGGAGCGGTGGAAACACCACTGCTGCAGTCGGGGTTGAAGGATCCGCGTTACGGCGATGCCATACGCGACTTCCTGCCGCCGCTGGGCCGCCGTGCGCAGCCAGAGGAGGTGGCTGGAGTGATTGCCTTCCTGTGCGGACCGCAGGCGGCCTATATGCACGGGAATGTGGTGTTCATCGATGGCGGGCTGGATGCCGCGCAGCGGCCGATGACGTTCTGAAGCGGCGGCGGCTGCCAATGCCGCCGGCTTGCTCTCCCTCTCCCGCTTGCGGGGGAGGGAAGCGTATGCGGTAGGTGTCGGCTACTGCATACGCTCTCTCAATATCCCACGCCTTCCCGCAGATCCATCGCAGTATTCCCGATTTCTCCGGCAGAGCCGTGGCCTCGCGGATATTCGCCCGCGAGCGATTGGCAGTCCGTGGCTGCAGCGAAGGCCCGCCGATACGCGCTGCGGGTGAGGGAAGTATTCGTGTTCCAGGCGCATGTCTACGCTTGCGCCCGCCGTCACGACAAGGCATGCGTGCGTGACGAGGGAAGGGGAAGGGGGAGGGGGAGGGAAGGAGAGACGGCACGGCCGGGCGAAGACTCGCCCGGCCGGATCATACGATGGGTCAGGTACCAGACCCGCGCGCGGCGTCCGGGGAGAAGAACGCTTCGGTGAACTCGGGACTGTTGTTCAGCTGGAACATCGGGCCTTCGTTGGTCAGTCGGTCCGCAAAATATGCGCCGGAAATCAGGTCATGGTAGAACACCGCGGTCGGATGATAGCGGCGCGCATCGTAGGCGTAGACCGAGGCCTGCAGGTTGGTGCGCCACAGCTGGCCGCGGCCATCGTAGTTGTCTGCGGCGAGGGCTTGCCAGGTGTCTTCGTCGAGATATAGCACGCGCTTCGCATACTGGTGACGGAAGCCGGACTTGAGCGTTGCTTCCAGGATCCATACGCGATGCAGCTCATAGCGCATCACGTCGGGGCTGGCGTGGCCGTTGGTCAGCAGGTCCTTGTACTTGATCGACGTGCTCAGCAGCTTGTAATTGTGGTACGGGACAAAGATCTCCTTCTTGCCGACGATCTTCCAGTTGTAGCGTTCGCCGGAGCCGTTGAAGAGGCGATCGTCATCGACGGTGCGGAAGCCGCCGGGGCCTTGCGGCTGGTCGAAGCCGAATTCCGGCGCCTGGCGCACGCGCCGCGTGCCCGGGTTGTAGATCCAGGTGCGGTTGGTGTCCGAGCCTTCCTGGTCCCACACGGCATAGCCCACGATCACCTGGCCACGGTCACGCAGCGGCAGGTCGGTCGCCGTGCGGAAGAACGAGCGCTCGTTGAGCGCGTTGTGCGGGTCGAACTTGCCGTTATTGCGCGGCGACAGGATGCTGTATGAGACCCGTCCCCACGCGATCGAGCCATTCGGGTAGATCACGGCCTGGTCGTACTGCGCCTTTTCGGTGCCTACGGCTGACGAGAAGCGCTGGTTCCACAGCAGTTCCATGGCCGTCTTCGGCATCGGGTAGGGTACCTGCGGCCCGGCGTCCTTCAGGCCGTTGGCATCGCTCGTCATCTTGACGGTGGTGGCGAAGGTGCGGATATCCTTGTAAACCGCATCTTCGTAGCGGAAGTCGCGATGGCTCGCGTACACCGGCATCTTGAAGGTATCGGGGTACTTCTTGAACAGCGCCTTCTGGCCGTCGGTCAGGCGTTCGGCGTACTGTGCCACGTTCTGCGCGGTGATGACGAACAGCGGTTTTTCGTCGGCGTACGGATCGGGATAGCGTTCGCCGCGCTGGTATTTGACGTTTGGCGGCGTGCCCAGCCACTTGCCCGACCATGCGGGCACATCGCGATCCTTGCTGGCGGCCCGCTCCGCGCCCATCGGCGTCAGGTTGCTGTCAAGCTGCTTGAGGTCTTCGGGGGTGACCTTCGCCCACGATGCCGCGGCCAGTGCCATGCTGGTCACCAGCAGGCTGCCGCGCAGCAGTCGATGTGTAGTGGATGTCATTGCAGTCTCGCTCCTAGGGGAATGGCCGGCGTCGTCCGTGCCTGTGGTAACAGGGTAGTGACGGCGCCGCGGCCGGGAATCGTTGGAACGGACTAGTGGATTTCCCTAGCCTGGAGCGAGGGGCAGTGCAGTGCCGGCAAGCAACGAGGGAGATGGAGAAAGCTGGGCGGAATAAAGAAAAACGGCCGGGCAAGTGCCCGGCCTTCAGCCTTCTGACAGATTATCCATGTCGCCGGTTTGCCCCCCTCTCCCGCATACGGGAGAGGAGAGACAACAATCGCAGGCCTGGCTTTGTAAGCGGCCTTTGTCAGGATCAGGCTTCCATCACTTCGCCGAAGCGCTGCAGGTGGTAGTCGCTGTCGCCCAGCAGCTGGTCCAGCATGGTCAGGCGCTTGAAGTAGTCGCCCACCGACAGCTCGTCGGTCATGCCCATGCCGCCGTGCAGCTGCACCGCCTGCTGGCCGACAAAGCGCCCGGCGCGCGCAACCGTCACCTTGGCGGCCGACAGCATGCGGCGGCGCGCGGCAGGATCGGTTTCATCCAGCGCCTGCGCCGCCACGTAGGCCATCGACAGCGCCAGTTCCTTCTGCACCAGCATGTCGGCCATGCGGTGCTGCAGTGCCTGGAAGCTGGCCAGCGGCTTGCCGAACTGCTGGCGCGTGCCCAGGTATTCGCCGGTGATCTGGATCAGCTTTTCCATGGCGCCCGCACCCTCGGCGCACAGCGCGGCGATGCCGTGCTCGAGGCCGACGCCCAGCGCCGCCAGGCCGTCGGCGGCCTGGCCCACCAGCGCGCTGGCCGGCACCGCGATGTTCTGCAGCGACAGGTCGGCGGCGCGCAGGCCGTCGATGGTGGGATAGGCGGTCACGGCGAGGCCCTTGCTGTCGCGCGGCACCAGGAACAGCGCGATCTCGTTGCTGCCGGATACCCGCGCGGTCAGCAGGTAGGCGTCGGCGGCGGCGCCGTGCCAGACCACGCTCTTGGTGCCGCTGATCACATAGCCGTCGCCGCTGCGCTCGGCGCTGGCGCGGGCCGATTCCGGGCGGTAGCGTGTGGTCGGCTCCAGGTAGGCCAGCGTGACGATGCGTTCGCCCGAGGCGATCGCGGGCAGCCATTCCTGCTTCTGCGCGTCGCTGCCGTAGGCGTTGAGGGTGGCGGCGGCCATCACGCCGCTGGGCGTGACCGGCTCCAGCACCAGGCCGCGGCCCAGCTCGCGCTGTACCACCAGCTGGCTGGCCGGGCCTTCGCCGAAGCCGCCGAAATCCGCCGGCACGGTCAGGCCCAGCACGCCCATTTCGGCCAGCTTGCTCCACACGCCCCGGTCCAGGCTTTCGCCCTGGCGCGCGCTCTTGCGGCGGGCCTCGAAGGTGTATTCGGTATCGATGAAGCGACGCAGGCTGTCCGCCAGCATCTGTTGCTCTTCGCTGTAGGTGAAGTCCATGTTCAGCTATCCCTTCAGAAACCCAGGATCATCTTGGAGATGATGTTCTTCTGCACTTCGGTCGCGCCGCCGTAAATCGAGGTCTTGCGCATGTCGTAGTACGTGGAGGCGGCGGGGGCGGCCCACTCGGGGCCCGACACCGGCTGCGTCGCGCCCGGCTCCAGCCAGTCCGGGGAATACGGCCAGGCGTTGGGGCCGGCCACTTCCATCATCAGCATGCCCAGGTCCTGCTGCACTTCCGAGCCGCGGATCTTGACGATCGACGCTTCCGGCCCCGGCGTGCCGGCGGCCTGCGTGGCCACGCGCAGCAGCAGCATTTCCAGCGCCATGATGTCCATCTCGACGCGGGCGATCTTGTCGCGCATGCGCACGTCTTCGATCAGCGGCCGGCCGGCGCCGTCGGTGGCCTGGCTGGCGTAGTGCTTGAGCTGGCGCAGCTCGCGGTGGCAGTGGCCGATGCCGGCGATGCCGGTGCGCTCATGGCCGAGCAGGTACTTGGCATAGGTCCAGGCACGGTTCTCTTCGCCGACCAGGTTCCCGACCGGGACTTCCACGTCTTCGAACCACGTCTCGTTGACGTCGTGGCCGCCGTCAAGCGTCTTGATCGGGCGCACCGTCACGCCGGGCGACTTCATGTCGATCAGCAGCATCGAAATGCCTTCCTGCGCCTTGGCGTCGGGATCGGTGCGCACCAGGCAGAAGATCCAGTCGGCGAAGTGGGCCATGGTGGTCCAGGTCTTCTGGCCATTGACGATGTACTTGTCGCCGCGGCGCACGGCGCGGGTCTTCAGCGAGGCCAGGTCGGAGCCCGAGCCCGGCTCGGAGTAGCCCTGGCACCAGAAGTCTTCCACGCCCGGGATGCGCGGCAGGAAGCGCTGCTGCATCTCGGGGCTGGCGTATTTCATCAGCACCGGGCCGATCATGGTCAGGCCAAACGGCAGCGGGCGCGGCGCGCCGGCGCGGAACGTCTCGATTTCAAAGATCAGGCGCTGCAGCGCGGTCCAGCCGGTGCCGCCCCATTGCGTGGGCCAGGTGGGGGCGCCCCAGCCTTGGGCCTGCAGGATGCGGTGCCAGCGGACGTAGTCGTCCTTCTCCACGCGCTGGTGATTGAGCACCTTGTTGCGGATGTCTTCCGGCAGTTTGGCCTGCACGAAAGCGCGGACCTCCTCGCGGAAGGCCTGTTCCTCGGCGGTGAAACGCAAATCCATCTGAATGTCCCCTCGTTACGCGGGCGGCCCGTTGCGGCAAGCAACCGGTTGCGGCCCTAGGTGTGCCGGCCGATTGTAGGACGCGGACGCTGCCCATTGCTTCATCAATAGTAAAGCCGCCCTTCGTGCCGGCGGAACCACCTGAGCCGGGTGGTGGCGGCGTGGACGAACACGGCCTTAGCCAATTCCAAATACCGCGACAGGCGGCCTTGGCGCAAACTGGCGTGGCCTGCTCAAGTGCGTCGGGGTGCATTCCGGCGCATTTGGCGTCGGCAAGCGTCGCCAACCCAGCCGTATCCCGAACGAGCCAGCCGCATGTCTTCCTTCCGCCCCCAATATATCCACGATATCCCCCGCCACTGGGCCGCGCAGACGCCCGCCGCGCCTTGCCTGTACGAGACCGGCGCCGTGATCAGCTATGGCGAACTGTGGCAGCGCATCGAAGCGGCGCGCGACTGGCTGGCTGCCCAGGGCGTGGGCGAGGGCGACCGGGTCATGGTGGTCGGCGAGAACTGCAACGAGATGGTGGTGACGCTGTTCGCCAGCAGCCTGCTGCATGCCTGGCCGATCCAGGTCAATGCGCGCCTGTCCGCGCGCGAGATCGACAATATCCGCGACCACGCGCAGCCGGCGCTGGTGCTGTTCACCGGCCATGTGTCCGAGGTGGCCGCGGCGCACGGTGCGCGGCTCGGCGCGCAAGCCAGCGGTTGCCCGGTCTTTGCCGACGGCATGCTGGCGGTGCGCGCTGCCAGCGCGCCGGAGCGCGTGGCCAGCGAAAAGGCGCGCCAGGTCGCCACGCTGATCTATACCTCCGGCACCACCGGCGCGCCCAAGGGCGTGATGGTGCCGCACGTCGGCCTGACGCACTTTGCCCGCATCTCCGCCACCTCGCGCGACATGGGGCAGGCAGACGTAGCCTACGGCGCACTGCCGATGTCGCACATCTTCGGCATTGCCACCGTGCTGATGGCCACGCTGTACGCCGGCGCCAGCCTGTTCATGCGCCCGCGCTTTGACGGCAACGACGTGTTCGAGGCGCTGGCGTCGCCCGGCGTCACCATCCTGCAGGGCGTTCCGACGATGTTCACGCGCATCCTGGCGGTCGCGGCGGCGCATGGTGCCGGCCCCGGCAAGTATCCGCGCCTGCGCTACCTCTACACCGGCGGCGCGCCGCTCGATCCCACGCTCAAGCGCGACGTCGAGACGCTGTTCGGCCAGCCGCTGCACCACGGCTACGGCATCACCGAATACGCCGGCTCGCTCTTCATCACGCGCATGGACGCGCCGCGCGCCGACTGCTCGGCCGGGCATATCGTCGAAGGCGTCGAGATCGAGATCACCGACGATGCCGGCACGCCGCTGCCCGCAGGCGAGCGCGGCCAGATCCGTGTGCGCGGCCCCGGCGTGATGCTCGGCTACTACCGCAACCCGGAGCAGACCGCCGAAGCGCTGCTGCCCGGCGGCTGGCTCAACACCGGCGACCTGGGCTACCTGGACGCCGACGGCGCGCTGTTTATCTCCGGCCGCTCCAAGGACCTGATCATCCGCTCGGGCTTCAACGTCTACCCGATCGAAGTCGAGTCGGTGATCAACGCCTTCCCCGGCGTGCGCCAGTCGGCGGTGGTGGGACGCCCCGCCGCCGACGGCAACGAGGAAGTGGTCGCCTTTATTGAGACGCAGGAAGGCGCCAGCGTCGATCCCAAGGCGCTCGACGCCTACCTGCGCGAAAGCCTGGCCCCGTACAAGCGCCCGGCGGAAATCCGCACCGTCGACGTCATTCCCACGACGGCCAGCGGCAAGCTGCTCAAGCAGCCTCTGCGTGCATTGCTGGACTGAGCCCGAATCCCTTTACCGGGCTGGCCCGATATGCCAGCCCGGGCATTTCAGCCCTACCTGGAGGAGACAACAATGAAAACCTGGACCACACTGGCGGCACTGACCACGACCCTGCTGCTGCAGGGCGCGGCCTGGGCGACGGAGGCCTACCCGTCGCGGCCGGTCAAGCTGCTGGTGGGCTATGCCCCGGGCGGCCCGGTCGATACCGCCGCGCGCATCTACGCCGAGCAGCTGGGCCGCGTGCTCAAGCAGCCGGTGGTGGTGGACAACCGCGCCGGCGCCAGCGGCGCTATCGCCGCCGACATGACAGCCAAGGCAGCGCCGGACGGCTATACGCTGTACTTCGTCGCCAGCCCGACCATGACCATGACCCCGCTGATCCAGCGTTCGGTCAATTTCAACCCGGTCAAGGACTTTACCTACATCGGCCTGATCACCGACTACACCAACGTGCTGCTGGTGAACAAGGATTTCCCGGCCAAGACCGTCGGCGAACTGGTCGAATACGCGCGCAAGCATCCGCAGGACGTCTCGTTCGGCTCGGCCGGCGTGGGCGCGTCGAACCACCTGTCGGCGGAACTGCTGGCGCAGATGAACGGCGTGAAGATGCTGCACGTGCCGTACAAGGGCAATTCGCCGGCGATGGCGGATGTGATGAGCGGCAAGGTGACCTTCATGTTCGATATCACTGGCACCGCCATTGGCCATATCAACGGCGGCAAGGTGCGGGCGCTGGCGGTCACGTCGAAGACGCGCAACCCGGCGCTGCCGAACGTGCCGACCATGATCGAGTCGGGCCAGAAGGACTATGACCTGACCGGCTGGTATGCGCTGGTCGGGCCGCAGAAGCTGCCGGCCGATGTGGTCGACAAGCTGGTCAAGGCGCAGAAGGCGATCGGCGACGATCCGGCTTATCGGCAGCGTATGGCGGCGGGTGGGTATGACGTCAATGTCAGCACGCCGAAGCAGCTGGGGGATCGCATCCAGCGGGAGCTGACGCTGTGGGGCGGGGTGGTGAAGAAGGCGGGGATTCAGGCGGATTGAGGGGATTTGTGAATTTGTGCGATGGGGCCGGCGAGATGCCGGCCTTGTCGTTTTTGGGGTTGCTCGAGGGCGGGAGGTGTTGGTGAGATGTTGTCGCTGGTTGAACCGCCTGGTTCCGCCCTGCTGGGCGGGTCCCTTTTTGGCCGAGCGATAAAAAGTAACTGCGATCCGCGCTGGATTGTGGAGGGGCAACTGCGCGAGGACGCGGTGCTGGCCGGCTACGGCTTCGAGGCATTGCCCGCTGAGGTGCTAGCCGAGGTGTCCTTGCCAGATGAAGATGGTAGCGATCCTTCGGACGCGGACATCCCGTACCTGATCAACCCGGTGCTGCTGCCGCTGCTGGCGTATCCGCACTACGCCCAACAGAGGCGTCAGAACGACCCACCGCGCGCCAAACCGGCGCGGACCTGATCACCGTATGTGCCAGGCCTGATAGCCTGCCATTCGGTGCAATTCAGCCTTCGCCTGCCTGCTCAAGGCGCGCATTCCACATCCCGGATACCGCTAGCGCTGATGCATGAACGCTTCGCCACGGCGCTGATGAGCCGTAGCGAGACGTTCCGCGTAGGCTTCATGCGCGCGGTCTTCGTCTACATCCAGATCACACTGGAAGGCTGCGAGGTCGACCCAAACAGTTGGGACGTGCTCGACTACCTGCATCAGCACGCCACCAGCAGCCACTGACGATCGGACCAGGCTTAGGCCCGGCGGTATCGTTTCCTTCCTCCCGGCAGCACACCAATGCTGCCGCGGCCACGCTCGCACTCGGCTCCTATTGCAACGAAATGAAAACCCGGAGCCGTTTTCCGATTCATCCCATTGTTTCCGCAATTGTGTGCTCCTAGCCTCCCCTCTGACATTACTGCTCGCGGTGTCACCCCCGTGCGCGGGCCGGCATCCGACCCGCCTTTGCTCTCCCGAATCGCCTGGACAAGCGATTCGGGCCTTTTTCCGTCACGCGGGGACAACGATTATCAATGAACCGGAGGCAAGAAGAATGAATAAGCTCGCAGTCCTGGCAAGTGTCGTTTCCATAGCAGTGCTGCTCACCGCTTGCGGCGGTGGCGGCGACGATAACAACGGCGGCTCCAGCACGCCACAAAGCAACGCCGGTGCGAACGGGGGGGCCTCCGCACCAACTCCCGCGCCAGCGCCGGCTGCCTTCTCGTGCCCTGACGGCTATCGCAAGCTGACGCTCTCGAACAGCTCGGTGCCCAATGCGTCGATGTCGATCGTCACGGACGACAACATCGCCAAGCTGACCGTCAAGACGCCGGCAAGCGGTCTCACGAACGTGACCCTTTGCCTGGGCAAGCCGAATCCGGTACCCGCCGGGGTCAGCGCCGATTATGTCTACGAACTGAAGACCGATGGCGCGTACGCGAGCCTCATCAATCCGCAGCTCATGCTGACCTTTACCACGGCAAGCACCCTAAGCGTGGCACCGACGATCGAAACCGCGCAGAGCACGGCCAGCGGCGGCACCTATGCCGCCGCGCCTGGCAGCAGCGGTGCCGTCAACGGCACCAACGTGACAGTGACCGCCTCGGCGCTGGCTGCCGGCATCTACGTCGTGCGGCTGCCGCACTGACCCCTGCCCTCGTCAATGACCCCATGCGTCGCTTGGCGCATGGCGTGTTTGCGTTTCCGGCTGCGTAGCTGCGGCTGTCGTCTGATTGTCCAGTTGTCCATCCATGAACAACAACCTTTATCGTCTCGTCTTCAACGCCGCCCGAGGCATGCTGCTCGCCGTGCAGGAGTCCGCTATTGGCCGCGGTAAGGGCTGGCATGGCGTTAGTGGCTTGCCCGCAGCGAGGGCGATGGTGACCCGCGTCGCGGTGCCCGCGCTGACGCTGGGCGTATGGATGGCGCTGGGTGTGCCGATGGTGAGCACCGCGCAGGTGGTGGCCGACCCCAATGCGGGCGCAAACCGGCCCACCGTGGTGCAGACGGGGAACGGCATCCAGCAGGTGAACATCACGAGGCCGTCCGCCGCTGGCGTGTCAACCAACGGTTACACGCAGTTCGACGTGCCGAAGGCCGGTGTGATTTTGAACAACTCCCCGGTCGTCACGAACACCTGGACCTGATCGCACGCGCGGTGCAGGCCAATGCGGCGCTTTATGCCAATCAGTTGAACGTGGTCGCGGGCGCCAACCAGGTGGACCACAACACGCTGGCGGCCACGCCTATCGCGGGTTCGGGGGCGGCATCGGCGCTCGGCATCGACGTGAGCCAGCTGGGCGGCATGTACGCCAACAAGATCGTGCTCGCTTCCACCGAACATGGTGTCGGGGTTTCGCTGCGTGGCGTGCAGGCGGCCCAGGCCGGCGACCTGACGCTGACGGCGCAGGGCAAGCTGATCCTGGCGGGCCAGACCAACGCCAGCGGCAACATCGTCGCCTATGCGCGCGATGGCATCGACAACAGCGGCACCACCTACGCCAAGGGCGCGGCCTCGATCAACACCGACGGCACGCTGTCCAACAGTGGCACGCTGGCCGCCAAGAAGTGGCTCAACGCCTACGGCGGCGCCGTCGGTTCCACCGGCACGCTGGCGGCAGGCTTGAACGAGGACGGCTCGGCCGCCAGCCCCGCCGACCTCGCGGTGGTCGCCACCCGCGGTGCCGTGTCGGCTACTGGCAGGAATACGGCCAGCGGCAACGCCATCATCCAGGGCACGGGACTCAATCTCGCCGGCAGCACGACCTCGGCAGGCGGCAACCTGAACCTCGCGGCCAGCGCGGGCAATGCCGACCTGACCGCCGCTACCACCACCGCCGGCGCGGGGCTGGTGGCCAGCGCCTCGGGCGCCATTATCAATGACCGGGGCAACCTGTCCAGCGGCGCTGCCACCACGCTGGCCGGGGGGAGCCTGTCGAACCAAGCCGGGCAGATCGTCTCGCAGGATGCCGCGACGGTGAATACGACAGGCGCCATCAACAACGTCCAAGGCGTGATGCAGGCCGGCGGCGCACTGAACGCCAGCGGTGTGTCGCTCGACAACACCGCTGGCCGCATGACCTCGCTGAACGGCGACGGCCTGACGATCCAGACCAGCGGTGCACTGGTCAATGCCGCCGGGACCACCGCCAGCGGCGCCGAGGGCGGCGTGATTGGCGGCAACGGCAACGTGCAGCTTGCCGCCGGGGCCATGACCAACAGCGGCCAGGTCAGCGCGGCGGGCAATGCAGGCATCCATGCCGCGTCGCTCAACAATGACACCGGCAGCCTGACGGCGGGCGGCGCGTTTGCCACGACCGTCGCTGGCGCCATGAGCAACCGCCAGGGCGCGGTATCGGCGGCGAGCACCAGCCTGGCGGCGCAATCGCTGGACAACACCGCCGGCAGCGTCGAAGGCGACCAGCTTGCGCTTCGCGCTACCGGCGAGCTGACCAACCGGGGCGGCGCCATCCGCCAGTTTGGCGAATCGGACACGACAATTGCCGCCGGTGGCACGCTGGACAACACCAGTGGCGAGATACTCGCCAACGGCCAGAACCTGACCGTGCAGGCCGATACGCTGGTCAACGACAGCGGCAGCCTCTCCCACGCCGGCTTCGGCACGCTGGTCGTCACCAGCCAGGGCGCGGCCAGCAATGCCGGCGGCACGATCCAGACCAACGGCGACCTCCAAGCGCAGGCCACCACGCCGAACAATGCACAGGGCGTGATGTCGGCGCAGCGCTTGGCAACGATCCAGGCCACCGGCGACCTCGTTAACCGGCAAGGCGCACTGTACGGCAAGACGGGCCTCACGGTCACCAGCGGCGGCAACCTGAACAACACGGCGGGCTCGGCGCAGACCGGGGGCGACCTGTCGGTCACGGCAAACGGGGCACTGGCCAATGTCGACGGCACGATTGCCGCCAACGGCGAGCACGGCCAGGCCACCGTCTCGGCGGCGAGCGTGGACAACACGCGCGGCTACATTGCCAATGCCGGCGATGGCGCCACGACCGTGACGGCGACAACCGCGTTGAACAATGCGGCGGGCACGCTAGGCGGCAATGGCGACCTGACTGTCAGCACGCAGACGCTGACGAACACCAGCGACGGCACCAGCGGCGGTTTCGTAGCGGCGGGCGGCGCGCTGAACCTGAACGTCACCTCCCGCGTCGACAACCGCCAGGGCACGCTCTACGGCGGCAACGGCCTGACGCTGGACCAGGAGAGCACCACGTTCGTCAACGATGGCGGCCAGGTGCTGGGCAAGACCCATGTGAACCTTCATGTCGCGTCGCTGAGCAATGCCGGTGGCGCGATCAAGGCAAACCAGGACATCGCCGTGCAAGGCGCGGTCTCCGGCAGTGGCGACATGATCGCCGGGCGCAATCTGGCGCTGGACGTGGCGGGCGACTACACCAACGACGTCAATAACCACCTGCACACCGATGGCGACATGCGGGTATCGGCCACCGGGGCCCTCACCAATACCGCGACACTGGCGGCTGCCGGGGCGCTGACCGCCTCTGGCGCCAAAGTGGTCAACGCCGCCGGCGCGACGATCAATTCGGCCAGCACCACGGTAACGGCCTCCGAGTCGATCGACAACGCCGGGCGCATCGAGGGCGACACGGTCCGGACCGACAGCCCGACTCTGACCAACACCGGCACGGTCATCGGCAACAACGTGACGGTACAGGCCACCGACATCACCAACAACGGCGCGGCTGCGCTGATGGCGGCGGTGCAGAACCTGAACGTCTACGCCACCAACTCGGTGCACAACCTGGACGGCGCCACGCTCTACAGCGCCGGCAACCTGCAGATCGCGCGCGACGGCACACGCGACCCGGCTACCGGCCTGTTGGCCAACCAGGTCACCACGCTCGTCAACCGCTCGGCCACCATCGAGGCCGAGGGCGACATCGACATCGCCGCGAACCAGGTCAGCAATACCCGCACCAGCATCGAAGTGGCGCCTGGCACGCCGGTGACGAGCGCCAGCCAGACGCTGACCATGTGGAATGCCGGCATGAGCGGCGTCGACCTGAATTACCACGAAAGCGTGACCTTTCCCACCTGGCGCTGGAGTGGCAACAACGCCTCGGTCAGTGCCAGCCGCACCCTGGCCCTGATGCAGCCCATCACGGTCACGGTGGACAAAGCGACGGTGACGAACTTCGACGCCGCCGCCAAGACCTTGTCCTTTACCGAGGCGCCGGTCGAGCAATACTACACGCTCCTCAGCGCCCCGAACTGTGACGCGACGGGTCTCTGCACCCGGCCGCTGACGACGAACGCGACCCAGTACTACCAGTCCATCACCGATAACGGCAGCACCTACAGCATCACCTTCTGGCCGGACTTTGACCCGGCCAGGCATATCCGCCCGGACGAGGTGCGGATGCGCTACGACCTCGGCCCGGACAGCCACGACTACAGCGAAATCTCCCGCACCACCGCGACCACCACCGCGACCGGCCAGCTGGTGAGTGCCACCGCCCCAGCCAAGCTGCAGGCAGGCGGCTCGATCCGCATCAACAGCGCCGGTGGCGCGATCCTGAACCAGTCCTCGATCATGGCCGCCGGCGGCGACCTGATCCGGGTGGCGCCGGGCGGTGGCGTGCAGGACATCGGCACAGCGCTGCAGCAGTCCGTCAGCACCACCGACACCTCGACCTTCTACTGGCACGCGAAAACCGGCAGCAACAGCGATACGCAGCAGGTGGTGAATCCAACCACACCGCAGGCGCCGACCACGGTCATGGCGCTGCCGGCGGTTGCCTCGGCCAACCAGTCGGTGCAGACCACGGCGCAGACGATCACCGTGGCGACCGTGAATCGCGAGGGCCAGACCGTGACCGGCAGCGGCGGCAACCTGTCTGGCGGCGGCGCCAGCGGCACGCAGGTGGCCGGCGCGGCAGGTGGCGCCGGCAAGGCACCGCAGACGCTGGGTACCGCCAGCGGCGGCATCCCGAACCTGACGCTGCCGACCAACGGGCTGTATTCGTATCGCACCGCCCCCGGCTCGACCTACCTGATCGCCACCGACCCGGGCTTCACGCAATACGACAAGTTCATCTCCAGCGACTACATGCTGGGCCAGCTTGGCCTGGACCCTGGCATGACGCAGAAGCGCCTGGGGGATGGTTGGTATGAGCAAAAGCTCGTCCGCGACCAGGTGACGCAGTTGACCGGGCGCACCTATCTGGCGGGCTACAGCGACCAGTTGACCGAATACCAGGCGCTGATGGACAGCGGCCTGATGTACGCCGGGCTGTTCCACCTGGCGCCGGGCATCGGCCTGTCTGAGGACCAGATGGCCCAGCTCACCACCGACATGGTGTGGCTGGTCAGCCAGGACGTGACATTACCCGATGGCAGCCACCAGACCGTGCTGGTGCCCAAGCTGTACCTGGCGCAGTCCAATTCAGTCGACCTGCAAAGCACCGGGGCACTGGTGACAGGCAGCCAGGTGAACCTGAACGCCACCGGCGACCTTGCCAACAGCGGCAGGATCGTCGGCGACGTGGCGACGCAGGTCGTGGGCAACAACATCGTCAACCGGGGCCAGATTGGCAACACCGGCACGACTGTGGTCAAGGCTCAGCAGGATGTGCGCAACCTCGGCGGGCGCATCGCTGGGACTGATACGCTGGTGTCGGCGGGCCGCGACGTGATCAACGAGACGCAGACGATCTCGAGCGAGGTCACGAACGGCATTAACCGTGCCGGGGCGACAGGCATTGGCGCCGTGGCCTCGATCTCGGCGACCAGCAATGTCGGCGTTCTTGCCGGGCGTGATATCAACATGGCGGGCGGCGTGGTCGACGCTGGCAACAATGCCCTGCTGGGCGCGGGCCGCGACGTGAACCTTGGCACTGTGGCGACCGGCACCACGCAGGATTCCAGCTCGCGCGGGGGCCAGAGCTACTACCACGACCAGACCACGGTCAACGTCGGCAGTTCGGTGCAGGCCCGCAAGAATGTAGTGGCAGTCGCGGGACGGGACGCCACGCTGACCGGATCGGCCATCGACGCCAGCGGCAACGCCTCGCTGGTCGCAGGCCGCAACACCACCGTCACCGCCGCGACCGACACGCATACGCACAGCGAGGGCTCGCTCGGCGGTAAGGGCGCGCAGTACACGAAATCGTCGTATGACGAGACCGTCAGCGGAGCCAAGTTAAGTGCCGGCAACAACGCCAACCTGGCGGCTGGACAGGCTGCCACCGTGAACTCGGTGCTGCAGGCCAATGGCATCGCCGCCTCGACCGAGGGTAATGGCACTGGCAACCTGGCGGTGCTCGGCTCGGCGGTGACCACTGACAAGGGCGTCGCCAACCTGATCGCTACGGGCGACTTGACGGTCGGCACCGTCAACGAGAAGCACACTGCGCAGGAATGGTCGCAGACCAAGCATTCCGGCTTCATGTCCAAGGAGCAGACGACCAAGGAAAGCAGTCAGCAGCAGACCATCGCGGTGGGATCGCTGGTGTCGGCTGATAGTGTGACCGCCAGCGCCGGGCGCGACCTGACGGTCTCCGGCTCCACCATGGTGGCGACCAAGGATGTGAACCTGGACGCGGGACGCGACCTGACGATCGGCAGCACGCAGAACACCAGTTCTGCGCATAGCTATGAGCACACGACCAAGTCGGGTTTTGGCGCGACCGGCTCGGGCATTTCCTACGGCAAGCGGGACCAGAAGGACACCACCAACGACAATGCGGTGAGGCAGACTGGCAGCCTTGTGGGCTCCACCGACGGCAGCGTGCATCTAAAAGCCGGCAGCACGCTCAAGGTGAGCGGCAGTGACCTGATCGCGGCCAAGGACGTGACCGGCGTAGCGGCGGACGTGACCATTGAGGCGGCACAAGCTAGCCGACACCATGATGAGACGCACGAAGTAAAGCAAAGCGGCTTCACACTCGGCGTGTCGGGCGGAGCCATCGGCGCTGCGCTCAACGCGGGCAATAAGCTCAATTCTGCCGGCAACAGCCAGGACGGCCGCGCATCGGCGCTGTGGGGGATTGCCGCAGGGCGCGATGCTTTCGATGCCGGCAGCGCGCTGGCCGGCGGGGCCAGCCCGACCGCTGGTGCTGCACTGACACTCTCCTGGGGCTCCAGTCAGAGCAAGCAGACCCTGACTGAGGACAGTACCAGCCACGACGGCTCGCGCATCAAGGCAGGCGGTACGGCGGCGTTCGTTGCCACCGGAGTGGGTGCGAATGGCAACAAGACAGCGGGCAACCTGAACATCGTTGGCTCGGATATCGATGCCAACAAGGTAGCGCTGGGCGCGAAGCACGACATCAACATTGTGTCGGCTACCGATACCGATGAGAGTCACAGCACCAACAAGTCCAGCAGCGCGAGTGTGGGCGTGTCTTATGGCGCGCAGGGCTTTGGCGTGTCGGCTTCGGCCTCGCAGGCCAAGGGCAACGCGGACAGCGTTGGCACCACCCAGGCCAACAGCGACGTGAATGGCAAGGAGTCCGTTACCATCGTGTCTGGCAACGACACCAACATCCTCGGCGGCACCGTCAGCGGTGGCAAGGTGATTGCGGATGTCGGCGGCGACCTGAACCTCGCCAGCCGGCAGGACACCGAGGAATCGCACGCCAGGCAGCAAAGCATGGGCGGCGGTTTCAGCATCAGCCAGGGCGGTGGCTCGGCCAGCTTCTCGGCCTCCACGGGCAAGGCCGATGGCAGCTACGCGAACGTCTCCGAGCAGTCCGGCATCTACGCCGGGCAAGGTGGCTTCGACATCGATGTGAAGGGCAACACGGGCCTGAAGGGTGCGGTGATCGCCAGCGAGGCGAGCAAGGACAAGAACAGCCTGACCACCGGCACGCTGACCTGGAGCGACATCCAGAACCACTCCGACTACAGCGCCACTTCGATGGGTGTCTCCGCCGGCGGTGCAATGGGGACGCCATCCGGACAAAGCAATAGCGGTCCGGCCTCGGGCAAGAATACCGGTGGCATCAGCCCGATGGTCCCGCAGCACAAGAGCGGCAGCGAAGATGGCGTCGCTCAGGCGGCCGTCGCCGAGGGCACGATCAAGATCACCGACGGCGCTAGCCAGAAGCAGGATCTGGCGACGCTGCAGCGTGACACGACCAACACCAATACGCAGGTCGGCAGCAATCCGGATCTTGACAACCTGCTGAGCAAGCAGGCCGACATGATGGCGGCGGCACAGGCGGCAGGCGAGGCAGTGGCGAAGACCGTGGGCGATATCGCCTCGGCCAAGTACGATGAGGCCATGAAGAACGCAAAGGCCGCTGGGGAGGCCGGCGACACCAAGTTGCAAGAGCAATACCTGGCCGAGGCCGAGAGCTGGGGCGAAAGTGGCAGCTACCGGGCAGCGCTGCATTCGGCTGGCGGCGCGCTCATCGCAGGACTTGGTGGTGGCAACGCCCTGGCAGGCGCTGCGGGAGCTGGGCTGGCATCGCTTGCGGGCGGCAAGCTGAACGAGCTGAGCAGCGCGGTCGCCAAGGGAGTAGACACCGGGAACGCCGACCTCAACGAAACACTTGGCAACGTGGCGGCCAATATTGCTGCGGGCGGCATTGGTGCAATCGTGGGAGGCGGCTCGGGCGCGGCGACGGCGTCAAATGTGGATCGCTTCAATCGTCAGCTGCATCCCGGCGAGCGCAAGTGGGCGAAAGACAATGCGAAGAAATTTGCCGAGTTCTATAAGGGCAGGACGGGCGATGACATTTCCGCAGCAGACGCCGAAAATCTGTTACTTTCCGGCGGATATAGATTGGTTGATGCAGCAGCGAGTAAGGCCCCTGGAGCAGATCCGGTAGCAACTGAGTACATCTCCGCCAAAAGCGGCAGCTTGTTCAGCGCAACAGATGCCGAGCGAAGGAACCCTGCTTCTTTTGGCAATACCAATGGCAGCCCGGCACCGGAGCAGACTGCACTCAACACGAGCCATACACCGAGTACGCAGCCGTTGTCGTGGGCTGTGGGGGGAGGTCTTTACTATGGCATCGGAGGGGAATTGGAACTGGGGTTTACTGGGCTAGTGCCGACAGACGGCAAACTGGCGCTCGGCGTTGGCGCAGGTGGCCATGGCTGGGTTAAGGGTTCTTCAACTGCACTGAAATCGGATGTTTGGGCATCCGGCAAGGATGCGATGCCAGGCGAATATAGAGTCGGCTCGTCTTTAGGCGCTTCGGCTCAGTTTGGATCTGGGGTTGTTGAAGGCTCGGTTTCTGGGGGCGGCTGGTCAAACGTCTCCGGCGCCAGACCGGCAGTCGGAACCTACTATCAATCGAAGGCAGGAGTTGGCGTTACGCCATCGTTCGGGTTTGGTCTGGAAGGAAAGATCAATATCTTTGAGTTCTCTTACAAGAGGAGTAGAAATGGAGGGTATTAAACAGGAGATACTCCGGTTTCAGCGGGCGAGATGGACACTAATCGTCGTTACGATCCTCTTCTTTGCTGCGTATATTTTCGGATTTAGGGTATTTGAGACTCCATTGGGTCACACGGTCCTCTTGGGGGCTTATTTGCCATGGATGCTCTACTGGATCGCAAAAAAATATCGTTGCCCGCGATGTGGCACGATTCCCCGATTGCAAACGTTCAAAGCTATAGATCTTTGTCCCAAGGTTTGTAGCCAATGTGGCCTCGATCTTCGTACTGGGGAGAGTACGAAGTAATCTTCGCGACCTCATATGTCAAATCTCCAAATAAGCGCGCGCCGCCGGGCGCGCGGTGTCTCCACTTTTTCCCTTTTCGCCTTAGCGCTACCTTCCGCTACGGTTGCACAAGCACTACCTGATAGAACTGCAGCGACAACCGCTGCCGAGCAGGAGCAACGCACCCGCCAGCAGCAGGAGGCCCGCGAGCGCGCCCAGGCCGTCCAGGCGCCCGGTGTCCGCGCCCAGGACGTGGCGCCGGTCGAGTACCCGGCCCTGCCCACCGAGACGCCGTGCTTCCGCATCGACCGCTTCGTATTGGAGGTGCCGCCCGATCTGTCAGCCGATTCGAAGGCACAAGGTGCCTCGGCCCTGCCGCAAGATCCATTTGCCTTTGTCCGCGCCTGGCTGGAGCACTACCAGGGCGCCTGCATCGGCAAGCAGGGGCTGGAGGTACTGACCAAGGGCGCGTCGCAAGCCATCCTGAGCCGGGGCTATGTCACCACGCGTGTATTGTTGCCGCAGCAGGACCTGAGTGCTGGCACGCTGCTCCTGTCGCTCATCCCCGGTGTGATCGGAGAACTGCGCTTCGCCGCCCCGGATACGCGCGGCACATGGACATCGGCGTTTCCGGCCCGCGCGGGCGACCTGTTGAACCTGCGCGACCTGGAACAGGGGCTGGAACAAATGAAGCGCGTCGCCAGCCAGGATGCGGACATGCGAGTAGTGCCCACCCAAATGCCGGGCGTCAGCGATGTGATCATCACCGTCAAGCGCGCCAAGCCTTGGACCGTGGTGGCCTCGGTCGACAACTCGGGCACGCGCGCCACCGGCAAGTGGGTCGGCAACATGAGCGTCGGCATCGATAACCCGCTGGGCCTGAATGACCTGTTCAACATCGGCTACATGCAGGACGTGGAGTTCAGAAACAAGCAGCACGGCACGCGAGGGTGGAACGGCTTCTATTCGGTGCCCTGGGACTACTGGACCGCCACGCTGTCGGCCTATTCGAACAACTACTACCAACAGATCGCGGGCGTAAACCAGACCTTCATCTCCAGCGGCAATTCACAGACCGCCGACCTCAAGCTGCACCGCGTGATCCGCCGTAGTCAGGACGATGTGCTGGGCGTTCAGTTCCGACTGTCACGCCGTTTCGGCAAGAGCTTCATAGAGGATACCGAGATCGAACAGCAGCACCGTAACAACACGGTGCTGGAGGCCGGGTTCACCGACCGCCATTACTTCGGCGCCGCGCAGTTCGACGGCAGCCTGGCGTACCGTCAGGGCATCGGCGGCTTCGGCTCGCAGCCGGACGCGCTGGCCGTTGACGGCGGCCCTACGTGGCTTTACCGCATGCTGGTGGCGGACGCCAACCTGTCCGTGCCATTCCAGTTGGGCGGTCAGCCGCTGCGCTTCGTGACGACCTTCCGGGGCCAGTACACCGGGGACCGCCTCTATGCACTGGACATGATGACCATCGGCAGCCGGTACACCGTGCGCGGCTTCGACGGCGAGAACCTGCTGGCCGGCGACAGCGGCTTCTACTGGCGCAACGAGTTGCAGGCGCCGATTGCGGCCACCGGCCAGGCTGTCTATGCCGGCGTGGACTATGGGCGTGTCTTCGGCCCATCAACCGCGCTGCTGGTCGGCAGGCCATTGGCTGGGGCCGTGATCGGATTGCGCGGCGGCTTTGGCTCCCGCTTTGGCCGGCTGTCTTATGACGTGTTTGCCGGGATGCCGATCTACAAGCCGGCGGCCTTTCATACCGCTAGTGTCGCGGGCGGATTGCAGGTGACTTACCAGTATTGAGTGGATGACCAAGAGTACCAGCCAAGTGCGCGCATTAAGCAGCGACTCATGACCAACGACGAACGGTACGAAGCGGCGCTGGCGAAGCTGCATGCGCGGGCTAAGGAGCAAGGACTCATCTGCCACATCACGGAGTGGAACGGAATCCACGCAAGCTACCGAAAGTCGCGGGCGATCTTGAGCACCAACGCTCGCGGTACCCCGTGGTGGCAGGGTGACGTGGATGAAGGGCATCATGTCCCGCAGGGGCGTGTGCCTGGACTCGATGCGAGACAGCACGTCGGTCTTCATGTAGCGCACGGTGCGCGCTTCGTCGGAGCCGGGCTCCAGCAGATCCACGTCGCCCGGATGGATGCCGGCCATTCGCGCAGCGCGCATCGTCGATGCTGAAGTCAGGCTGGCGCCTGGCAACGCCTCGTCAATCATGTGCCCCTCCCGCGTAACCTCGCCAAAGGTGTGGCCGGCCTTGCGCACCGGCGCCGGCTCTAGCGCGCGGGCCTGGACCAGTTCAACTTGCTGCCGGGCACGCTGGACACGGCGTTCGGCCAGCACGTCCACGCCGTGCAGACGCACATCGGCACGCGCCGCTGCAGCGGCGGCAATGGCAGCCTCCAGCGGCACGTTCTCCATGCTGCCCAGGCTCATGGTGCGGGCCTTGCCCGCAAGGGTGTAGCGGACCAGCCAGAGGCGGGAGACGCCACGGATAGTATTTTGGTTACTTTTTGGCGCTTGGCCAAAAAGTGACCCACCCAGGAGGGCGGAACCCCAGGCGGCTCAACCAGCGACAACATCTCACCAGTACTGCAAATCCTTCTACCCTGTCGGCCTCAATCCAAGGGAGGTCCGGCAGAGCATCAGCCTGCGGCCCTCGCCATTACCCTTCTATCTCCGCCCACCCCTGCATCGCCTGCCCACCAGCATCATCACCCGTCCACAACACCAGCCGTCCAGGTTGCGCGGCATCCGGCGCAGCGCCAACAATGATGGTGTCCTGGTCAAACAGCGGCGCCAGGCCGCGGAAGCCGAAGCGCTTGACGCGCGCCTGCGGAGCCTCGCGTGCCACCAGGTCCAGCATCAGCATGGCCTGCATCGGGCCATGCACCACCAGGCCGGGATAGCCCTCGACATCGCGCGTGTAGGCGCGGTCGTAGTGGATGCGGTGGCCGTTGAAGGTCAGCGCCGAATAGCGGAACAGCATGACCGCGTCGGCCTGCAGCGTGCGCTGCCACCGGGCGGTGTGTTCCAGGCGCGGGCGCGGCGGCTGCGGTTTGGACGGGTCCGGCATGGCGCGGTAGACGATGTCATGGCGCTCGTTGATCGCGGTCTTGCCGTTCACCGTCAGTTCATGGTCGACCGCGACGAACCACAGTTCGCCGCTGCGGCCAGTCTTGTACTGCACGTCCGCGATGGTGGAAGTGCGCGTGACGGTATCGCCGATATGCAGCGGATGGCTGAAGGTCAGCTCGCTGCCGGCCCACATGCGCCGCGGCAGCGGCACCGGCGGCATGAAGCCGCCGAGGTGCGGGTGGCCGTCGCGGCCGATGTCGCGCTGCTGGGCGCGCGGCAGGAAATACAGCCAGTGCCACAGCGGCGGCAGCGGGCCCGCGGCGATGGCCTCGGGGTCGAGGTCGAAGGTGGCGGCCAGGCCGGTCACCGGTTCGGGCGACAGCGTTTCGGTGCGCGATTCGCTGCGGCCGATCCAGCCGCGCAGGCGTTCGAGTTCGGAAGTGGCGTCAGTCATGGGCTTGCAGGTTCGGGTTAGACAGGAAGGCGGGGTGCTATTGCGCCAGCGCCAGCAGGCGTTTGGCCTGCTCGATCACGGGCCGGTCGACCATCTTGCCATCGACCTGCACGGCATGGCTGCCGCTGGCGGTGGCGTCGAGCACGCGGCGGGCCCAGTCCAGCTGTTCTGCGCTGGGCAGGAAGCCGGCGCGCACCGCGCCCAGCTGCGCCGGGTGGATGCACAGCTTGCCGGCAAAGCCGAGTTCGCGCGCGTAGGCGACGTCGCTGGCCAGCACGGCTTCATCCTTCAGCGCGGTGGTGACGCCGTCCACCGGCGGCGGCAGCCCGGCGACGCGCGAAGCCAGCACGATGCGGGCGCGCGCAAACGCCAGCGCGTCGCGGGTGTGGCTGCAGCCCAGGTCGACGGCATAGTCGAGCGAGCCGAACGCGAGCCGTGCCACGCCGCTGGCCGTGGCCACCGTGTCGACCTGGTGCAGGCCGAGCGCGGTCTCGATGATGGCGACCAGCTCGCCCTGCGGGTTGATCGCGTGCAGCGCCTGCGCGATCTGCGCCAGCGCGGCGGCGTCTTCGGCCTTGGGCACCATCAGGCCGGCCAGCGCTGTGCCGGCCGGCAGCGAGCGCAGCCAGGCCAGGTCGGCGGGAAACGCCGGCGAGGCGCTGTCGTTGATGCGGACCATGGCGCGCGCGGCGGGCTGGCCGGCCAGCCAGGCGCCAATGGCTTCGCGCGCGGCGGGCTTGGCGTCGGGGTGCACGGCGTCCTCAAGGTCGAGGATCATCACGTCGGGGCTCGCGGCGGCGGCCTTGTCAAAGCGCTCCGGCCGGTCGCCGGGGACGAACAGGTAGGTGACGGCAGTAGTCATGCGGCGTTCCTCAGCGAGCAGCGGGCAGCCAGTCGTTGACATTGGGCGCCTGCTCCAGTGCCCACACGCGCGCGATGATGGCGCGCATCTCGGCCTCGTTGGCACCGTTGCGGAACGCGCCCAGCTGCAGCGCCTTGGCTTCCAGCTCCGGGCGCGACAGGGTGTTGTCCGGGTCGCCCTTGGGCACGTCCACGCGTGCGGCCAGCGTGCGGCCGTCGGTGGTCTTCACCGTGACGCGGCCGATCCACTGGCGCGGGTAGGCGGCGTTGATTTCCTGGTCGAGTTCCATCGTGACCTTGCCGCGGAAGTCGACGACTTTCGCGTCGGGCAGCGCGTGCTGCTCGAATTCCGCCAGGCCGGCGTGGCCATGCACGGCAACCAGGCCCAGCACCGTGCCCATCGAGAACTTGGCCTGGTGGATGGTGGCCGGATTGACCACCGGTCCGAGCACGTCGATCGCGCCCTGGTGCACGTGGGTGGTGACGCTGGCAATCTGGTCCGCGCCGATGCCTTCGTGCTGCATCAGCACCTTGAGCGCGTCGGCGGCCGGGTGCGTGTGGCGGCACGAGGCAAAGAACTTGAACGAGGTCTCGGCGGTGGCCCAGCGGGTGCCCAGGCCATCGGTCAGCGCGGCGGGATTGGCGTCGCTCGACATGCCGGCGGCCATGCCCTGCTTGCCTTCGAGGATCTGCTTCGCGCCGGTGAAGCCCGCACGCGCCAGCCACGCCGATTGCAGGCCGTCGGCCGCGGCCTTGGCGGTGTGCAGCTGCTTGGAATCGGCGGCGTCGCGCAGGAACTCCCACAGGCCGGCGGCCTGCGTGCCGGCCGAACCCAGCGCCTGGTTGATGCCTTCGGCATCCAGGTTGTAGAGCTTGGCCACGGCGGCCGCGGCGGCGAGCGTGCCGACCGTGCCGGTGGTGTGGAACACGGTGTAGTGCGAGCGCCCCATGAACTCGCCGATGCGGATGCCGGCCTCATAGCCGGCGATCGACGCCAGCAGCACCTCGGCGCCGGTCTTGCCTTCGGCCTGCGCCGCGGCGACCACGGCCGGGAACACCACCGCGGCCGGGTGCAGCACCGAGCCGTTGTGCACGTCGTCCTGCTCGACCACGTGCGACGACGCGCCGTTGATCAGCGCGGCGAAGTAGGGCGAGGTGCGGCGGCGGTCGACCAGCACTTCGGCGTCGCCCTGCGCGGGGCCCATGGCCGCTGCGAATTCCTGCAGGCGGCGCACGGCCGGGGCGTCCTTGCCGGCGATGGCCGAGGCGATCCAGTCAAGGAACAGGTCCTTGGTGCGCTCGATCACGGGCGCGGGCACGTCCGCGAGCTTGAAGTCGGCCAGGAACTGGCACAGCTGGCGGGTCGGGTAGGTGGTGTCTGCGGCTTGGCTCATGCCGGCTCCGGTGTGGAATTGGTTGCGTGGAAAGGAATGAAGCCCGGCGGCCTGTGCGGGACGGCCGGGCGTCGTGCGTTCAGATGGTCTGCTTGTCGGCAAGCGCGGCGATGTCGCCGTCGGTGTAGCCGAGCTCGGCCAGGATCTGCCGGCTGTGCGCGCCCAGTGCCGGTACGTCGCCCATGACAGGCTCCACGCCCGACAGGTTGGCGGGCGGCAGCAGCGCGCCGATCGGTCCGCCCGGGGTGGCCACTTCGCGCCAGCGCTGGCGTGCCTGCAACTGCGGATGGTTCCATACGCCCTCGATGTCGTTCATCGGGGCATTGGCGATCTGCGCCTCGTCGAGCAGTGCCTCGGCCTGCGCCACCGTCATCGACGCGAAGCGCGCTTCGATGATGGCGGTGAGTTCGGGGCGATTGCGCACGCGGGCCGTATTGCTGGAGAAGCGTTCGTCCTGCGCCAGTTCCCGGTTGCCGAGCACGATCTCGCAGAAATTGGCGAACTCGCGTTCGTTCTGCACGCTGAAGATCACGCTGCCATTGCCGGTGCGATGCACGCCATACGGTGCGATGGTCGGATGCGAAGCACCGAAGCGCGCCGGCGGCTTGCCGCCGTAGTGGCCGAAGTAGAGCACCTGGTTCATCCACTCGGCCATCGCCTCGAGCATGGTCACCTGCACGCGCAGGCCCTTGCCGGTGCGGCCACGCTGCAGCAGCGCCGAAAGGATGCCGCTGTAGGCGTACATGCCGGCCGAGATGTCGGCGATCGAAACGCCGGCGCGCGACGGCTCGTTCGGGCCGCCGGTAAGGCCCACCAGGCCGGCGGCGGCCTGGATCAGCAGGTCGTAGGCCTTCTTGTCGCGATAGGGACCGGAGTCGCCATAGCCCGAGATGTCGCAGACGATGAGCTTGTCGTACTTGCCGTGCAGGCTGTCGAAGTCCAGGCCCATGCGCGCGGCCGCGCCGGGGGCGAGGTTCTGCACCAGCACATCGGCATCGGCCAGCAGCCGGTGCAGGATGGTCTGCGCCTCTTGATCCTTCAGATCCAGGGTCAGGCTTTCCTTGCCCCGGTTGAGCCACACAAAGTACGAGGCCTGCCCGTGCACGGACTGGTCATAGCCGCGCGCGAAGTCGCCCACGCCGGGACGCTCGATCTTGATGACGCGGGCACCAAGGTCGGCAAGCTGGCGAGTGGCGAAGGGGGCCGCAACCGCGTGCTCCAGCGAAACCACGCGGATGCCGTCAAGCGGGCGGATGCCTTTGGAGTTGTCAGGGGACATGCAAAAAGCCTCAGAACGAACGCGGCAGTTCGAGCACGTGCTCGGCCACGTAGGACAGGATCAGGTTGGTGGAAATCGGCGCGACCTGGTACAGGCGCGTTTCGCGGAACTTGCGCTCGATGTCGTATTCGGCGGCAAAGCCGAAGCCGCCGTGAGTCTGCAGGCAGACGTTGGCCGCTTCCCATGAAGCATCGGCGGCCAGCAGCTTGGCGATATTGGCTTCCTTGCCGCAGGGCCTGCCGGCGTCGAACAGGCGCGCGGCCTTGTAGCGCATCATGCTGGCGGCTTCGACGTTGATATACGAGCGCGCGATCGGGAACTGCACGGCCTGGTTCTGGCCGATCGGGCGGTCGAACACGATGCGGTCGCGCGCATAGTTGCTGGCGCGCTCGACGAACCAGTAGCCGTCGCCCACGCACTCGGCGGCGATCAGGATGCGCTCGGCGTTGAGCCCGTCGAGGATGTATTTCAGGCCCTTGCCTTCCTCGCCGATCAGGTTCGCGGCCGGCACTTCGAGGTTGTCGAAGAACAGCTCGTTGGTCTCGTGGTTGACCATATTGCGGATCGGCTTGACCGTCAGGCCCTTGCCGATGGCATCGCGCAGGTCGACCACGAACACCGACAGTCCCTCGGACTTGCGCTTGACCTGGTCCAGCGGCGTGGTGCGCGCCAGCAGCAGCATCAGGTCGGAGTGCTGCACGCGCGAAATCCATACCTTCTGGCCATTGACGATGTACTTGTCGCCCTGGCGTACCGCGGTGGTCTTGAGCTTGGTGGTGTCGGTGCCGGTGGTGGGCTCGGTGACGGCCATCGACTGCATGCGCAGCTCGCCCGAGGCGATGCCGGGCAGCCAGCGCTGCTTCTGTTCCTCGGAGCCGTGGCGCAGCAGGCAGCCCATCACGTACATCTGGCCGTGGCAGGCGCCGGAATTGCCGCCGCTGCGGTTGATTTCTTCCATGATGACCGAGGCCGCGGTCAGGGACAGGCCAGAGCCGCCATAGGTCTCGGGGATCAGGGCTGACAGCCAGCCGGCCTGGGTCAGCGCCTGCACGAAGCGCTCGGGAAAGGCTTCCTGCTCTTCCACGCGCTGCCAGTATGCCGAGTCGAAGCCGGCGCACAGGTCGCGCACGGCCTCGCGGATTTCGGGATACAGCAGTTCCGGATCCTGTTCTGCAAGCATGGGGAAGCCCCGTCTATTTCGAATGGGGCCATTATTCCCGACCCCCCCGCCAGCCGAAATTCGGATTTGCGAAAGAGCGGCTTAGGGCCGCCGGAAGCGCTTGCGGCGCGCTATGCACCTGGTTGCGCAGCGGGTTGCGCAATGCAAGACGCCCGGCTGTGCCGGGCGTTTTCGCGGTATTTCACGGGTCTTTGAATGGCAGGGCGCGCGGCCCCGCGGGTTGGTTGGTGTCAGTGTACGAACAGCCAGATCAGGATGAGGACAAAGGCCGGGACACCAAGTAGCCAGGCGAGGATGTAGGGCATGGTGTAGCTCCTGTTTTGCACTAGTCGTGGTGATTCCAATATAGGGTCGGGCCCGCGGCGGGACTGTCGGGGAGGTTCCGCTTGCCGTGTAGGACGCCGCCGCACGGACCGGTAAGGCGCCGCCGCATCGAGCGCGCCGCCAGCGCCAGGACCCTGCGGCGCGTGCTACGCTCAGGTCTGTACCACAGCACCTGGAGGCGAGCGATGGACGGTGTCTGGTCGGAAATCTACAGCGCCATCCGCGCCGAGTTCAGCGATGTGTCCGACGCCGGCGACGCCACCCGCATCTTGCTGCGGCTGACCATGGCGGTGGTGCTGGGCGGGCTGATCGGCTATGAGCGGGAGGCCTCGGGCAAGGCCGCCGGGCTGCGCACCCATATGCTGGTGGCGCTGGGCTCGGCGCTGTTTGTGCTGGTGCCGCTGGAGGCGGGCGTGCCGCTGTCGGACATCAGCCGCGTGCTGCAGGGGCTGACCGCCGGGATCGGCTTCCTGGGCGCAGGTGCGATCCTGAAACACAACAGCGAAGCCGACATCAAGGGCCTGACCACGGCAGCCAGCATCTGGATGGTGGCGGCAATCGGCGTGGCGGCCGGTCTCGGGCGCGACACCACGGCGGTGATCGCCACGGTCTTTACGCTGGTCATCCTGCAGATCCTGCTGCGCCTGAAATAGCGCTACGGGTCACAATACGCGAGGCTTCCGCCGGGCTCGCGCCAATCCCCCTTCAATGCGCGCCAGCGCACGCAGTGCCGGCGCGCGCCGGCCTATGCTGTGCGGACACTGCTCCGAGATGACGGCGCAGGTTGCAGGCAGGGAGGGTGGCATGAAATCATCGATCCGTGACGAAGCGGCGCTGGCTGCTTTCGTGGGGCCGCGCTACGCGTATTACAGCAGCCGCTGGGCTCTGGCCAAGGTACGCGGCGGCATGTCGTGGAACTGGGCGGCGTGCCTGTTGGGCCCGTTCTGGATGGCCTACCGGCGCATGTACTGGCAAGTGGGCGTCTATGCCCTGATCGTCTGCACGGAGCCGGTGCTGCACGCGCTGTTCCGCGTCGACATGCCGCTGGCGCTGTCCCGGCCGCTGCTTTATGCGCTGGCGCTGCTGCTGGGCATGTATGGCAACCAGCTGTACCGCTGGCATGCCGAGTCCACCATCCGGCGCCTGCGCGAGTACCACTGGTCTCCGGAACTGGTTCACGATTCGCTGGCGCGCTGCGGCCGCACCAGCTGGCCGGGCGTATTCGCCATGGGGCTGCTGCTGGCGGTGATGGTGGTCTCGCTGCGTCCGCTGGCCGGGCTGGTGGCCCACTCCACGGGCCTGCTTGCCGGCTAGAGCGCCGCGCTCAGACCGGCTTGTACCGGCTTGTATCGGCCCTTACACCGGCCCTTACACCGGCCCTTACACCGGCTCGCGCGACGCGTCGACCAGGTACTGGATCAGGGTCTCGGCGAACTGGGGCAGTTCGCGCCCGGGGCGCCGGACCAGGCGCAGCTCGCGCTTGGCCCATTCGTCTTCCAGCTGGATAAAGCGCAGCACCTTGCGGCTGGCGTAGCGCCGCGCGCAGCTGTTGGGCACGATGGCGATGCCGGCGCCGGCTTCTACCATGCGGCAGACGGCGTCGAAGCTGCCGACCTGGATGCGCAGGCTGATGCGCTTGCCCATGCCGCTGGCGATGCGGTCCAGGAACGACTGGATCGCGCTGAACTGGTTCAGCCCGACGAAGCGGCAGGTATCGAGCAGGTCGGCGAAATGCAGCCGCTTGAACGCCGGCAGCGGATGGTTCACCGGCGCGATCACGATCAGTTCGTCGCTGCACAGGTGCATCACGTCCAGGTCCTGGGTCGCGACCTCGCCCGCCACGATGCCGAGGTCGGCCGCCCCCGCGCTGATGGCCGAGACGATTTCCTGCGACAGGTGCTCCTCCAGCTCGATGTCCACGTCCGGGTTCTCGGTCAGGAAACGCGACACGCCCGTGGCCAGGAAGGAGTTGGTGGCGGTGGTATTGGCCAGCAGCCGCACGCGGCCCTTGATGCCCTTGGCATAGGGGCGCAGGTCGGAATGCAGGCATTCCAGCTCGCGGAAGACCTCGCGCGCATGGCGCAGCAGCGCATCGCCCGCCGGAGTGAGGCGCACGCCCTTGACCTGGCGGATCAGCAATTGTGTCTGGAACGCCTCTTCCAGCTGCTTGATCCGGGTGCTGGCCGCCGGCAGCGACAGGAAGCTGCGCTCTGCGGCGCGGGTCAGGTTCTCCGTCTCGCCGACGTTCAGGAAAAGGCGCAGATCGGTCAGGTCGTAATGCATGGGCTTCCGTCAGGCCAAAGGCCACTTTTGTGATTCGTGAATTCCAAAGACGCGGATGCCAATTTATCGTATCCCACGCGGCAATGACATCCGGAATGACAGCACCCGGGCGTCGCCCGCCAGGCGGCGTGCCGATAATCGCACCGGAATTCGGACCGGACCGGCATGTGAACGGCGAATCCGGACGATCATCGCACCACATACCCCGGTTTCGCCGGTTTCGCCGTACGCACCGTGATCGCCCTGCCGACGGCAGCGGTGACCGGACGACAGGATTTCAGAGGATTCGAGAGGAGCAAGGCAATGAGCGGTTTGATGGCAGGCAAGGTTGCGCTGGTGACGGGCGCGGGTGGCGGGATCGGGCGCGGCATCGCGCTGGCAATGGCCGCCGCCGGGGCCAAGGTGGTGGTCAATGACCTCGGCGTGTCGATGACCGGCGAGGGCGGCGACACCGGCCCCGCGCAGCGCGTGGTGGAAGAAATCCGCGCCGCCGGTGGCGAGGCCGTGGCCAACACGGACAGCGTCTCGACCTGGAACGGCGCCAATGCCATCGTGCAGTGCGCGCTGGACAATTTCGGCCGCATCGACGCGGTGGTCAACAACGCGGGCAACCTGCGCGACCGCATGTTCTTCAAGATGAACGAGGAAGAGTGGCGCTCGGTGATCGACGTGCACCTGCATGGCACGTTCTTCGTCAGCCGCGCGGCGGCCAGTTACTTCAAGGACCAGGAGAGCGGTGCCTACGTGCACATGACCTCGACCTCCGGCCTGATCGGCAACCTGGGCCAGGCCAACTACTCGGCGGCCAAGCTGGGCATCGCCGCGTTGTCGAAGTCGATCGCGCTGGACATGCAGCGTTTCAACGTGCGCTCGAACTGTATCGCGCCGTTCGCGTGGAGCCGCATGACCAGCTCGATCCCCGCTGAAACACCGGAAGAAAAGGCCCGCGTCGCCAAGCTGCAGAAGATGGAAGCCGGCAAGATCGCCCCGGTAGCGGTGTACCTGGCCAGCGACGCTGCGTCCGAAGTCAACGCCCAGATCTTCGCGGTGCGCGCCAACGAGATCATGCTGATGAGCCAGCCGCGCCCGGTGCGCTCGGTGCACATGAGCGAAGGCTGGACCCCGGAAAGCGTGGCCGAGATCGCCATGCCGGCGATGCGCAACAGCTTCTTCAAGCTGGAGCGTTCGCCCGACGTGATCGGCTGGGACCCGATCTGAGATGGCGGGGGCGCAATCCCTGCCCGGCACCCGTGGCGCCCTCGAGGGCGTACGGGTGCTCGATCTGTCCCGCATCCTGGCCGGACCGTGGTGCGCGCAGAACCTGGCCGACCTGGGGGCCGAGGTCATCAAGGTGGAGCGCCCCGGCGCCGGCGACGACACCCGATCGTGGGGGCCGCCCTGGCTGCCCGATGCGAACGGCCAGCCGTCGCGCGACGCCACCTACTTTGCCGGCGCCAACCGCGGCAAGCAGTCGGTGACGCTGGATATCGCCAGCCCGGAAGGGCAGGCGATCGTGCGCGAACTGGCGGCGAAGTCGCAGATCGTGCTGGAGAACTACAAGGTCGGCGACCTGAAGCGCTACGGGCTGGACTATGAAAGCCTGAAGGCGGTCAACCCGGCCATCGTCTATTGCTCGATCACGGGCTACGGCCAGACCGGGCCGAGCGCGCACAAGCCCGGCTACGACTTCATCTTCCAGGGCCTCGGCGGCCTGATGAGCGTCACCGGCGAGCGCGACGACCTGCCCGGCGGCGGGCCGCAGAAGGTCGGCGTCGCGGTGGTCGACATGCTGACCGGCATGTATGCCACGGTGGCCGTGCTGGGCGCGCTGCGCCATGCCGAACGCACCGGCGAGGGCCAGCATATCGACATGGCGCTGCTTGACGCGGTGGTGGCGGTCGGTGCCACGCCGATCATCGCCCAGCGCGTGACCGGCAAGGCCATGCCGCGCTTTGGCAACGCGCACGCCAACATGGTGCCTTACCATGTGTTCGCCACCGCCGATGGCTACATGATCGTGGCGGCGGGCAACGACGGGCAGTGGCAGGCCTATTGCCGCGGCATCGAACGCGCCGACCTGGCCGCGGACGAGCGCTTTGCCACCGGTCCCGGCCGCATCGTCCACCGCGAGACGCTGGTGCCGATGCTGGAGGCGCACATGCGCACGCGCGCGACCGCCCACTGGGTCCAGGCGCTGGAAGCGCAGGGCATCCCGTGCGGGCCGATCAACAACTACGGCCAGGTGCTGGAAGACCCGCAGGTGCGGCACCGCGAGCTGCAGGTCGATCTGGTGCGCGACGACGGCAGCCTTTGCCCGACCGTCAAGAGCCCGTTGCGGCTGTCGGCGACGCCGGTGCAGTACGATGCGCCGCCGCCGCGACTGGGACAGCATACCGAGCGCGTGCTGGAAGGCGTGCTGGGTTTGTCCGCCGCACGCATTGCCGTGCTGCGGGAGCAGGGCGTCATCTGAAGCACAGGCCCCGGGGGGCCTGCACAAAGCCCCCGCATCGCCTAGGCTGTTTCCAGGGCGCACCGCGCGCCCAGCTTCCGGAGACAGCACATGGATGAGGAAACCTTCAACCTCAGCATCCGCAAGTTCCTCAAGGTCGTCGGCGTCAGTTCCCAGCGCGAGATCGAGCAGGCGATCGCCCAGGCCATTGCCGACGGCACCATCGCCGCCACCGGGCGCTTTCCGGTGACGATGACCCTGGAACTGCCGGCGGCGAAGCTCAAGGCGAAATTCGACGGCGAGATCCAGCTTGAATAGCGCGCCTCAGGCCGCCTCCAGTTCGCCGCGCAGCCCCCGCAACCGGTACTCGCCGGGCGCCACGCCGGTCCACTTCTTGAACGCGCGGTGGAATGTGCTCGGCTCCGAGAAGCCGAGGCGCAGCGCCACTTCCTGCAGTGTCATGCCGGGGTGCTCCAGCATGCCGATGGCGACATCGCGGCGCAGGCTGTCCTTGATGCTCTGGTAGCCGCGGCCCTCGTCGCGCAGCCGGCGGCGCAGCGTCTGCGGCGTCAGGCGCAGCATCTGCGCCATCTGCTCGAGCGAGGGCAGTTCGTCGTTCAGGTGCGAGCGCAGGTGCTGGCGGATGCGTTCGGCCAGGCAGCAGCTGTCGCGGTAGCGGATCAGCAGATTGCGCGGCGCTTCCTGCAGGAAGGCGCGCAGGCTGCCGCCGTCCTGCATCACCGGCAGGCGCAGGCAGGCGGCATCGAAATGCAGCGCCGTGACCGGCTGGCCGTAGTGCACGGCGGTCTTGAACACGCGTTCGGTGTCGCTGCAGCCCTGCGGGCGTTCGTTGGCCAGGTCGACGCGCAGCAGCGGGATATGCTGCGCCACCAGCCAGCTCACCAGCGCATAGCCCTGGAACACAAAGGTCGATTCCGCGAAGCTGCGGCATGCGGAGGTCGGTGCGCGCCGGTGCAGCCGGATCGAGGCGATTTTGCCGTCGGCGCTGACCTGCAGTCGCGGTGTAAAGGCATCGAGATGCAGCCGGTACAGGCGCATGGCGGCGTGGATCGCGTCTTCCAGCGTGGCGCAATGGATCATGGCGCGTGCCGTCTGGGCAAACGTGCCCGGCGGAACCGGCCGCTCCAGCAGCCCCCACAGCTCGTCGCGCATGACGCGGCGCAGGGTGCGGATCAGCGCCGCGTACTGACCCTGGGTCACGCGCGCGCTGGGGGAGGCCAGCAGTGCCGGCGAAACGCCAGCGCGGCGCAGCAATGCGTCGACGTCGTGGCCGAGGCGGCGCGCACCCTGAAGGATGCGGTGCACGTGCTGGATCGCGACCGTGTGGCGTGCCGGGGCCTGGGCAGCCACGGCTGCCATGGCTTCCCCGGCTTGTGCCGCGCCGGGCATGCGCGCGGCACTGCCGGGCACCGGACCCTGCCTTGTGCGGGAGATGGGGGCGCCGGCGATGTGCAGCTTGCCCGGTACTGGCAGGCGCAGCGATGGCAGGACAGCGGTGTGCATGGGTCTCCTCGTCACGTGGCGCGCCGGCGCGGACATTCCCGGTCTTGGCGCCACCTTAGCAAGCGCCGGCTGCACCGCACAATCGGGATTTGCCAAAGCCTGCCTTTTGCCTGAACGATTCGGCCAATCATTTTGGCCCGTCTGGTCATTGTCCACGCACCGCAGCATCCCGCACTCTCCGGCTGATACAAGAACCGGCCCGCCAAGGCGGCCAGCACCGGGTGAGCCGGGGTCAGAGGCCCCACCCGCCCCGGCAAAAAAACCAAAGGAGACAACAGATGCAGGCAAATCGTCGTAGTGCGGATCGTCGTCATGCATTCAGGCGCTTCGGACTAGGGTTGCTGGCGGCGGCGGGAGTGGGGCTGCTGACCACGGGCACGGCCTGGGCCGAGGCAGCCTTCCCGAACAAGACCGTGCGCCTGGTGGTGCCATATCCGGCCGGCGGCGCCACCGACGTGCTGGGGCGCGCGGTCGCGGATGGCCTCGGCAAGGCCTGGAAGCGCCCGGTGGTGGTGGAGAACCGCCCCGGCGCCAGCAGCATGATCGGCTCCGAAGCGGTGGCCCGCGCCGAGGCCGACGGCCATACCGCGCTGCTGACGATTACCACGCTGGTGCAGGCGCCCAGCCTCTACGCCAAGCCGCCGTTCGACCCGGTCAAGGATTTCGTGCCGGTGTCGGAGCTTGGCACCACCAACCTGGTCTTTGCGGTGCACAGCGCCGTGCCCGCCAACAACATCAAGGAGTTCATCGAGCTGGTCCGCGCCAAGCCTAAGCAGTTCTCCTACGGCTCCTATGGCACCGGTTCGAGCGGCCACCTGTACGGCGAGATCTTCAAAGAGTCGGCCAAGCTCGACATGGTGCACGTCTCGTACAAGGGCGAGGCGCCGGAGCTGAACGACCTGCTCGGCGGCCAGGTGCCCGCCGCCATCATTTCCGTGATGGGGGCCAAGCCGCACAACGCCTCGGGCCGCCTGCGCGCGCTTGCCGTGACCGGCGCGGCGCGCTCGCCGCAGCTGCCGGACGTGCCGACCTTCCGCGAAGCCGGCGTGGCCGGCATGGACGGCCAGGGCTGGTTCGGCCTGTTCCTGCCGGCGGCGACGCCGCGCGCGGTCGTCGACAAGTACGCCGCCGAGGTCAACCGCGTACTGGCCCAGCCCGAGCTGCGCAAGCGCATGGGCGAAATGGGGATCGTGCTGACCGGCAGCACGCCCGACGCCTTCGCGCAGACCGTGCAGACCGACTACGCCCGCTGGGGCAAGGTGATCCGCGTCAACAACATCCGGCTGGACTGATTTCCCATATTCCGAATTGAACCGCTGACCTGCTGCAAATGAAGCCTGCTACGAGTACCAACCTGCCTTTCAATTCCACGGCCCGTTCCCCGGCCTGGCCGCCGGGCTTGCCCGCCACGCTGCACACGCCGCGCACCAGCCTGTACTACAACGTCGAGGCCGCCGCGCGCCGCTATCCGGACAAGACCGCGATCCAGTACTTCGGCACCGCGATCTCGTACGCGCAGCTGCAGGACGAGATCGAGCGCATGGCTGGCTACCTGCAGCAAGCCTGCGGCATCCAGCCCGGCGACCGCGTGCTGCTGTTCAGCCAGAACTGCCCGCAGTTCATCATTGCCTACTACGCGATCCTGCGCGCCGAAGGCGTGGTGGTGCCGGCCAATCCGATGTGGCTGGAGGCCGAGCTGGCGCACGTGGTCTCGGACAGCGGCGCGGTCGCCGCCTTCGCCGGCAGCGAGCTGTACCGGTGCCTGTCGCCGCTGCATGGCCCGGCCCTGCGCCACGTGATCGTGCACGACTATGCCGGCATGCTGCGCGACGACGGCGGCCTGCCGGTGCCGGCATGGCTGCGCGAGCCCGCGCCGGCGCTGCGGGCGACGCCATCCGGCGCGATGCCGGTGCCATGGGATGCCGCCAGCGCGGCCGGGCATCGCGCGCTACCGCACCAGGCCGGCTTCGACACGCTGTGCATGCTGGCCTACACCTCGGGCACCACCGGCAACCCCAAGGGCTGCATGCATACGCACGGCACGATGATGACCGCCGCGGTCGGCTCGCAGATCTGGCGCAGCAGCACGCCCGAATCGGTGGTGCTGGCGGTGGCGCCGATGTTCCACCTGCTGGGCATGCAGAACTGCATGAATTCGCCGATTTACCTCGGCGCCACCGTGGTGCTGATGCCGCGCTGGGACCGCGCGCTCGCCGCCGACCTGATCGAGCGCTACCGCGCCTCGGTGTGGGGCGCGCCGCCGGCGATGATGGTCGACTTCTTCTCGCAGCCCGGCATTGCGCAGCGCGACCTGTCGAGCCTGGCCTTCCTCGGCGGCGGCGGCGCCGCCATGCCCGACGCGGTCGCCAACATGCTGCAGGAGCGCTTCGGCCTGCCCTATGTCGAAGCCTACGGCATGACCGAGACCGCATCGTTCCTGCTGTCCAATCCGCGCCACAAGCCCAAGCGCGAATGCCTGGGCATCGCCACCTTCGGCGTCGATGCGCGCGTGATCGATCCGCAGACGCTGGCAGAGCTGCCGCAAGGCCAGACCGGCGAGATCGTCGCGCATGGCGGCCAGGTGATGCAGGGCTATTGGCGCAATCCCGAAGCCAACGAGGCCTCGTTCGTCGAGCTCGATGGCAAGCGCTTCCTGCGCACCGGGGACCTGGGCTTCATGGACGAAGAGGGCTACTTCTTCATGCGCGACCGCCTCAAGCGCATGATCAACGCCTCCGGCTTCAAGGTCTGGCCGGCGGAGGTGGAGAACCTGCTGTATGGCCACCCCGCCATCCACGAGGCCTGCGTGATCGCCGCCCGCGACGAGCGCCGCGGCGAGACCGTCAAGGCGGTGATCGCGCTGCGCCCCGAGGCGCGCGGCACCGCCGAGGCCGATCCCGAACGCATCATGGCCTGGTGCCGTGAGCGGCTGGCCGCCTACAAGGTGCCGCGCATCGTCGAGTTCGTCGAGGCGCTGCCCAAGTCGGGCACCGGCAAGATCCAGTGGCGCGCCCTGCAGGAACGCGAGATGCAGGCCGAAGCCCCGCGCGCCTGAGCGCGCCGAAACACAGAACAAAGAGAGACACAGCATGCAGCAAAGCAGACGCAACTGGCTGGCGCAGGCCGGCACCCTGGCCGGCGCGGCCCTCCTTGGCACCACCGGCCGGGCCTTCGCCCAGCAACCGTATCCGAGCAAGCCGATCCGCCTGATCGTGCCGTACCCCGCCGGCGGCGGCACCGATACCGTCGGCCGCCTGGTCGGCCAGCGCCTGGCCGAGGTCCTGGGCCAGCCGGTGGTGGTGGAGAACAAGCCCGGTGCCAGCGGCATGCTCGGCAACGACACCGTCGCCAAGGCGCCGGCCGACGGCTACACGCTGCTGCTGGCGATCACGGCGATGATCCAGTCGCCCAGCCTGTACAAGCGCATGCCTTACGACGTGGCCAGGGACTTCACGCCGGTGTCGCTGATCGCCAAGTCCTCGGACCTGTTCGTCGTGCCCAACCGCGTGCCGGCCAGCAACATGCGCGAGTTCCTGGCGCTGGCCAAGTCCGGCAAGCTCAGCTACGGCTCCTACGGCAACGGCACCTCGTCGCACCTGCATGGCGAGCTGCTGCGCCAGCAGGCCGGCATCGACCTGGCCCATATCCCGTACAAGGGCGCCGCGCCGCTGATGAGCGACGTGCTGGGCGGGCAGGTGGATTCGGCCTTCGTCGACGTGACTTCGGCCAATCCCTATCTGGGCAGCAACAAATTCAAGATCCTCGGCATCACCGGCAGCCAGCGCTACAAGGCGCTGCCCAATGTGCCGACCTTCGGCGAGCTGGGCTTGAAGGGCTTCGAGCCCAACGGCTGGTTCGGGCTGTTCCTGCCGGGCGGCGCGCCCAAGGAGGTGACCGCCAGGCTGGCGGCCGAGACCGCGCGCATCGTGAAGCTGCCCGAGATTTCGCAAAAGCTGGCCGGCATGGGCCTGCAGCCGGTCGGCTCGACCCCGCAGGAACTGGCCGAGGTGATCAGCGGCGACATGCCCAAGTGGGCCAGGATCGTGCGCGATGCCAACATCCAGCTCGACTGAACGACACTGCCAGCCACGCCACCGATACCGGAGTTCATCCATGGAAACCATCCGCTTTGCCATCGAAGACGGCATCGCCACCCTGACCCTGAACTATCCCGAGCGCAAGAACGCGCTGTCGATCCCGATGCGCGGCGAAATCGGCGAAGCCATCCGTCAGGTGCGTGCCGACGAGAGCGTGCGCGCGATGATCCTGACCGGGGCCGGCACCGATTTCTGCTCGGGCGGCGACATCAGCTCGATGCAAATCGAGATCGACGCGCCGCAGGGACGCCGCCGGCTGCAGCAGGCGCACGGCTGGCTGGAAGACCTGATCCAGCTGGACGTGCCGGTCATTGCCGCCGTCAACGGGGCCGCTTACGGGGCCGGCTTCAGCCTGGCGCTGACCGCCGACATCATCCTGGCCACGCCGCGGGCGCGTTTCGGGCTGCCGTTCCTGCGCATGGGCCTGATTCCCGACTGTGGCGTTTTCTACACCCTGCCGCGGATGATCGGCCTGCAACGTGCCAAGGCGCTGATGTTCTCGATGCGCGAACTCGATGCCGAGGCCGCGCAAGACCTCGGCATCGTCATGGAAATCGTGCCGGAGGAAAGCCTGGCCGGGCGCGCGCAGGCGCTGGCGCGCGCCTTCACCGAGGCCTCGCCGGTGGCGGTGGGCCTGACCAAGCAGGCGCTGAACGCGTCGCTCAACCAGGACCTGCACACCATGCTGGCGATGGAAGCGGACGGACAGGGCATTGCCTTTTCCACCGGCTATCGCCGCGAGGCCGCGGACCGCTTCATGGCCAAGCAGCCGCTGCGCTACCGCTGGCCTGACTGAGCGCCGCTGCCATGCTGCCCCGCAGCATGGCGACTCATTGTTTACGTATACAGGCAGGCCACGCCAGGCGTCGCTTGCCACTGTCGATCACCCGTCTACCCTCGTATCCGCACACCTATGGCATCCCAACACCAACATGCGGCGCCCGCCGCACGCCAGACTCCCTGGATGACCGAAGACCTGGAAATGTTCCAGGACACCGTACGCCGCTTTATCGAGCGCGAGCTGGCACCGAACGAAGCGCGCTGGGCCGAGCAGGGCTACATCGACCGCGACGTGTGGCGCCGCGCCGGCCAGGCCGGCCTCCTGTGCGCCAGCATCCCGGAAGAGTACGGCGGCGGCGGCGGCAACTTCGCGCATGAAGCCGTGATCACGCGCGAGATGGCGCGCGCCATCTTCACCAGCCTGGGCAACAACGTGCACAGCGGCATCGTGGCACATTACCTGCTCAACTACGGCACCGAAGCGCAGAAGAAAAAATGGCTGCCGCAGATGGCCAGCGGCGAGATGGTCGCGGCCATTGCCATGTCGGAACCCGGCGCCGGTTCGGACCTCAAATCGGTACGCACCCGCGCGGTGCGCGAAAAGAGCGCAAACGGAGACTGCTATCGCATAAACGGTGCAAAGACCTTTATTACGAACGGTTACCACGCCGACCTGGTGTGCCTGGTCGCCAAGACCGATCCGGAAGCCGGCTCGCGCGGCGTCTCGCTGATCATGATCGAGACGCGCGACCTTGAGGGCTTCCGCCGCGGCCGCATCCTCGAGAAGATCGGACAGAAGGGCCAGGACACCGCCGAGCTGTTCTTCGACGACGTGCTGGTGCCGTGCGAGAACCTGCTCGGCGAGCAGGAAGGGCAGGGTTTTTACCAGCTGATGCAGCAGCTGCCGCAGGAGCGGATGATCATCGCGCTGGGCGCGACCGCATCGATGCATCGCGCGATCGAGCTCACCACCGAATATGTGCGCGAGCGCAAGGTCTTCGGCCAGGCGCTGGCCGACCTGCAGAACACCCGCTTCCGCCTGGCCGAGTGCAAGACCGAGGCGACCATCGCGTCCACCTTCGTCGACGACTGCATGATGCGCCTGATGGCGGGTACGCTGGATGCCGCGACCGCCGCGATGGCCAAGTGGTGGTGCACGCAAAAGAATTGCGAGATCATCGACGAGTGCCTGCAGTTCCACGGCGGCTACGGCTACATGCTGGAATATCCGATCGCGCGCATGTACGCCAACGCACGCGTCGGCAAGATCTACGGCGGCTCCAACGAAATCATGAAAGAACTGGTGGCACGCACGCTCTGATGGCCGCGCGCAGCGCCTACTGCTATCAGCACTCTCGGTATGCTGATGCGCGTCCGAGCTGATTCTGAAACCAACGCAAAAGCCGGCACAGATGCCGGCTTTTGTGTTTCCGGTTACAAAACCGGCTGTGCACGGTTTGGCGGAAAGGTGTAAGGTGTGTCACAAGCATGGTCAATGGCCCGTCGCGCGCGGGGTGCGGCACCGAGTGGAACTATCAGCCAAAAGCTGACAGCGCCACCAGCGGAATCAGGCGATAAATGCAGCGTGGAAACAAGCGTTGCGTCGATGCAAGATTCGTCAACTCGGACTCCACCATCGCCGTTATTTGACTATGATGAAGTAAAGTCTTCGCAACATTCACCGGTCGTCAAGCCGGGGTGGCGAACCGCGGAACTTGCGAAGTCTTGAAGGGTAGAACTACCTTCGCCTCGGATGTGAACTCTGACGGGAGTGAGGTATGGACATTTTCGGCCATTACGCTACGCGCTTCGAAGCCCGCAAGGAAGAGGAATACAGCATCCAGGAATACCTGGAGATCTGCAAGAAGGATCCGACTGCCTACGCGACTGCTGCCGAACGCATGCTCGCCGCGATCGGCCAGCCTGAACTGGTGGATACCCACCACGATCCGAGGCTGTCCCGGCTGTTCTTCAACAAGGTCATCCGTATCTATCCGGCCTTCCGCGATTTCTACGGCATGGAGGACACGATCGAGCAGATCGTCTCGTTCTTCAAGCACGCCGCGCAGGGCCTGGAAGAACGCAAGCAGATCCTGTATCTGCTCGGGCCTCCCGGCGGCGGCAAGTCCTCGCTCGCGGAGAAGCTCAAGGCGTTGATGGAACAGATTCCCATCTACGCGCTGAAAGGTTCGCCGATCCATGAGTCGCCCCTGGGGCTGTTCTCGCCGGAAGAAGACGGCAAGATCCTGGAAGAGGACTACGGCATCCCGATCCGCTACCTGAACACGATTGCCTCGCCATGGGCAGTCAAGCGCCTGCACGAGTTCAACGGCGACATCACCAAGTTCAAGGTGGTGAAGCTGCGCCCGTCGGTGCTGTCGCAGATCGCGATCTCGAAGACCGAGCCGGGCGACGAGAACAACCAGGACATCTCGTCGCTGGTGGGCAAGGTGGACATCCGCAAGCTCGAGGACTTCCCGCAGGACGATCCGGATGCGTACTCGTATTCCGGCGGCCTGTGCCTGGCCAACCGCGGCCTGCTCGAGTTCGTCGAAATGTTCAAGGCGCCGATCAAGGTGCTGCACCCGCTGCTGACCGCGACCCAGGAAGGCAACTACAAGGGCACGGAAGGCTTCGGCGCGATCCCGTTCGACGGCATCATCCTGGCGCACTCGAACGAGGCCGAGTGGACGACCTTCAAGTCGGACAAGAACAACGAGGCATTCCTGGACCGTATCTATATCGTCAAGGTGCCGTACGTGCTGCGCGTGTCCGACGAGGTCAAGATCTACGACAAGCTGCTGCGCTGCAGTTCGCTGTCGGCGGCGCCGTGCGCGCCGAACACGCTGAAGATGATGGCGCAGTTCGCGGTGCTCACGCGGATCAAGGAGCCCGAGAACTCCAACGTCTTCTCGAAAATGCGCGTCTATGACGGTGAAAGCCTGAAGGACGTGGACCCGAAGGCGAAGTCGTACCAGGAGTACCGCGACTACGCCGGCATCGACGAGGGCATGAACGGGCTGTCGACGCGCTTTGCGTTCAAGGTCCTGTCCAAGGTCTTCAACTTCGACAACACCGAAGTGGCGGCCAACCCGGTGCACCTGCTCTATGTGCTCGAGCAGCAGATCGAGCGAGAGCAGTTCCCGCCGGAACAGGAAGCCAAGCTGCTGTCGCATATCAAGGAGTACCTGACCACCCCCTTCGTGGAGTTCATCGGCAAGGAGATCCAGACCGCTTACCTGGAGTCGTACTCCGAATATGGCCAGAACATCTTCGACCGCTATGTGGTGTTTGCCGACCTGTGGATCCAGGACCAGGAGTACCGCGATCCCAACACCGGCGAAATCCTCGACCGCAACGCGCTGAACGACGAACTGGAGAAAGTGGAAAAGCCGGCGGGTATCTCGAACCCGAAGGACTTCCGCAACGAGATCGTCAACTTCGTGCTGCGGGCGCGGGCCAACAACAGCGGCAAGAACCCGGTCTGGACCAGCTATGAAAAGCTGCGGATGGTGATCGAGAAGCGCATGTTCTCCACCACGGAGGACCTGCTGCCGGTGATCTCGTTCAACGCCAAGTCTTCTCGCGAAGACCAGGACAAGCACGAGAACTTCGTCAACCGCATGGTCGAGAAGGGGTACACGCCCAAGCAAGTGAGACTTCTGGTGGAGTGGTATCTGCGCGTAAGAAAATCATCGTAACGGCGCCGCGGAAGCAGTCTCTCAACGAGGGCAACATATGGCTACGGTCATCGATCGGCGCGAGAACGGCGGCAACAAGAGTGCCGTCAACCAGCAACGCTTCATCAAGCGCTACCGCGAACAGATTCGGCAGGCGGTGGCAAAGGCGGTGTCCGGCCGGAAGATCATGGACATCGAGCAGAGCGGCCAGGTGTCCATTCCGGTCAAGGACATCACCGAGCCGATCTTCCACCACGGCCCGGGCGGCCGGCGCGAGTGGATTCACCCTGGCAACAAGAAGTTCGTCAAGGGGGATTCCTTCGACCGCCAGCAGCAGGGCGGCGGCGGGAGCGGTTCGCGCGCCAGCGACAGCGGCGAAGGCGAGGACGATTTCGTCTTCACGCTGTCGCGCGAGGATTTCCTGAATTTCTTCTTCGAGGACATGGCGCTGCCGGACCTGGCCAAGCGCCACCTTGCCAAGATCGCCGAAGTGCGCAAGGTGCGCGCCGGCTATTCCATCGACGGCACACCGTCCAACCTGTCGATCCTGCGCACCATGCGCAGTTCGATCGGGCGGCGCATCGCCTTGTCCAGCCCTTACCAGAAGCGCCTGCGCGACCTGGAGCTGGAGTATGCCGAGGCGCTGGACAAGGACGGCCCCTACGCCGAAGGCACGCTCGAACTGATGGAGAAGATGCGGCACCTGCGCGCCTGCATCGACCGCGTGCCCTTTATCGAGAAGCTCGACCTGCGCTACAACAACCGCGTGCTCAAGAAGCGCCCGCAGGCCCAGGCGGTGATGTTCTGCCTGATGGACGTGTCCGGCTCGATGGACGAGAGCCGCAAGGACCTGGCCAAGCGCTTCTTCATGCTGCTGTACCTGTTCCTGAAGCGCAACTACGAGCGTATCGACGTGGTGTTCATCCGGCATCACACGGTGGCCAAGGAAGTCGAAGAGGAAGACTTCTTCCACTCGCGCGAGTCCGGTGGTACCGTGGTGTCGAGTGCGCTGAAGCTGATGGTGGAAGTGGTCCATGACCGTTATCCGCCAAGCCAGTGGAACATCTACTGCGCGCAGGCCTCCGACGGCGACAACTGGGCTGGGGATTCCGAGCTGTGCGGACGCCTGCTGCGCGAGTCGATCCTGCCGCTGGTGCAGTACTACGCATACGTGGAAGTGGCGTCCGAGGAGCCGCAGAACCTCTGGGAAGAGTATCTGACGGTCAAAAACCAGTTCGAGCACTTTGCGATGCAGCGCATCATCGGCGCGGACGAGATCTACCCGGTGCTGCACGACCTGTTCCAGAAGCGGGCGGCTTAGTTGGGGCCTGCTGCCGCGGCAACCGGCAGCGAAGGCCGCAGTGAAGTCTGGTGGCAAGGCAACGCGGACCACGCGGCGCGCCAGTGCGCGCCTGCGCGGTCGGCGGCCTTGCCCGCAACAAGGGGCAAAGATGGCTTATCTGTCCACGGGTTCGGAATGGACCTTCGAGCTGGTCAACCGGTATGACCGCGAGATCGCCCGCATCGCCGGCGAATTCGGGCTGGATACCTATCCCAACCAGATCGAGATCATCACGGCCGAGCAGATGCTGGACGCCTATGCGTCGGCGGGCCTGCCGGTGGGCTACAACCACTGGTCCTACGGCAAGCACTTCCTGGCGTCGGAGCGCAGTTACCAGCGCGGCCACATGGGCCTGGCCTACGAGATCGTCATCAACTCCAATCCCTGCATCGCCTACCTGATGGAGGAAAACACCATGCCGATGCAGGCGCTGACTATCGCGCATGCCTGCTACGGACACAACTCCTTCTTCAAGGGCAACTACCTGTTCCGCACCTGGACCAACGCGGACGCCATCGTCGATTACCTGCTGTTTGCCAAGAACTACGTGGCCGAGTGCGAGCAGCGCTACGGCGAACAGGAAGTGGAACTGCTGCTCGACTCCTGCCATGCCTTGCAGAACTATGGCGTGGACCGCTACAAGCGGCCCAAGAAGCTCTCCATCACCGAGGAGAAGGCGCGCCAGGCCGATCGCGAGAACTACCTGCAGATGCAGGTCAACGACCTGTGGCGCACGCTGCCCAAGCATCGCCCCCATGCGCTGACGGCTGACGAAGAGACGCCGGAAATGACGTTCCCGCCCGAGCCGCAGGAGAACCTGCTGTACTTTATCGAGAAGAACGCGCCCAAGCTGGCGCCGTGGCAGCGCGAGATCGTGCGCATCGTGCGCAAGATCGCGCAGTACTTCTATCCGCAGCGCCAGACCAAGGTGATGAACGAAGGCTGGGCAACGTTCTGGCACTACACCATCATCCACCAGCTCTACGAAGAAAAGCTGGTCAACGACGCGTTCATGATGGAGCTGCTGCAGGCGCATACCAACGTGATTTACCAGCCGCCGTACCACAGCCCGTATTACAGCGGGATGAACCCGTACACGGTCGGCTTCCTGATCTTCCAGGACCTGCGCCGCATGTGCGAGAACCCGACCGACGAGGACTACCGCTGGGCGCCGGAGATTGCCGGCAGCGACTGGCGCACGACGCTCGATTTTGCGATGCGCAACTTCAAGGACGAGAGCTTCCTGCTGCAGTTCCTGTCGCCTCGCGTGATCCGCGAACTGAAGCTGTTCTCGGTGCTCGACGACGACCGCGAAGGCAAGCTGCGCGTCACCGCCATCCACGACGACGAGGGCTATCGCGCGATCCGCCAGCTGATGGCGGCGCAGTACGACCTGTCGACCATGGAGCCCAATATCCAGGTCACCAATGTCGATATCGGCGGCGACCGCTCACTGACGCTGCGCCACCTGCAGAATGACCGACGGCCGCTTGCGCACAACTTCGACGAAGTGGTGCGGCACGTGACGCGGTTGTGGGGCTTTACCGTGCGGCTGGAAGTGGCCTATGAAGACGGGCGCACCGAACTCAAGTACGAGTGCAAGCCGGAGCGCCGGCATCGCAAGCCGCACGGCGGCCTGAGCCTGGCCGCCTGATCGCCTGATCCGCCGAGCAAGCGCGCGCGTTGCCTGACTCAGGCAGCGCGCGCTTGCATTTCTACTCGCACTCGCACCATCCTCGCACCAGTTCGACCGCGCGCCTGTCCGTGCCGGCGAAGACCGCCTCGCCCAGCACGCGGCTCCACCAGCGCTCCGACCCATCCGCCACGCGCCAGGCATGCAGCCGGCGCGTGTAGAGCTGCAGGTCGTATTCCTCCGTAATGCCGATCGCGCCGTGCACCGCATGGGCGATCGCCGCCACCGGCGTGACGGCTTCGCTGGCGCGCAGCTTGCCGATCGCGGCGCGCAGGCGGTCGGGCTGCCCGGTGGTGCTGTCGCAGGCCAGCTGCGCCGCCACGCGCGCTGCCGCCACGTGCTCGGCCATCTCGCTGACCTGGTGCTGGATCGCCTGGAACTTGCCGATGGCGCGGCCGAACTGCTGGCGGTCGTTGGCATACTGCAGCGTCAGGTCGAGCACCCGCGACAGCGCCCCGGCCAGCTGGACCGCGTGCAGGCAGGCGCCAAGGGAGCGCAGCGTGCCCGGCGCCAGCCGGAACGCAGCCGGCGTGGCCGCGTCCGGGCGCGGCAGCCGCACGGTCAGGTCGGCGTGCGCGCCGGTGGGCTCGGCGCGCGCGCCGGCCACCGGCAGCAGCAGGCAACGCTCGCCGTCCTGCACCAGGAACCACCGGGCATGGCGCGCATCGGCGACGAGCGCCGCGGGCGCGCCGTCGTCGAATCCCGCCAGCGCGATGGGTCCGTCGGGCAGGGCGATGCCATGCGCGTGGAGCAAGGCGCGGGCGAAGACGGTTTGCGCCAGCGGCAGCGGCAGGACATGGCGGCCGGTGATGAACAGCACCGGCGCCAGTTCAGGCAGCTGCAGCGCGGCGCCGCCGGCGGCCTCGGGCAGCAGGCAGTCGGCAAAGCCGCTGTCGCGCAGCGCTTGCCACAAGGGACCGGGATCGGCCTGCCGTTCCAGCGCGCGGACCGTGGCGGGCGTGCAGCAATCGCGCAGCAGCGCGTCGAGGGCGTCGGAGTAAGCGTTATGCATGATGGGTCTCGTCGGGGTGCAGGGCGTCGGGACGGTGCGGCAGCGCTTCAGCGCAGGCCGAGACCGCGCGCGATCATGCCGCGCAGGATCTCGCGCGTGCCGCCGCGCAGCGAATAGGACGGGGCGATCTGCGTGACGTAGGCCAGCGTGCGGTACAGCGCGCCGTCGGAGGCCAGTGCCGGTTCGTCGCCCAGCGCCGCTTCCACCAGCGCCGGCACCGATTGCTCGAAGGTCGTGCCCAGGTCCTTGACCAGCGCGGCTTCGACCACCGGGCTTTCACCTGCCGCCAGGCGCGCGGTTACCGCCAGCGACATCGCGCGCAGCACCGCCAGGTGCCCGGCGAGGCGGCCCGCGGTCACCGTGTCGCGCCGTGCCGGCGGCAGTCGGCGCATGGCGTCGAGCCAGGTGTCGAGCAGCACCACGCTGGAGTACAGCCGCTCGGGGCCGCTGCGCTCGAACGCGAGTTCTGCGTTGACCTGCTCCCAGCCGCTGCCTTCCTGCCCGACCAGCGCCTCCGGAGCCAGCGCGACGTCGTCGAAGGTGACCTCGGAGAAGTGCGCGTCGCCCGCCAGGTCGTGGATCGGCCGCACGGACACGCCGGGCGCGTGCAGGTCGACGATGAACTGCGACAGGCCCGCCTGACGGTCCTGCGGCGTGCCCGAGGTGCGCACCAGCGCGATCATGAAGTGGCAGCGGTCGGCGTTGGTGGTCCAGATCTTGCGGCCGGTCAGGCGCCACGAGCCATCGGGCTGGCGCACGGCGCGGGTCGTCACGCTGGCGAGGTCGGAGCCTGAGTTCGGCTCGCTCATGCCGATGCAGAAGAACGCTTCGCCGCGGCAGATCGCGGGCAGGTAGCGCGCTTTCTGCGCGTCGCTGCCGTAGCGCAGGATCAGCGGTCCGCTCTGGCGGTCGGCGATCCAGTGCGCCGACACCGGCGCGCCGCAGGCCAGCAACTCCTCCACCAGCACGAAGCGCGAGTAAGGATCGAGGCCGGCGCCGCCGTATTGCGCCGGCAGCGTGATGCCGACCCAGCCGCGCGCCGCCAGTGCGCGGCTGAACGCCGCATCGAATCCCATCCACGAGCGCGCGCGGGTTTCCGGCGGCAGGGCGGGCAGGTACTCGTCAAGAAAGGCGCGTACCTCGGCGCGGAACGCGAGCGCGTGCGGCGGCAGGCGCGTCAGGTCGAAGGTGGAAAGCAAGGCGGTCACGGTGAAGTCCGGTAGCTGTGGCACGCGAGCCCTGGGGAACGCGGCTGCTGCTGCCTTGCATTCCGGATGGCTCAGGGTGGGCCACAGCGTAGTTCACGCGTCGAGCGCCAGTCCAATATTGATTTGTTGGGAAGCGATACCGATTCGATATGGAGGTGCCGCCGCCCGGCGTCCCCGGGATCGCTGCCAGGGCTTCAGGCCGTTCCCGATCGCGGCGCACGCGGCCGGGCCGCCGAGGTCACGCCGGCACGGTCGAGATTGACGCCCGGCAGCAGGTGCAGCAGGCGCACCAGCTCGGACTGGCGGTGCGTGCCCGTCTTGCGCAGCGTATCGCGGATATGCACGCGCACCGTATGCGGAGACAGGAACTCGCGCTCGGCGATTTCATTCAGCGTCTCGCCGGCGGCGAGCCGGATGGCAATGATGCTTTCCTTGCGCGACAGCCCGAACAGCGAGGTCAGCACGCCCGCATCGAGCACCGAGCGCGATTCCGAATTGCCGAACAGCATCATCGCGGCCGGCAATTGCCAGGGACCTTCCACCGGCTGGCGCGAGACCAGCGGCGTCACGATGATCGGCACCGGCTGCCCGCCGGAAGTGATGTGCATCCAGGAGCCCGACGCGGCTTCGGCGCCGCGGCCGCGCACCGCGCCGTCGAGCAGCTTGCGCAGGACTGCCTGCAGCGTGTCACTGTGGGCGCGCAGCACGCCATCCTGCAGCGACAGGTTGCTGTCGGCCTGCACCAGCGCCTCGGCCCAGCTGTTGGCGTAGCGCACGCGCAGGTCGGCCTGCAGCACCATCACGCCAAAATCCAGGGTATCGAGCCCTGCCAGGCCAAGGCTGGCCAGGCCGCTCAGCTCGAAATTGCGCTGCTGCATGCGCGCGGCGCGCACCCAATGCGGCATGACGTGGGCCAGGCGTCGCTCGCGCTGGCCGGCGCTGATGCTGCCCGCGCTGGTGCCGCTCATCAGTACGCAGACTTCGGCGTTCTCGACCAGGCGGATGCCATGCTCGAGTCCGCTGCACGCCAGCGCGGCGACTGAACTCTCGGCCACGGTGCCATCGTGCGACGCCGCATGCAGCGGCGCGCAGGCGGGGATAGCGGGCGTGTCGGCTGGCACGCAGCAGGGGCCGGCGTAAGGCAGGTCGAGCGGACTGGGCAGCCATTCGGCGACACTGGCGCCGTTGGTGAAGCAGCCGTGGGGCGTGACGCCCAGGCGCGCATGGCCTGCTAGCTTGTCCCAGATCAGGTAGCGCGGGCTGCCGGTGGAGGTGTACCGGGAAAACAGGTCGAGTGCCGCCGGCATTGCCGCAACATCCAGCGCGGACTCGTAGATCGAGTCGACCAGACGATGGAAATCCTCGTCCGTAGTCGGGTGTTCGCCCATGTTCACATTCCCCCGGCGGCAAACGCCTCCTGCTGTGCCACGGCAAGTGGCCACTTCTTCTTGTGTTATCGGTGCCGCCCTGGCGTTCTGTACATGCGCCGATACGGCTATCGCAACTGCCCACCATGCTTGTCCGGCGCGCTGCGACCGGACAATCATGCCAAACAATGTTGTTTGTTTTATCCCCCGTGCCGGGAGGGAAAACACGGATTGCCGACGTAGCGCTTAGCTGCCCCTCGCCTCAATTGCTGCTTTGCAGCGCATGAGTGGTGGGCGCACTAGCCGGCTTGCCGGGCGGGATAGTCATGCGCGTGACGAGAACGTCAAATTTTTCAGCCCGTAAACAGGGTCGGGCGTTTCACGCACGCCACACGTGTCCAAAATGTTCAGGACACAAAGACCCTTGCGGCAGCACGGAAAATTGGTTGCCGTACCCGTTTCTGCGAAGCTATGGCGCCGCCGGTTTCGCTTGCTCGTCGCCCCCCGCCTGCAGCCCTTTGCCATCGACCTGTATCGTCAGGCTGGGCGATGCCATGCGGATGCCGTGGGCGTCGAAGTTGCGCTTCAGGCGTGCATTGAACGCGCGCGTGATTTCCGCCTGCGTCAGCGGCCGGGTCTTGAACTGTGCCATTACGACCGGCCCGCTCGGGTCGAAGCGGTCCAGGCCGAGGATGTCCAGCCCTGACATCAGGTTGCGGGAGTAGCGGAACTCACGCGCGATCTCCGAGCCGGTGGCGCGGATCAGCTCGAGTGCGCGGTCGAGGTTGCTGTCGTAGCTGATGCCGATGCTGAAGACGGCATAGCCATAGCCGCGCGACAGGTTCTTGACTGCCTTGATCTGGCTGTACGGCAGCGTATGCAGCGCGCCGCGTCCGTCGCGCAGCTTGACCGTGCGGATGGTCATGCCTTCGACCACGCCGGCATGGTCAGGCAGCTCGATCGAGTCGCCGATGGCAATCGAATCCTCGACCACGATGAACAGCCCCGTGATCAGGTCCTGCACCAGGCTCTGCGCCCCGAAACCGATCGCCAGCCCGACCACCCCCGCACCGGCCAGCAACGGTGTCACGTTGACGCCCAGGTTGGCCAGCACGGCAATCACCGCGATCAGCAGCAGCCCGATGAACGAGGCATTGCGCACCAGCGGCAGGATGGTCTTGGCGCGCAGGCTGGGCTGAGCGCCGCGCCCATGCGCGGGCGACAGCGTCTGCGTGATGGCGGTGTCGATCAGCAGCCAGACCAGCCAGGCCAGCAGCACGGTGCTGGTCACGCTGAACACGGTCTCGGTGATATGGCGGCCCGCTGCGGAAGATTCCGCCAGCCGCATCAGCGACGTGCCCCAGACGCGCATCACCATGGCAAGGAATGCCACCCAGATCAGCACCCGCAGCAGCGCCATGGCGAAGCGGCCGAAGCGCTGCAAGTAGGCCGAGCGCCGGCGGTCGCGGAAGCGTGGCGGCCGCGCCGTTGCCTGGGGCGAGCGCCGGGCGACCATCGTCAGCAACAGTGCCGCGACGAACAGCGCGACCGACGCCACGGTGCGGCGCAGGAACACATCGGCATGGCCGGCGGCGAGCAGCGTGCCGATCACCGAAGCGACCACCACCGCCAGCACCGGCAGGTGCCAGGCCTGCCCGATCAGCCGCAGCAGGTCCGTCAGGCCCGGGTGCGACTGGCGGAAGGCCAGCGGCCGCTGGCTGATCAGCTGGCCGATCTGGCGCCGGAAGCAAAGGGCGAACATGCCGATGCCCAGTGCCGCGGCGATATTGGCCGTGGTCGACACCAGCGCGGCGAGGTTGGTGCCGATCACCGCGACGACGCGGCTGTCGGTAGCGCTGTCGCCCAGGGCCGCAAGCGCGCCAGTGCAGAACAGCAGCCACGGCGAGCGCGCCAGCAGCTGTCGGACTGCAAGCTGCCGGTGGGCGGTGCGGAACAGGACGAAGATGACCTGGCACACCGCGGCGGCGACGGCACCCGCCACGATGGCGTAGGCGACCAGCACCGCGGCCACGGCGGCTGGCGCATGCGTGAAGGTGCGCGTCGCCATCAGCAGCGTGATGCCGAGGGCGATCACCCAGGGCCCGATATGGCGCAGCATGAAGACGCCGACATCCACCCAGGACGGCACCTCGGGCAGCCTGGCGCGCTCGGTGCGCGGCCGCGGCGGCGCGCGCCGGCGCCGGATGCGGTGGCCGATCTCCCACAGGCCCCAGCCGCTCGCGGCCCACACCGCCAGCACCAGCGCGAATTCGCGCAGCGAGTCCAGCCCCGAGCGGGTGCCGTGATGGGTCAGCGCAGCGCGCCATTCTTCGCCGGCGAAGCGCGAGCGCCAGCCCCAGTATTGCCACGGCCCGCGGTCCTTGCGCAGGTGCGTGTCGACTTCGTCGAGCACCTCGGCCACGGCGCCGATCAACCCGGGCGCCGAAGCGCCGGCCGCAGCGGCGGACGCCGGCGCCGGCGCCGCGCCGGAAGCGTCCAGGCGGCGCCGCAAGGTCTGCAACTGCCCGACCAGCGCGCGCCGTTCGCGGTCATCCTGCAGCGTGGCGATGACCTGGTCGAGCGACTGCGCCAGCGGCACGCTTGCCGAGGCCGCCGGCGCGCTCGCGGGCGCGGGCTTGGCTGGTGCCAGCAGCGTGGCAAGCGGTCCTGCTGCCATGGCCGGCGCCGGCAGCGCACACCACAGCAGTGCGAGCGCCAGCAGCGCGGCATGCATGGCCAGACCGGCACCTGGCGCGAGCCGGCATGGCCACATCGATCGGGAGCGGGCGTTGCGATCGGGTTTGCGCATGGCTGGATGTCCGCGCCCGGCCCGGCGTGACGCTGCCGGCGGGGGCGCGGGAATGACCGTCGATCGCGCCACTGTAGCGCATCGGCGGTGTCGGGTTGCCGTACAGCGGCATCCGGCACGCCGGGCCCACCCCCGGACCCACGCCTGGACCCACTGCCCGGGCCATTCGTCGCTTCGGACGATGCGTGGCTTGCGCCGATCCACGAATCTCGAACCCACTCCGGCGCGTGCATTTCGTCACCCGCCGGCCATTCACAGATCTCGGGCGCGCACACCGGAGCCGGTGGCCCGTTCCGCCAGACACAAGACACAAGGCACAAAGGAAAGACGGCATGGAACTCAATGCATCGGTATCGGCAGTGGTCACGGGCGGAGCCTCTGGCCTGGGCGCGGCAACTGCGCGCGCGCTGGCGGCGCACGGCGTGCGCGTGGCGCTGTTCGACCTCAACGCCGAGAAGGGCGAAGCGCTGGCGCGCGAACTGGGCGGCGTGTTCTGCCAGGTCAACGTGACTTCCGAGGCCGAGGTCGAGGCCGGCTTCGCCAAGGCGCGCGCCGCCATCGGCCAGGAGCGCATCCTGGTCAACTGCGCCGGCACCGGCAATGCCATCAAGACCGCATCGCGCTCGAAGGAAGCGCCGGACCAGATCAAGCATTTTCCGTCCGACGCCTTCGAGCGCATCATCCAGATCAACCTGATCGGCACCTTCCGCTGCATCGCGCGCTCGGCGGCCGGCATGCTGACGCTGGACACCGCGGGCGGCGAGCGCGGCGTGATCATCAACACCGCATCGGTGGCGGCGCAGGACGGCCAGATGGGCCAGGCCGCGTACACGGCGTCCAAGGCCGGCGTGGTCGGCATGACGCTGCCGATCGCGCGCGACCTGGCGGGCGAGGGTATCCGCGTCAATACCATCCTGCCGGGCATCTTCAATACGCCGTTGCTGCAGGGCGCGGCCGAGAACGTCAAGGCCGCACTGGCCGCTTCGGTGCCGTTCCCCAAGCGCCTGGGCCAGCCGGAAGAGTTCGCTTCGCTGGCCGTCGAGATGTGCCGCAACGGCTATTTCAACGGCGAATCCGTGCGGCTGGACGGCGCCATCCGGATGGCGCCGCGCTGAGCGAAGCCAACTGGATCGAATCAACACGGAGACGCGGATGGATTTCAGCTACCTGAGCACGCTGCCCGATGCCGTGCGCCATTTCGCCGGGCTGCGGCCCGACGCGGTGGCCTATGCGTTCGAAGGCCGCCAGACCACCTACGCCGACTTCGAGCGCAATACCGACCGGGTCGCGCAGGCGCTGCTGGCCGAGGGCGTCCGCGCAGGCGACCGCATTGCCTATGTCGGCAAGAACAGCGACCACTACTTCGAGCTGCTGCTCGGCGCGGCCAAGGCCGGCGTCGTCATCACGCCGGCCAGCTGGCGCCTGGCGCCGCCGGAGATCGAGTTCATCGTCGGCCATTGCGACGCGGTGGTGCTGTTCGTCGGGCCGGAATCGGCGGCGATGGCAAAGTCGCTGCTGCCGGCACTGCCGATGGTGCGCAAGGTGGTGCCGATGGAACCGTGTGCCGAGGGAAGCGATGCGCCGTGCTACACCGGCTGGCGCGACGCGCAGCCGGCCACGCCGCCGGCACACCGGCCGGCGCCGCATGACGTGGTGCTGCAGCTGTACACCTCGGGCACCACCGGGCGGCCCAAGGGCGCGATGCTGACGCACCGCAACCTGACCATCGGCACCGAGGTCAGCGAGCGCGAAGGCATTCCCTGGTCGCACTGGACGGCCGACGATATCTCGCTGGTGGCGATGCCGGTGGCGCATATCGGCGGCTCGGGCTGGGGTCTGCGCAATCTGCTCTCGGGCGCCAAGGGCGTGGTCGCACGCGAATTCGACCCGCGCGCGGTGCTGGATTTCATCGAGCATGAGCGCGTCAGCAAGCTGTTCATGGTGCCGGCGGCCATGCAGATCGTGCTGCGCGACCCGCGCGCGCGCCAGGTTGACTACTCGCGTCTGAAGTACCTGCTGTACGGCGCCGCGCCGATTCCGGCGGCGCTGCTGCGCGAGGGCATCGAGGTGTTCGGCTGCGGCTTCGTGCAGCAGTACGGCATGACCGAGACCACCGGCACCATCGTCGCCCTGCCGCCCGAGGACCACACTACCGAAGAGGTGCCGCGCATGCGCGCCGCCGGCAAGCCACTGCCGGGCGTGGAAATCAAGGTGGTCGATTATGAAGGGCGCGCGCTGGGACCGGATGAGGTCGGCGAGATCGTGGTGCGCTCGCAGCACAACATGGCCGGCTACTGGAAGCAGCCCGAGGAGACCGCGCGAACCATCGACGCAGATGGCTGGCTGCGTACCGGCGACGCGGGCTACCTGGATGCGCAGGGCTACCTGTACATCCACGATCGCGTCAAGGACATGATCATCAGCGGCGGCGAGAACGTCTATCCTGCCGAGGTCGAAAGCGCGATCTACGGCCACCCGCAAGTGGCCGACGTGGCGGTGATCGGCGTGCCGGACGAGAAGTGGGGCGAGGCGGTGAAGGCCATCGTCGTGCTGAAGCCGGGACAGTCCCCCGATCGCGACGGCATCATTGCGTGGACGCGTCAGCGGCTGGCCGGCTTCAAGGTGCCGAAGAGCATCGAGTTCGTCGACGCGCTGCCGCGCAATCCGTCCGGCAAGCTGCTGCGGCGCAAGCTGCGCGAGCCGTTCTGGGAGGGCATGAACCGGCAGGTGAACTGAGTCTGGCTCCCTGTCTCCCTGTTCCGCGAGCGGGGCAGGGAGCAGCAGCATCTACTTCTTCTTGATCACGCTGACCTTGCCATCCGCCTCCAGGTACAGCGACTTGATCTCCTCGAGCTTCTCGACTCCCTGTTCACGGTATTTGGCTTCCAGTTCTTCGTCGGTGATTGATTCGCGCCGCATGTTTTCGCGCAGCCTGGTGCCGTTGCGCACGAGCAGGATTTTCTTCGCCTCGGCAAAGCGCTGGAAGGTGGGGAAATGGTAGGCCAGCAGGTCGATCAGCCGGTTCCAGGCGATCAGCGTGGCGACGAGCAGCATAGCGTCGGCGACGCCGTCGCCCTTGCCGGCCATGCCGTTCTGCGCCGCGTCGGCAACGATCACGACTACGAGCAGGTCGGCAATGCCCAGCGAGCCGATATCGCGCCGCACCACGAAGCGGAACAGCAGGAACAGCGCCCAGTACATCACCGTGCCGCGCACGATGATCTCGAGCGGCGAGATGGTGAAGAAGAGCGCTTCGCGCCAGTCGAACGAGAGATCCATGCCCGGAACGCAGCAACTTCCGGGCCACTTTGCAGCGATGGCGCTTGTGCACGCCACGCCGCCGCGCCGACAGTAATTCTTGCAGCGGCTGCGTACGGATTGCCGTAGCGCAGCCGGCGCGCTGCCGCTTGTGCAGGAGGGAGCCGGTGCGAGGTCAGTCGGCCTGTATGCCGAATTCCTTCACGATCTTCGTATAGCGCGTGGTATCCGCGGCGATCAGCTTCGACAGCGAGGCTGGCTCGCCACCTGCCGGCGTGACCGCGATGGTGGCCATGCGCGACACCACGTCGGGCATCTTCAGGATTTCATTGATGTGCGAGTTGAGCGTGCGCACCACGTCGGCGGGCATGTTCTTCGGACCCAGCAGCGCCTGCCAGGCACCGATCTCGACATCCTTGTAGCCCAGCTCCGCCAGCGTCGGCACGTTGGGCGCGAACGGCGAGCGCTTCAGGTCCGCCACCGCCAGCGGAACCAGGCTGCCGTTGCCCACGTACTGCGCCACCGCGCCGTAGGTGACGTAGGTCACCGGCACCTGCCCGCCGATCACGTCGACAATGGCGGGCGCCAGGCCGCGATACGGCACCTGGCTGATCTTGATGCCGGCGGACTTGTTGAACAGTTCGCCCATGATGTGCATCGGCGAGCCGTTGCCCGGCGTGGCATAGGTTTCGACCTTGCCCGACCTGGCACGTGCCACCAGGTCGCTGACCTTGGTGATGCCGGTGCCCTTGTTGACCACCACGAACAGAGACTGCGTGCCGATCTGCGAGATCGGCGTGAAGTCATGCTGCACGTCGTAGGTGGCGCCGGTGCCGGCCTTCAGCACCAGCGGAGCGATGGCGACCGTGTTGGGCGCCAGCAGCAGCGTGTAGCCGTCCGGGGTGGCGCGCGCGACATAGGCGCTGCCGATGGTGCCGGCGGCGCCGGTGCGGTTTTCCACCACCACCGACTGCTTCAGCCGCGGCGCCAGCTTTTCCGCGAACATGCGGGCCAGGACGTCGACATCGCCGCCGGCCGGATAGGCGACGACGATGGTGATGGGTTTGCTCGGGTACGCGCCCTGTGCCAGGACGGTGCCGGTGCAGAGCACGGAGGCGGCGGCGGCCAGCGTGGCCAGGACTTTGCGGCGTGCAGACTTCATGATGTTCAGACCTCGGTAAAACCTGGCGCCCGGCGGGGGCCGGGGCCGACATGGCGGGTGAAGCGGCGGGTGAAGCGGCTGGTGAAGCCCGGCGCGCGGCGCCGGGGCGTCGCGACCGACTCAGAAAATGTGCTTGATGCCCAGCATCGAGCCCCACTGGTTCGCGCCAGGGCGGGGGTTGGAGCCGGGCGAACCACCGCTCACCGACATGGCGAGCTGGCCGTCGTTATTGATATAGCCCGCGGTGGCATAGACCGAAGTCCGCTTGCTGAAACTGTACGTGGCGCGCGCCGCGTAAAGCATCGCCTGGTTGTCGCTGCCGTGGTAGTTCAGGAAGTAGACCTGGCCGGCCAGGTTGATCGCCGGAGTGATGTCATAGGAGACGCCGGCGTAGTACAGGTCGCTGACCGGGGTGGGGCTGCCTTCGTTGTCGCGGCGGATCCAGCCGGCGCCAAGCTTGGTGTTCTTCAGCAGCATGTAGCCGCCCAGCGACAGGCGGTCGTCGGTCAGGTTGCTGTTGGTCAGGCCGCCGAAGGCGCCGGGGCCGCCGCGCTGCGAATCGTAGGCCGCGATCAGGCCCCACGTCTTGCTGTCATAGCCGATCATGGCAGACCACTCGCGGCAGGCCTTCTTGTCGGCCGGGTTCTCGCCGGCGCAATTGGTGCCGGCCGGGCTGGGGCCGGCGTTGACCGCGTCGCGGCCGAAGCTGTAGGTCGCGCCAACCACGAAGCCATTGAAGTTGGCCTTGTACGCGACCGCGTTGTCGGCACGCGTGTTGGGCAGGTAGCTGTCGAGCGATCCCGAACCGTACACGTTCGGCCCCAGGATATCGCTGTCCAGGATGGCCCAGAACAGCATCGTGTACTGGCGGCCGAACGACAGCTGGCCATACTGATTGCTCAGCCCGACCAGCGCCTGGCGCCCGAACAGGCGGCCGCCCTGGTTGGCGTTGCCCGTGTCCGGCGAAAAGCCCGATTCCAGCACGAACAGGCCCTTCAGCCCGCCGCCCAGGTCTTCCGTGCCGCGGATGCCCCAGCGCGACGGCACCGTGGCGGTGTTGTTGGGCATGCGCACCAGGCTGTCGCCGTTGGCGCCGACATTGCTCACGTACTCGACACCGGTATCGATGACGCCGTACAGCGTCACCGACGATTGGGCCGAGGCCAGCAGGGGGGAAGCCGCAAGCAGCGCCGCGGCGGTTCGTGCAAGTTTCATCTACCAGTTTCCTTCCGTTTTTTCCGTCTTGTAATCATCTTTGTGGTCCGGGCCGCTGCGATGGCGGCCCGGTTTCAGGGCAGGTCTTGTTGTTGGCAGGGGTTCTCCTCGTGTGGGACCGCGCGGCTGTCCAAGCAGGGATATCCAACAAGAATGCCGCAGCAGCCTCTTTTATGTTTTATATATGGAACATCAAACAACATAAGAAACATAGAGCAAAATATAGCCGCGAGTTTCCAAAAGTTGTGAGGAGGGTTATCCCTAGTGCGGCAGGGCCACGACGCGTTGGACAGGCGCCGGCTGCACCCGCCCAGGGACTGGCGTGCGCGCGGGCGGTGCATCAGCAAGGCGCGGTACGCGTTGCCCGAGGGCCCGCGGTCCGCGCGCCTTGCCGCGCGGGCAAAGGCGCTGCGCCCGATGGCTATGGGCCAGGACCTGGCTCGCCGTGCCAGCCGTAGCGCGCACCAGCCCGGCGCGTTGGCGTATCAAGGTCAGATATGCCTATCGTTTACCCTCATCCCGTTTCCCGATACGCACGCCTATGCTTCAAAAGTTTTATTCGCAAACCTGAGTTTTATATATGGAACAAAATCAACCCCTCATTCCTCCGCAGCCGGATCGGCAGCTACTGGAGGCCCTGCGTAGCGGGTTTGCGGAACGCGTGGTGACGGTCGACCGCGGTGCGCAGGTGGCCTACCGCAGCGGTGGGACCAGCGGGCCGGCCATCGTGCTGCTGCATGGCATCAGTTCCGGCGCGGCCTCGTGGCTGCCATGCGCCAGCCTGCTGGCCGCGCAGGCGCGCGTGATCGCCTGGGATGCACCGGGCTACGGCAACTCCACGCCGCTGTTGCAGGAACGCCCGCTGGCATCGGATTACGCGCTGCGGCTCGACGGCTTGCTGCAGGCGCTGGGAATCCAGCCGGCGCTGATCGTTGGCCATTCGCTGGGCGCGCTGATGGCCGCGGCCTATGTCGCCGCCGCGCGCAACCTCCCGGCCCGGCTGCTGCTGCTGAGCGTGGCCCAGGGCTACGGCGGGGCGGGCAAAGAGGCACAGGCCCGGCAGGTGGCGCAGCAGCGGCTGGCGGCACTGGACACGCTCGGCGTGGAAGGGCTGGCGCGACGCGGGCCGGCCCGGCTGCTGAGCGAACTCGCCGATGCCGGCGCGCAGTCGTGGGTGCGCTGGAACATGCAGCGGCTCAATCCCGACGGCTATCGCCAGGCCGTGGCGATGCTGTGCGGCGACGATATCGACCGTTACCTGTCGCAACGGCCGGCTTCACTGCCCACGCGCATCGCTTGCGGCAGCCACGACGTGGTGACCACGCCGCTGGCCTGCGGCACGCTGGCCGAACGCTTCGACCTGCCGCTGGCGCTGATCCCCGACGCCGGCCATGCCTGCTATATCGAGCAGGCCGCCGCGACCGCGCGGCTGATCCGCTCGGCGCTGCCCCAACTGTCCCAGGGCGACGCCTGACCCTTCCGGCGCCGCCAGCCAAGGCGGCGCCGTCCCGCTGGCGCGCCGCTTGCGCCGCCTGATTCCGTTTCGCGGGTTTACCCCAGTCAATTTTTACGGTTGTGTTGTCTATAGTCGTACCTGTGTTCAATATCTAAACCAGTGTTTCATTAGTAAAACACGACGGACGAAGAAGCAGGTGCATCCGGACGGCGTCGGAACACGGTCCCCCAAGCTGCAAGACATGGAGCAAAGCGCAATGGAAAGCCTCTCGTACAACCCGAACCTGGTGCCCTGGGAGCGTCCGGCGCCGAACAACGTCGCAGGCAAGGGCCACATCGAGCAACCCGGCAAGGTCGCCAACATCGTCTGGCAGACCCGTGCCAGCGCACCGAGCGCCTACGAGAACGCGCTGGGCGATGCCATCGAAGCCGCGTTCGAGGCCGGCGCGCAGAACCCGCAGGACGTCGTGCGCGCTTTCAACGCCGCCGGTTTCCTGACCCTCGACAGCCAGCCCTGGACCGAAGAGCGCTTCCTCTCCGAAATGCGCCGCCTGGGCGCCTGAATCGCGCCAGAACCGCGTCTGAACCGCGCCCGAATCGCACGCACAGCGAGAACAATATGGAATCGAACAAGCAAGCCCGCGCCGAAGCCCGCCTTAACACCGGCCTGCGCAACTACTGGTATCCGGTCGCCGCCTCGTGGGCGGTTTCCCACGCCCCGATCGGCATCACCCGCCTGAGCCAGAACATCGTGCTGTGGCGCGACGGCGCCGGCCAGGTCCACGCGCTGGAAGACCGCTGCCCGCACCGCGGCGCACGCCTGTCGATGGGCTGGAACCTGGGCGACCGCGTCGCCTGCTGGTACCACGGCGTGGAAGTCGGTGGAGATGGCCAGGTCAAGAGCGTGCCGGCGGTCGAAAGCTGCCCGCTGGAAGGCCGCACCTGCGTGCGCAGCTACCCGGTGCAGGAGAAAGCCGGCGCGATCTTCCTGTGGTTCGGCGATCAGGCCCCGCAAGGCGAAGGCAGCCCCGACGAACTGCGCTTGCCGGAAGAGCTGGTCAGCGAGGAACACAGCAACTTCCTGTGCGTGGCGCACTGGGACTGCAACTACCGCTACGCCATCGACAACGTGATGGACCCGATGCACGGCGCCTACCTGCACGCGGTGTCGCACTCGATGGCCTGCGGCGAGAAGTCCGCCGTGATGCAGATCCGCGAGACCGAGCATGGCCTGGTGTTCGAGAAGACCGGCCAGCGCGGCGTCAACTTCGACTGGGTCGAGTTTGGCGAGACCGGCACGCTGTGGCTGCGCCTGGCGATCCCGTACCGCGCCAGCGTCGGCCCCGGCGGTCCGTTCGGCATCGTCGGCATGGCCACGCCGGTGGATGAAGACCACTGCATGGTGTTCTTCTGGCGTACCCGCCACGTGCAGGGCTGGGAGCGCGACGTGTGGCGCTTCCTGTATCGCAACCGGCTGGAGCAGCTGCACTGGGACGTGCTGGAGCAGGACCGCGTGGTGCTGGAAATGATGGCCCCGAATGCGCGCGACCGCGAGATGCTGTACCAGCACGATGCCGGCATCACGCGCGTGCGCCGTCTGCTGAAGCGCCGCGCCGAGCAGGAAGTCGCCGACGAGCCGGTGGCCATGCTGAAGCCGGCGCAAACCTCCGGAGCCCCCAGCCATGCCTGAGGCCATCCAGAACAACACGCTGCTGGCTGGCCGCAGGGTGCTGGTCACCGGCGCCGCGCGTGGCCTGGGCCTGGCCTTCGTCAAGTCGCTGGCCGAAGCCGGCGCCAGCGTGGCGATGGCCGACATCCTGGCCGAGCGCCTGCAGCAGGAAGCTGACGCGCTGCGGGCTGCCGGACTGAAAGTGGTGCCGGTCACGCTGGACCTGTCGGACCCCGCCTCGGTGCAGGCTTGCGCCGACGCAGCGGTGAAGGCCCTGGGCGGACTCGACGGGCTGGTCAACAACGCCGCCGTGACCGACTCGGGCGGCCGCGACGCCAGCGCCATCGACATCGCCACCTGGGACCGCGTGATGAACGTCAACGTGCGCGGCACCTGGCTGATGACCGCCGCCTGCCTGCCGGCGCTGCGCGCCAGCGGCCGTGGCGCGGTGGTCAACCTGGCCTCGGACACGCCGCTGTGGGGCGCGCCCAACCTGCTCGCCTACGTGGCCAGCAAGAGCGCCATCATCGGCATGACCCGTTCGCTGGCCCGCGAGCTGGGCCGCGACCAGATCACCGTCAACGCGGTGGCCCCGGGCCTGACGCTGGTGGAAGCCACCGAATACGTGCCGCAGCACCGGCACGACCTGTACCGAGAGCAGCGCGCGATCTCGCGCGAGCAACTGCCCGACGACGTCTGCGGCGCGGTGCTGTTCGCACTGTCCGACCTCGCCCGTTTCGTGACCGGCCAGACGCTGGCGGTCAACGGCGGCTTTGTCATGCACTGATCCAACCGATCCACCGAAAGCCACATCAAGAGCAGAAGGAATCCAAATGAGCGATCTTTCCCAACCAGCCAACATCAAGCGTTCGTGGGACCAGCCGGACGGCGCCTCGTTCGACCAGTGGATGGAAAGCCGCGTGGCGCGCTTCTCCACCCGCAAGTACGACTGGGACGCGCTGAAGTTTCAGGCCGACTACGACCCCAAGTACCGCCGCGCGCAGATGCGCTACCTGGGCACCGGGGGCACCGGCGTGGCCACCGACACCAACACCGTGCCGTCGGAGCACTTCACCTTTTCGACGATGATCATCCCGGCCGGCCATGAAGGCCCGTCGCATATCCACACCGACGTGGAAGAGGTGTTCTTCGTCATGCGCGGCAAGATCAAGCTGATCCTGGAAAAGGATGGCGAGCGCTTCGAGACCATCCTGACCGACCGTGACCTGGTCTCGGTGCCGCCGGGCGTGTATCGCGAGGAAATCAATATCGGCGAGGAAGACGCGCTGATGTGCGTGATGCTCGGCGCCAAGAAGCCGATCACGCCGACCTACCCGCCCGAGCACCCGCTGACGAAGATCAAGCGCTGATGCGCCATCGGCCCGTCCGCACGCACTGACCATGAACACCAACGCCATCCCGACCACGCCGGCCGCCAACGAGACCCCGGACAAGTACATCGTCCCGGGCCTGGAACGCGGGCTGCGCCTGCTCGGCGAGTTCAGCAGCAAGGAACGCACCATGTCGGCCGCCGAACTGGCGCGCCGACTCAAGGTGCCGCGCTCCACGGTGTTCCGCCTGCTGGCCACGCTGGAAATGCTGGGCTTTGTCGAGCGCGCCGATGGCGGCCGCGATTTCCGGCTGGGCATGGCGGTGCTGCGGCTCGGGTTCGAGTACCTGGCGTCGCTGGAGCTGACCGAGCTGGGCCGCCCTCTGCTGGAGCGGCTACGCGACGATATCGGCTACCCGACCAACCTGGTGGTGCGCGACGGCCGTTCGATCGTGTATGTGGCCAAGGCGGTGTCGCCGCGGCCCTTCGCCAGTTCGGTCAACGTCGGCACGCGTTTGCCGGCGCATGCCACGGTGCTGGGCCGGGTGCTGCTGGAAGACCTGTCGCTGGCGGAACTGCGCGCGCTCTATCCGGAGGCGCAGCTGGAAGTGTTCTCCGACAGCACGCCGCGCACGGTCGATGCGCTCTTTGCCATCGTGCAGCGCGACCGCGAGCGCGGCTACGTGCTGCAGGAAGGCTTCTTCGAATCGAGCATCTCGACCATCGCCGCGCCGGTGCGCGACCGCACCGGCAAGGTGGTGGCGGCGCTGGGCGCCACGATCCCCGCGGCGCATATCGATCCGGAACAGCTGGACGCGATGGTGGAGAGAGTGCGCAACACCGCGGGCGAGCTGTCGCGCCTGCTCGATTACCGGCCGTCGCTGCACAGCGCCGGCAAGGTCGTGAATCTGTATCGGGAGTGAGGACAATGTCCATGATTGAACTCGGCGGCAAGGTTGCCGTCGTTACCGGCGGGTCCTCCGGCATCGGGCTGGCGACCGTCGAACTGCTGCTCGAAGCGGGCGCCGCCGTCGCCATGTGCGGCCGCGACGAAGCCCGCCTGCGCAGCGCAGAAGCGCAGCTGCGCGAGAAATTCCCCGGCTGCCGGCTCCATGCCGCCACCTGCGACGTGCTCAAGCCGGAACAGGTCGCCGCCTTTGCCGCCGACGTGCTGGCCGCGCTGGGCAATGTCGACATGCTGGTCAACAACGCCGGCCAGGGCCGCGTGTCCACCTTCGCCAATACCGAAGACGCGGCCTGGATGGACGAGCTGCAGCTCAAGTTCTTCTCGGTGATCCACCCGACGCGCGCCTTCCTGCCGCAGCTGGAGAAGTCGGGCCAGGGCGCGATCGTCTGCGTCAACTCGCTGCTGGCGCAGCAGCCCGAGCCGCACATGGTGGCCACTTCCGCCGCGCGCGCCGGCGTGCTGAACCTGGTGCGCTCGATGGCCACCGAGTTCGCCCCCAAGGGTGTGCGTGTCAACGGCATCCTGATCGGGCTGGTCGAGTCGGGCCAGTGGCGCCGCCGCTTCGAGGCGCGCCCAGAAGAAGACCGCCACCTGGACTGGGCCGCGTGGACCGCGCGCCTGGCCCAGCAGAAACATATTCCCCTTGGCCGCCTGGGCCTGCCTGTCGAGGCAGCCCGCGCCATCCTGTTCCTTGCCTCGCCGTTGTCTTCGTACACCACGGGCAGCCATATCGATATCTCCGGAGGACACTCCCGTCATGCCTAATCAACACCAGTACGAACCACAGCAGGTCACCGTTGGCTGCGCCATCACGGCGTTTCTCGAGCAGTGCGGAGTCAAGGCCGCGTTCGGCGTGATCTCGATCCACAACATGCCGATCCTCGACGCCATGGGCGAGCGCGGCAAGATCCGCTTCGTGCCGGCACGCGGCGAAGCGGGCGGCACCAACATGGCCGACGCCTGCGCCCGCACCACCGGCGGCCTGGGCGTGTGCCTGACCAGCACCGGCACCGCCGCCGGCAACGCCGCCGGCGCCATGGTTGAAGCGCTGACCGCCGGCACGCCGATGCTGCATATCACCGGCCAGATCGAAACGCCGTACCTGGACCAGAGCCTGGCCTACATCCACGAAGCGCCGGACCAGCTCACCATGCTGAAGGCCGTGTCCAAGGCCGCCTTCCGCATCCGCAGCGCCGATACCGCGATCAGCACCATCAAGCTGGCGGTGCAGACCGCGCTGACGGCGCCGACCGGGCCGGTCAGCGTGGAGATTCCCATCGACATCCAGGCCGCGTTGATCGACATGCCGGTGGACCTGCAGCCGCTGCCGGTGCCGCAGCACGTGCCGTCGGCGCACGCGCTCGATGCGCTGGCCGAGCGCCTGGTCAAGGCCAGGCGCCCGCTGCTGTGGCTGGGCGGCGGTGCCCGCCACGCCAGCAAGCAGGTGCAGCGCCTGCTGGACCTGGGCTTCGGCGTGGTCACCAGCACGCAAGGCCGCGGCATCGTGGCGGAAGACGATCCGCGCTCGCTGGGCGCCTACAACCTGCACAAGCCGGTCGAGGCCTTCTACCAGACCTGCGACGCGATGCTGGTGGTGGGTTCGCGCCTGCGCGGCAACGAAACGCTGAAGTACGAACTGAAGCTGCCGCGCCCGCTGCTGCGCATCGACGCCGACCCGGCCGCCGAGGGCCGCTGCTACCTGAGCGACTACTTTGTCAGCGGCGACGCCGCGCTGGCGCTGGACGCCCTCGCAGATCGACTCGAAAAGCGTATGAAGGTCGACCCGGCCTTCGCCGCCGACCTGCGCCGCGCGCACGACACCGCCGTCAACAGCCTGGTCGATGGCCTCGGCCCGTACTCGGCACTGGTGCAGGCACTGCAAGGCGCGGTTGGCCGCAACTTCAACTGGGTGCGCGACGTGACCGTGTCGAACAGCACCTGGGGCAACCGCGAACTGCGCATCTTCGACTCGCGTGCGGGCGTGCATGCGCTGGGCGGCGGCATCGGCCAGGGTCTGGCGATGGGCATCGGCGCCGCGATCGGCGCCGCGGCCACCGCATCGGGCAAGAAGACCTTTACGCTGGCCGGCGACGGCGGTTTCATCCTGAACCTGGGTGAACTGGCCACCGCCGTGCAGGAACGCGCCGACATGGTCATCGTGCTGATGAACGACAAGGGCTACGGCGTGATCAAGAACATCCAGGACGCGCAGTATGGCGGCCGCCGCCACTACGTGGACCTGCACACGCCCGACTACGCCGCGCTGGCCAGGTCGCTGTCGCTGCGCCACGCCCGCGTCAGCAGCCTGGCCGAGGTCGGCACGGCGCTGGAGCAGGCCACGGTCGAGCCCGGCCCGTTCCTGCTGGAAATCGACATGCTGTCGATCGGCACCTTCAAGACCGTGTTTGCCGGCCCGCCGGTGAACAAGGAAACCCCGGCTTCGGAACAGGCCACAGTCAGCGCCTGAGGGAGACCAGAAATGCTGCATGTGTCCATGATTGGGTGCGGTGCGATCGGCCGGGGCGTGCTGGAACTGCTCAAGAGCGATCCCGACGTCGCCTTCGACGTGGTGATCGTGCCCGAGAACGCGATGGACGAGGCCCGCGGCGCGCTCTCCGCGCTGGCGCCCAGCGCCCGCGTGGCCACCCACCTCGACGACCAGCGCCCCGACCTGCTGGTCGAGTGCGCCGGCCACCATGCGCTGGAAGAGCACATCGTGCCAGCGCTGGAACGCGGCATCCCGTGCATGGTGGTGTCGGTGGGCGCGCTGTCCGAGCCCGGCATGGCCGAGCGCCTGGAAGCGGCTGCGCGCCGCGGCGGCACGCAGGTGCAGCTGCTGTCCGGCGCGATCGGCGCGATCGACGCGCTGGCCGCGGCCCGCGTCGGCGGGCTGGACGAAGTCATCTACACCGGCCGCAAGCCGGCGCGTGCGTGGGCTGGCACCCCGGCCGAGAAGCTGTTCGACCTGGATGCGCTGACCGAGACGACGGTGATCTTCGAAGGCACCGCGCGCGACGCCGCGCGCTTGTACCCGAAGAACGCCAACGTCGCCGCCACGGTGTCGCTGGCCGGCCTCGGGCTGGACCGCACAGCGGTGAAGCTGCTGGCCGATCCGCATGCGGTGGAGAACGTGCATCACGTGGAAGCGCGTGGGGCGTTCGGTGGCTTCGAACTGACGATGCGCGGCAAGCCGCTCGCCGCCAATCCAAAGACTTCCGCGCTGACGGTGTTCAGCGTGGTGCGCGCCCTGGGCAATCGGGCGCACGCAGTATCGATCTGACGCGGTAGCCCAGGCGGCCACGCTCCACAGACATAGCAGGCAACGACATGAACCCACAAGAAGTCCTCCCCATCTGCATCGCCGGAGAATGGCGCCTCGGCACCGGCGACCGCTACGGCACGCGCTACCCGGCGACCGGCGAAGTCGTCGCCGAACTGAACGCCGCCAGCCTGGCAGACGTGGAAGAGGCAGTGCAGGGCGCACACCACGCCTTCCTTTCCAGCGGCTGGGCCCAGCGCAAGCCCCACGAGCGTGCCGCCGTGCTGTACCGCGTGGCCGAGCTGATCCGCGCGCAAGCCGAGCCGCTGGCCCAGCGCCAGCGCCTCGACAACGGCAAGCCCATCAGCGAAACGCGCGCCCTGGTCGCCAGCGCCGCCGGCACTTTCCAGTTCTTTGCCGCCGCCTGCGAAACGCTGGAGGAAACCATCACGCCGCAGCGCGGCGACTGCCTGACCATGAGCGTGTACGAGCCGATGGGCGTGGTCGCGGCGATCACGCCGTGGAACTCGCCGATCGCCAGCGAGGCGCAGAAGATGGCCCCCGCGCTGGCCGCCGGCAACGCCGTGGTGGTCAAGCCCGCCGAAGTCACGCCGCTGATGGCGCTGGAGCTGGCGCGCATCTGCGAAGAAGCCGGCGTGCCCAAGGGCCTGGTCAGCGTGCTGCCCGGCAAGGGCTCGGTGATCGGTGACGCCATCACCAAGCATCCGCTGGTGCGCCGCGTATCGTTCACCGGCGGCACCACCACCGGCAAGCACATCGCGCATATTGCCGCCGACAAGATGATGCCGGTGTCGCTGGAGCTCGGCGGCAAGTCGCCGACCATGGTGTTCGACGACGCCGACCTCGACCACGCGGTCAACGGCGTGCTGTACGGCATCTTCAGCTCGTCGGGCGAATCGTGCATCGCGGGCTCGCGCCTGTTCGTGGCGCGTTCGCAATACGAGGCCTTCATGGACCGCCTGGCGCACGGCGCCGCGCAGTTGCGCGTGGGCGACCCGGCCGACGAGCGCACACAGATGGGGCCGCTTATCACTGACCGCCATCGCGATTCGATCGAGTCATATGTCGCAACCGGCGTGCACGAAGGCGGGCAACTTCGCACCGGCGGCCTGCGCCCCGACGTGGCCGGCCTGCCCAATGGCTACTTCTACACGCCGACCATCATCGAAGGCCTGGATAACAACGCCCGCATCTGCCAGGAAGAGATCTTCGGCCCGGTGCTGGTGGCGATCCCCTTCGACGACGAGGAAGACCTGATCGAACAGGCCAACGACAGCGTCTATGCGCTGGCCGCGGGCATCTGGACGCGCGATTACAAGCGCGCGTGGCGCGTGGCCCGCGCGGTGCAGGCGGGCAACGTGTGGATCAACACCTACAAGCAGTTCTCGATCGCGACGCCGTTCGGCGGCTGGCGCGACAGCGGCCTGGGCCGCGAGAAGGGACGGCTGGGCATCCTGCAGTACATGGAGCAGAAAAGCGTGTACTGGGGCCTGAACGAACAACCGCTGCCGTGGGCCAACCACTGAACCCGGCAGGCTGGAGAGAAGCAATGATCAAGGTATTGGGAATCGACGAGATTGTCTACGGCGCGGATGACTTTGACGCCTGCCGTGGCTTTTTCTCGGACTGGGGCCTGGCCATCAAGCGCGATGACGCGCAGGGCCTGGACTTCGAAACGCTGAACGGCTGCCGCGTGCTGGTGCGCCGCATCGACGATCCGTCGCTGCCGCCCGCGATCGAGGCCGGCCCGACGCTGCGCGAAGTGGTGTGGGGTGTCGAATCGCTGGCATCGCTCGATCATCTGGCCGGCGCGATCGCCGATGCGCCGGGCTTCATCAGGCAAGGCGAAGGCGACACGCTGCGCATCGGCTGCACGGACCCGAACGGCCTGGCCGTGCGCTTCCAGGTCACGCGCAAGCATGACGTGCAGGTCGAATGCGCGCTGATGAACACGTGGAACGACAAGCCGCGCATGAACCAGCGCAGCCCGATCTACGACCACGCCACGCCGATCGAAGTCGGCCACGTGGTGTTCTTTGTGAAGGACGTCAAGGCCACCGAGCAGTTCTATGTAGAGAAGTTCGGTTTCGTGCCCTCCGACCGCTATCCGGACCGTGGCGCGTTCCTGCGCTGCTCGGCGGACGGCGGCCACCATGACCTGTTCCTGCTGCAGCTGCCTGAACCGAAGAGCGGCCTGAACCACGTCGCCTTCACCGTGCGCGATATCCATGAAGTGTTCGGCGGCGGCATGCATGTCTCGCGCAAGGGCTGGGACACGCAGCTAGGCCCGGGCCGGCATCCGATTTCTTCGGCTTACTTCTGGTACTTCAAGAATCCCGCCGGCGGTTTGATCGAGTACTACGCCGATGAAGACCAGCTCGACGAACACTGGGAGCCGCGCGCCTTCGAACCGGGCCCGACCATGTTCGCCGAATGGGCGATCGAGGGCGGCATCGACGGCAACACCCGCCGCCAGAAGAACGCGGGCGGCCCGGCAGGCAAGTTCCTGACCGAGAAGCGGTAAGCAGAGAAGCGCAACAGAAGGAAGCAGCAATGAGTGCCCACCAGTCCCTGACCCTGCGCGTCCAGGCCATGCGCTTTGAAGCGCGCGGCGTGGTCAGCATCGAACTGCAAGATCCCGAAGGGAAGACCCTGCCCGAGTACAGCCCGGGCGCCCATATCGACCTGCACCTGGGCAACGGCCTGGTGCGCAGCTACTCGCTGTGCGGCGCGCCGGAAGCGCGCAACCGCTACACCGTGGGCGTGCTGCTGGACCGCGGCAGCCGCGGCGGTTCGCGCTACGTGCACGAGCAGCTGCGCGTGGGTGCCACGCTGACGGTGGGTGCGCCGCGCAATAACTTCGAGCTGGACGAGAGCGCCGCGCACACCGTGCTCGTGGCCGGCGGCATCGGCGTCACGCCGATCGTGTGCATGGCGCGCCGGCTGGCGGAACTGGGCAAGTCGTTCACGCTGGTCTACTGCGCGCGTTCGCGCGCCGAGGCGGCGTTCGTCGAAACGCTGTCGGCCTACGGCGACGCGGTGCGCTTCCACTTCGACGACGAAGCGGGCGCGCCGCCGGACCTGAAGGCCATGCTGGGCGATCAGGACGCGCAGACGCACTTCTACTGCTGCGGCCCCGGCCCGATGCTGAATGCGTTCGAGGCGGCATGCGAGGCGCATGCCTACCCCAACGTCCATATCGAGCGCTTTGCCGCCGACCCCTCGACCGAGGCGGTGCAGGAAGGTGAATACGTGGTGCAGCTGTCGCGCACCGGCTCGCTGGTCAAGGTGCCGTCGGGCAAGTCGCTGCTCGATGCGCTGCTCGATTCCGGCGTGGAAGTCGAGTACAGCTGCCGCGAAGGTGTGTGCGGCTCGTGCGAGACCGCCGTGCTGGAAGGCTGCCCGGACCACCGCGACAGCGTGCTGAGCAACAGCGAGCGCGCCAGCAACAAGACCATGATGGTATGCGTGTCGGGGTGCAAGGGCAGCAAGCTGGTGCTGGACTTGTAATTCGGCCTTGTAATTCCGCGATTGTGTTCTCCCCTCTCCCGCGCGCGGGAGAGGGGAGCAACCCCCGACGAATCAACCGAGAAGTACCGTGTTCACCCAGAGACAAGACGCAGCGTCCCCCGGCGCACCGGTGGCCGCCACCGCAGGTATCGTGACCACGGCCGACAGTGCCGGCCAAAGCGCCGCGGCCGCCGCCCGCGGCAGCGCGGTCACGCGCGGCAACATCGTCGCCCGCATCGAACGCATGCCGGGCAACGCCATGCATATCCGCGCCCGGCTGCTGATCGGCCTGGCCACCTTCTTCGACGGCTTCGACGTCATCGCCATTGCCGCCACGCTGCCGCTGCTGATCGCGCAGTGGTCGCTGACGCCAGTGCAGGTCGGCGTCCTGATCGCCGCGCCGTCGGTCGGCCAGCTGGTCGGGGCGCTGCTGTTCCCGGGGCTGGCCGAGCGCTTCGGGCGGCTGCGCTCGATCGGCTGGAGCGCGGGCATCATCGGCCTGATGAGCATTGCCTGCGGCCTGGCGCCGTCGTTCGAGATCTTCCTGCTGCTGCGCATCGTGCAGGGCCTGGGCCTCGGCGGCGAACTGCCGGTCGCCGCTACCTATATCAACGAAGTCACGCGCGCGCATGGCCGCGGTCGCTTCGTGCTGCTGTACGAGGTGGTGTTCCCGATCGGCCTGATGGTGTCCAACGGCGTCGGTGCCTGGCTGGTGCCGCATTACGGCTGGGAGGTGATGTACTTCATCGGCGGCGTGCCGCTGGTGCTGTTCTTCATCTTGAAGCGCGTGATCCCCGAATCGCCGCGCTGGCTGGCCGAGAAGGGCCGCCTGGAAGAGGCCGACGCCGCGCTGCGCGCGTTCGAGGCGCGCGCCAGGGGCCCGCTGCCGCCGCCGCAGAACGCCAGCGCCTACGACCGCATGACCCAGCACCCGCGCCGCCGCGTGCGCGACCTCGTCAGCAAGGCCTATCTGGGCCGCACGATCGCGGTGTGGATGCTGTGGGCGACCTGCGGCTTTATCCAGTACGGCCTGTCGACGTGGCTGCCCACGGTTTACAAGACCGTCTACCACGCGCCGCTGCAACTGGCGCTGAACCTGGCCGCGGGCGCTTCGGTGCTGGGCGTGGTGGGCTCGCTGGTGTGCGCGATGATCGTCGACAAGGTCGGCCGCAAGCCGGTGATCAACGTGTCGTTCCTGCTGTGCGCGCTGTCGCTGGTGCTGGCCGGCGTGTTCCACGCCTCGTCGGTGTACGTGGTGGCGACCTTCTGCGCGCTGGCGATGGGCTTCCTGGCCAGCGGCTTCATCACCGCCTACGTCTATACGCCCGAGCTATACCCGACCAGCGTGCGAGCGATGGGGTGCGGCCTGGGCGGCGCCTGGCTGAAGCTGGCCGCAATCTTCGCGCCGACGCTGATCGCCGGCACCATCGGCAACGGCACGCTCAATGTGGCGTTCTTCGCGCTGGCCGTGGTGCCCGCGCTGGCAGCCGTCACCGTTCACTGCTTCGGTATCGAGACCAAGGGGCAGGTGCTGGAGGAACTGGAGGTCTGAACGGGCGCGTGCTCGTCCCGTTCATCCTTGAAGGCCGCGCCGGGATTCCGGGGCGGCCTTTTTTCTTCGCATCAGCTCATGCGCGTGCCGGTGACGGCAACGACCTTGGCCCACCGCGCGATCTCGCCCTGCAGGAACTGCCTGAACTGCGCGGCGTCATTGCCCACCGGCACCAGGCCCTCGCCGCTCAGCCGCTTGCGCATCGCCGGCGAAGCCACCGCGGCCCGCACCGCTTTCTCCAGGTGCGCCACCACGTCGGCCGGCATGCCGGCCGGGCCGAGCAGGCCGTACCACGAGCTGTAGTCGAACCCGGGCAGCACGTCGGCAATCGACGCGACCTCGGGAAACGCGGCCAGGCGCTTCGGGCTGCTCACGCCCAGCCCCTTGACCTTGCCGGCCTGCAACAGCGGCTGCACCGTGGCGACGTTGCCCAGCAGCAGGTCCGCCTGGCCGGCAACCACGTCGGCCACGGCCGGTGCCGCGCCCTTGTAAGGCACGCTGACAAGATCGATGCCGGCCTCATGCTTGAGCATTTCGCCGGCCAGGTGGTTGGCGCTGCCGATGCCGGCCACCGCGAGGCTGAGCTTGCCTGGCCGGGACTTGGCCAGCGCGACCAGTTCGCGCACGTTGTTCGCACCCAGGTCCGGCCGCGACACCAGCAGCAGCGGAGAGCTGGCGATCAGCGACACTGGCGTGAAGTCCTTGAGCGGATCGAACGGCTTCTTCTCGAACAGCGCGGGATTGATCGCGTGGCTGGTGTAGCTGAGCAGCAGCGTGCTGCCGTCCGGCTCGGCCTTGGCCACGGCCGTTGCGGCAATATTGCCCGCCGCGCCGCCGCGGTTCTCGACGATGAAGGATTGCCTGAGGCGCTGCTCCAGTTCGGCGGCCAGTGCGCGGGCCACCAGGTCGGTGCCTCCGCCGGGCGTGGCGCCGACCAGCACCCTGGTTACCGCAGGCGCGGCACGCAGGCCGGCCGGCAGCAATGTGCCGGCGGCCAGCAGCGCGAGGAATTCGCGTCGTTGCATGGTTTGTCTCCGTTTCTCTCGTTATGGTTCTGGCGATGGGGGGATCGCTGTCGGCTGGTTGCCGCCGCGGCGTTCAGGCGGCAGTCACTTCGGCTGCGCTGGTTGCCTGGGCGGCCAGGATGCGCGCCATGTCTTCCTGTCGCACCAGCGGGCGCCAGGTTTCGAACAGCATGCCGAGCGCTGCCGCCTGGCGCTTCTCATAGCCGAGGAAGGCCTGCGTGATGGCGCTGCCGCGCACGCCGCCGCGTACCGATCCCGCCCGCACGTCGCCGTAGTACTCCTTCCAGTCGTCCGGCAGCGGCTGCGAGCCGGGCACGGCCAGCCACAGGCGGAACAAATGGCGCTTGCGGTCCGGTTCTTCATGGTCTTCGAAGGGCGTGCGCGAATGCAGCGTGACGTAGTTGTTCAGCAGCTGCATGTCGCCCTGTTCCAGTTCCATGGTGAAGCAGAGTTCGTCGCTGGGCATCAGTGCGTCGAGCAGGTCCAGTGCCTCGACCTGTGCCGGCGTCAGGCGCGGCAGTTCCGGGAAATCGCGCTGGGCGGCGTCGGTGTTCTTGCGGTTGGTGCGCGCCGAGAAGAATTCCGGATGGCTGCCGAAGATCGGGCAGCGGTAGTAGGGCGGCTGCGACGGGTCCTGCGTGCCCTGGTAGCTGTGGAAGAACGTGCCTTCGAGCACCGGGATCAGGTCCGGGCGCCGCTGCTGCACTGCCTCGTAGAGCGCGATCGAGCTGATCACCTTGCTGGTGCCGCCGGACCTGGCGGTGCGGCGGCATAGCAGGCCCACCACATCGCAGGAGTCCTGGTGGAAGTCGAGCCCGGCATTGGTGTTATAGCCGCGCCCGCCCTTGACCTTGTACTCGCCGCCCTCGTTGCGCACGTCGTTCATGAATTCGCTGGCGCGGTTCTGCGTGCGTCCCACGCCCATGTAGAGGCTCATGCCCCAGTAGGCGAGGCGCGATTCTTCCTCGGTCCATTCGTCGACGGGAAAGCCCTTGACCAGGCACATGCCCCAGCCGCCTTGCGTGATGTCGATGGCCCGCTTGAGCACGCCGCGCGCGGCCTCGTTCAGCGGGAAGTCGGCCTGTTCCATGTCCAGCAGCGGCTTGCCCAGTGTTCTCGCGTGGCTGAGGGCGTCGCGCATGCCCTGGATCTCGGCTTCGGTCATGCGCAAGACCCAGCTACGGTCTTCGCGGGCATGGCGGGCGGTCCAGGGCAGGGGGCGTTTGGAAGTGGCGATGGCTGGCATGTCTGTGGTCTCCTCTGTATAGGGCTATAGGGCTATAGGGCTATAGGGCGCGCAACGTTGGAACCGAGTCTATCGGGCTTGCCTATCATTAGAAAAGCGAACATATTTGAGCTTCTTCGTAAGAGTTTTTGATGAAGATTGAGACCTTCCATACGCTTGAAGCGGTGCTGCAGACCGGTACATTCGCGGGTGCGGCGCGCCAGGCCAACGTCACGCCGAGCGCCGTCAGCATGCAGATGAAGCATCTGGAGCGGTATCTGGGCAGGCCGCTGTTCGACCGCTCCGGGCTGCAGGCGCGGCCGAACCAGCTGGCTCACGAGGTGGCCGACACCATGCGCCAGGCGCTGCAAAGCCTGGAGGCATTGCGCGTCGGCGGCGGGTTGGTGGTGGAGGGGGTGGTGCGGCTCGGGGTGATCGAATCGCTGCAGCCGGTCGTCCTGCCCGGCATCGTGCGCCATGTCCGGGAACGTCATCCCCGGCTCGAACTGCGGCTGGTGCGCGGGCGCAGCAGCACGCTGACGGCGTCGGTCAAGGCCGGGGATATCGACGCCGCCCTGGTGGCACAACCGGTATCGGGCGGTTCGGCACGGCTGCGCTGGACGCCGATGATGCGGCGCGAACTTGTGATGATTGCGCCCCCTGGCGCGACCGAGACCAACGTGGCGTCGCTGTTCCGCCTTTACGACTGGATCCGCTATGACCGGAATACCGTGTCAGGCGCCATGGCAGCGCAGTTCGTGCATGCACACGTCTCCGAGATCCGCGGCACGCTGGAATTCGACAGCGCGCCCGCAATCGTGGCGATGGTCAGTGGGGGGCTCGGGGTGTCGATCCTGCAGGGCCCCGATCCGACGCTGGTGCAGAACTACCCCGTGCGCCTGGTACGGCTGGGCCGCGCGGCGCCGGTGCTGACGCTGTCGATGGTGACGCGCAAGGGCGATGACGATAACCGCTCGGTGGCGGCGGTGCGCGATGCGATGCGGCTGACGCTGGCCGCATACCAGCGCCAGCAGGTGGCCGGGCGGCACTGAGGCGCGCCGGGCTCCCTTTCTGCTCAGGCCTGCGCCCGCAGCAGCTTGCGCAGCCCCTGATAAACCGCCTCCCTTTCCTCCGGCGACAGCATCCGGATCACTTCCGCCTGGCCCTTGCGAGCCAGCGGCATCACCTGGTCGTGCAGCGTCGCCCCGGCTTCGGTGATGGCGCAGATCAGCTTCTTGCGCGGGGTGTTGCCGGCCGACGTCAGCCGGACCAGCCCGCGGTCTTCCAGCAGCCGCAGCGTGCGGCTGACCAGTGCCTTGTCCGAGGTCGATTGCGTGACCAGCTCGGAGAAGGGCAGTTCTTTCGCATGCGCCAGCAGCGCCAGAATGCGCCACTCCGGCACGGTCAGGCCGAACTGCTCGGCGTAGGGCTTGGTAACGGTGCTGCGCAGCACCGTCACCAGCTGGCTCAGCATCGTAGTGAGGAAATTATCGACGGTCAGGCCGTTGCCGGCCTCGTCGAGGTCGGTCCACGGGCTGGCAATCAGGTCTGGCGCGGGCTGGCCCTGGGCGGGCGCGGCGTCACGGGGCATGCGGTCCTCTTGTCTGGTGTCTGCCGGCCGGGCTTGTCCGGGCCGGTGGGCGGCCAGATTGTCTCACAGGCGACAGCGAGTCCGGCACCAATGTCTCGTCATTTTCAGTGGGGAAAAATCCATCGTCACACATCAAAAGTCAATTGGTGATTTCAGTAAGTTGAGTTGTCAATATTGGGGACCTACAGTAAGTACGTTCCTGATGTGAACATGCGTTTTGCTAATAAAACATCCGTAGAGATGTGATCCCCGAGCCAACCCCGTTTTCGCGGTGCGCACAACAGCCCACTCCAACGCCGCGAATGCGCCCCCACAGGAATTGTTGATGAGACATGATCGCCCCCGCCGTCTTTTCCTTGCCGCCACTGCCATGGCAGCGATCACACTTGCCGCGGGCAGCGCGGTGGCCGCGCCCTATCCGGCAAAGACCGTGACCATGGTCGTGGCCTATCCGCCGGGCGGCGATACCGACGCCATGGCGCGGCTGTACGCCGACAAGCTGTCCGCGCGCCTGAAGCAGCCGGTGATCGTCGAGAACCGACCGGGCGCAGGCGGCGTGGTCGGTGCCAGCTTTGTCAGCCGGGCGCCTGCCGACGGCTACACGCTGCTCTACACGCCGAACCCGTTCACGCTGGCACCGATGGTCCTCAAACTGGCGCCCGCGGCCAGCTACGACCCGCTGCACGGCTTCACGCCGGTGATCCACACCGCGGTGCAGGCGGTGCTGCTGGTGGCCAACCCGGCCGCGGGCGTCAAGACCGTGCCGGAGATGATCGCGGCGGCCAGGGCGGGCAAGGCCTTTACCTATGGCAGCCCGGGTGCCGGGTCGCCGATGCACGTCGCCGGCGAAATGCTGAACCGCGCCGCCGGCGTGAAGATCCAGCACGTGCCGTACAAGGGCGTGGCGCCGGCAGTCAATGACGTGGTGGCAGGGCATGTGAACTTCGCCTACGTCACGCTAGGGCCGGTCGCGCAGTACATCAACACCGGCCGCCTGATCCCGCTGGCGATCACGGACGCGAAGCGCTCGTCGCTCCTGCCCAACGTGCCGACGCTGGCGGAGCTTGGCTACAAGGATGTGGTGGTCGGCGCCTGGCATGGCGTGATGGCGCCCAGGGGCACGCCGCCGGAAGTGGTCAAGGTGCTGAACCAGCAGCTCAACGAAGTCATCCGCCTGCCCGATGTGGCCGAGAAGATGGCCACCTTCGGCGCCATCCCGGTGGGCGGCGCGCCGGCCGCGCTCGACAAGGTCAACGCGGGCGACTACGAGCGCCTGGGCAAGGTGATCCGCGATCTCGGGATCACCGCGGAGTGAGGGCAGCCAGCGCATTCATGCAACACGTAATTTGCCACACGACACGCAGGAGGCCGGCATGAGCAAGGCCATCGTGGGAACGTCCACGCCGCAGGTGACCGCGCGGGAAAAGGTCATGGGGCGCGCGCAGTATGCCGGCGACATCAAGCTGCCCGGCATGCTGCACGCCAAGGTATTGCGCAGCCCGCACCCGCATGCGCGCATCGTCGGCATCGACACCTCGGCAGCGCGCGCGCTGCCCGGCGTGAAGCTGGTGGTGACCGGGCACGACGTGCCCGCCCGCAACTGGGGCCCGCACCGCAAGGAGCAGCGCATCCTGGCCTGCGGCGTGGTGCGCCACGTGGGCGAGGAAGTGGCGGCGGTGGTGGCCGTCAGCGACGAGGTGGCGCGCGATGCGCTGGACCTGATTCGCGTCAAATACAAACCGCTGCCGGCATTACTGACGCCGGCGGCGGCGCTGGCCGAGGGCGCGCCGGAACTGCACGCCGGCACGCGCAATATCGGCCACGAAATGCGCATCGAGCGTGGCGACGTGGAAGCGGGCTTTGCCGTGGCCGCCGCCGTGTATGAGGCCACCTACGAAATGCATTCGCAGTACCCGGGCTACCTGGAGCCGATGGCCTCGGTCGCCGTGCAGGACGGCAATGGCCGGCTGACGCTGTGGGCCTCCACCCAATCCGTGTTCCTGGCGCGCATGCGGCTGGCCGAGGCGCTGGAGCGGCCGGTGTCGACCATCCGCGTGGTGCAGGCCACCACCGGCGGTGGCTTTGGCGCCAAGATCGTCGAGGAGAACAACAGCCTGATCTGTGCCTTCCTGGCCAGCAAGCTGGACCGACCAGTGCGGTTCGTCAACAACCGGCTGGAGGACTTCCAGGGCGCGCGCGCCAGCGTGCCGATGACGGTATGGTTGCGCATGGGCCTGTCCGCGGACGGCATGATCGTGGCCAAGGATGTGCGCATCACCGCCGAGTGCGGCGCGTATGCCGGCCTCGCCGGCGACGTCATGCACGTCACCGCCATGCGCAGCGACAACATGCATCAGGTGCAGAACGTGCGCTCGCACGCGGTGATGGCCTATACCAGCAATCCACCGCGCGGCGCGTTCCGCGGCTTCGGCGGGCAGCAGATGCAGTTCCCGCTGAACTGCCACCTGACCGTGCTGGCCGGGATGCTCGGCATTGACCCGATCGAAGTGCACAAGCGCAATGCGATTCCCGCCGGCGCGACCAGCGTGCATGGCTGGAAGATCAGCAGCACCGGCATGCTCGAGTGCCTGGAAATGACGCGCAAGGCGATCGGCTGGGACCAGAAGCGCATGGCGCCGCGCGGGACCGGCACGCGCCGGCGCGGCGTTGGCATCGCGGCGGCGATGCACGTCAGCGGCAACCGCACGCTGGGCAACTGGGACGGCTCGACCATCCTGCTCAAGCTCAACGAAGACGGCCGCGTGATGCTGCAGACCAGCGAATGCGACATGGGGCAGGGCGCCAATACCATGCTCAGCCAGATCTGCGCGCAGGAACTGGGCATCCCGCTGGCGCACGTGACGGTGATGGCGCCAGATACCGATACCGCCCCGTTCTGCCTGGGCTCTCTGGCATCGCGCGTGACCATCATTGCCGGCAACGCGGCGCTGCGCGCCGCGCGCGAGGCGCGGCACAAGCTGCTGACGCTGGCCGCGGAGAAGCTGGGCGTCGCGGCCGAGCATCTGACGATTGCCGATGGCCGCATCGTTGCAACCGAGCAACCTGACAAGTCCGCCACGCTGGCCGAGATCGCGCGGCTGCATATCTTCCGTCACGGCGGCGAAGGCATCCATGTGCGCGCCACCTATGACGCGCCTACCGTGATGCATGACGCAAGCTACTACGGCAACGTCGCGCCGTCGCACTCGTTCGCGGCGCAGGCGGTCGAGGTGGAAGTCGACACCTGCACCGGCCAGGTCACCGTGATCGACAGCTTTGTCGCCGACGACTGCGGCAAGGCCATCAACCCGCTCGCGGTGCATGGCCAGACCCATGGCGCCACCGTGCAGGCGATCGGCTGGGCACTGTATGAAACCCTGCACTACGAGGAAGGCCGCCTGATGAACGGCAACTTTGCCGACTACACCATGCCCACTGCCGACGCGGTGCCGATGCTGCGCACCGACGTGGTCGAATCGAACGATCCCAACGGGCCGTATGGCGCCAAGGGCGCCAGCGAGACTGCGATCCTGCCGGGCGCGGCTGCGATCGCCAATGCGGTGTTCGATGCGGTAGGCGTGCGCATCCAGTCGCTGCCGATCACGCCGGAGAAGGTGCTGGCGGGTTTGCGCGCGCTGCAGCTGCAGGACGCGGAGGCCGCCCATGCGTGATTTCGAATTCCTGGAGCCGGCGTCGTTGGCCGAAGCCAGCCGCATGCTGGCCGACCTTGGCGACAGCTGCCGCGTCTTTGCCGGCGGCACCGCGCTGATGCTCGGCATGCGGCAGCGCATGCTGACGCCCAGCCACCTGGTGTCCCTGGGCCGGCTCGAGGCGCTGCGCGGCATCGGCTTCGATGCCCGCGACGGACTGCGCATCGGCGCGCTGACGCTGCATGCCGAGGTGGCGCGTTCACCGCTGGTGCAGGTGCATTACCCCATGCTGGCCAGCATGGCCGCGCGCGTCGCCAACCCGCAGGTGCGCAACCAGGGCACCATCGGCGGCAACCTCTGCTACGCCGATCCGGCGACCGATCCGCCGGGCTGCCTGATGGCGCTGGAGGCGCAGGTCGTGGTCAGCGGCAGCGGCGGCGAGCGCGTGATCCCCATCGAAGACTTCCTGGTCGACTACTACGTCACCGCGCTGGCGCCCGACGAGGTGGTCATGCAGATCCGCCTGCCCGCGCCGGGCGCGGGCGCCGACGGCCGTTACGCGCGCTTCCTGCGCACCGCCGCCGAGCACCGGCCGCTGGCCAGCGTGGCGCTGGCGGTGCGCCGCGAAGGCGCGTTCTGCGTGGAGGCCCGTCTGGCAGTGGGCGCGTCGACGCCGGTCCCGGCACGCCTGCGCCGCGCCGAAGCGTTGCTCGCGGGCAAGACCGTGACGGCTGAACTGGCCGCCGAGGCGGCCGCCATCGTCGCCGTGGATATCAATGCGGTCTCGGACATGCGCGGCTCGGATACGTACCGCCGCGAGATGGTGCGCGTGGTCGCGCGCCGCACCATTGCCGGGCTGTTCGGCGTGGCCTCGGAGTAAGGAATCGCCATGAACAAAGTCAGTATCGAACTCACCGTCAACGGTGAAGAACACCAGGTCGAGGTGCCGGCCCGGCGCCTGCTTTCGGACCTGCTGCGCGACGACCTCAACCTGACCGGCACCAAGCGCGGCTGCGAGACCGGCATCTGCGGCGCCTGCTCCGTGCTGGTGGACGGCGAGGTGGTCAAGTCCTGCCTGATGCTTGCCGTGCAGGTGCGCGGGCGCCACGTGATGACAGTGGAGGGGCTGGCTGCCGACGGCCAGCTGCATCCGCTGCAGCAGTGCTTCATGGACAACGGCGGGCTGCAGTGCGGCTATTGCACGCCCGGCTTCCTGATGGCGTCGTGCGCGCTGCTTGCCAATAATCCCAACCCGACGGAAGACGAAGTCCGCCACGGCCTGAACGGCAATCTTTGCCGCTGCACCGGCTATGTGGGCATCGTCGAATCCGTGCTGTCCGCCGCGGAGAAAATGCGTGGAAATTGAAAAGACCCTTGTGACCGCGGCGCCGCCGGCGCGCGTGTGGGAGCTGCTGCTCGACCCCAACGTGATGGGCGCCTGCGTGCCCGGCATGGAATCGATCGAGGTGCTGAGCGATGTCGAGTACATCGCGCATATGGCGGTGAAGATCGCCTTCATCAACGCGCGCTTCCGGCTGCATACGAAGATCGTGGAGACCCGTGCGCCGCATTACCTGCGTACCGAGGGTACCGGCGAGGACGCATCGGTGGCGAGTTCGCTGCGCCAGTCCAGCGAGATCTTCCTGACCGGACAGGAGGATGGCTCGACGCAGTTGCGCATCAGGGTGCAGGTGGATGTGCTGGGGCGGCTTGGCACGTTCGGGCTGAGCGTGATGAAGACCAAGGCGGATCGGATGTGGGATGAGTTTGGGGCCAACCTGCTGGCGCGGCTGTCGCCGCAGGGGCAAGGGCAATCACAAGCGCAATCACAACCGCAAGCGGTAGCCAAGCCGCAGCCGTCCGCGCCGGTCCGCACGCAACCTGCCGCCGCGCCTGCCGCCAATGGCCATGCGGTGCTGCCGCCGCCGGCTGAGCCCGGCCTGTTTGCGCGGCTGCTCGGGCGTGGCGGTGCCGCACGCGGGCCGCTGAGCGATATTTGTGTGGAGTTGCGGCGTCGCGACGAGACGATCGTGGTGCGATGGCCTGCGGCGCAGGGGGAGCAGTGTGGGGCTTGGTTGCGGGAGTATTTGAGGTGAGGGGGTGTTTTTTCTGGCGTTGCGGCTGGGATCTGGTGGCTATTTGATCTGCCCTGGTTTCGCCCCTGAAGGGGCGAGTCACTTTTGCCCGAGCGGCAAAAGTAACCAAAAGCGCGTTACCGTCCTGGGCGGACGGCCACTCTTATCGTAGTGGGCAAAGGCTCTCGTACGGGGCGTTGCTTCGTTGCAGAGCAGGACTGCCTGCCGCCGTGGTGCGCCACCCTGGCCGGGATTGACGCGGTGATTGAACGAGCCCAGAGCTGTGCGTGGCCCCTGCTGCTTGGGTCAGTGTAGGAACGCCTACGGCTGCGCTGCGCGCCGGCAGTATCTCAGGTCAGGGGCTCTGGCATGAAACGCGTCGCTCCGCTCGCTTTGCGCTATCGCGGGTGAGGCTGCAAGCCTTTCCCTGCCCGCTTGCTTGCTCCCCTCTCCCGCTTGCGGGAGAGGGGCCGGGGGTGAGGGCCGGCGCCTCAACGAAGTATTGAACGTCAAGTGCCCAAGCCCGTCCCCAAAAGAAGGGGTCTCGTCCGCAGAACAGTTACCCTATCGCCTTCAGGCGTGATATATGAGTGCGTTACGCCAAGACCGAAACCTGCAGAGACAGACCATGACCACCGATACGCCGCAAGAGGACGACAAGGACAGCGGCCAGGACAAGTACATCGTGCCCGGCCTGGAGCGCGGCCTGCGGCTGCTGGGCGAGTTCAGCAGCCGCGAGCGCACCCTGTCCGCCGCCGACCTGGCGCGCCGCCTCAAGGTGCCGCGCTCGACCGTGTTCCGGCTGCTGGCCACGCTGGAAATGATGGGCTTTGTCGAGCGCACCGATGGCGGGCGCGAATTCCGCCTGGGCATGGCGGTGCTGCGGCTGGGCTTTGACTACCTCGCCTCGCTGGAACTGACCGAGCTGGGCCGGCCGCTGCTCGACCGGCTGCGCGACGAGATCCACTACCCGTGCAACCTGGTGGTGCGCGACGGGCGCTCGATCGTCTACGTGGCCAAGTCGGTGGCGGCGCGGCCGTTCGCCAGCACGGTCAACGTCGGCACGCGGCTGCCGGCGCATGCAACCGTGCTGGGCCGGGTGCTGCTGGAAGACCTGACGCTGGAAGAACTGCGGGCGCTGTACCCGGAAGACCGGCTCGAAGTGTATTCCGAGAGCACCCCGCGCACGGTCCAGGAGTTGTACGAAATGGTCCAGCGCGACCGCGAGCGTGGCTACGTGCTGCATGAAGGCTTCTTCGAGGCCAGCATCTCCACCATCGCGGCGCCGGTGCGCGACCGCACCGGCAAGGTGGTGGCGGCGCTCGGTGCCACCATCCCCGCCGCGCGCATCGAACCCGACCAGCTGGATGGCATGGTCGAGAAAGTCAGGCAGGCGGCGGCGGAGCTGTCGCGTCTGCTCGACTACCGTCCGGTCATGCCGAAACCGTTTGTATAAGGCAGCAACATGCAGCAACTCAGGCTATCGAAGCGTTCGCCGCGCCGGCGCCAATGGCTGGGCGCGGCCGTTGTCCTGGCCGCGGCCATGTCCGGGCAGACAGCGCAGGCGGCTACCTGCGCCAACGTGCGCATCGTGGTGCCGTTTCCCGCCGGTGGCCCGGCCGACCAGTTGGCGCGCACGCTCGCGCACGGCCTGCAGCAGAAGCGCGGCACGCCCTTCGTGGTCGACAACAAGCCTGGCGCCAACGGCAATATCGGCATCGACACCGTGCGGCGCGCGCCTGGCGACGGCTGCACGCTGCTGGTGGCGCCGGCCGGCAACCTCACCATCAATCCCACGCTGATGCCGGCGCTGACGTACAACGTCGAACGCGATTTCCGCGCGGTATCGCTGCTGGCGGGCTCGCCCAACGTGCTGGCGGTGCACCCGTCGGTCAAGGCGAACAGCGTGCAGGAACTGGTGAAACTGGCGCAGCAGGCCGACAAGAGCGGCAAGCCGCTGGGCTACGCCAGCCCCGGCGTCGGCAGCGGGCTGCACCTGGCGGGCGAGCTGTTCCGCCACAAGGCCGGCATTGCGCTGCTGCACGTGCCGTACAAGGGCACCACGCAAGCGCTCAACGACGTGGTCGGTGGGCAGGTGCCGATGCTGTTCGGCACCTGGCCGACACTGGCGCCGTTCATCCAGTCGGGCCAGCTGCGCGCGCTGGCCGTGACGCAGGCCAGGCGCTCGCCGGCGGCGCCGGGCGTGCCGTCGCTGGCGGAGCAGGGCGTGGGCGGCATCGATGTCAGTTCCTGGTATGCGCTGCTCGCGCCCAGGGCCACGCCGCAGCAGGCGGCGGATGCGCTGAGCGCCGACGTGCGCGCCTTGCTGGCTACGCCGGCAGTGCGCGCGGAGTTGCAGCGCCAGGGCATGGAACCGGCCGGCAGCACGCCGCAGGCGCTCGAGGCGCGCATCCGCCAGGAAACCGCGTCGTGGGCAAAGCTGATCCGCGAGTACGGGATTACCGCGGAATAGAGGCAGACGGCGGGGGCAGACGGTGGCAAACGGTGGCAAACGGTGGCGCTCGGCGCGAGCCGTTGGCACTCAGCGCTGGCGCTCAGGACGGTAACCCAGCAGCGCCGACAGGTCGCGCGCCGCCGACCTGACTTCCTTCTCCACGCGTTCGCGCAGCGTGCCGTCCTGCTCGAAACGCTGCTGCGGTCCCGCCACGCTCAGGGCGGCGACGACTTCGCCATCGGCGCCGCGCACCGGTGTCGCGCACGAATCGATCCCGGGTTCGTAGGCCGAAAAACTCCAGGCGCAGTCGCGCTCACGGTCGGCGGCAAGGATATCTGCCAGGCGTGCATGGGTAGCCGGGCTTTGGCCGGTCACGGTCGGCAGCGGGTCCGGGCCCAGCAACTCCCTCAGTGTTTCCGGCGGCAGACCGGCAATCAGCATGCGGCCGGGCGTGGTCAGATGCGCCGGTATGCGGCTGCCGACCTGGATGTTGCTGACCAGCGTGGCCGCCGGCATATGGCGCAGCAGGTAGAGCGCATGGCCGCCGTCGCGCACCACCAGGTATGCGGACAGCTGCAGCGAGCCGCTCAGCCTTGCCAGCACGCGCGCGGCCAGGCTGGTCAGGTCGTTCGATGCCAGCACGCGCGACGCGAGCTTGAGGAAATTGAAGCCGACCTGGTGGCCGCCATGCGGCAGGCGTTCGACCATGCCTTCGTGCTCGAGCGTGTCGAGCAGCCGCATCACGGTGACGCGGTTCACGTCGATGCGGCGGCCGACCTCGCTCAGGTTGGCGGTGGAGCCGCCTTCGGCGATATAGCGCAGCAGGCGCAGGCCGCGGATCACCGGCGAGACCAGCTGGGCTTCGCGGGCGTCTTCGGCTTCGGCGCTGTCGTCGGGGTGGGTTTCGGTCGGCGGGCGGGACTTGGGCATTAAGGTTTTACTGTAAACGGAAGACGGCCGCGTGCGGGGCCGTCAGGCTGGTGGCAATAATCCAATCGCGAAGGCCGTCGGTCTCCGAAGACGTTGCCATTTGCCATCACCCTTGGCAAACGCTCCCCTCTCCCGCGTGCGGGAGAGGGGAGCAAACCGCCAGCGTACGTTCACCCCAGCGCCACGTTCCAGGCGTCGTAATCGTACACCCAGTCGGCATTGCCGCCTTCCTTGAGCCACGCATTGCTGCGCGAGCCGATCTGGATGCGGCTGGTGCGCTCGTGGCGCGCGGACTGGTAGCGGGCCAGCGCCGCGGGCACGGCGGCAGCGCCATCCTTCGCCGCATCAGCCAGGCAGCGCGCCAGCACCACGCCATCCTCGATCGCCATGCCGGCGCCCTGCGCCATGAATGGCATCATCGGATGGCAGGCATCGCCCAGCAGCGTGACCGGGCCGCGCGACCACTGCGGCAGCGGGTCGCGCACGTACAGCGCGGAAATCAGCACGTCGTCGCAGACATCGAGCAGCGCGCGCGCCTCCGGATGGAAGCCGGCATAAGCGCAGCGCAAGTCCTCCACGCGGCCCGGCGTGGTCCATGACTCGTGCCGCCATGTTTCCTGCGCCACGGTGGCAAAGATAAAGATGTCGCGGCCGCGGTTGAGCGGGAAGGTGACGATCTGCGTGGCGGCATCCGGACCCCACCACTTGGTGAAGGCGCCAAGGTTTGGCACGCCGGCCAGCTTTTCGGCGGGCACCACGGCGCGGTACGCCACCACGCCGGTAAAGATCGGGCTTTCCTGGCCGAGCAGCGCGGTGCGCACCATGGAATGGATGCCGTCGGCGCCGACCAGCACGTCGACGCGCTCCTCCGTGCCATTGGCAAAGCGCAGCGTGGCGCCGCCAGCGTCCGGCGCGATGGCCACCGCCTTGTGACCCAGGCGCACGTTTGCGGCGGGCACTGCGGCCTCGAGCGCGGTCATCAGGTCGGCGCGATGCATGGTGAGCTGCGGGGCGCCGTAGCGGTGTTCGGCGTCGTCCTGCATCGGCAGGCGCGAGGTTTCCGCGCCGGTATCCCATGTGCGGCTGATCCGGTGCGAAGGCCGCGCCGCGGTCTCGCGCAGCGCGCCGCCGACGCCCAGGCCGTCCAGCGCGCGCACCGCGTTGGGCGTCAGGTTGATGTCCGCGCCGACGCGGGCAAAGCGCGGCGCCTGCTCATAAACCACCGCGTCGAGGCCGAGCTTGCGCAGCGCGATGGCCGCCGCCAGTCCGCCGATGCCGGCGCCGTTGATGCCGATCTTCAAAGTCATGTTGCCGTTCCGGTAACGCCAGCGAGGCGTTCCGGAACCGGGTGGGGCGCGCGCTGACCTGTTATGTTCATAAATGAACGATATGTTCATAAAAAGTCTATGCGTACGAGGGATCAAGCGTCAACCAAGGGTTAACGCGTAATGGGGAGCTATTCCGGTCGTCCGACGCCCTGCGCCGTTGGGGCCGATCAATGCATGGATCGAGCTGCGCCGGACTTGCAGGTTGACGCCGTTGATCGCGGTAAAGCCGCGGAACGACTTGCCGAGGTTGCGGGTCGCCAGGATCAGGCCTTCATGCGGCATGGACGTGCCTCCTTGTCGTTGGCCGCCACCTTGCCGCGGCGCAATCAATGGCGCGCCATGCTCAACCCTCCACCGGCAGCGTCGCGATCGCATACGCGTGGCGCAGGATGCGGCCCAGCACCGGGTCTTCCAGCTCGATTTCGAAACGCTGCGCCGGGCGGATGCCGCCGATGGCCGGCAGCGTGCCGCACAGCATCGCCGAGCCCTCGCGGAAGCTGCCGCCGTGCCCGGCAAAGCGGCCGAGCAGGTCGCCCGGCGAGCGCATCGCCGTCACCGCGCCTTGCTGGTACAGCACGCGCTCGCCGTCAATGGTGGCGTACGAGCGCAGCACGAGCTGGTCCCAGTGGCCTTCCACCTCAGCCAGCTTCCACAGCGTCTGCGCGCAGGGCTTTTCGCACATCTGCTTGGACACGGTGATGTCGTAGGTCTCCGCCTCGCGGTCGGTGTGGTCCGAGGCGATGCCTACCAGGATCTCGCCGCCATCGTTGACGAGCAGGAATTCCGCTTCGCCGCTGCTGGCTTCGCCGCTGACCTGGATCTCCGGCGCGGCGCCCAGCCGTCCGGCGGCAACGCGGTAGAACACCGGCGTGTAGGGCGGCCGCTTCACGCCAAGCTCTTCCAGTTCGCGGATATGGGCTTCCAAGGCCTCGACGTCGCGGCCGGTCCATCCCGCCACAACCAGCTGGCGGATGGCGACGGCGCGTTGCGACTTGCCCTGGCGGCTGTCGATATCAAAGGTAAGGGTCTTCATGTTGAGGGGCTCTCTGTGCGGGGGAGGGGCGGCCGGCGTCAGCGCCGGCCGCATGGTGGGGCAGGCTTACTTCCTGACCAGCGGACAGGCGCTGGCGCTGAGCGGGCGGAACGCTTCGCTGGCCGGGATCACGCTCTTGATCTTGTAGTAGTCCCACGGACGCTTCGATTCCTGCGGCCGCTTGACTTCGACCAGGTACATGTCGTGCACCATCAGGCCGTCGGCGCGTATGGTGCCGTTGGTGGCGAAGAAGTCGTTGACCGGGGTGGCGCGCATCCTGGCGAGCACGGCATCGCTTTCGTCGGTGCGCGCGGCCTGGATCGCCTTCAGGTAATGGATGGTCGACGAATACACGCCGGCATGGACCAGCGTCGGCATCTTGCCGGTCTTGGCGAAGAAGCGCTGCGACCACGCGCGCGTGGCGTCGTCGCGGTCCCAGTAGAACGAAGTCGTCAGCGTCATGCCCTGCGCGGCCTGCAGTCCGAGGCTGTGGACGTCGCTGATAAACATGTGGAGGCCCGCCAGCCGCTGCTTGCCGTTGGTGTTGATGCCGAAGTCCGCCGCGGTCTTGATCGCGTTGACGGTATCGGCGCCGGCATTGGCCAGCGCGATCATGCGGGCGCCGGACGCCTGCCCCTGCAGCAGGTACGACGACAGGTCGGGGGAGTTGATCGGATGCTTCGCCTTGCCCTTGAGCGTGCCGCCGACGCTCGAAAGCGCCTCGGTGCCGTCTTTCTCCAGCGACGCGCCCAGGGCATAGTCGACGGTGAGGAAGTACCAGCTGTTGTCGCCACGGCGGCTCAGCGCCTTGACCGTGTTGGCGGCGAAGGCGTAGGTGTCGTACGAATACTGGATGGTGTAGGGCGAGCAGTCCTCGTTGCTGAGCCGCGTGGTGCCGGCGCCGCTGGCGATGACGATCTTGTGCTTGAGCTTGCCCAGGTTGGACACGGCCAGCGCCACCGATGACGGCAGCGCATCCTGGATGGCATCGACCTTCTGGTTGTCGAACCACCCGCGCGCCAGCGTGGCGGCCACGTCGGTCTTGTTCTGGTGGTCGGCGCTGACCACCTGCACGGGCGCGCCGAGCACCTTGCCGCCGAAGTCGTCGACGGCCATCTGCGCGGCAACTACCGAACCCTTGCCGCCGATGTCGGAGAAGATGGACGACATGTCGGTGAGCACCCCGATCTTGACGACGCCATCGCTGACGGGGGCGGGGTCGGCCGCCACGGCGGTTCCCGAGATGAGGCTGGCGCAGGCGAGCGCGGCCGCGCCGATGCGGATATCAGGCATGTTGTCTCCTTGGGTCTTTGTAGGAATAGTGGGTACTGCTCTGGGAGAGCGCTTACCTGAACGCCTGCCGCAGCGCCGCTTCCACGGCCAAGCCGATCGCCAGCAGCCTGCGGTCGGCGCCGTGCCGGCCGAACAGCATCAGTCCCACCGGCGCTTCGCCGGGGCGGTGGCAAGGAACCGACAGCGCGCACAGGTCGAGCATGTTGGCGATGGCCGGATTGCGCAGCAGCAGCCGGTTGGTGGCGAAGAAGGCGTCGTTGTCGCCAAGGTCGGCGATGCGCGGCGCCATGATCGGCACGGTCGGCAGCACCACGGCGTCGAAGCCCGCCAGTTCGGCGTCCGCCTGCCGGCACAGCGCGGCACGGCGATCGCGCATGCGCAGGTAGTCTGCGGCGAGCTGCCCGTCGGCCAGCCGGATGCGTGACAGCACGCGCGGGTCGTAGCGGTCGGCGTGCGCCGTCATCAGCTTGCCGTGCCAGGCGCTGGCCTCGGCGGCCACCAGCCCGCCGCCGTGGCCGAGTTCGCCGAGCTGGCCCCAGGTGTCGAAGTCCACGTCCTGCAGCAGCGCGCCCGCGGCGGACAGCCGGCGCAAGGCCTCGCTGAACGTCTGCGCGACCGTGTAGTCGATCCCGTCCAGCACCATCCCGCCGGGCACGGCCAGGCGCAGTCCGGCGAGGCTGGCCGGCGCCGCGGGTGGCGCTTCGCCGGCCATTACCGCGTCGACCGCGGCGCAGCAGGCCACGGTATTGGCCAGGCAGCCGACCGAGTCATAGCTGGGCGACAGCGGCACGGTGCCCTGCAGTGGCACCCGGCTCGCGGTGGGCTTGAAGCCGACGATGCCGCACAGCGCCGCCGGAATGCGGCAGGAGCCGCCGGTGTCCGAGCCGATCGCGGCGAGCGCCATGCCGTCGCTCACCGAGACCGCGGCACCGGACGACGAGCCGCCCGGAATGCGCCCGGCCTGCCGGTCGAACGGATTGCGCGGCGTACCGTAGTGCGGATTGATGCCGACGCCGGAATAGGCGAACTCGGTCATGTTGGTCCGGCCGACGAAGACCGCGCCCGCGGCGCGCAGCCGCGCAATGGCTGGGGCATCGGTGCCGGCGGCGCGCTCGGGCAGCACCTTCGCGCCGGCGCGGGTGACATCGCCCTGCACATCGAACAGGTCCTTCACAGACACCGGCACCCCGGAAAGGGCGCCGGCCACGCCCTGTTCGCGCAGCATGTCGCTGGCTTGCGCCTGCTTGCGCGCAGCCATGCTGACGCCGTGCGGGAAGACGCGCGCGCCTTCGCCGCCGGGATTGCAGATGCGTTCGACACACGAGGCCAGCAGGGACAACGCATTGGCGCTGCCGTCGGCGAGCTGGCGCTTGGCGGCGGCTACGGTGGCTTCCATGATCAGGCCGGGTCGTAGTAGTGGATTTCCAGCAGCATGCAGCCGCCGTCGGAGCGGAACGGACCGTGGAAGGCGCCGGGCGGGCGGCAGGCGTACGTGTTGGGCTCGAAGGCTTCGCCGCCGTTGCCGTTTACATCGTTGCCGACGGTCAGGTCGCCGCTGAGCAGGTACACCTCCTCCCAGTACTCGTGGACGAACGGCGCCTTGGTGAAGATGCCCGCATCGAAGCGCAGCAGGCGGGTCCGGCTGCCGCGGCGGCCGCTTTCGTCCAGCGCGCCGGACAGGATCTTCTGCTGGATGCCGGCGGGGTAGCCTTCCGGCACTTCCCAGCCGGAGGAGAGGTCCAGGGTATGGAACTCGTCGTGAAGCTTGTTGATTGCCATGCTGATCTCCGTTATCGAGGCAAGGATGGGGAGCGTGTCGGGGAGCGGGTTGGTCTCGCTGCGCTCAGGCGGCCTGCGGCAGACGGGCCAGTTCGTCTTGCAGGGAATAGCTGCCGAGCATGTTGTCGACCAGGCCCGACGCGCGTTTCCAGTCATAGGTGCGGTAGGCATGGCCCTTGGTGACGAAGGTCGCGCCGGCGTAGAACATCTCGTACTGGTTGTGGCGCGAGGCAAACTCGGAGCCGACCGCGTCCCAGGCGAGCTTGAAGAACTTGACGCGCTCCTCCGCGCTGCAGACCGGCGACTTCTGCGTCTTGGCGATGATGTCGGCCAGCGTGGGGTTGGCGAAATCCTCGATGCTGGAGGGCAGCATGATCATGCCGCCGCCGGCCAGCTCGCGCAGCGTGTTCAGCACCTTGGCGTAGAGCTGCTGCGTCACCACCTGCGAGCCGTACAGCATGCCGCGGTCGGGGATGAAATAGCCGTTCTGGTTGACCTGGCCCTTGGCTTCCATGCCGTAAACCCAGGCCTCGACCATGCCCGCCTCGGCGGCGAGCTGGCCCAGCAGTTCCTTGACCTGCGGAAAGCCCGCGGTGCCATTGATCTCGGTGATGCGATGCGCCAGGCCGACCAGGAAGCGCAGCTTGACCATCAGCCGCACCTGGCACTGGTAGTTCTGGTAGACGTGCGCCGGGGTGGCGTGGAACTGCTTCGCGCACATGGCGACGTCGCCCGCGACGAAGATCCGTTCCCACGGCACCTTGACGTCGTCGAAGTAAAGCACCGCATCGTTCTCGTCGAAGCGGCTAGCCAGCGGGTTGTCGAAGACCGAGGTGGCGCTGGCTTCGTATGACTTGCGCGACATCACCTTCAGGCCCTTGCTGTTCATCGGCACGGCAAAGGACAGCGCATACATCTCGTCGCCCTCGCGCAGCGGCTGGATGCAGCTGCAGAAGACCTCGTTGGCCATGATGCCGCTGGTGGCGAGCATCTTCGCGCCGCGCACGGTGATGCCTTCCGCGTCCTGGTCCACGATGCCCACCGCCAGGTACTTGTCTTCCTGCTCGTGCGCCGCCTTGGCCTGGTTGGCCTGCGGGTTGACGATCACATAGGTGAGGAACAGGTCGTTGTCGCGGGCGTAGCGGTAGTAGTCGCGCAACGCGCCGGCGCGCGCCGGATCGGCCTGCTCAAGCACGTCGATGCCCATGTACATGCCGGAGATGCACGACGCGACATGGTCGGGCGAGCGGCCCATGAAGCCGTAGTGCAGCGCGGTCCAGGCCTCCAGCATCTCGCGGCGCTCGACCAGCTCGTTGTAGCTGGCAGGGAGCTGCCAGATGCGGCTGACGCGCCGGTCGCTGCCTTCGGGCCGGAAAGTCATCCTGTCGGCGTTCTCGGGACGCGCCTGGAAGTCGTACAGACTGGCATAGCTGCGGATCGAGTTGCGGAAGGCGGGGTGCACCGTGACGTCGGTGACGCGCTTGCCATCCAGGTACACTTCGCGCCCATCGCGCAGCATGGCGATGTGCTGGTTACCGGTCTTGATCATGTCGTTCTCCTGTGCTGACTGCTTGTGTTGTTGGATTCAGGCGGCGGCAGGGCTGTCTTCCAGCGCCCGGTATCTGCCGCCAAAGAAGATCAGCGGCCGGCCGTCGTGGCGGGCCTGGTGACGGACCACGCGGCCGATGAAGATCACGTGGTCGCCGCCGTCATGCATCGCGTAGGGCTCGCATTCGAAGGTCGCCAGCGTGTCTGGCAACAGCACGTGGCTGCCTCCGCGTTCTGCAGCGGCGCCAAAGTCGATGCCGTCCCACTTGCCCGAGTTGGCGCGGGCGAAGCGGTTCGAGATATCCTGCTGTGCCTCGGCCAGCACGTTGACCGCATAGCGCGGCGCGCTGCGCAGGTCGGCCAGGCTCAGGCAGCGGCGATCAACCGAGAACAGCACCAGAGGCGGATCCAGCGATACCGAGTTGAACGACGCCACCGTGATGCCGACCGGGACCTCGCCGGCACGCGGCGCGGTGATCACGGCGACACCGGTTGCGAACATGGCCAGCGCGTTGCGGAAACGGCGCTGCGCGTCGGCGTCCAATACGACGCCCCGATCGACAGATGACTCAGCCATCACGACTCCTACGCATGTTTGGGCACCCGATCCGGCTGCCGCAGTTCGTTTGTTTAGTTAGCTTTGTAAATTAGGTTTTATTGAATGCTAACAAATTGCGGTGTTCAAGCTGGTGGAAACCCTAGGCCGCAGGCTTTTCCGGTTCGCAGCGTCGTTGCGTGAATGCCGGAAAGCCTTGTGGCCCAACGGTTCTCGGGAGATTTCGAAAAAGGGGCGGGCGTTGCGCAGGCCCGTTCGACAGCACGAAGCAACCCTATTGCCAGCATGGCGCCTGCGCGTCGGGGCGCTGCCCGGTGCTAGACTCGGCCCCACTTTCCCTGACCAGCGGGTTCGCGCGGGTTCGCTTTCCCCCCGGTCGTACTCCCTCCGCAGCCAGGAATGCGCCCCATGCAAAACGAGCAAGACAACCTCCCCATCTACATGGACTACAGCGCGACGACGCCGGTGGACCTCCGCGTCGTCGACAAGATGGTGCCGTTCCTGCACCAGCAGTTCGGCAACCCGGCATCGCGCAGCCACAGCTACGGCTGGCAGGCGGAAGCGGCCGTGGAAACGGCGCGTGCGCACGTCGCGGCGCTGCTCAATGCCGACCCGCGCGAGATCGTCTGGACCTCCGGCGCCACCGAGGGGAACAATCTCGCCATCAAGGGCGCGGCGCACTTCTATCGCGGCAAGGGCAATCACATCATCACGGTCAAGACCGAGCACAAAGCCGTGCTCGATACCTGCCGCGAACTGGAGCGCCAGGGCTTCGAGGTGACATATCTCGATGTGGGGCCCGACGGCCTGATCGACCTGGAGGGGCTGCGCGCTGCGCTGCGCCCGGACACCATCCTGGTGTCGGTGATGATGGTCAACAACGAGATCGGCGTGATCCAGCCCGTCGCGCAGATCGGCGAAATCTGCCGTGCGGCGGGCATCGTGTTCCACTGCGATGCGGTGCAGGCCGCGGGCAAGATCCCGATCGACCTGGCGGCGCTGAAGATCGACCTGCTGACCGTGACCGCGCACAAGGTCTACGGGCCCAAGGGCATCGGCGCCCTGTACGTGCGCCGCAAGCCGCGCATCCGGCTGGAGGCGCAGATCCATGGCGGCGGCCATGAGCGCGGCATGCGTTCCGGCACGCTGCCGACGCACCAGATCGTGGGCATGGGTGAAGCCTTCCGGCTGGCGCGGCTGGAACTGGAAGAGGAGGGGCGCCGTGTCGGGGCGCTGCGCGACCGGTTGCTTGCGGGCCTGTCGCGGCTGGACGAGGTCTACGTCAACGGCAGCCTCGAGCACCGCATCCCGCACAACCTGAACATCAGCTTCAACTATGTGGAGGGCGAGTCGCTGATCATGGGCATCAAGGACGTGGCGGTGTCTTCGGGATCGGCCTGCACCTCGGCATCGCTGGAGCCGTCGTTCGTGCTGCGCGCGCTGGGCCGCAGCGACGAACTCGCGCACAGCTCGATCCGCTTTACGCTGGGCCGCTACACCACCGAGACGGAAGTGGACGTAGTCATCCGGCAGGTCATTGCGACGGTGTCAAAACTGCGCGAACTCAGCCCGTTGTGGGAGATGCATCAGGAGGGCATCGATGTCGGCACGGTGCAATGGGCCGCGCATTGACGGCGGCGTGCCGCTAGCCTTTCAGCCGGCGCGCCTGCAGGTGCCCGAGGTCGAGCGCGGCACGGTCGCCGTTGGCGACGAGGCGGTCGACCACCGAGCACAGCACCTTGAATTCGGTGCGGGTGACGCCGTCGAACAGCACGTCGTTGATCTGCTGCTGCACCGGCAGCAGTTCATTGAGCAGCTTGCTGCCCGCCGTGGTGATGGTCAGGCGCATCTTGCGCTTGTCGTCGGGATGCGCCTTCTTGTCGATCAGGCCGAGCTTCTTCAGCTTTCCGGTCTCGATGGTGATGAACGGCCCGCTCAGGTGCAGGTGGTCGGCCAGCTGGTTCACCGTCACCTCGCCCTGCTGCGACAGGTGGGCGATCGAGCGGATCAGCGAATATTGCACGCCGGTCAGCCCGACCAGGTTGCCAAAGCCGTCCCGCACCGACAGCAGCCGCGCCGCAAACGGCAGCAGGCCATTGACGAGGTGCCGGAATTCGCGGTCCGAGCCATCGATCAGGCAAGCCGGATGCGTGATGGTAAGGGTCTTGTTTGCAGGAGTCGTAGCCATCGGCGGATTGTTCGATTAGCTTGTAATGCAAGCTTTGTGCCAAATTCTACCAAACTCGCCGCGCTGCACTGCCGTGCTCTGTCCGGCCTCTCCTTTTACGCCAACGCGCTGACTCTATGAATCCGATCTCCCTACCCGAAGCCCAGGCGCTGCTGGCCCGTTATGTCGAGGCCAAGGACAACAACCGTCCCGCGCTGATCCACGAGGCATTCGCAACGGATGCCACGCTGACCTTCTCCATCGATACGGACACCATCAGCTTTCCGGCACAGACGGAAGGCGCCGCGGCGATCGCGGCGACGCTGGTGACTGACTTCGCCAAGACCTTCGACCGCTGCCGGACCTACTACGTTGGCGACCTGTCGCCGGCGGCGGATGGAACCACACTGACGGTCCCGTGGCTGGTACTGATGCGCGAGACGGCGGCGCACACCTTGCGCGCGGGGAAGGGCGTCTACCGCTGGGGTTTTGCCCGGCAGCCGGATGGGACGTTCCGCATCGGCAGCCTGCACATCCATATCGCGCGAATGGACGTGGTGCCGGATGCCGGCGCGGCCATGCTGGGCACCTTGCAGGCTGCGCTGCCGTATCCATGGCTGCCGTCGCAGACGCTGCAGGTGGCGGTTAAAGCGCAGGCATCGGCTGATGCCAGGCTGGCGTTCATGGAGGAATTCGTCTAAAGCGAGGCTTGGCCAAGGTCGATCGTTTTCCGATATACCCGAATCGCCATTCCATATTAGCCAGACCATTCTCGCCTCCATAGACTCAACATAGTTTCATTCAACTGGAGCCGAAATGGAAAAGAAGCGCGTGGACCTGTACTGGGATGTCGGCAGCACTAACACCTACTTCGCCATCAAGCTGATCAAGCCGATCCTTGAGCGCCACAATGCAGAACTCGTTCTGCATCCCTACAATCTGGGCTATGTCTTCCGGAACAACGAATACGAACTGATGAAGGAACCGAAGTCCAAGCTCCGGTACCGCAAGCGGGATCTGATGCGCTGGGCCGAGAAATACAATGTTCCTTTCCAGATTCCCCGGCAGTTCCCGATCAAGTCCAGCCGGGTTCTGCGCGGCTCGCTTGCGATGCGACGCAAAGGCCTGGAGCTGGAATTCGTCGAGCGGGTGATGGAAGCATACTGGGAGCGCGGCGATGCCAGCATCGTCGACTATGCGGGCTTGCGACCGATCGTCGAGGCGCTTGGCGTCGACTTTGCCTGGTTCGAAGAGGTCGCCGCGAGCGATGAAATCGGTGCCGAGCTCGCGCAAAGCACGGACGCGGCGGTAGAGCGGGGGGTCTTTGGGGTACCCATGATGTATGTGGGCGACGAGATGTTCTGGGGGAAGGATCGTCTCGACTTCATGGAAGAGGAACTTGCGCGCGCCGCGTAGACGGCTGCACGACGGCCTGCGCATCGGTTTGGCTGCCACCGCTGTGCAGGCCGTTCTCGCGAGCATCCTTGTCTTGCCACTGAGCCCTTGCCCCTGAGCCGCCGCTTAAGGCTCCGGTGGGGCTGAATGTCACCTCCGCGCACCGGTTGCGACGCATCGCAAAGGTACCGTGCGCCGGCAAACCATCGTTTCAATCTCCGGCCACGCTTCGGCCATGCATTTCCCAATGCTTCGTTGCCGAGTCTTCATGCCGAGTCTTCATGCCGAGTTGCCACTGACATGCGATCGGCGCGCGCCGCGCCTCATAGCAGGCGTGGGGGATAAGGGCAGCAAGCCGTAGCGCCGCCCTGGTGGAACTCATATGATTCTGCGTTCCCGCAGCCGCCGGAACTCGGCGGCATCTACGCCGGCCAATTCCCGCAGGATCTCTTCGGTGTGTGCCCCCGGTATGGGCGCTGGCGTGTCATAGCCGGCGTCTGCGTCTCCAAATCGCAAGGGGAAGGACGCAGCCTTGACGTTCATCGTCGCGTTCGCGAGCGGGTTCCACAGCGATACGGCCATGTTCCGCGCAACAATCTGATCCCAGGCTAGTACGTCATCAATCGTTCGTACCGGACTGCACGGAATCCTGGCGGAGCGCATTTGCTGCTCGATTTCCGAAGTGGGCAGCGCCGACGTCCATTTCGAAACGATCTCGTCAACCGTCGCGTTGTTCGACAAGCGCCATGCGACGGACATGATGTCGGGGTCATGCTTGAGATCGGATCGTCCCATGACGTCCAGCAGCGTGCACCAGTCATCGTTGCTGGCGGTGCCGATCGTCACCCAGCCATCCGCGCTCTTGTACGCGTTGAAGGGAGAAAAGCGCATGATCCGGTTGCCCTGCTGGAAGGAGAGGCCCAGTTCGCGATAGCAATCCAGCGGCTCGTCGAGGATCAAGGACAGCAGGCAGTCGGTCATGGAAACATCCACCGACTGTCCATGACCGGTACGCTGGCGATAGCTCAATGCCGCGACGATCCCGAACGCGGCGAACAGGCCGGCAATCGCATCCGAAAGGGGCGAGCCCGCCTTGGTGGGTGCGGCGCCTGGTTGACCCGTGATGCTCATCAGGCCGGCGGCCGCCTGGACCATCAGATCATAGGCCTTGAGGTTCCGTGCGGGGCCCGTGGAACCGTATCCGGTCAGGGAGCAGTAGATAATGGATGGATTAGCTTCGCGCAGCACGTCATAGCCAATGCCAAGTCGATCGGCGACGCCCGCGCTGAAATTCTCCACCACGACATCGGCGTGCCTGACCATTCGCAGGAAGAGTTCCTTGCCGTCCGCGCTCTTCAGGTTCAGGGTGGTGGACTTCTTCGCGCGCGCCCGCTTCAGGTACGCGATGCCCATGTCCTGCTGAGAGCGCCTTTCGAATGAGACGCCCTGCGGGCCGGCAAATGGCGGTGAGAATGCGGTCGGATCGCCTCCGTCCGGATCGTCGATCTTGATGACTTCTGCACCCAGCCCGGCGAGGAACAGCGTGCATTGAGGGCCGGAGAAGAACCGGGTGAGGTCAAGTATCTTGACGCCGTCGAGAATCCGTTTTGTCATGGGTTGCCGTTTGCCTGTTTAGACGTATGCGAAGTCTAGACACGCGACAGTACAACCGGCCAATAGGACTTTGAGGTGACGGTATTGCGATTCCGTATGGCTAACCGATCTTCGAGGCGCCGGGCCATGCGCCTTCGGCGACCAGCGCCAGAGCGGTTTCGCGGATCAGTTCCATGATCCGGCGCGCGGCGGAGCTCAGCGGCATGATGTCGAAGGTGCAAAGCGAAAGGCGCCGCTGCAGCGCAGCCCCCGCGATTCGCTGGACGGCGAAACCCTCGGTGCCTCCCGGGATCGAAGGCGAAAGAATCGTCGAGCCGACGCCGCTTGCGACGACAGCGCGAATCGTCGCGAGGGAATCGAGCTCTGCCAGTACGACCGGCCTTTGCCCGGCGGCTTCGAACGCCTCGTCGATAATTTGTCGCGTGATGTTGGATCGCCCGGGAAGGATCAGTGGCCGCTTTGCCGCTTCCGCAATGGAGATCTCTTCAGGTGCCGCTCCATCCGCTTGTCGGGACGAAAGAAGAAACAGGCGCTCGGTCAACAGGGGACTGACCTCAAGATGAGCCCCGAGCCTGCTCTCGCGTACCGCACCGGCTCCATCCACACGCTCAAACAACAGGCTCATCTCGATCCGTCCGTTCACCACCAGTTCCTGGAGGTGCCCACTGAGGCTCTCCGTGATCTGGAGCTGGATATCCGGGTATTGCCTGGCTGCTGCAGCGAGAAGTCTGGGCGCAAGTATCGTCGCGGCGCTGGTCGGAAGCCCAACCGAAACAGTTCCCTGAGGATGTTCGCCAGCATGCTGGACATCGCTCTTCATCAATTCCGCCTGGCGCAGCATGGCTCGCGCGTGGCGATAGAACACTTCTCCCGCCTCTGTCGCTACCACGCCTCGTGCGCTTCTGGCCAGCAACTTCACCTTGAGCTCGTCTTCGAGCTTGGCGATTTGCTGGCTGAGCGCCGGCTGAGCGGTGTACAGATCGGCGGCCGCGCGCGACACGCTTCCCAGCTCAACGATTCGTACGAAGTACTTGAGTTGTCGGAATTCCATGGCTCATTGTATGGCGCGTCGGCCGGCCTGCGGTAGCCATAAGTTTTTGACATGCCCCAAGCGGGACACAGTATTGGCGCAACGATCGTGGCATTTCTAAGATGGCTCCATCATTAACGAGCCAGTTCACCGAGATGATCGATCTCTACTTCTGGAGCACGCCGAACGGCTACAAGGTCTCCATTCTCCTTGAAGAGCTGGGGGTGCCCTACAACGTCATACCGGTGCACATCGGCAAGGGGCAGCAGTTCGCGCCGGAGTTCCTGGCGATCAGCCCAAACAACAAGATACCCGCCATTGTCGATCATGAGGGCCAGGACGGACAGCCCATTGCGATGTTCGAGTCGGGGGCCATCATGATGTACCTGGCGGAGAAAAGCGGCTACCAGTTCATGCCGCAGGACACCCGCAGGCGGTACGAGGTCCTGCAGTGGCTGATGTTCCAGATGGGGGGCGTGGGACCGATGCTGGGGCAGGCCCATCATTTCCGCAAGTATGCACCGGAGAAGATCGACTACGCGATTGATCGCTATACGGGCGAAGCACGTCGTCTGTACACGGTGATCGACCGTCGCCTCGCTGATTCCGAATATCTGGCGGGCGATTACTCGATTGCCGACATGGCCACCTATCCGTGGCTGCGTGCCCACAAATGGCAAGGACAGGACCTTGCGGACTTCCCCCACCTTCAGCGCTGGTACTCAGCGGTACGCGAGCGTCCAGCCGTGCAACGCGGTATCGCCGTGCTCGCCGAAAAGGTCGACAAGACAGGTGTCAGGCCGAGCGGCGACCGGTGGGAAAACCTCTTTGGCAAGAATCAGTTCGCCGCGCGATAGGAGAAGCACAGTGTCGCAAACCAGGACCCCCATGCTCACCGGCTTCCGCGTGCTGGACATCACCCAGATCGTTGCCGGGCCGACCTGCACCCGCATTCTTGCGGAAATGGGTGCGGAGGTCGTCAAGCTCGAGCTCGCCCCATTCGGCGACCGCACCCGCGTTGGCGGCTTGCGCAGCCAGAAGCCGGAGCATAAGCGCTGCTCCCAAAGCACCTACTTTGTTCAGCACAACCATTCAAAGAAGAGCCTCGCGCTGAATCTTAAGGACAACAAGGCGCGCGAGCTTGTTCTCAAAATGATCACGCAGTTTGACGTGCTCGTCGAGAACTTCTCGCCTGGCGTGATGGATCGCTTCGGTCTTGGCTACGACGTGCTGAGGAAGATCAATCCGCGGCTGGTCATGTGCTCCATTTCGCTCGCGGGGCAGAAAGGCGTTCTGGCAAACAAGCCGGGATACGACTACGTCGCGCAAGCGTACGCCGGCGTGACGGACCTGATCGGCGAGGCTGATGGCAGTCCAGCCCTGATCACCATGGCAATCGGGGACGCATCAACCGGGGTCGCTGCCGCCATGGCGGTTGGCTTCGCGCTGCTGCATCGGGAGCGAACAGGGGAAGGGCAGTACATCGAGACTTCGCTGCTGGATACCTACTTCAACATGCATGAGGTAGCCATTCCGCGCGTCAGCCTTCGCAAGGGCTATGAACCAGCGCGCACCGGCTCGCAGCATCCCGATGGTGGACCGACTGGCATCTTCCGTTGCGCGGACGGTACCTACCTCACGCTGGCGACACTTCCGCACCAATGGGAGCAGGTTGTGGCGGCCCTGGGACGCGACGACCTGTTGACCGACCCGCGCTTTGCCACCGCAGCGCTGCGCCGTGACAACAACGCGCAACTCAAGGAGATCCTGGAGTCGTGGCTTTGTACATTCCCGTCCAGAGACGCCGCCATCGATGCACTTGAGCGGCAGCGGATCCCGTGCGCGCCGGTTCTCACCCTGCGGGAGGCCATGAACCATCCCCATCTGCAGGAACGCGGCGTCGTACGCACGGTGCGCGACCCCTACGTTGGCGAATTCCAGATCCCGGGGCCGCCAGCGAGATTCTCCGCCTGGAAGTATCCGTCCTCTTTGAGCGCTGACCTGCTGGGCGAACACAACGAGCAAGTCCTGAAGGCGTTCGCCGGGCTTGAAGATGAGGAGATCGACGCGTTGTATGCCGAAGGCGTGCTGGTGCGAGACAGACTGCTCGAGCCGGAGGCGGCGCCGACGGAAGAAGCCGAGGTCGCGCGATGACCGCCGTGGACAACAGCATGGAAGCCTTCGATCTGTTTGTCATTGGCGCAGGCTCTGGCGGCGTGAGGGCGGCACGCACCGCTGCGGCACTCGGCGCGCGGGTTGCGATCGCGGAACAGTCGCGCGTAGGCGGCACCTGCGTGATTCGCGGTTGCGTGCCGAAGAAGCTCCTGGTCACCGCGAGTCGCTACCGCGCAGAGGCATCCGATGCGGTCGGCTTTGGATGGAACCTTGAGGCCAAAGGCCATGACTGGAGTGCGCTTCGTGACGGTATCGCAGAGGAAGTTGGCCGGCTCGAACATCTGTATCGGACGGGACTGGATAACGCGCAGGTCACGATTTTTGACGAGAGCGCCTCGGTGGAGGGCAATGGTCGGGTGCGGCTCGCACCTGGCAGAACGGTGTGGGCTGCCAACATCGTTGTGGCCACCGGCGCGATGCCTTCGCCTCTTGGCATTCCCGGTGCGGAGCATTGCATCACCTCCGACGATGTCTTCGGGCTGCCGCATCTGCCGGCTCGCGTCGTGATCGTTGGCGGTGGCTATATCGCGCTCGAATTTGCCGGCATTTTCAAAGGGCTGGGGACCGATGTCACGCTACTGCACCGGGGCCCGACGGTTCTGCGCGGATTCGATGCGGATCTACAGCACGCCGTCGCCGCCGCATACCTCGAGCAGGGCATTCAGCTTCGATTGAACACCTCGGTTCGTTCCATCGAAGCCTTGGCCAGGGGCTATCGCGTGACGGACCAAGCCGGGAACGGCTTCGATTGTGAGCTTGTCCTGAATGCGACAGGCCGCTTGCCGAACTCGATGGCAGCAGGTGGGGCGCTTGCGCTGGACCAGACTGGCGCCATCGTTGTGAATGATCGATATGCAACGTCGATGGAGGGTGTCTATGCCATTGGGGACGCGATCGGGCAACTGAACCTGACCCCGGTGGCGATACGGCAAGGACAGTGGCTCGCCGAGTCGCTCTTCGGGGCGTCTCAGTCTTGTCCGCCCGACTTCGGGGTGACGCCGACGGCAGTGTTCTCCACGCCGGAGATTGCCAGTGTCGGGATGACCGAGCACCACGCACGCGCGACGCTTCCCGACATCACGGTCTACCGCGCGAACTTCCGGCCGATGCGGGCTTCGCTGGCAAGGAGTCGTGAGCGCGTCTTGATGAAGCTCGTCGTTGACAAGCGGAGTGACCGTGTCGTGGGGCTGCACATGCTGGGGCGTGATGCCGCGGAAATCATTCAGATGGGCGCGATCTCGCTACAGCGGGGCATCACGAAGCGTGAGTTCGACCGGACCGTCGCACTTCATCCCAGCGTCGCGGAGGAGTTCGTCACCATGAGAAACCATGACTGAAGATCATGGGGCGGAGAAGAAAGAGTAGTCATCACACAAAGAGCATGACGCAAGGAGACAGGCTATGAGATTCGTTGCAGCATTTGCCATCGGATGGCTGGTATGCAGTTCTTCGTTCGGGGAACCATTCCCTTCCCGGCCACTGACATTGGTGGTGCCGTTCTCACCGGGTGGTCCGACAGACGTTGTGGCTCGTCACCTGAGTGCCGCGATGGGGCGATCGCTGGGGCAATCCGTTGTCGTGGAGAACCGGGCGAGCACGGGCGGGATTGTGGGTTCGGAGGCCGTTTTGAGGGCCGAACCCAATGGGTATACGCTCTTGATTCATAACATCGGCATGGCCACCCTGCCGGCGTTGGCAAAAACTCTTCGGTTTGACCCGACGAAGGATTTCGAATACATCGGGCTCGTTGCCGATGTCCCGATGACCCTGGTTGCGCGTCCGACTCTCGCACCTTCCGGGTTCCGAGAATTGCGGGCGTACATCTCGGCCAATCAGAAGAAGATCAATCTCGCCAACGCGGGAATCGGCACAGCGTCGCACCTCTGCGGGCTGATGCTCATGAGCCAACTCCATTCGGCAATGACGAGCGTTCCGTATAAGGGCGCTGCGCCGGCCATGGTCGATGTTCAGGGAGGACAGGTCGACCTGTTGTGTGATCAAGTGACGACCACGCTCCAGCCGATCAACACCGGCCGTGTCAAAGCCTACGGAAGCACAACCTCGTCGAGGCTGGCTGCACTGCCAAAGCTGCCGACCTTGCGCGAACAAGGGTTGGGGGAGTTTGAAGTGACAGTATGGCATGGCGTCTACGCGCCCAGGGGCACGCCCAAGCCGGTAGCCGCGAAGCTGGTGAAGGCGTTGCAGGATGCCGTCAGTGATCCGGCCTTCCGGGAAGGGATGCTGAAGCTTGGTGCTATCCCTGTAACACCTGAACGCGCTACGCCTGAAGCACTGTCCCTGCAGTTGCGAAGCGAGATAGGAAGGTGGACGCCGGTCATCAGGCAGGCCAACGCGTTTATCGACTAGACGCCATCAGCAGTCATGGTGACTTGAGAACGATCATGGGCAACGATACCTGGCATATGGAACCGGCCATGCACAGTGAAGTTATCCGGCGCATCGCCATGGAGGCGGCGGCGCTTATGATGTTCAAGGGCGCGACGGCGGCGAAGGCGATCTCAACCGCCGTCGCGCAGCATGTTTCAGATGGTCGGGGAGGGCGCGAGTGCCGGGGAACTTTTGCTGAAGTCGAGTCCACGTGGATCCCCCCAGGCAGAGAGCAGCAGGTGCGCGAGGTGTCCACCGGGATTCTGGCGGACGTCGAACAGCGCCTTCGTGAAGCATCGCGGGATTGACCTGGGCAGCGCGCTTGCCAGGGGGATGGCAGGACTGTCGCAGACCTCAAGTCGGGACGTACTGTCATGATATGCACGTCGGCCGAACTGCTTCACCGAATTCGGGCCATGCTGAAGCAACTTGGTGTTGATGAAGGCAACGCTTCGAAGACAGAGGAATCCGGCATCGAGCGTCGCCTCGCGGCGCGGCTGAGGCAGGCCATTGCAGTGGGTTCAGCCCTGGAAATCACCGTGACTTTAGGTTGCGCTGCCGAACTCTCAATGTTTCCCGACGATGCCGTGCTCGAGCGGTGCACGGCAACCGTACGGACGGCAGGGCAATGCACACTGGTGGGTGCGATCTGGGCGGTGCGGCATCGCTGCGCGCGAGGGGGAGAGGCTGTCAGGCGATTCTCCCTCTAGCAACCATCGACCTCAAAGCCCCAGCACCAGCTTGGCGATGATATTGCGCTGGATCTCGTTCGACCCGCCGTAGATCGACGCCTTGCGGTAGTTGAAATAGCGCGGCGCCAGCACGGCAGCATAGTCCGGTCCCACGCGCGACGCGGCTTCGCGGCCCTGGATCGCGGCCCAGGTGTCCTGCACGAACGGCAGTGCCGCGGGACCGGCGGCCTCGACCGCCAGCTCGCTGACCGCCTGCAACGTTTCCGTGCCGGTGAGCTTCAGCATGCTGGACGCCGCCCCGATCGAGGTGCCCGATTCCACGCCCGAGAACACGCGCAGCTCTACCGCCTCCAGCGCGGCGGCGCGCACGTGCAGCGCGGCCAGCTTGCGCCGGAAGGCGGGGTCGTCGAGCAGCCGCCGGCCATCGTCGGCGGCCTGCTCCGCAGCGATCTGCGCAACCTTGGCCAGTTGCTTGTGCAGCATCGGGCTGTAGGTGCCGCCACGCTCGAACTCCAGCAGGTACTTGGCGTAGGTCCAGCCCTTGCCTTCGTCGCCGATGCGGTTCTCCGCCGGCACGCGCACGTTCTCGAAGAAGACCTGGTTCACTTCCTGCTGCCCGGCCGGGGGGCCGTCCAGCGTCGGCAGCGGCGACACCGTGATGCCGGGCGTATGCATGTCGAGCAGCAGGAACGAGATGCCTTCCTGCCGCTTCGACTCGCGGCTGGTGCGCACCAGGCAGAACATCCAGTCGGCCCACTGCGCATGCGTGGTCCAGATCTTGGAACCGTTCAGGATGTAGTGCTCGCCATCGCTGTCGGTACCGGGATCGGCGCGTAGCTGCAATGACGCGAGGTCGGAGCCGGAATTGGGCTCGGAGTAGCCCTGGCACCACCACACGTCCGAGGCCAGGATCGGCGGCAGGAAGCGTGCCTTCTGCGCGGGCGTGCCGTACTTCATGATCACCGGCGCCACCATCTTCAGCCCCATCGGCGACACCGGCGGGCAGCCCGCCGCGGCCAGCTCCGACTGGAAGATAAAGCGCTGCGTCGGCGTCCAGCCCGGGCCGCCATATTCCTGCGGCCAGTTGGGCGCGGCCCAGCCGCGCGCATGCAGCGCCTTCTGCCAGCGCACCTGGCCGGCTTTGTCGAGATAGCCGTTTTTGGACTGCGCCATCATCGCACGCAATTCGTCGTCATAGGCCTGGACGATCCAGGCGCGCACGTCTTCACGGAACTGCCGGTCTTGCGGGGAGAAATCGAGATGCATCGACGGGCCTCGCTGGGGTAGTCGTCAGGAGTTGGCGGTTCAGGCCGCAACGGGGTAGAGCAGGTCGGCGTAGCGGCGCAGGTGGTGCTCGGCTGAGCCGAACTGCAGGTCGATCGCCGTGACGCGCTTGAAGTAGTGGCCCACCGCCAGTTCCTCCGTGACGCCCATGCCGCCGTGGATCTGCACTGCGCCCTGGCCGACGAACGCACCGCCCTGGCCAGCCTGGACCTTGGCCGCGCACGCCGCCTGCGCAAAAGCTGCCGGTGCGCCGCCGGCCTGCATCGCCGAGACCTGCGTCAGGGCCACGGATTGCTCCAGCTGCATATACATGTCGGCCATGCGGTGCTGCAGCACCTGGAACGTGCCGATCGGCACGCCGAACTGCTTGCGCTGGCGCGCGTAGTCGATGGTGTCGGCCAGCATGCGCGCCATCGCGCCGTTGGCTTCGGCGGCCAGCGCGACCATGGCGTGGTCGCACAGCCGCTCGATCAGCGCGAAGGCCTCGCCTTCGGCGCCGATGCGCTGGCTGGCCGGCACCTGCACGTTGTCGAGCAGCACCTCGGCCGCGCGCATGCCGTCGAAGGTGGGATATTCGCGCAGTGTCACGCCGGGCGTGTCGCGTGCGATCCAGAACAGGCTGATGCCCTCGCGGTCGCGGCGCGCTCCTGCGGTGCGGGCGCTGACCACCAGGTGCGAGGCGAAAGGCGCGCCCACCACGACGTGCTTGTGCCCGCTCAGCTTGTAGCCGTTGCCAGCGCGCGTGGCGCTGGCCTGCACGTCGTGCCGGCAATAGCGGCTGGCGGGTTCGGCATGCGCCCAGGCAGCGGTGGCCTCGCCGCCGATGATGGCGGGCAGCCACTGCGCCGCCAGTTCCGGGCTGCCTTGCGCCAGCGCACCGCCGGCCAGCACCACGGTGCCAAGATATGGCTCGAGCACCAGGTGGCGGCCGAACTGTTCCATCACGATCATGTGCTCGGCAGCGCCGCCGCCCAGCCCGCCGAGTGCCTCGCTGAAGCCCGCGCCCAGGATGCCGAGGTCGCGCGCGAACGCACGCCAGCAATCGGGCCGCCAGCCCGCCGCGGACTGGACCGCGGCGCGGCGTGCTTCAAAATCGTAGTGGTTGGCCAGGTAACGCGCGAGCGTGTCGCGCAGCATCGATTGTTCTTCGCTGAACTTGAAATCCACCTCGGCTCCTTCGGGAATGGGGGATGGCGTGGCTGCGATAACCTGCGACAGCATGATCCGGGCACGCCGCCGGGCGGCGCATCGTCGCATCGGACGAAGGTGCGCGAAGGCCGCACGGGTCTGGCACTTGTCCGTTTCATGTGGCACCGCATCAAAATACCGACGCGGCGCTTCGTCGCTTCCGACGATGGTTGAACCGGCGGGTCGTTCACAGAATGCGGGATCACCCATCCGAATCCAGCGAACCCCTGTCGAAGGAGCTCAACGCCATGCATCCGTCCATCCACGCGCAGCGCACGCCAGAGAAGCCGGCCGTCATCATGGGCAGCAGCGGCGCAGTCGTCACGTACCGCGAGCTGGACGAGCGCTCGAACCAGGTGGCACACCTGTTCCGCGCGATGGGGCTGCGCCCGGGCGACCGCGTGGCCTTCATGCTGGAAAACCATCCGCGCATGTTCGAGCTGTGCTGGGGCGCGCAACGCAGCGGCATCGTCTATATCTGCCTGAGCACCAGGCTGAACGCGGCCGACGCCGCCTATATCGTCAACGACAGCGCCGCGCAGGTGCTGGTGACCACGCACGCCCAGGCGGAGATCGCGGCCGCGCTGGTGGCGCAGACGCCGGCGCTCAGGCGCCGGCTGATGCTCGACGGCACGGTGCCCGGCTACGAGGCTTATGAACCGGCGTTGGCAAGCTGCCCCACGACGCGCATCGCAGAGGAAGTGACCGGCGGCGACATGCTTTACTCCTCCGGCACCACGGGCCGGCCCAAGGGCGTGTACGCGCCGCCGGGCAGCCCGCGCATCGAGGATTCCACCACGCTGACCAGCCTGTGCCAGCGGCTCTATGGCTTTGATGCCGACACCCGCTACCTGTCGCCGGCGCCGCTGTACCATGCCGCGCCGCTGCGCTACAACATGTCGGTGCAGGCGCTGGGCGGCACCGCGGTGGTGATGGAGCATTTCGACGCCGAGCAGTACCTGCGGCTGGTGCAGCAGCACCGCATCACGCATACGCAGCTGGTGCCGACGATGTTCTCGCGCATGCTCAAGCTGCCCGAGGCGCAGCGACAGGCCTATGACGTGTCTTCGCTGCGCGTGGCGATCCATGCCGCGGCGCCGTGCCCGGTGCAGGTCAAGGAGGCGATGATCGCGTGGTGGGGGCCGGTGATCTGGGAGTACTACGCCGGCACCGAAGGCAACGGCGTGACCGTCGTCAGCACGCAGGAATGGCTGCAGCGCAAGGGCACCGTGGGCCGGGCCATGGTCGGCAAGCTGCGCATCTGCGGCCCTGACGGCGAACTGCAGCCGCCGGGCGAGTCCGGCACGATCTATTTCGCCGAAGGCCGCGCCTTCGAATACCACAACGACCCGGCCAAGACGGCGGAATCGCGGCATCCCCAGCATCCGGACTGGAGCACCATCGGCGATGTTGGCTATGCCGATGCCGACGGCTATCTGTTCCTGACCGACCGCAAGGCCAACATGATCATCTCCGGCGGGGTCAACATCTATCCGCAGGAGGCCGAGAACCTGCTGATGACGCACCCCAAGGTGCTTGACGTGGCGGTGATCGGGGTACCCAACGAGGATTTCGGCGAAGAGGTCAAGGCCGTGGTGCAGCCGGCCGACATGGCGCAGGCCGGGCCGGAACTGGCGGCCGAGCTGATCGCGTTCTGCCGCGCCAACCTGTCCACCATCAAATGCCCGCGTTCGGTCGATTTCGAGTCCCAACTGCCGCGCCTGCCGACCGGCAAGCTGCTCAAGCGGCTGCTGCGCGACCGCTATTGGACCGGACACGGCAACAAGCTGGTGTGAAGGCGGCGCCGGCATCCGGCTGGCGTCCGGCGAGGGCAGCGGCGGGGCGGTCCGGGGCCCCTTAATCCAGCCGGAAGGCCGCCTGCAGCGACCCGGAACCCTCGGCGGCGCGCGGCCGCGCGCGTTTACGCCATAATTCCGAGTTCCATCACAGTCACGCCCGTCCGCGCTGCTGCGCGGACGGGCGCATCGCTTCGCATTGCCCTTCGCATTGCTGCAAGGGCGGTGCGGCGCGGAAGACGACAAATCGCCAATGGCAAGTATCGAGGAGACCGGACGGCGCATGCCGTCTGCCACCGGCGCCGGCACCGCTGCGCTCGCCGCCAAGCTGCGACCGCCGCTGCTGACGCCGTTCCAGATCGAGCGCGCGTCGATCTGCGACGCCGTGTGCGCCGCGGACTTCGTCAAGCTCGTGCTGGTGCGCGCGCCCGCGGGCTTTGGCAAGACCACCGCCATGCTCCAGTGCCGCGCGCGCCTGGAGGCCGCCGGCGGGCGCACCGCCTGGCTCACCCTTGATCGCTCCGACAACGATGCCACCCGCTTCCTGGGCTCGGTCGAGGCCGCCATCGCGCAGGCGCTAGGCGCGGCGGCCCAGCCGCCCCGCTCGGGGCTGGTGCAGGATCCCGGCGAGCAGGCGCTCGCGCTGATTGACCGGCTGGCCAGCCACAGCGGCGCCTTCACGCTGTTCCTCGACGATTTCGAATCGATCCAGAACGCTGCCGTCAGCGGCCTGGTGTGGCAGATGGTTGAAAGCCTGCCGCCGGGCTGCCGTGTCGTGATCGGCACGCGCTGGGTGCCGGAGAGCGGCCTGGGCCGGCTGCGCGCGCGCGGCGAGCTGCTCGAGATCGAGCCCGCGCAACTGCGCTTCAGCGCCAGCGAGACCGAATCCTTCCTGCGCCACGCCCGTGGGCTCAAATTGCAGCCAGCCGCGATCAGTGCGCTGCACCGGCGCACCGAAGGCTGGGCCACGGCACTGTGGCTGGCTTCGGTGGCAATGGAGCGGCGCAGCCAGCCCGAGGGCTTCATCGCCGGCTTTTCCGGCTCCAACGCGGCGATTGCCGACTACCTGGTCGAAGACGTCTTCCTGCACCTGCCCGACGCGGTACGGGACTTCCTGTTGCGGACTTCGATCCTGGACCAGCTCTGCGGCCCGCTGTGCGACGCGGTCTGCCAGGCCACCCCGGCATTCGCCGGCGGCGCCGGCAGCAGCGACGAGATCCTGGCCTGGCTGGAGCGCGCCAACCTGTTCCTGTTGCCGCTGGAAAGCGAGCGCTACGGCGAGCGCGGCACTGGCGCGGCAGCGGAGCAGTGGTACCGCTATCACAGCCTGTTTTCCGGCTTCCTGCGCGGCCAGCTGGCGCAGTCGATGCCCGAAGCCGTGCCGCCATTGCACCTGGCTGCCTCGCGCTGGTATGAATCGCAGGGACGCCCGGTGCCGGCCATCGAGCACGCCCTCGCGGCCGGCGCGCTGGGCCATGCGCTGGAATTGCTGGACAGCGCTGTCGATGACCTGCTGGGGCAGGGCCGCATGCGGCTGCTGACGCGCTGGCTGGAGGCGGTGCCCGCGGAGGAACTTGCCCGCTGGCCCAAGCTGCAGATCGCGCATGCGTGGGCGGTGTCGTTCACGCGCGGCCCGGCCGAGGCGATCGCGCTGCTGCAGGCGATCCCGACCGAGGGCGCGGCCGGCGACCTGCTCGCGCATATCCGCGCGCTGCGTCACGTGCTGCTCAACATGATGGACCGCTTCGACGACGCGCGCGCCTTTGCCCGCAACGAGGTGCCGCCGCTGCCGATGGGCTACGCCTTCCCGGATGCGATCCTGGGCACGTCGATGGCGCGGCTGGCCGCGGTCATCGGCGACTATCCCGAGGCGCGCCGGCTGCTGCAGATCGCGCGCCAGGCCGTGCGCGGCTCGGACAGCAACTTCAACAAGATCTTCTCCGAATCGGTCGAAGGCCTGATCGACCTGCGCCAGGGACGGCTGCAGCAGGCGCTGGCGCGCTTCCGCATCGCCGCGCGCACGATGCTGCCGAACCGCTTCGGCCCGACCAACGGCAATGCCATGGCCGGCATCCTGCTGGCCGAAGGCCTGTATGAGAGCGGCGATACCGAACGCGCCAGCCGGCTGCTCAACGTGTACCTGCCGCTGTCGCGCGACCTCGGCCTGCCGGACCAGATCATCACCGGCCATACGGTGCTGGCCCGCATTGCCTTCGAACGTGGCGAGACCGACCAGGCCCATGAATGGCTGGCGCAGCTGGAGGCGCTCGGCCACCACCGCGGCCTGACCCGGCTGGTGATGGCGGCGATGCTCGAGCGCGCGCGGCTGGCGCTGCGCCAGGGCAATGTGCACGCCGCGCAAGAGGCCATTGAGCGCGCCGCCGACCCCGCGCTGTGGCGCACGCGTCCGGGCGTCAGTTCGTTTGCCAGCGACGTCGAGGACATTTTTGTGGGCAGGCTGCGGCTTGACGTGCATGCCCGCCCCGGTGCGCAGGTGCGCGACGCGATCGAGCGCGAACTGGCGGCCGCCACCAGCAACCAGCTGATGCGCCGCGCGCTCAAGCTGCGCATCCTGCTGGCACAGGCGTGCCAGCGCAGCGGCGACGGTGCGCATGCGCTGGTGGTGATGGGCGAGGCGTTGCGCTTCGGCGCGGCCGAGGGTTTCGTGCGGATCTTTGCCGACGAAGGCGACGACGTGCGCCGGCTGGTGGCCGACGCCTGCGCCCGCCAGGGCGCCAGCCTGCCATCCGCCTACGTGGAAAAGTTGCTGCAGGCATGCGCCCAGCAAGCCGGCGCAGCGCCTGGCGGCGCGGCCGGCCGTCCCGCGCCGCCGGCGCTGGTGGAGCCGCTGACGCCCAAGGAGCAGAAGGTACTGCAGTTGCTGGCCGAAGGTTTCTCCAACGTCGCCATGGCCGAGCGCCTGTTCGTGTCCGAGACCACGGTGCGCACGCACCTGCGCAATATCAGCGCCAAGCTGCACGCCAGCAACCGTACGCAGGCGGTGGCGATCGCGCGGCAGCTGGGCTTGCTCTGAGCCGGGCCGCGCGCGAAAGTGCGCGCGGCGTTGCGGCTCAGATGCCGATGAACTCGGCGAACTCCGTCAGCGGCGCGCGCGCCGCGCGCAACTGGTTGGCCGGCGCCCCGGGATCCTCATAGCCGATCGCCATGCCGGTGAACAGCATGCGCTCGGCCGGCAGCTGCAGGAAGCTGCCGATGGTCTCCGGATACATCGCCCAGCATTCCTGCGCGCAGCTGTCGAGCCCTTCCTCGCGCAGCAGCAGCATCACGGTCTGCAGGTACATGCCGAGGTCCGACCACTGCGGCGGGCCCATGCGCCGGTCCACGGTGCAGAACAGCGCCATGGGCGCACCGAAGAAGGTGAAGTTGCTGGCGAACTGCGCCAGCCGCCGCGCCTTGTCTTCACGCGGGATGCCGAGGGAGTGGTAGAGCGCCTCGCCCACCGCGAAGCGGCGGTCGCGGTAGGGCGCAACCAGCTCGGGCGGATAGACGTGGTACTCGCGGTCTTCGCCCTTGGGCGCGTGCGCGATGCGCTCGCGCATGATGCCGCGCAGGCGCTCCAGCGCCTCGCCGCCGATCACGTGGATGTGCCAGGGCTGCAGGTTGCCACCAGACGGCGCGCGCGCCGCGGCATCGAGCACGCGGCGGATGGTGTCGGCTGGCACAGGCTTGTCCAGGAAGCCGCGGACGGACTTGCGGCTGGCGACGGCTTGGCTGACTTTCATGCTGACTCCGGTAGGAACGTTGGGGCGCTGGCCTCAAGCACTTCAGGCTGTTCAGGCGAACGGCGGCTCGCCGCGCCAGTCGAAGAAATCCGGCAGGTCGTGCGAGACGGTGTCGGGGAACGCGGCCGGGCGCTTTTCCAGGAAGGCGCTGACGCCTTCCTTGACGTCGGCCGAGCGCCCCCGCGACTGGATCGCCCGGCTGTCGAGCTTGTGCGCCTCCATGGGGTGGCTGGCGCCGGCCATGCGCCAGATCAGCTGGCGCGAGATCGCGACCGAGACCGGTGCGGCGTTGTCGGCGATTTCGCGCGCGATCGCCCGCGCCGCCGGCAGCAGGTCTTCTGGCGCGTGCAGCGAGCGCACCAGCCCGCGCTCATGCGCCTCCTGCGCGGAGAACACCCGGCCGGTATAGCACCATTCCAGCGCCGTGGAGACGCCGACCACGCGCGACAGGAACCACGATGAGGCGGCCTCCGGCGTGATGCCGCGGCGCGCGAACACGAAGCCGAACCTGGCGTCGGTCGACGCCAGCCGGATATCCATCGGCAACTGCATGGTCACGCCCACGCCCACGGCGGCGCCGTTGACCGCAGCAATCACCGGCTTGAGGCTGCGGAAGATGCGTAGCGACACGCGGCCGCCGCCATCGCGGTGCGCGGTGTCGGGGCTGGCCCCGTAGCGCTTCTCGAAATCGAAGGTCGAGCCGCCGCCGGACAGGTCGGCGCCGGCGCAGAAGGCGCGGCCCGCGCCGGTGACGATCACCGCGCGGACGTTGTCGTCGGCATCGGTGGCGTCGAAGGCGGCAATCAGGTCCTGCATCATCTGCGCGGTGAAGGCGTTGAGCTGGTCCGGGCGATGCAGCGTGATGGTGGCGACACCGTCTTCGACGGCGTAGCGCAGGGTTTCGAACGAAGGCGTGGCTTGCGTCATGGCGACTCCTGCTGCGGAAAGAGGGGCGGGGTGCTGCGGGCCGGGGGCGGCGAAAGCCCGGAACAGCGCGGGGACAGCCAACACTAGTGCAGAATCCGCCGCCCGCAATCGTCGCTTCCGACGAAGCATGGCGCGGGCCCGCGCCGTAGACTGGCCCGACCGCCGCAAAGGCCGCTAGCTGACAGCACCAAGGACAATCATGAAGACTCGAATCACCGAACTGCTTGGCATCCGCTACCCCATCATCCAGGGCGGCATGCAATGGGTCGGCTATGCGGAAATGGCTGCGGCCGTCTCCAATGCAGGCGGGCTGGGCATCCTCACGGCACTGACGCAGCCGACCCCCGAGGCGCTGGGAGAGGAAATCCGCCGCTGCCGCGATATGACCGACAAGCCATTCGGCGTGAACCTGACGCTGCTGCCTTCGATCAACCCGCCGCCGTACGCGCGCTACCTTGATGTCATCATCGAGAACGGCATCAAGGTGCTGGAGACCGCCGGTAACAACCCCAAGGAACACATCGCGCGCGCCAAGGCCGCCGGCATGAAGGTGATCCACAAGTGCGTGGCGATCCGCCATGCGCTGTCGGCCGAGCGCCTGGGCGTCGACGCGGTATCGATCGATGGCTTCGAGTGCGCCGGCCACCCGGGCGAGGACGATGTGCCGGGCATGGTGCTGATCCCGCTCGCGGCACGCAAGCTGTCGGTGCCCGTGATCGCCTCGGGCGGCATCGCCGACGGCCGCGGCATGGCCGCCGCGCTGGTGCTGGGTGCCGAGGGCGTAAACATGGGTACGCGCTTTTGCGCCACCCAGGAAGCGCCGATCCACGACAACGTCAAGCAGGCGCTGGTGCAGGCCAGCGAGCGCGACACCAACCTGATCTTCCGCACGCTGCACAACACCGCACGGGTGCTGAAGAACGCCGTGTCGGATGAAGTCGTGAGCATCGAACGCCGCCCCGGTGGCGCGCAGTTCGAAGACGTCAAGCACCTGGTTGCCGGCGTGCGCGGCAAGGCCGCGCTGAAGGCGGGCGAGACCGATGGCGGCATCATCAGCGCCGGCCAGTGCGTGGGCCTGATCGATGACGTGCCGAGTTGCGAGGAACTGCTCGCTCGCATGGTCCGCGAATGCCGCGAGCACCTTGGCTCGGCCTCGCGCTACTTCGCCTGACGCCATGGCCGAAGCCGGAATCGAAACGGCGACGCTGCAGGCGGCCGACAGCACCGATGGCACAGCCGTGCCGGAAGGCTTCGTGCCGTTGCCGCAGCCGGGCGGCTACATGGCCAATTTCGGCCAGCTCTACCTGAACCGCGAGCGCCGCACGCTGGCGGTACGCATTGGCGAGAGCCATCTCAACAACCTTGGCATCCCGCACGGCGGCATGCTGGCGACGCTGGCCGATACTGCCATCGGCATGATGATGTCGCTGGAGACCGGGCGCGAAAAGAGCGCTGTCACCGTCAACCTGAGCCTGGACTACCTCGACTCCGCGCGCCTGGGCGACTGGGTCGAGGCACGCGTGGAGTTCGACAAGCTCGGCTCGCGGCTGCGCTACGGCAGCTGCCGGCTGGTCAGCGGCGAGCGCTGCCTGCTGCGCGCCACCGCGATCTTCGCGGTGCTGGGCCCGCGCAGCTGACACCGCACTGAGGCGACGGGCTAACTTCGTCGCTTCCGACGACGCCGGCCGGCCGGGCCGGGACAACAATACGGGCCATCCCTGCCGGCAGTCGCCGGCACCCCGCATCAAGCAGCGGCCGGCCGCGGGGCGGCCGGCACCGAACAAGGAGATCACATGGCAGAGGCATACATCGTCGCCGCGGCACGGACCGCCGGCGGGCGCAAGGGCGGCAAGCTGTCGGGCTGGCACCCAGCCGACCTTGCCGCGCAGGTGCTCGATGCGCTGGTCGAGCGCACCGGCGCCGATCCTGCGCTGGTCGAAGACGTCATCATGGGCTGCGTCAGCCAGGTGGGCGAGCAGGCCGGCAATGTGGCACGCAACGCCATCCTCGCTTCGCGGTTGCCTGAAAGCGTGCCGGGCACGTCGGTTGACCGCCAGTGCGGTTCGTCGCAGCAGGCGCTGCACTTCGCTGCGCAGGCGGTGATGTCGGGCGCGATGGATATCGTGATCGCGGCCGGCGTGGAAAGCATGACGCGCGTGCCGATGGGCCTGTCGTCGCAGTTGCCGGCCAAAAATGGCTTCGGCGTGCCCAAGAGCCCGGGTGTCGAGGCACGCTACCCCGGCGTGCAGTTCAGCCAGTTCACCGGCGCCGAGATGATCGCGCGCAAGTACAACCTGTCGCGCGAACAGCTCGATGCCTACGCGCTGCTCAGCCACCAGCGCGCTGCGGCAGCGACCAAGGCGGGCCGCTTCAATGCCGAGATCGTGCCGGTCGAAGTGCGCACCGCGGAGGGTGCGAATGGCGAAATGCATACCGCCGACGAAGGCATCCGCTATGACGCCACGCTGGAGAGCATCGGCGCGGTCAAGCTGATCGCCGAAGGCGGGCGCGTGACCGCGGCCTCGTCGAGCCAGATCTGCGACGGCGCCGCCGGCCTGCTGGTGGTCAACGAGGCGGGCCTGAAGAAGCTCGGCGTCAAGCCGCTGGCGCGCGTGCACCATATGACCGTGATCGGCCACGACCCGGTGGTGATGCTCGAAGCGCCGCTGCCGGCCACCATGCACGCGCTGAAGAAGGCCGGCCTGAGCATCAACGACATCGACCTGTTCGAAGTCAATGAAGCGTTCGCACCGGTGCCGCTGGCCTGGCTGCAGGCAACCGGCGCCGATCCGGAGCGCCTCAACGTGCATGGTGGTGCGATCGCGCTGGGCCATCCGCTGGGCGGCTCGGGCGCCAAGCTGATGACAACGCTGGTGCATGCGCTGCATACGCACGGCAAGCGCTACGGCCTGCAGACCATGTGCGAAGGCGGCGGGCTCGCCAACGTCACCATCGTCGAACGTCTGTAGTAAAGGGTAGTAAAGGGAGAAGGACCGGCGGCGCGGGCATGTCAAAGTGCCCGCGCCAGTTGCCGGCGCGATTGCCGCTGCGTTCCGCGCCAATGAAAAAACCCGCCGTCAGGCGGGTTTGTCGTAGTCGGGCGTGGCGCCTGGGGGTCGGCCGTCAGGCGAAGGTCAGGGCGTCGCGGCGTTCCGGCCGATCCAGGTGCGGAATATTGTTGAAGCTCAGCAAACGCTGCACGCCACGGCCGACGATGATCTCGCAGAATGCGGTATTGCGGAACTGCAGGTTCATTTCGATGGCAGTGGCTGCGGGGGCGCCGAGCAGATCTGCCGTGGCGCGCCCAATGGCGCCGCCGGAACTGACCACGAGGATGGCGTCTTCGCGCGTGGTGCCTTCGCAGGCTTGCGTCAGCGCGCCGGCAACGCGCGCGCCGAAATCAAACCAGCTTTCCGTCATGTCGGCCAGGCCATCCTGGGTCCAGGCATGGTACGCGGCGCGGAAAGTGCGCCAGTAGTCGTTGTAATCGCCGTTCTGGTGGGCGCGATGGTCGGCGCCGCCGGTGTGGCAACGGTACAGCGCCTCGCCGTCATATTCATTCAGGCCAGGATGCGTGGCGATTTCCGCTTGAGACTGGCCCATCGCGGCCAGGATCTCGCGCGCGGTGTCCTGCTGCCGCACCAGGTTGCCCGCTGCCACGCGTGCGAAGCGCAAGCCGCGCTCGCTGAAGTATTCGCCCAGCCAGCGCGCCTGCTGGCGGCCTGTCTCCGACAGGCAATCGTAGTTGGCGGCGCCAAACGAGGCTTGTCCGTGACGGACGAGGAAAAGCGTGGCCATGTGCGGTATCAGTGGGCGTCGATGCAGTCAGCGTGGACGCATTCTAGAGAGGACGTGCGCTGCCGCCAAGCAAGCCCCGCCGAATTCATAACGGCCATGGGCGCGCTGCATTACCGTATGAATTCAGGCCTGGGTGTTGTCGGTGACGCCGAGGTACGCCGCCATCATGCGGCTCAGTTCGGAAATCATCCGTTCATCGTCGAGATGCAGCGGCCCGGAATCGTTCAGCACTGCATTGACCAGCACGCTGAAGACCGCCTGCATGGCAAAGCGCACACGCAGCTCGGCGATGTCCGTGGGCAGAGACAGCCGTGGCACCAGCAACTGAACCATCCGCTCGACGATCGCTTCGCCGCTCTGGCGGTGTGGCGCCCACTCTTCCGGCTTCGTCGAGGCATGCCGCAGCGATGCGCGCATCACGCCGCGATTGGCCAGCGTGCCCAGCACCATGAAGCGCGCGGCCTTGTCGAGCAGCACGGAGGTCGGTACATCTTCCCAGCGCTCCTGCGCAAGGTAGCGTTCGATCGATGCCGAGGTTTCTTCCGTCACCAGCGCGCGCAACGCCTCGAAATAGGCCATCTTGTCGCGGAAGCGGCCGTAGAAAGCGCCCACCGACACCTGGCACGCAGCGGCGATCTGAGCCACCGAAACCGCGGCGAAATCGCGCTTCGCCAGCAGTTCACGGCCTGCGCCGAGCAGGGCCTGCTCGGTATCGCGCGCGCGCCGCTGCCGCGGCGGCTGCAGGATCGAAGGCGTATCGATACGGGGGAAGGAGGAAGTGGCCGAAAGGCCGGACGACGTCGCTGGCATAGGGATGTTCCGTATTCGAATTCAGATTCGCTTTTGCAAAATACCGGTGCGCGCCGCGCGGCGTCAAGGCTTTTGTCGGGTGGCCGGTCGCTGCGAACGGGTGGGTGGCCACTCGTGCGCGCAAGGTACGCATGCTCGTTGCTCCGCGTGGTGGATGCCGTTGCAGGCAGTATCAGAGCGAGCCAAATACCATGCCGAGACCGTATGTGAACGAAGCGGCCATGCCGCCAATCAGGATCTGCCGCAGCGCCGAGAACCAGCCTGGCCTGCCGTTGAACGACGACGTGCCCCAGCCGACCAGGCCAAGCCCGCAGAGGCAGGCAATGATGCTGCCGAGCTGCGCCGACGGCCCGGCGGTCACCAGGAAGGGCAGCAGCGGCACCAGCGCGCCGCTGCTGTACAGCACGAACGAGATCACCGCGGCCTGCAGCGGATTGCCGCCGCGTTCCTGCGGGTTGATGCCAAGCACGTCGCGCGCAAACGTATCGAGCGTGGCGCGCGGATCGCGCATGATCTCGTCGGCGGCACGTTCCGCATCCGCGGAAGGCATACCTTTGCCGGACAGCACCGCGACCAGCCGCCGCCGCGCGCTGGCGGTATCGTGCGCGATCTCGTGCGCCATGTCGCGCAGCCGCTTGTTGTTCATCTCGCGGCTGTTGGTAACCGACAGCCATTCGCCCAGTGCCATCGAGCAGGCACCCGCGGTCAGGCCCGCGAGCCCCGCCAGGATTACGGCTTCACGCGTGGCGGCCGCGCCTTCCAGCCCCATCACGAGGCAGAAGCTGGAGACCAGTCCGTCGTTGACCCCCAGCACCGCTGCGCGCAGCGCATTGCCGCTGGGACGGCGGATGAGGTGCCGCAAGCGCGCACCGAAGCCGGTCGGTTTGGGGACGCTGGTCAGGGGCATGGGTCGACGTCTTGGCGTTTTGGTCCCGGTTTCGTGAACACTGTCTCAGCGGAAGCGCGGACCGAGGTCGTCGCGCATCCAGTCGATAAAGGCGCGCGTGCGCGCCGGCAGCAGGCGTGCATGCGGATAGATCAGCGACAGCGGCCAGGCAGGCTGCTCGAAGGTCTCCAGCACAATGCGCAGCTTGCGCGCCTGCACCAGTTGCGCCACCTGGTAAGAGAGGAAATTACCGAAGCCGGCGCCTTCCGCGCAAGCGGCAACGGCTGGCGCGGTCTGGTTGAACTCGAGGTTGCCCGACACCTGCACCTGGAACGGCTTGCCGTTTTCCTGGAACGTCCACCAGTGCGCGGCGTTGCCGGTGAAACGCACGCAATTGGCGCGCGCGAGGTCGTCGGGGTGGCGTGGCGTGCCATGCTTGCGCAGGTAGGCCGGGGTGGCCACCACCACGCGCCGGATATGGCCGACCGGCTGCGCCACCAGCGTCGAATCCGCCAGCGGGCCGATGCGGACGCCCACGTCGAGTTCTTCTTCCAGCAGGTTTACCACGCGGTCGGTGAATTCCATGCGGCAGCGCACGCGCGGATAGCGCTGCACGAAGCGCGTGACCGCCGGCGCGATATACATCTGCCCGAACAGCACTGGCGCAGTCAGCGTGAGCTGGCCGCTGGGCTCGACATGGCTGGCGGTCAGGCCGGCCTCGACTTCATCGATGGTGGCCAGGATGCGCCGGCAACTGTCGAGATAGCTGCGCCCCTCGCCGGTCAGCGACAAGCGTCGCGTGGTGCGGTTGAGCAACCGCACCTGCAGCTCGGATTCGAGCGCGGCCAGCGTGCGCACCACCGCGGGCAGGGAGGTGTGCAGCGTTGCCGCGGCGGCCGTCAGGCTGCCCGCGTCGACGATCCGTACGAAGGTCTGCATGGCTCGGAGCTTGTCCATGGCGCCACACATTACTCCGATTTCCGGAGTAGTCAAATATCAAGCGCCCCATTTATTGCATCGTCTTCGGCGTCCAGAATTCTGCTATCCCAACCACCGAGGAGTGTGTCATGCAAGCCGCCAGCCATCCCGCCGAGCCCGGCCTTCCGCTCGTCCCGCTCGTTCTTTACCGCTCGCCGCTGTCTGGCCATGCCCATCGCGCCGAACTGTTCCTGTCGCTGCTGGGACTGCCGTACCGGGTGGTAGACGTCGACCTGCGCGGCGGCGAGCAGCACCGCGAGCCCTTCCTGCGGCTCAATCCCTTCGGACAGGTGCCGGTGCTGGACGACAACGGGGTGGTGATTGCCGATTCCAACGCGATCCTGGTCTACCTGGCCACGCGCTATGACGATGGCCGCTGGCTGCCGCGCGACGCGCTCGGAGCCGCGAGCGTACAGCGCTGGCTGTCGGTGGCCGCTGGGGAAATCGCCTTCGGTCCCGCCGCGGCGCGCCTGGGCGTGCTGTTTGGGCGGCCGGTGCCGCTGGACGACGCCATCGCCCGCGCGCAGCGCCTGTTCGTGCTGATGGAGTCCCTGCTGGCCGAACAGCCGTTCCTGGCAGCCAGCCATGCCACGATCGCCGACGTTGCCGCCTACAGCTATATTGCCCGCGCCGAGGAAGGCAATGTGCCCTTGGCGCCGTATCCTGCACTGAACGCGTGGCTGCGCCGCATCGAGGCGCTGCCCGGCTTCGTGCCGATGATCGTATCCCGGCCCGCGCGGGCTGCCTGAGACGTGATTACCCGGCGCCGCCGCGCGGGCGCCGGCCGCATCAGCCAAGGAGTCGATCATGGAGCTGCCCGTCTGGCCGCATGCCGGCCTGCCTTTCCACGCCGGGGAACTGGCCGCGCAGGAGCGCGCCGGCAAGCGCGAGCGCATGGCTGCGGCCGGCGCGCGCGTCATCCGCGGCGAAATGCCGGAACAGCATCGCCACTTCTTCGCCCAGTTGCCATTCCTGCTGGTTGGCGCGGCCGACGCCGACGGTTTGCCGTGGACGTCGATGCTTGCCAGCGCGCCCGGGTTTGCATACAGTCCCGATGCCACGCACTTGCGCATCGACGCCTTGCCGCTGCCTGGCGATCCGCTTGAACAGGCGCTGGAGCACGGTGCGCGCATCGGCTTGCTTGGCATCGAACTGGCCACGCGCCGGCGTAACCGGATGAACGGCATCATCGTCGCGCGCGATCAGCGCGGGTTCACGGTAGAAGTCGAGCAAAGCTTCGGCAACTGCCCGCGCTATATCCAGCTGCGCGAAGGCACCGCGGCGCAACCGGTTGCTTCCATGCCGGCATGGCATGGCACGGCGCTGGACGACGATGCGGCAGCACGGCTGCGTGTGGCCGACACGCTGTTCATTGCCACCAGCCATGTTGCCTCGCCGGAGGAGGGCGAGCACACCGGCGGCGTCGATGTGTCGCACCGCGGCGGCAAGCCTGGCTTTATCCGTGTGGACGGCGATGGCACGCTCACCTTCCCGGATTTCAACGGCAACAACTTCTTCAATACCGTCGGCAACCTGCTGCAAAATCCGCGCGCCGGACTGGCGGTGCCCGATTTCGCCGAAGGGGCGCTGCTCCATGTCGGTGGTCACGCCGAAGTGATCTGGGACGGCGCCGAGCTGGAGGCGTTTGCCGGGGCGGAACGGCTGGTGCGGCTGCATGTCGAGCGAGTGGTGCGGCGCCCGTCGGTGCTGCCGATGCGCTGGCGGTTGCGCGAATATTCGCCGGTGCTGGCTGCCACCGGCGCCTGGCCGGCGGCCTGAGCGGTGGGCCCTGCGCTGCGACGGGCGGGGAGGTGCATGTGATGGCGGACTCGGTCCCGCTCGTCATGCGGTATCTCGAGGCGCCGTACCGCCGGTCAGCCGTGTCCCCGGTATTTCAGTGCGGCACAGTGGCCGACCAGCGTGCTGATGCAGCAGGCGTCGCCGCTCCATTCGCCGCCGATGACGATGCCGTCCGGGCCGGCGATCAGCTTGCGCTGGCAATGGCCCGGCATCGGCGTGCGTTCCATGCCGGCATCGCGGGGGCCGCTGCCCGGCGCGCGGGCTGCCGGGATGGTCTCGTTCCACACATAGGCGGTGCCGGAGGGCATCGCCTGAACCGCCTGTGGCGGTCCCCACTGGCGCTTGGCCTCGTCGACAGGGACGTTCTTCCACGAGTCGAAGATGTCCTGCATGGCGCCGCCGCCCAGGCTGGCACACGCGCCGGTGAAGGCCCCGGCGCAGAGGATGGCCAGGCACGCGCGCACCCGCGCGGCGCCGCGGGCCGTTTCGGCAGGACGGAACAGTTTGGCAGGCATGGAGACTCCGCATCGGCGCGCCCGGCGGCAAGGGCGGTCCGTCGAGACTAACGGAAGGGCGCGCTTGCCCGCAAGACGGTCTGCGCGCCACCACACACAGCCCGGCAACCGGCGGGGCGGTTTCAGTCGGCGAACAGATCCAGGGCTTGCTGACCGGCCACGCGTGCTGGCCTGCGTGGGGCGGTTCCCGATGCCGCGCGCACCGGCCGCATTACATCCTGAGTCATCGCCGGCGGGGTCAGTTCGAACAGGCTCGCTACCGGCAGCGGGACCGCTTCCGGCATCCACTGCGCCATGCGCGGGGCCAGGATATGGTAGGTGTCAAGGTCGAAGTGCGCCGGGGCAACGGCCAGCGCGCGGGCCTCGTCCAGCGTGGGCGAGCAGCCCAGATAGCACCAGTCGTTGGCGACATGCCACCACGTGCGTCCGGCATGCTCCTCGTGCCATGCCACCGGACCGTCAAAAGGCCACGGCACCAGTGCCAGCGGCGCGAGTGCGGTGGCCAGGCGGGCGCGGTGCGCGGCGGACGGCTCGGCGCCGACGCAGGCACCGGCGCAGCGGTGGACCTGCCGCGCGAAGCATGGATTGCCCCGCCGCGTGGTTTTTTCCAGCGACAGCGTGGCCATGCACAGCCCGTGTTCCTCGGCCAGCCCGCGCAAGCGCGCCTCGGCCGCACCGCGGCTGCCAAAGGCGCCGAACAGATCGCGATGCCGGCAGAAATCAGTGTCGCGGCTGGTGCGCAGGCGCGGCACCGGCAACTGCGGCGGCAGCTCCCATGCGTAGAGCCAGGCATTGCTGCGCAGCAGCTGGTTGTGGACAGGCTGCATCGCCTTGACCAGCCTGGCCTCGAGCAGCAGCGCGCCGGTCTCGCCGCCGGTCTCGCGCCACTCGACCCGGCGCACCAGCCGCGCCAGCCGCATATCCTTGCCATAGCGGTAGTCGCCCGAGAAATGGGCGCCGATGCGCTGGCGCAGGTGCACGCTCTTGCCTACGTACAGCGGGACGTCGTCGTCGCCATAGAAGATATAGACACCGGGAGCGGCAGGCACGTCTTCCAGCGCGGTCTCGTCCAGGCCGGCCGGCAGGCTGGCGCGGCGCACCAGGGAGCGCACCGCGGCCTCGACCAGCTCGACGGAATACGTGTCGTGGATCTTCTGCCAGAACTGCCAAAGCAGTTCGGCATCGGCCAGGGCGCGGTGCCGGCCCTTGGGCGTCAGGCCAAAGCGCGCGATCAGCGCATCGAGGCCATGGCGTTCCACGGAAGGGTAAAGCGAGCGCGACAGGCGTACCGTGCACAGCACATCCGCACGGAACGTGACTCCGGCGCGCCGGAACGCGTTCTTCAGGAAGCCATAGTCGAAGCGTGCGTTATGGGCCACGAAAAGACGGCCTTGCAGGCGCTCGGCAAGAGGCTCGGCGAGTGACTCGAACGTCGGCTGGCCGCGCACCATCTCGTCAGAGATGCCAGTCATGCGCTGGATAAAAGGCGGGATCCCCATGCCGGGGTCCAGCAGCGTGTCCCATTCGGTAATCCCGTCCGGGCCGACCTCGACCACGCCGATCTCGGTGATCCGGTCACGCTGGGCATCGGCCCCGGTGGTTTCGAGGTCGACAAAGACGATCGGGCGCGACAGCGCCGCGGCGAGCGCAAGGGCGTCTGCAAAGTGCTTGCCGTCCGCAGGCATGCGTGACGGCAGATAGGTGGGCATATCCGGCATCAGCGGATTTTAAGTGCCTGGCGATGGCGGCACGAAGAAGTTTTCGGAAACCCCTTGCCAAGCCCCTCGGCGTCGCTTAATATTCGCCCCCTCGCAACACAACGCGGCGCTGCAAAGGCAGGCGCAGCAAGGGTTGCGGGGTCGACCGGGAGGTTGGCGCGGCGAGGTTTGCAGCGCTGACCGCAGCAAAAAAAGATTGCTGAAACGGTTGACGAAGCGAAGAAAGCTCTGCATAATCTCGTTTCTCTGCTGCAAACAACGCAGCGCGCTGAACGGCAAAGCCGGTGAGCGAAGTTCTTTAACAACCAAACAACCGATAAGTGTGGGCGCTGGGTAGCGGACGCCGCTGTCTTCGGACAGTGTTGCTTCACAAGTTATACAGTGCTCGCACAGCAAAACGTGACTGGGTCTTCGGATCTGGTCAGTCAGTTTTCTGAGAGTGAGCG
>NZ_JAGIQA010000120.1 GCF_017814975.1 Cupriavidus consociatus
TGCAGCAACTGCTCGATCCGGGCACGCCGTTCCTGGAGCTGTCGCAGCTCGCCGCTTACGACATGTATGACGATGCCGCGCCGGGCGCGGGCATCATCACCGGTATCGGCCGCGTGGCCGGGCAGGAATGCGTGATCGTGTGCAACGATGCCACCGTCAAGGGCGGCACGTATTACCCGATGACGGTCAAGAAGCACGTGCGCGCGCAGGAGATCGCCGAGCAGAACAACCTGCCGTGCATCTACCTGGTCGATTCCGGCGGCGCCAACCTGCCCAACCAGGACGACGTGTTCCCCGACCGCGACCACTTCGGCCGCATCTTCTACAACCAGGCCAACCTGTCCAAGCAGGGCATCCCGCAGATCGCGGTGGTGATGGGCTCGTGCACAGCGGGCGGCGCCTACGTGCCGGCGATGAGCGACGAGTCGATCATCGTCAAGAACCAGGGCACCATCTTCCTGGGCGGCCCGCCGCTGGTGAAGGCCGCCACCGGCGAGGAAGTCAGCGCCGAGGACCTGGGTGGTGCCGACGTGCACACGCGCCTGTCCGGCGTGGCCGACTACTTCGCGCAGAACGACCACCACGCGCTGAGCCTGGCGCGCAATATCGTGCAGCACCTGAACCGCCGCAAGCCGGACCAGATCCGCCTGCACGAGCCGGTCGAGCCGCTGTACCCGGTGGAAGAACTGTACGGCGTGATCCCGACCGACACGCGCAAGCCGTACGACGTGCGCGAGGTGATCGCGCGCATCGTCGACGGCTCCGAGTTCGACGAGTTCAAGGCGCGCTACGGCACCACGCTGGTATGCGGCTTCGCGCGCATCTGGGGCTATCCGGTCGGCATCGTCGCCAACAACGGCATCCTGTTCTCGGAGTCGGCGCTGAAAGGCGCGCACTTCATCGAGCTGTGCTGCCAGCGCAAGATCCCGCTGGTGTTCCTGCAGAACATCACCGGCTTCATGGTGGGGCGCAAGTACGAGAACGAGGGCATCGCCCGCAACGGCGCCAAGATGGTGACGGCGGTGGCGACCGCGCAGGTGCCCAAGTTCACGGTGATCATCGGCGGCTCGTTCGGCGCCGGCAACTATGGCATGTGCGGCCGCGCGTATTCGCCGCGCTTCCTGTGGATGTGGCCGAACGCGCGCATCTCGGTGATGGGCGGCGAGCAGGCCGCGAGCGTGCTGGCGACGGTGCGCCGCGATGGCATCGAAGCGAAAGGCGGCAAGTGGAGCGCGGAGGAAGAGGATGCCTTCAAGCAGCCGATCCGCGACCAGTACGAGCACCAGGGGCACCCGTACTACGCCAGCGCGCGGCTGTGGGACGACGGCGTGATCGATCCCGCGCAGACGCGCACGGTGCTGGGGCTGGGCCTGTCGGCCAGCCTGAATGCGCCGATCGAGGATATGAAGTTCGGCGTGTTCCGCATGTA
>NZ_JAGIQA010000121.1 GCF_017814975.1 Cupriavidus consociatus
CAATCCATCCAAGTTAAGCCGCCAATAAAATCGCAATTTGCCCCGCGAACCCTTGACTTGTGACGAGGTTCGAGGGGCCGCCGCCCTGCTTGCGCTGGCTGTTTAGCGCAAGCAGGGCGGCGGCCAATAGAGGATCGTTTTTCGATCTTCGCTTGGCTCTCATGCCCCTGTCCGATTTGTTCGCTTCGCTTACCGAATATCTGCACACCAAGGTCTTTCACGATCTTGCTCGTCATCCCGAACGTCCCGCCGCTTTCACCCGTCAGCGCAAGCTCACTCTGCCGACACTGATCGCATTCATGCTCGGCAACTTGCGCATGGGCGTACAAGCCGAACTCGATCAATTCTTCGCCGCGCTCGCGCGCCATAACACCTTGCGCCGTTGCGTCAGTGAACAAGCCTTCGCACAGGCTCGCAGCAAACTCAGTGGCGATGTCTTTGCTCACCTCAATGACTGGCTGCTTCGGCAGGTGTCAAACCATTTGCCGCGCTGGCATGGCTTTCGGCTGGTCGCTGCGGACGCCTCGCACCTGCGTTTTGCCATCCGCCACAGCCATCTCCCTCGAGCCGCCACCCGCGATCAACTCGCCTTCGGCCTGTACCTGCCCGAGGCCGAGATCATGCTCACGGCTTCATTGCACAGCGTGCACGAGAACGAACGCCAGATCCTGTTCGAGCATCTGGACCGCCTGCAATCCGACGACTTGCTCTTGCTCGACCGCGGCTACCCAGCCCGCTGGCTGGTGGCCGTGCTCAACCAACGAAACATTCCTTTCTGCATGCGCGCAGATGGCAGCGGCTTTGCTGCCGTACAGCGCTTTGTGCGCTCTGGCCGTGGCGAGGCCATCGTCAGGCTCCCGGCTCCAGCCCGCATCGATGCGCGCGACTATGAGTGTGCAGCTACCCCGCAGACCGTTCGGCTGATCCGGCAGATCTCGCCAGCCGGCAGGGTGCGCGTGCTCATCACCAATCTGCTCGACATGCAGCGCTATCCGGCGTCCACCTTCCGCGATCTCTACCATCAACGCTGGCGCCTTGAGGAGGCGTTCAAACGCCTCAAGCACCGCATGGCACTCGAACATCTGTCTGGCCTCTCACAGTTGGCCGCGAGGCAGGACTTCGGCGCCAAAATCCTCAGCGACAACTTGCACGCCCTATGCTGCCTTAGCGCCGCGCAGGAACATGAGATTGACTCGGACCGTCGTATCAACCGAACCTTCGCCATCACGGCTCTCAAACCTGTCCTGTCAGCGGCGCTGCTCGGCTTGCACTGGGCCAAGGCTGCCCTGAATGAGACCTTGGCTTTGATCGCAACACGTGCCCATCGCGTGCGACCGGATCGCAACAAACCTCGTCCGCCTCGCCCAAAGCCTCATCGACATGCTGCTTATAAGGCTTGTTGATGCTTACAGTAACTTGGGTGGATTG
>NZ_JAGIQA010000122.1 GCF_017814975.1 Cupriavidus consociatus
TCCTGATCGCAAACCGCGGCGAGATCGCCTGCCGTGTCGCCGCCACCTGCCGCCGGCTCGGCATCCGCACCGTCGCGGTGTACTCGGATGCCGACGCCGATGCGCGCCACGTCGCCTTCTGCGACGAAGCCGTCCATATCGGCGGCGCCGCCGCGCGCGACAGCTATCTGCGCGCCGATCACATCATTGAAATGGCGAAGGAGACCGGCGCCCAGGCGATCCACCCGGGCTACGGCTTCCTGTCCGAGAACGAAGCCTTCGCCGAGGCCTGCGCCGCGGCGGGGCTGGTCTTCATCGGCCCGCCGGCCTCGGCCATCCACGCGATGGGCAGCAAGAGCGCGGCCAAGCAGCTGATGGAAAAGGCGTCGGTGCCGCTGGTGCCCGGTTACCACGGCGAAGACCAGGACCCGGCGCTGCTGCGCCGCGAAGCCGACCGCATCGGCTACCCGGTGCTGCTCAAGGCCAGCGCGGGCGGTGGCGGCAAGGGCATGCGCGTGGTCGAGTCGGGCGAGGGCTTCGAGGCCGCGCTGGCGTCGGTCAAACGCGAGGCCAGCGCCAGCTTCGGCGACGACAAGGTGCTGGTGGAGAAATACCTGACCCGTCCGCGCCATATCGAGATCCAGGTGTTTGCCGACACCCACGGCAACTGCGTCTACCTGTTCGAGCGCGACTGCTCGGTGCAGCGCCGGCACCAGAAGGTGCTGGAAGAGGCGCCGGCGCCGGGCATGACCGAGGAACGCCGCCGCGCCATGGGCGAGGCCGCCGTGGCCGCTGCCAAGGCCGTGGGCTATGTCGGCGCCGGCACGGTGGAGTTCATCGCCAACCAGGACGGCTCGTTCTACTTCATGGAGATGAACACGCGCCTGCAGGTCGAGCACCCGGTCACCGAGATGATCACCGGGCAGGACCTGGTCGAATGGCAGCTGCGCGTCGCCGCCGGCGAGCCGCTGCCGCAGACGCAGCAGCAACTGCGCATCGACGGCCACGCGCTGGAAGCGCGCATCTACGCCGAGAACCCCGACAAGCAGTTCCTGCCCTCCACCGGCACGCTGCGCTTCCTGCGCACGCCGCCGGCGGTGCAGTTCATGCGCGGCGAGGATGCTCATGGCCCGGCCGGCATCCGCATCGATGCCGGCGTGCGCGAGGGCGACACCATCAGCCCATACTACGACCCGATGATCGCCAAGCTGATCGTCTGGGGCAAGGATCGCGACGAGGCGCTGGCGCGGATGCGCCAGGCGCTGGCCGCGTATCACGTGGTCGGCCTGTCGACCAACGTGGCCTTCCTGCAGCGGCTGGTGAAGTCGGAAGCGTTCCGCACCGCCGACCTCGATACCGGACTGATCGAGCGCAACGAGAAGAC
>NZ_JAGIQA010000123.1 GCF_017814975.1 Cupriavidus consociatus
AAATCCCGGAGCTTGCCCCTGTCTGACAGTGTGCTAGCAACGTTGCGCGAGTATCTCGACGCGCGACGACGTGCCGGAGCACCGCAGGATGACGACAGCGGCTTGTTCTGGCATCAGCAGGCTGCTGGTCGCTACTCGCGGGTAATGATCGAGAAGATGATGGTGACCGTGTTGAGACGCGCCGGGCTCAAGCCCGAACAGGGGCGCTGCGGGCCTCGCATCCATGACCTTCGGCATGTGTTCGTCGTCTATCGGATGCTTTCCTGGTATCGCCACGGAATCAATCCTCAGGCGCGGCTGCCATACCTGGCGACCTACTTGGGCCACAAGGACATCAACTCCACGCTTGTCTACTTGACCGTGACGCAGTGCTGCATCAGATGCACATCCCCGGGAGAGCATCATGATGAAGCCGGCCGATCCTTTCCCGCGACTGCTGCGGACCTTCTTCTATGAGCGGCTGGCCGAACAGCTCAATGTTTCCGCCCACACGATACGTTCCTACCGAGACACTTGGCGACTGTTTCTGCGCTTTGTCGCCGAGCGACGACGTTGTCGCGTCGCCGAGATTACGCTGCAAGCGCTGAACGCAACCGAGGTCGCGGCATTCTTGCAGCACAGCGAGCGCGAGCGCAAGGTCTCAATTGGCACGCGCAACTGTCGTCTCGCAGCGCTGCGCAGCTTCTTCAGCTTCGTCGCCGAGCGTGAGCCTACGGCGATCGAGCAGTGTGCCGAGGTGCTTCGAATTCCAACCAAGAAGGCGCCGAAGCCGGTGCGCTATGAGCTCCACGTGCACGAGATCGAGGCCATCCTGGCGCAACCGGATCGCACCCTGCTTGAAGGGCAGCGTGATCATGCGCTGCTATGGTTCCTCTACAACACAGGTGCGCGTATACAAGAGGTGCTCAACCTCTGCCCTGCCGACATTCGATTCGACACACCGAGCTGCGTGCGACTGCTCGGCAAGGGTCGCAAGGAACGCATCTGTCCGCTGTGGCCAGAGACTGTCGAGTTGCTCAAGGCTTTGCTGCAGCGGCAACCGTGCGGCAGCAACGAACACCTGTTTGTCAACCGATATGGTATGCCTTTGGGACCCTCTGGGGTCCGCTTCAAGCTCGCGCAGTATGTGCGTAGCGCCGCTGCTGTCGTGCCGACGTTGGCATCGAAGAAGGTCTCGCCGCACGCGTTTCGGCACGCGGCCGCGGTGCATCTGGTCGCCGCAGGCGTCGACGTCACCGTGATCCGCAGTTGGTTGGGGCACGCGAGCCTCGAGACCACCAATCACTACGCCCAAGCCAAGTTGGATACCAAACGCGAAGCCTTGCAGCGCCTGCAACCGCATTCAAAGAGCGACAGGCCA
>NZ_JAGIQA010000124.1 GCF_017814975.1 Cupriavidus consociatus
CCACCGGTATCAAGCCAGGCGCCGAAAACCAACGCCTGGCTGCATGAATGAGGCGACATCTACCTTGACGCGCGCCGCACAGCAGTGGGCACAGTAAGTACACCAGGTTGCGCAACCACGATTGCGCCCATGCTCACATACGAATGAACTCGCCAAGCGAGCCTTCCCGATGTCGGAAAAAAAGCAGCTCTTCCTGTATGCCTCACGTGGATTATTGCCAAGCAATCCGGTGAGACGAACCTCCAAGCTGCCCAAGACATGAAGACGAATCTAATCCTGTCATGCGGTAGCCCTTTCGAAACTACCCGCAATGACAAGGAGACTGGCATCAGAAGCGCGTGCGCATGCCCATCGCTAGACCTGTGCGTGTGCTGGCGCCGCCGAAGGTACCAATGGGACTGTTCGGATCGGTGACAGAAGCCCCACCCAGCCAACTTCTATCCGCCTCGATATACATATCGGTGCGCTTGGACAGGCTGTACATTGCTGTCATGTACGCTGTTTGAATAAGGCCGGACGCTCCGCGCGACGCCCCCGCCACGTTATCTCTCATATAGGCGGCAGTGAGGCGCCAAGCCGGTGTAAGCTGATAACCCACACCTGCAATCGCTACACGGTCATGCCGCTCTGACGTCTGGGTATTCGGTCCTAGCACCGTGTTGGCGTTACTGCCGATACTCGTATTGGCCAACGGAGCAGTAGTTCCGCTGGCACCAACGACGAAACCTGCGTCGCGTCGTGAGTCAATGTAGTATGCGTGCAACGACACATTACCCAAAGAGTACTTACCGCCAGCGCTCCAAAGAGTTAAATCGTTCCCGCTGGCATCCCGAGATTGTTGGCCAGCACCACCCAAAGTAAAGTTATCACCGCGATACAGCGTAGAAAGTTCGATTGTCCGACCTCTCGCCGCATTTCCTGCTTGCTCTCCAAATGAGTATTGCGCGTTTACGGACAGACCACCCCAGCTATTTGCATAAGTCACCGAATTATCGAAGCGCAACCCTGTGAGAAGATCCTCCCAAAGGATCTCAGTGAAGCCACCGGTGAAAATGGGATCCACTTCAGCGATGAAGTTATACGTAGCTCCAAGCTGACGTCCAACTTTAACCGTACCCAGCTTATCATCGGACATCCCGAGCCACGCTTGGCGGCCAAACAGTTGTCCTTGCTGACCACTCTTACCCGTGTCATAGCTAAACCCGCTTTCTAGCGTGAAGATAGCTTTGCGTCCAGAGCCAAGGTCTTCCGCACCGCGAAGTCCCCACCGCCCCAATCCACCCAAGTTACTGTAAGCATCAACAAGCCTTATAAGCAGCATGTCGATGAGGCTTTGGGCGAGGCGGA
>NZ_JAGIQA010000125.1 GCF_017814975.1 Cupriavidus consociatus
GTAACGAGCCACTTCTCTCTCTTATCGCCCCCAGGGTTCAAATTCTATCGGGGCGACATCTATTCTGCCGCGGGGGGCTCACCCGCAGTCACTTGGTCCCACAGCTTTCCGCCGCCAGGCAAGGTGCGATTGTGCTGCGAGCGCAGTAGCCAGTCCGCCGGGTGGTCCAACTCCTTTGCCTTGACCATCAGCGCCATGATGTCCGATTCCCGGTCAGCCACATAGACGAGTCGCGTGGCAGGCAGTGCGGCCGCCTGTTCGGCGACCCGCTCATATCCTTCCGTCCAGCGGGTACTTTCCTTGATGCCGGGGCGCACGCCATCCGGACCCTTCGGTTCGCGCGCCCACATGTAGGCGTCAAGCACGCCCAGCGGTTCGCGGGCTGGCGTTACCGCGTAAGTCGGGTGCAGATATAGCCCGCGTTGCGCCTCATACGACAGCGGTCCCAGGCCTGCGATGGCCTGGCTGTTAAAGTCCAGCTCCGTGGTGTCTTGGATGCATAGCACCACTTCACAAGCTCGCATCCGCTCGGCTGAACTCTGCCAGTGGGGCGCCAGAATATCGCGCCAGTCCAGTTCATCCTGAGCCAGGAAGCGGTACGCCGCAGCCGTTTCCGCCCAACCGCCGCATGCGCTGGGTATGCTTGCCGTCGGCTTCTCTGCGAGCCGCTCCGCTAGCAGCACCGCCCGCTTGTTCAGGCGCTGGTCGCCCAAGTCAATGTCCTTGAATTCTGCTGCTGCCCAACTCGTTGCCTCTCGCTGCATGTGCCGCCCAAATTGCAAGAGTGAACGACATTCCGAAAGAGTTTACAACCCCATCCGCTATGTCCTTGACCGTAAACGACTTTCTGCGAAGCACGGGCGCCAGGAGTTGGGTGTAATGAGGTGGGATAGACGTGGCCATTATTATTTCGCCATGCCCGCGGGGCGAATCTTCCGTCTCAAGGCAGTTCGTGGTCGCGCGCGTCGATTTCAAGCGGTGCATCAAAATAGCCAAAGGTCGCGATTTCGGCGAGGTATGCGAGGAGAAATTTCTCAATTGAACCAGCCGAACATGCCGGAACTCATGTGTGAGCAAGCGCCGTGTAGCATGACCTTCCGCAATCAATATGGCGTATCCCAGTGTCAATCCAACCGTATCCGGACCGAACAATCCTGTTGAACAGACTACGTTTCGTAGTGTTTCATCTTCGGGCATCGGGAGACTATCGACCATTGCGATATGGATGCGTTCCGGCATAGCAACACCAACGGCACTAGTACAACATCCCTCAAATAGCTTTAATAATTATCGGGTTGTAAATACGGCTCCAGGAGCGTGACGATCAACTGG
>NZ_JAGIQA010000126.1 GCF_017814975.1 Cupriavidus consociatus
GCCCGAGGATGCGCGCGCCACCCATCGTGAGACAAAGGCCGATCGGCGCCGCATCAAGGAACTCGAGCGCGAGCTGCGCCGCAAGGAGAAGGCCCTGGCCGAAGCCGCTGCCCTGCTGATACTCTCAAAAAAGCTCGAGGGCATCTTTCCGAAGGACAAGGACGAGGACGCATGATCGGCCTGGAAGATCGCCACACGATGGTCCGCCATATCGAAACCGCTCACGCAGGCGGTGCTCGCCTGCGCTTGGCCTGCGAGGTAGCAGGCATAACCGTGCGCACGCTGCAACGCTGGAAGGCCCACGATGGCTTGGTGGTCGGCGACCGGCGCCCCGGGGCCGTCCGGCCCACGCCGGCGCACGCGCTGAGCATTGAGGAGCGCGAACGCATTCTGGCCGTCGCCAATGAGCCGCGCTTCGCCGACATGCCGCCGGCGCGCATCGTGCCCATGCTGGCCGATGAGGGTGTCTACGTGGCCAGCGAATCGAGCTTTGGTCGAGTGCTGCGCGCACATGGACAGACCCGGCATCGAGGACGTGCCAAGGCACCGCGCCAGAGCCGTCCGCCCACCACGCACGTGGCCACGGCGCCGCGCCAACTGTGGTGCTGGGACATGACCTATTTGCCCGCCGAGGTCGCTGGGCGCTGGTTTTACCTGTACCTGATACTGGACGTGTACAGCCGCAAGATCGTGGGCTTCGAGGTCCACGATCGCGACGACGCCGACCACGCGGCGCATCTCGTCAAGCGCACGGCGCTGGCCGAGAACATTCATGCCATGGCGGCAAAGCCGGTGCTGCACGGAGACAATGGTGCCACGCTCAAGGCCACCACGGTGCTGGCGATGTTGCACTGGCTAGGCGTCAAGCCTTCGTACTCACGTCCGCGGGTGAGCGACGATAATGCCTTCGTGGAAAGCCTCTTCCGCACGGCCAAGTACCGGCCTGAGTTCCCGTCCAAGGGCTTTGCCGATCTGACTGCGGCGCGTACGTGGGCGGCGCACTTCGTCTACTGGTACAACCATGAGCACCGGCACAGCGGCATCCGCTACGTGAGCCCGGCACAGCGCCACGCCGGTCAAGACGACAAGATTCTCGCCGCGCGCCACGTGCTGTATGTTCAGGCCCGTGAGCGCAACCCGCGTCGCTGGTCATGCAACACTCGAGACTGGTCGCCAATCGACACGGTCACGCTCAATCCAGAGCGCGAGATTGCCGTGCCCACCGGTATCAAGCCAGGCGCCGAAAACCAACGCCTGGCTGCATGAATGAGGCG
>NZ_JAGIQA010000127.1 GCF_017814975.1 Cupriavidus consociatus
CATGTCGACCTCGGCTCATCCCGACATGATATCGGAGGCGATTAATTATTCAACCTACTTACGGGATGTTGTACTAGGCGCGTTCCGGGGTGTCACCACCCGTGGTCGCAATTCGGGGTGCTCGCAGGGCTGCGGGTCCAACTATTGAACAGGCTCGGGGCACCAAGCGAAAGCCGACCTCGTTGCCGTTACCAGACGCCATCTTATGCCCATTCCATCGCAACGCATGGACCGTAAGCCCGCTTCATCCTTCGGGGTCTGGCTCACCCGATGAACAACTATTGAGTACCGATTCCAGCCGCTGAAACAGATTCTAAGAGCCACCCCTTTCAAGGTGATGAAGAATAGGGCAAGCTCCGTGTCCTCGAACCGAAGACGGAGTCAGTGGCGTGGTACTGGACGCAGTAGTGGAACGCTTTATCGAACACAGCCCGATCAGCGTGATGGCGCGCCTGGGGTTGCAACGCGCCCTCGATCCGGCCTGGATCGATGAGTTGTTCGAGCAGGAGCGGGAAACGCAGTACACGCGAGAGCTACTGTTCTCCACGACGGTTGGAAATCATGTCGCTGGTGGCCGTAGGGCTGCGCCCGTCGGTGCATGCGGCAGCCAAGGCCAGTCCGACGCTGCCCGTTTCCATCACCGCGCTGTACGACAAGATCAGCCGGACCGAACGGGACTGGTTCGTGCCTTGGTGCAAGGCAGCGCGCGGCGTCTGGGGCCGGTCGTGCAACCGATGTTGCGCAAGCAGCCGCCCTCAGTGGACGGCTATCGCCTGCGCATCGTGGATGGCAGCCATTTGCCGGCGAGCGAAAAGCGCCTGAAACCATTGCGTGGGTTTCGGGGCGCGGCCTTGCCAGGACAGTCATTGGTGGTTTATGACCCGGATACGGCGATGATCGTCGATCTGGTGCCCTGTGAAGATGCCCATGCTCAAGAGCGGGCCATCGCTCGAATCGGCCCAAGCTGGCGAATTGTGGATCGCCGATCGCAACTTCAGCACCCGGGCGATCCTTGCCGGCTGGCAGCGTCGCGGCAGCGTCTTCATCGTGCGCGAGCACGGCCGCAATCCGAGCCCCGGCGAGTTGGAGCCAGCGCGCGCGGCTGACTCAACGAACGAATCTCGCTGTTGAGCACCGATTCCAGCCGCTGAAACAGATTCTCAATGCTCCAGCGGTTACCAGCGACATTGAGCTCTCACCGTATTACCTCGCCAGCGAAATCCGGGCGACGTATGCCGGCATGATGATCG
>NZ_JAGIQA010000128.1 GCF_017814975.1 Cupriavidus consociatus
CGCATTGCTCAGCAAGGTGCCCAAGGCATTCGTGAGGGCGAGCGCAGTGGCCGCCCGGCAACCATCACCCACGAAGCGCGACTACAGTTGATCGCGCTGGCGTGTGAAACGCAGGAACCCGAGGGGCGGGTCACACCTACGCTCGACGAGATTGTGGCGCGCGCCGTGGAGCGCGGCGTCGTCGGGCAAATCAGCCGCAGCCAGGTACAGCGCATTCTGCAGGCCGGCGACGTGCGTCCGCACCGGGTCCAGCAATGGCTACACAGCCCCGATCCGGCCTTTCGCGAGAAGGTCAACGGGATTTGCAAGCTGTATCGCAAGGCGCCTCGCAACGCAGTGGTGCTCAGTATCGACGAGAAGACTGGCATTCAAGCCATCGAGCGCAAGCTACCCGGGACGCGCGCCCGCGCCGGGGCGATTGCGTCGGCGTGAGTTTGAATATATTCGTCACGGTACCCAGGCGTTGATTGCCGCGCTGGATGTGCATACCGGACAGGTGCTGGCAGAATGCCGCGAGCGGCGCACCCAGGACGATTTGGTGGCCTTCATGGAGCGCGTGGCAAGCGCGTACGCAGACAAGCAGGTGCACGTGGCGTGGGACAACCTCAACACGCATCGCGCCGAAGCCGTCTGGCAGGCGTTCAACGCGCGGCACGACGGGCGGTTTCACTTCCACTTCACGCCGTTGCACGCCAGTTGGGTCAATCAGATCGAACTCTGGTTTGCCCGCTACACGCGCCGGGTGCTGCGCAATGCAAGTCACACCAGCACCACGCACCTGCGCGAGCGCACCGACCAGTTTGTCCGCGCACACAATCAGGTAGCACGCCCGTTCAAATGGAGTTTCCGGGGCTATCCACTGCAAACCGGCGCATCGTAATCGAGGATCGACATGCCAGCTTTACCCGCCAAACACTACGCTGCCGAATTGCAGCGGCAACTACGCACCCTGCTCGGCCATGAGCAGATCATCACGCAAGCCTACGGGCGCCATCTGCTGATCAAACGTCTGGACGACGAAGAGCCGAGCGTGGTGGCTCGGCTGACCGAGCTCGGCCGCCAACGCTATGGCGCCGCCTTTCGTACCCACAGTGGGCGTTGGGAGCCACTGCCTGGCACCGGCACACTCGACGAGATGGCCCAGTTGATCGTCACGCTCCTGGAGCCGTATTTACAACCCGATAATT
>NZ_JAGIQA010000129.1 GCF_017814975.1 Cupriavidus consociatus
TTACATCGTTTCCGCGAACAGCTCGCGGCCGATCAGCATGCGGCGGATCTCCGAGGTGCCCGCGCCGATCTCGTACAGCTTGGCGTCGCGCCACAGGCGCCCGGCCGGGTACTCGTTGATGTAGCCGTTGCCGCCCAGGATCTGCACGGTCTCGCCCGCCATCCAGGTGGCCTTCTCGGCCGTGTACAGGATCACCGCGGCGCAGTCCTTGCGCACCTGGCGCACGTGGTCGCTGCCGAGCGCGTCCAGGTTCTTGCCGACCGTGTACAGGTAGCTGCGCGCCGCCTGCAGCGTGGTGTACATGTCCGCCACCTTGCCCTGGATCAGCTGGAACTCGCCAATGCTCTGGCCGAACTGCTTGCGGTCGTGGATATACGGCGTGACCACGTCCATGCACGCCTGCATGATGCCGACCGGGCCGCCCGACAGCACCGCGCGCTCGTAGTCGAGCCCGCTCATCAGCACCCTGGCGCCGCTGTTCTCGGCGCCGAGGATGTTCTCGGCCGGCACTTCCACGTCCTCGAACACCAGCTCGCCGGTGTGCGAGCCGCGCATGCCCAGCTTGTCCAGCTTCTGCGCCACCGAGAAGCCCTTCATGCCCTTCTCGACGATGAAGGCGGTCATGCCGCGTGCGCCCAGCTCGGGCTCGGTCTTGGCGTAAACCACCAGCACGTCGCAGTCCGGGCCGTTGGTGATCCACATCTTGGTGCCGTTCAGCACGTAGCGGTCGCCCTTGAATTCGGCGCGCAGCTTCATGCTGACCACGTCCGAACCCGCGTTGGGCTCGCTCATCGCCAGCGCGCCGATCCATTCGCCCGAGACCAGCTTCGGCAGGTACTTCGCCTTTTGCGCCGGCGTGCCGTTGCGGTGGATCTGGTTCACGCACAGGTTCGAATGCGCGCCGTACGACAGGCCCACCGACGCCGACGCGCGGCTGATCTCTTCCATCGCGATCATGTGCGCCAGGTAGCCCATGTTGGCGCCGCCGTATTCCTCGGCCACGGTGATGCCGAGCACGCCGAGGTCGCCCATCTTCTTCCAGGCGTCCATCGGGAACTGGTCGGTGCGGTCGATCTCGCCGGCGCGCGGGGCCAGTTCGGCCTGGGCCCACGTGCGCACGGAATCGCGCAGCATCTCGATGTCTTCGCC
>NZ_JAGIQA010000012.1 GCF_017814975.1 Cupriavidus consociatus
AGCGCGATCTTGTCGCGCACGTCCTGCGCGGCCTGGCCGACATCGACGCTCAAGTCGAACTTGATGACGACGACCGAGGTGCCCTGGTACGAGTGCGAGAAAATCTCGTCGATGCCGGAGATGGTGTTGACGATCTCCTCGACCTTGCGCGTGACGTCGGATTCGACCGATTCCGGCGCGGCGCCCGGGTATTCGGTCTGCACCACGACCACCGGGAAGGTGATGTCGGGAAACTGATCGACCGGCAGGCGCTGGTAAGAGAACAGCCCGACCACGATGAAGGCCATCATCATCATGGTGGCCAGCACGGGGTTGCGAATGGACAGGCGAGTGAACCACATGGGCGCGTTCCGTTTCGTCGCTAAACGTCAGGCCTTTACGTCGTCAGGCCTTCACGCGCCGCACCTGGCTGCCGCTGCGCAGCGTGCCGAGGTTGCTGCGCACGATCTCGGTGCCGGCGTCGAGGCCGGAGACGATCTCCACCAGCCCGCTGCCTTCATCGCGCACGCCCAGCTGCACCGGGCGCTCGGCCAGCACGTCCTTGTCGATGGCGTAGACGAAGGCACGCTCGCCTTCCATGCGTACTGCCGAAGCGGGCACGGCCACCACGCCGGAGCGCTGGCCCAGCACCAGTGCGCCGCGCGCGAACATGCCGGCGCGCAGCCTGGTGTCGCGGTTCTCCACGCGGACATAGACCATGATGCTGCGCGTGCCCTGCATGACGGCCGGGTTGATCCGCACCAGCTTGCCGGTAAAGCGCCCGGGGCCTTCCACGTCGAGCTCGACCGCCTGGCCGACGCTGGCGCGCGCCACGTCGGCCATGGGCACCGGCGCCTCCAGTTCCAGCACGCGCAGGTCGACCACGTCGACCAGGCGCGTATCGGGCGACACCTTCTCGCCCGGCTGCACCGCGCGCGCGGCGACCATGCCGTCGAGCGGGGCTTTGACCACGGTGTCGGCCAGCGCCTTCTGCGCCACCGCCAGGCCGCCCTGGGCGGCATCGAGATTGGCGCGGGCCACGTCGAGGTCGGACTGGAATTTGTCGAACGCGGTCTTCGAGATAAAGCCCTTGCCGACCAGCTCGCGGTTGCGCTCCCAGGTCTGGCGCGAATTCTGGAACTGGCCCTGCATCGCCAGCATCTGCCCGCGGGCCTGCGCCAACCTGGCCTCGTATTCGGTCGGGTCGATGCGCGCGATCACCTGGCCGGCGCGCACCGGTTCGCCTTCGCGCACCAGCACCTGCTGTACCTCGCCCGAGACCTTGGCCTTGACCGACGCCTGGTTCAGCGCGCGCAGGCTGCCCGACAGCGGCAGCGACACCTGCAGGTCCTGCCGGCCCACGTTGATGAGATCGGTCTGCAGGAATTCCACCACGTTCGCTGCGGCCTGTGCGGGCGGCTGCGGCTGGCGCGCGCTGCCGGCCTTGCGCACGGCGGCCACGGCGCTCAGCACCACGAGGGCGCAGGCCATGGCGATCAGCAGGGTCTTTCGTTTCATATTGGTTCCGCCGGACGCGCGCCCGGGTCGTTGGCGGCATCGCCGTCCGCGCTGCTATCCGCATCCTCGGCGCGTTGCGCCAGCATCTCGTCGCGGATGCGCTCCCATATGTAGGGGCCTTGCTGCGGGGGCAGCGGGCGCTCGCGCGCCTCGCCAGTGGTCAGGCCGAACAGCAGTGTGTCGAGCAGTTGGTCAAGGAAGATCTCGGGGTCGAGGTCTTTTCCAGAGGTGGCACGCAGTGACCGCTGCCACAGCATCAGGAACATCAGCGGGGCGCAAATCAGCGTGGTGGTGGGGTTGGCCGGCATCGGGCGGAATTCGCCGCGCGCCGCGCCGCGCGCCAGCACCCTGGCGAACAGCTCGTCGCCCGGCACCACCACCTCTTCGTTATAGAAACGGGCGATGTCCGGAAAGTTGGCCGACTCGGCCATGATCAGCTTGGTCAGCCCCGCCACCGGCGTGGCGCCGATCAGGCCCCACCAGCCGCGCAGCAGTTCGCGAAGCAGTTCCGGCGTGCTGCCCTCGTAGCGGTCGACCAGCTCGGTGCCGCGCGACAGGGCCGGGACCAGGTTTGCGCGCACCACGGACTTGAACAGCTCTTCCTTGTTGGCAAAGTACAGGTAGACCGTGCCCTTGGACACACCCGCGGCCGCCGCCACGTCTTCCAGGCGCGTGGCCGCGTAGCCGCGCTCCACGAACAGGTCGAGCGCCGCCGCCACCAGTTCCTGCGGGCGCGCGGCCTTGCGCCGGCTCCAGCGCGGTACATCGGCGTCCTTGTGCGGATCGGCGGGAGTTTTCACGAAGGTCTTGCGAGGACTGCGGGGCACGGTGGGGCGGGGCGGAATGTTAATAACTTGTGGGTCAGTAATGTAGGGTAGCACCCCATGAGGGTCAAGCGCGGCCGGGGCGGGCTAGGGTACACACCGAGGCGAATCCGAGACATGTGATGCCAGTGGCGCATATGGCGCACCGACCGCGCACGCGGCGCTTTCCTTTTCTTACAGGCCGATGGCGGCCCTTGGGGCACAATGGCGCCTTGATGTCAGCCGCCTGGCTTGCCTGGGCACGCCGCCGCACCCTTGAACCATTGCGATGAGTTGCCGGTCACACCTTTCCTGCCGCGCTGGCTGCGGCGCCTGTTGCATTGCCCCGTCGATCGCCTCGGCCCTGCCGGGCATGCCTGACGGCAAGCCAGCGGGCGTGCCGTGCGCGCAGCTGCTGCCCGACATGCGTTGCGCGGTGTTCGGCCGCCCTGACCGGCCGGCGTTCTGCGCCGGCCTGAAGCCTTCGGCGGAAATGTGCGGCGACTCGCGCGAAGCCGCGCTGCACTGGCTGACCCGACTCGAAATCCTGACCGCGCCGCAGGCCACGCCTGTCCGGCCCGGCTAGCGCGGGTGACGCCGGCCACCATGCCGGTACGCCCGCCCTCAACTCCTGAAATCGGAGGCAACATGATCCGGACTTCCCGACGGCGCTGGCTGGCCGTCGCTGGCGCGGCCGCGCTGGCCGCCGGCCTCGCCGCCTGCGGCGCGTTCCGCAACGAGTACACGTTCTCGCAAAGCCAGCTGCAGGCTGCGCTGGAGCGCAAGTTCCCGTTCAACAAGCGCTATATGGAGCTGTTCGATATCCAGCTCACCAATCCGCAGCTGACGCTGGACTCGGTGCGCAACCGCGTCAACGTACAGTTCGATGCCGTCATCGACAACAAGCTGTTCTTCCGCCAGGCGCTGACGGGGCGCTTCGCGCTGGACAGCGGGCTGCGCTACGACGCGCTCACGCGCTCGGTGGTGCTGCAGGACCCCGAGGTGCAGCGCTTCGACGTGCAGGGCATGCCTGCACAGTTTTCGCGTCAGTTCAACGCGCTGGGCGGCATCCTGGCCGAGCAGCTGCTGCAGGGCTATCCGCTCTATACCTTCCGCGAAGACCAGTTGCGGGTTGCCGGCACGCAAGTCGAGCCCGGTACAATCACTGTTTTGCCTGACGGCATCAACGTCAAGGTCAACCGTCCCTGATCTGCCTTCGGGTATCCGGGCGCTCGAACAACAATCCAGGCGGTCCGGCGCATGCCGGGCAACGCCGATGACAACGTTTCTCCATTCCGCATGGACATCGCACTTGCCCTGAAAGCCGTGATCCTCGGCATTGTCGAAGGACTGACCGAGTTCCTTCCCATCTCGAGTACCGGCCACCTGATCCTGGCGGGCCAACTGCTCGACTTCAACGACGAGAAGGGCAAGATCTTCGAGATCGTGATCCAGTTCGGCGCCATCCTGGCGGTCTGCTGGGAATTCCGCGCACGCATCGGCAGCGTGGTGCGCGGCCTGGGTTCGGAGCCGAAGGCGCAGCGCTTTGCCATCAATGTCGTGATCGCCTCCGCGCCGGCGATCATCCTGGCCTTTATCTTCGGCAAATGGATCAAGGCCCACTTGTTCAACCCGATCTCGGTGGCGCTGGCCTTTATTGTCGGCGGCGTGGTGATCCTGCTGGCCGAATGGCGTGACGCGCGCCGCGGCACGGTCTCGCATCCACAGGGCAATGCGCTGCTGGAAGCGGCCAAGGCGGGCGCGCCGCGCATCGAATCGGTCGACGACCTGAACTGGGGCGATGCCCTCAAGGTGGGCCTGGCGCAGTGCTTTGCGCTGGTGCCTGGCACCTCGCGCTCGGGCGCCACCATTATCGGCGGCATGCTGTTCGGGCTGTCGCGCAAGGTGGCGACCGAGTTCTCGTTCTTCCTGGCGATCCCGGTGATCTTCGGTGCGACCGTCTATGAACTGTACAAGGCGCGCGCGCTGCTGAATGCCGACGACCTCGGCATCTTCGCGGTCGGCTTTGTCTTTGCCTTCCTGTCCGCGTTCCTGTGCGTGCGCTGGCTGCTGCGTTTTGTTGCCACGCACGATTTCAAGCCGTTTGCGTGGTATCGCATTGCGTTCGGCATCGTGGTGTTGTTCACGGCTTACTCCGGCCTGGTGTCCTGGCACGCATAAGCGGGGAGAACATCCGGACAACAAAAAAGCGTGGCACTTGCCACGCTTTTTTGTTTGTTTGTGCCCTGCGACCGCGTTCAGGCAGGCTTGCGGAACACCACGTCCCACACGCCATGCCCGAGCCGCACGCCGCGCCGCTCGAACTTGGTCACCGGCCGGTAGTCCGGCCGCTCGGCAAAGCCGCCCGGCGCGCTGGAGGTGTTTTCGAGCAACGGCTCGCCCGCCAGCACTTCGACCATCTGGTGCGCGTACTCTTCCCAGTCGGTCGCGCAATGGATATAGCCACCCGGCTTCAGCCGCGCCGCCAGCAGCTTGACCAGCGGCGGTTGCACCAGCCGGCGCTTGTTATGGCGCTTCTTGTGCCACGGATCCGGGAAATAGATATGCACGCCGTCCAGGCTGTCGTCGGTCAGCATATGGGCGACGACCTCGACCGCGTCGTGCTGCAGGATGCGGACATTGTCCAGGCCGCGCTCGTCGATCAGCTTGAGCAGGGCGCCAACGCCAGGCTCATGCACCTCGCAGCCCAGGAAGTTGTCCTGCGGCCGCAAGCCAGCGATATGCGCGGTGGTCTCGCCCATGCCGAAGCCGATCTCCAGGATCGACGGCGCCTGGCGGCCAAATGTGGCTTCCCAGTCCAGCGGCTGCGGCGCGTACGGCACCAGCATGCGCGGGCCGACTTCGTCGATAGCGCGCTGCTGACCGGTCGACGTCCGCCCGGCACGGCGCACGAATGAGCGGATGCGGCGCGGATGCGCGACGCCTTCGGGATCGGCAGGGGAAGGGGCGGACGGCTGCTGGGCGTTATCGACCGGCGTGGCGTCATCAGCCGGCGTCGGTCCGGTGCTGAGGTCTTGGGGAAGCATGGCAACAAAAAAGCCGCCGGGCAGATCACCGTAACAGTGTCAACGGTGGCAAAGGCGGCTTGTCTCGACTTGAGGTGGAGCGGGCGATGGGAATCGAACCCACGTCTTTAGCTTGGGAAGCTAAGGTAATAGCCATTATACGACGCCCGCCTTGGCTAACTGGGAGCGGATTCTAGCATGATTCCGCGGCCGGTCCATGCCGGACGTATTGGCAAGATTGGAGGCTACGTACTGATACTGGTCATTGAGGCAGAGTTCAGCCTCTGCCTTGAGGTATGCCTGTGCTCTCTCATCGCATTTGCCCGTCGCCGGACGGACCGGCCTTATATAAGTCACTTGCGAAGCAATGACTCGTATTCTGGATCGTATGGTGCCTTCCAGCCTTTTGCGACCCGGTCTATTGCAATCTGCTGGCAAACGCCGTTCTGAATCAGGCGGTGGAATTCAGCGTCGGCCGCGTCGCTCTGGAATACTCGGGTGGTAATCGGCTCTTCCACGGGACATGGCTCAGGCTCTTGGGGTGCAGCAACTACTACCTTGGCGCTGTCTGGAACGAGGTCACAGAACCAAGTCTTGCCGTCGCACTGCCTGCCGTTACCGTTGGTCCAGAACGCTACGAAGCCTATGGCGAGGAACGCTACCAACAGAATTGCCGCCCGCCGGCTTGCAAACCTCCAAAAGTAAAAAACGGTTCCCACCATGGCGATGACAGCCATCCTGTCGGTCTCCCCTTCCATGCGACGGTTCATCGGCATTCTTGAAACCCTCGCGCCGCCTACAAGACGCACTGCCGTGCGGCGCCCAAGTCTCACATTTGGAGCACAAGGAAAGCCAGGGCGCTAATGCCGAAATGAGCAGCATACCGCAAAGGCAAATCAATCGGAGACCGAAGTGCAAGGCGGGCATGGCGACTATACGTCCGGAGAATGGCGCTGGGCGTTGTCGCCGGGGCTAAGCTTCGTCCGCTGCGGTGCGCGGCGGCGTATAGTGGCTGGCACCGCCGGCGAGCCCCCGTAAGGCCACCGGCGCCTACGACTCGCAACGTCAGGACGCCCCCACCTTGACCACGGACTTCTACGCCCGCTTTGAAGCGGAATGCCTGCCCCGCATCGTGGATGCCATCGGCAGGCAGCACCGGCGCGTGCAGCTGCATGCCTTGCCCGCCGAGGCCCCGAACCGCCCGCCGCGCCTGCGCATGACGGGGGACGGGCCGGCGGAATTGCGGCGCCATGCGCATCCGCTCGATGTCACACTGGCGTGGGACGGGCTGGAGGTGCAGCGTCTGTTTGCCGCCGGTGGTGAGGCGCGCTTTGCCGGTTATCTGGCGGCGCTGCCGGGCAAGCTGCGCGCGTGGCAGGAGCCGCGTGGCATCGATTTTGGCTCGCTGTCGCAGACGGATCCGGCCATCCTGATCGGCGGGCTGGATTTCGAGCACTGAGCCGCCGCCCGGGCGTTCCGGCTCAGCCAGACACGCGCAGGCGGCACACGGCGCTTTCCGACTCGCCCGGTGCCAGCCAGCGCAGTCCCTGCCCGTGGTGGACCGCGTCGGGCAGTCCCACCCACGGTTCCACGCAATAGAAATCAGACTGTTCGCTTTCCGACCAAGTGGTAACCGCGTGCCAGCGCACGCTGTCGGCAACTTCGAGTTCGAAGGCGACGGTGCGCGCCGGCATCGACAGCATGGCGCCGGCAGCGCCGCGGAAGACGTGGTAGGTGTCCTGCAGGTGCGGATCGTCGAGCCGGTAGGCGGGCTCGCCCGCTTCGGCCGGGCCCGGCGCGCCGTCGGGCAACTGGCGCACGCGATCGGCCGGTGGTAAGGCCAGCGTCGACGCGGCACGCTGCGCCTGCGGCAGCGCAAAGTAGAAGTGGTGGCCGGGATAGCAGGGCAGCGGCTGGTTCCCGGTGTTGGTGGTGCGCAGCGTCACCTCCATCCCGTCGGGCAGCAGCGCGTACACCACGTCGAACACGAAGTCATAGGGGAAGCCCGGCCGCGTCTGGGCGCTGTCGCGCAGCGTCATGGTGATCGAACCGGCTGCATCGATGGCTCCGACCTCGAATGGCAGGTCGCGCGCAAAGCCATGCTGGGCCAGCGTGTGCACGGCGCCTTGCCGGTCGCGCCACTGCCCGGCGGCGCCATCCACGAAGTGCCGGCCGATAAACGGGAACAGCAGCGGATTGCCCCCGCGCACCTTGGCCGGACGGCTCCAGTCTGCGTTGTCGGGCCAGTAGAGAATGTCGTCGCCGCGGTGCACCCAGCGCACCAGGCGCCCGCCATATTGCGGGGCGAGCAGCAGGAAGTCGTCGGCGTCGCCGATCCGGACCAGCGACTGGCCCTGAAAGTCTTGAGTCGGAAGCAATGGCATGTTGGTCCTGGGCGCCACGCCGGCGCGAGCAGCCGCCATGATAAGCCAGCGCGATGCCAGGCCGTGGGCAGGCCGAAGGCTCAGTTGCTCGTGTAGATGGTGTTGCGCACCAGCGGGTACACCTGCGCCTCCCAGCGCTTGCCGTTGAACACGCCATAATGGCCGACCCCGGTCTGCACGTGATGCATGCGCATATAAGGCGGCAGGCTCGGGCAGAGGTCCTGCGCGGCCATGGTCTGGCCGATGGCGCAGATGTCGTCGCGCTCGCCCTCGACCGTGAGCAGCGCGGTGCGGCGGATGGCGCGCGTGCACACGCGGCGTCCGGCAACGTCGAGCAGCCCCTGCGCCAGCAGGAAACGCTGGAATACCAGGCTGACGGTTTCCAGGTAGAACTCTGCCGTCAGGTCCATGGTGGCGAAGTATTCGATATAGAAGTCGCGGATGGCGTCGGCCTTGTCGTGCTCGCCGCGCTCGCGATACGCGTAGAGCTCGCGCAATGCCTGCTCATGGCGCTCCAGGTTCATGCTCATGAATGCCAGCAACTGCACATGGCCAGGGTAAACGCGCCGCATGCCGCCGGCGAAGCGCAGCGGCACCATGCCGATCAGCGTGCGCTCGAACCAGTCGATCGGCTGGCTTGTCGCGAGTTCGTTGACCCTGGTCGGGTTGACGCGCGCGTCGATCGGGCCGGCCATCAGGGTCAGGCTGGGCGGCTGGGCGGGATCGCCGTCCTCGGCCATGATGGCCGCCGCCGCCAGGGCGGCCACGGTAGGCTGGCACACCGCCACGACGTGCGTGCCGCCGCCGAGCGCCTGCAGGAAGTGGATCAGGTGGTGCACGAATTCATCGAAGCCGAAGCGTCCGGCCACCAGCGGGATATCGCGCGGATTGTGCCAGTCGGTGATATAGACGTCGTGGTCGGCCAGCATGGTCTGCACAGTGCCGCGCAACAAGGTGGCAAAGTGGCCGGACATCGGCGCGACCAGCAGCACGCGCGGCTGGCCGCCGATGCCCTGGCGGCGGAAGTGCAGCAGCGAGCAGAACGGCGTGCGCAGCACCACTTCCTCGGTGACCGGCACCGGCTGGCCGGCGACCATCGCGCTGTCGATGCCGAAGTCGGGCCGATGGTGCGTCAGGCGCCCGAGCGCGACGATCTCGCACGCGGCGCGCAGCGTGCGTATGGTATCGAAGCCGCTCGCCCTGGGATGGGCGGCCAGCGTTGCCGCGGCCAGTTCCGCCAGCGTGCATGCCGGCAGTATGATGTCCGCGTAGGCCTGGTACGCGTAATACAGCATGGCTGGGCTCCCGTTCTGGTGTCCCCCTGCCGCAATATATATGCCATTTGCGCGCGCCTGGCATGCGCTTTGCGCGGTGCCACGCGCAAGGTAGCGATGCAGGCCCAAAGTTGTGCAAGCTGCGCCCGCCGCACCGGCGTGGCATCGTCTCGTGATGTGTGCCGGGGCGCAGGCATCAGACTGGTGCCGCATGGTGCCGCATGGTGCCGCACGGTGCACCGTCCAAGTGCGCCGCTAAGGAGGCGTGATGAGCAAGACCACACTCACCATCAGCAGCAAGACCTATTCGTCGTGGTCGCTGCGCGGCTGGCTGCTGGCGCGATTTGCCGGTCTGGAGTTCGAGGAAGTGCTGGTCCCGCCCGACGACGCTGCCGCCCGCGCCGAAATCCTGTTGCTGTCGCCGTCGATCCTGGTGCCCTGCCTGCGCCATCAGGGCGTGACGGTATGGGACACGCTCGCCATCGCCGAATACCTGAACGAGATCCGTCCCAAGGCCGGCCTGCTGCCCGAGGACCGCGCCGCGCGCGCGCACTGCCGCGCCATCTGCGGCGAGATGCACTCCGGGTTTGCAGCGATGCGCTCGGCGCTGCCGATGAACCTGAAGGGGAATTTCCCGGGAATGAAGGTGTGGTCGCGCGCGCAGGCGGACATCGACCGCATCACGGCAATCTGGACCGAGTGCCTGACGCGCTACGGCGGACCCTTCCTGTTTGGCTCGCGCACCATGGCCGACGCCATGTACGCGCCGGTGGTGACGCGCTTTGTCACCTACGGCGTGATGCTCGACCCGGAGCCGGTTTCCTACTGCAAGCAGATCCTGGCGTTGCCGGAACTGCAGGAGTGGATCGCGGCGGCGCGCGCCGAACCCGACGAGATCAGCGAACTGGACGTCGAATTCTAGCGGCCGCCGCCGCTGCCTGCCGCTGCCTGCCGCTGCCTGTCAGGCAGATGCCGTGGCCGACTCGGCCTGCCGCGCCTGCAGGAAACGCGCGGCGTAGTCGAAGTACCAGTCGAGCGTATCGGGGTTGGCCATGGCATCGCGGTTGGCGATGCTGGCCGGCGCGTGGCCGAGCAGCAGCTTCTTGATCGGCACTTCCATCTTCTTGCCCGACAGCGTGCGCGGCACGCCCGGCACCTGCACGATCTCGTTGGGTACGTGGCGCGATGACAGCGCCTCGCGGATGCGCGTGCGCAGGGTGTCGCGCAGGGCTTCGTCGAGCACAAGCCCTTCGCGCAGCACCACAAACAGCGGCATATAGGATTCGCGGCCCAGGTATTCCAGATCGACCACCATGCTGTCGAGCACTTCCGGCAGGTCTTCCACCACGCGGTACAGCTCGCTGGTGCCCATGCGGATGCCGTGGCGGTTGATGGTGGCGTCCGAACGCCCGTAGATCACCGCGCCGCCGCGCGGTGTGATCCTGATCCAGTCGCCATGCCGCCAGGCGCCGGGATAGGTGTCGAAATAGCTGTCGCGGTAGCGCTTGCCGTCGGCATCACCCCACAGGAAGAGCGGCATCGACGGCATCGGCTCGGTGCAGACCAGCTCGCCGACCTGGTCGATCAGCGCCTGCCCGTTGTCGTCGAACGCCTGCACCTTGGCGCCCAGGCAGCGGCACTGCATCTCGCCCGAATAGACCGGCAGCAGCGGGCAGCCCGCCACGAACGAGCCGGCAAAGTCGGTGCCGCCCGACATGGGCACCAGCCAGATGTCGTCGCGCACATGGCGGTAGATCCAGTCGTAGGCCTCGACCGGCAGCGGCGAGCCGGTCGAGCCCAGGCCGCGCAGCCGCGACAGGTCAGCGATGCGCGCCGGCTCGATGCCCGCCTTCATGCAGTTGGTGAAGAACGCCGCGCCGGCCCCGAACATCGTCACGCCGGCATCGTCGACAAAGCGCCACAGCACGCCGGCATCGGGCCAGGCCGGGTTGCCGTCATAGATTGCGATGGTGGTGCCGAGGAGCAGGCCGGCAACCTGCGCGTTCCACATGATCCAGCCGCTGCTGCTGTACCAGTGGAAGACGTCATCCGCACCGAGGTTGTTGTGAAACGCCATCAGCTTGAGCTGCTCGATGACGATGCCGCCGTGGCCATGCACGATCGGCTTGGGCATGCCGGTGGTGCCGGACGAATAGACGATCCACAGCGGATGGTCGAATGGCACCGGCTCGATTGCCAGCGGCACGTCGTGCGCGAGCACGTCAGGCCATGCCTGGGTGCGTACGCCGGAAAGCGCCGGAACGCTGGCGCCGACTTGCGGCACCAGCACGAGGTCGGTCAGCGAGGGCAGGGCGGATACCAGGTCCGCCAGCACCGGCGCGCGGTCGTAGGCCTTGCCGCCGTAGCGGTAGCCGTCGACAGCGATCAGCACCTTCGGCTCGATCTGGCGGAAGCGGTCGATCACCGCCACCTGGCCCATGTCGGGCGCGCAGCCGGACCAGACCGCACCCAGGCTGGCGGTGGCCAGGAAGGCGACGATGGTGGCGGGGATATTGGGCAGGTAGCCGGCGACACGGTCGCCGCGCTGCACGCCCATCTGGCGCAGCGCATACGCCAGCGAGGCGACCTGCGCTTCGAGCGTGGCCCAGCTGAGTTCAGCCAGCGGCTGCGCCTCGCCCGCGTAACGGATGGCGGTGCGCTCGCGCGCCGCGCCCGTGCCGGCGTGACGGAACACCTGCTGCGCATAGTTCAGCGTGGCGCCCTCGAACCAGCGCGCGTCCGGCATGGTGCGCCGGTCCAGCACCTGCGCCGCGGGCGTGTCGAAACGGACGTCGAAGTAGGCGCGCACTGCGTCCCAGAAGGCTTCCAGCTCGGTAACCGACCATTGCCACAGGCCGTCGTAGCCATCAAAGGCGAGGCCGCGCTCGGCGCGCAGCCAGCGCATGAAGGCGGCGATCTGGCTGCTGTCGCGGAACGCCTCGGACGGCGTCCACATCAGGTTCCCTTCGGTCAATGGGGCAGTGCTGCTCATGTCTCCTCCTTGGGCCCGTCTGTCGCGGGTATCGGATGATGGGCGATGGGAATCCCGGGCGCCTGGGGCGGCACCCAGGCATCAGCGTGACATCATAGCCGGGGATGGAGACGGTTGCCGGTCAGGTGCCCGCCGGCCGGTCGAACAGGCTTTCCCACATGGTGTCGACCCTGGCCTTGACCGCCGCGTCCATGGAGATCGGCGTACCCCATTCGCGCGTGGTCTCGCCGGGCCACTTGTCGGTGGCGTCGATGCCCATCTTGGAACCCAGGCCCGACACCGGCGAGGCGAAGTCGAGGTAGTCGATCGGCGTGTTGTCGACCAGCACCGTGTCGCGGCTGGGGTCGACGCGCGTGGTGATGGCCCAGATCACTTCCTTCCAGTCGCGCACGTCGACATCGTCGTCGACCACGACGATGAACTTCGTGTACATGAACTGGCGCAGGAAGCTCCATACCCCGAACATCACGCGCTTGGCATGGCCGGCGTACTGCTTTTTCATCCGCACCAGTGCCATGCGGTAGCTGCAGCCTTCCGGCGGCAGGTAGAAGTCGGTGATTTCCGGGAACTGCTTCTGCAGCAGCGGCACGAACACCTCGTTCAGCGCCACCCCCAGCACGGCAGGCTCGTCGGGCGGCTTCCCGGTGTAAGTGGAGTGGTAGATCGGGTCGCGCCGCATGGTGATGCGGTCAATAGTGAACACCGGGAACCAGTCCTGCTCGTTGTAGTAGCCGGTGTGGTCGCCGAACGGGCCTTCCAGCGCATGCTGGTAGCCGGACGGGTGGTTCGGGTCCGGCTGGATATGGCCTTCCAGCACGATCTCGGCCGATGCGGGCACGCTCAGTTCGGACAGGGTCGGCGTCACGCAGCCGGCCAGCGCGGTGCGGCTGCCGCGCAGCAGGCCGGCGAACTGGTACTCGGACAGCGTATCGGGCACCGGCGTCACCGCGCCCAGGATGGTGGCCGGGTCGGCGCCCAGCGCCACCGCGATCGGGAACGGCTTGCCGGGGTTGGCCAGCGCATGCTCGCGGAAGTCGAGCGCGCCGCCGCGGTGCGCCAGCCAGCGCATGATGACCTGGTTGCGGCCGATCACCTGCTGGCGGTAGATGCCCAGGTTCTGGCGCTTCTTGTGCGGGCCCTTGGTGACAACCAGGCCCCAGGTGATCAGCGGCGCGGCGTCGCCGGGCCAGCAGGTCTGGATCGGCAGGCGCGCCAGGTCGACGTCATTGCCCTCCCAGACCACCTCCTGGCAAGCCGGGCTGCTGACGCGCTTTGGTGCCATATCCCACACAGATTTGGCGAGCGTAAACAGCTTGCCGGCTTCGCGCAGCCCGCGCGGCGGCTCAGGTTCCTTCAGGGCTGACAGGACGCGGCCGATGTCGCGCAGGTCTTCCATCGATTCGGCGCCCATGCCGAGCGCCACCCTGTGTGTCGTACCGAACAGATTGGCGAGTACCGGGACGCTATAGATACCGTCACCGGCCCCAGCGCCGGCGGGCCGCTCGAAGAGTACGGCGGGGCCGCCGGCACGCAGCAGCCGGTCGCAGACCTCTGTCATTTCCAGGTCGGGCGAAACCGGACGGGAGACGCGGCGAAGTTCGCCCATCTGCTCGAGTTGGTCGATAAAGTCGCGCAAGTCTTTGTATTGCATAGTGAATTCGGTTTGGCGCGGGCCGTGTGCGGCCGGCGCAAGGCGGCATCCAAGTCGGTGACGATACACATACACCGGCGCCCCGGCAAAAAAATCAGCAAATCGGGGTGGGGGAAATTGTAAGTTTTTTGTCGTCGCAAGCGAGGCGTCAAAGTCGGAAAGGCTAGGCCAGGACTACGTTTGCGGGTCCGCGAGTGATGCGGGCACGACAAGATAAGGCTTGTTACAAATAACCAAAAGTAGTGTGAATCGTTATTCTTATTCTTGACGAGGTATAACACCGTTCCTACAATCCGGTCTTGCTGATGGAGTGTTGCGTCGCAACATAGATTTCACCCTTGTGTCAAGGGGTGCACATAGAAAAAGTGCGGGGGGATCGCACGATTCGCTCCAGTCAGATCGAACAGACCGAGGTTACCGGCCCGATGCAATAGCGGGCCGAGGCGGTTGCCTCCGGCAGGGAGCCGGAGCGTTTTGCGTTTGTCGAGATTAGTCGTGGCAGGGTGGGCTCCCCCAGAGTCGACCCTGTTTCCAGTTGGGCGCATGGGGAGCGCCTGCCAACAGATGCTTGGCTGTCACTGCTAGACGGCGCGGCATCCTTACTTGAGTACGTTGAGATCGGGCGTATGCCGCAGTCTGGCATGCGAAGCGGGCAACGGATGGAGGTAAGCATGAGCGGTTGGAAAACCCTTCATCTTCCCGGCATCGGACGCGCCTTGCAGGTTCGCCTCCGGCAGCCGGTACCCGGAGTGAGTCGGGCATTGCAAGTCCGTCTCGCGCATCCGGTCGCGGGCCGCGCCTTGCGCGGTGGCCGCGCAACGCTGAAGTACGCGCTGAACAGCCTTGGCGTGGTAGCGGTCGTCTCGGCGGTGTCGCTGTGGCTGAGCCAGGAATGGCGCACCACGCTGGCGGCACTGCTGGCCGGCGACGAAGCACCGGCGGTGCTGGTCGCCGCCGCCATGCCGACGGCGGAAGCCACGCCGGCCGTGGCCAGCGCAGCCGTGCCGGCCCTGTCGGCCGACGCCGCGGCTGCTCGCCTGGTACGCGGCAAGGGCGGCCTGCCGACGGTTTCGGGCGTGGACGAGTATGGCCTTGCGGCGAATGCCAAGGTGCCGTCAGTCGCGCACCTGGCCGAGCGGATCCCGGTCACGCGCGTGGCGGCGGACGCCCGCAATACCGCCACGCTCGGCACCGCGCGCGAGCAGGCGGCCGTGGCCGGCTACATCGCCCGCAAGTACCGCGTGGCGGCACAGGCCACCGCGCAACTGGTCAAGGCAGCCTACCTGACCGGCCGCGAGGTCGGCATCGACCCGCTGCTGATCCTGGGCGTGATTGCGATCGAGTCCAGTTTCAACCCTTACGCCGAGAGCGGCGTGGGCGCGCAGGGCCTGATGCAGGTCATGACCAAGGTCCACCAGGACAAGTACGAGGCTGTGGGCGGCGTCGCCGCGGCGCTGAACCCGTACGCCAATATCAAGATCGGTGCGCTGGTGCTGAAGGACTGCATCGCCCGCGCCGGCTCGATCGAGGGCGGCCTGAAGTACTACGTCGGCGCCACCACGGCGACCGATGGCGGCTACGGCGCCAAGGTGCTGGCCGAGCGTGCCCGCCTGCGCCAGCTGATCGGCGTGCGCGCGGCGCCGGCCGACAACGGCAAGGCGGGCGACAACGGCAAGGCTCCGGCCGAGCATGCCGCGCCGACCGAGAAGCTGGAAGCCAGCAACGGCTCGAACAACGCCTGAGGCTTGCGACTGGCCCTGAATGAAAAAGCACCCCGCGGGGTGCTTTTTCTTGTGTGCCAGGCGCCCTTGGGTGCCTGCTGGCGACTCAGCGGAACAGCCTCGCCAGCCGGGTCATCGCTTCCTCGATGTTCTCGCGCGAGGTCGCATACGAGATGCGGATGTAGTCGCTGGCGGTATGCGGCCCGAAATCCTGCCCCGGCACCATCACCACACCCGCATCTTGCAGCATCGCCTGCGTCAGCCGGTCGGCGTCGCCGGCGGCCGGGTGGTTGACGCCGCGGCAGTCGGCATAGACGTAGAAGGCGCCGTCCGGGCGCACCGGCACGCGCAGGCCCAGTGCCTCCAGCGCCGGCACGATCAGGTCGCGGCGGCGGCGGAACTCGGCCTTGCGCTCGTCGTAGATGGCCAGCGCCTCGGGGGTGAAGCAGGCGAGCGCCGCGTACTGGGCCACGGCGGAGGCGCAGATAAAGAGGTTCTGGGCGACCTTTTCGAAGGCCTCGACCAGCGCGTCCGGCACCACCAGCCAGCCCAGCCGCCAGCCGGTCATGTTGAAATACTTGGAGAAGCTGTTCACCGTGACCACGTTGTCGTCCAGGCTCAGTGCCGAGACCGGCGCCGCGTCGTACGACAGGCCCTGGTAGATCTCGTCGACGATGGCGAAGCCGTTGCGAGCGCGCACCGCCTGCAGGATGCGGCCGAGCTCATCGGGCAGGATCGAGGTGCCGGTCGGATTGGAGGGCGTGGCCAGCAGCACGCCGCGGGTCTGCGCGCTCCAGTTGGCCTCGACCTGTGCGGCCGTGAGCTGGAAGCGCTCAGCCGGGCCGCTCGGGATCATGCGCGCAGCGCCGTCGAAGGCGGCGACGAAGTGGCGGTTGCACGGGTAGCTGGGATCGGGCATCAGCACTTCGGCGCCAATCTCGACCAGCACCGCGCACGCCAGCAGCAGCGCGCCGGAAGCGCCCGCCGTGACGATCACGCGGCGCGCCGGGATGTCCAGGCCGTAGGCGGTCTTGTAATAGCCGGCGATAGCCTCGCGCAGCGGGTGGATGCCGAGCGCGCCGGTGTATTGCGTGACGCCGCGGCGCATCGCCGCCTCGGCCGCGCGCACCACTGGCTCGGCGGCGGTGAAGTCCGGCTCGCCGATGCCCATGTGCACGATATGGCGGCCGGCGCGCTCAAGCTCGGCGGCCTGCTTGGCCAGTTCCATCACGTGGAAGGCATTGATGTTGGCGACGCGGGCGGCGGTGGCAAGACGTTGCATGTCCATGGCGAGAGGGAGAGGCGGGCGGAGCCCGATCAGCAGAAAAAAATACGTTTAAACGAAAACACCCGCCGCGGCGGGTGTTTCGTCAGGTCCTGGCCGGCGTGGAAACCAGCCGGTGCCCGCCTTAGCGGCGCGCCGCGACCTCGGCCGCGCGCACCTGGGCGGCGAGCTTGTCCAGCACGCCGTTGACGTACTTGTAGCCTTCGACGCCGCCGAAGGTCTTGGTCAGCTCGACCGCTTCGTTGATCACGACCTTGTACGGGATGTCGATGCAGTGCACCAGCTCGTAGCTGCCGACCAGCAGCGCGGCGCGCTCCACCGGCGACAACTCGTCCACGGTGCGGTCCAGGAACGGCTCGAACGCGGCGGTCAGGCGGGCCTCTTCGCGCACGGCGCCGTTGAGCAGCGCGTCGAAGTGCTCGCGGTCGGCCTTGTTGAAGCCTTGCGCGTCATGCAGGTGGGCCTGGATCGCGCCGATGTCGTTGCGGTTCAGCAGCCATTGGTACAGGCCCTGCAGCGCCAGCTCGCGCGAGCGGCGGCGCGCGCTCTTGGGCGGCGCCTTGGCTTCGGTGCGGGCCGCGGGCTTGTTGCCGGCGTTATTGCCGGCGGGCTTGCCGCCGTCATTGCCGCCCGCATTCTCGGGGGCGTTGGACGTATCACTCATCATCGTCCTCATCGTCTTCCTGGCCGCGCAGCGAGTCCAGCGCATCGACCAGGTTGGCCATTTCCACCGCGGCGCGGGCGCAGTCGCGGCCCTTTTCGCGGGTGCGGGCATGGGCCTGCTCGTCAGTATCGACGGTCAGGATGCCGTTGGCGACCGGCACGTTGAAATCCAGGCCGACGCGGGTGATGCCGGCGCCGGATTCGTTCGAGACCAGCTCGAAGTGGTAGGTCTCGCCGCGCACCACCGCGCCGAGCGCGACCAGCGCGTCGAACTGGCCGCTCTCGGCCATCTTCTGCAGTGCCAGCGGCACTTCCAGCGCGCCGGGCACGGTCACCACCAGGGTGTCCTCGCCTTCGACGCCGAGCTTTTCCAGCTCGGCCACGCAGGCTTCGAGCAGTTCGGCGCAGACCGGCTCGTTGAAGCGGGCCTGCACGATGCCGATACGCAGGCCTTCACCGTCGAGGTTGCTGGGGTAGAAGCCGTGATCCATTGTTCAGTTCTCCAGTTTTCGGGGCCGCCGCGGCGGCTTGGCGCCGCGGCCGGGGTATTGGGGGAAGCTTAGTCCGGGAAGGCTTAGTCGGCCTGGCCATTCATGGGCTGGTAACCCGTCACTTCCAGGTCGAAGCCGGTCATGCTGGGCATGCGCTGCCGGGCGGCCAGCACGCGCATCTTGCCGACGCCGACATCCTTGAGGATCTGCGCGCCCATTCCATAGGTGCGCAGGTCCGGCTTGCGGCGGGGGCGGGTCTGCGGCGCGTCCAGTGCCGTGAACTGCGTGAACAGCTGCTCGACGGTGTCGCCGCAGTTCAGCAGCACGATCACGCCGCTGTCGGCCTGGTCGATGGCCTGCATCGCCGCGGGGATGCTCCACGAATGCGTTGTCGACTTCACTTCCAGCAGGTCCAGCACGGAGAAGGGCTCATGCACGCGCACCAGCGTTTCCTTGTCCGGCGCCGGCGTCCCGCGCACCAGTGCCAGGTGAGCCTGGCCGGTCGGCTTGTCGCGGTAGGCGATGCTGCGGAAGGTGCCGTACGGCGTCTGCATATCGCGTTCGCCGACACGCTCGATGATGCTCTCGGTGCGGCTGCGGTAATGGATCAGGTCGGCAATGGTGCCGATCTTCAGGTCGTGCTCCCGGGCGAACTCGATCAGGTCGGGCAGGCGCGCCATGGTGCCGTCGTCCTTCATGATCTCGCAGATCACGGCGGCGGGCGTCAGGCCGGCCAGCGCGCCCAGGTCGCAACCGGCCTCGGTATGGCCGGCGCGGATCAGCACGCCGCCGGGCTGGGCCGTCAGCGGGAAGATATGGCCGGGCTGGACCAGGTCGGCCGCCTTGGCATCGCGAGCCACCGCGGCTTGTACGGTGCGGGCACGGTCGGCGGCCGAGATGCCGGTGGTCACGCCTTCGGCGGCCTCGATCGACACCGTGAAGTTGGTGCCGTGCTGGGTGCCGTTGCGGGTGACCATGGGGTGCAGGTCCAGCTGGCGGCAGCGCTCGGCGGTCAGCGTCAGGCAGATCAGGCCGCGGCCGTGCTTGGCCATGAAGTTGATCGCTTCCGGAGTGACGAAGTCGGCAGCCAGCACCAGGTCGCCTTCATTCTCGCGATCTTCCTCGTCAACAAGGATGACCATGCGGCCGGCACGGATGTCGGCAATGATGTCTTCGGTACGGGCGATTGTCATGGCGTGCTGGACGGCAAATTGAGGCGAAACGAGCGAAATGCCGCGAATAAGGCGGACGGGAACGGTGGCCGCGTCGGAAGGCGGCCGGACTGAGGCGGGGCGTCGGGCCGGGCCCGCCAGGGCATATACGCCCGGCAGGATGCCCAGTCAAGCCCGCTATTGTACGCCAAGGCAGGCGGTGCGGGCGGCCGCGCCACGGGAAAGTGCCGCGGCGGCGCGGGCCTACTTGGCGGCGTCAGCGGCTGACAGCATCCGCTCCACGTAGCGCGCGATCAGGTCGATTTCCAGGTTCACGCGGGCGCCGGGCTTGAGTTCCTGCAGCGTTGTGACCTCGACCGTGTGCGGGATCAGGTTGATCGAGAACACGCAGCCGTCGGCTTCGTCGCTGACGCGGTTGACCGTCAGCGAGACGCCGTTGACCACCACCGAGCCCTTGTAGGCCAGGTAGCGGGCCAGCTCGCGCGGCGCGCGGATGCGCAGTTCGTGCGATTCACCGACGGGCGCGAAATGCATCACTTCGCCCAGCCCGTCGACGTGCCCCGAGACCAGGTGGCCGCCGAGACGATCGGCCAGCCGCAGCGCCTTCTCCAGGTTGACGCGGCCGGCGAGCTCCAGGCCGACGGTCTTGTCGAGCGACTCGCGCGAGACCTCGACGTCGAAGCTGTCAGCGCCCATGGCGATCACCGTCATGCACGCGCCCTGGATCGCAATGCTGTCGCCGATGATCACATCGGACAGGTCCAGGCCGCCGGCGGCGATATGCAGGCGCACGCCGGCATCGGCGGCACCCAGCGGGGTTACGGTTTCGATGCGGCCGACGGCCGCGACAATGCCTGTGAACATGGTGGTGTCTTCTGTCTTGGTCAATCTGGGTTTGCCGGTCAGGCGTCGTTGCGGCGCGCGATCAGCCGCAGGTCGTCGCCGATCTGCCGGATTTCATGCCAGCGGAATTGCGCGGCATCCTGCAGCCGCGCCAGCGGCGGCAGGTTGAACATGCCCTGCGCGTCGCCGAGCAGTTTGGGCGCCAGGTAGATCAGCAGCTCGTCGGCGCAGTGTTCGCGCACCAGCGAGCCGTTGAGCTTGAAGCCCGCTTCGACGTGCAATTCGTTGATGCCGCGCCGGCCGAGCTCCTGCAGCATCCGGGGCAGCTCGACCTTGCCGTGCGGGTTGGGCAGGACCACGACTTCGGCGCCGCGCGCTACCAGCGCCCTCTGGCGTTCGGGGTTTTCCACGGCGCAGAACACCAGCACGGGCTTGGCGAATTCGCCGGCGTCCGGGGCCAGGATCTTTGCGTCGAGCGGCACTTCCAGTCGCGAATCGACCAGGACCCGCTGCGGCTGCCGCGGAGTGGCGAGGGCGCGCACGGTCAGCGCCGGGTCGTCATCGCGGACCGTGCCGATGCCGGTCAGGATCGCGCAGGCGCGCGCGCGCCAGGCATGGCCGTCGTCGCGCGCCGCCTGGCCGGTGATCCACTGGCTGGTGCCGTCATGCAGCGCGGTGCCGCCGTCCATCGACGCCGCCACCTTGACCCGCACCCACGGCAGCCCGCGCGTCATGCGCGACACGAAGCCAATGTTGAGATCGCGCGCTTCCTTTTCCAGCAGGCCGCAGCGCACGTCGATGCCGGCATCGCGCAGCCGCTGCAGGCCGCGTCCGGAGACCGAGGGGTTGGGATCTTCCATGGCCGCCACCACCCGCGCCACCCCCGCGCGCACCAGCGCATCGGCGCATGGCGGCGTACGGCCGAAGTGGCTGCACGGCTCGAGCGTGACGTAGGCGGTGGCGCCGTCCGGATCCAGCCCGCGCGACAGCGCGTCTTTCATCGCCTGGATTTCGGCATGGTCCTGTCCGGCCGGCTGGGTGTAGCCCTGGCCGATGACCTGGCCGTCCTTGACCAGCACGCAGCCGACGCGCGGATTGGGCGTGGTGGTGAACATGCCCCGCGCCGCGAGCGCGAGGGCCTGTTGCATGGCGGCGTGGTCGGTATCGGAAAACATGGCGCCTGTAGCTCGTGGCCGGTTTGCTGTGGATGGGAGGAGAGTCTGTCCGGGGTTCCAGGGTTACGGCGGCTCGGGGCCGTCCGCCGCATCGCAATCGCTGTCGCGGCCCGGCGTGCAGAGCCGGATGCGGCCCTGGGCGCCAAGGCGCACCTGGCGCTGCGCCCCGCGGCAGCTAAGCGCGAAGGTGGCGGTCTGGAAGCCGCCTTGTTCAGACCGAGAGTATCCCACAGCTGTGAATCGCACCGTATGGCTGTCACGGCCGGTCTGCCGCAGCGCCACGCGCAGGCAGGACACCGCGGACTCGACCACCGCCAGCGGTGTCGTATCCGGGCCGGGTCCGGCCAGCAGTTGCCAGCCGTGGTCCAGGCCGGGCTGCCCGTCCAGGGGCTGCAGCGTCACTTCGATGCGGCGGGCCATCGCAGTGGAGCGCGCCAGCGCCAGCGAGGCGGCAAGCCGATCGGCGGCCTGGTCCACCGCCTGGCGCGCCAGCAGTGCGCTGAAGGATGGAAAGGCCATGGCGGCCAGCACCGCCAGGATGGCGAGGCAGGCCAGCAGCTCGGCCAGGCTCATGCCGGGGCAGCGAGGAACGCGCGGCATCTCAGCAATCCGCCGGCAACGGTCCGGGCCGGTCGGCGTTCTCGGGCCACGACAGCCACTGGCCGGTGCTGCGCAGGATCAGCACGCCGCACTGGCGGTCGGGCTGGCGCGGCGTGGCGCGCAGTTCGACGCACGCATCCAGGCTTGCCGCCGGGCAGGGCGTTGCCGACATGACATGGCGTGCCTGGCCAGTCGCGGGCACCGGGCGCGGCCAGTCGCCCGCCACGGTGTCGTCTCCGGGCTGCCTGGCGAAGCTCATGGTTGCTGCGGCGTGCCGTTCCAGCTCCAGCAAGGCCGAGGCCAGTTCGGCGCGCGCCTGGGCGCGCCAGCCGCGCCGGAGATGCTCGTGCCAGGCGGGCACGGCAAGCGCGGCCAGCAGCGCGGCGATCACCACCACGGCCATCAGCTCGATCAGGGAGAAGCCGCGCGGACTCATGGTGCGGTCTCCTTCGCCGGGCCCGCCAGTTCGCGCCATGCCAGCCGGCCTGTGCGACGGCTTGCTACCACGTGCGCAAGGCGCGTTGTCACGCCGTTCTCCACTGCCCATAGCGCCAGTTCATGCACCTCGCGGCCGGCACTGCCGGCCTGGGGTGTCATTCCCGGCAGGGCCTCACGAGTGAGGATCGGCGAGTCTTCGCTGATTTGCCCGGTGACGAAGGGAAGCATCGGCGCGCCGTCCGTGTTGCGGCCGACTGACTCGCCCGTGGCACCCAGCACCAGGTAGGTCCGCTGCCTGCCGTCCGGCAGCCGTGTCATGAAGACGAGGTAGCCCGGCGAGGCCAGGCTGATGCGCTCGACCTGTTCATTGGCATCGGGCAGGACGAGGTGCCAACCCGCCGTTTGCGCCGAAGGGCCCTGGCCTGGTGCGACCTGGAGGACAAAACCGGCGCCTTGAGCGCGCACTTCGATGCTGGCCGGCTGGCTGGCGGCATGGTTGCCCTCGGCTATGGCGGCCAGTTCGTTGCCGGCCGCATAGACCACCAGTGGTTGCGCCGGCGTACCCAGCACCACCGGCGGGGCCGGCTCGGCGAAGCCGGCCCCGCCGCGCAGGCGGTACAGACAGGTGGCCGGCGGCGCGGACTGCTGCCGCAAAACATCGCCCAGCGCAAAACGCCACAGCTGGCCGTCAGCATCCGTGGCGTACGCGGCCAGCGCAGTGCCGTCAAACGCCATTGCCACAGTCACGGCGCGCAGCGCGGCCGTCGATGGCTTGCCGTCGCAGCCTTGAGTGGCCACGTGCAGCATGCGCCATGAGGACGCCGGCGTGTCGAGCGGCAGCAGCGCGAGCCCGGGTTCCGCCGGCGGCGCCAGCAGTGCGATGGCATGCCAGCGCCGCGTCTGGCCGTCGCCCAGCGCGGCCGCGCGAACCGGCCCGATGCCGGCAAGTGGCAACGCCGGCGTGGCCGCCTGTTCCCACAGCAACCGCAATGGTGGCGCGGCGTCTGGTTCTGTGATGTCCAATGCAAACACCCCGGCGATGTCCTCCGGCCCGCCGCGGAACGCGCACAGCACCAGCGTGCGCCAGGCACCGCCCACGACGGCGTCGGTGCTTTCCGGGCGGGGGCAGGGGTTGGGCGCAACCGGTGCCGTGGACGCCACCATGGCGGCGGCGAGCGGCAGCAGCGTGCGTGGCAGGTAGACGGCAAGCTCCTCGCCGGTGACGGCATTGAAGCCGTGCAGCTGGCCATCGACGGTGCCGAGCCATGCCATATGTGGCCGCTGTGCATGGCGCACGCGGAAGGAAGCATGGCCAGGCTTTCCCGGCTGCCACGCCGGTGGCGCGACCACCAGTACGCGCGCGCCACGCGCGCTGGCCAGTCGCGTCTCGCGCGGGCGCAGTGCGGGATCGGCATTGTCGCCGCGCAGCCAGGCCAGTTGCTGGATGTCGAGTCGCTCGCGCATGGAATCGTCGAGGTCGGGCCATTGGAGTGCCACCAGCCGCTCCGGCTGGAGCAGGGCGGCCGGCAGCGAGGTGTAGATGCTGCGCGATGCGGGTTGCCTGGCATCCAGCAAGGCACCCGCTTCCCACAAGCCCGACACCGGCTGGCGATCATCGCCGGTGCCGGCGAGCGAGGCTTGCCAGCCGACTGCGCGCAACCGGCCAGTCCAGGGTTTTGCTCCGGATCCGATCTGGTAGGCGAGCGGGAGCTGGCCGGCAGCGCTGCCGGTGCCCGCCGCAACCGCCAGGACAGGCAGCAGCGCGAGCACGCAGGCAAGTAGGGCGGCGCGTACTTTCATGGCTGCACGATGCTCTGTACGACGGCGCGTACCGCGGGCGAGCGGCCGAAGCCGACGGCGGTGATGCGCAGCCGTGGCAAGGCCGGCCGGCCTTCGTCGAGCATGGGGCCGTCGTCGAGCAGCTCGGCAACGTAGCGCGGCGCCGTGTACGAACCTGCAAAAGCTGGCGGCAAGGCGGCTTCCGGCACGACGGCAATGCCGCTTGCCGGCACGCCAATCTCCAGGTCGGCAGCGAGGCCATTAAGCCACGGCTGCCATACTGGCGTGCGTGCATGCGCAGTGTTGCACAGCGCTGCCTGCGCGCCGCGGCCGCATTCGCCAGGGGCTGGCCACTGGCCGAAGCGGTCGTCACTTCCGCCGGCGGCGGCGAGCAGTTCCTCCTCCGCCTCGAGCAGGGCGGCTTCTGCAGCCCGGAACGCCATCTCGCGATCGCGGCCGGCGAGCGCCAGTTGCCGGCCTGCCAGAAGCATTTGCAGCATGGCCGCCGCGGTGGCGGCGACCAGCAGCAGCATCGTTGCCGCGAACAGCAGCGTGATGCCGCCGGCCTGCGTCATGGCGTGCGGCCTCAGCATAGCGTCTCCTCGCAGCGCGGGGCGTTGCGCAGGCGGACCGTCGTGGCGAACACGCGCCGGTTGGCGCGGTGCGTGTCGACCGGTGCTGCCTGCAGGTCGGCCAGTGCATCGTCAGCGCGCGCCGTCACGGCAGCATCACGGGGAACGCCGCGCTGCTCGCCCTGGAGCGCAAGCGCGATCTGCACCGCCAGCACGCGATGCCATGCGTGCGCTCCCATGGCCTGGACCCGTGCGGCAGGCAGGAACGCATCGGGCTGGCGGTCGCCGTCCATGTCTACCCCGAAGCGCAGTTGCATCGATGCGACGCCGCGGAGCAGTGCCCCCGAAGTCCAGCCCTGTCCGTCGACCTGGCCATTGCGGCGGGACGGGTAGCGGCACAGCAGTTGCGGCTCGCCGTCCGTGGCGGCGGCAATATAGAGCATGTTTGCCGCGACAAAATCCGTGGCGCTGTCGGCCCCAGCCATCTGTGCCGCCAGCGGATACCCGCTGCAATCGATCATCGTCTCGTCAGGCTGGCTCGGATCGCCGGGCTGCCCCTGGCCGCTGAACCGCACCAGCAGGACATCGCTGTGCGCGACGCCGTGGCGGGTGCACGTCGGCACCTCGGCGATGCCTGGCTGCCCGCAGTCGTCGGCGCCGCTGACGGCGGGCGGTGCTGATGCGCCGAGCGGGCCGGCATGCCAGCCGGACTGGCGCAGCAGCGCAGCCAGGATGGCGAGCGCGCGCTGGCCGCGCTCTTCCAGCAGTACGCGCTCCGCCGCGCTGCGATAGGCGGACAGTGCCACCTGCCATGCTGCCGTGGCGACGGCGGCGACGATCAGCCCGAGCGCCAGGCCGACCATGGCTTCGGTCAACGAAAAGCCGAGGCCCTTGCGGCGCATCGGAAGCGTTCTCATGGCAGCCCCGCGCCGACGCGGTTCAGCGGTAATCCGGCCGGCCATGGCGCCAGTTCGGCCAACTCTGCCGTGCTGCGCGTGTCAAGGCTAGCCTGGTCCAGCGCTCGCTGCCAGCCGAGTCCCGTCGGCCCCAGGATCACGAGCGAAGCCAGGCCGGCGGTGAAGAGCGCGAGTCCGCAGAGCGATTCGAACAGGATGTAGCCGCGCACGGTGCGAAGTAGAGGAAAGCAACCAGACAGGCAACGAGGAAAGCAATGAGGTAGGTAACGATGGAGGCGGCAGGGCAGGGCGAAGGGAGGATGCATGGCGCGCGGCGTCAGGGCGTTTCGGGACCTCCACCGTATCCCGCCGCCGCAATGCGGTTTGTAGACGCCCGATATGAATGCGCAAAAATTGGTAAGACCACGGAGAACCGGTCGCCGGCCATCCATCCCAGCGTTGTCCGCCAGCGACAAATGAGAATCATCTCCTTGCCAAGTGCTATTGACACCTCATATTGAATTCCCCACTATGGCGGGGTATCGCTTCGGCCGGAATTTGATCCACTGTCTTCCGGCTCAGGCCTGCCGCCATGGCAGGCTGACAAAATCAAAAGAACGCAGTCGGGTGTGGCAATGGCGTGCTTCCGCAGAGAGGCACCCTCGCCAGAGCGGAATTTTCCGGGGGTCATCATGAGCAGGGTCGTTCCACGAGCTTGGCAGCAAGGCTTGCCAGTCAGCCGGCTGCGCTGAGATGGGCAGTCCCATTCGCACCCGCGCAGCCGGGTGTGGAAGGCGCTCGCCGTTTGCCCGCTTGTACCGCGCGGGCATCGATGGCGTGCGCGCTCCACACGTGGCGCGCCCGCGCCCTTCGTCCGGCTTTACGCTGATCGAACTGATGGTCGTGATCGCGCTGATCGCGATCACGACTTCGATCGCCATGCCATCGTTCCAGCGTTTCCTCGAGCGCGCGCGCGCCGATGCGGCGGCAGCCGAGGTGGCGGGCCTGTTCTCGCTGGCGCGAAGCGAAGCGATTCGCCGCAACGTGCCGGTGACGATCTGCCGGGCGACCACGGCGACCAGCACCGTCTGCGCGCAGGATGCGCAGGCTGACTGGGGCGGCCGCTGGATCCTGTTCCAGGACACCAACAACGACCAGGTACGTGCGGCCGGCGAAGAGATCATCCGCATGCGCGATGCCGGCAATGGCGGCTTGTCGGTGCTGCTGGCGGCGCCGGTGCAGGCGATCCAGGTCAGTGCGCGCGGCTTCCTGGCGGCCGATGGCGCGCTGGCCTTGCGCGTGGCGCCGTCCGGATCGGATGAGCGCGTGCTGAATATCTGCGTGTCGCATGCCGGGCGCGTCGACCAGAGGACGGCGGCATGCAGTTGAGCCGGTCTGCCGTGCGCCAGCGCGGCGCAACCCTGATCGAGGTGCTGATCACCATGGTGCTGGTCGCGATCGTCCTGATCGGCATGATGTCGCTACAGGCGGCGTCGCTGCGCTACCGCTCCGGGGCCAGCGTGCGCTACACCATCGTCGACGCCGCCACCGACCTGTCCGAGCGCATCCGCGCCAATGCGTCCGGGCTGGCCGAAGGCGTGCCCGAAGGCTCCAACGCCTACCTGGATGCCCTGGCGGTGCAGCCTCCCGTCGCGCCCGCGAAGGACTGCAGCCGGGTCGCGTGCAATGGGGCGGAGTATGCCGCCTGGGACGTCTCGCAATGGTGGCGAGCGCTGTCGGCGCAACTGCCCGGCGCTGGCGTCGCGGCATGGACTTCGCCCGCGGTCGCGGCACCGGCCGGTACGGTGCCAGCGGGCTTTGTCAGCTACCGGCTGGAGCTGTACTGGAAGGATCCCGCATCGAACCTTGCCGCCGTGGATTGCTCCGCGGCGGCCAACGCTTATTTCGCCACGCTGGCCGGGTTTGACCCCAGGGGAGTCACATGCGCGACTGTCACGCTCCGGCCCTGATCCGGCGCCGCATCGCGAGCCGCGGACGCTCGCTGGTGGAAATCATGATTGCGCTGGTGCTCAGCCTGCTGCTGCTGGGGTCGATCACCGCGTTGTACCTGACCACGCAGCGCAGCACGCGCACGCAGGAAGGCTTGCGCAGCGCCGATGACGGCGCACGCTGGGCCCTGTCGGTCATCGGCGACCAGTTGCGATTGGCCGGGCTTGGCCGCGTTGACCTTTCGCTGCTGAGCGCGCGTCCGGTCACGTTCGATGGCGCGCCCGTGCTTGGTTGCGAAGGCGGACTTGCCGATGTCGGCACGGGCGCGTGCGTGGCACCCGCGACCGCCAATGCCGATGCGATCACGGTGCGCTACCAGCGCATCGACGGCTCGCTGGCCAGCGCCACCGACTGCAACGGACGCGCCGTCCCGGTGGCACGTGGCATCGCCGAAAACGCCTTCTACGTGACCGGCAACACGCTGATGTGCCGCGGCTCGGATGGCGCGACCATGGCCGCGTCGCGGGCCGAGCCGATCCTGGAGAACGTCCAGGACCTGCAGCTGAGCTACGGCGTGGCGCAGGACGCCGACTCCGCCAACGTCACGCAATACCAGCCGGCCAGCGCGCTGGCGGCGGCCGACTGGAGCCGCGTGGTCAGCGTTCGAGTATGCCTGCTGGTGGCGGATCCCAGCCCGGTCAACGCGGATGTCGCCACGACTTACCGCGACTGTGCCGACAACGTGCAGAACATTGCCGACGGCCGCCTGCGCCGGCGCTTTACCAGCAGCTTCGCACTGCGCAACCGGGTGGGATAGATGAGCCAGCGCATGGGCAGACAAGGGAGCAGGCCGCCGCTGCGCAGGCGCCGCGCGCGCGGCGTGGTGCTGGTGGTCGCGCTGGTGATCCTCGCGGTGGTGTCGCTGCTGACCGTATGGAGCATGCGCGGCAGCCTGTTCGACGAACGCCTCGCGGGCAACAACCGCGACCATCAGGTCGCGTTCCAGGCGGCGGAGCTGGGGCTGCGCTTTTGCGAAGCGGTGGTGATCACCGGGCAGCCGGCCGCGCTGTTCAACCGCATGTACCGCAAGGACATGAGCGCGATCGTCAGCGCAGCCAGGCCGCCGGTCGACAGCAGCGGCCAGCTCAAGCTGGGCTATCTCGATGCCGGCGGCCGCCAGTTCTGGGAGGTGCCGTCCAACTGGGATACCGGCGTGAACGCCGAGCCCAACACCAACGTGATCGTCATTCCCGCCAGCGAAGGCGTCACGCTGCGCGAAGCCGCCGCGGCGCCGCGCTGCTTTATCGAAGAGATCCGCAAGCCATCCAAGGTCAGGAATCCACAGACCGGCATGCCGATCAATATCCATTACCGGGTGACAGCGCTGGGCACCGGCATCAATCCCGGCACGCAGGTCACGCTCCAGTCGGAGGTACGGCAATGACAGGCTTCAACAGGAGGCTTCGCCAGGGCGTCGCAGCGACGATGGCGGTCGCGATCGCGCTGTTGCCGGCCGCCGGCGGTGCGGCGGTGTCGCAGCAGCCGCTGATCTTCAGCACCTCGGTGGCGCCCAACGTGATGTTCACGCTCGACGATTCCGGCTCGATGATGTTCGAGATCACGCCGGAAAGCCTGTCGCCAAACGGCACCGAATCCAGCTGGGACCTGACGCCCGACCGCGGCAACTGGCTGATCTACACCTTTCCGTTGCCCTCCGGCGGCCAGGTCTATTCGACCGACGGCACCTACTACAAGGACGCCAGCGCGTCGGTCGTCAATTTCAGCAGCACCTCGCTGGCGGCAGCACGCTACCGGACCGCGGCACTGAATGTGTCGTACTACAACCCGGACGTCACCTACGGCGCTTGGTTCGATCCTTCCGGCAAGCTGGCCAAGGCGTCGCCAAAGCAGGCCTGGTACAACCCGATGCTGCCAAACAACGGCTCGATCGACCTGACCGCCGACAACACCGTCAAGGCGTACTGGCTGGATGACGATGGCAAGGGCTTCAGCGAAAAACGGGTAACGTTCTATCCGGCCATCTATTATCGGTACGACAGTACGCTCAGCGGCTGCAACGGCAGCACGTCGAGCCTGAAATGCTTCAAGCGCTATGAGATCCGGTCCGGGTCGACGTTTCCGCATAACGGCAAGCGCATTGACTGCGCAGCATCGGCGATCTGCACCTATGACGAAGAAATCCAGAACTTCGCCAACTGGTTCCAGTATTACCGCTCGCGCATCCTGGCCATGCGCGCCGCGGTAGGCCAGGCCTTCGCGGGGCAGAACGAAGCGATCCGCGTCGGCTTCACCACCATCAATGACAATACCCGCTCCGGCTCGTCCAGCTATACCGGCATCCGACGCGCAGTGGCGCCGTTCAACACCGCCAACAAGACGCAGTTCTACCAGGACTTCTACAGCCTCGACCTCGGCGCCAATGGCACGCCGCTGCTGGGCGGCATGGACACCGTGGGCAAGTATTTCCAGAACAACGCCCAGCCGTGGGTCGAGCCGGGCGGCACCAGGGAGAGCGCCTGCCGCGCCAGCTACCACATCCTCTCCACCGACGGCTATTACAGCGACAGCACCTCGGTTGGCGATGTGGACAGCACCAAGGGCTCGAAGATTTCGCCGGTTTCGGGAACGGCCTACCAGTACCAGCCGGCCGCGCCCTACAAGGATGGCTATTCCAATTCCCTTGCCGACGTCGCGATGAAGTACTGGGTCAATGACCTGCGCACCGCTGAAAACCGCGTCCCCACCAACTCGCGCGACGAAGCCTTCTGGCAGCACCTGGTCACCTTTACGCTGGGGCTTGGCGTGAAGGGCTCTCTCGAGTCCGACCCGGCCAACAAGCCGGCCAACACCAATGCCACGCGCAGCGACGTGCTCGACGCCATCCTGGCCAAGCTGAAGGGAGGCACCATCAGCTGGCCCAGGCCGTCCGGCAGCGACCAGAACAAGATCGACGACCTCTGGCATGCCGCGGTCAACACGCGCGCCGACAACTACAGCGCGGGCGATGCCGCCGGGCTTGCCGCGGCGCTGAACAACGCGCTGACGCAGATCGCCTCGCGCAGCGGCTCGTCCTCGTCGGCGGCGACCAATTCGACCACGCTGAACACCGACACCGCGCTGTTCCTGACGCGCTTCCGCTCCGGAGCATGGACTGGCGAACTGCTGTCGCAAAGCTATAACGCCACGGACCGCGCCTTCACCGCCCTTAACTGGAATGCCTACCAGAAGATGCCGGCTGCGGCATCGCGCAAGATCTATACGTGGTCGGCGGGTACCGCCCCGGCCGGCAAGCCATTCCAGTGGACCAGCGACAGCGACGCCTCGCTGACCACCGCGCAGAAGACCGCGCTGGGCGGCGACAAGGCCATCGTCGCCTACCTGCGCGGCGACACCACGCTGGAAAAGCGCAATGGCGGCAAGTACCGCGACCGCGTGACCGACAACGGCGCCGGCGGTTCGGTGTCCAACGTGCTGGGCGACATCGTCAATTCCTCGCCGATCTACGTGAAGGCAGCGGATGCCGGCTATGACTACCTGAACGGAGACGGCGGCAGCAGCTATTTCGCCTTCCTCGCCAACAACCGCACCAACCGCCGCGCGATGATCTATGTGGGCGCCAACGACGGCATGCTGCATGGCTTCGACGCGCTGACCGGCGTGGAGAAGTTTGCCTACCTGCCCAACCAGGCGATCGTCGGCACCAATTCGGTCAAGGCGCTGGCCTCGCCGGAATACGTCCACCGCTTCCTTGTCGATGCCACGCCAGCCGCCGGCGACGTATTCATCCGGCGCGGCACGGAAAGCACGGCCAGCTGGCGCACGGTGCTGGTCGGGGGCATGGGCGCCGGCGGCAAGGGCATGTTCGCGCTCGACGTGACCGACCCGTCGACCTTCGACGAGAAAAAGGTCATGTGGGAGATCGCCGCCGACAACGACCTGGGCTACACCATCGGCACGCCGGTGATCGGCCGCGTCAACAACGGCAAATGGGTGGCGATCTTCGGCAACGGCTACGAGAGCAGCACCGGCAAGGCGGTCTTGTATATCGTCGACCTGGCCAACCCCTTTGGCAGCAATGGCATCCGGAAGATCTACGCCGATGCGAAGGAGACCGCCGCCAGCGGCAACAACAACGGACTGGGCAGTCCGGAAGTGGTCTACGACGACAACCTCACCATCCAGGCGGTCTATGCCGGCGACCTGAAAGGCCGGTTGTGGAAATTCGATCTCTCCGGCGACAACCCGGCGGCGTGGAGCGCCCGCATGGGCACCACGCAGGGCGCGCCGCTGTTCACCGCGCAAAGCGCGGCGGGCGTGGCCCAGCCGATCACTGCCGCGCCGACCGCGCTGGTCAATCCCAGGGATCCGCACAAAGGCTTCCTGCTGACCTTCGGCACCGGCCGCTTTTATGATGCCGCCGATACCGCGGCCACCGGCTACAACTCGGTCTACGGCGTGTGGGACAACAATACCGCCGCGGCAACGCGTAGCGACCTGCGCGCGCAGACACTGACCCAGGGTTCGACGGTCGTGGATGGGGTGTCGCGTCCGGTGCTAACCCTCAGCAGCAATACGGTCGACTACACCACGCGGCGCGGCTGGTACATCGACCTGCTGACGCAGGGCGAGCGCGTGGTGGTCAAGCCGAAGACGGACGCGGAACGGCTGGTCGTCACCACGCTGACGCCATCGACCGACGAGTGCGTCGGCGGCATCAGTTCCAACCTGCTCGACTTTGCCGCGCTGACCGGCGCCGCGCTGCCGTACCCGGTGCTCGATGTCAACGGCGACGGCAAGGTCGACGGCGACGACAACATGAAGGTCAACGACAAGCTGCTGGTGGTATCGGGCATCGCGCAGCAGGGCAACTTCGGCTCGACCATCTTTACGGGGGGCGGTGGTGGCGGCAGCGACCACCTCAAGGTCGCCAGCGCCACTACCGGCGATGTCATCAGCGTGGTGGAAAAGGGCAATATCGCCCGCAACCGGCTGTCATGGAGGCAGATCTCCCAATGAACGGGTTCCATAGCCGCCGCCGCGTGCCGACCACTGGCGGCATGACGCTGATCGAGCTGATGGTCGCGGTATCGATCCTCGGCATCCTCGTCGCCATCGCCATCCCCAACTACACCGAGCACGTGCGGCGCGGCTACCGTACCGATGCGCGCGGCATGATGACCGAGGCGGCGCAGCAGCTGGAGCGCTTCCGCTCGGTCAATGGCCGCTACGACCAGGACAGCGCCGGGGCGGCGTTCGCCTTGCCGGCGGCGTTCCGCACTTCGCCGCGCGACAGCAACCGGGTGCGCTACAACCTCTCGCTGGTGGCCAATTCGCTGACGGCGAACGGCTATGTGCTGCAGGCCGTGCCGGTCGATGCGGCGGATGCCTGTGGCACCTACCTGCTGGACCAGGCCGGCACGCGGCTGAACGCGGTCGGGGCGAATCCCGCCGCGTATTTGCAGGACTGCTGGGAACGTTGACGGTAGGGCAGGGCGCTCAGCGCTTGCTGTTGCCCGCGGTCACTTCGGCGAGCACATCGGAGAACTCGGAAACATCCTCGAAACTCCGGTACACCGACGCAAAGCGGATATACGCGATCTTGTCGAGCTTGCGCAGCTCGCGCATCACCAGCTCGCCGACCTGGCTGCTGGGGATTTCCTTCTCGCCCAGCGACAGCAGTCTTTCCTCGATGCGGGTGATGGCTTCATCGATGGCCTCGGCCGAAACCGGGCGCTTGCGCAACGCCAGGCGCATCGAATCCTTCAGCTTGGCGCGCGCGTAGTCGACGCGCGAACCGTTTTTCTTGACGATGGCGGGAAAGAACAGCTCGATCCGCTCATAGGTGGTGAAGCGGCGGTCGCAGGACTCGCAGCGCCGGCGCCGGCGCACGGCATCGCCGTCTTCCGACATGCGCGTGTCGAGCACCTGGGTATTGGAATGACCGCAAAAGGGGCATTTCATGCCGGACCACCTTCAGTTGAATTCCGCCGCTTGTTCCGGGTGGGTGTACCGCGGAGGCGGGGCGGGTTGGCGAGGCCCGCAAGCCGGACCGCCTGCTTCATGTGGCAGGGCACGGCTTGCGGGGCTGCCGGCCACCCTCGCGGGTGGCCCGGAAGCATCAGCCGTAGACCGGGAAACGCTTGGTCAGGGCAGCCACCTGCTCGCGCACGCTGGCGATGTTGGCGGCGTCGTGCGGGTTCTCCAGCACGTCGGCGATCAGGTTGCCGACGATGCGGGCTTCTTCTTCCTTGAAGCCGCGCGTGGTCATGGCCGGCGAGCCCAGGCGGATGCCCGAGGTCACGAACGGCTTTTCCGGATCGTTCGGAATGGCGTTCTTGTTGACGGTGATGTGCGCCTCGCCCAGGATGCGCTCGGCGTCCTTGCCGGTGATGTGCTTGGCGCGCAGGTCGACCAGCATCACGTGGCTTTCGGTGCGGCCCGAGACGATGCGCAGGCCGCGCGCGATCAGGGTCTCGGCCAGCACGGCGGCGTTCTTCACCACTTGCTGCTGGTATTCCTTGAACTCGGGGGTCAGCGCTTCCTTGAACGCCACCGCCTTGCCGGCGATCACGTGCATCAGCGGGCCGCCCTGGATGCCGGGGAAGATCGCCGAGTTGATGGCCTTCTCATGCTCGGCCTTCATCAGGATCACGCCGCCGCGCGGGCCGCGCAGGCTCTTGTGCGTGGTGGTGGTGACGAAGTCGGCGTGCGGCACCGGGTTCGGGTAGACGCCCGCGGCGATCAGGCCGGCATAGTGGGCCATGTCGACCATGAAATAGGCACCGATCGACTTGGCGACGCGGCCGATGCGCTCGAAGTCGATGCGCAGCGCGAAGGCGGAGGCGCCGGCGATGATCAGCTTGGGCTTCTTCTCTTGCGCGAGCTTTTCCAGCGCGTCGTAGTCGATGTCTTCCTGCGCGTTCAGGCCGTAGCTGACCACGTTGAACCACTTGCCGCTCATGTTCAGCGCCATGCCGTGGGTCAGGTGGCCGCCTTCGGCCAGGCTCATGCCCATGATGGTGTCGCCCGGCTTGAGCATGGCGAAGTACACGCCCTGGTTGGCCTGCGAGCCCGAGTTGGGCTGCACGTTGGCGGCCTCGGCGCCGAACAGCTGCTTGACGCGGTCGATGGCCAGCTGCTCGACCATGTCGACAAATTCGCAGCCACCGTAGTAGCGCTTGCCGGGATAGCCCTCGGCGTACTTGTTGGTCAGTTGCGAACCCTGCGCGGCCATCACGGCCGGCGAGGTGTAGTTTTCGGAGGCGATCAGCTCGATGTGGTCTTCCTGGCGCTGGTTTTCCTTCTGGATGGCGGCAAAGACCTCAGGGTCGATCTGGTCGATCGTGAAACGGCTGCGTTCGAACATGGCGAGACTCGTCTGAAAAAAGGGAATCCGATTCAAGCATCGGGAGCATCGGTTAGGGCGCGCGGGGAAGGCTAGCGGCGACCGGCGCTGGCGGCACTTTGCAGCCGTCGGCGCAGGGCGCACCCTGCTTCCCATTCGCTGCCCAGGCGAGCGGCAGGCGTGTGAAACAACACGCCAGAGAACTTGCGCTTCCTCGTGGTAGTGCCCACTGACTTCGCCAGTCGCGCAAGATGGAATGGTTGCGCGCAGTGTAGCGCGTAGAGTGCGCCCGCCGCAAGCCGTCAACCCGCCAGCCAAGGCTGGTCAAGGGCTGGCCAGCAACTTGCTGTTGCAAACTCGTACTGCGGGTTTACACGAAACCGCATTCTCTCTCCGTTACAATCGCGGCCATGACAAACTTTGTCTGGACCCTGCGGGTGTACTGGGAAGACACCGACGCGGGCGGCGTAGTCTTCTACGCCAACTACCTCAAGTTCTTCGAACGGGCCCGCACCGAGTGGCTGCGTTCGCTCGGTATCGAGCAGCAGGCGCTGGCCGACGAAGCCGGCGTGGTCTTTATCGTCCGTAGCACGGCGGTGGACTACAATGCGCCCGCCCGCCTCGACGACCAGCTCGAGATCCGCACGCGTATCGACCGGGTCGGCCCGGCCTCGGTCCAGTTCACGCAGAAAGCCTGGCGTGACGAACTGATGCTTGCATCTGGCGCCATCCGCGTCGGGTGTGTCGATCGAAGCACTTTCCGTCCCGCTCCAATTCCCGCCCCCGTCCTAGCTACCATCAAGTCCGCCCGATGAATCCCGTGACCGTCACGCAAGACATGTCGATCGTAACGCTGGTGCTCCACGCCAGCCTGCTGGCACAGGCCGTCATGGTGCTGTTGCTCGTCATGTCGCTGTTTTCGTGGACCTATATCTTCCGCAAGCACCTCGCGCTGCGCTCGGCGCGCACCCAGACCGAGGGGTTCGAGCGCGACTTCTGGGCTGGCGGCGACCTGCAGGCGCTTTATAACAGCGCCGTCAACAACCGTCACAACACTGGCGCGCTCGAGCGGATCTTCGAATCCGGCATGGGCGAGTTCCTGAAGGCGCGCGAGCGCGGCAACGATTCCGGTGCGCTGCTCGACGCCGCCCGCCGTGCCATGCGCGCCGCCTACCAGCGTGAGATGGATGTGCTCGAGTCGCACCTGCCGTTCCTGGCCTCGGTGGGCTCGGTCAGCCCGTACATCGGCCTGTTCGGCACGGTGTGGGGGATCATGAACGCGTTCCGCGGCCTGTCGAATGTCCAGCAGGCCACGCTGGCATCGGTAGCTCCCGGCATTGCCGAAGCGCTGGTGGCCACCGCGATCGGCCTGTTCGCGGCGATCCCGGCGGTGATCGCCTATAACCGCTACGCCACCGAAATCGACCGCCTCGCGATCCGTTTCGAAAGCTTCATGGAAGAGTTCCTGAACATCCTGCAACGGCAGACCCGCTAACCGAATCCAAGACAGGCAGTCCGGGTGACCGGCCCGGGCTCCAGTCGTTTCCAGGAGTCCTGCAATGGCAGCCATTCAGCGCCGCGGCGGTTCGCGCCGCCGGGCAAGCGCCGACATCAACGTCGTGCCTTATATCGACGTCATGCTCGTGCTGCTGGTCATCTTCATGGTGGCAGCGCCGATCGTGAGCCCCGCCACTGTGGACTTGCCCACCGTGGCCAACGCCACGCCGCAGCAGAAGGCGCCGCCGATCGTCGTCACTGTGCACGAGAATGGCGACCTGACCGCGCGCGGCAAGGACAACGCCGGCAATGCCTTCGAGCGCAAGCTCGACAAGCAGGGCCTGCTCGATTTCGTGCACCAGCGCCAGAACGAGAACCCGGACCAGCCGGTGGTGATCGCCGCCGACCGTTCGGTGAAGTACGAAGCCGTGCTCGATGTCATGTCGGTCCTGAAGGCCGACGGCATCAAGCGCGTGGGCCTGATGGTCAAGTCCAAGACTTCCTGACGCGTTGAACCCGTATTGAAGCCGCATTGATGCGCCCGACTGACAGCCATTGCGATTGCCGTTGCGCCCGATGAATACCGTCGCCGCCTATCCCTACCAGCCGGTGAAAGAGCGGGGAACCATGCGTTCCTTCGTGCTCGCGCTCGTCATGCACCTGCTGCTGGGCATCGTGCTGTATTACGGCGTGCACTGGCAGAGCAGCACGCCGGTCGGCGCCGAGGCCGAGCTGTGGGAAGAGATCCCCGCCGCCACCGCGCCGCCACCGCCGCCGCGCGAACCCGAGCCGGTGGTGCAGCCGCGCCCCGTGCCCGCGCCGCCGGCGCCGCAGGTGAAGAGCAAGGTCGAGGAAGACGCCGACATCGCGCTCGAAAAGAAGAAGCGCCAGGCCGAGGCTGCCGCGCGCGAGGAAGCCGAGCGCAAGGAAACCGCCCGCAAGGAGGCCGTGCGCAAGGAAGAGGCGCGCAAGGAAGAGGCCCGGAAGGAAGAGGCTCGCAAGGACGCGGCGCGCAAGGAAGCCGAGCGCAAAGAGGCTGAACGCAAGGAAGCCGAACGCAAGGAAGCCGAACGCAAGGAAGCCGAACGCAAGGAAGCGCAGCGCAAGGAAGACGCGAAGAAAAAAGCCGCACAGCAGGAGCAGGATCGCAAGGAACAGGCCGAGCGCGAACGCAAGGAAGCCGCAGACGCCAAGGCCAGGGCGCAGGCCGACGCCAAGGCGAAGGCCCAGGCCGAGGCCAAGGCCAAGGCACAGGCCGATGCCAAGGCCAAGGCGCAGTCGGAGGCGGCTGCCAATGCACAGCGCAAGAGCGAGCTGGCGCGCCTGCAGGCGCTGGCCGGCGGCGGCGCCGGTGGCGGTGGCGTGGGCAGCACGACCGGCGCGGGCGCCGGGGGTGGCGGCAAGGCGTCGCCAGGTTATGCCGACCGCGTGCGCCGCCGGGTGAAGCCGAACATCGTGTTCACGGAAGACGTGCCGGGCAACCCGAGCGCGGTGGTATCGGTGCGACTGGCGCCTGACGGCTCGCTGATGTCGGCGCGGCTGTCCAAGTCCAGCGGCAATTCGTCGTGGGACAACGCCGTGCTGCGCGCGGTCGAACGTTCCGACCCGCTGCCGCGCGACGAGGACGGCAAGGCGCCGGCCAGCTTTACCATCACCTTCCGGCCGAAGGACTGAGTGACCGGCACGCCATGATTTGCAACATAATGCAACCTTCATCGCCGGCTTTCAGTCCCATCGCTACGATGGCAGGTTGCCTGACGCAGCCGGCAGTGTGCAGACCGCACGCACAACGGGGATGCGCCATGCGCGGTCCTGCCCGTGTTGCCGTCTGCCTGATTCCTGCCGTGCCCGACGAATCTTGAAATCGACTGAGGAGCAGCATGCGAAAGCTTTGGGCCCCCAACTGGCTGTCCGAGAGGCGGCAACATGCAAACCAACGAGCCGCCCGCCGGGCGGGACGCCGCGCGCTGATGGCGTGGCTGGCCGCCGCGCTGACCGTGGCCGCCGGCGCCGCGCACGCGCAGCTCAACGTTGAAATCTCCGGGGTCGGCTCCAGCCAGATCCCGGTCGCCACCGCCAATTTCCAGGGCGAGGCCCAGGCCCCGCAGAACCTGACCGCGATCATTCGCGCCGACCTGGCGCGCAGCGGCCGCCTGCGCAATGTCGACCCGGGCGGCGCCACGGTGGCGGAATCCGCCAATGTCGACCTGGGCAGCTGGAAGTCGCGCGGCGCCGACGCCTTCGTCGCCGGCAGCGTGACCCCGGCCGGCGGCGGCCAGTACGAGGTGCGTTTCCGCCTGTACGACACGGTCAAGGGCCAGAGCCTGGGCGGGCTGGCCTTCACCGTCAACCAGGGCCAGCTGCGCGTGACCGCGCACAAGATCGCCGACTACATCTATGAAAAGCTGCTGGGCGAGCGCGGCGTGTTTGCCACGCGCCTGTCGTACGTGTCCAAGGTGGGCGGCAAGTACCAGCTGCTGATCTCGGACTCGGACGGCCAGAACTCGCAGGTTGCGCTGAGCAGCAACGAGCCGATCATTTCGCCGTCGTGGTCGCCGGACGGCCGCCGCGTGGCCTATGTCTCGTTCGAAGCCAAGAAGCCGGTGGTGTACGTGCACGACCTGGCCAGCGGCAAGCGCACGCTGGTGTCGAACCAGAAGGGCAACAACAGCGCGCCGTCGTGGTCGCCTGACGGCCAGCGCCTGGCGCTGGCGCTGTCGCGCGACGGCAATACCCAGATCTACCAGGTGAACGCCGACGGTTCTGGCATCCGCCGCCTGTCGCGCAGCAGCGCCATCGACACCGAGCCGCAGTACTCGCCCGATGGCCGCAGCATCTACTTCACCAGCGACCGCGGCGGTGCGCCGCAGGTCTATCGCATGCCCGCCGGCGGCGAAGAAGCCGGCGGTGCGCAACGTGTCACCTTCAAGGGCAGCTACAACGTGAGCCCGCGCATCTCGCCGGACGGCAAGTACCTGGCATACATCTCGCGCGCGGGCGGCTTCAAGCTGCAACTGCAGGACCTGAGCAACGGCGACGTGACGTCGCTGACGGATACGGCCAACGACGAAGCCCCGAGCTTTGCCGCCAACGGCAAGTACATTCTCTATGCCACCCGCGTGGGCGGTCGCGCGGTGCTGGCGGCGGTGTCCACTGACGGGCGTACCCGGCAGGTTCTGTCCCTCCAGTCCGGCGATGTTCGCGAGCCGTCCTGGGGTCCTTTCATGCAATAACAGGAGTCATTCACTATGCCCCAACTGATGAGCAAAGCCCTTGCCGTCGCCGCACTGCTGGCCCTGGGTGCCTGCAGCTCCGGCGTCAAGCTGGACGACACCGCCAACGCCGGCGCCGGCAAGGCCGGCACGGGTGCTGACCCGCGTGCCGTCACGCCGGTGACCGCCGCCGATCCGCTGAACGACCCGAACAGCCCGCTGGCCAAGCGCAGCGTGTACTTCGACTTCGACAGCTACACGGTCAAGTCCGACTACCAGGGCATGCTGACCGAGCACGCCAAGTACCTGGGCGGCAACAAGGGCCGCAAGATCCTGATCCAGGGCAACACCGACGAGCGTGGCACCAGTGAGTACAACCTGGCGCTGGGCCAGAAGCGCGCCGAAGCCGTGCGCCGTTCGCTGGCCTCGATGGGCGTGCCCGACGGCCAGATGGAAGCCGTGAGCCTGGGCAAGGAAAAGCCCAAGGCCACCGGCCACGATGAAGCCTCGTGGGCGGAAAACCGCCGCGCGGACATCAACTACTGATCTGCGGACTGACCCTCCATGAAAGCACGCGTATCCACCCTGTTGTGGCTTGCCGCCGTCGCCGGCGGCGGCATGCTGCCGCTCACGCAGGCGCATGCCGGTGTGTTCGACGATGACGAGGCACGCAAGGCGGTCATCGGCCTGCGCGACCAGTTCAATGGTTTCCAGGCGACCGCCACGCAGCGCATCGAGCAGAACAGCCGCACCACGCTCGACATGCAGAACCAGCTCGAAGGCATGCGCCAGGAAGTGGCGCGACTGCGCGGCCAGAACGAAGTGCTGCAGAACACGGTGGACACGCTGCAGAAGCAGCAGAAGGACTACTACGCCGACCTCGATGCGCGCCTGAAGAAATTCGAGCCGCAACAGGTCACGGTCGAGGGCCGCGAAGGCGTGTCGCAGCCGGGCGAAAAGCCCGAATACGATGCTGCGCTCAAGCAGTTCCAGGCGGGCGACTTCAAGAGCGCCGGGAGTTCATTCTCGTCGTTCGTGAAGAAGTACCCGCAGAGCCCGTACCTGCCGCTGGCGCAGTACTGGCTCGGCAACTCGCTGTATGCGCAGCGTGACTACAAGGGGTCCACCTTCGTGCTGCAGAACATGGTCAACGCCAACCCGACGCATCCCAAGGTGCCGGACGCGATGATCGCCATTGCCAACAACCAGCTCGAGTCCGGCCAGAAGGCGGCCGCGCGCAAGACGCTGGAGCAGGTGGTGGCCAAGTATCCGGGCACCGAAGGCGCGCAGGCGGCGAGCAACCGGCTGAAGACGCTGAAGTAAGCGTCGGCGGCGGCGCGCCGCCTGCTGCTGCAAGGCTCGCTTCGGCGGGCCTTTTTCGTTTGTCGCGCTAGAATATGTGATTCGCCTGAATGTTCTTGCGCGCCGCCCCCGACGCGCCCCCGCACCATGACCAAACGCGCCATCGTCCTGCTTTCCGGCGGACTCGACTCCGCCACCGTACTTGCCATGGCCCGCGCCCAGGGTTTCGAGACCTATGCGCTGTCGATGCGCTATGGCCAGCGCCATTCTTCTGAACTGGAGGCCGCGAAGCGCGTGGCCGCGGCGCTGGGCGCCAGCCGCCACGAAATCGTCGACCTCGACCTGCGCCGCTTCGGCGGTTCGGCGCTGACCGACGACACGCTGGAAGTGCCCACCGACGGCGCCACCGGAGGCATTCCCGTCACCTATGTGCCGGCGCGCAACACCATCATGCTGTCGCTGGCACTCGGCTGGGCCGAGGCCGTGGGCGGGCGCGACCTTTTCTTCGGCGCCAATGCGGTGGACTACTCTGGCTATCCCGATTGCCGGCCTGAGTACGTCACCGCCTACGAAACCCTGGCCAACCTCGCCACCAAGGCGGGCGTCGAGGGCGACCGCTTCCGCGTGCACGCGCCCATCATCGACATGACCAAGGCCGAGATCATCTGCGCCGGCATCGGCCTGGGCGTGGACTACAGCCTGACGGTGTCGTGCTACCAGGCCGACGACGACGGCCGCGCCTGCGGCGTGTGCGACTCGTGCCGCATCCGCCGCGCCGGCTTCGAGGCCGCCGGCGTGCCCGACCCGACCCGATACCAGGGCGCCGCCTGAACTTTCGAACCGAACGCCGCCAGAAGCCGTCTCCTCCCAACGACATGCCTGAAATTGACCTTGCCGCGCTCTCGCGCACCGTGCTGCTGAGCACGTTCGTCCTGACCTTCCTGTTCGGCGCGGTGCTGCAGCGCACGCACTTCTGCACCATGGGCGCGGTCTCCGACGTGGTCAACATGGGCGACTGGACCCGTGCGCGCATGTGGGGCCTGGCGATTGGCGTGGCCATGATCGGCACCGGCGTGCTGGCCTGGACTGGCGTGGTCGATCCGACCAAGACCATCTACACCGCCAGCAAGCTGGGCTGGCTGTCGGCGCTGGCGGGCGGGCTGATGTTCGGCTTCGGCATGGTGCTGGCATCGGGCTGCGGCAGCAAGACGCTGGTGCGCATCGGCGCCGGCAACCTGAAGTCGCTGGTGGTGTTCGTGTTCCTGGGGCTGTCGGCGTATATGACGCTGCGCGGCCTGTTCGGCGTGGTGCGCGTCAATACCGTCGACGCGGTGGCGGTCACGCTGCAGACCACGCAGGACCTGCCGTCGGTGCTGGCGCAAGGAACCGGCGTGGCGCGTGGCGCGTTGCAGCTTGGGCTGGGGCTGCTGCTGGGCGGCGTGCTGGTGGTGTGGGCGCTCGCGGGCCGCGGCTTCCGCTCGTTCGACAACCTGCTCGGCGGCGTTGGCGTGGGCCTGATCATCGTGGCGATGTGGTACGTGTCCGGCCAACTGGGCTACGTCGCCGAGGATCCGAATACGCTCGAAGAACTGTTCGTGTCGACCAACTCGGGCCGCATGGAAAGCCTGAGCTTCGTCGCGCCTTACGCCTATACGCTCGACTGGCTGATGATGTTCAGCGACAAGAGCAAGGTGCTGACCATCGGCATCGTCAGCGTGTTCGGCGTAATCGCCGGCGCGGCGGTCTATGCGCTGGCCACGCGCACGTTCCGCTGGGAAGGCTTCGGCAATGCCGAGGACGTGGCCAACCATATGGTCGGCGGTATCCTGATGGGGGCGGGCGGCGTGACCGCGCTGGGCTGCACGGTGGGGCAGGGCCTGTCGGGCGTGTCGACGCTGGCAATCGGGTCCTTTATCGCGCTGGCCGGCATCCTTCTGGGTGCGGTGCTGGCGTTCCGCTACCAGATGTGGCGGCTGGAACGCATGGTGTGAATGACGAACGCTTGACAGTCCGGAAACTGTGTCACTATAATCGCGGTTCTGTTTTTTCGGGTCGTTAGCTCAGTCGGTAGAGCAGCGGACTTTTAATCCGTTGGTCGCGTGTTCGAGTCACGCACGACCCACCAGCATTCGAAGTACACGAAGGCCTGCGCAATGCGCAGGCCTTCGTCGTTTTCAGGTCGCGAAACGCATCCTCCAGGGGATGCGGTCTCCGTCTCCTCGCGTTGCGCACACCCCAGGCGATGCCGCCGCAGCCGCCGGCGTGCAGATTCCAGCGCAAAAAGCCCGCGAAATCATTGGTTTAACCAGATCGAGTTAGAGACTTGTTGTCTTATCCACATGAGAATGAGCAGCGGACCGGCCATGGCAGGCGCGGCGGGAGACACAGAATGAATTGAGCCGGGCCACCACCGGCAGGATTCCATATGCGGCAAGCGGGTGAATCGTTACCGGCCAGTGGCCACGTGCTGCGCCTCATCTGGCCGTTCGTTCCGGTTGTGGTCGCACTGGCGTTGTTCAGCATCGCCAGCCTTGACCTGTTGTCGGCCGCGCGCGCGTTCGTCGCCGGCGAGAGCCAGTGGTCCAAGGGCCAGAAGAATGCGGTGCTGCATCTGTTGCGCTACGGCGAAGACCGCAATCCTGCGGATTTCACCGCCTATCTGGCCGCCATTGCGATTCCGCTCGGCGATCATCGCGCCCGGCTGGAGCTCGACCGCGACGAGCCGGACCTGGAACGCGTGCGCGAAGGGCTGCTCGCAGGCGGCAACCACCCGGAAGACATCCCGCGGATGGTCCGGCTTTACCGCAATTTCCGCCATATCCACGAGGTCGATGCCGCGATCCGCGTGTGGGCCGCCGGCGACGAAGAGATCGCCGCGTTGCACGAGCAGGCGCTCGCACTGCGCCGTTTGGTCGACCGGCCCGGTTGCGACGACGATTGCGTCGCGCCCGTGCTGCGCCGGATCGCGCAGATCGATGCGCGGCTGACCCCTCTGGAACGTGCGTTTTCGGAACACCTTGGACAGGCGTCGCGCCGGGTGACGAGGCTGTTGACCACCGGCAGCGCGGTGGCGGCAACCTTGCTGCTGATGTCGGCGATCCTGCTGTCGCACGGCCCGCTGCGGCGCGAGCGGCGGCTGCGCGAGGCGCTGTCCCAGCGCGAAGAGCAACTGCAGCTGGCGGTGGAGGGCAGCAACGACGGCCTGTGGGACTGGCATCTCGGCAGCGGCGAGCTGTATTTTTCCCCGCGATGCGCACAGATGCTGGGCTACGGCGCAAGCGAGTTGCCGCATGCGCGTGAGACCGTGCTCGGCCTGCTGCATCCGTCGGACATTGAAGCCTTCGAATCCAAGCTAGCTTGGCATCTGCGCAGCGGCGAGCCGTATGACACCGAGTTCCGGCTGCGCAAGCGCGACGGCGGCTACCTGTGGGTGCGCGCACGCGGCCGGCTGGTCCGCGCCGCCGCGCGGCGGCGATCGCGCATGGCAGGCTCGCTGACGGATATCTCGGACAACAAGCGTTACGAAGCCCAGCTGTTTGCGGAAAAGGAGCGTGCCCAGGTCACGCTGCAGGCAATCGGCGACGCGGTGGTGACCACCGACGTGTGGGGTCGCGTGCAGTCGCTCAATCCCGCTGCCGAGGTGCTGACCGGCTGGCGCGAGGCCGATGCCCTCGGGCAGCCGCTGGGCAAGGTGTGCATGCTGCGCGACGAGGACAGCCTGGCGCCGCTGTCCGATATCGTCACGCTCGCGCTCAGGCAGCGTTGGCACAGCCAGTCGGCACAACTGGTGCAGCGCGCTGCATCGGGGTATTCCGGCCAGGCGCTCGCGGTCAAGCCCTCGGTGGCACTGATCCGCGACCGTGCCGCGCACGCGATCGGCGTGGTGGTGGTGCTGCACGATGTCAGCCAGGAACGCGCGCATGCCACGCGGCTGGCCTACGAGGCCAGCCACGACAGCCTGACCGGGCTGGTCAACCGCGCCGAGTTCGAGCGCCGCGTCGACGCCGCGATCACGCGGGCGCATGCGCAAGGTGTCTCCCATATGCTGATGTACCTGGACCTCGACCAGTTCAAGGTGGTCAACGACACCTGCGGCCATGCCGCCGGCGACGAGCTGATCCGCCAGATGGCCGAGGTCATGCGCAGCCAGCTGCGCCGTAGCGATACGCTGGCGCGCCTTGGCGGCGATGAGTTCGGCGTGCTGCTCGAGCATTGCGCCACCAGCGACGGCGAGCGCGTGGCAGAGGCCCTGCGGCACGCCATTGCCTGCTTCCGCTTCGCGCACCGGCAGCGCACCTTCGCGCTGGGCGTGAGCATCGGCCTGATCTTGCTGGATGCCCAGACCGGCAGCGTCGCCGAAGCGCTCAGCGCGGCCGACGCGGCCTGCTACGTGGCCAAGGAGGGCGGGCGCAACCGCGTGCAGGTCTACCATCCCCGGGACAATGTGGTTCAGGCACGGCACGGTGAGATGGAATGGGTCAGCCGCGTGCACGACGCGCTGGCGGCGGGGCGCTTCTGCCTGTACGCGCAGGAGATCGTGCCGGCGCAGCCGGACGCCGAGGCGCGGGCCCCAGGGCGCCATATCGAACTGCTGCTGCGCATGCTGGACGAGCGCGGCCGGCTGGTGCCGCCGATGGCGTTCGTGCCGGCATGCGAGCGCTACAACCTGATGCCGATGATCGACCGCTGGGTGGTCGAGACCGCCTTCCGCGCGCTGGCGGGCCGCCAGGGGGAGATCGCCACCTGCGCCATCAACCTGTCGGGCTCGTCGCTGGCGGATATCCACTTCCCCGAGTTTGTGCGCGAGCAGGCGCAGTGCGCCGGCATCGCGCTGGACGGCATCTGCTTCGAGATCACGGAAACGGCGGCGATCGCCAACCTCGCGCAGGCGGGATCATTCATCCAGCAGTTGCAGCAGCTCGGCTGCAGTTTCGCGCTGGATGATTTCGGCGCAGGCATGTCGTCGTTTACCTACCTGAAGCACTTGCCGGCGGCGTACCTGAAGATCGACGGCAGCTTCGTGCGCGAGATGCTGGCCGATCCGGTCAACCTGGTGATGGTGGAGGTGATCCAGCGCATTGGCCAGGCCATGGGCATGAAAACCATCGCCGAATTCGTCGAGAGCGAGGCCATGCTGGAGCGGCTGCGCGAACTCGGCGTCGACGCGGTGCAGGGTTTCCATATCGGCCTGCCGCAGCCGTTCGCCCCGTCCGGCCTGGCCGCAATGGTGCCGGCCGCGGCGGCGCGGACGGCCTGAGCGCAAGCGCGCGGTTCAGCGAACGAGCGGGTCGCGGAAGCCGGTATCGACGGGAGGCGCGTCTGGCGTAGCCGCGCCGGTGGTGTCCGGCATGGTGGCAGGTGCGGTGGCAGGAGGGATCGCCTGCCGTTTGGCGTCACGCCAGGTGTTGTAGACCCAGTACGCCGCGCCGGCCGCCAGGCCGACCTTGGACAGCTTCCAGGTCCAGCGCAGTAGCGGCGTGCGCCGAAGCAGCGGCAGCGCCAGCGTGACGGCGGTGCTCAGCAGCGGGTAGTCCTTGGTGACGCCCGCGACCTTCATCAGCGAGCCGGGCCGCGCAATGCGCGGCAGCCAGCTGGCAAAGTTTCCCAGCCGGCGCGCGCCGCCGCGTACCTGGTGCAGCGCCTGCAGGCAGTCGTGGCGTTCCAGCGCCGCGCGCGTGAGCAGCAGTTCCTTGCGCACCTCCAGCGGCAAACGGACTTCCTGCGTGAAGCGGACGGGCCGCGCGTGCTCGCGGCGGTTGCGCTCGGTCGCGCCTTCTTCGGGTTCCAGGGTGGTCATCGGCGCAGGATCTCCCGGTCTTTGTCGATTTCGGCGAGCGTGGCCTCGAACATCGGCGGGGCGTTGCGCACCAGGTTGCGTGCGTACGCGAGGCAGCCGGCGCACAGCAGCAGGTAGACGACCACCAGCACGCCCAGCGCCTGCCAGCCGTAGCTGTTCCAGAACAGGATGGCGACGAGCGCGGTAAAGGTGACCAGCGCAATGCCGAAGAACACCAGCCCGAAGCAGGCCAGCAGGGCGACCTTCATCAGGCGCGTGCGTTCCTCGGCGAATTCGACGCTGGCAAGCTCCAGGCGGGTCTGGACCATGGCAACCAGCGAGTTGAGGAGGTTGCGCACGGATTCCAGCAATTTGGGAGAAGGGGTGGATTCGCTCATGGATTCGCTCGGCGGCTCCGGCGTGAAAGCGGCACGCCGGCATGGCCGTGCGTGCCTTTCTGCGGACGGGGCCGGGCGCCGCTGTGCGGGCCCCCGGGCCTCTGGCAACCCGTGCCTCGCGCGGGTTGCCGCTCTGGTGCGACGCCTGGCGCCGCACCGGGACTACAGCCGCTTACTTGCGGTTCAGCAGCAGACCGATCAGCAGGCCCACGCCAGCCGCCACGCCCACGGCGCGCCACGGGTGGTCGTGCACGTAGTCGTCGGTGGCACGAGCTGCCGCCTTGCTCTTGGTCACGACGGCATCCTGCAGGTCCTGGGCTTTTTCCTTGGCTTGCTTGAGCAGACCCATGCCGCGCTCGCGCAGTTCGGCGGCTTTTTCGCCGGTGGTCGAAGCGGCTTGCTTCAGCAGCTCCTCGGCGTCGGACAGTACGGTCTTGACATCGCTCATCAGTTTCTCCTGTTTGCGGGCGGTTGGTTCGGTTTGTGCGGATTCTGACATTTTCTACGCTCCGAGGCTAACGGCATTGTCTGTCTGATACTTAGCATATGTGGCGAGCGACGGTGGTTTCAAGGCCACGCGCCTCATCGCCTGTATCGGCGAGGCCATTGCCAGCATGCCCGAAAGCGCGCGAAAAGACTGTCAGAAAATGTCTATATGACTACGAGTGATTTTGTAGTGACTTTATATTCGTTTGGGTTGGATATCAATCGGGATACTCTGGTTCCACTTCGAAATCAGGAGAATCTGAACATGGCATTGCGTCTCGGCGATATCGCCCCGGACTTCGAGCAGGATTCGAGTGAAGGCCGCATCCGCTTCCACGAGTGGCTCGGTGACGGCTGGGGCGTGCTGTTCTCGCACCCGGCCGACTACACGCCGGTGTGCACCACCGAACTGGGCCTGACGGCAAAGCTGAAGGACGAGTTCGCGCGTCGCGGCGTGAAGGCGATCGCACTGTCGGTCGATGGCGTGGAATCGCACCACGGCTGGATCCGCGACATCAACGAGACCCAGTCGACCACGGTCAATTTCCCGATCCTGGCCGACGGCGACCGCAAGGTCTCGCAGCTGTACGACATGATCCATCCGAACGCCAGCGAGACCCTGACGGTGCGCTCGCTGTTCATCATCGATCCGAAGAAGAAGGTGCGCCTGATCATCACCTACCCGGCCAGCACGGGGCGCAATTTCAACGAGATCCTGCGCGTCATCGACTCGCTGCAGCTGACCGACAGCCATAGTGTGGCCACGCCCGGCAACTGGCAGCACGGCGACGATGTGGTGATCGTGCCCTCGCTGAAGGACGAGGCCGTGATCCGCGAGAAATTCCCGAAGGGCTACACGGCCGTGCGGCCGTACCTGCGGCTGACGCCGCAACCCGACAAGGCATGACGGCCAAATGAACGCGGCCCCGCATATTGCGGGGCCGGCGTCCGGAACAGGTGTTTTATCGACGGGGGCAGCCTCGCCGTCTCCTTGGTAGTGTGCTTGGCCCGGCTCTGCAGCCGGGCTTTTTTCATTTCAGGAGTTCCTGTCCGTCAGGGCGTGGTTCCGGAGGCTTCAGAAGAATGCCTGGAGGCCGGTCTGCGCGCGGCCCAGGATCAGCGCGTGGATGTCGTGCGTGCCTTCGTAGGTGTTGACCACTTCCAGGTTCACCACGTGGCGGATCACGCCGAATTCATCCGAGATGCCGTTGCCGCCGAGCATGTCGCGGGCCACGCGGGCGATGTCCAGCGACTTGCCACACGAATTGCGCTTCATGATCGAGGTGATTTCCACCGCGGCGGTGCCTTCGTCCTTCATGCGGCCCAGGCGCAGGCAGCCTTGCAGGCCCAGCGTGATCTCCGTCTGCATGTCGGCCAGCTTTTTCTGCACCAGCTGCGTCTGGGCCAGCGGGCGGCCGAACTGCTTGCGGTCCAGCGTGTACTGGCGGGCGGTGTGCCAGCAGAACTCGGCGGCGCCCAGCGCGCCCCAGGCGATGCCGTAGCGGGCCGAGTTCAGGCAGGTGAACGGGCCCTTCAGGCCCTTCACGCCCGGCATGATGTTTTCTTCCGGCACGAAGACCTGATCGAGGACGATTTCGCCGGTGATCGACGTACGCAGGCCGACCTTGCCGTGGATGGCCGGCGCGCTCAGGCCCTTCCAGCCCTTTTCGAGGATGAAGCCGCGGATGTCTTCCTTGCCGTCTTCGCCCGCCAGCTTGGCCCACACCACGAACACGTCGGCGATCGGCGAGTTGGTGATCCACATCTTGGCGCCGGTCAGCTCGTAGCCGCCGTCGACCTTCTTGGCGCGGGTCACCATCGAGCCCGGGTCGGAGCCGTGGTTCGGCTCGGTCAGGCCGAAGCAGCCGATCCATTCGCCGGTGGCCAGCTTGGGCAGGTATTTTTGCTTCTGCGCTTCGGTGCCGAATTCATAGATCGGCACCATCACCAGCGACGACTGCACGCTCATCATCGAGCGGTAGCCCGAATCGACGCGCTCCACTTCACGGGCGATCAGGCCATAGCTGACGTAGTTCAGGCCGGGGCCGCCGTATTGCTCGGGGATGGTCGGGCCGAGCAGGCCCAGTTCACCCATCTCGCGAAAGATCTCGACGTCGGTCTTCTCGTTGCGGAACGACTGCAGCACGCGCGGCATCAGCTTGTCCTGGCAGTACGCCGCGGAGGCGTCACGCACGGCGCGTTCGTCGGCGGTCAGTTGCTGGTCGAGCAGCAGGGGATCGGCCCAGTGGAATTCGGCGTTGGCAGCCATGCAGGTCTCCTTCGGTGGCGCGGCGGAAGCGGGCGTCTGGCGCGGGTGCTTCCGGAGTGTGGTTCGGTGATCGTTGGCGGAGGATTTTTTGGTTCCGCATTGCGGAACTGTGTTCCGTTGAATTAGTATATCGCAACGGGTCTGCCATGCAACAGGCAAAACCCCAAGCCACCTATGCCTTGTGCGATGAGCGGACAACCGCAGACCTGAGAGGAGCACATCTTGAACAGTCCGTCACTTTCGAACGGCGCACCGACGCCTGTGCGGGAGAGCGATCCCAATTTTGTCACCGCGCTGGCGCGCGGGCTCGAACTGCTGCGCTGTTTTCGTACCGGCGAAGCGATGCTTGGCAATCAGGATTTCGTGCGTCGCACCGGATTTCCCAAAGCCACGGTCAGCCGGCTGGCCGGCACGCTGGTGCAGCTGGGTTACCTGCGCTATGACGAAAGCCTGGGCAAGTACGCGCTCGATGCCGGGGTGCTGGCGCTGGGATACGCGTACCTGTCGGCTTCCGACGTGGTGACGCTGGCGCGGCCGCATATGCTGGCGTTCGCGCAGTCGTACGGCGTGTCGGTATCGCTTGGCAAGCGTGAGCGGATGGAGGTGATTTACCTCGAATCGATCCGCAATGACGCTGGCGTGATGCTGGGCCTGGGGGTGGGATCGCGGCTGTCGCTGGTGTCCAGTTCGATGGGACGGGCCTATCTGGCTGCGCTGCCTGCGCCGCGACGGGATCGGGTGCTGGCCGAGTTCAGCCAGGCGTTCCCGGAACAATGGAAGCAGCAGGAAGAGGCGATGCGGGTAGCGCTGGCCGATGCGCAGCAGCGGGGCTATGCGTCGTCATTCCGGGATTGGCATCCGGCGATTCATGCTTGCGCGGTGGCGTTCCGGCCCGTCGGGGAGAAGGATCTGCATATGTTGAGTTGCAGTGCTTCTTATGGCGCGGTGGAGGAAGAGGTTTTCCACCGGACGCTGGCGCCGGCGCTGGTGGCGCTGGCTGGGAGGTTGTCAAATGGGGTTTGAGGGCGGCCCGACGACTGGCTCTACTTCGTGGTGGCGCCGGCCCTCACCCTCAGCCCCTCTCCCGCAAGCGGGAGAGGGGAGCAAACAGGCGGGCAGGGACGGGCTTCAAAGATCCGTCCTCAACTTCCAAAGCTCCGGAAACAACACCACATCCAGCATCTTCCGCAAATAGCCGACGCCCTCGGTGCCGCCAGTGCCACGCTTGAACCCGATCACGCGCTCAACCGTAGTCACATGCCGGAACCGCCATTGCCGGAACGAATCCTCCAGGTCGACGAACTTCTCGCCAAGTTCATACAGTTCCCAATGCGCGGAAGGATTGCGATAGACCTCCAGCCAGGCCGCCTCAACGGAAGCGTTGTAGGCTGTAGGCTGCGTCCAGTCGCGCTCGACGCAGTCCGCATCAATGGCAAAACCACGCCGCGCCATCAGCCGGATCGCTTCATCATAAAGAGACGGAGTTTTCAGAGCTGTCTCCACCAGCGCCAGATGCTCGGCCCGATGCGCATGCGGCTTCAACATGGCCGCGTTCTTGTTGCCGAGGATGAATTCGATTTCCCGATACTGGTACGACTGGAAGCCAGATGACATCCCGAGGTAAGGCCGCATCGCCGAATACTCCGGCGGTGTCATCGTCGCCAGCACGTTCCACGCCTGCACCAGCTGGTCCATGATCCGCGATACGCGCGTCAGCATCTTGAATGCCGGCGGCAAGCTGTCGGTCTTGACCGATTCCCGCGCCGCGCGCAGCTCATGCAGCATCAGCTTCATCCACAGCTCGGTGGTCTGGTGCTGCACGATAAACAGCATCTCGTTATGGTCCGGCGACAGCGGGTGCTGCGCGCTCAGGATCTGGTCCAGGCCCAGATAATCGCCATAGCTCATGTCCTTGGCGAAATCCATCTGCGCGCCATGCCAGCCTTCGCCCTGCGATGCCGTTTGCGATGCCGTTTGCGATGCCGTTTGCGATGCTGTTTGCGATACGCTCGCCGCGCCCGAGAAAGGGCATCCCTTGATTTCACTCATGATGGAACTCCCGATCAGGTCACCTGGCCGCGCACCTGGAAGCGCGCATCGCGATACGTGCCGCTGTCCAGCACATCGCGCAGGATTTCCACCGCATCCCAGACTTCGGTGAAGCTGGTGTACAGCGGCGTGAAGCCGAAGCGCGCGATGCGTGGCTCGCGGTAGTCGCCGATGACGCCGCGCTCGATCAGGGCCTGCACCACTGCATAGCCTTCCGGATGCTCCCAGCTGACCTGGCTGCCGCGGCGCGCGTGCTCGCGCGGCGTGACCAGGGTAAGCGGATGCTGGCCGCAGCGTGCTTCCACCAGTTCGATAAAGAGGTCGGTCAGAAGCAGCGACTTGGCGCGCAGCACTTGCATGCTGGTCTGGGCATAGATGTCCAGCCCGCATTCGACCATCGCCAGCGACGTGACCGGCTGCGTGCCGCACAGGAAGCGGCGTACGCCTTCGACCGGGCGGTACTGCGGCTCCATCGCGAACGGCGCGGCATGGCCCCACCAGCCTGACAGCGGCTGCCAGAACGCATCGCGCAGCGCCGGCGCGACCCACACGAACGCGGGCGAGCCCGGGCCGCCGTTCAGGTACTTGTAGGTGCAGCCGATGGCGTAGTCGGCGCCGGATGCCTTCAGGTTGACCGGCACGGCGCCGGCCGAGTGGCACAGGTCCCACACGGTCAGCGCGCCGCGGGCATGGGCCAGTTCGGTGAGCGCGGCCATGTCGAGCATCTCGCCGCTCTTGTAGTTGACGTGCGTCAGCATCAGCACCGCGGTATCGGCGCCGACGGCGGCGTCGATCTCGGCCGGCGAGTCGACCAGGCGCAGCGAGTAGCCCTGCTGCAGCAGGTCGGCCAGGCCCTGGGCGATATAGAGGTCGGTCGGGAAGTTGCTGGATTCTGAGACGATCACCTTGCGCGCCGGATCGCGCGTCTGCTGCACGCGCAACGCGGCGGCGAGCACCTTGAACAGGTTGATCGAGGTGGTGTCGGTCACCACCACTTCATTCTCGCCGGCGCCGACCAGCGGGGCGAGCTTGTTGCCCAGCCGCTGCGGCAGTTCGAACCAGCCGGCGGTGTTCCAGCTGCGGATCAGGCCATCGCCCCATTCCTCGGCCACCACCTGGGCGGCGCGCGCGGCGGCGGCGCGCGGGCGGGCGCCGAGCGAGTTGCCGTCGAGGTAGATCACGCCCTCGGGCAGGGCGAACTGCTCGCGCAGGAGGCGCAGCGGGTCTTGCTGGTCGAGCCGTAGACAGTGCTCGCGGTCAATGGTCGTCATGTCTTGATATGGGTTTGCGGTGAAATTCCGAGGCGTTCAGTCCAGGCTGCGCAGCACGGCGCGCACCGGGCTGGCATCGAGCCCGGCAAGGCGCAGCGGCAGCGCGATCAGTTCGTAGTCGCCTTCGGCGACGTCGTCCAGCACGATGCCTTCCAGGATTGCCAGCCCATGCCGGCGCACGGCGCGGTGCGCGTCCATGGTCTTGGATTCCTGCGGATCGAGGGAAGGGGTGTCGATGCCGACTAGTTGCACCCCGTGCGATGCGAGCAGCGCGATGGTGTCGGCGGCGACGGCGCAGAAAGCGGGATCCCATTGCGCCAGCGGCGCCTGCCGGTAGGTGCGCAGCAGCACGCGCGGCGGCAGGTCCAGCAGCGCGTGTCCGATATGGCGGGGCTCCACCACCGGCGCTGCGCCGATGCAATGGATCACCCGGCAGGTGCCGAGGTAGGGGGCCAGCGGCACGTCGCCGATCGGTGCGCCATCGGCGGCGTAGTGCAGCGGCGCGTCGGCGTGGGCGCCGGTGTGCGGCGACAGCGTGATGCGGCCGACATTCACCGGGCAGTGTTCGTCCATCTGCCACGCGGACGCTTGCTGGAACGGTGTATCGCCGGGCCACACCGGGGTGGCCGGTGACAGCGGCGGGCTGATGTCCCACAGCCGGCGCGGGTCTTGTCTGGGGGCGGTCATGGAATGGGGCGGCGGTGCCGTCTTTTGTCTGCCTCGATGTCGGCATATTAGACAAATTCCCCGGGAAGAGGCTTGCGAAATGAGCGGTCCGGCACGTCATCTTTCGCATAAAATTCGAATATCCAACCATTCATCGCAGGAAATTCGAATGACCCTCGATCCCATCGATTTGCGCATTCTCGCGTGCCTGCAGGAGAACGGCCGCATCAGCAACCAGGACCTTGCCGACCGGGTGGCGCTTTCTCCTTCGGCATGCCTGCGCCGCGTGCGGCTGCTGGAAGAGTCGGGGGTGATCGGCGGCTACCGCGCCTGGTTCGATGCCGAGCAGCTCGGGCTGGAGCTGGAGGCCATCGTGCAGGTGTCGATGCGCCACGACGTGGAAGGCTGGCACGACACTTTTATCGCCGCGGTGCAGTCCTGGCCCGAAGTGCTGTCCGCCTACATCATCACCGGCGACAGCAACTACATCCTGCGCGTGCAGGCGCGCAACCTGAAGCACTACTCGGACTTCATCGTGAACCGGCTGTACCGCACCAAGGGCGTGATGGATATCCGCTCGAACATCGTGCTGCAGCGGATCAAGACCGACAGCTCGCCGCTGGCAATCCTGAAGGCGGCAGGGGAAGGCACCTAGCGCTGCGTGTGCAGCGCGATCAACTGCCGCAGCGTTTCCTTGAGCTGCGCCCCTTGATCGGGGCCGAAATCGTTCAGCACCGCGCGCTCATGCTGCGCGGCGCGCTCCAGCAGCGGTTGGGCCAGCGCCAGCCCGTGCGGCGTGATCGAGATCAGCGCATGGCGGCGGTCGGTGGTGCCGGCGGTACGCCTGACCAGCCCCTCGGCGGCCATGCGGTCGACCAGCTTGGTCAGCGTGGGCTGCTTGGTGAGCGTGATTTCGGCCAGCGCGCCGATGGTGCAGTCGGCGCGGTCGGCCAGCGTCGCCAGTACGCGCCATTCCGGCACGGACAGCCCGCGGGCCTCGACCTCGCGGTGGAATTCCCCGGAAATCAGATGGCTGGCGCGGGCCAGAAGGTAGGCCAGGTAGCCGTCGACGAAAGGCTGGTCCGCCATGATCGGGCCGCAGGCGCTCAGGGTTCGAGCGGGCTCGTGGTGGAGAACTGGCCGCCCTGGAATACCAGCGGGCCGTCGGGGCCGTCGAGCACGCCGCAGCGCTCGACCTCGCCGACGAAGATCACATGGTCGCCCTCGTCGTAGCGGCTGCGGTTATGGCATTCGAACCACGCCAGCGCGTTGGCCAGGATCGGCAGGCCGGTGGCCGACAGTCGGTAGTCGACGCCCGCGAAGCGATCGCCCTTCAGCGTGGCGAAGCGCTGGCACAGGTCCAGTTGCGATGCCGACAGCACATTGATGATGTAGTGGGTGCCGTCGCGGAACATCGGCAGGCTATTGGCGCGCGTGGCCATGCTCCACAGCACCAGCGGCGGATCCAGCGACACCGAGTTGAACGAACTGGCGGTGATGCCGATGAACGGCGGCGCGCCGGCCGCGACCGATTCGGCGCTGGCGCGCGTGGTGATCACCGTCACGCCGGTCGCGAATTGCGACAGCGTGCGGCGGAAGTGCTGCGCATCGAAGTCCGGTGCGGCGGCAACCTTGGTGATCCGTGGCTGGGCCTCAGGCATGCCCATGGGGGCTCCACTGGAGTTCATGAAATTTCATATATATTATTCGCGCCAGGGACTTCAACCAAGTCCGCTGGCACGCCGCCCTGCAGCGGTGCCGGTCGAGGCGCAAAAAACAGCGCGGCGCATGCCGCCACGATAACAAGCAGGAGGCAAGACATGCTCATCGAGCAGATCGAACACCGCTGGCTGGCGGCATTCCGCCGCACCCTGGAACTCTGTGCCCTGCAGGGCGCGGAAGTCGTTGGAATTGTAACGGAGTCGCAATCCCGCCCTGTCAACGTGGCCTTGGCCGAGCTGGCGGTGCAGTCGCTGGGCGCCACGCCAGTACGGATCCAGGTGCCGACGCCGGCACTCAGTGCGCCGGCTCCGGTGCGCTCGACGGGCGCCAGCGATGCGCTGCAAAACCTCGCTCCGGTCGTCGCCGCGCTGTCCCGCTGCCACCTGGTGCTCGACTGCACCGTCGAAGGCCTGCTGCACGCCCCCGAGTTGCCGCTGATCCTGCGCGGCGCCGACGGCGTGCTGCCGCGCATGCTGATGGTCAGCAACGAACACCCGGAGATCCTCGAACGCTGCCAGCCCGACCCGGCGCTGGAAGGCACGGTGCGCGCCGCGATGAAGCGCCTGCGCGGCGCGAAGGAAATGCGCGTGCATTCCGCCGCGGGCACCGAGTTGCGCATCGGCCTGGCCGACGCCCGCGTGGGCGGCGTCTGGGGCTTCTGCAACAAGCCGGGACAGGTCTCGCACTGGCCGGGTGGGCTGTGCCTGGCGTTCCCGGCAAGCCGCCAGGTCAACGGCACGCTGGTGCTGGCACCGGGCGACGTCAACCTGACCTTCAAGACTTACCTGCGCGACACCGTGGTCTGCCATATCGAGGACGACTACATCGTCGCCGTCGAAGGGCAGGGCGTCGACGCCGACATGATGCGCGGCTATTACCAGGCCTGGGCCGATCGCGAGGGCACGCGCGACGCCTACGCGGTCTCGCACGTCGGCTGGGGCCTGAACCGGGCGGCGCGCTGGGACGCGCTCGCCTTCTACGACAAGCGCGACTGCAACGGCACCGAGCTGCGCGCGTTCGGCGGCAACTTCCTGTTCTCCACGGGCGCCAACGAGGTCGCGGACCGTCACACGCTGGGCCATTTCGACCTGCCGCTGCGCAACTGCACGGTCTCGCTCGACGGCCGCAATGAAGTCGAGGCAGGCCAGCTGGTGGAGGTGCCGGCATGAGCGTGCCCACCCTCCATAAGCACCCCAATGGCATCGCCACGCTGGAGTGGGGCGAGGGCCCGGTGGCAGTGGTGATGCTGCACGGCATCGGCGGCGGCAAGGCCGCGTGGCCGGCGCAGGGCGAAGCGCTGGCGCAGGCGGGCTACCGCGCGCTGGCGTGGGACATGCCCGGCTATGGCGACAGCGCCATGATCGATCCCTATGACTTCGACGGCCTGGCACGCGCGCTGGCGCCGCTGCTGCAGGCCGAGCGAGAAGCCGGCCGGCGCGTGGTGCTGCTCGGCCACAGCATGGGCGGCATGGTGGCGCAGCAGGCGTATGCCGCCACGCCGGCGCTGGTGGACGGCATGGTGCTGTCCGGCACCTCGCCCGCATTCGGCAAGGGCGACGGGCCGTGGCAGCGCGAGTTCGTCGCCGCGCGCACCGCGCCGCTGGACGCTGGCAAGACCATGGCCGAGATGGCGGTGGGACTGGTGCGCACGATGGTGGCGCCGGATGCCGAGGCGCCCGCGGTGGCCAACGCTACGAGCGTGATGGCGGCCGTGTCCGCGCCCACCTACCGCGCCGCGCTGGGTGCGCTGGTGCGCTTCAACCTGCGCGACGCACTGCCGCACATCGCCGTGCCGGTGCTGGCGCTGGCCGGCCAGCACGACACCAACGCCTCGCCCGAAGTCATGCAGCGCATGGCGCAGCGCATCCCCGGCGCCGAATACCACTGCCTGCCCGATGTCGGCCATCTGGCCTGCATGGAGCGGCCGGCGGCCTTCAACGCTCCCGTACTCGCTTTCCTCCAGCGGCATTTCCCGGTGCGCTGACGCGCATGCCGGTCCTGAAGTCCCTGAAAACCAGAATCAACGGCCCGGGTCAAATCGACCGGCGCCAAGGAGACCGCGACATGCCTTCCGGCCAGCTCGACTTCATTCCTGCCGTCGGTACGGCGGATTTCACCCCGCGCCAGGCGCGCCTGCTGGCGCTGGCCAACCGCCTGGGCCGCGAACGCTTCGCCGCGCGCGCCGCCACCTGGGACCGCGAAGCCAGCTTTCCTTTCGCCAACTACGATGATCTGCGCGAAACCGGCCTGCTGGCGCTATGCGTGCCGGAAGCGTTCGGCGGCGAAGGCGCGGACTTCGCCACCTATTGCATGGTGGGCGCCGAGATCGGCCGCTTCTGCGGCGCGACGGCGCTGACGTACAACATGCATATCTGCTCGACCATGTGGACCGGCACGCTGTCCGATGGCATCGAGATGACGCCCGGACAGCGCGCCGAGCACGAGACCCGCCGCGCCCTGCATTTCGCGCGCGTGGTGCGCGACGGCGCGGTCTACGCGCAGCCTTTCTCCGAAGGCTCGGCCGCGGCCGCCGGCAAGGCGCCGTTCGGCACCACCGCGCGCAAGGTCGAAGGCGGCTGGGTGCTGAACGGCCGCAAGATCTTCGCCTCGCTGTCTGGCGCCGCCGACTACTACGGCATCCTCTGCACCGAGGATCGCGGCGACCAGCATCCCGACATGCGCGATACCCTCTATATCGCCGTGCCGGGCAAGGCCGACGGCCTCACCGTCACCGGGGAATGGGACCCGATGGGCATGCGCGGCACGGTCTCGCGCACGCTGCTGCTCAAGGACGTGTTCGTGCCCGACCAGGAGCAGCTGATGCCGCGCGGCGTCTACTACCGCGCCGCGCAGACCTGGCCAGCGATGTTCTTCACGCTGTCGCCGACCTATCTCGGCGTGGCGCAGGCCGCCTATGACTTCACCGTGCAGTACCTGCGCGGCGAGGTGCCGGGCCAGCCGCCGGTCAAGCGCCGCATGTACCCGACCAAGCAGATCGCAGTGGCGCAGATGCGCATCCAGCTGGAGAGCATGCGCTCGATCTTCTGGCGCGTGATCCACGAGGCCAGGCCCAACCCGTCCAAGGACGAGCGCCTGCGCCTGTACGCCGCGCACTACACCGTGATGGAAGGCGCCAACGATATCGCGCGGCTGGCGATCCGTACCTGCGGCGGGCAGTCGATGCTCAAGGACCTGCCGCTGGAGCGCCTGTACCGCGATTCGCGCTGCGGCGCGCTGATGCTGCCGTGGACCGCCGAGCTGATCCTGGACCGCATGGGCCGCGAAACGCTGTACGAATCCGGCGAGCGCGACGAATGAGCGGCGCCCGCCTTGGGCCCTCGCGTCCCGGTGCCGCCGGACTCGGCGCGCTGCCGGCCATGCTGTGGGCGCACGCCGAAGCGGCGCCGCAGCGGCTCGCGCTGCATTACCTCGGCCGCACCTTCAGCTACGGCAAGCTGTGGCGCCGCATGGAGCGCGCCAGCGCCCACCTGGTGGCGACATGGAGCATCCGCCCGGGCGACCGCGTCGGCACGCTGTGCCTGAACCATGAATTGCAGCTGGTGCTGCTGTTCGCCTGCGCGCGGGTCGGGGCAATGTTCGTGCCGCTGAACTACCGGCTCGCCGCGGCCGAGCTGCGCGCCATCGTCGGCCATGCGCGGCTGGCGCTGCTGTTTCACGATGACGCGCATGCCGCGCTGGCGCTGGAAGCAGCCGACGGCCTGTGCCGGCTGGCGCATCTGGAACGGATCATCGGCCACCCGGCGCCGGCCGTCGCCAGCTTTCCGCACGTTGCCGGCGACGCGCCCCTGTTGCTGGCCTATACCTCGGGCACCACCGGCAAGCCCAAGGGCGCCGTGCATACCCAGGCCGGGCTGCTGGCCAATGCGCGGGCCAGCTGGTGGGCGCACGGCATGACGCAGGCCGACCACGTGCTGTCGGTGTTGCCGGCGTTCCATGTCGGCGGCCTGTGCATCCAGACGCTGCCGGCGCTGCTGGCCGGTGCGCAGGTGACGCTGCATGACCGCTTCGCGCCCGGCGCGTGGCTGGCGTCGGTCGCGCAAGCGCGCCCGAGCCTGTCGCTGATGGTGCCGGCCACGCTGCGCGCGGTGCTGGAGCATCCCGGCTGGGATGGCGCCGACCTGTCGACGCTGCGCGGCGTGATGGCCGGTTCCTCGACGATCCCCCGGTCGTATATCGACGCGTTCCACGCGCGTGGCGTGCCGCTCGGCCAGGTCTATGGCGCGACCGAGACCGGGCCGGTGTCGGTGGTGCTGAAGCTGGAACACGCCATGGCGCGGCCCGGCCATGCCGGCTGGCCGGTGCCGGAGGTGACAGTGCGGCTGGCTGGCCCCGATGGCGCCGAGGTGGCGCAGGGCGAAGTCGGCGAATTGTGGGTGCGGGGCGCCAACGTCATGGCCGGATACTGGAACGAGCCCGACGATGGCCTGCCTGGCGGCTGGTTCCGCTCCGGCGACCTGGCCCACCGCGATGCCGACGGCTGCATCGAGGTGGTTGGCCGGAGCAAGGACATGATCATTTCCGGCGGCGAAAACATCTATCCGGCAGAGATTGAAAACGTGCTGCTCGGCCTGCCCGGGGTGCAGGAGTGCGCGGTGGTGGGGGTAACCGATGGGCGCTGGGGCGAGGTGCCGGTGGCGGTGATCGTGCCGGCGCCGGGCGCCGACCGCGCGCCGCTGGCCCAGGCGCCAGTACGCGAGGCGCTGGCCGCCCGTATCGCCCGCTTCAAGCTGCCGCGGGAGGTGGTGCTGCTCGATGACCTGCCGCGCAGCGCGCTGGGCAAGGTGATGAAGCCCCAGCTGCGGGCGCTGCTGGAATCGCAACGCCAATCCGGCTGACACGGCAGTCCGGCCGCATGGCCGATGCGCGCGCGCCCGTCTGCGCTTATGCTTGAGGTCCGTGACACCGGACAACCAATTACATAGGCATACATCAGGCAAGGGAGCGGCGCACATGGAACATCGATTGGATACGGCCACGCTGGGCGGCGGGTGCTTCTGGTGCCTGGAGGCGGTCTACCAGCAGGTCAAGGGGGTAGTCGCGGTGGAGTCGGGCTATACCGGCGGCCATGTGGATCACCCGACCTACCAGCAGGTGTGCGAAGGCGATACCGGCCATGCCGAAGTGGTGCGCGTCACTTTCGACCCCTCCGTGATCACTTTCCGCGAGATCGTCGAGATCTTCTTTGCCATCCACGATCCGACCACGCCGGACCGGCAGGGCAACGACGTCGGGCCGCAGTACCGCTCGGTGATCTTCACGCACTCGGAAGCGCAGCGCGCCGTCGCCGAGTACGTGATGCGCGAGCTGGCCGCGGCCAAGGTCTTCGACGCGCCGATCGTCACCCAGGTCGAGCCCGAGCAGCCATACTGGCGCGCGGAAGAGGGCCACCAGAACTACTTCCAGGACCACCCGAGCCAGGGCTACTGCGCCTTCGTGATCTCGCCCAAGCTGGCCAAGTTCCGCAAGCAGTTCGCCGCCAAGCTGCGGGTGTAGCGGACGCCTACAGCCGTGCGGCGATGGCCTCGGCCAGCCGCACGATGCTCAGCGGCGCGCAGCCCTCGGCATTGTTGCTGACGATGACGATGGCAGGCTGGCCGGCGCGCAGGGTAGGCGCCACGACGTCAGCGATGGCGTCGCGCGTGCCCGGATCGTCATCGACGGTGCGGTCGAACGGCGTGTAAAGCTTCTCGGCATACGCGTACGGCCGGCCCGCATGCAGCATCCAGCGCAGCAGCAGCGGCCCGGGGCCGGCTTCGTCCATCAAGGCCTGCGCAGCCGCCTGGCGCGGCACCGCCGGCAGCCGGTCGCGCGCCGACAGGCAGAAGCGCGCGCCGTGGCGTCGCAGCAGCTTGATGTAGCGCGGTGTCAGCAGCGCAGGGTCGCGCAGCTCGACGGCATAGCAGGCATGCGGCGTGATGGACGGGTCCAGCGGCGGCAGCGCACGCAGGAACGCGTCGAGCCGCTCCAGGAATACGCCGCTGTCCGCCAGCCTGCCCATCGGCGACAGCTGGAACAGCAGCGGCCCGCATTTGCCGCCGAGGCCGGCGGTCGCCGGGGCGATGAAGTCGCGCACCGCGATCTCCGCATCCAGGAATGCCGCATTGGCGAGCCGGCCGGCGCCGTCCGTACCGCGCAGCCAGGCGTCGCAGACGCTGGCTGGCGCCTTGACCACGAAACGGAAGCCGTCCGGCACTTGCGCCGCGTAGGAGAGGTAGTCCGCCAGCGGGATCGGCCCGTAGAAGCCGCGATCGATCCCGGCCGCGCGCAGCAGCGGATGGCGCGAGTACGCGGCCAGCCCCTTGCGCGACAGCATGCTGTCGCCGTACTCGCCGTCATAGACCAGCTTGTTCCAGCCGGGGTATGCCCACGACGAGGTGCCCAAATAAAGGTTGGCGGGCAGGCGCGCCGACAGTGCGCGCAGTGCCTCGTCCACCGGCGCGGGTTGCACGCCCTGGGTGCGGACAGACTTAGCGGGAGGGGCGGGGGCTTGTTGCGGGGCGGGCACGGGCAGCCCGCTAAACAGGTCTTCGGTCAATCGGTCAATCGGTTTGGTATCGTTCAGTCGTTGCGCCCGATGGGCTGCCCATAGATATAGCGGCGCGACCACGGCACCGTGCCCGACGACAGCCCGGCCTTGTGGCAGACCACCTGGTAGATCGACATCTTGTCGGTCTCGAAGGCATGCGAGCAGCCGGCCAGGTAGACGCGCCAGATGCGGTACTTCTTCTCGCCAACCATATCACGGATGGTTTCGCCCTTCGCCTCGAAATTATCGGCCCAGTGGCGCAGCGTCTGCGCGTAGTGGCGGCGCAGCAGTTCCACGTCGAACGCTTCCAGGCCGCCTTGCTCCAGTGTCTTCAGTACCAGCCCGATGTGCGGCAGTTCTCCTTGCGGGAACACGTAGCGGTCCATGAACTCAGCGCCGTCCATCGGCGTCTGGCCGTTGTCGGGATCGGGCGAGGTGATGCCGTGGTTCATCGCGTAGCCGTCATCGGCCAGCAGTTCGCGCATGCGGCGGAAGTACCCGGGCAGGTTTTCCTTGCCCACATGCTCGAACATGCCGACGCTGGTGATGCGGTCGAAGGCGCCGGTGGTGTCGCGGTAATCCTGCAGCCGGATCTCGATGCGGTCGGACAGTCCTGCCGCCTTGACGCGCTCGGTGGCCAGCTCGAACTGGTTCTGCGACAGCGTGATGCCCACGCAGCGCGCCCCGTATTTCTGCGCGGCGCGCAGCACCAGCGCGCCCCAGCCGCAACCGATATCCAGCAGCGTCTGCCCCGGCTGCAGCTGGATCTTGGTCAGGATATGGTCGATCTTCTTGAGCTGCGCAGTGGCCAGGTCCTCGTCGCCGTTCTCGAAATAGGCGCACGAATACACCATGTTGGGATCGAGCCAGAGCTTGTAGAAGTCGTTGGAGACATCGTAGTGATACTGGATCGATTCCCTGTCTTCCTGCTTGGTGTGCGAGAAATGCTGCGCCACCCTGGCCAGCGCGCCGCCGGCCCGCCGCCTGGCGGCCGCCGACATGCCGTAGCCCACCTTGATGATGTCGGCCAGCCGCCCGTCGAAATCGATCTTGCCCTGCACGTAGGCCTCGCCCAGGTTGTCGAGGCTCGGCGTCAGCAGCAGCGGCAGTGCCGCGGCCTCGCGCACGGTCAGCGTGACCTGCGGCTTGTCGAAATGGCCAAGGGCATATTCGGTGCCATTCCACAGGCGCAAGCAGACCGGCAGGTTGGCATTGTCACGCAGGTCGGCGATCCAGCTGTCGAGTTGCTTTTCCAGGGCTTGCTTGAAAAACATGCGCTTTACCTCCCGATGGTTGCGGCACGCGCTCGACCGATCCTCCGGACAAGGCAGGTACTGCCCCGAGCCTTGACCCGAGTCCGTCGCGAGCGCTTGCGTAAAATTCACCAAGCGACGCCAGTCCCACTTTAGTCGAATTCCGCGGGCAGTGCAGCGCACCCTCGGGAAGCCCCCGGGACAGACCCGTTCGGACCTCCGGTGGCCAGCGCGTCAGGGCGACAGGCGCACGATCTGCCAGGCTCCGCCTGGGTGGACGCGATAGACGATGCGGTCATGCAGGCGCGACGGACGCCCCTGCCAGAACTCCAGTGCGGTCGGCACCAGCCGGTAGCCGCCCCAGTGCGGCGGGCGCGGCGGGTTGTCGCCGAACTTGCTGCGGTATTCCTGCTCGCGCTGCTCCAGCACGTCGCGGCCGGGCACTTCGCGGCTTTGTTCGGAAGCCCACGCGCCCACGCGCGAGCCGAGGGGGCGCGAGGCGAAATAGACGTCGCTCTCGTCGTCGGCAACTTTTTCAACAATGCCTTCCACGCGCACCTGGCGCTCCAGCTGCACCCAGTGGAACAGCAGCGCGGCGCGCGGGTTTGCCGCCAGGTCCAGCCCTTTGCGGCTCTCGTAGTTGGTGAAGAAGGTGAAACCGCGGTCGTCAATGCCCTTGAGCAGCACGATGCGTGCCGAGGGCTGGCCATCGCCGCTGACGGTGGCCAGCGTCATGGCATTGGGTTCGGGCAGCTTGGCCGTGACCGCCTCGTCGAACCAGCGCTTGAACTGGCTCATCGGATCGGGGGCCACGTCGGTTTCGGACAGCGAGCCCAGGACATAGGTACGGCGGAGGTCGGCGAGTTGAGTCATGTCGCAATCATCGGAGAATCGGTCGGGATGCGCGGCGAGCCCGGGGGCGAGGGCGCAGGTCCGGCTGATTCGAGTATAGCGAATGCTTCGCGGGCCGCATTTGCGCGTCGGCAAGGCGTGCCGGCGGCGTCACAACAGGTAGGGGTTCACGCCGGTGGCAGCGTCCTGCGTCCCTGGCGCCGCGAGTAGTATCCGGCCGCGCCCATGGCGCCGGCCATCGACAGGAAGATCGGCAGCATGCCCAGCGCCGTGCCGACCACGCCGAAGGTCAGCGGCCATACCACCTGGCTGGTATTGAGCACCGCCGAGCGCAGCCCCAGCGCCTCGCCGGCGCGGCCGTGCGGCGATACCGTGTGCAGGATGTTCATGACATTGGGCTGCGCGCTGCCCAGCGCCAGCCCGAGCACGAAGGCCAGCCCGCACATCAGCCAGAAGTGCGTGACGAACGGGTAGACCAGGTAGGCCAGCGCCCCCACCAGCAGCGCGGTGCGGATGATCTTCCACTCCGACAGGCGGCGCGACACGATCGGCATCGCCACGCGGATGATCAGGGTCGCCATGGCAAAGGCGCCCAGCACCCAGCCGATCGATGACGGCGACAGCCCGATGCGCGAGCCCTGGATCGGGATCAGGAAGGCATGCAGGTCCCATGCCGCCGACAGCACCGCGCTGGCAATAAAGACGGCGCGCAGCTCGGGATACTGCAGCAGGTCAAGGGTCGAACGGCGGCTGCCGTCCTCGATGGCAATGCGGCTGGCATTGCCACCCTGCGCCGGCAGGCGCGGGCGCACCCACTGCAGGCCGGCCTGGCCGACCAGCGCCACCGCGACCAGCACGGCAAAGGCGGGGCGGAAACCGGCATGCTCGATGACGTAGCCCATCGCCACCGGCCCCAGCGTACCCGACACCGACAGCCCGAGCGCATGCCAGGTGTAGTTGCGCAGCCGCGTGTCGTTGGTCGAGACCTGGCCGATCAGCAGCTGCATTGCCACCTGGACCAGCATGAAGCCCACGCCGATCAGCGCGCACGACAGGTACAGCGCATCCAGTTCATGCCACACCGCGGGCAGCAGCGTGCCGGCCACTACCATCAGCGAGCCGGCGGTCATCGGCTTGCGCGGGCCGATCTCGTCGATGCGCTTGCCGGCGCGGATGGCCAGCAGCATCGGCAGCAGCGCATACAGCGACATCAGCACGCCGAGCGTGACGGTGGAAGCCTTGAGGGAAATCGCGAACAGCGACACCACCACGCGGCTGGCGTTGAATGCCACGTGGTTGCACACCGTCAGCGCGATCAGCCAGGTGATCGGCGGGACGGCAGCGTGCGGCAGCGACATGGGGGCGGGCGAGTGGTGTCGTGGAACCGCGCTCATGCGTGGCCGGGGCCGTGCCGAGGCGGATAACAAAACGAAAACAAGCGGAAACAAAGGGCGGCCACAGCCGCGCCTTCCGAAGGATGCAAACGGACGAACCGCATCGCATCCGATGCTTGCCATGCTTAAACTTCTTGTAAATGGCCGTTTAATTATGCGCCGCGCGTGGGCGAGTTACAACGGCAATCTGCGACAGGAAGTCGCAGCGAGCGGAAGTGTTGCGGTTTCGCTTCAGACAACTGCAGACATGTCGCCGGGCGGCGACAATCCCGGCGAGGCGCCGGGGGTGCCGGGCGGCTTAACCGCCCTTGTACAGCGCCGCGTCGTTGTCCGGGCGCAATGGCTTGCGCGCTTCGCGCTCGGGCGGCCGCTCCACGCGTGCGGGGCGGCCGGCCTGCGCCTCGGCCTGTGCGGCGGTGCCAGGCGTTTCCGGCGGAATCGGCTTGCCGGCGGTCATGCCCGCGGTGCCGCCTGCCTTCGGATCCCTATAGGTCTTGCCGGGTGGCGGCGCGACCGGGCGCTTGCGCAGGTCAGCCAGCAGCGCGCCGCATTTGCTGCTGTCGCCGCCGGGCGACAAGTCCACCAGCGGCAGCACCGCGGTGGCGACCGGCGCCAGCAGCGCCAGCGACAGCGCGCCGCCTGCGCGCAGCGCCAGCACGCCGATGTCGGGGCTGACGGTCGGCTTCTTCAGGGTCCCGCCCACGTATAGCGGCGAACGCAGCGAAAAGATGCGCACGCCCTTGGAGTCCGGATGGATCGTCAGCGCCAGCCGCTCGTTGCGCAGGTCGATGCCGCCGGTGGTCACGATGACGGCATCGTCGGTATCGAGCACGAAGGTGCGCGCGCGTGCGATGCCATTGGTAAAGGCAAAGTCGCTGACGCCGCAGTTGATCTGCACCGGCCTGTCGCCGAACAGCTTGTTGACCACCAGGCTGCCCACATTCAGGCCGATCGCTTCCAGGATGAACTTGCTGACCGTGCCGTTCTCCACCAGCAGCTTGGCCTCGCCATTGGACGAGCCCAGCAGTGCCCCGACCGAATTGCCGGTGGCCGTCAGCTTGGCGCTGCCGTTCAGTTCACCGATGCTGGCGCGCATCAGGTCGATGGTGGGAAACAGCTGCTTGAGCTTCATGTGGCGCGCGGTCATGTCGATCACCGCGCCCATCGGCTCGCGCTTGCCGTCCAGGCGCACGGTCGACACCAGGTTGCCGCCCGCCACGCCGAAGTTGAGCGGATCGAGCCGCAGCACCCCATCCTGCAGCTTCAGGCGGGTGACCAGGTTGGTGATGGGCAGCTCCGCGTCGCGGATGATGCGCTTGCCGGTAAAGTGCACGTCGGCATCGATCTTGTCCCAGCGCTCGGTGCGGAACGGCGCCACCGGGAGTGCCTTGTCAGGCGGCTGCCGAACCGGACTGTCCTTGGCCGGGCGCCCGGGCTCGGCGTCGGCGCCGATCAGCGGCGCCAGGTCGACAAAGCGCAGCTGGTTCGACTGCAGGGTCCCGGCCAGCAGCGGACGCGGCTCGCGCTTGGTGAAGGTCAGCGTGCCGGACAGGTCGCTGCCGCCGACACGGCCGGTGAACTTCTGGTACTCGTAGATCGAGCCTTCCTTGCGCAGCGTGGCCATCAGGCGGCCGCGGGTTTCATAAGGCGGCGTCGACGGCAGCACCACGCCGGTGAGCGCGTACAGCTTGGCCATGCTGTCGCCCGCCAGCGTGAGGTGGACGTCGACCGCGGCCAGGTGGGCGGGATTGGTCACGGTGCCTTCTATGAGCGCGCGCGTGGTGCCCACGCGCACATCGGCCAGGAAGGGGAAGGGCACATCGGTATTGCGCAGGCTCAGCACGGTCCCTGCCTTGCCGCTGGCATTGATGGTGGCGTCGTTGTAGCGGCCGGTGGCTTTCCAGCGCAAGCCGTAGCGGTCGTTGCCGGCGGTGGCCGAGGCTGGTGGTCCCGATGCGGACGGGGCCGACGCGGACGGCCCCGACACGGACGGAGCCGACGCGGATCGCGGGGATGGCGCGGATGCCGCCGCCCCGCTGGCGGGCGGCCCGGGCGGCACCGCGGACGCCTGCGGTCCGACCAGTGCGCCGTCGCGCGCCTTCTCATAAAGCGGGTTGTCGCCGATGGTGTCGAGCTGGGCCTGCAACTCGATCTTCTTGAACTGGTCGGACAGCGCCAGGTTGCCGCGCGCCAGCACTATCTCGCCGATATCCAGTTCCCATTTCGACGGGCCTTTCTTGGGGCCGAACTCGAGTGTCCAGTTGTTGCGCGAATCGGCCAGCCGCTCCAGCCATACCGCCGGGCTGTCGACGACGATGGTGGGCACGGCGATCTGGTGAGCCAGCAGCGGGATTGGGCGCAGTACGAAGATCAGTTCGCGTACGGTGGCGAGGTTGGGTTGGCTGGCCCAGTCGGTATTGGCGATGGTGATGTCGCGAGCCGACAGGCGCGGCCACGGCACCAGCGTATGCCAGCCGGTCTCGCCCTCGCCGCGGCGCCAGGTCACGGTAAGGTCGCCGTTGATGGCAAAGGGACGGCCGATGGCCTCGGAAACCTTGTCGTTGAGCCAGGGCTTGACGCGGTTCCAGTCGAAGGTCAGGAACAGGATCACCAGCAGCGCGATCAACGCGAGCGGCGTCAGCACACTCCACAGGACGACCTTGCGGCGCACGGGCATGAGGCGGGCTCCTCTATGGCGGGGCAGGTCCGCTGGTACCGGCCGGCCCTCAAAGGCTTCCCTGGGCTTCCCTGGGCTTCCCTGGGCTTGCGTGGGGCGGCGAACGGACCACTGCAGGTCTATTGTATAGTTGCGCGCTTCCCGTCTTTGTCGGGGATTGGCTGACATCGCCGCCGGATAATGCCGGATTTTTCCACCGGCGCAGCTCGCGGCCGCGGCCGCCTCGTCCCCACGCTCCGAGCCCCCAGCATGAACGATGCCGCACACCCCTTGCCCGGCGACCTCCCCGGCCATCTGCCTGGCCTGCCCGAGCCGCTGACCCATGAAAGCCCGGCCGACGACGACTATCACCGCCGCTTCGGCGGGGTGGCGCGGCTGTATGGCGCTGCGGGGCTGGCGCGGCTGGAAGCCGCCCATGTGTGCGTGGTCGGAATCGGCGGCGTAGGCAGCTGGGCCGCCGAGGCACTGGCGCGCAACGCGGTCGGCGGCATCACGCTGATCGACCTCGACCATATCGCGCTTTCCAATACCAACCGGCAGATCCACGCGCTGGGCGATGCCTACGGGCGCGCCAAGGTCGAGGCCATGGCCGAGCGCATCGTCGCCATCAATCCGCGCTGCCGGGTGACGCAGGTCGACGACTTCGTCACCACGGACAACGTGCCCGAGCTGCTCGGCGCCGGCTATGACTATGTGATCGACGCGATCGACGCCGTGCGCGTCAAGACCGAAATGCTGGGCTGGGCGCGCCGCCAAGGCGTGCCGGTGATCACCTGCGGCGGCGCCGGCGGCCAGCTCGATCCGACGCGCGTGCGCATCGACGACCTGGCGCGCACGATCCAGGATCCGCTGCTGTCCAAGGTGCGCGCGGGGCTGCGCAAGCAGTGGGGCTTCACCCGCGACCCCAAGAAGAAGTTCGGCATTGCCGCGGTCTATTCCGACGAGCCGCTGCAGTATCCGGAGCCCGAGCAGCAGGCCTGCGAGATCGACGAGGCGCCGCCGCACGATGGACACGCCGGCCATCCGGTTGCGAGCGGGCCGCAGGGACTGGCCTGTGCGGGCTTCGGCTCGTCGGTGGCGGTGACGGCCGTGTTCGGCTTCGTGGCGGCGTCGGCAGCGATCGGCGCGATTGCGCGCGGCTAAGGTTGCACAACGATCAGGTGCGCAACGTTCAGGCGCTCAATGCGCGCAGCAGGCCGTCGACCTCGGCCTCGCCCGGGGCCAGGTTGTCGAAGAAGATCAGTTCGGGATATTCGTCCGCGGTCGGCATGAAGCGCCGCGTGCGGTAAGTGTCCCAGTGCTGCAGCTTGTAGGCGTCGTTGGGGTTGCCGCGCCGGATGATGCGCGCGTGCGCCTCGTCCTCGGGCAGATGTACCCAGACGATGCGGACGGTGGTGGCTTGCGGCACCTGCAGCCATTCCGGATCGTTCAGCAGGTGGGCGCGGATCTCGCGCGACAGCGGGCCGATCACCAGTACGCTGATGCCCAGCGCCAGGTTTTCCCGCGCGGTATCGAGCAGGCCCTGGTATTCGGGGTCGCGCAGGTTGTCGAGGTAGGCCGGGCTGTCGCGGTCGTTGGGATCACCGGTGATGGCGGCCATGGCCGCGGCACTGTAGCGGCCGTACAGCGTGTCCTTGTCGAGCAGGCAGAAGGGCTCACCGGTGGCCTGCATCAGCGGGCCGATCAGGCGGTGAGCGAGGCTGGTCTTGCCGGTGCCGGCGTGGCCGCAGAAGAAGATCAGTCGTGGCATGGGCGATTCAGGTGGCTGGCGGGGCGCATACCCCACAGCATACCCGCCCGGCTTGCGCAAGATCAGGTCCAGGCCGCGGCGATTCGGTATCCTTGCCGTTTCCCAAAAGATTTCCCTCTCGATTGAGGTCGCTTCCCATGGACGCCAAAGACCAGCTCTCCTCCGCCGGCCTGCCCGAAGACCTCCATCTCGGCGAACCGGTCACCGATGCCACCCACGCCGAGTTCGTGCAATTGCTGGCCGCGGTGGCCAGTGCGGAGGATGCCGGCTTCCTGGCCGCGATGGACGAGTGGATCGACCATACGCGCCACCATTTCGCGCAGGAAGAACAGTGGATGGAGGCGATGGGCTTCGGCCCGCGCCATTGCCACGCGGGCGAGCACCAGCAGGTGCTGGCCGTGGCCGTCGCCGTGCGCGACAAGGTTCATACCGACGGCGAATTCGGGCTGGGCCGCCGGCTGGTGTCCGAGCTGTCAGGCTGGTTCGACCATCACGTCAAGTCGATGGACGCGATGATGGTCGAGCATATGCGCGAGAACGGCTTCACGCTGGTGGAAGGGCCGGCCGCGGCGGCCTGAACCCCGCCTGGGCTCAGGCAGGCCGCGCCGCGTCGCGGTCGATCACCACGAAATACTTGCGCACCGGCTCCAGCACCTGGAACAGGCCGGTAAAGCCCGCCGGGATCACGCAGGCATCGCCCGGGCCGAACTCGCTGGCCTGGCCGGATTCGTCGCTGATGCGGATGCGCCCGCTGATCACATGGAAGAACTCTTCCTTGCCCGCCGGGAAGGCGATGCGCCACGCGCCGGGCTCGCAGGCCCAGATGCCGCAATCGAAATCGCCGTGTTCGGCGCTGTAGTGCGTCCATGTGGTGCGGTCGGGATTGCCCGACACCAGCCGGTCGGGCCGCGGACGATCGTGGGTCGGGGCGCGTTCGGTCCTGAAATCGACCAGGAGGGGTGTGGACATGGCGATCGGCTCCCCGTTCAGTTCAGCGACGTGCTCAGCTGGCGGCGCCAGCGCGACACCACTTCGGGCCGGTCGGCCAGCATCTCGAATACCGACAGCATGGTCTTGCGGCCGATATCGTCCTCGAAGCCGCGGTCGGTGCGCACGATTGCCAGCAGTTGCTCCAGCGCCGGCTCGTATTGCTGGCGCGCGATCATCAGCCGCGCCAAGTCCAGCCGCGCCGCGAGGTCGCGCGGATCGGCGTCGATGCGGCCGGCAAGGGTGGCCTCGTCGGGCAGGCCGGCGGCGTTCTCCATGGCTTCGATGCGCGTGCGCAGTGCGCCGTAGCCGTCTTCCTGCTCGGCACGCGGCGACAGCCCGGCGAATTCAGCCCGGGCCCGGTCGACGGCATTGCCGTCCAGCAAGAAGCCGATATAGGCCAGCCGCGCAGTATCGGATTCCGGATCCGCGCCAATCGCTTCGGCGAACAGCGTCTCGGCGCCGTCGCGGTTGCCGGCGGCGGCCAGTTCCTGCGCCTCCGCCAGCGGCGACCTGGCCTGGCCCGGCGCCAGCCGGCCCAGGAACTCGCGCAGTCCCGATTCCGGCAGCACGCCGATGAACTGGTCTACGGCCTGGCCGTCGGCGATCGCCACCACATGGGGAATGCTGCGCACGCCGAAATGCGCGGCCAGTTCCTGGTTCTCGTCGACATTGACCTTCACCAGTTTCCAGCTGCCTTCAGCTTCCGCCTCCAGCCGTTCCAGCATCGGGCCCAGCGTGCGGCAGGGGCCGCACCAGGGTGCCCAGAAATCGACCAGCACCGGCGCCTGGTGCGATGCATCGATCACTTCGGTCTCGAAATTCTGCAGGTTGACGTCGCTCATGAACAATCCTGGAAAGAGGCGGAGATCCCTCTATTGTGAGGGCGAAGGCGCCAAATACAACGGCTGCCCATAGTCGCCCTGCGTAGCTGCTCGCCGGCGTTCGGGAAAGTCAGCGGTTGAAAATAGAACGATCGTTCAGTTATAGTCCTTGGCCATACCGACAGACCCGGTCCGAAGACCGACGCACAGGAGACGTTTCATGCAGAACCCAGCCCGCCCGCATTTCCAGTTCTGGCCAAAGCGCCTGCCGACCGCCATCGTGCTGCCCGAGACGTCGCTCTGGTACAACCTGGAAGTGTCGGCGCTGCGCTATGCCGACAAGGCGGCGGTCCGCTATTTCAGCAACGCCATCACCTTCCGTGAACTGGAAGCGCAGGCCACCGCGCTGGCCGGCTGGCTGCAGCAGAAGGCGGGCGTGAAGAAGGGCGAACGGGTGCTGCTGTACATGCAGAACTGCCCGCAGTTCATCGTCAGCTACTACGCGATCCTGCGCGCCGACGCCGTAGTGGTGCCGGTCAACCCGATGAACCGCGCCGAGGAATTCAAGCACTACGTCACCGACGCGCAGGCGCGCGTGGCAATCTGCACGGCCGACCTGGCCGCCGGCGTGGACCAGGCCGTGGCGGAACTGGCGCCGGCCGAGCGCCTGCAGCACCTGCTGGTGACGCAGTACGCCGACGCGCTGCCGCCCACGCACGAGCATCCTGAAGACGCGCCCCCCGCGTGGCTGACCACGCCGCACGCGCTGCCCGCCGGCGCGACCGCATGGGCCGAGGCGCTGGGCGCCGGCCTGCAGCCGGGGCCGCATACCGCCGGGCCTGACGATATGGCGGTGATGCCTTACACCTCCGGCACCACCGGCTTCCCCAAGGGCTGCATCCATACGCATCGCTCGGTCATGCACAACATCGTCGGCGGCGCGACCTGGTCGGGCTCGGGCGCCGAGTCGGTGATCCTGTCGGTGCTGCCGCTGTTCCATGTCACCGGCATGCAGTACGGCATGAACGGCCCGATCTACAGCGGCGCCACCGTGGTGATGCTGCCGCGCTGGGACCGCGAGGTGGCCGGCCGCCTGATCTCGCGCTACCAGGTCACGCACTGGACCAATATCCCGACCATGGTGATCGACTTCCTGGCCAGCCCCAACCTGGCCCAGTTCGACCTGTCGAGCCTGCGCTATATCGGCGGCGGCGGCGCGGCCATGCCGCAGGCCGTGGCCGAGCGCCTGCGCGAGCAGTTCGGGCTGCACTACCTGGAAGGCTACGGCCTGTCCGAGACCATGGCGCCGACGCACAGCAACCCGTCGGACCGGCCCAAGCTGCAGTGCCTGGGCGTGCCGACCTTCAACACCGACGCGCGCGTGATCGACCCCGTCACGCTCAAGGAACTGCCGCCCAACGAGATCGGCGAGATCATCGTCAGCGGCCCGCAGGTGTTTAAGGGCTACTGGGGCAAGGAAGACGCCACGCGCGAGGCCTTCATCGAATTCGAGGGCAAGACCTTTTTCCGCACTGGCGACCTCGGGCGCATGGACGAGGAGGGCTACTACTTCATCACCGACCGCCTCAAGCGCATGATCAACGCGTCGGGCTTCAAGGTATGGCCGGCCGAGGTGGAGAACCTGCTGTACAAGCATCCCGACGTGCAGGAGGCCTGCATCATCGGCACACGCGACCCATATCGCGGCGAGACCGTCAAGGCGGTGGTGGTGCTGCGCGCCCATGCCAGGGGCAAGACCACGCCGGATGAGATCATCGATTGGGCCAAGGAAAACATGGCCGCGTACAAATATCCGCGGGTAGTGGAGTTCGTGGATGCGCTGCCCAAGTCGGGAACGGGCAAGGTGATGTGGCGGCAACTGCAGGAGAGCGAGAACGCGCGGGCTGGCGTCTAGGACGAAAAACGAAGCCAACGGTTTCGGGTCCACCAAAGCCGCTCGAACTAGCCTCAGCAAGGTGTTCTCCCTCTCCCCTCACGGGGAGAGGGTCGGGGTGAGGGGGGGATTAGCGAGGAACCAAAAAAAGCAAGGCCAACGGTTTTCTCCAGCATGGTGGCTCCGGCCGGCCCCCGGCCCCCGGCCCTCACCCCAACCCTCTCCCGCGCGCGGGAGAGGGAGCACCCAATTGGCATGCGACCGCTCCGGGCAAGGCTCAATGTCCCCGCACCCGCATCAGCATCTTCACCATCGTCTTGTACCCCCGCTCGCGGGCGTGGCGGGTCGGCGTCACGCCTTCGCGGTCGGCCAGGTTGGCGTCGGCGCCGGCATCCAGCAGCAGCTGCACCGTTTCCTCGTAGCGCGTGCTGCCATCGCCCAGCACCACCGCCTCAAGCAGAGCCGTCCAGCCAAGATTGTTGACGTGGTCGACGGCAATGCCTGCTTTCAGCAGTAGCTTCACCACTTCCACATGGCCCTGCTGGCTCGCGCCGATCAGCGCGGTGCCGTCGTAGCGGTCGGTGCTGGCCAGGTCCGCGCCATGCGCCAGCGCCAGCCGTACGATCTCGGCCTGGCCACTGGCGGCGGCGAGCAGGAAGGGGCTGTTGGCGTCGGCGTCCTTGTGGTTCACGTCCGCGCCGGCCAGCATCAGCATCCGCGCGACTTCGACGTGGCGGCTTTGCACGGCGGCCAGCAGCGCGCTGCGTCCGCGTTCGTCGGCGGCGCGCGCGGTGGCGCCCGCGGCCAGCAGGCGCGCCACCATGTCCTGGTCGCCGATGCCGGCGGCGGTGATCAGGTTGCGGTCGAGTGCGCTCAGGCCATCGTTGCGCAGCGGTGCGCGCGCCGTGCCGCGCTGCCGCGCGGCGCCGGGCTGGCTCGCGGCGCCGGCCCCGGGTCGTGCCGCCAGAGTCTGGCCGCCCTGTGCCGCCAGCAGGCTGCCCCCGACCAGCAAGCCCATCAGGCCCAGCATCTCGTTGAGTACCTGTCTGCGGCTGCGGGCGGCGGGGGGCGTCATGGCGGGAACTCCTGGGCTCAGACGGTTTCGCGAGGCCGGGCCGGCAAGGGCGGAGTGTCGTCCGTGCGGGTGCCGGCGGTGCCCGCCCTGCCGGCAGCGCTTTCGGCATCGGCGGCATCGTCCGCCTGGAGCTGGCGCCACAGCCGGCCCAGATAGGGGTCATCGACGCCGTTGGTGGCCAGCCCCAGCAGGGTTTGCTGCAGGTATTCGCGCGCCGGGCCGTACAGCCCGGCGGCGTGGCGTAGCCGCTCGACCACGCTGGTGTCAGGCAGCCGGCCGGCGTAGGACTCGTGCGCGCGGTTCATGACAAAGGCCAGGGCGCGTTGCTCAGGCTCCCAATCTCCCTCACCATGGCCACCGGCGCCGGTGCGGATGCGCAGCCAGCGCGGGTGGTAGGCCCCGGTCAGCATTTCGCGGCGCCACAGCACGCGGAATTCCTGTTCGACCACGTGGCTGGGGATGCGGAACACCATGCCGTGGCAGCAGCCACCGCGATCCAGGCCCAGTACCAGCCCCGGGTTGTCCCAGGTGCCGCGGTTGATGCGGGAGTAGAGATAGAAGCCACGGTGGTAGCCATGCACGGTCGCGCGCCGGCGCTCGGTGTGCACCACCATCGGGTTCCAGATCAGCGAGCCATAGCCGAATACCCAGACATCGCCACCGAGGGCGGGATCTTCGGGCTTGCATGCCAGCGCGTCGCAGAGGGACTGCTCCAGCACGTGCTCGGGCAACAGCGAGGACGCGACCGGGGTACTGCACAGCGAGGTGCGCAGCCGGTCGGATTCGAGGTCCTGTCGCGTAATGGCCATGCTGCAAGCATAAATCAAAGCAGCGTCCCGGGCAGGTGCGGGAAATGACATAAGTGCCAGTTTTTCCCGGAAATGCCTGAGTCGGCGGCATCGGTGTGGGCGTTAGGCAACGGTCGCCGCCGCGTAGCGGCCTTGCCACCCGGCGTGATGGCGGGACCGATGCGCGCCCGCGCATGCTTGTCCTCGGTCAGCCCGGGGCGTTTTGCTGGCCCGCGGTGGCGGGCAGTCTTTACAATGGGAGCCTCAATCCAACCAGGAGGAAGCTGCGATGGCGCGTACGCTTACGGTGGTGTTCGGCAGCGGCAAGGAGTATGAGTTCACGATCGGCACGGACGAGCTGGCCGCGGTCGGCGAGGATGCGGCGTGGCGCTGGTTCGACCGGGAGTACACCGAGCTGGATTGCCAGGCGTCGAGCCCGGTCGGCAAGGTGCTGGTGATCGACAAGATCCTGAACGTCGCCAAGTTTTCCGGAGAATCGCGCTTCTCCGGCGATCCTGCCTGGGCCCAGGACTATGCGCGCCATGCGGCGCGGCTGCTGGACCGCGACAAGGTCCGCGTCGATGTCGGCAACGCCGCCATCGGTTTCTGAGTCCGGTACCGAGGCGCGCGGCGCGCGCCCCTTATTGTCGCTCCCGCCCACGCGGGAGCGACGCGGCGGCGATCAGACCGCCAGCAGTTCCACTTCAAACAGCAGCGTCGCGTTCGGCGGGATCACGCCGCCGGCGCCGCGCGCACCGTAGCCGAGGTCGGCCGGGATCACCAGGCGGCGCACGCCGCCCACCTTCATGCCCTGCACGCCTTCGTCCCAGCCGCGGATCACGTGGCCGGCGCCCAGCGGGAACACGAACGGGTCGTTGCGGTCCTTGCTCGAATCGAACTTGCGGCCGGCCTGGCCGTTCTCGTACAGCCAGCCGGTGTAGTGCACGGTGACGTGCTTGCCGGCGGTGGCTTCGGCGCCGGAGCCGACGGTGGTGTCTTCGTATTGCAGGCCAGAGGGCGTGGTTTGCATGGTGATTTCCTTCCGATGAAAACTGGCAGGGACCAGTCGAGGTGAATCGGGAGCGCGGCGGTGGCCGCCTCGTTCAATCCTGGGCGCGCTGCAGCACGTCCAGTTGCAGTTGCACGTTGCGGTCGTCGTCGGCGACCCAGATATCGCCATCCTGGATCGTGACCGACAGGCGCATCGCGCGCTGTGCCAGCGCGGCGAGCGCGTCGACCGCTTCCGTCGGGACATTGTAGACGGTGACGTTGCGCAGCTTGCCGGCCTTGCCCGCCATGCCCTTCCACCACTCGCGCGCGCTGGCGCCGCTGTACGTGTAGACGGTCACGCGCTCGGCGCGGGCGGCGGCGCGCTTCAGGCGCGCTTCGTCGGGCTGGCCCAGCTCGACCCAGTGGGCGATGTCGCCGGTCAGGCGCTTGTCCCACAGGTCGGGCTCGTCGGGCTCGTCCAGGCCGCGGGTAAAGGCCAGCGTCTCGGTGGCTTCGCAGGCGAAGGCGAGCACGCGCACCATCATGCGCGCGTCATTCTCGGACGGATGCTGGGCGATAGTGAGGCTGTGGCTGCCGTAGTAGGGGCGGTCCATGTCGGAGACGGCCAGCTCGGCTTTGAAGATGGTGGACTTGAGCGCCATGAAGTGAGGTGTGCGGCTGCGTCCGGCCGGCGGCGCGGAACGCGAAAGGCCGCATCATACGCGATTCGGCGGCGCCGCCGTACGCGCGTGGGCAGGACAAGGTGGGCCAGCCGGCACAAACGGCCGGCCGGGGACGCCTCAGCGCTTGCGGTATTCCTTCAGGTAGAAGCGCAGCAGCGCCGACAGCAGCAGGGTGGTCAGAAAGCCGGCTGCCACCACCAGCGCCTGGCCGGCGTCGGTATCGAGCTGGCCGGCCACGCCGAGGCGGAACAGCCAGGTGCCGACCATCATGGCCAGGAACGGCATCAGCAGGGCGCCGCGGCCATAGGTGCGCACCGCCCACAGCGGGAAGCGGCGCAGGAATTCGCCCGGAATGCTGCACAGCACGCAGGCGCCAGCGGCGGCCAGGGCGGCCGCGACGATGTCGCCGGAATGGATCTCGAACATGGTCTCTGTCTCGCGTTGCCGCACACGCGGCGGCGTGGCAGGGATTTGGCAAAGCGCTGATTCTACAAGAGAAATCTGTCCGGCAGGTGACGCGTTAGGCTAGCGCGCGGGACTGCTCGCCGGCGATGCCTCGATCGCCACATGGAGCGTCACGATGTCGCCCGCGTCGGGCACGAAGCGGGTCATGCCAAAGGCACTGCGCGGCACTTCGGCACGGAAGTCGCCGCCGCACACCTGCCGCGTCACGCCGAACACCGTGACTTCGCCGCAACGGAAGCGCTCGGCCTGCAGCCGGACCGGACGGGTGACGCCGTGCAGGCTCAGCTCGCCTTCCACCGCCACGAGCCGGCCGCCGTCGCTGATAAAGCGATCGGCACGCAGCCGCGCCAGCGGAAATTGCGCGATATCGAAGAATTGTGCCGAACGCAGCACGCCGTCGAGCGTGCGGTTGCCGGTATCGACCGAGGCCAGGTCGACGGTCACGTCGACCGCGCCGGCGCCGCTGTCGGCGTCGTAGACGATGCGGCCGTCGATCTTGCCGAAGCGCCCGCGCACCGAGCTGCGCTCGAAATGGCTGGCGCCGAAATAGACCGAGGTGTGGACGGGGTCGAGGACATACTCGACCGGCGCAGCCCTGACGCCGGCGCTGCCAAGCAGTGCGACCGCAACAGCGGCCAGGAGTGGGGCGGGTGCCGCCATGGCTCAGTGCACGAACACCGGCAGCAGGAAGATCCCCACTACCGACAGGTATCCGATGGTCCAGCACAGCGAGCGCAGCGTGGCCCGATCGGTCAGGTAGCACACGGTGTAGAGGAGGCGGGTGAGGATGAAGACCATCGACAGCTCGTCGATGCGCGCCTGCGGCGCCTGCAGGTAGCTGGCGGTGAGCACCGCCGCGGCAAAGAACGGGAAGGCCTCGAAGTGATTGCGATGCGCCATGTCGGCGCGGCGCGCCCGGCCAGACTGCCGGTCGAGCCAGCCGCGCGGGTCATGGTTATCGAAACCCGGCCCGCTGCGCTTGGCGATGGCTACCGTGGCCAGCGGCAGCACGCCGGCGAGCAAGACGCACCAGAACGCGATCGGCATGGTTTCGGTCCTTTCCGTTGCAGTGCCGCAGCAGCCGGGTCGGCCGCCACGGCCGTAGCGCGATCAGGCGGCGACCACGCGTATCTCGATGCCCGCCAGGCCTACCACCTGCCCGGCGCGAATCTTCGCAGTCTTGCGCGATTCATGCGCGCCGTCCACCGAGACTTCGCCGGCGGCGACCAGCGCCTTGCCGGCGCCGCCGCTGTCGCACACGCCAGCCAGCTTGAGCAGGTCGTTGAGGGCAATGAATTCGCCCTCTAGCGGGAAGGTGATGGTCTGTACCGGAGTTGATTTGCCCATCACTTGCCCCAGCTGTCCTTCAACCCGACGATGCGGTTGAAGACCGGCTTGCCCGGCTGTGAGTCATTGCGGTCCGCGACGAAGTAGCCGTGGCGTTCGAACTGGAAGCGGTCTTCCGGCTGCGCCTCGCGCAGGCCCGGCTCCAGGTAGGCGGTGACCACCTTCTTGGAATCGGGGTTGAGCGCATCCAGGAAGTTCTTGCCGCCGGCGTCCGGGTTGGGGTCGTTGAACAGGCGGTCGTACAGGCGCACCTCGGCCTCGTAGCCATGCGCGGCGCTGACCCAGTGGATCACGCCCTTGACCTTGACGCTGTCGGCGCCCGGCGTGCCGCTCTTGGTATCGGGCAGGTAGTTGGCACGCACGGCGATGACGTTGCCGTCAGCGTCCTTGTCCACGCTGGTGCATTCGATCACGTAGCCGTACTTCAGCCGCACCCTGTTGCCCGGGAACAGGCGGAAATAGCCCTTGGGCGGGGTCTCGTTGAAGTCCTCGCGCTCGATCCACAGCTCGCGTGACAGCGGGAACACACGCTTGCCCAGTTCCGGCTTCTTCGGATGGACCGGGGCCGAGCACTCCTCGCTCTGGCCCTCGGGGTAGTTGTCGATGATCAGCTTGAGCGGGTCCAGCACGGCCACGCCACGCGCGGCCCGGCCGTCCAGGTCGTCGCGCACCGAGCCTTCGAGCGTGCTCATGTCGATCCAGCTGTCGGCCTTGGCCACGCCGACGCGGTCGCAGAACAGCTGGATCGATTCCGGCGTATAGCCGCGGCGGCGCACGCCGACCAGCGTGGGCATGCGCGGGTCGTCCCAGCCATCGACACGGTTCTCGTCGACCAGCTGCTTGAGCCGGCGCTTGCTGGTGATGGCGTAGGTGAGGTTCAGCCGCGCGAACTCATACTGGTGCGGCAGCGGGTCGCGGAACACGCCGGCGTCACGCAGGTGCTCCAGCACCCAGTCATAGAGCGGGCGGTTGTTTTCGAACTCCAGCGTGCACAGCGAGTGCGAGATGTTCTCCAGCGCATCCGAGATGCAGTGGGTGAAGTCGTACATCGGATAGATGCACCACTTGTCGCCCGTGCGGTGGTGATGCGCGTGGCGGATGCGGTAGAGCACGGGATCGCGCATCACGATGTTGGGGGCGGTCATGTCGATCTTCGCGCGCAGCACGTGCTCGCCGTCGCCGTACTTGTCCGCCCGCATGTCGCGGAACAGCTGCAGGTTTTCCTCGACAGTGCGGTTGCGGTAGGGCGAGGGCTTGCCCGGCTCGGAGAAGTTGCCGCGGCTGGCGGCGATCTGCTCGGCTGACTGGCTGTCCACGTAGGCGGCGCCACGCTCGATCAGCGTCTCGGCAAAGGCGTAGAGCTGATCGAAGTAGTCGCTGGCGTAGTACAGGTGCGGCTGCTTCTGGCCGTCCTTGCCTTCGCTGTCCCAGGAAAAGCCGAGCCAGTGCACGGCGTCGATGATCGAATCGACGTATTCGGTGTCTTCCTTGACCGGGTTGGTGTCGTCGAAGCGCAGGTGGCAGCGGCCGCCATAGTCGCGCGCCAGCCCGAAGTTCAGGCAGATGCTCTTGGCATGGCCGATATGCAGGTAGCCGTTGGGCTCCGGCGGGAAGCGGGTGATGACGGTCGGCAGCGGCTCGCCTTGCTTGTCCTGGCGGCCGGCGTAGGTGCCGGCGGCGAGGTCCTGGTCGATGATGCTCCGCAGGAAGTTGGAGGCGGCTGGGGTGCTGTCGGTAGGCTTGTTGTCGTGGCTCATGGTGGCGCCGGTTGGCCGGCCGGATGGATCGACGGAATGGATCGATACGGTGGCCGGACGGGTCGTCAGATTGCGTGGCGGAATGCCAATACCGGGATTTTACCGTGCCGGCGGCGCCGCACGCGGTGAGCATCGGCTCATTTCTGGTCTGGTCCATTGCGAGTGAAGGTTGGCCGCACCGAAAGTGACGTGTCGGAGTAGCATGGAGACCCGTGCCGGCCGGCCACGGCCGCCAGTCCTTCATCGCAGCAGGAACGCCCATGAACGCCCATACCGATGCGGCACAAGTGCCGCCCATGCCCCACGATGTCGTTGCCGCGCTGTGGCGCGATGCCGGCCTGCCCGACGAGGCACTGGCTCACCTGCGCCTGGACGGCGCCGAGCCGGTGCTGCCTTCAAGCTTTGCCGTGGGGACCGCGGCGCAGGCCAGCCTGGCCGCTTCCGCGCTGGCCGCCGCCACGCTGTGGCAATGCCGCAGCGGCCGCTGGCAGGACGTCAGCGTCGACATGCGCCACGCGATCACCGAGTTTCGCAGCGAGCGCTACCTGCGTGTAGACGGCGGTCCCGCGCCGGAGCTGTGGGACAAGATCGCCGGCGTCTACCGCTGCGGCGACGGACGCTGGGTCCGGCTGCACACCAATTTCCCGCATCACCGGGACGGCGTGCTGCGCTTGCTGGGCTGTGCCTATGACAAGGCGGCGGTGCAGGCGGCGCTGGAAAAATGGGAGGCCGAGACTTTCGAAACCGCCGCGTCCGACGCCGGCCTGGTGGTTGCCGCCCTGCGCAGCTTCGACGAATGGGACCGCCATCCGCAGGCCGCTGCGCTGCGCGGCCTGCCGCCGGTGACGCTGGAACGCATCGGCGATGCGCCGCCACAGCCATTATCACCGCCCGCACCGTCCGCATCCGCCGATGCGCGGCCGCTGTCTGGCGTGCGCGTGCTCGACTTCACCCGCATCATCGCCGGCCCTGTCGCCGGGCGCACGCTGGCCGCGCATGGTGCAGACGTGCTGCTTGTCACCGCCGCGCACCTGCCGTCGATCGCGCCGCTGGTGATCGACACCGGGCGCGGCAAGCGCAGCTGCCAGCTCGACCTGCGCGACCCCGACGACAAGCGCACGCTGCACAAGCTGCTGCACGGTGCGGACGTGATAGTGCAGGGCTACCGGCCCGGCGGCCTGGCCGAGCTGGGCGTGGGCCCGGAAGCCGCGGCGCGGGCGCGTCCGGGCATCGTCTATGTGTCGCTGAGCGCGTATGGCCACGTCGGACCGTGGGCACACAAGCGCGGCTTCGATTCGCTGGTGCAGACCGCCACCGGCTTCAACCAGGCCGAGGCCGAAGCGGCCGGCAGCGACACGCCGCGCCCGTTGCCGGCACAGGTGCTGGACCATGCCGCGGGCTACCTGCTGGCATTCGGTGCGATGGCCGCGCTGCACCGGCGCGCGGTGGAAGGCGGCAGCTGGCACGTGCGCGTGTCGCTGGCGCAGGTGGGGCAGTGGCTGCGCGGGCTGGGGCGGATGCCGGAAGGGCTGAAGGCGCCCGAGCAGAAGATCGACGATGTCGCTGACCGGCTCGAAGCCGTGCCGTCCGGCTTCGGCATGCTGACCGTGGTGCGCCACGCGGCGCAGCTGTCCGAGACGCCGGCGCGCTGGACGCTGCCGTCCGAGCCGCTCGGCACCCACGCGCCGGAGTGGCTGCCGCGTTAGTAAAGCGTGTTGCGCTGCCGCTCGGGCAGTTCGCGGTCGTAGGCGGCGCCGTCGATGGCGTTCTCGCTCAGCGTGGCCAGGATCTCGCCGTTGCTCGGCAGCGTCTGCCGCGCCACCTGCGCATCCTCGGCCCACAGGCGCGAGCGGATCAGCGCGCGGGCGCACTGGAAGAACACCGACTGCACCGTGACCACCAGCACCGTGGTCGGCGCCTTGCCGTCGACCACACAGCGCGCGATCAGCGCAGGGTCGACGCTGATCCGCGCGGTGCCGTTGACGCGGATGGTCTCGTTGACCCCGGGGATCACGAACAGCAGGCCCACGCGCGGATCGGCCACGATATTGCGCAGGCTGTCGATGCGGTTGTTGCCGCGCCGGTCGGGCAGCAGCAGCGTACGCTCGTCCAGCACCTGCACGAAACCGGGCGTGTCGCCCCGCGGCGAGCATTCGGCCCAGTCGGCGGCGACGGTCGACAGCAGGCAGAACGGTGCGGCCTCGATAAAGGCGCGGTAGTGCGGGTGCAGGTAGTCGATTTCCTTTGACAGCGACGGCGCCGCGGGCTGGGCGTAGAGCGCTTCCAGTTCGGCCAGGGAGGTGATGGCGTGCGAGGACATGGCGGATCGGGGCGATGTGCGGGGAGATTGGCGGGGCAAGCCGACAATGTAGCGCAGCCGGCAGGGCTGCGCAGGGCCCTCAGAGTGTCACGGTGCCGCGGCCGATCTCGAGCACGCGCCCGCCCACGCGGATCGCGCCGTCCGAGCCGACCGACAGGCGCAGCCGGCACGGGCGGCCGACGGCCTCGCCCTGGTCGATAATGTATTCCGCCGGCAGCGCGCGGCTGGTGGCGAGCAGCCAGCCACCCAGGTTGGCGCAGGCCGAGCCCGTGCCGGGATCCTCGGCCACGCCGCCGCCCTGCTTGGTGAAGAAATAGCGCGACAGTATGCCGCCCGGCTGCTCGGGATCGAGGGCGAACACGTACGCGGTCTTGCGGCCGAGGCTGCTCTGCGGCCAGATGTCGAGCCGCGCGCTGTCGGGATTGGCGCGCCGCACGGCATCGGTGCTGCGCACGGCCACCAGCAGCTGGTCGGCGCCGGTGTCGACCCACATCGGCGAAATCAGCAGGTCGCTTTCGTGCAGGCCGAGCAGGGCGGCCATGTCGGCATCGGGGAGGCCGGCCGGCGCGACCTTCGGCTCGCCGCTGTGCGGTGCGGTGAAGGTCCAGACATCGTCCTGCGCCGTCACGGGCACCACGCCGGCGAGGAATTCCAGTGTCAGCGCATCGCCGGTGCCGGCCAGTTCGCGGACCACGTGCGCGGTGCCCAGCGTGGGATGGCCGGCGAAACGCATCTCATAGCCGGGGGTGAAGATGCGAACCTTTGCGCTGGCGTTGTCGGACGGCAAGATAAAGGTGGTCTCCGACAGGTTGAACTGCAGCGCCAGCGCCTGCATGGTGGCCTCGTCCAGGCCGCGCGCGTCCTCGAACACGCACAGGGGATTGCCGCCGAAGGTGGATTCGGCAAAGACGTTGAGCAGGCGGAAGGCGTAGGTGGGCATGGTGCGGGCTCCGGAGACTTGTTGGTGCCAGTGTACGGAGCCGTCGCGCTGGCGCCATGCACAGTTGCCCCGATCGCGAGCGGGCCAGTTGCGCGATGCGGAGGCGATAGCAAAAACGCCCCTTTCGGGGCGTTCTGCATGTCGTTGGCAGCTCAGGCCGGCAGGTTCAGAACCCCACCGCCTGCCCGTCGCGCCGGCTGTCGCTGGCCGCTACGTACCCTTGCTCCGGATCGTCCGACAGGCGCCAGATGAACTGGCCCGAGCCAAAGTCCATGTAAGGATCGTCCACCGACTTCAACTGGTGCCCGCGCGCCTTCAGCCCCTCGACCGTGGCCGGATCCATCGTGCCTTCCACGTCCAGCGTGAAATCGCGGTTGACCTTCCAGCGCGGCGCGCAGCATGCGGCCTGCGGCTGCTGGTTGTAGTCCAGCATGCGCACCACCGTTTGCAGGTGGCCCTGCGGCTGCATGTCGCCGCCCATCACGCCGAAGCTCATCACCGGATGGCCGTCCTTGGTCAGGAAGGCCGGGATGATGGTGTGGAACGGGCGCTTGCCGCCGGCCACCACGTTGGCCGACCTGGGATCCATCGAGAAGCCGACGCCGCGGTTCTGCAGGCTGATGCCGGTACCCGGCACCACCACGCCCGAGCCGAAGCCCATGTAGTTCGACTGGATGAACGAGACCATCATGCCGTTCTCGTCGGCGGCGGTCAGGTAGATGGTGCCGCCCACCTTGGGCATGCCGAAGTTGAAATGCGTGGCGCGCTGCATGTCGATGAGTTTGGCGCGCGATTTCAGGTAGGCATCATCCAGCATTTGTTCCGGCGTGACCTCCATGCTGCGCGGGTCGGCCACGTAGCGGTACAGGTCGGCGAAGGCCAGCTTCATCGCTTCGATCTGCAGGTGCTGCGAATCAACGGAGTCGACCGGGATCGAGGCCATGTCGAACTGGCCGAGGATGCCCAGCGCAACCAGCGCGGCAATGCCCTGGCCGTTGGGCGGGATCTCGTGCAACTCGTAGCCGCGGTAGCTCTTGCTGATCGGCTTGACCCAGTCGGGACGGTAGTTGCGCAGGTCGTCCAGCGTCATCGCGCCGCCGCACTGCTTGCTGAACGCGGCGATCTTCTCGGCGATTTCGCCTTCGTAGTAGGCGCGGCCGCGCGTCTCGCCGATCTTGCGCAGCGTCTCGGCGGCGGCCTTCATCGTGAACTTCTCGCCGACCAGCGGCGCGCGGCCTTTGGGCATGAAGGTCTCGGCATAGCCCGGCTGGTCCTTCAGCTCGGGCACCGCGGCGGCCCACTTGTGCGCCACCACTGGCGGCACCGCGTAGCCGCGCTCGGCGATCTCGATGGCCGGTTCCATCAGGTCGGCGAAGGGCAGCTTGCCGAAGCGCTCATGCATCGCCGCCCAGCCCGCGATCACGCCGGGCACGGTGACCGAATCCCAGCCGCGGATCGGGCGGTTGGCCAGCCCGTTGGCGTCGGTGCCGTACTTGTTCTTGAAGTACTCCGGGTTCCAGGCGGCCGGGGCCACGCCGGAGGAGTTCAGGCCGTGCAGTTCCTTGCCGTCCCACAGGATGGCGAAGGCATCGCTGCCCAGGCCGCACGATACCGGCTCGACGATGGTGATGGCGGCCGCCGCGGCGATGGCGGCATCGACGGCATTGCCGCCCTTGAGCAGCATGCGCAGGCCGGCCTGAGCGGCCAGCGGGTGCGAGGTGGACACCACGTTGCGCGCAAACAGCGGGATGCGCACGGAGGGGTAGGGGTTGGTCCAGTTGAAATTCTGCATGGCTTTGTCTGTCGTTTCGGGAAGCGGCCGGGCGCCTGTCGGCGCCGGCCACATTGGCGCTCGCGACGCCGTTGTTCTGCCGGTTATTCTGCCGTGATCTTGCGATCCTTGATCAGCTTGCCCCAGCGCGCACTGTCCTTTTTCACCATGGCGGCAAACTGCGCCGGCGTGCCGCCGACCGGCTCGGCGCCCAGCTTGCCCAGGCGTTCCTTGACCTCGGGCGACTGGATGGCCTTGTTGAACTCGGCATTCAGGCGATTGACGATATCCGCTGGCATCCCCTTGGGCCCGTAGATGCCGAACCACGTATCGGACTCAAAGCCGGGCAGCCCCGATTCGCCGGCCGTGGGGATCTCCGGTGCCAGCGGCGAGCGCTTCGCGCTGGTCACCGCCAGCGCCTTGAGCTTGCCGTCCTTCACATGCGGCAGGCCCGAGACGATGCTGTCGAACAGCACCTGCACCTTGCCCGAGATCAGGTCGGGCACGGCCAGCGCGGTGCCGCGGTACGGGATATGGGTGATGAACACGCCGGCCTGTGCCTTGAACGCCTCGGCCGTCAGGTGCACCACGGTGCCATTGCCGCTGGAGGCGTAGTTGAGCTCGCCGGGGTGCTTCTTGGCGTAGTCGACGAGCTCGCGCACGTTCTTGACCGGCAAACTGTTAGGCACCACCAGCACGTTGGTGGCGATCGCCACCTGGCCGACCGGGGTGAAGTCGGTCTCGGTGTTGTACGGCAGGCGGGTGTTGATGTACGGGCCGATCGAGTGCGTGCTGGTGGTCGCGATCAGCAGCGTGTAGCCGTCCGGCGCGGCCTTGGCCGCCATGTCGGAGCCGATCGCGCCGCCGGCGCCCGGGCGGTTGTCCACCACGATCTGCTGCCCGATGTCGGTGCCGACCTTCTGCGCGATGGCGCGCGCCAGCAGGTCGGTCGCGCCGCTTGCCGGGAAGGGCACGATCAGGCGGATCGGCTTGCCGGGATAGTTGTCGGCCAGTGCGGGCGTGGCGGCCAGGAACATGCCGCAGGCAGCGGCGATGCCGGCAAGGCGCAGCCAGGATTTCATGCTTGTCTCCGGAGTCAGGCGAAAGGCGGGCAAGGAATTGATCGGATTGATGAGCCCGCTTAATTATTCCGTGCCGCCGGTCACAAAGAAAGCTAATATTTCTTGCCGATGACACAAGAAAAATTTAAGTATCGGCGCGGCCCTGCAACCTATCCGTACGTGCGGCGATGAGCACTATCCGATTCTTCCGTACCTTCGTTGCCGTTGCCGAACAAGGCTCCTTCGCCGCAGCCGCCGGCCAGGTGGCGCTGACCCAGGCGGCTGTCAGCCTGCAGATGCGCGCGCTGGAAAGCGAGCTGCGGCGCGAACTGTTCGACCGCAACGGCCGGGTCGCGGTGCTCAATGCCGATGGCCGGGCGCTGCTGCCGCAGGCGCGGCGCCTGCTCGCGCTGTACGACGAGATGCGACTGCCGCTGGCATCGGACCAGGCCATGGCTGGCGCCGTGGCCGTGGGCGCGGTGGTGTCGGTGATGGGCGGCCTGTCGCACGCGGTGGCCCGCATGAAGCGCACCTACCCGGCACTCGACGTGCGCCTCGTCGGCGCCAAGTCGATCGAGCTGGCGGCACAGGTCGAGGCCGGCGAACTCGATGCGGCGATCCTGGTGGAAGGTGCCTCGCGAATCCCCGGCACGCTGCGCTGGACGCCGCTGTACCAGGAGCCGCTGGTGGCGATCGCGGCGCGCGGCAGTCCCGGCCGTGACGCGCGCGAGGCGCTTGCCCAGAATCCCTACCTGCGCTTCGACCGCAGCCAGCGCACCGGCGTGCTGATCGAGCGCGCGCTACGCCGCGCGCACGTGAAGGTCAACGAGTTTCTGGAGCTGAACGCCATCGAGGCGCTGGTCGAGCTGGTGCGCCAGGAGGTGGGCGTGACCGTGGTGCCACTGCTGCGGCGCGCGCGCTGGCACGACGACGAGGCGCTGCGCATCCTGCCGCTGCTGGTCAACGGCGAGCCGGTCATGCGCCACATCGGCATGCTGGAGCGGCGCGACCACGGGCGCGGGCAGGTGACGGCAGCGGTGCGGGCGGCGTGCAGCGAATTGTTTGGCGCCTGATGCAGGTCGCGCCAGCGCTATAAGCGCGGTCTATCGGCCAGATAGACAGAATCGCATTCTCCTCGGGCCGGGCTGTGCATATATTTTGGTTGCGGACACCCGCCGCGGAGGTCAGACAGCGCGGCTTCGCCCTGCGCGCGCCCGGATCGTCACGCCGGTGCGCACTCGCGCGCGTCCGCGCACCGGCAGCAACCAGCCGGCTTGCGTTGCACGAAAATCCGGCGGGGTAGTGCCGGAGCGGGATCTTCGAAGTCAGGCAGCTGTCGGGCAATAACACGCAATCGAGCGACCGCTGACGCCGTCGCGGCAGGCGTATGCAGTACGTCCCCATAAGGAGAGAACGTATGTCCAACGAAGCAAAGTGTCCCTTCACGCATACCGCCGGCGGCGGTACAACCAATCGCGAGTGGTGGCCAAAGCAGTTGCGGCTCGACCTGCTCAGCCAGCATTCCGGCAAGTCCAACCCGCTGGGCCCGGACTTCAACTACCGCAAAGCGTTCAGGGATCTTGACCTGGCCGCGGTGAAGAAGGATCTCGCGGCGCTGATGACCGACTCGCAGGACTGGTGGCCGGCCGACTTCGGCCACTATGGGCCACTGTTTATCCGCATGGCGTGGCACGCCGCCGGCACCTATCGCATCGGCGATGGCCGCGGCGGCGCCGGGCGTGGCCAGCAGCGTTTCGCGCCGCTCAACAGCTGGCCGGACAACGTCAGCCTGGACAAGGCGCGCCGGCTGCTATGGCCGATCAAGCAGAAGTACGGCCAGAACATCTCGTGGGCCGACCTGCTGGTGCTGACCGGCAACGTTGCACTGGAGACCATGGGTTTCAAGACCTTTGGCTTCGGTGGTGGCCGCGAAGACACCTGGGAACCTGACGGCGACGTGTACTGGGGCGATGAAAAAACCTGGCTCGGCGGCGACGTGCGCTACGGCAAGGGTGCCGCGGGCAAGTACGACGACGCCGGCGTGCTGGTTGCCGACGAGGACATGCATGGCGCCGAGGCCAGCCGCACTGACCACGGCCGCCACCTGGAAAACCCGCTGGCCGCCGTGCAGATGGGCCTGATCTACGTGAACCCGGAAGGACCGGAAGGCAACCCGGACCCGCTTGCCGCGGCGCACGACATCCGCGAGACCTTCGCGCGCATGGCCATGGACGACGAGGAAACCGTCGCGCTGATCGCCGGCGGGCATGCCTTCGGCAAGACGCACGGTGCCGGACCGGCGGACAATGTCGGGGCCGAACCGGAAGGCGCGGATCTCGAACAACAGGGCCTGGGCTGGTCTAGCAGCTTCCAGACCGGCAAGGGCGCCGATAGCATCACCAGCGGGCTTGAGGTCACCTGGAGCAAGACGCCGACGCAGTGGGGCAACAGCTACCTGGAAAACCTGTTCGGCCATGACTGGGAGCCGACCAAGAGCCCTGCGGGCGCCAACCAGTGGGTGGCCAAGAATGGCGGCGAAACCATCCCGCATGCGTTCGATCCGTCGAAGAAGCTGCGTCCGACGATGCTGACCACGGACCTGTCGCTGCGCTTCGACCCCGTGTACGAGAAGATCTCGCGGCGTTTCCTCGAGCATCCCGACCAGCTCACTGAGGCCTTCGCCCGCGCCTGGTTCAAGCTGACCCACCGCGACATGGGACCGCGCGCGCGCTATCTCGGCCCGGAAGTTCCGAAGGAAGAACTGCTGTGGCAAGACCCGGTGCCGGAGGTCGACCATCCGCTGGTCAATGATCAGGATGTTGCCGCGCTGAAGCAAAAGGTGCTGGCGTCAGGCCTGCCGCTGTCGCAGCTGGTGCAGACCGCGTGGGCGTCGGCATCGAGCTTCCGCGGTTCGGACAAGCGGGGCGGCGCCAATGGCGCGCGCATCCGGCTGGCGCCGCAGAAGGACTGGGCCGCGAATGAGCCGGAACAACTGGGCAAGGTGCTCAAGCTCCTCGAAGGCATCCAGGCGGAATTCAATGGCGCGCAATCCGGCGGCAAGAAAATCTCGCTGGCGGACCTGATCGTGCTGGCAGGCGGCGCGGCCATCGAGCAGGCGGCGCAGAAAGCTGGCCACAAGGTTACCGTGCCGTTCTCGCCGGGCCGCACCGATGCGTCGCAGGAACAGACCGACGTGGACGTGATGGCCGCGCTCGAGCCGAAGGCGGACGGTTTCCGCAACTTCGTCAAGGCGAAGTACAGCATCCCGCCGGAGCACCTGCTGATCGACAAGGCGCAACTGCTGACGCTGACGGCGCCCGAGATGACGGCGCTGATCGGTGGCCTGCGCGTGCTGAACGTCCATACCGGGCCCGATGCACATGGCGTGTTCACCGACCGGCCGGAAACGCTGACCAACGACTACTTCCGCAACCTGCTCGACATGCGTCTGGAATGGAAGCCGCTGTCGGACGAGCGCGAGCTGTTCGAAGGGCGCGACCGCAAGACCGGCGACAAGAAGTGGACCGCCACGCGTGTCGACCTGGTGTTCGGTTCGCACTCGCAGTTGCGCGCGCTTTGCGAGGTCTACGCCAGCGAGGATGCGCAGGAAAAATTCGTCAGGGATTTCGTCGCGGCCTGGGCCAAGGTGATGAACCTCGACCGCTTCGACCTGCTGGATTGACCCCTGTTGCCTGAGCGGCAGCGCGGAACCCCGTTACGGTGCGATGCCGTGGCGGGGGCCCGAGCATGCGCGCCGTCATCAACGGGCAGCGCAAAAAAAGACGGCCGGCATGCGCCGGCCGCCACGGTGCAGCTTTGCCCTACATCATCCTGTGCGCGAAGTGTCCGCGCTTTGCATCGGCCATCAGTTCCATGAACTGGTCGGTGCTCATGTGCACCAGTTCCTGGTGGTCGCCAGCTTCGAAATAGACGTCCGCATGCGTCAGCAGGCTGTCGTCCAGCCAGGTCTGCGTGCCATACGCCATGGCGACCGGCGGGATCGCGCCGTGGTCGCAGTCCCTGAACACTTCGCGCACGCCATCCTCGTGCGCCAGCGACAGGTTGCGTCCGGTCTGCTCGCGGATCTCCGCCAGTCTCAGGTGGTGCGTGGAAGGAATCACCGCAGCGACATAGCCGCTGTCGTCTTCCAGCAGGACTGTCTTGGCCAGACGGTCTCCGGGAATGTGTGCAGCGTGTGCAGTGGCCATGCTGCTCAGGCTGTAAGGGTGCCGAACGGTGTCGAACTGGCTGTGCTTGGTGCTCAGGCATTTCGCCAGCGTATTAGCCATGGTCATGATCTCAAACCTCCGACGCGCTCATCGCGACAGTTGTCCGGGTGCTAATACTATAGGTCGCTGCGGGCCGGGTGGAGGCGTGTCGACGTGTCCATTCCCGGCAACAAAAAAAGGGCACCTTGCGGTGCCCTCAGTGTTGCATTGCGTGCCAGCCCGCAGGCTGGCGGCAAGTCCTGCTTATTCTTCCTGGAACGCTTCTTCGCGCTTGGCCTTGATCGACGGCATCGCCACGATGGCCACCAGCACGGCGGCGGCGATCAGCAGGCCCATCGACAGCGGACGCGTCACGAACACGCTGAAGTCACCACGCGACAGCAGCAGCGAGCGGCGGAAGTTCTCTTCCATCATCGGCCCCAGCACGAAGCCCAGCAGCAGCGGTGCCGGTTCGCAGCGCAGCTTCAGGAACAGGTAGCCGACCACGCCGAAGGCCGCGGTCTGGAACACGTCGAAGGTGGTGTTCTGGACCGAGTACACGCCGATGCAGCAGAAGGTCAGGATGGCCGGATACAGGTAGCGGTAAGGCACCTTCAGCAGCTTCACCCAGATGCCGATCAGCGGCAGGTTCAGCACGATCAGCATGAAGTTGCCGATCCACATCGAGGCGATCAGGCCCCAGAACAGCGCCGGGTTGCTCGACATCACCTGCGGGCCGGGCTGGATGTTGTGGATGGTCATCGCACCCACCATCAGCGCCATCACCGCGTTGGGCGGAATGCCCAGCGTCAGCAGCGGGATGAACGAGGTCTGCGCCGCGGCGTTGTTGGCCGATTCCGGACCGGCCACGCCTTCGATCGCGCCCTTGCCGAATTCCTGCGGGTACTTGGAGGTCTTCTTCTCCAGCGAGTACGCAGCGAACGAGGCCAGCGAAGCGCCGCCGCCCGGCAGGATGCCCAGCGCCGAACCCAGCACGGTGCCACGCAGCACGGCGGGGATCATGCGCTTGAAGTCAGCCTTGGTCGGGAACAGGTTGGTGATGTGGTCGGTGAAGGTCTCGCGGGCTTCCTTCTGCTCCAGGTTGGCGATGATTTCAGCAAAGCCGAAGATGCCCATTGCCACCGAGACGAAGTTCAGGCCGTCGGTCAGTTCCGGCACGTCGAACGAGAAGCGCGCGGCGCCCGAGTTGACGTCGGTACCCACCAGGCCCAGCAGCAGGCCCAGCACGATCATGGCGATCGCCTTGACCAGCGAACCCGAAGCCAGCACCACGGCGCCGATCAGGCCCAGCACCATCAGCGAGAAGTACTCGGCGGGGCCGAACTTGAACGCCAGTTCCGACAGCGGCGCGGCGAAGGCGGCCAGGATCAGGGTGGCCACGCAGCCGGCGAAGAACGAGCCCAGGCCCGCTGTCGCCAGCGCCACCCCCGCTCGCCCTCGTCTTGCCATCTGGTAGCCATCGATGGTTGTCACCACCGACGACGATTCACCCGGCAGGTTCACCAGGATGGCGGTGGTCGAACCGCCGTACTGGGCGCCGTAGTAGATGCCGGCCAGCATGATCAGCGCGGCCACCGGGGGCAGCGTGTAGGTCACCGGCAGCAGCATGGCGATGGTGGCCAGCGGCCCCAGGCCCGGCAGCACGCCGATCAGGGTACCCAGCACGCAGCCCAGGAAGGCGTAGGCCAGGTTCTGGAAGGTCAGGGCGGTGGAGAAGCCCAGGCCCAGGTTAGTGAGTAGTTCCATGTTGGCGGCCTCCTTAGCTTGCCAGGAAAGCCGGCCACACCGGCATCTGCAGGTTGATGCCGTACACGAACGCACCCAGGCTGATGATGACCAGGATGATCGAGTTGAGGATGGCGCCCTTCCAGCTGAACTCGTGGCTGGCCATCGACGACACCAGCACCAGCACCAGCACCGACAGCACCATGCCCAGCGGCTTCAGCAGCAGGCCGAACAGCACCACCGCACCGAGGATCCACAGCAACGTCTTGATGTCCCAGCGGGCCAGCTGATCCTCTTCCATCTTGGAAGACAGCGAACCCCACAGCACCAGCACGCCCAGCAGGGCGAGCACGATACCGAGCCAGAACGGGAAGTATCCCGGTCCCATTTTTGCGGCGGTTCCCATGGAATAGCCGCGTGCGACCCAGGAAAAGCCGAATCCGACCAGGATGAACATCAGGCCGGAGGCGAAGTCCTTTTGGCTACGTATGCGCAAAGTGAATCTCCTCGAAAAGACGCTTGAAATCTGCGGTTGACCCTTTGTTGCATCGCATCAATGCGGTCTGCAGCGAAGGGCCCTCCTGCGGGCAGGGTGGAAGTTAAGGGGGCGACCTTTCAGCTACCTTTCAGATGTCTGCAAACTGGGTCATGGTTCGGGTATCCCCTAGTGAGATGGCGCCTAAAAGGGCACTGGCGCGTTCCGCAAAGCCAGTCTGGAGGCGGGCTGGCGGGCGAGGCGGCAGGAGTGCTGCGCTATCATCTGGAGCAGCCCGCGCCTACGCACAATGGCTTTTCGCGCAGCACCGGCCTGAGAGCCTTGTAAGGTTTGAAAGGTTGCGGCAGGAGCCTCAACTTGACGCAAGGAGCCGTTTGGAAAGCATCGACCACGTCATCCTGATCGGCGGCATCGTGATGTCGCTGGGCATCGTGCTGGGGGCGTTCTCGGCACGCTTCGGCGTGCCGTTCCTGCTGGTGTTCCTGGCGGTCGGCATGCTGGCCGGCGTGGACGGCCCGGGCGGCATCCGCTTCAACGACACCTGGCTCAGCTTCCTGGTCGGCAACCTGGCGCTGGCGGTGATCCTGCTCGACGGCGGCCTGCGCACGCGCTTCGCCACCTTCCGCGTTGCGCTCAAGCCGTCGCTGTCGCTGGCGACCGTTGGCGTGCTGGTGACGGCGGGACTGGTGGGCGTGTTCGCGGCGTGGCTGCTCGGTATTGACTGGCGGCTCGGGCTGCTGCTCGGCGCCATTGTTGGCTCGACCGATGCGGCGGCGGTTTTCTCGATGCTGCACAGCAGCGGCATCCGCCTCAAGGACCGGGTCGCGAGCGTGCTGGAGATCGAGTCGGGCATCAACGACCCGATGGCGATTTTCCTGACGCTGACGCTGATCGAATGGATCACCGCACCCGGGGGGCTGACGCCGCTGGGTCTGGTGACGAGGCTGCTGGTGCAGTTCGGCGTGGGCGGTGCGCTCGGGTTGGCGCTGGGATATTGCCTGGCGCATGTGCTGGAGCGCATCCACGTGGCCGAAGGCCTGCAGGCGATTCTGCTGTGCGCAGGCGGGGCCATGGTGTTCGCGCTGGTGCAGACCGCCGGCGGCAGCGGCTTTCTGGCGGTGTACCTGACCGGCATGCTGATCGGCAACCGCGAGCGCGCCGTCACCGCCGACGTCATGCGCGCAATGGACGGCATGGCCTGGCTGGCGCAGTCGGCGATGTTCCTGCTGCTGGGCCTGCTGGTGGCGCCGCACCGGATCCTGGAAGTGGCCGGGCCCGCGGTGGCGGTCGCCGCGTTCCTGATGTTGGTGGCGCGCCCGGTGGCGGTATGGGTGGCGCTGCTGCCGTTCCGCTTCAATGCGCGCGAGATGGGCTTTATCGCGTGGATGGGCCTGCGCGGCGCGGTGCCGATCGTGCTGGCGCTGTTCCCGCTGCTGCGCCAGGCGCCCGAGGCCGGCTTGCTGTTCCGCATCGCTTTTGCCGTGGTGCTGACCAGCCTGCTGTTCCAGGGCACCACCGTGTCGGTCGCGGCGCGGCTGGCGCGCGTGCGCCGGCCCGGCTATCCGGAGCCGGTGGCGCGTTCGCGGTTGCGCGGTACGCGCGCGCCGATCCTGGAGGTGATGCAGTTCTGCGTGGGGCCGAATGCGCCCGTGGAAAACGTGCGCGCCGACCAGCTCGAGCTGCCGCCGCGCAGCCGCCTGCTGACGGTGGCGCGCGACGACGCGCTGGCTGAGCCGGGCCAGACCGTATTGCGCGCTGGCGACTCCGTCTGCGTGCTGGGGCCGACCATTTCATTGCCGATGCTGTCGGCGCTGTTCCAGACGCCGGGCCGGGCGCCCACCTGGGAGGAGGTGTCGCACGATTTCCTGCTATCGGGCGATGCACCGCTGCGCGACGTGGCCGCGCTCTATGGCATGCGCGAGCTGACACCGGAGGAAGAGCCGCTGACGCTGGAAAAGGCGATGCAGCGCGTGTTCACGTCGCCGCCGGTGGAGGGCGACAGCGTCGAGATCGCGGGGCTGCCGCTGACGGTAACGCGGATGGAGGGCGCGGAGATCGTGCAGGTGGGGTTGCTGCTGCCGCGGCTGGAGGGGGATTCCGGCGGGAAGCTGTGGGTGCGGCGGCGCAGGGAGGAAGCGCGCCGCGAGCGCGTTTGACCGCGCCAGTTTGCTCCCCTCTCCCGCGTGCGGGAGAGGGGCAGGGGGTGAGGGCAGGAGGGTCAAAGGCTGAGGGCGGTGGGTTAAAGCCGTTGGCCTTGCTGGATGTGGTTCCTAGCTGAACCGCCCCTCACCCCAACCCTCTCCCCTTAGGGGAGAGGGAGAACACCTTGCTTGGGCCAGCTCGATCGGCCTGGGAGCACCCCAAACCGTTGGCGCCGCGAGTGCTTGTCCTTAGTCGACCTTGGCCCCCGATACCTTCACGATCTGGGCATACTTCTTCAGTTCCTTCTGGATCAGCGCCGCGAACTGCTCCGGCGTGGTCGGCGCCGGCTGTGCGCCGATGCGGGCCAGGCGCGCCTTCATGTCGTCCGTCTTCAGGATCGCCACGATCTCGTGGTTCAGCTTCTCCACAATGTCGCGCGGCGTATTGGCCGGCGCGAACACGCCGAACCAGGTCGAGATATCGAAGCCTTCCAGCCCCAGCCCCTTGCCGGCCTCGGCAATGGTCGGCAGTTCGGGGAATGCCGCCGCGCGGCCGGCGGTGGTCACGGCGAAGGCCTTGAGCTTGCCTGCCTTGATATTGGCCGACGCCGAAGCGAGGTTGTCGAAGATCAGGTCGGTCTGGCCCGACAGCACCGACAGCTGCGCGGGCGACGCGCCGTTGTAGGGGATATGGACCATGCTGATCTTCGCCATGCTCTTGAACAGCTCGCCCGACAGGTGCCCGGCGCTGCCGTTGCCGCCCGAGGCATAGTCAAGCTTGCCCGGATTCTTGCGTGCGTAGGCAACCAGGTCGCGCACATTGTCGATGCGCAGCTCGGCGGCCTTGCCGGGGTGCATCACCAGCACGTTGGGCACGTCGGCGACCAGCGTGATCGGCGCGAAGTCCTTGACCGGGTCATACGGCATCTTGCTGAACAGCGTCGGGTTGATGGCATGCGTGGCCACCGCGCCCATGACGATGGTGTAGCCGTCGGCCGGCTGCTTGGCGACGTAGTCCGCGCCCAGGTTGCCGCCGGCGCCCGGCTTGTTTTCCACCACCACGGGCTGGCCCAGGCTGTCGCGCAGCTTGTCGCCGATGGCGCGCGCCACGGTGTCGAGCGGGCCGCCGGCGGGATAGGGCACCACGAAGCGGACGGGCTTGGTGGGGTAGGCGTTGGTGGCCGCGCCGGCGGCGGCGGGCATCAGCGCCGCGGTCAGCGCGGCGGCAAGCAGTTTCTTCAGCATGTTGCGGATGACAGAGGGATTGGGATTCTTAGCGGGCCCCGATGCCGCGCGCCATCATCACGGCGCACAGCGGCAGCAGGATCACCAGGTGCGATTCGATCATGACCCAGCGCCGCGCCGCCTTGATCTCGGACGGCGGCGGCACGTAATCGGGCAGCCTGCGCGCCTGCTTGCGCCAGCGCGCGATGGCAAAGGTCGGCGGCAGCGAGCACAGCGCGATCAGCACGAACACGCCCATCTTGGCGTGGAACCACGGGTTGTGCAGGTAGAAGTCGACGCCCTTGGCGCCGTAGAACAGGCGCAGCAGGCCGGTCGCCAGCGCCAGCATCGCCGACAGGAAATAGAACAGGTCGTACAGCGACAGGCGCCGCACGGTGGCCGGGCTGAGGTCCGGGCGCAGCGCCACGGCCTCGGCGGCCATCAGCGTGATCAGGACAAAGATCGCAAGGAAATGCAGGAAGGCCAGGATGGCGTCGGTCAGCATGGGTTCTCCTTTGCTTTGCGCCGGGCCCGCGCGGGTGGCGCGGCCCCGGGGAAAGTACTTCAGTGGGGACTGAACTTCCGGAAAGCACCTGCGCCGCGCCTGGACCATCTGGCCTGCCGCAGGCAGGAGGAGAATCTTACAGCACACCTTTTGCACGAAGTGCGGCGATCTGCCCGGCGCTGTATCCCAGGGTGTCCGCCAGCACCGTGTCGGTGTGCTCGCCCAGCAGTGGCGGATGCCGCAGCGCCTGCGGCGGCGTCGCGCTCATCTTGATCGGGCTGCCGACCAGCTTGACCTCGCCGGCGCTCGGGTGCGGCAGGTCCACGCGCAGGCCGCGCGCCTTGACCTGGTCGTCCTCGAACACGTCGTCGAGCGTGTTGATGGGGCCGCACGGCACGCCCGCTGCCTCCAGGTCGCGGATCCATTGCGCGCGGGTGCGCGGGCGCACCATCTCGGCCAGGATCGGCACCAGGATGTCGCGGTTGGCCACGCGCTGCGGGTTCCTGGCGAAGCGCGGGTCATCGGCCAGCTCGGGCCGGCCGCCGTCGGTGACGAACTTGCGGAACTGCCCGTCGTTGCCCACCGCGACGATGATCCAGCCGTCGGCGGCCTGGAAGGTCTGGTAGGGCACGATATTGGGGTGCGCATTGCCCCAGCGGCGCGGTGCCTCGCCGCTGGCCAGGTAGTTGGTGTTCATGTTGGCGAGCATGGCCACCTGTACGTCGAGCAGCGCCATGTCGATGTACTGGCCCTCGCCGGTGCGGTCGCGGTGCGCCAGCGCCGCCAGCACGGCGATGGTGGCGTACTGGCCCGTCATCAGGTCGGAAATCGCCACGCCGGCCTTCTGCGGGCCGCCGCCGGGCAGGTCGTCGCGCTCGCCGGTCAGGCTCATGAAGCCGCCCATGCCCTGGATGATGAAGTCATAGCCGGGGCGCGCGGCGTACGGGCCGGTCTGGCCGAAGCCGGTGACCGAGCAGTAGATCAGGTCGGGCCTGACCTGCCTGAGGGAGTCGTAGTCCAGGCCATATTTCTTCAGCTGCCCGACCTTGTAGTTCTCCAGCACCACGTCGCTCTGCGCGGCCAGGTCGCGCACGATCTGCTGGCCCTCGGGCGTGCTGATGTCGCAGGTGACAGAGCGCTTGTTGCGGTTGGCGGCCAGGTAGTAGGCGGCCTCGGCGGTGTCGCGGCCGTCTTCGTCCTTGAGCCAGGGCGGGCCCCAGGTGCGGGTGTCGTCGCCGGCGCCGGGGCGCTCGATCTTGATCACATCGGCGCCGAAGTCGGCAAGGTTCTGGGCGCACCAGGGACCGGCGAGGACGCGGGTCAGGTCGAGCACGCGGAGATGGCTTAAAGCTCCCATGGCGATAGAAGAAATTCTGAGGTGGTGCGGGGAAGGATCGGAAAACCGGCTGCCGGCGCCGCGGGGGGCCGGCGCGGGGTGCCTGCACTGTATCACCCGGGCCCGGCGAGGCAAGCCGCAGGGTGATGCTAAGGCCACTTCTTGATATTTGATTTGGGCGATAGCCGGCCGCTGCCGGGGCGTGGCGCCTGCACTGCCCGGCATGTCCTGTTGGGACTGGCTTGCCCGTATAATCAACGGTTTGCAAATCCAAAACTGACTCGTCGCGCCCGGCCCAGCCGCAGCAGCGTCCGCCATCCCATGAAAGTCTCAGACATTCGCAGCAAGTTCCTCCAGTTCTTCGAATCGAAGGGCCATACCGTGGTCCGCTCGTCCAGCCTGGTGCCGGCGAACGACCCGACGCTGCTGTTCACCAATTCCGGCATGGTGCAGTTCAAGGACGTGTTCCTGGGCACCGACAAGCGCCCGTACACCCGCGCGACCTCGTCGCAGCGTTCGGTACGCGCCGGCGGCAAGCACAACGACCTGGAGAACGTGGGCTACACCGCGCGCCACCACACGTTCTTCGAGATGCTGGGCAATTTCTCGTTTGGTGACTACTTCAAGCGCGAAGCCATCCAGTACGCCTGGGAACTGCTGACCAAGACCTACCAGCTGCCGGCGGAGAAGCTGTGGGTGACGGTCTACGCGGAAGACGACGAGGCCTACGACATCTGGGCCAGGGAAGTGGGCGTGCCGACCGAGCGCATCGTGCGCATCGGCGACAACAAGGGCGCGCGCTACGCGTCGGACAACTTCTGGCAGATGGCCGACACCGGCCCGTGCGGCCCGTGCTCGGAAATCTTCTACGACCACGGCCCGGACGTGTGGGGCGGCCCGCCGGGATCGCCGGAGGAAGACGGCGACCGCTACATCGAGATCTGGAACCTGGTGTTCATGCAGTTCAACCGTGACGAGCAGGGCAACATGACGCCGCTGCCCAAGCCGTGCGTGGACACCGGCATGGGCCTGGAGCGCATCGCCGCGGTGCTGCAGCACGTGCACAGCAACTATGAGATCGACCTGTTCCAGGCGCTGATCAAGGCCGCTGCGCGCGAAACGCATATCGACAACCTGAACCAGAACTCGCTGAAGGTCATTGCCGACCATATCCGCGCGTGCTCGTTCCTGATCGTCGACGGCGTGATCCCCGGCAACGAAGGCCGCGGCTACGTGCTGCGCCGCATCGTGCGCCGCGCCATCCGCCACGGCTACAAGCTGGGCCAGAAGACCCCGTTCTTCCACAAGCTGGTGCCGGACCTGGTCGCGCAGATGGGCGAGGCCTATCCGGAACTGGCCGAAGCGCAGTCGCGCGTGACCGAAGTGCTGAAGGCCGAAGAAGAGCGCTTCTTCGAGACCATCGAGAACGGCATGTCGATCCTGGATGCTGCGCTGGCCGAGCTGAAGCTCAAGGGCGGCAAGACGCTGGATGGCGAACTGGCCTTCAAGCTGCACGACACCTTCGGCTTCCCGCTGGACCTGACGCAGGACGTGTGCCGCGAGCAGGAAATCGGCGTGGATGAAGCCGCCTTCGACGCCGCCATGAGCCGCCAGCGCGAGCAGGCGCGTGCCGCCGGCAAGTTCAAGATGGCTGCCGGCCTGGAGTACACGGGCGACAAGACCGTGTTCCATGGCTATGAAAAGCTGGAACTGCCGCAGGCAACGGTCACCGCGCTGTATGTGGATGGCGCCGCCGTAGACGCCATGCAGCCGGGCCAGACCGGCGTGGTGGTGCTTGACAACACCCCGTTCTATGCGGAATCCGGCGGCCAGGCCGGCGACCAGGGCGTGCTGAAGGCCGCGAATGGCAATGGTGCCGTGTTTGCCGTGGCCGACACCACCAAGGTCCAGGCCGACGTGTTCGGTCACCAGGGCACGCTGGCAGGCGGCGCGCTGAAGGTGGGCGACACCGTGCAGCCTCAGGTCGACGCGCTGCGCCGCGCGCGCACCGTGCGCAACCACTCGGCCACCCACCTGATGCACAAGGCCCTGCGCGAGGTGCTGGGCTCGCACGTGCAGCAGAAGGGCTCGCTGGTGGATGCGGACAAGACCCGCTTCGACTTCTCGCACAACGCCGCGCTGACCGAAGACCAGATCCGCCGGGTCGAAGAGATCGTCAACGCCGAGATCCTGCGCAACGACGATACGCACGCAGAGATCATGCCGTTCGACGATGCCGTCAAGAGCGGCGCGATGGCACTGTTCGGCGAGAAGTACGCCGACGACGTGCGCGTGCTGTCGATCGGCACCTCGAAGGAACTGTGCGGCGGCACCCACGTGCACCGCACCGGCGACATCGGCCTGTTCAAGATCGTGGTGGAAGGCGGCGTGGCCGCCGGCATCCGCCGCGTGGAAGCGATCACCGGCGACAACGCGCTGCACTACCTGCAGAACCTGGATGCCAGGCTGAACGAAGCCGCCGCCGTGCTGAAGGCCCAGCCTTCGGAGCTGGTGCCGCGTATCGGCCAGGTGCAGGACCAGGTGCGCGCGCTGGAGAAGGAACTGGAGCGCCTGAAGAGCAAGCTGGCGGCTTCGCAGGGCGATGAGCTGGCGGCGCAGGCCGTCGACATCAAGGGCCTGAAAGTGCTGGCTGCCCAGCTCGACGGCGCCGACGTCAAGACGCTGCGCGAGACCATGGACAAGCTCAAGGACAAGCTGCAGAGCGCGGCGATCGTGCTGGCGGCCGTGGCCGACGGCAAGGTCAGCCTGATCGCCGGCGTCACCGCCGATGCGACCGGCAAGGTCAAGGCCGGCGAGCTGGTCAACTTTGTCGCCCAGCAGGTAGGCGGCAAGGGCGGCGGCCGTCCGGACATGGCGCAGGCTGGCGGCACCGACCCGGCCAAGCTGCCGCAGGCGCTGGCGGGTGTCAGCGAGTGGGTGGCGGCGAAGGTCTGATGGCCTGACCGTACCGCAAGCCGATGAAGAGGGGCGCCAGTGGCGCCCCTTCTGCTTTCCTACTTCTCGGTGTTGCCCGTGGCACTCCGCAGCGTCGTCAACAAATCCATCGGCAACGGAAACACGATCGTCGAGCTCTTGTCCCCGGCGATCTGCGTCAGCGTCTGCATATAGCGCAGCTGCATCGCCTGCGGCTGCCGCGCCAGCATCTGTGCCGCTTCCAGCAGTTTCTCGGATGCCTGCAGCTCGCCCTCGGCGTGGATCACCTTGGCGCGCCGCTCGCGCTCGGCTTCGGCCTGCCGCGCGATCGCGCGCACCATCGACTCGTTCAGGTCGACGTGCTTGATCTCGACGTTCGAGACCTTGATCCCCCACGCATCGGTCTGCGCATCCAGCACCTTCTGGATATCGAGGTTGAGCTTTTCCCGTTCGGCCAGCATCTCGTCCAGTTCGTGCTTGCCGAGCACCGCACGCAGTGTGGTCTGTGCAAGCTGGCTGGTGGCCTCCAGGAAGTTCGCCACCTGGATGATCGCCAGCTCCGGATCAACCACGCGGAAATACACCACCGCGTTCACCTTGACCGACACGTTGTCGTGCGAGATCACGTCCTGCGGCGGCACGTCCATCACCACCGTGCGCAGGTCCACCCGCACCATCTGCTGCACGGCGGGAATGATCAGCACCAGGCCCGGACCCTTCACCTTCCAGAAGCGGCCGAGCATGAAGACCACGCCGCGTTCGTACTCGCGCAGCACGCGGAACGACGTGATGATGAGCAGCGCCACCAGGAAGATCAATCCGCCGAAGCTGAATCCGAATGCCATGTTCACGCTCCCTTTTTTGGAGTCGGTTGAGCAGCAGAGGGCGCGGCAACCACTTCGAGCACCAGCCCGTGCCGCGCGGTAACCACCACCGGCGTGCCGCGCGCCAGCGGACTCGCGCTGCGCACGCGCCAGCGTTCGCCGCGCACCGAGGCCCAGCCTTCCTGGCCGGGTGCGTCAGGCACGTCGTCGAGCAGTTCGCCGCAGCTGCCGACCAGCGTGTCGGCGCCGCTGACCACCGGCCGCCTGCGCGAGCGCAGCAGCAGCGCCGACATGCCGAACACGAACACCGCTGACATCGCCGACAGCGCCGCCACCATCGACAGCGGCACGCCGAAGCCCGGCATGTCGGTGTCGATCAGCATCACCGCGCCGAAGGCAAAGGCGATGATGCCGCCGACGCCCAGCGCGCCGAAGGTCGGCAGGAACAGCTCGGCGACCATGCAGCCGATGCCGAGCACCACCAGCGCCAGCCCGGCATAGTTGACCGGCAGCATGTGCAGCGCGAACAGCGCCAGCAGCAGGCAGATCGCGCCGACGATGCCGGGCACCACCATGCCCGGCGTGGAGAACTCGAAGATCAGCGCGTAGATGCCGATCATCATCAGCATCAGCGCCACGCTGGGCTCGGTGATGACGGCCAGGAAGCGGTTGCGCCAGTCAGGTTCCAGCGTCACCACCGGCGCATCGCGCGTGCGTAGTTCGCTGGCCTTGCCGCCGGCGGTGGCCAGCTTGCGGCCTTCGACCTGGCGCAGCAGCGCCGGCAGGTCTGGCGCGACCACGTCGATCACTTTCTGCGCCAGTGCTTCGTCGGCCGACAGGCTGACGGCTTCGCGCACGGCGCGCTCGGCCCATTCGACATTGCGCCCGCGCAACTGGGCCAGGCCGCGGATATAGGCCGAGGCATCGTGCATCTGCTTGCGGGCCATGGTGTCGGCCGCGGCAGGTTCGCTGGAGGGCGCCGAGGCGGGCGTCGCGCCCGGCAGGGCGTCCGGCTTCTGCGGCCCGCCGATGCCGATCTGCACCGGGCTGGCCGCGCCCAGGTTGGTGCCCGGCGCCATGGCCGCGATGTGGCTGGCGTAGAGGATGTAGGTGCCCGCGCTGGCCGCGCGTGCGCCGCCCGGATAGACGTAGCTGGCCACCGGCACCGGTGACGCCAGGACCGCCTGGATGATCTCGCGCATCGAGGCATCGAGCCCGCCCGGCGTGTCCATCTGCAGTACCACCAGCTGCGCGCCAGCCTCGCGGGCGCGCGCCATGCCGCGCAGGATAAAGCTCGCGCTGGCCGGGCTGACCGCGCCTTTGAGCGGGATCACGTAGACCGGCGCGGTGGCCGTGGCGGCGGGCGCAGGAGCGGAGGCGGGTGCGGCCCGCGCAAGCAGGGCGGCGAAGCCGACGGCCAGTGCAGCGCTGCATGCCACCACCAGGGCGGCCAGCAGCCGAATCGCCCACATGGGCGCGGTGACAGGTTTCATCGCAAGGGCGGGGCACGCAGGGTGCCGGGGTGGCGCCACTTTCAGTGTAGGCCACCGGGCACATCTTGTATGGCGGCGATGCTGCCGGTGTGCCGGCCCGACCGCTCAGGCGGCCAGTTCGGCCTCGCCCCGCGGCCCGGGCGCGTGCGCCCGCAGCATATCGACCAGCGCATGCAGCGCGGCGCCGGCCATGGCCGGATGCCAGGCCAGCATGGTGCGCACGCGGCCGGCGCGCCCCAGGCTGTGCTGGCTGATGGCGGGCAGGTCCCGGTACAGGCTGAGCACCGAACGCGGCACGATCGCGGCGCCGATGCCGGCCGCGGCACAGGCGACGATGGCATGGTAGGAGCCCAGCTCCAGCACGCGCGGCGGCGGCGCGGCTTCGCCGCCGGCATACCAGGCCTCGACCCGCGCGCGGTAGTTGCAGCCGGGCTCGAACGCCAGCAGCGTCGGCACTTCCAGGTCGGAGGAGGCGTGGATCGGGCGATGGCCCGCACGCGCGATCACCACCAGCTCTTCCTCGAAGGCAGGAATGGCCGCCAGTCCGGGCTCGGAAAGCGGCTCGGCGACAAAAGCGCAATCGACCTCGAAGCGCGCCAGCGCATCGAGCGCCTGCCGTGTCGCCAGCGTTACCAGCTCCAGCTGTACTTCCGGCCATGCCTGGTGGTACGCCGCCAGCACATTGGGCAGCCGGCTGGCCGCGGTGCTTTCCATCGAGGCGATGCGCAGGCGGCCGCTGGGACGCGCCGGCAGCACCGCCTGGCGTGCTTCCTCGGTCAGCTGCAGGATGCGGCAGGCGTAGTCGAACAAGGTCTGTCCCGCCGGCGTCAGCACCATGCGCCGGCCATCGCGCACGAACAGCTCGACACCGAGCGACTGCTCAAGCTGGCGGATGCGGGTGGTGACGTTTGACTGCACGCGGTGCAGCCGCTCGGCCGCGCGGGTGATACCGCCGGCTTCGACGACGGCACGGAAGATTTCAAGTGCGGCAAGGTCCATGGCCAGCGGCTCCGGTGCGTGAATCCGACATCCATCTCGACGCGGGATGCATTGCATCTTGATAATTCATTTTTCGGGATGGTTTGCGCAGCGTAGCATACAGGGACTGCAATGCAACTGCTGCCGCCACGGCCACAGCCATGCCCAAGCTCCACAGTCTCGACCCCGACCACGCCGCCGCCGGCGCCGCCAGCCCGATAGCGGCGGTGCAGCCGCGTCACGCCGGTGCGGGGGCGGTGGCGATGGCCGGCCTGGTGTCGCTGGCGGTGGTGATGGGAATCGGCCGTTTCGCCTTTACGCCTTTGCTGCCGATGATGCTGCACGACGGCATCGTCGACCTGCATCAGGGCGGCTGGCTGGCGACGGTCAACTACATCGGCTATTTCCTCGGCGCCGCGCTGTGCATGTTTATCCGCCCGGACGCCCTGCGCATGGTGCGCTGGGGGCTGGTGGCGACGGTGCTGCTGACGCTGGGCATGGCGCTGCCGGGCGGCATGCCGGCATGGTCGCTGTGGCGCTTCGCCGCCGGCGTGGCCAGCGCGGTGGTGCTGGTCTATACCGCCGGCTGGTGCCTGCAGCGGCTCGCCGAACTCGGCAAGCCGCAACTGGGCGGATTGATCTTCTGCGGGCCGGGGCTTGGCATCGTTGCCACGGGCCTGGGCGCCTTCGGCATGGTCGGCGCGGGCTGGCATGCCGACCATGGCTGGCTGGCCTTCACCGTCCTGGCCGCGGTGCTTGTGGCTTTGGTGTGGCGCATTTTCGTGGCCACGCCGATCGCCGGAGACGCCGGCCAGCAACCAGCACCTGACGCCGCGCCGCCAGCCGGTGCCGCCGCGCGGCTCGACGCCCAGACCTGGGCCCTGACGCTGGCCTACGGCCTGGCTGGCTTTGGCTACATCATCACCGCCACCTTCCTGCCGGTGATCGCGCGCGAAGCGCTGCCGGGCACGGTCTGGGCCGACCTGTTCTGGCCGATCTTCGGCGCCGGCGTGGCGGTCGGCGCGGTGCTGGCGACGCGGGTGAGCATGGCGCACGACAGCCGCACGCTGCTGACGGTCTCCTACGGCATGCAGGCGCTCGGCGTCGCGATCGCGGTGCTATGGCCGACGGTGGCGGGCTTTGCGCTGAGCAGCCTGCTGGCCGGCCTGCCGTTCACCGCGCTGGTGGCCTTCGCCATGCGCGAGGCCCGGCGCCTGTGGGGGCCGCACGCCCCGCGGCTGATGGGGCTGATGACCGCGTCGTATGGCCTCGGCCAGATCGCCGGTCCGCCGCTGGCGACCGCGCTGGTGGCGCGCACGGGCGGCTTCGCCAGCTCGCTGGCATGCGCGGCGGCGTCGCTGCTGGTGGGCGCGCTGATGTTCGCCTGGATGCGCCGCGCCTGGCCGCTGGCGCCCGCGCGGAGCGGATCGTGAAGGTGCGCTACGATATCGCCTTTGCCGCCTGACGCGCCACGCATCGCGGCTGCCGCGCGTGCGCCGCAGCCCGTGGCGCAGCACAGAAGGCCGGGATCGATCCCGGCACGCGAGACCGGGCGGCGCAGGAGCGAGCCCCATGTCTTTTGCCTTGCAGCCCGCGCGTGCCGCGGGCGTCTCCCCGCAGCCTGTCTCCGCCGAAGAGCAGCGCGTGCGCGTCGACCTTGCCGCGGCCTACCGGCTGGCCGCGCGCGAGGGCTGGGATGACCTGATCTACACCCATATCTCGGCCACCGTGCCTGGTGAGCCCGATCATTTCCTGATCAACCCGTTCGGCTTTGCCTTCGACGAGATCCGCGCCGGCGACCTGGTCAAGATCAATGGCCGCGGCGAGGTGGTGGGCGAGACAGTGCACCCGGTCAACGTTACCGGCTTCGCGCTGCATGCCGCCGTGCACGCGGCCCGGCCCGACGCGATGTGCGTGATGCACCTGCATAACACCGCAGGCATTGCGGTGTCGGCGCAGGCCGCCGGCCTGCTGCCGCTGTCGCAGCACGCGATGCGCTTTTACGGCCGCATCGCCTGTCACGACTACGAGGGCCTGGCGTTCAGCCCGGCCGAAGGCGGGCGGCTGACCGCGTCGTTAGGCGAGCACCCCGCCATGCTGCTGCGCAACCATGGCACGCTGACCGTGGGCCGCACGGTGGCCGAAGCCTACGTGCTGATGGCGACGCTGATCAAGGCCTGCGAGATCCAGATCGCCGCGCAGGCAGGCGGCGCGCTGGTGCAGCCGGATGAGGCGGTCGCGCACAAGACATCCGAGCAACTGTTCGACAACGGCGCGGTCGAGGGCGTGATGGAGTGGCCCGCGCTGCTGCGCAAACTCGATAGAATCGATCCTTCCTACCGGGACTGACTGCCACGTCCCGTGGCGGTTTTCCAGAACACCAATCATCACAAGGAGCATTGCATGCCGACTTTCCACGTCGAAATGTTTGAGGGCCGTACCATCGATCAGAAGCGCAAGTTCGTCGAGGAAGTGACGCGCGTCACCTGCGAGACGCTGGGCTGCTCGGCCTCGGCCGTCGACATCATCATCACCGACGTCAAGCGCGAGAACTGGGCCACCGGCGGCGAACTCTGGGCCGACAAGAAGTAATCCGCCGAGTCCTCCCCCGGCGTTCTCACCTTGCCGTCCCGACTGAACACCATGCAGCACTTCGCCTCCGACAACTACGCCGGCTTCTGCCCGGAATCGCTCAAGTATTTCCTGGAAGCCAACGCCAGCGGCCACGAGCAGGCCTATGGCGACGACAGCTGGACGCAGAAGGTGTGCGACCGCATCCGCGACCTGTTCCAGACCGATTGCGAGGTCTTCTTCGTGTTCAACGGCACGGCGGCCAACTCGCTGGCGCTGTCGGCGCTGTGCCAGTCGTACCACTCGGTGATCTGCCACGAGCTGGCGCATATCGAGACCGACGAGTGCGGCGGCCCGGAGTTCTTTTCCAACGGTTCCAAGCTGCTGACCGCGCCGGGCGAGAACGGCAAGCTCACGCCCGATGCGGTCGAGGCACTGGTCACGCGCCGCTCCGACATCCACTACCCCAAGCCCAAGGTGGTGTCGCTGACGCAGTCGACCGAGGTCGGCACCGTCTACACCGTCGAGGAGGTGCGCGCGATCGCCGCCATCGCCAAGCGCCGGCAACTGCGCGTGCATATGGACGGCGCGCGCTTTGCCAATGCGGTGGCGTCGCTGGGCGTGCATCCGTCCGAGATCACCTGGCGCGCCGGCGTCGACGTGCTGTGCTTTGGCGGCACCAAGAACGGCTTGCCGGTGGGCGAGGCAGTGGTGTTCTTCGACCGCCGCCTCGCCGAGGATTTTGCCTACCGCGTCAAGCAGGCCGGGCAGCTGGCGTCGAAGATGCGGTTTATCTCGGCGCCCTGGCTGGGCCTGCTCGAGAACGATGTCTGGCTGGCCAACGCGCGCCACGCCAATGCGATGGCGCAACGGCTGCAGCAGTGCATTGCCGATATCCCCGGCGTGCGCATCATGTTCCCGACGCAGTCCAACGCCGTCTTCGCCGAGCTGCCGCTGCCGGCGATCGAGGCGCTGCGCGCAAAGGGTTGGCGCTTCTATACCTTCATCGGCGCCGGTGGCTGCCGCTTCATGTGTTCCTGGGACCTGCAGCCGCAGACGGTGGAGGCGCTCGCCGCCGACATGCGCGCGGCATGTGATGCCTCGACGGGTGCCTGAACGCGGCAGCGCGATCATACTGATAACGAGACACCTACAGGAGCCCCCAAATGCAATACCGATTCTGCCCCCAGTGCGGCGCGCCGCTCGAGGTGCTGCCGCTGTCCGGGCGCGAACGCCACGCCTGCGTGCAGCATGAATGCGGCTTCGTGCACTGGAACAACCCGCTGCCTGTGCTGGCCGCGGTGGTGGAGTACCAGGACAAGCTGCTGCTGGCGCGCAACGCCGCCTGGCCGCAGCAGATGTTTGCGCTGGTGACGGGGTTCCTGGAGCGCGACGAGCCGCCCGAGCTGGGCGTGGCGCGCGAACTGAAGGAAGAAACCAACCTCGATACCGAGTCGGTTTCGCTGATCGGCGTCTACGAGTTCATGCGCAAGAACGAGCTGATCATCGCCTATCACGTCAAGGCGACCGGCACCGTCCAACTGTCCGAGGAGCTGGCCGAATACAAGCTGGTGGCGCCCGAGGACGTGCGCGTGTGGTCGGCAGGCACCGGCTTTGCCGTGGCCGACTGGCTGGCCGCGCGCGGCTACCCGGTGCGCTTCTTCGACCGGCAGACCGGTGAGGATATTCCGGACCCGCGCCGCCCGCATGACTTCAGCCAGGTCGGGGCTTCGCTACAATACCGCTGGTAACAGCCTCAGAAACCGAAGGAAGAGACGAATGGAGTTCCAGAAAGAAGTGGATGCGCGCGGCCTGAACTGCCCGCTGCCGATCCTGCGCACCAAGAAGGCGCTGGCCGACATGGTCAGCGGCGAAGTGCTGAAAGTGCTGGCGACCGATCCCGGTGCCACGCGCGATTTCCAGGCCTTTGCCAAGCAGACCGGCAACGAGCTGCTGTCGCATTCGGAAGTCGACAAGGTGTTCGTGTTCTACATGCGCCGCCGCTGATCGAAGAAAAACAAAGAAAAAGCCGCTCTACTAAGCGGCTTTTTTTCGTTTTGGGCGGAGCGAACGCTCAGCTGTTCGGTCGCGTCAGGTGTTCGCGCGACTCCAGGTACGCGCTGAACTCCGCGCCCACTTCCGGGTGCTTCAGCGCAAACTCGACGGTCGCCTTCAGGTAGCCCAGCTTGCTGCCGCAGTCATAGCGGCGGCCCTGATAGCGGTACGCCAGTACCTGTTCCTGATTGAGCAGCGACTGGATCGCGTCGGTCAGCTGGAACTCGCCGCCGGCGCCGGGCTTCAGCTCGCGCAGGTGGTCGAAGATGCGCGGCGTCAGGATGTAGCGGCCGACCACGCCCAGGTTGGACGGGGCGTCTTCCGGCGCCGGCTTCTCGACGATGCTCGACACCTTGATCACGCCCGGCTCCCACTCGCGGCCATCGACCACGCCGTAGGAACGGCTCTGTTCCGGCGAGATTTCCTCGACGCCCAGCACCGAGCAGTTGTAGTGGTTGTAGGTATCCACCATCTGCTTCATCACCGGCGGGTTGCCGTCGATCAGGTCGTCGGCCAGCATGACCGCGAACGGGGTGTCGCCGACCAGCTTGGCGGCGCACAGCACCGCGTGGCCCAGGCCCAGTGCCTCGGGCTGGCGCACGTAGTAGCACTCCACGTTGGCGGGCTTGATCGAGCGCACCACGTCCAGCAGCGCCTGCTTGTTCTTGGCTTCCAGCTCGACTTCCAGCTCGAAGGCCTTGTCGAAATGGTCCTCGATGGCGCGCTTGGAGCGGCCGGTGACGAAAATCATCTCGGTAATGCCGGCGGCCATGGCTTCTTCCACGGCGTACTGGATCAGCGGCTTGTCCACCACCGGCAGCATTTCCTTCGGGCTGGCCTTGGTGGCTGGCAGGAAGCGGGTGCCCAGGCCCGCGACCGGGAAGACGGCCTTGGTGACGCGATTTTCCATATCAGGTGTACCTCTCAGATTCTGGTTCATAACCCTGCCAGCCATTACCGGCGCCGTCTGTCCGGTTTCGTCCGACGCCGCCGGACGGAAACCAGACTGGCAGGGGCGTCATCGGCTGCCGGTCAGGCCGGCAACCGTTGCAGCTGGCCCTGCAGCTTGGCCAGCGTTTGCTCGAAATCGGCGAGGCGTTGTGTCTCCTGCGCCACCACCGCGGGCGGCGCCTTGGCGACAAAGCTCTCGTTGGACAGCTTGCCGCGGCACTTGCCGATCTCGCCCCCGATGCGCTCGATCTCCTTGGACAGGCGCACGCGCTCGGCGGCGACGTCGATCTCGATCTTCAGCAGCAGGTGATTGCCGCCAGCGATGGCCACCGGCGCGCCGGCGCCTTCGGCTTGCAGGGCGCTCTCGTCTTCGAAGACGCGCACCTCGGAAAGTTTCGCAAGCGCCTGGATATGTGCGCTGGCCGCCTTCAGGAATTCGCTGTCGCCTTCGGCATAGAGCGGGATGCGCTGGGCCGGCGAGATGTTCATCTCGCCACGCAGGTTGCGGCATGCGTCGACCACTTCCTTCAGGCGCGCGACCCATTGCTCGGCGTCCTCGTCGATCTTGGCGACGGCCGGCAGAGGGTAGGACTGCAGCGAGATGGTCTCGCTGCCGTCGCCGTTGGCGCGGCCGGCCAGCGGGGCCACCTTCTGCCACAGCTCTTCGGTGATAAACGGGATGATCGGGTGCGCCAGGCGCAGCACGGTCTCGAGCACGCGCAGCAGCGTGCGGCGGGTCGCGCGCTGCTGGGCTTCGGTGCCGGTCTGGATCTGCACCTTGGCCAGTTCCAGGTACCAGTCGCAGTACTCGTCCCAGACGAACTTGTAGATCGCGTTGGCGATATTGTCGAAGCGGTACTCGGCAAAGCCCTTTTCGACGTCGGCCTCCACGCGCTGCAGCAGCGACACGATCCAGCGGTCGGCCTGCGAGAAATGCAGGTAGCCGTCCGGGCCGCAGTCGTTGCTGCACGGGCCCATGCCGCAGTCATGGCCCTCGGTATTCATCAGCACGAAGCGGGTCGCATTCCACAGCTTGTTGCAGAAGTTGCGGTAGCCCTCGCAGCGGCCAGTGTCGAAGTTGATGTTGCGGCCCAGCGTCGCCAGCGAGGCGAAGGTGAAGCGCAGCGCGTCGGCGCCGAAGGCGGGAATGCCTTCCGGGAATTCCTTCTTCGTCTTCTTCTCGATCTTGGGCGCGTCCTTGGGGCGGCGCAGGCCGGTGGTGCGCTTTTTCAGCAGCGTGTCGAGGTCGATGCCGTCGATCAGGTCCACCGGGTCGAGCGTGTTGCCCTCGGACTTGCTCATCTTCTTGCCTTCCGAATCGCGCACCAGGCCGTGCACGTAGACGGTATGGAAGGGCACCTTGCCGGTGAAGTGCTTGGTCATCATGACCATGCGCGCCACCCAGAAGAAGATGATGTCGTAGCCGGTGACCAGCACCGACGACGGCAGGAAGTGCTTCAGTTCCGGGGTTTCCTCGGGCCAGCCCAGCGAGGAGAAGGGCACCAGCGCCGACGAGAACCAGGTGTCGAGCACGTCTTCCTCGCGGCGCAGCGCGCCGGTGCTGCCGGCGGCCTTCGCCTTGGCGAGCGCTTCCTCTTCGGTGCGGCCGACGAAGCAGTTGCCGGCATCGTCGTACCACGCCGGGATCTGGTGGCCCCACCACAGCTGGCGCGAAATACACCAGTCCTGGATATTGCCCAGCCACTGGTTGTAGGTGCTGATCCAGTTCTCGGGCACCAGCTTGATCTCGCCACTCTGCACGGCTTCCAGCGCCACCTCGGCGATGGAGCGGCCGGGGTAGAAGGTCCCTTCCGGCGCTGGCTTGCTCATGGCGACGAACCACTGGTCGGTCAGCATCGGCTCGATCGCGCTGCCGGTGCGCTCGCTGCGCGGGGTCATCAGCTTGTGCTTCTTGACCTCGGCCAGCAGGCCCCGCTTATCCAGGTCCTCGACAATGGCCCTGCGCGCGTCGAAGCGGTCCATGCCGGCGTACGCGGCCGGCGCATCGGCGACGATCTTCGCGTCGAGCGTCAGGATCGACAGCTGCGGCAGGTTGTGGCGCTGGCCGACGGCATAGTCGTTGAAGTCGTGGCCCGGGGTCACCTTGACCACGCCGGTGCCGAACTCGCGGTCGACGTATTCGTCGGCGATGACCGGGATCTGGCGGCCGGTCAGCGGCAGGTGCACCGACTTGCCGATCAGGTGCGCGTAGCGGTCGTCTTCGGGGTGGACCATCACGGCCACGTCGCCCAGCATGGTTTCCGGGCGCGTGGTGGCGACGGTCAGGTGGGTCAGGCCGCCCTTGGCGTCAGCCTCGACCAGCGGATAGCGGATATGCCACAGCGAGCCTTCTTCCTCGACGCTGTCGACTTCCAGGTCCGACACGGCAGTGCCCAGCACCGGGTCCCAGTTGACCAGGCGCTTGCCGCGGTAGATCAGGCCCTGCTCGTACAGGCGCACGAACACTTCGGTCACCGCCTTCGACATCTCCGGCGACATGGTGAAGTACTCGCGGCTCCAGTCGATCGACGCGCCCATGCGCCGCACCTGGCGGGTGATGGTCGAGCCCGATTCTTCCTTCCAGGCCCACACCTTCTCGGTGAACTTCTCGCGGCCGAGGTCATGGCGCGACACGCCCTGGCCCTCGAGCTGGCGTTCCACCACGATCTGGGTGGCGATGCCGGCGTGGTCGGTGCCCGGCACCCACAGCGTATTGGCGCCCAGCATGCGCGCATGGCGCGCCAGGCCGTCCATGATGGTCTGGTTAAAGGCATGGCCCATGTGCAGCGTGCCGGTCACATTCGGCGGCGGCAGCTGGATCGCGAAGTCCGGGCGGGCAGGGTCGAAGGTCGGCTTGGCGATGCCGCGGCTCTCCCACTCGGGTCCCCATTTCGCCTCGATGGCGGCGGGTTCGAAGCTCTTGGCAAGCGATTGGTCTTGGGCGGTCATGCTGGGATGTCGAGGTTGGCGTCTGGATGCGTCGCAGGGCTGGAGCGGGGTGCGGCAGCCTGCGCCTGGCGGCCTTGCGCCAGTGAAACCTCAAATTATACGGGGGCGGGCCGGTCGCTGCCTATTTTGCGGACAGCGGCCCCGGCCGGGAAAGGCTGGCCGGGGCCGGCGAACGCCCGCATGCCGGGCAGTTTTCGCCCCTCGGATGTGACGGATCGGACAGGGCCCATCGGTATAATTGGCGCCATTCCACAAGGCCCCTCCGATGTCCGACCTGCTCGCCAACCTCAATGCCGAACAACTTGCCGCCGTCACCCTGCCTGACGAGCCGGCGCTGATCCTGGCTGGCGCGGGCAGCGGCAAGACCCGCGTGCTGACCACGCGCATCGCCTGGCTGCTGCAGAACGGCCGGGTCTCGCCGGCGGGCATCCTGGCGGTAACCTTCACCAACAAGGCCTCCAAGGAAATGCAGACGCGGCTGCAGTCGATGCTGCCGATCAACACGCGCGGCATGTGGATCGGCACCTTCCACGGCCTGTGCAACCGCATGCTGCGCGCGCATTTCCGCGACGCCGGGCTGCCGCAGACCTTCGCCATCCTGGACAGCCAGGACCAGCTTTCGGCACTGAAGCGGCTGCTCAAGTCGCTCAACGTCGACGACGAGAAGTACCCGGCCAAGAACCTGCAGTACTTCATCAACAACGCCAAGGAGCAGGGGCTGCGCCCGGCCGATGTCGAGGCCAACGACGACTTCAACAAGCGCTTCGTCGACCTCTACGCCGCCTACGACATACAGTGCCAGCGCGAGGGCGTGGTCGATTTTGCCGAACTGCTGCTGCGCTGCTACGAGCTGCTGCGCTACAACGACGCGATCCGCCAGCATTACCAGCACCGCTTCCGCCACGTGCTGGTCGACGAGTTCCAGGACACCAACGTGCTGCAGTACCAGTGGCTCAAGCTGCTGGCCGGCTACGGCACGCAGAACCCGGCCGCCGTCTTTGCCGTGGGCGACGACGACCAGAGCATCTACGCCTTCCGCGGCGCCAACGTCGGCAACATGCGCGACTTCGAGCATGAGTTTCGCGTGCGCCGGCTGATCAAGCTGGAGCAGAACTACCGCTCGCACGGGCATATCCTGGATTCGGCCAACCACCTGATCTCGCACAACGCGCGCCGCCTGGGCAAGAACCTGCGCACCGACGCCGGCCACGGCGAGCCGGTGCGCGTGTACCAGGCCGGCTCCGACGGCCAGGAAGCGGGCTGGATCATCGAGGAGATCCGCGACCAGATCGCGCAGGGCGCCAGCCGTGCCGAGATCGCCATCCTGTACCGCAGCAACGCGCAGTCGCGCGTGATCGAACACGCGCTGTTCTCCGCCGGCATCCCGTACCGCGTTTATGGCGGCCTGCGCTTCTTCGAACGCGCCGAAATCAAGCACGCGCTGGCGTATATGCAGCTGCTGGAGAACCCGCGCAACGATGCGGCCTTCGGCCGCGTGGTCAACTTCCCGGCGCGCGGCATCGGCGCGCGTTCGCTGGAGGTGCTGCAGGACATGGCGCGCCAGTATGGCTGCGCGCTGTCCGAGGCCGTGGCCTACGTGCCCGGCGCGGCTGGCAGCAAGCTTGCCGCCTTCACGCGCCTGATCGACAAGATGCGCGACGACACCCGCCGCATGACGCTGGCCGAGACCGTCGAGTACATGATCAACACCAGCGGCCTGATCACCCACTACCAGGGCGAGAAGGAAGGCCAGGACCGCATCGAGAACTTGCAGGAACTGGTGACTGCCGCGCAGGCCTTCGTGGTGGAAGAAGGCTATGGGCTGGACGCGCTCGCCGCGGTGATCCCCGCGGACCGTGCACCCGCCACGCCGGTGCTGGCCGATGGTGACCAGTCCCTGCAGGTGCTCGACCCCGAGGCGCTGCCGGTGGTGATGACGCCGCTGGTCGCGTTCCTGACGCATGCCTCGCTGGAGGCCGGCGACAACCAGGCCCAGGCCGGGCAGGACGCGGTGCAGATGATGACGGTGCACGCGGCCAAGGGGCTGGAGTTCGACGTGGTCTTTATCACCGGGCTGGAAGAAGGGCTGTTCCCGCACGAGAACAGCATGATGGACCCCGACGGGCTGGAAGAAGAACGCCGCCTGATGTACGTGGCGATCACGCGTGCGCGCGAGCGCCTGTTCCTGTCGTTCGCGCAAAGCCGCGTGCTGCACGGCCAGACCAAGTACCACGTGCGCTCGCGCTTCTTCGAGGAACTGCCCGAAGAAGCGCTGAAGTGGCTGACGCCCGCGGTGCAGGGCTACGGCGGCGTACGCCGCCAGGAACGCGACAACGCCTGGGGCCGCGACTGGTTCCGCAAGCCGGAGGATGTTCCCTACACCGGCACGCGCCCGACCGGCGGCATGGACAAGGGCAACGGCTACGCCGACGCCAAGCGCGAGGCCGGCACCGGCTTGCGCGTGGGCCAGTCGGTGTTCCACAACAAGTTCGGCGAAGGCGTGATCACCGCGCTGGAGGGCGAGGGCAACGACGCCCGCGCCAATATCAAGTTCAAGCGCCACGGCGCCAAGTGGCTGGCGCTGTCGGTGGCGAAGCTGGACGCGATCGACTGAACGGCGCCGGCCGGGCCGGCGCCGCTTGCGGGCTCAGGACAGGGCGTGCCGCACTTCGCCGGCCTTGGACTCGGGGCTGTCCACGGTCAGCAGCGGGTTGATGAACAGCGATGCCACCGCACCGACGCCCAGCAACGCCCCCGAGATCATGAACGGCAGGTCATAGCTCCCGGTCCGCTCGATCAGGTAGCCGAACACCACCGGCGACACCATGCCGGCCAGGCCGAAGCCGGTGTTCATCATGCCGCCCGCGGTGCCGGCGTACTTGCCGGCGATGTCCAGCGGCAGGCTCCACAGCACGGCATTGGTCAACTCCAGGAAGAAGAACGACAGCGACAGCAGGATCACCGCGTTGACGGCATCGGCCGTGAAGGTCATCGGCGCGATAAACATCAGCGAGCCGGCCAGCCCGACGAACAGGATCGCGCCGCGCGCCAGGCGCAGGTTGCCGGTGCGCCGGTAGATGCGGTCCGACAGCACGCCGCCGAGGGTATCGCCTACAACCCCAGCCATCAGCGGCAGCGCGGTGAACAGCGCCAGCTGCTTCAGGTCGAAACCGCGCGCTTCCTTCAGGTACGACGGCAGCCACGTCAGGTAGACCCACAGCGACCAGCCGTAGCAGAAGTCGACGAAGGTCACCAGCCACATGCGCCGGAACAGGCGCCGCCACGGCGTGGGCGCCTTGGCCGCCTGCTGGGAATCGCCGCGCCGGTAGCCGATCTCCTGCAGTTCTTCCGGCGTGACGCGCTTGTGCTGGTCGGGCGAGTCCTTGAACATCATTGCGTACAGCACGGTCCAGCCCAGGCTCACCGCACCCAGCACGACGAAGGCCTCGCGCCATCCCGCCGTGGCGACGATGGCCAGCACGATCGGCGGCGTGATCGCGCCCCCCAGCCGCGCGAAGCTGTGCGTAATGCCCTGCGCGAAGCCGCGTTCCGCCACCGGCATCCAGTAGGTGAAGGCACGCGTGGCGGTCGGGAACGCGCCGCCTTCGCCGATGCCGAGCACGAAGCGCAGCACCACCAGCATCATCACGCTGCCGGCAAAGCCGGTCAGCACCGTCGCCACGCCCCAGATCAGCGACAGCACGATCAGCACCTTCTTGGGCCCGAATTTGTCGGACATCCAGCCGCCCAGGATCTGCATGGCGGCATAGGGATAGGCAAAGGCCGAGAACACCAGCCCGAGTTGCGATGACGTCAGCCCCATCTCTTCGCGGATCAGCGGGGCGGCGACCGAGATGTTGACGCGGTCGATATAGGCGATGAAATACATCAGGCACATGACGCCGAGGATCATATGCCGGGTCTTGATGCGTTGCTTCATAACCACCTCCTATGCGCGGCGGGCGCGCGTGGCGTGAGCGGGGCGGCGGCCGGCGCATGGTCCATTGCCATGCGCTTGCGGCTCGTCAGACGCGCGCCAGTGGTAAGTCCTGGCCGCGCTGCCCCGTCCTTGAGCAAACAGCTGTGTGTCTCCGTGTGTGTCTCCGGAAATCGTGGTGGCGGGTGATTGGGCTCCTTGGCGAGGGTTGTGGGAAGGGAAGGGGCGTCAGGTCAGGCAGGATCCAGCAGCTTGAGTCGCTGCACCTTGCCGGAGGGCCCGCGCGGCAATTCCGCGATGAAGCGGAATTCCCTCGGCGTCTTGTAGCGGCCCAGCTCGCGCAGGCAGTGCGCGCGCAGCGCCGCGACGTCGCAGGGCACGGCCTCGCGCCTGACGATGAAGGCGACGATCTCCTGCCCGTAGGCCGGGTCGGGCACGCCCACCGCCGCCGCTTCCAGCACGCCCGGATGGCGCAGCAGCGCTTCGTCGATCTCGCGCGGCGCGATGTTCTCGCCGCCCTTGATGATCAGTTCCTTGGCGCGGCCGGTGATGAAGAAATAGCCCTCCGCATCGCGGTAGCCGAGGTCGCCGGTGCGCAGCCAGCCGTCGGGTGTAAAGGCTTCGCGCGTGACCTCGGGCGCCTTGTAGTAGCCCGCCATCACGCTCTGGCCTTGCAGCACGATCTCGCCGATCTCGCCATCGGGCAGCGGTTGCCCGTCGCGCCCCAGCACGCGGGCTTGCGTGCCGGACGGGCGGCCGATGCTGCCGATGCGCCGCTGCTGGGGATCAAGCGGATTGCTGAACGCCGGCGCCGCGGTCTCGGTCATGCCCATGGTCTCGATCACGCCGATGCCGAAGCGCTGCTCGAACGCGCGATGGTGCTCGGGCGGCAATGCGGCGGATGCGGAACGGCAGAAGCGCACGCCGGCCGGCGCACGGCCGTCGGGATCGTTGAGCAGGTAGGCGATGATGGTCGGCACCACGTTGAGCCAGGTGCAGCCATGGCGGGCGATGTCGTGCCAGAACGCGCTGGCCGAGAAGCGCATCGGCATCACCACCGAACCGCCATGCACCAGCGGCGCGATCGCGGTCACCACCAGTCCGTTGATGTGGTACAGCGGCAGCGTGGCCAGCACGCGATCCCCCGCGCCGAGCGCATGCTCGCGGCTGACGCTGGCGCCGTTGGCGGAGAGGTTGCGGTGGGTCAGCAGCACGCCCTTGGGCGTGCCGGTGGTGCCGGAGGTGTACATCAGCAGCGCCGGGTGGTGGGGCTGCGGTGGCGGAAGGGTAGCTGCGCCGGGCTGCATTTCCGGCAGCGCGGGCAACATGCTGCCGTCCGGCGCGGTGACCACCACTGGCACCTCGACGCCGGCTTCGGCCAGCGCCGTGCGGATCGCGGCTTCACCTTCGGGCGAGGTGAAAACGAGCTGCGTGTCGGAGTGCCCGAGGATGTAGCGCAGTTGCGCGGGCTGGCACAGCAGGTTGATCGGATTTGCCACCAGACCGCACGCCATGGTGCCAAGCAGCAGCCGCGCGGTTTGCTCGCCGTTGGGCAGGTACACCGACACCGTCTGGCCGCTGGCGAGACCGGCCTCGGCGTAGCGGCTGCCGAGCGCATCGGCGTCGGCAGCCAGGGCGCCGAAGCTGAGCGCGCGGCCGCTGTCGGGAGACAGCAGGTAGGGTTTGTCGGGGGCCTGCGCGGCACGGGCGGCCAGCAGCGTGGCCACGGTGTCGAGCACTTCGGGGCGGATGCGGGCGTTCATTGGCCGACCCTCGCGAAGTAGTCGCCCAGCAGCTCGCGCTCGTCGGGCACGCGCTCGGCGATCGGTTCGGCGATGCGGGTGATGTTGAGGTACTGCCGCCAGCCGAGGTTGTCCGAGAAGTTGTTGCTGCCCCAGGTGCCGCAGCCCATCGACAGCGAGAACGGCAGGCCGTTGTCGAAATTGCCGCCGGTGGCGAAGCAGTGCGCCTGGTTCACGATCACGCGTGCCACCGGGAGTTCCTGCCCGAGTTGCAGCGCCTGCTGTGGATCGGCCGTATGCAGCCCGACCGAGTGGCCCGCGCCCATGTAGTCGTAGAGGCTCGCCACGCGCGCCACGGCGGCCGTGAAGTCCGCCGCGCGATAGAGCGTGAGCACCGGCGAGAGCTTTTCGCCGGAGAAGGGATAGTCGCTGCCGACGCCGGTCTCCGGCACCAGCAGCATGGTCGGCTGCAACGCACGCACGCGTGCCAGGCCCGCCAGCTCGGCAATGCGCGGCGCGCTCTGGCCGCTCATGTCGCCGGCGAGCTTGCCATGCCGCCACATCAGCGCCTGCAGCCGGGCTTTTTCCTCCGCCGTGAGCAGCACCCCGCCGACGGAGGCGAGTGCTTCCAGCATGGGCTGGTAGACCGCGTCGAGGATCACCAGGCTGTTCTCCGACGAGCAGCTGGTGGCGTTGTCGAAGGTCTTGGAGCGAACGATCTTTGCCGCCGCATCGGCCAGCGCCGCGCTGCGATCGACGATGGCGGCAACGTTGCCGGCCCCGACGCCGAAGGCGGGCGTGCCGCAAGTGTAGGCCATGCGCACGTTTGCCTGCGAGCCGGTGGCCACCACCAGGTCGGCCTGGCGCATCAGCTCGGCAGTCGATGCCTTCGACACCGGCGCGGGCAGCATCTGCACCAGGTCCGCGGGCAGGCCGGCGCGCGCGAATTCGGCGTGGATGAACGACAGCAGCAGCTCGCACGTGCCCTGTCCCTTGGGCGAGGGCGCCACCACCACGCTGTTGCCGCACTTGAGCGCGTTGATGATCTTGTTGGCCGGCGTCGCCCCGGGGTTGGTCGACGGCGTGATCGCGGCGACCACGCCGACTGGCCGCGCGATCTCGGTGATGCCGGTGGCCGTGTCACGCGCGATCACGCCGACGGTCTTGCGTCCGTGCAGGTCGCGCAGCAGGCCCAGTGTCTTGCGATGGTTCTTGCGGATCTTGTCGTCGACGTTGCCAAGGCCGGTGTCGGCCACGGCCCGCTCGGCCAGCTGGCGGTTGCGCGCGGGCTCCATGATGGCCCACGCGGCGGCAGCCGCGGCGGTGTCGACGGTGGCCTGGCCGGCACGCGCGAACGCGCGCTGCGCCTGCCGGGCGCGCGCCACGATCGCATCGACCTGGTCTTCCTGCACGGGCACATCGGTGGAATGGGACTGCTGGCGCTGCAGTATCTGCACACTCATGGATCGGCTCCGGGGTTGGGTCGGGTAGGTCCGCCGCGGCGGCCCCGGATCGAATTTAGTGAACCCGGACAGGCATGCCGTCCCAATTTGTGCGCTTTCGCGAGCACGGCTGCGGGCTGCAACCGGTAATGCAGTTTTCGGGACGCCAGGGCGTCCCGGAATCCGCTAAATTGCATCCATGAGCAATCACTCCAACGCCGCCGCGGTGCGCGCCTTCCGGATCCTGGAGATCCTGTCCGCGGCCGACGGGCCCATGCCGCTGTCGGCCATCGTGCAGGAGATCGGGCTGCCCAAGCAGACCGTGCACCGCATCCTCAAGCAGCTGGAAAGCACGTGGCTGGTATCGCGGACAGCGGGCAGCCCAGGCTATGAATGTTCGTCACGCGTGCGCCAGCTCGCGGTCAACGTGCTGATGCAGGCGGGGCCGGCCGCGGCGCGGCACGCGATCCTGCAGCAGCTGGTCGACAAGGTCGGCGAGACCTGCAACCTGACCATGCTGTCGGGCGACGACGTGGTCTACCTGGATCGCGTGGAAACGCAATGGCCGCTGCGCATGCACCTGCAGCCGGGCTCGCGCGTGCCGCTGCATTGCACTGCGAGCGGCAAGCTGTTGCTGGCGTTCCTGCCATGCGCGCAGCGCGAGCGTTTGGTGGCCAACCTGCCGCTGCGCGCGCATTCGGCGCGTACCATCACCGACGCTGCCGCACTGCACGCGGAGCTGGCAGAGACGCGGCGGCGGCGTCTGGGCATCAACAACCAGGAAAACCTTGAGGGGATGATTGCGGTGGCGGTGCCGGTGATGCGCAACCGCAGCCGCGCCTGCGCGGCAATCGCGGTACAGGCGCCGCTGGCGCGGATGACGATGGACCGGCTGATGGGATTCGTGCCCGACCTGCGCATGGCGGCGGACGCGATGGTGAAGACGTTCGGGGAGTAGGGGGGGGTGCTACCCTCTCCCGCTTGCGGGAGAGGGATAGCAGGGCAGGGGCGCTTAAACTGCCGGCGCAGTCGGCTCGACGCCCGGCGGCGTCACGTTGAAGCAACCGCGGTACGTGGCATAGAACGAGCAGTACAGGATCGCCAGCATCAGCAGCGAATACGGCGTCACCAGGAACGACAGCACCGTCTCCGCCCCGAACGCGCTGAACACCGCCTCCAGGAAGAACGGGATCGCCACCAGCAGCATCGCGAACAGCACGATGTAGGTAAAGAACGCGCCACGGTTACGCCAGCACGCGGTCCAGCTGAAGAACAGCGCCTTCACCGGCGGCACGCCATGCCAGGCCGCCAGCAGCGGTGCGAACCAGAACATCATCGCGATCGGCGTGTACAGCAGCGCGCCGATCATCATCGCGTAGTAGAGCTGCCGCACCGCTTCGGCCGAGGGCGCTTCTTCCTTCAGCACGATCGGCACCAGCGCGCTCATGTCGACCACGGCGCCGGCGATCAGTCCCAGCATGAACACCAGCCCGGCATAGATGCCGCCCAGCACCAGCAGGTTGCGCGTGGCTTCCTTGCCGTTGGCGCGAAAGCCCGCCAGCAGTACGGTGGGCAGCACGCGCTTGTTCTGGATCACGTCGCGACAAGCAGTCATCACGCCGACCGACAGGCCCGGCGTGACCACCAGCAGCGCGATGATGCCGATCAGCGGCACCACGATGGCCAGCTGCGCGGCGATCAGGTAGACGAACAGCAGCATCAGGAAGGTCAGCGGGTTCTTGCGGAACAGCCAGATGCCCTGGCGGAACCAGACGTAGCCTTCCTTGGCAGAGACTTCCAGTAGTTGCATACGGATCAGATCCAGGGGAGCGGGCGCGCGGGACTGGCGTCCAGGCGCCGGCGCAGGATGCGTTCGAAATGAGTGGGATCGTGCGGCTGCAGCATGTCGGCCTCGCGCGGCAGGTAGAAGTCCCACAGCCGCGACACCCAGAAACGCAGCGCGCCCGCGCGCAGCATGTCCTGCCAGTGCGCGGCCTCGGTGCCGGTCAGCGGCCTGACCGCATGATAAGCCCGCAGCATCGCCTGCGCCCGCGCGTGGTCGAGTTCGCCGCTGGCCAGGTCGATGCACCAGTCGTTGACGGTGACCGCCAGGTCAAACAGCCACTTGTCGTTGCCGGCAAAGTAGAAATCGAAGAAACCGCCGAGACGGTGGCGGCCGCTGCCGTCTTCCTCGAACAGCACGTTGTCGCGGAACAGGTCGCAGTGGCACGGGCCTTCGCCCAGGCTGGCGTAGTCGGCGCTGCCGAAGAACGCCGCCTGGTGCGCGATTTCCTGTTGCAGCAGGCTGCGCTGGCCGGCGTCGAGGAACGGCAGGATTTCGGGTTCGGTCTGCTGCCACCAGGCCAGGCTGCGCAGGTTGGGCTGGCGGCGCGGATAGTCCTGGCCGGCCAGGTGCATGCGCGCCAGCATGTCGCCGACTTCGGCGCAGTGCTGCGCGTCCGGCGCCAGTTGCGAGGCGCCGGGCAGGCGCGTGACGATGGTGGCGGGCTTGCCCTTGAGGGGGCGCAGGATCTCGCCGTCGCGCGCCGGGATCGGCGCCGGCACGCGGATGCCGCGCTCTGCCAGGTGCGCCATCAGGTGCAGGTAATAAGGCAGCTGCGCGAACGACAGCCGCTCGAAAATGGTCAGCACGTACTGGCGTGTCTGGCCATCCTGATCCATGGTAAGGAAGAAATTGCTGTTCTCGATGCCCGAGGCGATGCCGCGCAGTTCGCGCACTTCGCCAAGGTCGAAATCAAGCAGCCAGCTGGCGATCTCGTCCTGCGAGACCGTGGTGAATACGGCCATACTCGTTGTGTGAAGCGAATCGGAAAGCGGCGGCAAAACAATGGCCGCCGCCGCGGCATGACTGCCGGAGGGCCGGCGCGGCCCGGTCATGCCGGGCCGTGGGTCAGCGTCCCGCCACGGCTGCGGCAGGGCGCTTGCGTGGTCAGAATTTCAAATTGACCGAGGGTACGCGGTTGACATCGTGCTCGCGGATCCGCGGCGAGCTGTCTTCCGGCTTGCTCATCTCGTACTTGGTGCCGAAGCCGGACTTGACCTGGATATCGGTGGCCCGGCCCTTGTCGCGGTACTCGCGCACCTGCGTGCCGTCGCGCTCGTTGAGCTGGAAGCTCGGCTGGCGCGGCTGATTCAGCTGCGTCTTGGCTGCCGGCGCGATCGGCTGGTTGTTGATCTGGTTCAGTTCCTGCTGGGACAGTGCGCTGCTTTCCTGGTTGCCCTGGGCCAGCACGGGCGCGGCCAGCGCAAATGTGGCGGTAGCCGCGGCCATCAGGCGCAGGCCTGCGGGCAGAGGGTCGTCGGACCGGGCAGAACGGCACGACCGGGTGGAACGGGAGGTCATCAGGGGCTCCTGTGCGGCGTCGCGGCGCCATAAAGGCTCATAAAGGCCCATAGAGGCAATTAGGGGCGGCGGGCGGCGCCGCGGCATGCGGCGGTTGGCTGCAACCCGGCGGCGCCGGGCTTGGCAGAACGGACAGGTTCCATTCTAGCAATTCTGCCGTGCCCGGAGGCCGGGCCGTGCCCCGCGGCGCACCCGCGCAACGTCCGGTGTGCCTGACGCGTGACTTGCGGCGCAAGCCCGCCGTGGGCGGGCCCGACGGTGCGCTTACAGGTAGAACATCTCTTCCTTGGGCGGGATCGGCTTGTCGCCGCCACGGCGCTCGTAGTAGTCGTAGACCGCTTCGAGTACTTCATGCGGCTCGTCGACGATCTTCATCAGGTCGAGGTCGTGTTCGGCGATCAGGCCCATCGGCAGCAGCGTGAAGCGGAACCAGTCCAGCAGGCCTTTCCAGAAGCGGCTGCCGAACATGACCACCGGCACCGAGCGCGACTTGCCCGTCTGCACCAGCGTCAGCACCTCGGCCAGCTCGTCCAGCGTGCCGAAGCCGCCCGGCATCACGATAAACGCGTCGGAGTTCTTGACGAAGGTGACCTTGCGCGTGAAGAAGTGGCGGAAGCGCATGGCAATGTCCTGGTACGGATTGCCCTGCTGCTCGTGCGGCAGTTCGATGTTCAGGCCCACGCTGGCCGACTTGCCGGCGTGCGCGCCCTTGTTGGCCGCTTCCATGATGCCGGGGCCGCCGCCCGAGATGACGGCGAAGCCGGCATCGGAGAACAGCCGCGCGATCTCGATGGTGCGCTGGTAGTAGGGCGAATCCTCGCGCAGGCGTGCGCTGCCGTAGATCGACACGGCCGGGCGGATCTCCGAGAGGTACTCGGTCGCCTCGATGAACTCTGCCATAATCGTGAACATTTGCCACGATGCGCGCGCCTTCTTTGCGGTAGCGCGGTCTTCGTCGGCCAGCGCACGCAGGCTGGGGATCATCTTGCGCGGATTGGCGCGTGCGGCCGCTGCGGCGGCTGCTTCTGCCGATTTCTGAGCTGCCACCTCGGGCGGATGGCCTGCGGCGGCGGCATCGGCCGCGGCGGCTACGGCTGCGGCGTGTGCGGACGCTGCCTCCGGCGGAGGTTGTACGGTATCGCCGGAGATATCGGAAACATCCGGATCAGCAAGGGGGGCGGTCGAGGCACCGCCCGCAGCGGCACCAGTCAATTTTGAGTCCATGGGAATGTCGGATAGTCCAAAAACACTCTTGCTCGTCGACGGATCGAGCTATTTGTATCGCGCTTATCACGCTCTGCCGGACCTGAGGAATGGAGAGGGCCTGCCCACAGGGGCAATCTACGGCATGATCAACATGCTGCGCAAGCTGCGCAACGATTACCCGGCAGAGTATAGCGCCTGCGTGTTCGACGCGAAGGGCAAGACCTTCCGCGACGACATGTATCCGGCCTACAAGGAACACCGCCCCTCCATGCCGGAAGACCTGGCCCGCCAGATCGAGCCGATCCACGAAGCCGTGCGCGCGCTGGGCTGGCCGATCGTGGTGGTCGACGGCGTCGAGGCCGACGACGTGATCGGCACGCTGTCCCGCCAGGCCACGGAGCAGGGCGTGCGTACGGTTGTATCCACCGGCGACAAGGACCTGGCGCAGCTGGTCAACGACCGGGTCACGCTGGTCAACACCATGAGCGGCGAAGTGCTCGATCCCCCCGGCGTGGCGGCCAAGTTCGGCGTGCCGCCCGAGCGCATCATCGACTACCTGTCGCTGATCGGCGATGCGGTCGACAACGTCCCTGGCGTGCCCAAGGTGGGCCCCAAGACCGCGGTCAAATGGCTGGCCGAGCATGGCTCGCTCGACGGCGTGATGGCCGCCGCGCCGGGCATGAAGGGCGTGGTCGGCGAAAACCTGCGCAATACGCTTGACTGGCTGCCGATGGCGCGCCAGCTGGTCACGGTCAAGACCGACTGCGACCTGAGCAAGGCGGTGGCGGATTTCCACGCCCTGCGCGAGACCGGCGAGGACAAGGACAAGCTGGTCGAATTCTTCCAGCGCTACGGCTTCAAGACCTGGCTGCGCGAGGCCACCGGCGAACGCCTGCCGGATTCGCGTACCCAGGCGCGCGCGCAGGCCCGCGCCCACGCGGCCGCGGCGCCGGCGCAGGGCGGCCTGTTCGATGCGCCGGCCGCATCCGCCGACAATGTGGTCCAGGCAACGGAAGAGAGCGCGCCCACCGAGATCCGCTACGAGACGGTCACCACCCAGGGCATGCTGGAAGACTGGATGCGGCGCATCGAGACCGCGCCGCTGGTGGCGATCGATACCGAGACCGATTCGCTCGATCCCATGCAGGCGCAGCTGGTCGGCATCTCGTTGTCGGCGACGCCGGGCGAAGCCTGCTACATCCCCGTGGCGCACCGCGGCCCGGACGTGGCCGGCCTGCCCGAGCATGGGCAGCTCTCGCGTGATTTCGTGCTGGAGCGCATGCGCGCCTGGCTCGAAGACGCCTGCCGCCCCAAGCTCGGCCAGAACCTGAAATACGACATCCACGTCTTCGCCAACCACGGCGTGACGCTGCGCGGCGTGGCGCACGACACCATGCTGCAGAGCTACGTGCTGGCCTCGCACCGCAACCACGGCATGGACAGCCTGGCCGAGCGGCTGCTCAGCCTGAAGACCATCACCTACGAAGAAGTGTGCGGCAAGGGCGCAGGCCAGATCTGCTTCGATCAGATCGACCTGGCGCGCGCCACCGAGTACGCCGCCGAAGACGCCGACGTGACGCTGCGCCTGCATCGCAAGATGATCCCGCAGGTGGAAGCCGCCGCAGGGCTGCGCCGTGTGTACGAAGAGATCGAGATGCCGGTCTCGGTCGTGCTGCAGAAGATCGAGCGCAACGGCGTGCTGATCGATGCCGAACGCCTGGCCGCGCAGAGCGCCGAGCTGGGGCAGCGCATGCTGGCGCTGGAGCAGTCCGCTTACGAGGCCGCGGGCCAGCCGTTCAACCTGGGCTCGCCCAAGCAGATCGGCGAGATCCTGTTCAACCAGATGAAGCTGCCGGTGGTGAAGAAGACTGCCAGCGGCGCACCGTCGACCGACGAAGAGGTGCTGCAGAAGCTGGCCGAGGACTACCCGCTGCCCAAGCTGCTGCTCGACTACCGCGGCCTGGCCAAGCTCAAGTCCACCTACACCGACAAGCTGCCCAAGATGGTCAACACGCGCACCGGCCGCGTGCACACCAGCTACGGACAGGCGACCGCGGTGACGGGCCGGCTGGCATCGACCGAACCCAACCTGCAGAACATCCCGGTGCGCACCGAGGAAGGCCGCCGCATCCGCGAAGCCTTTATCGCCGAGCCGGGCAGCGTGATCGTGTCGGCCGACTACTCGCAGATCGAGCTGCGCATCATGGCCCATATCTCGGGCGACGAGAACCTGCTGCGCGCCTTCGCCAACGGCGAGGACATCCACCGCGCCACCGCTGCCGAGATCTTCGGCGTGGAGCGCGACGCGGTCAGCAGCGAGCAGCGCCGCTATGCCAAGGTCATCAACTTTGGCCTGATCTACGGCATGAGCGCATTCGGGCTGGCCAGCAACCTGGGCATCGAGCGCGATGCGGCCAAGCACTACATCGACCGCTACTTCATGCGCTATCCCGGCGTGGCGCACTACATGGAAGAAACCCGGCAGACCGCGCGCGAGCAGGGCTATGTCGAGACCGTGTTCGGCCGCCGGCTGTGGCTGCCCGACATCAATGGCGGCAGCGGCCCGCGCCGCCAGGCCGCCGAGCGCGCGGCCATCAACGCGCCGATGCAGGGCACGGCCGCCGACCTGATCAAGCTGTCGATGATCGCGGTGCAGGGCTGGCTGGAGCGCGACGGGTTGCAGACGCGCCAGATCATGCAAGTACACGATGAACTGGTGCTGGAAGTGCCCGAACATGAGGTGGAACTGGTGAAAGCGCGCCTGCCGGAGCTGATGTGCGCGGTGGCGCAGTTGCGCGTGCCACTGGTGGCCGAGGTGGGCAGCGGCGCCAACTGGGAAGAAGCGCACTGAAGCCGCACTGAAGTTGACCTGACAACCCTCCGCCCGCGCTGCATGGTGGTATCGATTGAAGCGACTGCTGAATCGGTTTATGCGGCTTGCCATGCATGCTGCAATGCAGCAGACTGTGGTCCATGCCTCAGGCACGGATTTCACAATACGCACGGGTAGACCATGACAGAAGCAAAGGCGCACCGCATCGTTGTCGTCGGCGGCGGGGCAGGAGGGCTGGAACTGGTAACCAGGCTGGGCGACAAGCTTGGCAAGAAGGGAACGGCGCAGGTGGTCCTGGTGGACCGCTTGCCTACCCACATCTGGAAACCGCTGCTGCATGAAGTTGCCGCCGGCAGCATGGACCCCAACACGCACCAGCTGGAATACGCGGCGCAGGCGCGCTGGCACCATTTCGAGTTCCAGCAGGGCGAGCTGACCGGCATCGACCGCGCGCGCAAGACCATCGCGGTGTCTGCCTGCTACGACCAGGACGGCGCCGAGCTGCTGCCCGCGCGCGAGCTGCCGTACGACACGCTGGTGCTGGCGATCGGCTGCGTCACCCATTTCTTCGGCGTGCCGGGCGCCGCCGAACACGCCATCGCGCTCGATACCGTGGCGCAGGCGGAACGCTTCCGCAAGCGGCTGATCGCCGCCTGCGTGCGCGCGCAGAACGGACGCGGGCGCATGGGCGAGGACGGCCGCCCGCGCGTGGACGTTGCCATCATCGGTGCCGGCGCCACCGGCGTCGAACTGTCGGCCGAGCTGCGCAACACCGCGCATGTGCTCAGCGCCTATGGCCTGCACCGCCTCGATCCGCGCCGCGACGTGCGCATCCATGTGATCGAGGCCGGCCCGCGTATCCTGCCGGCGCTGTCGGAGCGCGTCTCCGCAGAGACCGCCAAGCTGCTGAAGAAGCTCGATGTCGATGTCTTTACCAGCGAGCGCGTCACCGAGGTCACGCCGCAGGCCGTGCTGACCGCAAGCGGCAAGACCATCGATGCCGACCTGACAGTATGGGCCGCGGGCATCACCGCGCCGCAGGTGCTGGCCACGCTGGGCCTGCCGGCCAGCCGCCAGGGCCAGGTCGTGGTCGGTCCGACGCTGCAGAGCGAGGGCGATCCCGACATCTTCGCCTTCGGCGACTGCGCCAGCTGCCCGTGGCCGGAGAAGCAGACCTCGGTGCCGCCGCGCGCGCAGGCGGCGCACCAGCAGGCTACCTTTCTCTACCAGGCGCTGTGCGCGCGGCTCGAAGGCAAGCCGCTGCCGTCGTTCGCTTTCAAGGATTTCGGTTCGCTGGTGTCGCTGGGGCACTTCAGCGCGGTGGGCAGCCTGATGGGCGGGCTGATCGGCGGCTCGATGTTTATCGAGGGGCTGATGGCGCGCGTCATGTACACCTCGCTGTACCGGATGCACGTGATGGCGCTGCATGGCGCGGTCGGCATGGCGCTGGACACCGTGTCGCACTGGCTGCGCAGCAAGACCAGCCCGCGGGTGAAATTGCACTGAGGCTGCGCCGAGGCTGCACTGAGGAGAACGTCGTGCCAGCATGAGCACGAAGCGTCATGTCTGCTTAGAATCGGTGGCTGGCGATTTTCGGCGCGCCAGCCACCCATGTTCCTGGAGACACGCATGCTCAAACCTGAAGTGGAAAGCCTCGTTCCCGGCCAGGCCTTCGACCGCCGCGGCTTCGTCAAGACGGCGCTAGGTTCCGCCTTTGCCGCGGCTGCCTTGCCGGTGATGGCCCAGCAAGCCATCAAGACCGATTTCGCCGGCCTGAGCGCCGGTGAAGTCACGATTCCGTCCGGCGGCTTCAGCATGCCCGTCTACCGGGCCCAGCCGGAAGGCAAGAAGAACCTGCCGGTGGTGCTGGTCATCAGCGAAATCTTCGGCGTACATGAATACATCGCCGATGTCTGCCGGCGCTTCGCCAAGCTCGGCTACCTGGCGATCGCGCCCGAACTGTTCGCGCGCCAGGGCGATCCGCAGAGCTTCGGTTCCATCCAGGAACTGCAGCGCGAGGTGATCGCCAAGGTCTCGGACGCCCAGGTCATGGGCGACCTCGACGCCGCGGTGGCGTGGGCCCGCGCCAATGGCGGCGACGTGTCGCGGCTCGGCATCACCGGCTTTTGCTGGGGTGGCCGCATCGCCTGGCTGTTCGCGGCCCACAGCCGCCAGCTCAAGGCCGCCGTGGCCTGGTACGGCCAGCTGTCGCCCGAGACCACGCCGCTGAAGCCGAAGAACCCGATCGACCTGGTCGGCCAGCTGCATGCCCCGGTGCTTGGCCTCTACGGCGGCAAGGACACCGGCATCCCGCTGGAGCAGGTGGAGAAGATGAAGGCGGCGCTGGCGGCTTCGTCCGACCCGGCCGCCAAGGCCTCGCGCTTCGTTGTCTATCCGGAGTCCGGTCACGCCTTCCATGCCGACTACCGGCCCAGCTACCGCGAGGCGGACGCGAAGGACGGCTGGCAAAAGTGCCTGGCCTGGTTCAAGCAGCACGGCGTGGCGTGATCCTTTCCGCGTGGCCCGGCCGACAGCAGGATTGCAAAGTCCCGGCGGATACGTACAATGCGGCCTTTGAGTTATTGCAACATTGTTGCGTTAGCCGTCCGGCGCAATGCGGGCGGAACGGCGGGGCTGCTGAACGATGGCTGAAAGGCCGGCAGCGTCGCCACCTGGGAGCCCATCATCCATTCGACGCTTTTGTACATCCTGCTCGCCGCCACGATCTCGGGCGTGGGCAGCATCTTCGGGGCGGCGCTGCTGTCGCTGACGGTGGCGTCCCGCGTGGTCGAGCGCATGGTGAGCTTTTCGGTGGGTGTGCTGCTCGCCACCGCGCTGCTGCATTCGCTGCCGGAGGCGTTCGAGTCCGGCGCAGACCCGCGCGCGCTGTTCGGCACCCTGCTGGCGGGGCTGCTGGGCTTCTTCCTGCTAGAGAAGATCTCGCTGCTGCGCCACTCGCACCACCACGAGGGCGACGGGCACCACCACCACCACGGCCATGACCGCGAAGAAGCTGGACGCAGCGGCCTGACCATCCTGGTGGGCGATACCTTCCACAACTTTGCCGACGGCATCGTGATCGCGGCGGCCTTCCTGGCCGACCCGCATATCGGCGTGGTCACCGCACTGGCCATTGCCGCGCACGAAATTCCGCAGGAAGTGGGCGACTTCATCGTGCTGCTCAACGCGGGGTTCTCCAAGGCGCGCGCCTTCGCCTTTAACCTGCTGTCGAGCGTGGCGGCCATTGCCGGCGGCCTGGTCGGGTACTTCCTGCTCGACGAGATGAGCGGCTGGATCCCGTACGTGCTGGTGATTGCAGCCAGCAGCTTCCTCTATATCGCCGTCAGCGACCTGATGCCGCAGATGCAGCGCAAGCCGCGCTGGCGCGAGTCGGCGATCCAGGTGGTGCTGGTGGCGGCGGGGATTTCGGCGATCGTCTTTATCACCAACGGCGTGCACGAGCAGCACGGCCACGGGCACGGCAGCGCCGCGCCGGTGGCAACTTCGCACTAGGCCGGATCGTCACGCCCGGATCGTCAGGTGGCGGTCGCCACCGGGCGCGCCGGGTCGGCGCACCATTCGCTCCACGAGCCCGGATAGAGCGCCGCGCCACCCAGTCCGGCCGCTTCCAGTGCCAGCAGGTTGTGGCACGCCGTGACGCCCGAACCGCACTGCATCACCGCCTGCGCGGGCGCGCGCTGGCCCAGCACGGCGCCGAACTCGGCGCGCAGCGTTGCCGGCGACTTGAAACGGCCTTCGGCGTCGAGGTTGTCCTTGAAGAAGCGGTTGACCGCCCCGGGAATATGGCCGCCGACCGGATCCAGCGTTTCGTTCTCGCCGCGGAAACGGTCGGGCGCGCGTGCGTCGACCACCAGCAGCGCGGCGCGGTCGAGGTTGTCGAGCAGGGCGGCGGCGTCCACCGTCGGCACCAGCGGCTCGCGGCGCGAGATCGTGCCGGGAAACTCAGGCTCCGGGGTGGCCTCATGCTCCAGCGGCATGCCCGCCTTGATCCAGGCGTCCTTGCCGCCGTCCAGCACCGCGACCGCATCATGGCCGATCCAGCGCACCAGCCACCACAGGCGCGCGGCGAACATGCCGCCCTGCGCGTCGTACGCCACCACAGGGGTGTCATCTTCCACGCCCAGCGCCTGCAGCCGCGCGACGAAGTCGTCGGCGTCGGGCAGGGGATGGCGGCCGTTGCTGCCGGTCTTGCGGCCCGAGAGTTCGTTGTCCAGGTGCAGGTAGAACGCGCCCGGCAGGTGGCCGGCGTGGTACGCCTCGCGGCCGGCGGCAGGGTTGGCCAGGTCGAAGCTGCAGTCGATCACGACGCAGCGGCCGTTGCCGGCCAGCAGCGCCTGCAGTGCGGTGACGGAAATCAGCGGTTTCTGCATGGGAATCCTGTAGCGAGCGAAGGGAACGACAGCTTAATGGATACTGCACCTCGGGATGCTACACCTCGGGGTGCACTTCCGCCTCGGGCGACTTGACCGGCGTGGCCGGCGTCGGCTTGGCGTCGGTGCCCTGGCGGGCGCGCATCAGCGTGGTGGCGATGCCGCTGGCGATGATCAGCCCCATGCCCAGCCACGACAGCCAGTTCAGCTGGTCGGACCAGATCAGCATGCCCCAGACACTGGAAAAGACGATGCCGGCATATTGCAGGTTGGCGGTCAGCAGGGTGTTGCCGCGCTTGTAGGCGCGCGTCATCGCGGTCTGGCCCAACGTCGCCAGGATGCCGATGGCCAGCAACAGGCCGACGCCATACCAGGTATGCGGGCTGACGCCGGAGATCAGCATCCAGGCCAGGCCGGCGATCATGCCGACCAGCGAGAAATAGAACACGATGCGGCCCTCGGGCTCGCCCAGTTGGCCGAGCTGGCGCACCTCGACATAGGCCAGCGCGGTGAAAACGCCGGAGATCAGGCCGACCAGGCCGCCGGTGAGCTGGTCTTTGCCAACCGACGGCTGCAGCAGGCAGATCACGCCTGCAAAGGACAGCAGGATCGCCAGCACCAGGCGCCGGTCGGCATTGCCGGCAGTGCCGGCCAGGGCGGCGCTGGCGCCGAGGATCAGTGCGATCCATACCGGCGACATATAGTTCAGCGTCATCGCGGTCGCCAGCGGCAGCAGCGTGATCGAGGTGAACCACAGCATCAGCGCGGTAACGCCGAAGACGCTGCGCTTGATATGCGACAGCATGTACGGCGTGCGCACCGGCACGCCGCGCGACGACAGCAGCACCCACATGATGACCACGCTGATCAGGCCCCGGTAGAACACGATCTCGCCGGTGGTGTACAGGTCGGATGCCAGCTTGACGCCCACCCCCATCAACGAGAACGAGAAGGCGGCGAAAAGCATCCAGAGCGATTGCATGAGCGGGGGCGCGCAGGGCGAGGTGTGGCGTGGTGTTGCGAGGGGCTTGCGAAAGGCGCGGGCGGCGACGGCTCGGCCCGGCATTGCGGAGCAATGATTCTATCAGCGCACATCGCGCCCCAAAGCAAAACGGACCGCCGTGGCGGTCCGTGATGGCGCTAGCCGTGCGGTTATCGCACTAGCCTTGGTAAGACATGGCGCGGCGATACCACTCGTGGAAGTGCTGCATGCCATCTTCCATCGGCGACTGGTACGGCCCGACCTCGCTGGTGCCCCGCTTCAGCAGCGCCAGGCGGCCGGCGTCCATGCGCTCGGCGATCTCGTCGTCCTCGATGCAGGTTTCCATATAGGCGGCGCGCTCGGCCTCGACAAACTCGCGCTCGAACAGCGCAATTTCCTCGGGATAGTAGAACTCCACCACGTTGCGGGTCTTGCGCGGCCCCAGCGGATGCAGCGTCGAGATCACCAGCACGTTCGGATACCACTCCACCATGATGTTGGGGTAGTAGGTCAACCAGATCGCGCCGTGCTTGGGCAGCACGCCGTTGTTGAAGCGCAGCACCGCGTCGTGCCATTTCTGGTACGTCGGGCTGCCCGGGCGCTTCAGGCCCGCATGCAGGCCCACGGTCTGCACGCTGTGCCATTCGCCGAACTCCCATTTCAGGTCGTCGCACGAGACAAAGCTGCCGAGCCCCGGATGGAACGGCACGACGTGATAATCCTCCAGGTAGACCTCGATAAAGGTCTTCCAGTTGTAGTCACAGTCGTGCACTTCGACGTGGTCAAGCATGTAGCCGTCGAAGTTCAGGTCCTGCGCCACGCCCAGTCTGGCGAGGTCGGCACGCACATCGCGCTTGCCGTCGAACAGCAGCCCGTTCCAGTTCTGCAGCGGCGAGCGCTTCAGGTGCAGGCACGGCTGCTGGTCGAAATGCGGCGCGCCGAGCAGTTCGCCCTTGAGGTCGTAGGTCCAGCGGTGCAGGGGGCAGACGATGTTCTGCTTGTTGCCGCGGCCATTGAGCATGATGGCCTGGCGGTGGCGGCACACGTTGGACATCAGTTCCACGCCGGCGGCATTGCGCACCAGCATGCGGCCCTCGTCCTCGGCCTTGAGCGTGTGGTAGTCGCCGACCTCGGGAACCATCAGTTCGTGGCCGACGTAGCCCGGACCTTGCCTGAACAGCAGTTCCAGTTCTTGTTGGTGCAGCGTTTCGTCGAAGTAGACGCCGACGGGCAGTTGCGTATCAGCCGGCGCCAGCTTGAGCGCGGTGCTGAGATTGGACATTATCCCCACTCCCAGATGAACAGGTGAAAGCAGTGAACAACCCAACCATCGAAAATTGAATCGATTTGGGAAACACGGCCGCGGGTTGGAAGCATTCCATCGGGACCCCTGCGGCGAACGGGGGATTGTACCCGACCCAAAAAGTTAAGGGACTGATTTTTTTGCCTTTTTAGCGAAAAAGTCGACCCGGGTCGTCATCGGGGTGCCGTACCGGGCGCATTCGGAAAGACGACCCGAGCGCACAAGTCACATATGCCCCGACGCCACTCCGTTGCCACGCCATTGCTGTCCACTTACGCATGCTCAAGGATGGGGCAAGCGCTTGCTTTGGCGTAAAATCCGGGCTTCCCCATCCGGGTTTTCCCCCGGCGCCATATTCTCAGGGCCCTACATGCCAAAGACGACGACCGCTGCGGTCCAGACCGAAGACACCACCACGGCCTCCGCGCCACCCGCTTCCTATGAAGCGGCGATGGCCGAGCTCGAGACCCTGGTGGCCAGCATGGAGAGCGGCGAACTGCCGCTCGAGGCTTCGCTGGCGGCCTACCGCCGCGGCGCCGAGCTGGTGCGCTACTGCCAGCAGAAGCTGGAGCGCGTCGAGCAGCAGGTCAGGGTGCTGGAAGGCGAGGTGCTGAAGCCGCTCGCCGGCGAAGGCAACGGCGGCAACGGGATCCATGGCGCGCAGGAGGCGGACGAGGCATGACCGATTTCGCCCAGTGGATGCAGGCGCAGGGCGCTCGCACCGAAGCCGCGCTGCAAGCGGCGTTGCCCGACGCCAACACCGTGCCGCATACGCTGCACGAAGCCATGCGCTATGCTGCACTGAGCGGCGGCAAGCGCGTGCGGCCGCTGCTGGTGCACGCTGCCGGCGAGGTCAGCGGGGCCGACCCCGCCGCCTGCGATGCCGCGGCCTGCGCGGTGGAGATGATCCACGCCTACTCGCTGGTCCACGACGACATGCCGTGCATGGACGACGATGACCTGCGCCGCGGCCGGCCCACCGTACACAAGGCCTACGACGAGGCCACCGCGCTGCTGGTGGGCGACGCGCTGCAGACCCAGGCCTTCGTCGTGCTGGCCGGCGCCGAGGCGGTCGCCCCGGCGGCACGGCTGAAGCTCGTGGCGGAGCTGGCGCAGGCATCGGGTTCGACCGGCATGGCCGGCGGCCAGGCGATCGACCTGCAGAACGTGGGCCGCGCGATGACGCGCGCCGCGCTCGAGGCCATGCACCGGATGAAGACCGGTGCGCTGCTGCGCGCCAGTGTGCGCATGGGCGCGCTGTGTGGCGAAATCGACGCCAGCGGGCTGGCCGAGCTGGACAAGTATGCGGCGGCGGTGGGATTGGCGTTCCAGGTGGTTGACGATATTCTGGACGTCACCGCGGATACCGCCACGCTGGGCAAGACCGCCGGCAAGGACGCCGCGCATGACAAGCCGACCTACGTGTCGCTGATGGGCCTGGCAGCGGCGCGCGATCTGGCCGGGGCGTTGCGCACCGAGGCGCATGCGGCGCTGGCCGGCTTCGGCAGCCGCGCGGCCCGCCTGGCTGACCTGGCGGACCTGATCGTGCTGCGCACACACTGAAATGACGAGCCGGACGAAAGAAACCGGCGGCCGAACGGAAATCATGACCTACGCACTCCTCAAGAAGATTGACGCCCCCGCAGACCTGCGCAAGCTCGACCGGCGCGAGCTCCAGACGCTCGCGGATGAACTGCGCGCCTATGTGCTGGAGTCGGTCTCGCAGACCGGCGGCCACCTGTCTTCGAACCTCGGCACGGTCGAGCTGACCATTGCGCTTCACTACGTCTTCAACACCCCCGACGACCGGCTGGTGTGGGACGTGGGCCACCAGAGCTACCCGCACAAGATCCTGACCGGGCGCCGCGAGCGCATGGGCACGCTGCGCCAGTGGGGCGGCATCTCGGGCTTCCCGCGCCGCAGCGAGAGCAAATACGACACCTTCGGCACCGCGCATTCGTCGACATCGATTTCGGCCGCGCTGGGCATGGCGCTGGGCGCACGCACGCTGGGCGAAAAGCGCGTCTCGGTGGCGGTGATCGGTGACGGCGCCATGACGGCGGGCATGGCCTTCGAGGCGCTGAACAACGCGGGTGTGTACAAGGACCTGCCGCTGGTGGTGGTGCTCAACGACAACGACATGTCGATCTCGCCGCCGGTGGGCGCGCTCAACCGCCATCTGGCGCGGCTGCTGAGCGGCCAGTTCTACGCGGCAACCAAGAAGGGCATCGAGAAGGTGCTGTCGGTGGCGCCGCCGGTGCTGGAATTCGCCAAGCGCTTCGAGGAGCACGCCAAGGGCATGATGGTGCCGGCGACGCTGTTCGAGGAATTCGGCTTCAACTACATCGGCCCGATCGATGGCCATGACCTGAACTCGCTGGTGCCAACACTGCAGAACATCCGCGAGCGCGCGCTGGAAGGCGCCGGTCCGCAGTTCCTGCACGTGGTGACCAAGAAGGGCCAGGGCTACAAGCTGGCCGAGGCCGACCCGATCCTGTACCACGGCCCGGGCAAGTTCAACCCGGCCGAAGGCATCCGCCCGGCCGCCAAGCCGGCGCGCAAGACCTACACGCAGGTGTTCGGCGATTGGCTGTGCGACATGGCCGCCGCCGACAAGCGCCTGGTCGGCATCACCCCGGCGATGCGCGAAGGCTCGGGGATGGTCGAGTTCGAGCGGCGCTTTCCGGAGCGCTACTACGATGTCGGCATCGCCGAGCAGCACGCTGTGACCTTTGCCGGCGGCCTGGCGTGCGAAGGCCTGAAGCCGGTGGTAGCGATCTACTCCACTTTCCTGCAGCGCGGCTATGACCAATTGATCCACGACGTGGCACTGCAGGACCTGCCGGTGGTGTTCGCGCTGGACCGCGCCGGCCTGGTCGGCGCCGATGGCGCCACCCACGCGGGTGCCTACGATATCGCCTACCTGCGCTGCATCCCCAACATGATGGTGATGACGCCGTCGGACGAGAGCGAGTGCCGCCAGCTGCTGACCACCGCGTTCCACCAGGATTGCCCGACCGCGGTGCGCTACCCGCGCGGCTCCGGCCCGGGCGCGGCGATTGTTGCCGAACTGGCTGGCGTGCCGGTCGGCAAGGGCGTGGTGCGCCGCGAAGGCGCCGCGCGCGCCGGCCAGCGCGTCGGCTTCCTGGCCTTCGGCTCGATGCTGCATCCGGCCCTGGGCGCCGCCGAGGCGCTGGATGCAACCGTCGCCGACATGCGCTTTGTCAAGCCACTCGACGTGGAGCTGGTCAAGCGCCTGGCCGCCGGGCACGACTTCCTGGTCACGGTGGAAGAGGGCAGCGTGATGGGCGGCGCGGGCAGCGCCGTGCTCGAGGCGCTGTCCGAAGCCGGCATCGATATCCCGGTGCTGGTTCTGGGCCTGCCCGACCGCTTCGTCGATCATGGCGACCCGGCCTATCTGCTGCAGCAGTGCGGGCTGGATGCGGCCGGCATCGAGCGCTCGGTGCGGCAGCGTTTCGGCCTGGACCAGCCCAAGGTCTCTGTCGCTTCGCGCGTGGCCTGACCGCTGCCGGCGTTTTCACGATGTGATACCGGCGGCTGGCCGGGATCACCCGCGCCGGCCAGGGGATTTGGCCCTCGGCAACGAGTGCGTCCAAATTCCCTTAAACTCCCCCTTTTTGTGTTCGCAGCTGCGGGTCGGCGCACCCTGTGCCGGGTCCCGTGGTTTCACACTCGTTGCGTGGCATGGATGGACTGCGAAAATGCCGCGACCGTAAGGTCCTGTGCCAACCGCTGGCGCAGCCCTGGAGGAAACCGTAGATGAATGACATCAATCCCGCCTTCGTGATGCCCGACGTCCAGTCGAGCCTCGACACCCGCCAGATTCCCATCCAGCGCGTCGGTGTCAAGGGCGTGCGATATCCCGTGACCCTGAAGACCCCGACCGGCACCGTGCCGAGCGTGGGTACCTTCAACCTCGACGTGCACCTGCCGGCGGACCAGAAGGGCACGCACATGTCGCGCTTCGTCGCGCTGCTCGAAGAAGAGCGCGCGCCGCTGGAGCTGGCCAGCTTCCGCCTGCTGCTCGACAAGATGCTGGAAAAGCTGGAAGCCGAGGCGGGCCGCATCGAGGTCACCTTCCCGTACTTCATCAGCAAGATCGCGCCGGTGTCGGGCGTGGAGTCGCTGCTGGACTATGAGGTCACGCTGACCGGCGAAGTGCGCAACGGCCAGACGCGCGTGTTCCTGAAGGCAATGGTGCCGGTGACCAGCCTGTGCCCGTGCTCGAAGAAGATCTCGCAGTACGGCGCGCATAATCAGCGCTCGCATATCACGATGGACGTGGAACTGGCCGCGGAGCTGCCGGTGGAAGCGCTGGTGCGGATGGCCGAGGAAGAGGCATCGTGCGAACTGTGGGGCCTGCTCAAGCGCCCGGACGAGAAGTTCGTTACCGAGCGTGCCTACGAGAACCCCAAGTTCGTCGAAGACCTGGTGCGCGATATCGCGATGCGGCTGAATGCGGATGACCGCATCGTGGCTTATGTGCTGGAGGCGGAGAACTTCGAGTCGATCCACAACCACAGCGCGTATGCGGTGATCGAGCGGGACAAGCGGGTGAACTGATCCGGTTCTCGCCGATATGAAAAAAAGCCACCGCATGCGGTGGCTTTTTCTTTGGCTATTTGGCGAGCAAACCGTCAGGCTGCGGACGGCAGCCGGATATCCGCCAGGTCCCACCTCGGCGTCACGCCATAGCCATACTCGCGCCGCGCCAGTTCCGGCGCCGCCTGCAACCGCTTTGCGCCGGCAAACGCAATCATCGCGCCGTTATCGGTGCAGAACGCCAGGTCCGGATAAAACACGTCGATCCTGCGCTGCTTGCCGAGCTGGTCCAGCCGCTCGCGCAGCTGCCGGTTGGCGCCGACGCCGCCGGCCACCACCAGCCGCTTGTGGCCGGTCTGCTTGAGCGCCGCGAACGATTTGGCCGCCAGCACATCGACGATCGCGTCGACAAAGGCCCGCGCCAGGTTGGCCCGGTCCTGCTCGCAGGTATTGGACAGCTTGCGGGTTTGCGTCAGCACCGCGGTCTTCAGCCCGGCGAAGGAGAAATCGAGATTGCCCGAATGCAGCATCGGCCGCGGCAGCGCGAACGCATCCGGCGTGCCGAACTCGGCCAGCCGCGACACCTCCGGACCGCCGGGATACCCCAGCCCGAGTAGCTTGGCGGTCTTGTCGAAGGCCTCGCCCGCGGCATCGTCGAGCGTCTCGCCCAGCAGCGCATAGTCGCCGACGCCGCGCACGTCCATCAGCTGGGTATGCCCGCCGGACACCAGCAGCGCCACGAACGGGAACGGCGGCGGCTCGCGCGTCAGCAGCGGCGACAGCAGGTGGCCCTCGAGATGATGCACACCGACCATCGGCACGTTCAGCGCGAAGCCGAGCGCATTGGCGACCGAGGCGCCGACCAGCAGCGCGCCGGCAAGGCCCGGCCCCTGGGTAAAGGCGATGGCGTCGATGTCCTGGCGGGTGCGGCCGGCATCGGCCAGCACCTGCTCCAGCAACGGCAGCACACGGCGGATATGGTCGCGCGAGGCCAGTTCGGGAACCACGCCACCATAGTCGCGGTGCATGGCGATCTGCGAATGCAGTGCATGCGCCAGCAGGCCGGCCTCGGTGTCATAGAGGGCCAGCCCGGTTTCGTCGCAGGAAGATTCGATGCCGAGGACAAGCATGAGGAAGGATCCGAAGGCCGCCGCAACAGGCGGAACGGCCGTCGAAACAACAGGTTGCAGGAAAGCGGGCAGGGTAGCACAGCGGCGCGCGGCGTGCTTTTCGCTACAATCTGCCCTTTCTTTAGTGGTGGCAACAGATGGATTGGCGAGGCGGGCAATGAGCGGGGCGACGGGAACCCGGACGGGCCGGTATGACGTGGCCGTGCTGGGCGCGGGCGCGGCCGGCATGATGTGCGCCGCCGTCGCGGGCCAGAACGGCGCCAGCGTGGTGCTGGTCGATCACGCCACCAGGCTTGCCGAGAAGATCCGCATTTCAGGCGGCGGCCGCTGCAATTTCACCAACCTGCAGGCCGGGCCGGCCAATTACCTGTCGTCCAATCCGCACTTCTGCCGTTCGGCACTGGCGCGCTACACGCCGCAGGACTTCCTCGACCTGATGCGCCGCCACGGCATCGCCTGGCATGAGAAGCATCGCGGCCAGCTGTTCTGCAATGACAGCGCCGAGGATGTGATCGCCATGCTGCGCGCCGAATGCGACACCGGCCGCGTACGCTGGCAGACCGGTTGTTCGGTGACGGAAGTCCGCCGCGACGGCGATGACTTCGTGTTGCTGACCTCCACCGGCACGATCCGCGCCGGCGCACTGGTGGTGGCAACCGGCGGCCTGTCGATCCCCAAGATCGGCGCCACCGACTTCGGCTACCGCATCGCGCGCCAGTTCGGTCTGGGCCTCGCCGAAACCCGGCCGGCGCTGGTGCCGCTGACCTTCGACGGCAAGGACTGGGCCCCGTTCGCGCCGTTGGCCGGCGTGTCGCTGGAAGTCGATGTCGCCACCGGCAACGGCAAGATGGCCGGCGCGTTCCGGGAAGACCTGCTGTGGACGCACCGCGGGCTGTCCGGGCCGGCGGTGCTGCAGATCTCGAGCTACTGGAAGCCGGGCACGCCGATCGCCATCGATTTGTTCGACGGCGAAGACGCCGCGGCCTGGCTGCTGGAGCAGAAGGGCGGCAGCCGCAAGCACCTCGGCAACCTGCTGGCGCAGCGGCTGCCGGCGCGGCTGGCCGACGCATGGTGCGCGGCCGCCGGCGTCGATGCCGCCATGCCCCTGCACGATGTCACGGACAAGGGATTGCGCAAGCTTGGTGCATCGCTCAACGGCTGGCGCATCGTGCCGTCGGGCACCGAAGGTTATCGCAAGGCTGAGGTGACAATCGGCGGCGTCGATACGCGCGCGCTGTCCTCCACGACGATGATGGCGCGCGAGGTGCCAGGGCTCTATTTCATCGGCGAGGTCGTCGATGTGACCGGCTGGCTGGGTGGCTACAACTTTCAATGGGCCTGGGCGTCCGGCGTGGCGGCAGGCAAGGCGGTGGCCGAGGCCAGCCGCAGCGCGGTCGCGGGGCAATCCGTGGCCTGATCACCGGCCCTGCCTGGGCCCGGAACGCCGCTTTTCAGTGTCCGTTGCGCGCCACTTCCGTGCTCGGGGCTTGGTGCTACAATCCAGAACTTCGTAAAGCCGCTATCCCGAAAATCCTGATTTTCTGGCCAAATGACTACGATCCGTCTCAAGGAAAACGAGCCTTTTGAAGTCGCCTTGCGCCGTTTCAAGCGCACCGTCGAAAAGAACGGACTGATCCCTGAATTGCGGGCGCGCGAGTTTTACGAAAAGCCCACCGCCGAGCGCAAGCGCAAGAAGGCCGCCGCTGAAAAGCGCCATTACAAGCGTATCCGCAGCCAGATGCTGCCGAAGAAGCTGTACTGAACCGGGCCCCACGCTTGCATCAACCCGCTGTGGCGCACGCTTCGGCGGGTTTTTGCGTTATTGGCCTTGCAGCAGGCGGCTCTCGTCGCCACCTGTGAGTGTCCGCCCACTTTCTGGAAGATCACGATGTCCCTCAAAGCCCGTATCAGCGAAGACATGAAGACCGCCATGCGCGCCCGCGAAGCGGAGCGCCTTGGCACCATCCGCCTGCTGCTGGCCGCGATCAAGCAGCGCGAGGTCGACGAGCGCACGGAGCTTGACGATACTGCGGTGCTGGCCGTGGTCGAGAAGCTGATCAAGCAACGCAAGGATTCGATTTCCCAGTTCCAGCAGGCGGGCCGCCACGACCTGGCCGACAAGGAACTGGCCGAGGTCGAGGTACTGAAGGTCTATATGCCCGCCGCACTGTCCGAGGCAGAAGTCGCCGCCGAAGTCCAGCAAGCGGTCGCCGCCACCGGGGCGGCCGGGCCGCAGGACATGGGCAAGGTCATGGGCGTGCTCAAGGGCAAGCTCGCCGGCCGAGCCGACATGACGGCCGTGTCGGCGCTGGTCAAGGCGGCGCTGGCTCCGAAGTAAGTGCTGATTTAATCAGATATAGGCGTGATGCATGCCGGACCCATTGGATTCGGCGTAGATGCGCGGCGTTGATAACATTGCGGGCGGCCTGGGCGCGCTGCACTACAATATTCCGATAGCAACCGGGCGCCGCACCGGTCACGCATTCCTAGAAATTGCCTCCCGTCGCGGGACGGCCAAGCCTCAGGACGGTCAGTCGGGTGATTCCGCAATCCTTTATTCAGGACCTGCTCAACCGTGTCGACATTGTCGATGTGGTGGGCAAGTATGTGCAGCTGAAGAAGGGCGGCGCGAATTTCATGGGGCTGTGCCCCTTCCACAATGAGAAATCGCCGTCGTTCACGGTCTCGCCGACCAAGCAGTTCTATCACTGCTTCGGGTGCGGCGCGCATGGCTCGGCCATTGGTTTCCTGATGGAGTACTCTGGCCAGTCGTACCCGGAAGCGGTGCGCGAACTGGCCCAGTCGGTCGGCATGACCGTGCCGGAAGAGCGCGACCGGCTGCCGCCGGGCCAGCGCGCCGAACAGCAGGCCCGCTCGGTGGCGCTGTCCGACGCCATGACCCGCGCGACCGACTTCTACCGCCGGCAACTGCGCACCGCGCCGCAGGCGATCCAGTACCTGAAAGGGCGCGGGCTGACCGGCGAGATCGCCGCGCAGTTTAGCCTGGGCCATGCGCCAGACGACTGGCAGGGCCTGGAAGCGGTGTTCGGCAGCTATCGCGACGACAATATCGCGGCGCCGCTGGTCGAATCAGGACTGCTGATCGAAAGCGACAAGCGCGATCCCGACGGCAAGCCGCGGCGCTATGACCGCTTCCGCGACCGCATCATGTTCCCCATCCGCAACACCAAGGGGGCAGTGATCGGCTTCGGCGGCCGCGTGATGGGGCAGGGCGAGCCCAAGTACCTGAACTCGCCCGAAACTCCGCTGTTCAGCAAGGGGACCGAACTGTACGGCCTGTTCGAGGCGCGCCATGCCATCCGGGAAACCGGATACGTATTGGTGGTCGAAGGGTATATGGACGTCGTGGCGCTGGCCCAGCTCGGTTTTGCCAATGCCGTCGCCACCCTCGGCACGGCATGTACTCCAGTGCACGTGCAGAAGCTCCTGCGGCAGACCGACGCGGTGGTGTTCTCGTTCGATGGCGATGCCGCCGGACGCCGTGCGGCGCGAAGAGCACTCGAAGCCTGCCTGCCGCATGTGGCGGACAACAAGACCATCCGCTTCCTGTTCCTGCCGGCCGAGCACGATCCCGACAGCTACGTGCGCGAAGAAGGCACCGAGGCCTTTGCCACGCAGGTGCGCAACGCCATGCCGCTGTCGCGCTTCCTGCTGCAGTCGGTGACCGAAGAGCTTGACCTGCGCCAGCCCGAGGGCCGCGCCCGGGCCCAGTACGAGGCCAAGCCGCTGCTGCAGGCGATGCCGGCCGGCGGGCTGCGGCTACAGATTGTGCGTGAACTTGCCGATGCAACGGGTACGACACCCGCCGAGATCGAAGCCATCTGCGGCCTGCGCAGTGATCCGGCCCGGGTGGGCCGCTTTGAGAAGCCGCGCCCGCGGGCACGGCGGCAGGCGCCCACCGGCCTCGAGCAGCGCGTGATCCAGTTGCTGATGTGCTATCCGGCACTGTCCGCGCGGCTCGACGACGACGCGCGTGCCTTGCTGCTGGACGGCGAAGGCGGCATGGGCGGGGAGAGCGAAGTGCTGACGCACTTGGTGTCGACGTGCGACGGCCTGGAGGGCGAGGTGAATTTCGCGGCATTCAGCGAGCAGCTGGCCCAGTCGCCATATGCCGAGCTGTACGCGGCCGCGCGTACCGCCGTGCTGAAGGAGGAGATCGAAGAGGCACCTGCCACGCAGGAGTTCGATGCGGCCATCACCAAGCTTCTGGCCGAGCCATTGCGGCGCGAACTCGACATGCTTCAGGCTGAAGTGGTGGCAGGAACCGCCGATGAGGCGGCCAAGCAGCGCATGCGCTGGCTGGTGGGGGAGATCCACCGGCGGCGTCAACTTGGCTGAAGCGTCGCGGCGCAACGGCTATCAACCTGGAGGCAGTATCAGGCGTTGGATGAGGGACTAGGCCGGCACCGCCGAGCTTAAGCCTTGATTTTTCAGGTGAAAACCTCACCTGACAGGAAGCCGGCTATCCGTGGCGTGCTACAATAGCCGGTTTGGATTGCGAAATCTTTCTTCCCAGTTCTGGTGAAAGTGAGCGTGCCAATGGCAAAGGCCAAAGCAACCGAAAAGGTTACAACGAAGGCTCCCCAATCAGGGGGCGGCAAGGCGTCTGCAAAAACGACGGCGGCGAAGACATCGACCGCGCCAGTCAGGACACCAGCCCGGTCTGCGCCATCCAAGTCCGTGCGTAGCGCGCAAGCGCCCGCCGTGACGACTCCTGCCAGGACTCGCACATCCAAGGAAACACAGGCCTCGACTTCGGCACGCGAGGGCGCCAGTACGAGCGGCAAGGTTGCCGTGTCTGCACCAGTGAAAGGCAAGAGTATCACCGTGGCGAAACAGCAGAATACCGAAGTCGAGAGCAAGCGAGCGGCAGCAGCCGGCGCCAAGAGCGGAGCCGCCAAGGCGGATAGTACCGCCACGGCATCCAAGGCGCGCACCGCGACCCCTGCATCCGTTGCATCCGAGCGTCCCGCTGCCCCGGCAATCAAGCCGGAGCCGAAAAAGCGCGGCCGCAAGCCCAAGGCCGAGATGCAGCACGACGACAGCACAACAGACGACGTGACTGAAGAGTTTTACGAGAACGACATGCGTGCTGCGACGCCCGCGGCCGCGCCGAAGACCGAAAAGCAGAAAGCCAAGGACCGCAAGGCCAAGGAAAAGGCCCTGCTCAAGGAGTTCGCCTCGACCCAGCAGGGGACCGAAGAGGAGCTCGAGCTGCGTCGCCAGAAGCTCAAGGCGCTGATCAAGCTGGGCAAGTCGCGGGGCTACCTGACCTACGCGGAGATCAACGATCACCTGCCGGACGACATGGTCGATTCGGAAACGATCGACACGCTGGTCGCAACGCTGAACGACATCGGCATCGCCGTCTACGAACAGGCGCCGGATGCCGAGACGCTGCTGCTCAACGACAACGCGCCGTCTGCCACCAGCGAGGAAGAAGCCGAGGAAGAGGCCGAAGCGGCCCTGTCTACGGTTGACTCCGAGTTCGGCCGCACCACCGACCCGGTGCGCATGTACATGCGTGAAATGGGCACGGTTGAGCTGCTGACCCGCGAAGGCGAGATCGAGATCGCCAAGCGCATCGAAGCCGGCCTGAAGGACATGGTGATGGCGATCTCGGCTTGCCCGGTCACCATCTCCGAGATCCTGGCTCACGCCGAGCGCGTGGCCAACGACGAGATCAAGATCGACGAATTCGTCGACGGCCTGATCGACCCGAACGCCGAGGAAGCCCCGGAAGCGCCCTCGGCCCCTGCCGCGGCGTCCGACGACGAGGATATCGAGTCCGACGACGACGAGGAAGACGACGAGGAAGAAGACGACGAAGGCGATGCCGGCGCCGGTGCCTCCGCGCGCCAGCTGGAAGAACTGAAGCAGAACGCGCTGGAAAAATTCCGCGTGATCGCCGAGCAGTTCGACAAGATGCGCCGTGCCTTCGAGAAGGAGGGCTACAAGTCCAAGCCTTACGTCAAGGCACAGGAAGCCATCCAGGCCGAGCTGATGAGCATCCGCTTCACCGCCCGCAACGTCGAGCGCCTGTGCGACACGCTGCGCGGCCAGGTGGACGAAGTGCGCAAGCTCGAGCGATCGATCCTGAATATCGTGGTCGACAAGTGCGGCATGCCGCGCTCGGAATTCGTCGCCCGCTTTCCGGGCAACGAGACCAACCTCGAGTGGATCAGCACTGTCGTGGCCGACGGCAAGGGCTACAGCGGCATTGTCGAGCGCAACGTGCCGGCCGTGCACGAGCTGCAGCAGAAGCTGATCGACCTGCAGTCGCGCGTGGTGCTGCCACTGAAGGAACTGAAGGGCGTCAACCGCAAGATGGCCGAGGGCGAGCGTCGTGCCCGCGAAGCCAAGCGCGAGATGACCGAGGCCAACCTGCGCCTGGTGATCTCGATCGCCAAGAAGTACACCAACCGCGGCCTGCAGTTCCTCGACCTGATCCAGGAAGGCAACATCGGCCTGATGAAGGCGGTGGACAAGTTCGAATACCGCCGCGGCTACAAGTTCTCGACGTATGCCACGTGGTGGATCCGCCAGGCCATCACGCGCTCGATCGCCGACCAGGCGCGCACCATCCGTATCCCGGTGCACATGATCGAGACGATCAACAAGATGAACCGCATCTCGCGCCAGATCCTGCAGGAAACCGGTAATGAACCGGATCCGGCAACGCTGGCCGAGAAGATGGAGATGCCGGAAGACAAGATCCGCAAGATCATGAAGATCGCCAAGGAGCCGATCTCCATGGAAACGCCGATCGGTGACGACGACGACTCCCATCTGGGCGACTTCATCGAAGACACCAACACGCTGGCCCCGGCCGAAGCGGCGCTGCACGGCTCCATGCGCGACGTCGTCAAGGACGTGCTGGACTCGCTGACGCCGCGCGAAGCCAAGGTGCTGCGCATGCGCTTCGGCATCGAAATGAGCACCGACCATACGCTGGAAGAGGTCGGCAAGCAGTTCGACGTCACGCGTGAACGGATCCGCCAGATCGAGGCCAAGGCACTGCGCAAGCTGCGCCACCCGAGCCGCTCCGACAAGCTGAAGAGTTTCCTGGAAGGCAACTAAACGCTTCCAAGGGCCTCTAGCTCATGCCTGGTTAGAGCAGCGGACTCATAATCCGTTGGTGCCGTGTTCGACTCACGGGAGGCCCACCATATTCCTGAAAGCACAAGGGGTTACGTTGATACGTAACCCCTTGTTGTTTGTAGAGTCAACGATGCTCCGACGTTGGTTCCATTTTCAGCGCCAATGTGGGTGTCCAGGGACTATTTTTCCGCTTTCAATGAAAACTCGAACGGAATCTCAGGCTGCGCGAATCGCAATCTAATCGCGTCTGAGGTCGGCACAAAACGCTGATTCGTGAACGTGTAATAGGAGATCAGCAAGCCGACACGTGACACCTCTGCGCTATTAAAGAGATAGCTGTTCTTCGGAAATGCAAGTCGCGTATTCTTCGTTTTTCTGATCGCCCGGCAGGATGAGAGCAGGCTGGGCAGATGTAAGAAGCTTGGCTTTCCCTGATGAGCTAGCGGGTCTATCAGCAGGTAGATTTGCTTGTGACGATCAGCTTCGCCAGACCCATTGCTATCACCTTCGAGGCAGAGAACAGATGGGCGAGCCCGAGTTCGAGAGGTAACGAATACAACGACGCTACCCGGGTCAATCGGGGAAGCATGCTCATCCGGGAACGTTATCGCGCGCGAATAAGAAAAGGATTTTCCGTTAATTGTCATATGATTCGAAAAAACGGAAATACGTGCAGTCTTTCCATTAATAGACCCTGTTATTGTTGCGTGAATTCCCTTTCTGTCGGAGTAAAGGGTGTGGTGATCTGTTTCGATTGGTTGGTAAAAGATCGCACCTGGCCGGCTTGCATAGAATGCATCATAATCATCATATACTTCCGCAGCCTGCGCGGTACCAGCGAGGACGGGAATCAATACCGGCACGAACGTTATAAATTTCATCGGTAAGCCTTTCCGCCAGTTGCCTTCAGATAGTCGGGATTATGCTGCCAGAAAATGGTGCTTCCGTGCGCGGAGGTCGATATCCACACCGAGTCGTAACGGCCGCGCTCACCGCCCTCTACTACTTTTCCCGTTTTTTTATCGACAATCTTCCACCGAATGACAATGTTGCATCTATGTTCGGCGACGCCGAAGATATTGTGAGCGGGGCTTCCCCATTTTTCGATTTACCTGAACCGTGAAACTGCTCTGGCTATGGATGACGGTCGGATGAATACTGCATTTGCAATAGACTCGAGCGCCGCTCACCAAAATCTGTTTTCCGCCTATGTCAAAATCTGGGTGGCAGTCGTTCATCACAGGCCCGCCGGCCTTGCATGCCGGGCAAGTTGCATGGTCCCCCTCGATACCTACGGCCCTGTCATGGTGAAACAGGCTTTGACCGGTGGCGATGAGTTTTCCGCCTGTACTCGTCTTATCTCCGTTTCGCAGTGCATAGCGCATATCCGACATCACCGCTCCTATCAGGAATATCTGGAACTCATCAGCGCCTTGAAGGCTGCAAATGCGCCTCATCTTTCCAGAATCGGGTTCCGCTAATCATCGGATCTTTCCGAATCGCAGTGAAGTAAAGGATGTTGGAAGTCAGTTGAATGAAATTGCCGAACTGGCTGAAACAGCTGCGTGAGAGACTCCTGGCTCGGGACAGTGTGAACAGTCCAGTGTTCCGCGTGAAGGCGTTGTACGGGAAGCTGTTGAAAAAAAGGAACTTTGGCCCTCGCAACGATGGACTAAGGTATTCGGATGCAACGTGTTCGCAACCGATCAACCCGACGAGGAGTCAGATCCATGTCTTATATCGACGGATTCTTGCTGGCCGTGCCGCAGGCCAATCGCGAAACCTACCGCCAGGTGGCGCAGAAGGCCGCAGCGGTGTTCAAGGAGCACGGCGCGCTGAAGGTAGTGGAATGCTGGGGTGACGACGTGCCGGAAGGAAAGGTGACGTCCTTCACCATGGCGGTCAAGCGCAAGGACGATGAGGCGGTGGTGTTCTCGTGGATCGTCTGGCCTTCAAAGGAGAAGCGCGACACAGGCATGAAGGCGGCGATGGCAGACCCGCGCCTGAAGGAAGGGATGGACCCGATGCCGTTCGATGGCCAGAGGATGATCTACGGCGGCTTCGAGGTGATTGTCGACGAGTAAGGCGCGTAATGAGCAGCAGCGACAAGCACCGCGCCGGCGTGGCGGCGCGGTGCCCGGGCAAGCTCAGATCAGATTAGGTGAAAGACCATGCTGAGGGCGATCGCGCCGCCTACGGTTTCCACTGCTGCGAGGGCAAGAAGGTTCTTCAGTACGAATGCATCTTCTTTTTTCGTCACCATGGTCTGTCTCCCCTGTCATTGGAATCGTCTTGGTGCTCCATCGACTGCGGCGATACGCCGCGTTGGCTGTGCCCTGTCAATGTGATATCAGTAGACCGCATGCGCGGCAGGGCGGGAAGCTGGCGGAAACCCGCTCGGAGAAAACCCCGATTCCACAGCCGCCGGGCGCGAGTGATGATTGACAGGCTTTGCAGGCAGCGCCAGGCGCGCCGCTGGCGCCATGTTCCCGGCCGCACAAAAGCCCGCATTTGGGTGATGTGCGCCGCGACGCGATCGGCCAAGATCACTGCGTGGGTAATCGGAAGGTTGCCCCGCTACCACTTGAGCCCCGCTGCCCTCCCCGGTACGCGGGGCTTTTTCATCGCGAGCCAGCAGGGTCAGGACATTCCCGGTCTACACGCTGCTGGTGCCGCGGCCTACGACCTGTCCCTCGTGATGGTGGGTCACCAACCGGGCAGCAGAAGATGCTGGGCGCCGGCACTGTCACCTATTTGCCGCCGGAGCAGCTGGCGGCGCGCATGAGCGGCACTACAAGAAGTGGGGCAAGGTAACAATAACGGCATCCGCTGCGATTGAGTCACCTGGATGCCGTGCTGGCGGTCCGGCGGATTCCCCTAGGCCGCCTGTTGTGCAGGCTGGGCCGGCTGACTCGCCGGCCGCGGCGGCAAGGGCAGAACGGCGGCCAGGCCAAGGAACTGGCTCGAAGTGCGCAGGAACTGCTGGCAGGTCTGGCGGAATTGCTCGAAGTCCATAATGGTCTCGGTGGTCGGAGGGGCGCGCGCGGCCGGTCGGGGCTGGCCTTGTCTACGGCGCCGCCGGCATCATCCAATGCCGATGTGACAGTTTCTTTAAAACGCCCCGGCGTGGCCGCACACTGTCGCGGCGCCCGCACGGCCGGGCCATGCTGGTCACTGTATGCGCAGAAATGCTAAAATTTAAGTCTTTGATTCTCTTGGTCAAAAGCTGCAAGCCCTGTGCAAGCGGCATGGCCGCGCCGGCACCTCCCCGGTGCCAGCCGAGAGCCAGGGCGAGATGAGTTCCAGACGCGTATCCGTTTGTGCCGGGTTCGCCTCCCGCCAGACACCGATACCCATGACCACTACGACCGCACCAGAACCCACCACCGCCGGGCAGACCGCGGTGCAGACCTTCGAAAGCTTTGGCCTGGACGCGCGCATCCTGCGTGCCTTGTCCGACCAGGGCTACACCACGCCCACGCCGATCCAGGCGCAGGCCATTCCCGTCGTGCTGCTCGGCAAGGACGTGATGGGCGCCGCCCAGACCGGCACCGGCAAGACCGCCGGCTTTGCGCTGCCGATCATCCAGCGCCTGCTGCCGCTTGCCAACGCCAGCGCCTCGCCGGCGCGCCACCCGGTGCGCGCGCTGATGCTGACGCCCACGCGCGAACTGGCCGATCAGGTCTACGACAACGTCGCCCGCTACGCCAAGCACACCGACCTGCGCAGCACGGTGGTTTTTGGCGGCGTCGACATGAATCCGCAGACCGACGCCCTGCGCCGCGGCGTCGAGATCCTGGTGGCCACGCCGGGCCGCCTGCTCGACCACGTGCAGCAGAAGGCGGTCAACCTGTCTCAGGTTCAGATGCTGGTGCTGGACGAAGCCGACCGCATGCTCGACATGGGCTTCCTGCCGGACCTGCAGCGCATCATCAACCTGCTGCCGGCGCAGCGCCAGACGCTGTTGTTCTCGGCCACGTTCTCGCCGGAAATCAAGCGGCTGGCAGCCAGCTACCTGAAGCAGCCGGTCACCATCGAAGTAGCGCGCAGCAACTCGACCAACGAGAACGTGCGCCAGACCGTGTACCAGGTCGAAGATGGTCACAAGCAGGCGGCGGTCGTGCACCTGCTCAAGCAGCGTGCCGAGCAGGGCCTGTCGCGCCAGTGCATCGTCTTCGTCAACAGCAAGATCGGCTGCTCGCGCCTGGCGCGGCACCTGGAGCGCGAGGGCATCAACGCCTCGGCGATCCACGGCGACAAGACCCAGACCGAGCGCATGCAGACGCTGGACGGCTTCAAGAGCGGCACCATCGACGCGCTGGTTGCTACCGATGTGGCGGCGCGCGGGCTCGATATCCCCGACATGCCGTGCGTGATCAACTTTGACGTGCCTTACAGCGCCGAGGACTATGTGCACCGCATCGGCCGTACCGGTCGTGCGGGCGCCAGCGGCGATGCACTGTCGATCTACGTGCCGGGCAATGACGAGCGCCTGCTGTCGGATATTGAAAAGCTGATCAAGCGCAGCATCCCGCGCGGCAAGCTGGAAGGCTTCGACCCGACCGGCGAGAAGTCGCGTCAGGAAGAAGCCGAACGCCGCCGCCAGCGCGGCGACCTGCGCCGCGCGCGTGGCAATGGCGAAGGCGAGGAGCGCCCGCGCCGCCACGAGCACAGCGGCAGCCGCCAGGTGTTCCGCCCGTCCGACGATCCGTTCTTCTCGCGCCCGTACGAGCCCAGCGCCACCAGCTCGCAAGTCAAGCCGTCGGAAGAAATCGCCGCCGCGCTGAGCCGTGGCCGCCAGGCGCCCAAGCGGCCGGTCGCGGCGCTGCTGGGCGGCGCGCCGCGCAAGTCCTGATCCGGCTGCCGGCCTGAGGCGGCCTGCCGCTTAGGCCGCCCCAGGCCTCTCCGGGCCTCTCCGGGCCTCAGGCCGCCGCCATCCGCTGGCGCCAGTACCCCGTGGCACGCGCCAGCCAGTCCCGCACATTCCCTTCATTGTTCGCCAGTCCCAGGTGCATGCCGGCCTGGCGCAGCGCCTCCAGCGGCGCGCCGGTGTCGATCGCCTGCGCGCCGCTCTGCTTGCTCAGCTTCTCCCCGATGTCATTGACCACCACTGGCACGTGCAGGTAGCTCGGCGTGGGCAGGCCCAGCAGATGTTGCAGGTGGATTTGCCGCGGCGTCGAGTCGAGCAGGTCGGCGCCCCGCACGATATGCGTGATGCCCTGCAGGCCATCATCCACCACCACCGCCAGCTGGTAGGCCCATAGCCCGTCGGCACGGCGCAGCACGAAGTCGCCCAGCTCGGTCTCGAGGTCCTGGCACTGGCGGCCTTGCCAGCGGTCGTCAAAGCAGATCGTCGCAGACGGGCCATCCGGCACGCGCACGCGCCACGCGCGGGGCAGCTTGCCATTCAGGCCGTGGCGGCAGGTGCCGGGGTAGCCCAGCGTCTGGTGCCGCTCCCGCACGTGCACCAGCGAATCGGCGATTTCCTTGCGCGAGCAGCCGCAGGGGTAGAGTTGACCGGCGGCGTCAAGCTGGCGCAGTGCCTCGGCGTAGTGCGCCTCGCGCCGGCTTTGCCACACCGGCGGCTCGTCCGGCGTCATGCCCAGGCGGGCCAGCGTCTGCAGGATGTCGTGGTCGGCGCCGCGCACGCAGCGCGGCATGTCGATGTCCTCGATGCGCACCAGCCACTGGCCGCCATGCGCGCGCGCATCCAGCCAGCTGGCCAGCGCGGTGACCAGCGAGCCCATATGCAGCGGGCCGGTCGGCGAGGGGGCAAAGCGGCCGCGGTAGCCGGTCGCCGAGGCAGCCATTGCAGCCGTCACTGCCATGCGCAAGCCCTCAGCCAGCGAAGTCGGGTTGCTGCAGCAGCGCCTGCGCCAGGCGCGGGTCTTCCAGCTTGCCGGCCCACCACTGCAGCGCCTTGCCGCGGTTGCTGGTGCGCCAGGCCACCTTGAAATTGCCCGGGGCGCGCACCTCGACCGTCTCGCGCACCTGCAGCACGCCGCTTTCGATATGCGGCTGCGCCATCGGCGCCGGCAGCCAGCCGCAGCCAAGGCCGCGGATCTGCGCTTCCATCTTGTCGCGCATGGTCGGCACCACCAGTACGTCCTGGCCGGCCAGCACGCCGTGGGTTCGCGCCGGCAGGTTGCGCGAGGTGTCGCCCACCGCGACGATGCGGTGCCTGGCGATCTGGATGGTGGTCAGCGGGCCTTCCTCGGTGGCCAGCGGGTGGTGCGCCGCCACCGCGAACACGAACGGCACCGTGCCCAGCGGGCGGATCTGAAAGCCCTGCGTGCTCGGTGCGTCGTAGGCGCCGCCGATCACCAGGTCGGCACGGTTGCTGACCAGCGCGTCCCAGGCGCCGCCCAGCACTTCCTTGGCAAAGCGCAGCCGCGTGGCGGTGTTCTCGGCATAGAAGTCGTGGATCACCGGCAGCAGGGCGCGGAAATTGATCAGGTCGTCCACCACGATGGTCAGCGTGGCCTCCCAGCCGGTGGCCAGCCGCTTGACGCGGCGCGCGAGGTCGTCGGCGGCGTGCAGCAGGTGGCGGCCTTCGTCGAGTAGTGCGCGTCCGGCCGGAGTCAGCTCGGCGCGGTGGCGGCGCCGGTCGAACAGCAGCACGTCCAGGTCTTCTTCCAGCTTGCGCACCACGTAGGTCAGCGCGGAGGGCACCTTGCCCATTTCGTGGGCGGCGGCGGCGAAGCTGCCTTTGCGCTCGATGGCGTCGAGGACTTCGAGGGATTCGAGTGAGAGTGGCATGTTCAGAAAAACTGAATGAGTGCTTCTAAGGCGGTCCCCGTAAATATACGCCGCGGGGCCTAAACTTCCTAGCATCAACAACGCAACACATGCCGCCAAACGGTTGCAAGCGGTTCCGAAGCTGGTGGCGACACGGAAACAGGCCAAGGAGGGCCATCAAAATGATTGAAATCAGAAAGTCTGCAGAGCGCGGTTATGCGGATCACGGCTGGCTGAAGTCCTATCATTCGTTCTCGTTTGCCGACTACTACGATCCGCAGCATGTGCAGTTCGGGCCGCTGCGCGTGATCAACGAAGATCGCGTCGCGCCGGGGATGGGCTTCGGCACGCATGGCCACCGGGACATGGAGATCATCAGCTACGTGCTCGAAGGCGAGCTGGCGCACAAGGACAGCATGGGCAACGGCAGCGTGATCCGCCCGGGTGACGTGCAGCGCATGAGCGCCGGCACCGGCGTGCGTCACTCGGAGTACAACCACGCGGCGCACGATACGACCCATTTCCTGCAGATCTGGATCATGCCTGCGCAGAATGGCATCGAGCCGGGCTACGAGGAAAAGCACTTCGAGGCGGCCGACAAGCGTGGCAAGCTGCGCCTGGTGGCCAGCCAGGATGGCGCCGACGGTTCGGTGGTGGTGCACCAGGATGTGCGCCTGTACGCCGGGCTGTTCGACGGCGAAGAGGCCGCCACGCTGGCTCTCGCGCCGGGTCGACGCGCCTATGTCCATGTGGCCCGTGGCCGTGTGCTGGTCAACGACAAGGCGCTGGAAGCGGGCGATGCGGCCAAGCTCGAGTTGGGCGGCGAGGTGGCGCTGTCCGGCGGTGACGATGCCGAGGTGCTGGTGTTTGACCTGCCCTGACCACCACGCGTAGATTCCATCGAGGAAATCCTGCCCGCCCACCGGCGGGCTTTTGCTTTTTGTGTCGAACGGGTAGGGGCAGGTACCGCTGTGCTATCTTCTCGCTATGCATTGCGCCTGCACCGGCACATCGGGCGGGCGCGCCCCCTTGGAACACCCGTACCAAGATGACCTTTGTTTCCATACTCCTGGCGCTGATCGCCGAGCAGTTCCGCGCCCTGGGCCGCAACAACCCGATCTACGAGATCGTGCGCGCGCTGGGCGACCGCGCCGAGCACGCCTTTGACACCGGCCGCCCCCGCGATGCCGCGCTGGCCTGGTTCACCGTAGTGCTGCCGCTGACGCTCGCAGTGGTCGTGGTGCACTACCTGCTCGCATCGATCAGCGTGGCGCTGACACTCGCCTGGAACGTGCTGGTGCTGTACATGACGCTGGGCTTCCGCCAGTTCAGCCACTACTTCACCGATATCCATGAAGCGCTGAACCGCGACGACGTCCATACCGCGCGCACGCTGCTGCATGAGTGGACCGGTATCGACACCGTCGACATGCCTGTCACCGAGATCGTGCGGCACACGCTGGAGGCGGCCATCATTGCCGTGCACCGGCATGTGTTCGGCGTGTTCTTCTGGTTCCTGGTGCCGATCGGGCCCGGCGGCGTGGTGCTGTACCGCGTCGCGGAATACCTCGGGCGCCACTGGAACGAGCCGTCGACCGAACGCAGTCCCGCTCTGGGCCGCTTTGCCGCGCGCGCGTTCTACCTGCTTGACTGGATCCCGTCGCGCCTGACCGCGATCGGCTTTGCCATCGTCGGCAATTTCGAGGATGCGGTGTATGCGTGGCGTAACCACGCGCGCAAGTGGAACGATGCGGTCAATGGCATCCTGCTCGCCAGCGGCGGCGGGGCGCTGGGCGTACGCCTGGGCACGCCGCTGGCCGAGGACGATTCCACCGTGGTGCTGCGCACCAGCGTGGCCGGCCCGGCGGTCGACTATGCGCCCGGCATGGAAGAGGACAACGGTCCCGAGCCGTCGGCGCCGGAATTCGGCGCCGAGCCAGGCGTGCGCACGCTGCAGTCGGCAGTCGGGCTGGTATGGCGTGCAGTGGTATTGTGGATGCTGCTGCTCGCCATGCTGTCGCTGGCGCTGTGGGTGGGCTGATCCTGCGTATCTGAATGCGAACGCTGGCGCTAGTCGCGCGCCGCCCCGCAGCGCCAGCAGGCGCCGAATTGCGCCTCATGCCATTCGTGGCAGTGACGGCATTGCCAGCTTGGGCCTGGCACCGGGTTCGCGGCGGCATTGAGCGCTGCCCACGCCTGCGCTTCCATCTCGTCATCGAGCAGCCAGACCTGCGGCGCGCTTTCCCGGAACGGGATCTCGCCGGTGGCGCCGCCCAGCCAGGTGTTGCGCAGTTCCGCCCGGATGCCGGCGGCCTGCAGGACGTTCTGGCAATGGGCGGCGTGGACCAGCGAGGTGGCGTACAGCAGCAGTTTCATGGCAGCTCACCGGTTACCCAGGTGCGCTTACCTTACCACGGCTTCTGCTGGCTGGACTCGTGCAGCAGCTGCGCGTAGAGCTGGTGGCGGCGTTCGGCGATCGCGCCGGCCGCCACCGCCGCCAGCACACCGCAGCCGGGTTCGTTGGTGTGGTGGCAGTTGTAGAAGCGGCACTCGGTCAGCCGCGGCCGGAACTCCGGGAAGGCACGTTCCAGCATGCCTTCGCTCAGGTGGTACAGGCCGAATTCCTGGAAACCGGGCGAATCGATCAGCGCACCCTGGCGTCCGTCTACCGTGCCCCAGTCCGCCGGCAGGTGGTACAGCCGCGTGAACGTGGTGGTGTGCTTGCCGGAATCGAGCTTGGCCGAGATCTCGCGCGTCTGCGCATCCACCCCAGGGATCAGCAGGTTCAGCAGCGATGACTTGCCCATGCCCGACTGGCCGATCAGGATGCTGGACACCCCCGCCAGCCGCGGCCGAAGCGCCGCCAGCGCCTGTTCCGGGTCGGCGCGCACCGACAGTTCCAGCGTGTCGTAGCCCAGCTCGCGATACAGCGCCAGGCGCCGACGCGCCTCGTCCAGCCGCTCGGGCAGGTCGGTCTTGTTGAGCACGATCAGGGGGCGGATCTCCAGCGCCTCGGCCGATACCAGCGCGCGCCCAAGCAGGTCTTCGGAGAAGCCCGGCTCGGTCGCCAGCACGATGATGACCTGGTCGATATTGGCCGCCAGCAGCTTGGACTTGAACTGATCCGAGCGATGCAGCAAGTTCTTGCGCGCCTGCACCCTGGTGATCACGCACTGGTCGGCCGCGGCGCGCTCGACGCTGACATGGTCGCCGACGGCGCTGTCGCTCTTCTTGCCGCGCGGGAAGGCATGCATGCGCGTGCCGTCGGCCAGCTCGACCACGTAGTGGCGCCCGTGCGCGGCGATGATCAGTGCGGGCTCGGCGCTCTTGCCTGCATTCGTGCCGGCATTGGCGCCGCCGGCGCCGCGGTGTCGGGAGGTGCGGCTCATGCGTGCGCCAGCAACCGGTCGATCCGCTGCGCGGCGGGCGGATGCGAGTAGTAGAAGGCGCTGTAGAGCGGATCGGGCGTGAGGGTCGAAGCGTTGTCCTTGTACAGCTTCACCAGTGCCGACACCAGGTGGCCGGCATTGGTCTGGTCGGCGGCGAAGGCGTCGGCCTCGAATTCATGGCGGCGCGACGACTGGCTCGACAGCGGCCCGAGCAGGAAGGTGAACACCGGCAGCGTCAGGAAGAACAGCACCAGTGCCAAAGCATGGTTGGACACGCCCAGGTTGGGCGCGACGCCGAGGCCCGTGTAGAACCACGTCCGCGTCGCCAGCCAGCCCAGCAGCGCCAGGAACACCAGGCTCAGTGCAAAGGTGACGGCGATGCGCTTGGCCACATGGCGGCGCTTGAAGTGGCCGAGTTCGTGAGCCAGCACCGCCTCGATCTCGTCGCCTGACAGGCGTGCCAGCAGCGTATCGAAGAAGACGATGCGCTTGGCCGCGCCGAAGCCGGTGAAGTAGGCGTTGCCATGCGCGCTGCGCTTGCTGCCGTCCATCACGAACAGGCCCTTGCTGGCAAAGCCGCAGCGCTGCATCAGGCCCTCGATGCGCTGGCGCAGCGATTCGTCGGCCAGCGGCTCGAACTTGTTGAACAGCGGCGCGATAAAGGTCGGGAACACCACCAGCAGGAACAGGTTGAAGCCCATCCACACCAGCCACGTCCACAGCCACCACAGCGAGCCGGCGCCCTCCATCAGCCACAGCACCGCCAGCAGCAGCGGCAGGCCCAGCACGCTGGCGACCGCCAGCATCTTGACCATGTCGGCCAGCCACAGGCCGAAGGTCATCTTGTTGAAGCCGAAGCGCTCCTCGATGCCGAACTGGCCATAGAGCGAAAAGGGCAGGTCCACCAGCCCGCCGATCACCGCCACGCTGGCCACCAGCGCTACGCCATACGCATAGCCCGGGCCGAAGGTCTCCAGCCAGAACTGGTTGAGCAACTGCAGCCCGCCCAGCATGGTGAAGCCGATCAGCACCGCGGCGCCGGCCAGCACTTCAAGCATCGACAGCCGGGTGCGGGCGATGGTGTAGTCGGCCGCCTTCTGGTGCGAGGCGAGCGTGATGGTGTCGGCAAAGCGCGCCGGCACCGCGTTGCGGTGCTGTGCCACATGGCGCACCTGGCGCGCGGCCAGCCAGAGCTTGGTCAGCACCATCAGCACCAGCGCGGCGAGGAAGACAATCGTGAACATAGGCAAGAGCCTTGGGACGGATATGCGAGAATTATAAGTTGTTCGCGTCCGGCTCCGCCGCGACCGCTTCCCCAAATCCCTTTCTCAGCAGTCCCGATGACCACCCACGCCACCGCCAAATCCGTCAAAAGCGAAAACAACCTGATCTGGCTGGACATGGAAATGACCGGCTTGCAGCCGGATACCGACCGCATCATCGAGGTGGCGGTCGTCATTACCGACTCCGAACTCAATATCCTGGCTGAAGGGCCGGTGCTGGTGATCCACCAGAGCGATGCCGTGCTTGACGGCATGGATAACTGGAACAAGGGCACCCACGGCCGCTCCGGCCTGATCGACAAGGTCAAGGCTTCCACGCTGACCGAGGAACAGGCCGAGGCCGAGCTGCTGGCCTTCCTGAAGCGCTGGGTGCCGGCCGGCAAGTCGCCGATGTGCGGCAACTCGATCTGCCAGGACCGCCGCTTCATGGCGCGCTATATGCCCAAGCTGGAGGCGTTCTTCCACTACCGCAACCTGGACGTGTCCACGCTCAAGGAGCTGTGCAAGCGCTGGGAGCCGGTTATCCACAAGGGCTTCGTCAAGCGCCAGCTGCACACGGCGCTGGCCGACATCCTGGAGTCGGTGGAGGAACTGCGCTACTACCGCACACACTTTATCCGTCACACGCCGCCGGGCGCGCCGGCGGCCACTCCGCCTGCCGACACTCCTGCTGCCGACACCGCGGCGCAATAAGCCGGGTTCCCGGCCTGCGACGACAACAATAACCAACCACCACCGACGGGGCGCGCGCAGCCCTCCCGGGCACCTCCCGTCGAGCCTGCCATGTTCGAGCGCATCGTATCCATCATCACGCCGGTCATCCTGATCATCCTGGTCGGGTGGCTGTACGGGCGCAAGGCCCATCCGGACATGGCCGGGATCAACCGCGCCACGCTTGATGTGATCGCGCCGCTGCTGGTGGTGTCGGCCTTTGTCGGCAAGGACTTCGTGCTGGCCGACCAGCTGGTGTTGCTGGTGTGCGCGGTGGCGGTGGTGCTGGGTTCGGGCGTGCTGGCGTGGGCCGTGGCGCGGCTGCTCAAGGTCGATCCCCGCACCTTCGTGCCGCCGATGATGTTCAACAACTGCGGCAACATGGGTTTGCCGCTGTCGGTCTTTGCCTTCGGCCACGCCGGCCTGGCACCGGCGGTGGCGCTGTTCGCGGCGTCGAACCTGATGCACTTCACCCTCGGCCTGAAGATCGTCAACCGGCATGCGTCGATGGCGCAGATCGTGCGTAACCCGATGGTGCTGGCCACGGTGGCCGGCGTCGGGCTGTCGCTGGCGCGGCCCTGGTTCACGTTGCCGGACCCGGTATACCAGTCGGTCAAGCTGCTGGGCGACGCCACCGTGCCGCTGATGCTGTTCGCGCTGGGCGTGCGCATGAAGGACGTGAGCCTGCGCAACTGGGGCATGGGCGTAGTCGGCGCGGTGGCGTGCCCGCTGGCCGGCGTCGCGGTGGCGCTGCTGCTGGCGCAGTGGGTGCCGCTGACGGAACTGCAGCGCGGACTGCTGTTCGTATTCGCGGCGCTACCGCCGGCGGTGCTGAACTTCCTGATCGCCGACCATTTCCGGCAAGAGCCAGACCAGGTCGCGTCGATCGTGCTGCTCGGCAATATTGCCGCGGTGGTGTTCGTGCCGGTTGGGTTGTACCTGGGATTGCGCTGACGAGCGCGGGAGAGTGGGGAGGGTTTGCCGCCGACAGTGCCGGCGGCCAGGTTTCCGTGGCTTCCGTGACTTCCGTGACTTCCGTGACTTCCGTGACTTCCGTGACTTACGCAGCAGGCTTGGCGCGCACCGCATTCTTCGGCCGCCAGGCCTTGACCACGGCCTCGTCGGTTACCATGTAAGGCCCGCCGATCAGGTCGATGCAGTACGGCACCGCGGCGAAGATGCCTTGCACCACCGGCTTGCCGTCGGCATCGCGCAGGCCTTCCAGCGTCTCGCGGATGGCGCGCGGCTGGCCGGGCAGGTTGATGATCAGCGCGGCGCGGCTGGCGGTCTCGCGGATCACCGCCACCTGACGCGACAGGATGGCGGTCGGCACGAAGTGCAGGCTCACTTGCCGCATCTGCTCGCCGAAGCCCGGCATTTCCTTGGTGGCCACCGCCAGCGTGGCCTCCGGCGTGACATCGCGCCGCGCCGGGCCGGTGCCGCCGGTGGTCAGCACCAGGTCGCAGCCGGCCACGTCCACCAGCTCGATCAGCGTGCGCGAGATCTGCGCCTGCTCATCCGGAATCAGCCGCTCCACCGCCTGCCACGGCGAGGTCAGCGTGCGGCCGAACCACTCGCGCAGCGCCGGGATGCCTTCGTCCTGGTAGGTGCCGGCCGAGGCACGGTCCGAGACCGAGACAAAGCCGACGACGAGTTCGTCGGGATGGTTGCGGGATACCGGCTGCGTGGACTGCGTGGTCTGGGTCATGCCTCGGGCTCCGGGGAAGGGGCTGCGTCGGTGGAGGCAGCGCCGTCCTTGGCGTCGAGCGCTGCCTTGATGGCCTGGAACAGTTCGCGGAAGTAGCGCGGCGGCTTGGCCTGCTCCTTCTCCTTGCGTGCGTTGCGGATGATGTTGCGCAGCGACTGCACGTCGGCGACCGGGTGCTCGCCGAGGAACCGCGTCAGCGCCGCGTCGTCGGCCAGCAGCAGTTCGCGCCAGCGCTCGATCAGGTGCATGCGGGCGGTCTCGGCCTTGCTGGTGCCCTTGAAGCCTTCCAGCGCGGCGCGGATCGCCTCGACCTCATCGTCGTCCAGCCCGCGCATGACCTTGCCCACGAATTGCATCTGGCGGCGCTTGCCTTCATGGCTGGTGGTGCGGCGCGCCTCGTGGATGGCGTCGGCGAGCGACTCGGGCATGGGCACCCGCGCCAGCCGGTCCTTGGGCAGCGCCTCGAGCTCGGCGCCAAGGTCCTGCAGGGCGGTCATGTCGCGCTTGCGCTGCGACTTGCTTTTCGGTTCGTCGTCTTCGGGCTCCGGCGAGAATGCGCCGGGGAAGCGCGAGCCTTGGGAATTACGGGAATTTCGCGTCATGACCGGCATTTTATCTTGCTATGATTGCCGCTTGGACTTTTGATGACCCCAGGCACGGATCCCACATGGACCAGATCGCAGAACAGACCGCGCATTTCACCTACACCCAGGCCCAGCTCAGCGAGATGGCCGCCGATGTGCTGCGTGTGGCACGCGAGCTGGGCGCGACGGACGCCGCCACGGAGATCTCCGAAGGCAGCGGCCTGTCCGTATCGGTGCGCAAGGGGCAGGTGGAAACGATCGAGCAGAACCGTGACAAGGTGGTCGGCGTCACGGTGATGATCGGCAAGCGCCGCGGCAATGCCAGCACCTCGGACTTCTCGCCGGCCGCGCTGCGCGCCACCGCGGAGGCGGCCTACAACATCGCCCGCTTCACCGCGGAAGACGAGTGCGCGGGCCTGGCCGAAGAAGAACTGCTGGAGCGCGCGCCGCAGGACCTGGACCTGTTCCATCCCTGGGCCATCGATGCCGAGGCCGCCATCGACATCGCCACCCGCGCCGAGGCCGCCGCCTTCGCCGTGTCGCCGCGCATCCGCAACAGCGACGGCGCCAGCGTGTCGGCGCAGCACTCGCAGTTCGTGCTGGCGACCACGCGCGGTTTCTCGGGCGGCTATCCGTATTCGCGCCATTTCATCTCGTGCGCGCCGATCGCCGGCAGCGGCGGCGGCATGCAGCGCGATGACTGGTACTCGTCCAAGCGCTCGCCGCTGGCACTGGCCAACCCGGAGGACATCGGCCGCTACGCCGCCGAACGCGCGCTGGCGCGGCTGCAGGCGCGCAAGCTGTCCACGCGCCGCTGCCCGGTGCTGTTCGAGGCGCCGCTGGCCGCCGGCCTGCTGGGCGCCTTCGTGCAGGCGGTGTCGGGTGGTGCGTTGTATCGCAAGTCCACCTTCCTGTGCGATACGCTGGGCAAGGCCGTGTTCGCGCCGCACGTGCAGATCCACGAGCAGCCGCACACCCCGGGCGCGATGGGCAGCGCCCCGTTCGACGAAGAAGGCGTGCGCACGCGCGAGCGCGACGTGGTCCTCGATGGCGTGGTGCAGGGCTATTTCCTGTCGACCTATTCGGCGCGCAAGCTCGGCATGAAGACCACCGGCAACGCCGGCGGCTCGCATAACCTGACGCTGCACAGCAACCTGACCGAGCCCGGCGACGATTTCCCGGCGATGCTGCGCAAGCTCGGTACCGGCCTGCTGGTGACCGAGCTGATGGGGCAGGGTGTCAACTACGTGACCGGCGACTATTCGCGCGGTGCGTCTGGTTACTGGGTCGAGAACGGCGTGATCCAGTATCCGGTGGAGGAAATCACCATTGCCGGCAATATGGCCGAGATGTTCCAGCAGATCGTCGCGATCGGCGCCGATTCGCTGATTCGCGGCACCAAGGAAACCGGCTCGATCCTGATCGAGCAGATGACCATCGCCGGAAACTGATCGGCGACTGATCGGGATGGACTGGCGAGCCGCCTGCGGGCGGCTCGCTCGCGTTTACGCGAGGAACATGCGGTACGCCGGGTTGTCGCTGACTTCCTGCCAGGGATAGCCCAGCGTGGCCAGCCGTTCGCGGAATGCCTGCACCTGGCCGTCGCTCACCTGGATGCCGGCCAGCACCGATCCCGTATCGCCGCCCTGGTTGCGGTAGTGGAACAGGCTGATGTTCCAGTCAGGCGCCAGCGCCGACAGGAAGGCCATCAATGCCCCCGGCTTTTCGGGAAATTCGAAGCGGAACAGGCGCTCGCCGCGCGCCAGCGGCGAGCGGCCGCCGATCATATGGCGGACGTGCTCCTTGGCTACCTCGTCGGCGGTCAGGTCGAGCGCCGGGAAGCCGTCGGCGTGCAGCGTGTCGAGGATCTCTGCCGCCTCGCCGGGCGAGCGCAGCTGCATGCCGACAAAAACGTGCGCGGTCTGCGCATCGGCAATCCGGTAAGTGAACTCGCTGATCTGCCGGTCACCCACCCGGGCACACAGGCGGCGGAACGCGCCGCAGGCCTCTGGCAGCGTGACGCCGAACATGGCTTCGCGCGCGTTGCCCAGTTCGGCGCGGTCGGCGACGAAACGCATGCGCTCGAAGTTGATATTGGCGCCGGAGGTGACCGCCACCAGCGTCTGGTTGCGCAGGCCCTCGCGCGCCGCATATTGCTTGGCCGCGGCCACCGCCAGCGCCCCCGCTGGCTCCAGCACACTGCGGGTGTCCTCGAACACGTCCTTGATCGCCGCGCACAGCGCGTCGGTGTCGACGGTGACGATCTCGTCCAGGTAGCGGCGGCACAGCCGGAAGGTCTCTGCGCCGACCAGCTTCACCGCGGTGCCGTCCGAGAACAGTCCCACTTCCTCCAGCTCGACGCGCCGCCCCGCGCGGACCGACTGCGCCATCGCGCACGAGTCCTCGGTCTGCACGCCGATGACCTTGATCTCCGGCCGTACCGCCTTGACGTAGGTGGCCACGCCCGCGGCGAGGCTGCCGCCGCCGATCGGCACGAAGATCGCGTGGATGGGGCCGCGGTGCGCATTGAGGATTTCCGCCGCGACCGTTCCCTGGCCGGCGATGACATCGGGGTCATCGAATGCCGGGATGAAAGTCAGTCCCTGCTCGGCCTGCAGCCGCATCGCGTGACGGTACGCATCGGTGTAGGAGTCGCCGGCCTGCACCACCTCGACGGTGGGCCCGCCGTGCGCGCGCGCCGCGTCCACCTTGACCTGCGGCGCCGTGGTCGGCACCACGATCAGCGCGCGCACGCCGAGCCGCGCCGCGGACAGCGCCACGCCTTGCGCATGATTGCCCGCCGAGGCCGTGATGACGCCGCGCCGCAGGGCCTCGGGACTCAGGTGCGCCATCTTGTTGTAGGCGCCGCGCAGCTTGAACGAGAACACCGGCTGGGTGTCTTCGCGCTTGAGGTAGACCTGGTTGTGCAGCCGGGCGGACAGGTGCCGGGCAAAGTCCAGCTCGGTCTCGCGCGCCACATCGTAGACGCGCGCGGTCAGGATGCGCTTGAGGTAGGTGTGGTCGTCGGACGCGGCGGGGGTGGCGACTTCGGTGGCGTCGTCAGTGGCGGCGTCGGTGGTGGCGTGCATGGGGAGGCTCCGGGGTTCGTTGTCGATTGCCCTGGAGCCGGAAAACAAAACACCCGCCTGCAGGGCGGGTGTTTTGCGGAAATCTGGTTCTGGACGCGCGCTAACCCACCATTCGGAGAATGGTGCGAATAATTCGCGCGATGGGGAAGTGACGGCGGTCCATGGGGCAGACTTTGGGCGATGCGGCGGGATTTGTCAATGCCGGCGGTATCGGCTCACGACTCTTCCGAAGGCGGCCGATCGTAGGTGACGAACGCATAGTCGAAGCCGTTGGCCTCGGAATGGTGCGTCTCGCGCGCGGTTTCCAGCCATTGCGTGCGGTCGATCGGCGGGAAGAAGGCGTCGCCTTCCACGTCGGCATCGATTTCGGTCACGACCAGCCGGTCGGCGCAAGGCATCGCCTCGGCATACAGCTGCGCGCCGCCGATCAGGAAGATCTGGTCGACGCCCACGCACAGGCGCTGCGCGTCTTCGAGTGACGTGGCCACTTCGGCGCCTTCGATGCGCAGGTCCGGGTTGCGGCTGACCACGATATTGCGCCGGCCCGGCAGCGGGCGGCCGATCGAGTCCCAGGTCTTGCGGCCCATGATCACGGGCGCGCCCATGGTGGTGCGCTTGAAATGCGCGAGGTCTTCCGGCAGGCGCCACGGCAGCGTGTTGTCGCGGCCGATGGTGCCGTTGCGGGCCTTCGCGACAACCAGGGTCAGGATCGTCATACGGCCACCGGTGCCTTGATGGCGGCATGCGACTGGTAGCCGTCCAGTTCGAAGTCTTCGTAGCGGTAGTCGAAGATGCTGTCGGGCTTGCGCAGGATCTTCAGCCGCGGCAGCGGCAGCGGCTCGCGCGCCAGCTGGGTCTGCACCTGCTCGAAATGGTTGTTGTAGATATGGCAGTCGCCGCCGGTCCAGATGAAGTCGCCCACTTCCAGCCCGGCCTGCTGCGCGATCATGTGCGTCAGCAGCGCATAGCTGGCGATATTGAACGGCACGCCGAGGAAGATGTCGGCGCTGCGCTGGTACAGCTGGCACGACAGCTTGCCGTCGGCCACGTAGAACTGGAAGAACGCGTGGCAGGGCGGCAGCTTCATGCGGGGGATATCGGCCACGTTCCAGGCCGACACGATCAGCCGGCGCGAGTCCGGGTTGGCGCGGATCTGCGCCATCAGGTCGGTGATCTGGTCGATATGGCGGCCGCCCGGCGCCGGCCACGAGCGCCACTGCGAGCCATACACCGGGCCCAGCTCGCCGTTCTCGTCGGCCCACTCGTCCCAGATGCTGACGCCGTTTTCCTGCAGCCAGCGCACGTTGGTCGAGCCCTGCAGGAACCACAGCAGTTCCAGGATAATGGACTTCAGGTGCAGCTTCTTGGTGGTCACTACCGGGAAACCTTCGCGCAGGTCGAAGCGCATCTGGTAGCCGAACACCGAGCGCGTGCCGGTGCCGGTGCGGTCGGCCTTGTCGGTGCCATGCTCGTACACATGGCGCATGAAGTCGAGATACTGTTTCATCGGCGCGGGGCAGGGGATGTGACGCGGGCGCTGGACCCGCAAAGCAGGCATTTTAAAGCAAGAAGGGCCACCCTTCCGGGCGGCCCTTCCTTAAGCGGACCGGGGCGGCTGCCCCGGCGCGGCGGCAAGCCTTAGTGGCTCCCAGCCGGTTCCTGCTGGTCGCGGCGCTTCTGCACCAGGTAGCCGGCACCCAGCACGCCGCCGATGATCAGCACGTACAGGCCCCAGTTGACCACCGGGTTGGCCTCGAAGAAGGCCTTGACCAGCGGCTCGTGCACGATCATCTTCACCGCCGTGAACGCCAGCACGCCCGCACCCACGTAGATGATGGCCGGGAAGCGCGCCATCAGCTTGAGCACCAGGCTCGAGCCCCACACCACGATGGGGATGCTGATCAGCAGGCCCAGCACCACCAGCAGGAAGCTGCCGTGCGCGGCGCCGGCCACGGCCAGCACGTTGTCCACGCCCATCACCGCATCGGCGATGATGATGGTCTTCATTGCGCCCCACAGGGTCGCGGCGCCTGAGCCGTGCCCTTCTTCGCCGCTTTCGTCGGAGAGCAGCTTGTAGGCGATCCACACCAGCGCCAGGCCACCGACCAGCAGCAGCCCGGGGATCTTCAGCAGCCAGACCACGCCGATCGTCATGGCCGAGCGCACCACCACGGCACCGATGGTGCCCCAGATGATGGCCTTCTTTTGCAGGTGCGGGGGCAGGTTGCGCGCCGCCAGGGCGATCACGATGGCATTGTCGCCGGCCAGCACCAGGTCAATGACGACAATCGACAGCAGGGCCGTCAGGAACTGCATCGTGAACAGATCGGTAAACCACTCCATGAACTCTCCTCAGGGTACAAAACAGCGCAGATGCGCACGCTTAACGTTGGTTCGCCTGGATTCGCGGAGCACGGGGGCATGGGGGCGCCTTTGCAAACCATGAAGTCCAGGTTGCAAAGGTCTTGCTCGACCACAGGCGCGGTATGCGCACCGGCGGTCAGCACAACCGGGGACTGGGTCCCGGAATGACGATTGTGCTAAGGGCATCAGGCCCCGGAGCTACTCCCCTTTGAGGGTCGCGGGCCACTGAGGCCGCGCTGGGCGGCATTATAAACGAACTGGTGCTGGTGTGGCGCATTGGGGGAGATACTGACTCAAGTTGTGGAGAGTGACGCATCGCGCCCATTCCGGCATGCAACGGTGCGCAATCCGCCGGATGCACCTATCCTTGAAGTTCGGCTCCGCCCGATGCGCTCCGGACCGCACAGGGGCGGGTTGCGGAGACCGGCGCGCACGACATGCACAGCGCGGCCTTGGGGAATACGCAGTGAAGCAGTAACCATTCGCGACCACACAAGGAAACGTCATGCCGGCTGTCCAGAACCCGCCGAACGCCTCTTCCCAGCAGACCCCGCAGACCACTCTCCGCAACCACCACCACAACGGCCATGCCATAGCGCCGGCGCCTGGCGCCCAGCCCGCGCTGGTCGCACTGGCCAACGGCCAAGCGCACCGCCCGCCTCCCCAGCCCGAGTTCGTGCAGCAGTATTGCGAGGACAGCGGCGCGCTGCGCCGGCAACTGCTGGCGGGACTGTGCGCCGAGCCGGCAGCGATCAGTCCCAAGTTCTTCTACGACGTGCTGGGCTCGCGCCTGTTCGAGGCGATCACCGACTTGCCGGAGTACTACCCGACGCGCACCGAGGCGGCTATCTTTGCCAGCGCCGCCCCCGCCATCGCGGCCCGCGCCGGCAGCGGCTGCGTGCTGGTGGACCTGGGCGCCGGCAATTGCGAGAAGGCCGCGCGGCTGTTCGGCAGCCTGCGGCCGGCGCAATACGTAGCCCTGGATATCTCGGTCGATTTCCTGCGCACCACGCTGTCGTCGCTGCAGCAGCAACATCCTGGAATCCCGATGCTGGGCCTGGGCGCCGACCTGTGCGCGCCGTTCGACCTGCCGCCCAACGTCAGGCGCGGCAGGCGGCTGTTTTTCTACCCGGGCTCGAGCATCGGCAATTTCTCCCCCATGGAAGCGCTGGCGCTGTTGCAGCGGCTGCGCGGCGCGGCCGGGCGCGGCGATGGCGTGCTGATCGGCGTCGACCTGCACAAGGACGAGGCCGCGCTGGTGTCGGCCTACGACGATGCGTTGGGCGTCACGGCGGCCTTCAACCGCAATATGCTGCGCAATGTGAACCGGATCGTCGGCACCGACTTCGTGCTGGCGGACTGGCGCCATGTGGCCAGCTTCGACCGTGAGGCGTCGCGCATCCAGATGCACCTGGAGGCATGCCGCGAGGTGCGCGTGCAGTGGGAGGGCGGCGCGCGCGAATTCGGCGCGGGCGAGCGCATCCATACCGAGGATTCGTACAAGTACAAGCTTGACGACTTCGCGCTGCTGCTCGAGGCTGCGGGGTTTGAGGACCCGGTCTGCTGGACCGATCCGCAAGGCTGGTTCGCGGTGTTCCACGCGCGCGGCTGAGCTTGCCGGCCGGCCGGCCCTGTCCGGGCACCGCCGGGCACCGCCGGCAGGTGGTGTCATAATGGCCGCACTGGCGTGCGCTGCAGGCTGCACGCCAGTGCGGCCATTGCCTTCCCACCCCCATCCCCCTGCGCAGACCTATCGATGAGCGGCTTTCCCATGCTTCCCGATCTCTATTTCACCGGCGGCAAGGCGGCCTGGTCCGATCCGCGGCGGCTGCCGCGCGAAGGCCTGGCGCAGGCGCTGGTCGAGACGCGCAACCGCACGCTGGCATGGCTGGCACCGTTCGGCCAGACCCGCCGCGCCTGGGACGTGCCGCGCCAGTACGATGCCGACCCGCCGCTATGGACGCTGGGCCATGTCGCCTGGCATGCCGAGTGGTGGTGCCTGCGCGGCGTGCGCCAGGTAGACCGTGGTGGCGTGCCGGTGCCGGTGGCGTCCGAGCCTTCGCTGCTCGACGGCGCCGACGAATGGTTCGATCCCGACCGTATCGGCCCGGACGAGCGCTGGGAAGTCACGCTGCCCGACGTGGCCGTGGTCAAGCGCTATGCCGCCGATGTGCTCGACGGCTTGCTGCGCCGGATCGCATTGCTGCCCGACGACAGCGACCTGACCCTGTACCCGTACCGCCGCGCGCTGTTCCATGAAGATGCGCAGGGCGAGAGGCTGGCAGCGCTGCTGCAGGCGCTGGGCCTGGCGCCCGCGGAATCGGCGCCCGCCGCTGGCGGTGCCCGGCAGGTCGGGCAGGGCGGTACGCTGCAGTTCCCGGGCGGGCGCTTCACGCTTGGCTGGAGCGAGCCCGACGGCTTTGCGTGGCCCGACGAATTGCCGCCGCAACCGACCTATGTGCCGGCTTTCGAGATGGACGTCGCGCCGGTCAGCAACGCGCAGTTCCTGGAATTCATACAGGACGGCGGCTACGAGCGGCCCGCGTGGTGGTCGGCGTCGGGCCGCCAGTGGCTGATGACGCAGGAGCGCTCGTCCCCGCGCTACTGGTCGCGCCACCCGGACTCGCGCCAATGGATGGTGGAGCGCTTCGGCACGCTGCGCACGCTCAATCCCCACGAGGCAGTGCGCCACGTGACGCTGTTCGAAGCGCAGGCGTGGTGTGCCTGGGCCGGCCGGCGCCTGCCGGCGGAATCGGAATGGGAGCTGGCGGCAACGCAGAACCGCGGGTTGCAGTGGGGCGCGTTGCGCGAGTGGACGGCGACGCCGTACGAGCCTTACGCGGGCTTCAACGCGGCGCCGTCGGACGGCGAGTTTGTCGGCCGTTTCGGCACGCACCAGGCGGTGCGCGGCGTATCGTTCGCCAGCCCGTCGCGGCTGCGCCATGCGCGGGCGCGCTGGGCGCTGCTGCCGGAGGATGACCTGGCGTTCGTCGGCTTCCGGACCTGCGCGCTGTAGCGTCTCTGCTTGCGCATGCAAAAAGGGCACCCTCGGGTGCCCTTTTTGCTGTCTTCGGCAAGGTGCGCTCGGCGCACCGACGCATCAACGCTCGTAGCGCGAGCGGCTGTTGCGGTTGGGGCCATTGCCACCGTTGCCACCGTTGCCACTGTAACCGCCGCCAAAGCCGCGGTTGCCGTCGCGGTTGCCATCGCGGTTGCCGAAGCTGCGGCCTTCGCCGTTGCCGCGATAGCCGCCGCCGCTGCGGTTGCCAAAACCGCGGTTGTCGTCGCCAAAGCTGCGCGCGCCATCGCGATTACCGAAGCCGCGGTCGCCACGGTCGTCGTTGAAGCTGCGGCCGCCTTCGCGATTGGCGAAGCCGCGCGCACCATCGTTGCCGCCGCGGTAGCCGCCATTGCCGGCCTGGCCACGGTAGCCGCCTTCACGGTTGCCGAAGCCGCCGCGGTTGTCGTCGCCGAACGGGCGCGCGCCTTCCGTGCGGTTGCCGAAGCCGCGGCTTTCGCCGCCGAACTTGCGTTCGCCAAAGCTGCGCTCGCCGCCGCCGAACTTGCGCTCGCCAAAGCTGCGGTCACCGAAGCTGCGCTCGCCGCCACGGTAGCCGCCGCCGTTGCCACGGAAATCACCACGGCCGCCCGGCTTGCCGCCGAAGTTCGAGCGCGGCTTGGGCTGGCGGCGCGGTTCCAGGCCTTCGATCACCGAAGCGTCGACGCGCTGGTTGGTAAAGCGCTCGATGCGGCGCCACTGGAACACGTCGCCGTGATTGACCAGGTTGATGGCGATGCCCGAGCGGCCCGCGCGGCCGGTACGGCCGATGCGGTGCACGTAGTCCTCGGCCTGCTTGGGCAGGTCGAAGTTCACCACGTGGGTGATGTCGGGCACGTCGATGCCGCGCGCAGCCACGTCGGTGGCCACCAGGATGCGCAGGTTGCCGCGGCGCAATGCGGTCAGCGTGCGGTTGCGCGCGCCCTGGGTCATGTCGCCGTGCAGCGCGCCGGCGGCAAAGCCGGTATCGGACAGGCGCTCGGCCAGCGAGTCGGCATCGCGCTTGGTCGCGGTGAAGACGATGGCCTGCTTCAGGCCGACGTCGCGCAGCAGGTGGTCCAGCAGGCGCTCCTTGTGCGACATGTCGTCGGTGTAGTGCAGGCGCTGCTCGATATGGCTCTGGTCGGCGCGGGCCGCGGCGATCTCGATGCGCTGCGGGTCGCGCAGCTGGCGCGAGGCGAGCTGGGCGATGCGCGCATCCAGCGTGGCCGAGAACATCAGCGTCTGGCGCGAAGCCGGCGTGGCGTTGACGATGGCATCGATGTCGTCGGCAAAGCCCATGTCCAGCATGCGGTCAGCCTCGTCGAACACCAGCATCTGCAGTGCCGACAGGTCGATACGGCCGGCGTCGATATGGTCGAGCAGGCGGCCCGGCGTCGCCACCAGGATGTCAGGCATCTTGGCCAGCATGGCCAGCTGCTTGGGGTAGGGCATGCCGCCCAGGATGCTGGCGCAGACGATGCGGCGCAGGTGGCGGCCGTACTTGGCGGCGGCTTCGGTCACCTGCAGCGCCAGTTCGCGGGTCGGGGTCAGCACCAGCAGCGCGGGCTGCGCCGGCGCCGGACGAGGGCGCTTGCCCTTCATGCGCTTGGCGGGCTCGGTCGGGCGCTGCGGCGCCGGCATTTCGCTGATGCGCTGGATCGCGGGCAGCATGAACGCGGCGGTCTTGCCCGAGCCGGTCTGGCTCGACACCAGCAGGTCGCGGCCGGCCAGGAAGGCGGGAATGGCCTGGGCCTGCACCGGCGTCGGCGTGTTGTAGTTCAGTTCGGAAAGCGCGCGCAGGATGGCCCCGTCGAGGCCAAGCTTCGCAAAGCCGCTTTCGGTCGCTGCGGTTTCCGTGGCGGCCGGGGCTTCGGCTGCCGGGCTGCCATTGAGCATGGCGTCGAGCTTGTCGAGCGGGCTCTCGATAATCTGGGCAGCGTCGGAAGTGATCGAAGCGTCGGTCGCGGAGGCAATAGCTTGCTCCGCACGAATGTCGTGCTGGGTCATGTCGTAATGATCAAATAAATGCATGGCACCCCGAACGCAAAATGGGGTGGGCGCAGTGCAAAGTCTTAAAAAGGCTTCGGCGCCAATCGGTGAGGCCGTTACGACAGACACAGCTGGCAGTACGGCGGCAGGCAGGGCGTTGGCTGGTTCCGCTAGGCGGTCCGGCCATGTCCCTGGCAGGCAAACAGCTCAGGTTTCGGGCTGTTCAACAGGATCGGAGACGAGGCGACGTCAGGTGAGCGGTGCGTTCTGCTGGGCGGCTGGCGCAAACAACAACTAGGCGTCCGGCAGCGAGGAAACAGAGCTTGGGAGGGCAGCGGATTCGCCGCGGCATTGAGGTGAAGCTGGTGCCGGGCGCTTGGCGGATCTCACAGTTGCGAAACTCACGGCGCGGATTATAGCAGAGTGAGAAATTTTTGTTGCACTGCGAAAACGTAACCAGATATGTCAGCCTGGCGTCACCTGCATGCGCCGCCCGCGCCACACGGGCGCGCCGCAGGCGCCAGCCGGGTTGAAAGGCCGCGGGCCCTGCCTATACTGGAGTCGCGAGCATACAGGTGCCCGCATGGGGCGGACGAAAACGTTCCCGCTTTGACCTCCTCCAGCGGCATTGCGCCACTGCTAGCGGCAAGCATTGCGGTCATTGCCCCAAGCGCCAGTCTTCCTGCGACTCTCCGGGTGGTCCGGATGGGCGTCCGCTTCATGGGCGGAATCATGGGAAGCCTGCCTGGCAAAGAATGACCGAACTGTTGACCGCGTGACCGAGAAGGTCCGGGCCCGTCCGCAACCAAGCCCGCCAGTTACTGGCGGGCTTTTCATTTGATTGACCGTTTCTCTCTACCCGTTGCCGCCCGCGCTTAGCCGCCCGTCCCCTCGTCTGCCGGTCCTGCCGGTTTTCGGGGCAACCGGCCCAGCGGGACCTCCCGTGGCATCACATGGCGATTGCCGGGCAGGCCGCCCGGGTAATCGACGATGCGCGCCGGTCCGCTGCGCCGCAGCCCATGCCATCCCTGGCCGCCGGCAGTGCGCCCGCCGCCCAGGATGGCGGTCATGGCCTGCCGGTCGAGATCCATGCTGTCGGACAAATCCTTGATGACGATTACTGCCATGGCTGTCTCCGGTAACGCGGCGCCACGGCCATGCGGCCGCGGGACCGCTTCAGTATAGGCGCCGGCCCGCGGTGCTCACCGCGGGCCGACGCCGCTCCCCGTACCCGGACGCTCAGACCGCGGCAAAGTTGCCGGCCCATTGCGACGGGTTGACATCGACGCTCACCGGGCCCACGCCGTGGCCGACGAAGCTGTTGTTGAGCGTGTTGACATTGATGCTCTGCAACTGGGCGATGTTCTGGTTGACGTTGACGGTCACGTTGGCCAGCGGGCCGACGCTGCCGACACCGCGGCTGAGCCAGGAATTGCCGCCGCGCACGGCGCGCAGCGAGGCACGGTCGAGGTCTTTGCTGACGGCGAGGTCACGAACGATGATCGATGACATGATGGTGCTCCTTCGGGTGATGCGATGAGGGTTCCGGGGCGGCTGGCGCGGAGGTTGCGTATCCACGTACCCACCGCGCGCCGCGGCCGCGGCTGGATCAGCCGTAGATGTTGTTGGTGGCGTTCTGGTTGGTGTGCACGTTGGACTTGACGTGATCCAGGAAGGCCGAACCGTTGCCGTTCAGGTTGGTGACGGACTGCATCTGCGCGATCGACTGCTTGGCGTCGATGCTGCTGTCGAACGCCAGCTTGATCGGCGCGTAGACGGCGGCGAAGGGCAGGTAGGCGAGGCCGCCGCGCACGGCGTGCATGCGCTTGCTGTCGAGGGTTTCGGCGGCGGACAGGTCTTTGATGGTCAGCGTGGTCATGATGGTCTCCGGGTCTCGGTGGATGCGTTGGCAGCGATGGGGCTTAGCGCGAGATGTTGTTGCTGGCGTTCTGGTCGGTATGCACGTTGGACTTGACGTGATCCAGGAAGGCCGAGCCATTGCCGTTCAGGTTGTTGACGGTCTGCATCTGCGCGATCTCCTGCACGGCGGTGATGCTGCTGTCGAACGACAGCTTCAGCGGGCTGTACACCGCGGCGAACGGCATGTAGGTCATGCCGCCGCGCACGGCTTGCATGCCCTTGCGGTCCAGGGTTTCGGCGGAGGACAGGTCCTTGATGGTCAGCGTGGTCATGATGGTCTCCAGTGGCGGAAGGTATTGCGTTTGGGTTTGGATTCGAGCATCGGGTTGGTGTCGCGCTCGGTTGGGATATCGCAGGGAGCGTGCCAGCGCCGAGGCCAGCTGCGTGCGCCGCGCGCAAATGCCTGAAAACAAGGGGTTTTTGCCGGACATGTCGGCTTGGCGGCACCGCCCGCGCGGGGCATTGTGCGGCCTTGGATGGCGCTGCCAGGCCAACACCTGTGGCGCCGGTGTTGGCCCGGCAGTGACAGTCGGCGCCGATCGTGGCCGAAGCACGGCGACGCCACAAGCGCGCGGCGTTGCATGCCGACAGCGCTGCGCAAGCGCACGGATTGCGCATGCCATGGGTGCGCACTAGTATCCATCGAAGACAGGGCAACTTCGCACTGCACACAGCGCGGGCAACCCTGCCCGAAAACCATGTCAGGGCGAGCCGTGGCCAGTCTTAAAGACCTGATCCGAAAGTTCCAGAACGGAGGCCTGTCCGACGACGAATTCGTTGCGTCGTTCGAGACTGCACTGGCCGAGGACCCCACCTCGCCCAGCCAGGCGGCGCGCGTGGTGATCGAGGAAAACACGCGCTTCCCGTTCCCGCCAGCGGTCTATGCCGAAGTGATGCGGCGCATCGAGCGGCGCAGCGCCACGCAGTTCGAGGGCGTCACCGAAGCCACGCGCATGGCCACCGGGCCGCAGACAGGTTCGCTCTACGCGACCTCGCCCGAGGCCGGCACGCTGCCGCCGGCGGCGCATGCCAAGGGCGTGGGCGATACGCTGAACGGCCGCTTCGTGCTGGAAGAGTGCCTGGGCGTGGGCGGCATGGGCACGGTGTACAAGGCGCTCGACCTGCGCAAGCTGGAGGCGTCTGACCGCAAGCCCTATATCGCCATCAAGGTGCTGAACCTGCAGTTCAGCGGCCATCCCAAGTCGCTGATCGCGTTGCAGCGCGAGGCGCGCAAGGCGCAGACGCTGGCGCACCGGAATATCGTTACTGTTTACGACTTCGACCGCGACGGGCCGGTGGTCTTCCTGACCATGGAATACCTGTCGGGCAATTCGCTCAACCATGTGCTGAAGGCGCCTGGATTCAGCGGCATGCCGATGGCGCGCGCCATGCCTATCATCAACGGCATGGGCAACGCACTGGCCTATGCGCACGAGCGCGGCTTCGTGCACTGCGACTTCAAGCCCGCCAACGTGTTCCTGACCGACAGCGGCGAGGTCAAGGTGATCGACTTCGGCATCGCGCGCGGCTTCCTGCCGCCGGCTGACGAGTCCGACCGCACCGTGTTCGATCCCGGCTCGCTGGGCGGCATGACGCCGGCCTATGCGAGCCCCGAGATGTTCGAGCACCGCGAGCCCGACCCGCGCGATGACATCTACGCGCTGGCCTGCGTGACCTACGAACTGATCACAGGCAAGCATCCGTACCAGCGCATGTCGGCCAACCAGGCGCGCGAAGCAGGCGTCAAGCCCCCGCAGCCGCCGCAGCTCAGCCGCACGCAGTGGAAGACGATGCGCGAGGCGCTGTCGCTGGATCGCGCCACGCGCACGCCAACCGTTGCGCGCTTCCTGCACGGCATGAGCGCGGTGCCGATGACCACGCCGTCGCAGCGCTCGCCGATGATGATCGGCGGTGTCGCTGCCGTGCTCGCCGGGGTGTCGGCGATCGGCTACTACGCCTGGCATGCGCAGCGCCAGCCCGCCGCGCCGCCCGCCCAGACGCGTGCGGAAGCGCCCGTCACGCCGCCCGTCACGCCGCCCGTACCGCCACCGGCAGAACCGCCTGCGCCGGCGCGCCCAGCGGTGTTTTCCATGGCCGAGGTCACCAAGGCGCTCGCCGCCGTGCCGTGTTCGCTGCTCAGCGCCAGCGAGAAGGCCCATACACTGCGCGTGCGCGGCTTCCTGGCCGACAGCGTGGGGCCGGCGCGCCTGCGCGAGCAGTTGGCGGCGTTGCCCGGCGTGAAGGGCGTGACCGTCGAGACGCAGCCCCTTGCCGAGGACAAGTGCGATGTGGCGAAGCTGGTTGCGCCGTACTGGTCCGGCAATCGCGAAGGCGGCAGCGCCTCGTCGTTGCGGCTGCGCGGCAAGAGCTCGCAGCTGACCGATGGCTCGCCGCTGGTGCTGGAGCTGCGTACGCCGGCACAGGAATCCTATGTCTACGTCGATTACTTCGCCGCCGACGGCAAGGTCGCGCACATGGTGCCCAGCACGCGCGTGTCGGCCCACCAGGCCCCGGCAGGCCACCAGGCGACGATCGGCGAAGGCGGCGCGTGGGTCGTGTCGGCCCCCTTCGGCACCGAGCTGGTGGTGTTGCTGACGACGCCGGTGCCACTGTTCGAAGGGCGCCGCACCGAGGTGGAAGGCCGGCAGGAATACCTGCGCGCGCTGGAAAAGCCGCTGGCGCAGATGGCGCGTACCTATGGCAACGACCGCATCAGCGCGGACGTAGTGCAGATCTCGACGCGTGCGCGCTGACGGCGCGCACGCGTCGGCTTGCACTTGATGCCAGGCACTGCTGCGCGCTATTTCATGTCGCGCGCCACGCGGAAGCCATTCTGCGACTGCCGCACGCTCGGGCTGTACTTGAAGCGCGTGGAAGACACCATATAGCTGGCCCCTTCGCGCCACGAGCCACCGCGGATCACGCGCGTGCCGCAGGCGTTCTCGTTCCAGGCGCGTCCGTCCGCGGGCGCGCCCTTGTACGAACTGTGCCAGCAATCGGCCACCCATTCCCACACGCTGCCGTTGACATCATGCAGGCCCCACGGGTTGGCGCCGAACGAACCCACCGGCGCCGGCGCATCGTTGCTCCACGGATCGCCGCATTCCTTGCAGTTGGCGTTGCCCTTGCGCATCTGGTCGCCCCACCAGAACGCGCTGGTGGTGCCGCCGCGCGCGGCGTATTCCCATTCCGATTCTGTCGGCAGGCGGTAGGCCTTGCCGGTGGTCTTGCTCAGCCACTCCACATACTGTTGCGCATCATCCCAGCTGACATCGCGTACCGGTGAGTTCTTCGCGCTTTCCGCAACGGTTGGCACGCGCTGGCAGCCGCCGGCGTCGACACAGGCGTTCCACTGCTCGACCGTGACTTCGAAGCGGCCGATCGCGAACGGCTGCCCGATGGTGACGTGGTGCGGCGGCTTCTCCGCCGGATCGCTGGCGCTGCTGCCCATGATGAAGCTGCCCGCGGGCAGCGCGATCAGTACAGGGCAAGCAGGGCAATCGCGAATTTCGCCGGCGCGGGCTGGCGGCGGCGCCACACTGACCGAGCCAACGGCAGCGGTGCCGGCCTTGGGCGCTGCCGCCGAGGGCGGAGCCGGAGCAGGAGCCGGCGCGGAACGGGCAGCGGCAGGCGCGGACGCAGCCGGCGCTCGCGAGACCTGCCCGCCCGAGGAAGTGCCGGGCCGGGGCGCCGGGGTGGGCTGCTGCTGTGCCTTCGGCGCGGGCGCTGGTGCCGATGCCGGTGCCGACGCACGCAGCCGTTCGAGCCGTGCCTTGGCCAGCACCGCGAAGCGACCATTGGGATATTGCTTCAGGTACGCCTCGTAGTCCGCGGCGTAATTGCTGTTCTTGATCGATTCCCAGAAGCTGAGCTCATACTGCTCGTCGGTGTTCTTGGGCAGGATGCCTGCGAGCAGCAGCGGGTCCGTGGACGCTGCAGACGCCGCACCCATGGAAAGTGCGGTGGAGGCGAGAACCCCGGCCATCGCGGCCAGGTGCACGACTGGTAGATTGCGCCACATCTTCACACCTCGTCGGACGGCAGCGAACCCGTTTGCATGCCGGCACATGCCCTGCGGGCGCATTGTGGTGTTGCCGAGACCTCGACCGGCTTGCTTCAAGATAGCACAGCGCCTGTGTCCCGGGCGAAGCATTGCAAAGCCCCACGCTTCGCCGGGGTCGCATTTTCCAGGCTTGCGTCCTAACCTGAATGACGAATCGCCGAGCGCTGGCCAACAAGCAACAAGAATGGGCTGACGGGACAACGTGATCGGGTTTCGGGCAGATCTCCGGGGAGGGCGTATGTCCAGACGATTCCTGTTCCGCCTGGCGGCGGCTGTCGTGTTCGCGGCCGCGCCATCGCTGTCACTGTCGACAGCCGCTCCACCCAATGCCGAGGCTTACATCATCTGGCCACACGATGGCACGGTGATCAGCGGCGGCAAGTTCTGGGTGCGCATGGGGCTGCGCAACATGGGCGTGTGCCCCAAGGGCATCGAGCTGCCGCGCTGCGGCCACCACCACCTGTTGATCGACGTCGAGTTGCCGCCGCTGGACAAGGAAATTCCGAACGACCGGAACCACCTGCACTTCGGCGCGGGCGAGACCGACGCGCGCATCGAACTGCCGCCGGGCAAGCACACCCTGCAGCTGCTGATGGGCGACGCCAAGCACATACCGTTCGAGCCGCCGATCTATTCGAAGAAGATCACGATCACCGTGCGCTAGCGTTGCGTGCGGCGTGGCGTTGCACGGTCACCAAGGGAGAGGGTTATGTCCAGACTACTTGCTGCCGCTGCGCTGGCTGCCAGCGTGCTGGTATCGTTCGCGGCCCAGGGCGGATCCACGCCAGCGCCGGCGAATGCCTATCTCTATATCGGGTGGCCCAATGACGGGCAGGTGATGCCTGCCGGCAAGCCGTTCAAGGTATGGTTTGGATTGCGCAACATGGGGGTGGCGCCGAAGGATGTGAAGTTCAAGAACACCGGACACCATCATCTGCTGATCGATGTCGACCTGCCGCCGATGGACAAGGAAATCCCGAACGACCGGAACCACCTGCACTTTGGCGCAGGCGAGACCGAGACCATGCTGGAGCTGCCGCCCGGCAAGCATACGTTGCAGCTGATCATGGGGGATGACAAGCACATCCCCACAAATCCGCCCGTGTATTCAAAGCGCATCACGATCTACGTAAAGTAAAACGCCCCACATAGGACCGGCGCGCAGCGCAGCCGTAGGCGTTCCTACGTTGACGCCAGCAGCAGGGGCCACCCACAGCTCTGGGCTCGTTCAAACATCGCATCGTTCCCGAGTCACCGAGGCGCACCACGGCGGCAGGCAGTCCCGCTCTGCAATGAAGCGCAGCCCCGAACGAAAGTCCCGGCCCAGTACGATAAAAGTGGCCGCCCGCCGAGGGCAGTAAACGCGATTTTTGGTGACTTTTTGTCGCTCGGACAAAAAGTTACCCGCCCTTCAGGGCGGAACTGGGCACAAAAACAACCACCAGATTCCAAGCGCAAGCGCACCCTCGAGAGCGCCCACCCCCGCTGTCACAGCTCATCCAACACCCACCCTCAATCTGTTGGGCCGAACCCACCATCCGCCGCGCTTCATCAACATCGCTAGCCCCGGCCAGGAAGGCAAAATCAAACAAAAACCCCCGTATTTTCAGGCGTTTACAAAACGCCAGCCCAAGAACACAACCCCCTGGCACGCTCCCTGCGATATCCCAACCGAGCGCGACACCAACCCGATGCTCGAACCCAACCCAGGCAACACCATCCTCACCAGGAGCCCATCATGACCACGCTGACCATCAACGACCTGACCACCATCGACACCCTGGACCAGAAGCGCATGCACGCCGTCCGCGGCGGCTTCGCCTACGTGCCGTTCGTCGCCGCCTACATGCCGCTGAAGCTGTCGATCGACAAGAGCATCACCGCCACGCAGGAAATCGCGCAAATGCAGACCGTCACCAACATGAACGGCAACGGCTCCGCGTTCCTGGACCACGTCAAGTCGAACGTCCACACCAACCAGAACGCCAGCAACAACATCTACGGCTGAGTCCTCGCGCCATAGCTGCCCACGCACCCATACCGATACCCGGAGAACGATCATGACCACGCTGACCATCAAGGACCTGCCCGCCACCGAAACCCTCGACAGCAAGCGCATGCACGCCGTGCGCGGCGGCCTCAGCTACATGCCCTTCGCGGCGGTCTACGCCCCGATCAAGCTCAAGCTCGACAGCAGCATCACCGCCACGCAGGAAATCGCGCAGATGCAGTCTGTCACCAACCTGAATGGCAACGGCTCGGCCTTCCTGGACCATGTCCGTTCGCATGTGGATACCAACCAGAACGCCAGCAACAATATCTATCGTTGAGAAGCTTGTTGAGATGGCGCTGCGCCGCGGGGACGTCTCCGCGGCGCGCCTTATGTGCCCATCCATGGCCGACTGCACGTGATTTCGCCTGATGCAGATCGGGGTTGGAGCGCGCGCCCGCGCGCACCACAATACAGACAGACATCCGCGGCCACGGCACGCCAGTGCGTCCCGCCCCGCCGCGCACGCACGCAGGATCGCACCGTGCCCGTATCCCTTACCGCCGCTTCCCGGGTCATGCCGACCCAAGCCTCGCGCCGCCTTGCCTGGCTCGCATCCGCCGCATGCGCCGCGCTGCTGGCCGGCTGCGCCGATTTCCGGCCACCGGTGTACCAGCGCCCGGAAACGCCGGCCAAGGCCGAATGGTCGCGCCAGGATTCGATCACGGTGTCGCCCAGGGAAGCGGTGCAGCCCAACTGGTGGCACAACTTCAACGACCCGTACCTGGACGGCCTGATCGACCAGGCGCTGGCCGGCAACTACGACATCAAGGTGCTGGCCGCGCGCATCCGCGTGGCGAATGCGCAGATCGGCGAAGCGCGTGCCGGCGGGCTTCCGGTAATCGATATCGGTGCCGGTGCGAGCTTCGAGAAAAGCACCCGGCAGAAGTCCACCTGGACCTATAACGCCGGCGCGCAGCTGAACTGGGATATCGATATCTGGGGCAAGGTAGAGAAGGGCGTGCAGGCGCAGACCGCCGAGTTCCGCGCCACCGAGGCTGACTGGCGCGCCGGCTACCTGACGCTGGTGTCCAATGTATCGACCACTTACTTCACGATCCTGCAGTTCGACGAGCAGATCGAGCAGCAGACGCGCACCGTCGCCAAGAACGGGCAGATCCTCACCACCTACCAGGCCATGTACCAGAACGGCCTGGTGCCCAAGATCCGCGTGATGCAGCAACAGGCGGAAATCAACCGGCTCAACAAGGACCTGCTGGAACTGCGCCGTTCGCGCGATGTGGCGGAGAACGCGCTGGCGACACTGGTGGGCGTGCCCGCGGGCAATCTCAAGGTGCCGGCGGGACGCCTGCAGGACCGCGTCAAGCCGCCCAGCGTGCCGGCCGGCCTGCCGTCGCAGTTGCTGGCGCGCCGGCCCGATATCGTCGCGGCCGAATATCGCGTGCTGGCGGCCTACAACATCGTCGGCCAGGCGCGGCTGGCGCAGTTGCCCAGCATCAGCCTGACCGCGCGCGGCGGCACCGCCAGCTTTGCGCTGAGCGACCTGCTCAAGTCCTTCACCTTCGGCTTCATGCCGAGCATCAACCTGCCCATGCTCGATCCCAGCGTGCGCGCGCGCGTGAAGACCACCGAGGCGCAGGTGGGCGTGGCGGAAAACGAATATGGCCGGGCCGTGATGACTGCATTCGAAGAGGTGGAGAGCGCACTGGTCAATGTCGATGCGCACAAGAAGCAGCGCGTCGAGCTGCAGCAGCAGGTGGAGCAGCTGCGCGTGGTCTCGGCCCAGATCGAGGCGCAACTCAGGGAAGGCGTGGTGTCGCAGCTCGAGGTGTTCGAGACCGAGCGCTCGCTGCTGAACGCTCAGCTGCAATTGTTGGCGGTCCACCAACAGATCCTGGCCGACACTGTCACGCTGTACAAGGCGCTTGGCGGCGGCTGGCCCGACACCGAAGTGCGCAACACGGCGGCCAGCCAGCCGCAATAGCGCGCTCGCTGCCGCGCAGCGCGCCGGTGCCCGCTGCCCCTTCGCGCGCGGCGTGACGCATGCGTACGCAACGCGTTGCGCAATGCCTGCCACGCAGCGTGCCGATCCTGCCTCATTCCATGCTCAACTCAGTGAAAACACGCGGCTGCGCGCGTGCCGCCGCCAATTGACTAGCCTAAGCCGTCGCCTACTATGTTCTTAGTCGCTTCACCCCCCTTGGCCGGCCGCCGCGGCAGCCGCGCTGTTGGCTCCCTGGAAACATGGCTCCTGACGAAGCACTGATCATGGAAATGCCGGTGAAAATGGCCCAGGGAATCGCTCGGGAGTCGAGCCAGGATCTGGCAAGGGAATTCGATGTGTTCCTGACGCCGGTCTCGCGGCCGGACCTGGGCGAGATCCGCATCGACGAAGACCTGTTCCCGGTCGGCCGCACCGAGCTGCCATTCGCCGCCTACCCCGAAGACCTCGCGGCGCCGCTGTCGCGGCGCCATGCGCGCATCTTTGCCGAGCAAGGCGCCGTCTATGTCGCCGATCTGGGCAGCAAGAACGGCACGCGCGTGAATGGCGCGGCGGTGGCGCGGCAGCCGGCGCAGCTGCGCGATGGCGATGAGCTGGCATTCGGTCCCGCGCTGTCGTTCCGCGTGCGCTTGTCGCCGCGCGCGCCGCAGCCGGAGCCGCCGCGGGTCGCGTTGACGCTGCTGCCGGAGCGCGGCGATGTGGGGCTGCAGCCGATCCATGTCGACGGCTTTCCGTACCTGATCAGCAAGGCCGACGATGCCTTCGCGCGCTATCGCGACAACTATCCGCAGCAGGTCAACTACCTGTCGCGCCGGCACGCGCACGTGTACCTGAAGGGCGGCGTGCCGTTCGTGGAAGACCTGGGCAGCACCAACGGCACTTTCGTCAATGGCACGCGCCTGGCGGACCACGGCGTGCCGCTGGACAACGGCGACCGCATTGCGTTCGGCGGCAGCCATTTCGTCTACAAGGCCGAAGTCCGCCGTGCCGGCGACGACGATGCCACCGCGACGCGGACCACGCTGGAGCCTGCCGTATCGGCGCCAGCATCGCCAGCGGCGGCGGAGCCGGCGGCACACGACGAAGACGACCGCACCACCTTTGTCGGCGCGGCCGATTCCTTCCTGGACATCTTCTGCGTCGACTACGCTTCGCGCCAGGAAGACGAAGTCAACGCCGACGCCGAAGCCCAGGCTGCTGCCGCGACTGCCGCGCCGGACCGCGCGCATCCGGCGCGCAAGCGCGGGCGCGTTGCGCTGCTGCTGGCCGAGGCCGCACGCAGCTTCGGCCTCGACGACGGCGCACGCCTGCGGCGTGCCGCGCGCTGGGGCAGCGCGCTGTTGCTGCTGGCCTTGCTGGCCGGCGTGGCGCTCTACTGGCGTGGCGCTGACGAGCGCGCGGTGCATACCCTGCATGCGGCGGGCGATTACGCCGGCGCCGCGAAGGCGGCCAACGGCTATCTCGCACGCCATCCCGACGATGCCGAGGTGCAGGCGCTCGGCACCGAAGCGCTGCTGCGCGCCTATGTGCCCGGCTGGGTCGCGAAGCTCAAGGCCGGCGACTTCGGCGGTGCCGATGCCGCGCTCGCGCAGATGCGGCAGCTCGGCACGCATAATGCAGACGCCCGGCCGCTGGTGGGTGAACTCGAGTGGATCGGCCGGCTCGAACACTATGCCGCGCAGCGCGGCGCCGATGCGCCGATCCGCCTCTACAGCGACGAGGCGCCGATCCGCCAGCTGCTGGCGCACTGGAACCAGGACACCACCGCGCACCAGCGCGCGCTGGGCCGCATCGCGGCCGACGTGCCGGCATTCCGCGATCTCTATGCCGATGCGCTCAGCGACGTGCGCCGGCTGCAGAACGATGCGTCGGTCTATCTCGCGGCGATCGCGCGGCTCGACGCCAGCATCGCCGCCGAACTCGGCCGCGATCGCCCGGAAGCGCTGCAACCGGTGATTGCCGACTATCGCGAGAAATACCCGCGGCTGGCGGGCCTGGACCAGGTGCAGGCGGACCTGGACCGCTACACTGCGCTGCTGCAGGCCTTGCGCGCGCGCCGCCCCGGCACGCTGGTGGCGCGGCTGGCCGACAGCCGCTTTGCCACGCCGCCGTTCCAGGCGCAGTTTGGGCAACTGGCGCCGCGGCTGCCGCCGCCGGAGATGGCAACGCAGTACGCCAGCGCCGCCAGCGCGTGGCAGAAGGGCGACAGCAACGCCGCGCTGGCGGGATTCAGGCAGATTCAGGGCGGTGCATGGAGCGATGATCTCGCGCGCGACCTCGCGCACAAGCAGAAGGTGGCGGCGCAGTTTGCCGAGCTGCAGTCGGCGCGCGGCAGCAAGGGCTATGAAGACCGCCTGCTCGGCTTCTACGCCATGCTCGACGCCGACGACGACAAGTTCTTCGCCAGGGCGGTGGAAGCCGATGTCAACGGCGTGCGCGACAGCGCGCTGCGGCGCGCGCGCGAGCTGATGGGCAGCGCCGTCGCCGCGTGGAAGCAATACCGCAGCAACGGCGTGATCGGCAGCGAGCAGCGGCTCGAGCCCGGCATCTCGCCAAAGTTCCGCGCGCAGGCCCGGCTGTTGTCGCAGGCGCAGGATGATGCGCGCCAGGGCATGCGCATCTTTACGCAGCTGCGCGCCGGCGAAAGCGCGGACCTGGCGCAGCTGGCCAAGGTCGAGGAAGAGATCCGCACCGAGGCCGACCAGCAGCGCCATGCGCTGCGCGAGCTGCGCACCGTGCTCGATCCCGCCGTCCTCAAGACCAAGCTCGAGCTGATCGGCGGCGAAGACAGCGGCAAGGTGCCCGCGGATGCCGCTCCGGGTGAAGCGGCCGACCCGACCCCGACGCCGCAGCAGCCAGCGAGGCAGCCATGAAGGACGATTCCCGCCAGGCCGGCCTGAAGCCGCTGTCCGAAGCGCTGGAAGACCACAGCGCCGAGGGTATCGGCCTGCTCACTGCGGAACCGTCGCGGCTGGGCATGCTGACCATCGTCACCACGTTTGCGCTGGTGGTATGCGGTCTGGTGTGGTCCTTCGTCGGTCACGCCGACGTCATCGTCACCGCGCAGGGCACGCTGGCACCCGAATCGGAAGTGCGGCGCTTCTATGCGCCGGTCGACGGCGAGCTGGCCGACCTGTACGTCGCCGAAGGCCAGCCGGTGTCCAAGGACGACGTGCTGGCGCGGCTGAACGCGCGCGGCGCGATCGAGGCCGCCGCCAATGCGCTCGAAGCGCAGCTCAAGCTGGAGGATTCCGAGCGCGACTGGAAGCAGTTCCCGGAGAAGAAGGCGCTGATGGAACGCCGCGCCAACGCGCTCAAGCAGCAGATCGACGTGGCCACGCGCCAGCATGAGAACCGTCTCGCCCAGGGCACCACGCGGCTGGCCGAGGAGCAGCGCGCGCAGCTGCAGGAAGCACGCAGCAACCTGGAAAACGCCCGGCGCGCGCGCGAGTTCGCGCGCCAGGAGCAGGACCGCTATGCACGTCTGCTGGCGCTGCCAGGCGGGGGCGGCGTGTCGCAGTCGCAGCTCGATGCCAAGCGTGCCGCGGCACAGGACGCCGAGAACAACCTGCGCGTGGCGCAGTCGCGGCTGAGCGAACTCGATGCCCGCTTGTCGCGCGAGATGACACAGGCCAGCGCGCTGCTCGAAAGCAGCGGGCAGGACCTCGCCGGGCTGCGCGTGCAGTACGACGCCGCGCTGCGCGAGATCGCCAGTACCGAAGACAAGCTGCGGCTGCAGGTGCAGACCGCACGGCTGGTGGCCGACGCGGCCGCGCGCATCCGCTTCGAGAATATCGACAAGGACAATTTCCTGCTGATCCTGGCGCCGGTGTCGGGCGTGATCACCGATGTCACCTCCACCCAGCGTGGCGACAAGGTGCAGGCCAATACGCCGCTGGGGGGGATCGCGCCCAAGGATGCGCGCCCGGTGGTCAAGATCGTCATTGCCGAGCGCGACCGCGCCTTCCTGCGCGAAGGCTTGCTGGTCAAGCTCAAGTTCAGCGCATTCCCGTACCAGCGCTACGGGATCATCGAAGGCACGCTGGAATTCATCTCGCCCGCGACCAAGCCGGGCCCGGACAAGCAGCCGGTGTACGAGGGCAGGGTGCGCCTGGCGCGCGACTACTACACCGTGGCCGACAACAAGTATCCGTTGCGCTATGGCATGACTGCCACGGCGGAGATCGTGGTGCGCGAGCGCCGCCTGATCGACCTGGGGCTCGACCCCTTCCGCGAGGTGGCGGGATAAATGCCGGCGGCAGCCGGGGGAACACAGCAACAGCCGATCTGGATGCCCGTGCGCATGCGCCGGGCCGTCAAAGGAGCCTAGACATGACTGGCATTGTCCGTATCGACGACGAGGTGCTCGGCGTCGAGGAATTCGTGCGGCTGCTCAAGCTGACAGGGCAGTTCGAAGGGCTGGTCGAGCAGATGGTGCGCGACAAGCTGACCGTGCACGCCGCGAAGCGTCAGGGCATGGTGGTCACGCCCGACGAAATCCAGGAGCGCGCCGACCAGTTCCGCCGCGTGCAGGGGCTGCACCGCGCCGCCGACATGAACCACTACCTCGATGCGCTCAATGTCAGCCTCGACGAGTTCGAGGCGTTCATCACCGACAACCTGTACCAGGAACGGATGATGGAGCAGGTCTGCAGCGACGCCGCGGTGCAGGAGTACTTTGCGCTGAACTCGCCGCGCTTCGACAGCATCGAGGTCAGCCATATCGTGGTCGACAGCGAAGGCAAGGCCAAGGAACTGATCTCGTACCTGCAGGACGATCCCGAGGCGTTCGCCGACATGGCGCGCGAACATTCGATCGCCGACACGCGCGAGCACGGCGGCGAGATCGGCAAGGTGCTGCGCGGCTCGCTCAAGACCGATATCGAGGCCAAGGTATTCAACGCGGAGCCGGGCGACCTGCTGGGGCCGTTTCCCGCGCCGGACCGCTCTTTCTTCGAAGTCTTCCTGGTGCGCGCCAAGCATCCCGCCACGCTCGACAGCGAAGTTGCGGTGGAAGTGCGGCGCCTGCTGCGCGAAGACTGGCTGATGGGCAGGGCGCAGGAACATGTCATCGAAGCCCGCTAGCGACTCTGGCGAAGCCTCCGCCGCCGCCCCGGCTGCCCCGACTGCGTCGGAGAGGCCCGAGGGCGGCTCCGCACTGGCCGCTTTCCTCGCCGGCGTGGAAATCCTGTCGGTGCTGACACCTGAGGAACTGGCGCGCCTGGCCGATGCTGCGCAGGTGCTGACCTTTGGCTTTGGCGATACCGTCTGCAATGCCGGCGACGCGGCGGCCGGCCTGTTTATCGTCAAGTCGGGATCGGTGCGCGTGTTCAACGAAGAACACGGCAAGGAAATCAGCATGGGCGTGCGCAAGGCCGGCGAGGTCTTTGCCGATATCGCGCTGCTGCGCGAGTACCGGCATGAATCGTCGGTGCGCGCCTCGGGCAAGACCGAACTGTTGATGATCCCGCGCAGCGTGGCTGAGCCGGTGGTCGCCGGCAACCCGGCCGCGCTGGCCTTTGTCACGAGCTATGTCGCGATCAGTTCCGCCGGCGGCTTTGTCGCGCGGCTGTTCGACCTGCGCGGCAAGCTCGACAAGCAGGAACTGGCCGATGCCGTGCGCAGCGTGGGCGTCAAGCGCGTCAGTGCCGGCAAGGAGATCCTGAAGCAGGACGGGCGCGAGGACCGGCGCCTGTATGTAGTGCGCCAGGGCACCGTGCGCGTGGTGCGCAGCGAAGAGGGCAGCGAGTTTCCGCTGGCGACACTCGGGCAGGGCGATATCTTTGGCGAGCGCGCCTGCGTGATGCGGCAGGAGCAGCTGGCATCGGCCGTTGCCGAGACCGACGTGCGCCTGCTGGTCATCCCGGAGAAGACCGTGCAGCTGATCCTGGAGCGCAACCCGCGCCTGCGCGAGGTGCTGGAAGAACGCATCCGCGCGCTCGATCGCGAGCTGCATCGGCAGAAGAAGCTGGCCGAGCGGCGCAAGCGCCCGGTGTTGCTGGACCTGCATTCGAAGCCAGAGCTGGGCGAAAAGCTGATCCGCCGCTTCGGCCTGGTCGAGCAGGCCGAGGAAATGGACTGCGGCGCCGCCTGCCTGGCGATGATATGCCGCCACTACGGCATCCCGATGACGCTGGGCAAGCTGCGCGAGCTGGCCAACGTGACCACGCAGGGCGCCACGCTCGACAGCCTGGCGCGTGCGGGGGAGTCGCTGGGCTTTACCACGCGCGGGGTGCAGTGCACGCGCGACTCGCTGATGGGCTTCGAGCTGCCGTTCATCGTGCACTGGGAGGGCTACCACTACGTGGTGGTGTACGGCATCTCGTCGCGCTGGGTGTGGGTGGCCGATCCCGCCATCGGCTTCCGCAAGATGAGCGCCGAGGAGTTCGAGCGCGGCTGGAGCGGCACCTGCCTGCTGTTCTCGCCGGGCGAGAGCATGACGCAGCTGTCGGTGCAGCGCTCGCCGTGGCTGCGCTTCATCGGCTACCTGGCGCCGTACAAGAAGATCCTGGCGCACCTGTTCCTGGCGACCTTCGTGATCCAGATGCTGGGCGTGGTGCCGCCGCTGATCATCCAGAACATCCTCGACGGCGTGGTCGTGCACCAGAACGTGGGGCTGCTGCACCTGCTGATCGTCGGGCTGATCATCGCCAACGTGTTCTCGCAGCTGATGTCGACGATCCGCGCGTACCTGGCCAACTTCATGGTGCGCAACATGGATTTCGCCATGATGTCGCACTTCTTCAAGCACACGCTGTCGCTGCCGCTGTCGTTCTTCGCCAAGCGCAAGACCGGCGACATCTTCGCGCGCTTCCAGGAGAACCAGACCATCCGCGCCTTCCTGACGGAGTCGACGGTGACCACGGCGCTGAACCTGCTGATGGTGTTTATCTACTTCACCATCATGTTCCTCTACAACGTCAAGCTGACGCTGCTGCTGATCGCCTTCGTGATCCCGATCGCGGCGCTGACGGTGGTGGTGACGCCCAAGGTCAAGACCTATGCGCGCGAGGTCTTTGCCACCTCGACCGATGCCAAGGCCTACCTGATGGAAACGCTGGGCGGCGCGGAGACTGTCAAGGGCATGGGCATCGAGCGTCCGGTGCGGCTGCGCTGGGAGCGCAAGTACACCAAGGCGCTGGAATCGCAATACAAGGCGCAGGCGTTTCACATCCTGGTGGGGCTGGTGAGCCAGCTGCTCAATGCGGCGACCACCATCGCGGTGCTGTGGGTGGGAGCGACGCTGGTGCTCGAGCGCGAGCTGACCATCGGCCAGCTGATCGCCTTCAACGCCTTCATGGGCAGCGTGCTGGCGCCGCTGATGGGGCTGGTGGCGTTGTGGGGCCAGCTCAACGATGCGGGCGTGGCGATGGAGCGGCTCGGCGACGTGCTCGACCTGGAGCCCGAGCAGAAGCCTCAGGACGTGCTGTCGCGGGTGATGCTGCCCGACCTGCAGGGCGAGATCGTGATGAAGGACCTGTACTTCCGCTACGGCGGCGAGGACACGCCCTACGTGCTGGAGAACATCAGCTTCACTATCCGGCCGGGCGAGATGGTCGCCATCGTCGGGCGCAGCGGCTCGGGCAAGACCACGCTGGCCAAGTTGCTGGTCGGCTTCTACAAGCCGACAGAGGGCTCGATGTCGGTCGACGGCTACGACCTCAACGTGATCGACGCCGCGTTCTACCGCGCGCAGGTCGGCTATGTGATGCAGTCCAACCTGCTGTTCTCCGGCACCATCGCCGAGAACATCGCCTGCGGCGACGACAGCCCCGACCGGCGCCGCATCGAGGAAGTGGCGCGCATGGCCGACGCCCATGCCTTTATCAGCAAGCTGCCGCTCGGCTACGAGCAGGTGGTGGGCGAGCGCGGCATGGGCTTGTCGGGCGGGCAGATCCAGCGGCTGTGCATCGCCCGCGCGCTGTACCACGACCCGCGGCTGCTGGTGTTCGACGAGGCGACCTCGGCGCTCGACACGCAATCCGAGAGCAACATCCTGGCGAACATGCAGGAGATCCTGCGCGGGCGCACCGCGGTCATCATCGCGCACCGCCTCAGCACCATCATGCAGGCTGACAAGATCCTGGTGCTGTATGAAGGCGCGATCGTCGAGCAGGGCCGGCATGAAGAGCTGCTGGAACGCAAGGGCATGTATTACCAACTGGTGCAGAAGCAACTGAGCGCAGCATGAAGCTATACAACCAGGGTGCCACCCCCGCCTCGGTCACGTCGCCGGTGTCGTTCGCCGGCCTGATCGAGAAGATCGAGATCCTGCGCTCGACGCTGCGCTGGGCGTCGCGCCTCGACCGCCCCGAGATCGAGAAGCTGCTCAAGCAGGCCACCACGCTGCGCGACGAGGTCATGGGGCTGTCGCACAAGGAGCGCTTCGTGCAGGCGGCGTCATCCGCTGAAACCGCGGCCGGAAGCGCGGGCGAAAGCGCGCCGCCGCAGCAGGAAGTCGAACGCATGCCGCGCGAGCGGCGCCAGGCGCTGATGGAGCGCAGCTTTATCTTCGAAGGAACCTTTGGCGACAACCCCAAGCTGCTCGAAGCCCTGGAAATCGCCGAGAAAGCCGCGCCGACCGACCTGCCGGTGCTGATCGACGGCGAGAGCGGCACCGGCAAGGAGCTGATGGCCAAGGTGATCCACGCCAACGGTTCGCGCACCGACAAGCCGTTCATCTCGGTCAACTGTGGCGCGATCCCCGACAGCCTGCTCGAATCCGAACTGTTCGGCCACAAGAAGGGCGCCTTCACCGGCGCCAGCAATGACCGGCGCGGCAAGTTCGAAAGCGCGCATACCGGCACCATCTTCCTCGACGAGATCGGCGAGCTGCCGCTGACCGGGCAGGTCAAGCTGCTGCGTGTGCTGGAAGCGCACGAGATCCAGCGTGTGGGCTCGGACGAGATCATCTCGGTCGATGCGCGCATCGTCGCCGCCACCAACAAGGACCTGCGCAAGATGAGCGAGGCCGGCACCTTCCGCGAAGACCTGTTCTACCGCCTGAGCGTGATCCATGTCAGCCTGCCCGCGCTGCGCGAGCGGCACGACGAGATCCCGCTGCTGGTGTCCTACTTCAGCGACGAGGCTGCCAGCATGCTCAAGCGCGCGCCGGTCAGGCTGACGCCGCGGCTGCGCGACTTCCTGCTGCACTACGACTATCCCGGCAATATCCGCGAGCTGCGCAACCTGATGTACCGGCTCTCATGCCTGGCCGGCGATACCGCCGACCTGGCGCAATTGCCGCAGGACATCCGGCCCAGGCCGGCGGCGCTGGCGGTGGTGGGTACGGCGGCAGCAGGGGGAACGGGGGCCGACATCGCCATGCCGACCTCGCTCAGCGAGGCCAAGCGCGCGGCCAGCGACGAAGCCGAGCGCGCGTTCCTGGAGCGCGGCCTGCAGGAAGTCGGCGGCACCGTCGCCGAGCTGGCGCGTCGCTTCGACATGAACCGCTCGCACGTGCAGATGCTGCTGAAGAAGCACGGCATCCATTCCAAGGATTTCCGCGCCAGCCGGCAGGCTGACGGAAGCAAGGGGTAGCACGAGTTACGGCGCCGCTCAGGTGTCCAGCTCGGGATTGACCAGCGTCTTGTCCGAGCCGTAGGGATCGGCAGCGCGGATCACCACCACCGAGATGTTGTCGCGCCCGCCGGCATCGAGCGCCATTTGCAGCAGCGTCTGCGCGGCTTGCGGCGGATCCTGTTGCGCCAGCACCGCGGCGATGTCGGGGTCGTCGACCTCATTGCTCAGGCCGTCGCTGCACAGCAGGAAGACGTCGCCATCGGCAACTTCGGTCAGCAGCTGCTCCGGCGCCAGCGTTGCCGCGGCGCCGACGGCGCGCGTGATGGTGTTCTGCGCGGGATGGTGGCGCGCCTGTTCTGGCGTGATCAGCCCGCGCGCCAGCAGGCGCTCGACCTGGTTGTGGTCGCGCGTCAGCCGCACCAGCTCGCCGCCGCGCAGCCGGTACAGCCGGCTGTCGCCCGCCCACAGGCAGCCGCAGCGCCGGTCGCCGGCCAGCAGCACCACCACCGTGCTGCCGATGCAGCGCACCCCCAGCCGCGCGGCTTCGTCGACCAGCGCCAGGTTGACGCCCTGCATTGCCGCGCGGGTGGCCTCCATCCGGTCTTCCAGCAGCGGCTGCGGCGGCAGCGCGGCCAACGCCTGGACCACGGCCTGGCTGGCAAAGTCGCCGACGGCGTGTCCTCCCATGCCGTCGGCGACCGCCCACAGCTGCTGCGCGGGCAGGTCCAGGCACGCATCCTCGTTGCGTTCGCGTACTCGGCCGACGTCGGTGCAGGCCGCCGAAGTCCACTGGAAGTGCGAATCGAAACCCAAATCTAGCCTCCGCTCCGCATCGCGCCCTTTGTCCGGTTGCTGCCCCTCTCATGCCCCGTCGCGCCGGGGCATGCCACGACGGTCGCTCAGACCAGGCGGCCGTCGTTCCTCGCGCCCTGGTCGCCCTGGACGCTGATATTGGAGTTGGGCGCGTTGTTGCGGATATCGATGTTCTGGAACTGGTTGTTCATCTGATCAGCATAGAAGCTGTAGTTGATCTCGTAAAAGTTGAACACCGCGCCGGCCGGCACCGGAGACGACGGCACGAACGGGCGGATCCACCCGAACACCCACTGCCCGCCGGCACCGCGCACGCGGGTCATGGCGTCGGATGCAAGTTCGCGGCAGCTGGCAAGATCGTGGATAGCAAGGGTGGACATGTTTCTGTCTCCGGGTGGTGGCGGCGTGGTGCCGGGGCGGTACCGGGAATACAGCAAGGCGCGTGCCAAGGGTGGCGGCCGCCGGCCGGGTTGGCGCGAGGGCGCGATGCGGCGCGGTTTGCTGGCTGGCGGTACGGCCTCGCGCCATCAGCGGACCGGCAGCATGCGTTGGCCTGGCACCGACACCATCACAAACACATGTCGGAAATTCTCCATCACTGTTCTGAACACCGGCAAAACCCCGCTTCAGCCGTAATACTCCCCCGTTATGTGCCGCAGGCCACCGATGCGGCATGCATCCCGCAGCGACACTGTGCCCTCATGCATCCTGCGAGGGCGTCATGCTGATCCTGCTGACCATCGTCGAACCCTTGAACCGGCTTGGACTAAGCGTGGTCCGGACGCCTTTCCTGGGGCAGCGGGAGATATGCGTGACGGACGACTTCGGCAACCTCACCGAATGCGAGTCGCTTGGACAGGCGCTGGCGTTCGCGGCGGATATCCATTCGCACTGAGGCGCGCGCGGTGCCTCACTTCCGGCAAGAGGATTTTGATATACTCCCCTCCTGCTTCAGGGTCCCCTCGCCGTAGTTCAATGGATAGAACGAGCGCCTCCTAAGCGCTAGATACAGGTTCGATTCCTGTCGGCGGGACCATAGCCTCCATCCAGTTCTTCCCATCCCGGCTCGATGACCATTGGCGCCAGTTGCGCCGTGCTTGCCTATACTTCCGCAGAGGCAAAGGTTGCGTTCCGGACACCTGCCGGCCGCAGCCTTGCCATACAGGGAGATCGCCATGGCACGCGTCGGACTTCTGGTACGTTCACTAGTGTTGTTGCCGCTTCTCGGACTCGCCGGCTGCATCTCGGTGCAGCGAACCGTTTCTGATCCGCCGCCGAGCGGCCGTACGATCATCGTACCGCCGGGCTCCACCGTGACATGTACGCCTGGGCCGTGCGAGGTGCGGTAAGTCGTCCAGCTGCCAGCAGTCAAGCCGGTCGCACGTTACGGTCTGAGCATGGCGTTGCTCAGTGCGCGCTGGTCTTCGAAAAAAGCTGAATCACCGCGACGCCGGCAATAATCAGGCTGATCCCCAGGCAAGCCGCCAGATCGGGAATCTGCCGGTACAGCACTACCGCAATCAGTGTCACCAGCACGATTCCGGCGCCGCTCCAGATTGCATACGCGATTCCTACCGGCACTGTCCGCATCACCATCATCAGCAGCCAGAATGCCGCCACGTAGCCGCCCACCACCAGCACGCTGGGCACGAGCCGCGTAAATCCCTGCGACGCTTTCAGGCTGCTGGTGGCGATGACTTCGGCGACGATGGCGAGGGCGAGGAGCAGGTATCCGTTCATGGCTGGGGCTGGAAATCGGTGGCGGCAATGCGCCAAACCGGCATCTTAGCGCCGCCGCCATGTTGCGCCAAAGCCGCGTCCCTCCGTCGCGGTGGTTGTGCGAAGCGGCGTTGCGGTTTTCAATGGGACAAAACAGAGAACAAGGCACGCCCCGCTGGCGTGCGTTACCAGGCAGTCGCGGTATTGCGGCCTGACCAAGCCGGCACGAACCTTACGATGCCGGCGGCTGGCTTTTGGGGTAAGGGGAGCGGTATGAGTCACACGGACATCGACGGCACGACCGATTGGCCGACCACGCAGTCCGGGGAGCCGGAGCCGGACGCGACGCCATGGCAGGACACCATCGCCGCGGCGGACCATGCGTTGGAAGAAGCCACGCGCATCCAGCGGGGCGTGCAGCACAACCTGAAGCTGATGCAGGAGGTCCGGTCGCTGCGGGAAGACCTGCGCAAGGCCCATGCCGAAATCGACCGCTACCGGGGCATGCATGCGCGGGTAGTGGTCGGCATGCGCCAGCTGGAAGACGACCACACCGGGGTGATGAGCCGGTTCAAGGCAGAGAACGAGATGCTGCTGGTGCGCCACCGGGTCTACAAGCTGATGGCCGAGCACTACGCCCGCATGGCGTTGCGGCTGGACCCGCAGACCTTTGCCACGCACCGCGAGCGCGTGCTGCAGCACATCCTGTTCCAGCGCCGCAAGGGCGTCCTGCCGGATGCGGTCAGCGCGGCCGACGTTGCCTTCCTGATGCTGTAGCGGCGCCTGGGGAGACGTTCAGGGCGCCCGGGCCGTCCGGGCCGTCTGGGCCGACTCAGGTCGCTCTGGCCGCTCAGTCCGCGCGCGGGCGCAGCACGTAGAACGCCAGCATGCCGCCGACCACGCCCCAGAACGCAGAGCCGACGCCAGCCAGGGTCATGCCCGAGGCGGTGATCATGAAGGTCAGCAGCGCGGCTTCGCGCTCGGCCGGCGTCTGCATGGCAACGGTCAGGCCGTTGGCGATCGAGCCCAGCAGCGCGAACGCCGTGACGCCGACCACCAGCGCCTTGGGAAAGGCGGCGAACAGCGCGGCGATGCTCGCGGCCAGCGTGCCCGCCACCAGGTAGCCGATGCCGCAGACCACCGCAGCGGTATAGCCGCGGTTACGGTCCGGGTCGGCCTGCGGGCCGGTGCAGATGGCGGCGGTGATCGCCGCCAGGTTGATGCCGTGCGAGCCGAACGGTGCCAGCGCGGCTGACGCCAGCCCGGTGACCGTGATCAGGCGCGAGGCCGGCACGTGGTAGCCGTCGGCGCGCAGTACCGCCAGCCCGGGGATGTTCTGCGACGCGAGCGCGACGATAAACAGCGGGATCGCCATGCTGACGAAGGCCGACAGCGAGAACGCCGGCGTGGTCCACATCGGCACCGCCAGTTCCAGCCGCAGGCCGGAGAAGTCAAGCTGGCCGAGCGCGCCCGCCACCGCCACGCCTGTCACCAGCACGCCAGGCACCGCGTAGGCCGGCCACAGCTTCCTGCCCAGCAGGTAGGCGGCGAACATTGCCAGCAGCAGCACGGTCTGGTACTGAGCCTGCACGAACACATCCACGCTGATGCGGAACAGGATGCCGGCGAGCAGCGCCGAGGCAATGCTGGCCGGCAGCGCGCGCATCAGCTTGTCGAACCAGCCGGTCATGCCAGCGGCCACCATCAAAAATGCGGCCATCAGGAACGCGCCGATGGCCTCGGGGTAGGGCACGCCGGGCAGGCTGGCGATCAGCAACGCGGCGCCAGGGGTGGACCAGGCCACCACGATCGGCATGCGCGCCGCCAGCGACAGGCCGAGGGTGGTGACGCCCATGCCGATCGACAGCGCCCAGATCCACGACGAAACCTGCGCGTCAGTCAGGTGCGCGGCCTGGCCGGCCTGGATCATCAGCACCAGCGAGCTGGTATAGCCGGTCAGCGTGGCAACCAGCCCGGCGACGAGCGCGGAGACGGACAGGTCGGAAAATTTCAGTGAAGCGGTGGTCATCGGGGAGGCGCGGAACGGGCACTCATTGGCAGGCCGACATCTTCGCACGAGTGCCTTGGCCGTTCTATCCGGCGCGCCTTCCCTTGCCCGCGTCAGTCCGACACCTTGTCGCTCGGGAACTTGAACGAGTCGCGCAGCAGGTAGCTCATCGGGATATCGAGCCGGATCCCGTGCGGCGGAATCGGTGCCTGGAACCACTTGCGGTAAAGCCGCTGCGTGTCCTGGTCGTAGATCGACGCCACCAGCGTCTTGTCGACCAGCTGCTTGAAGGCGGCGTCGTGGCGCGACAGCATGACGGCGTACGGTTCGATAGTGAGCAGGTCGCCGGTAACGCGGTAGTCGTCCGGGTGGGCGGCGTTGGCGCGCAGGCCATAGAGCAGCACGTCGTCCATCACGAAGGCATCGGCCTTGCCGGCCTCGACCATGGCGAAGGCCTGGGCGTGGTCCCTGGCCTCGACCAGCCGCAGCTGCAGCGCGCCGGACTCATCCATCTTGCGCAGGGTGGCCAGCGGCGTCGTGCCCGTGGTGGAGACCACGGTCTTGCCGCGCAGGTCCGGCCACTTGTTGATGCCCGACGCCGCCTTGACCAGCATGCGGCTGCCGGCGATGTAGTGCGGGATGGTGAAGGCAACCTGCTCGCGTCGCTCGCGGTTGTTGGTGGTGGAGCCGCATTCCAGGTCGGCCTTGCCCTCGACAATGGCCGGAATGCGGCTGGCGGGCGTGACCGGCACCCAGTCCACGCGCAGCGACGGCAGCTTCAGCGTGCCGCGTACGGCGTCGGCGACCTTCAGGCACAGGTCGACGGCATAGCCAAGCGGCTTGCCGTCGGCGACGAAGGAGAACGGCACCGAACTCTCGCGGTGGGCGATGCGGATGGCGCCGGTCTGCCGGATCCGGCGCAGCACCGGCGCGCCGTCGGACGGCGCCGTGGCGGCAGGGTCGGTGGCGGCGGCGGATGGCGCTGGCATGGCCGCGGCCAGCGCCACCGCCAGCGCGGCCGGGGCAAGGCATGAAAAGACGGGCGCGCGCTTCCCGCGCAGGCGCCCCGGACCCGGATCGAACATGTAACCCCCGTACAAAAATGACTGGAACCGGTGCGGGCGGCCTGCCGGAGGCCGGCCACCCGTTCCGTCTGGCCGGCTCTGGCGCCGGCTCTGCGTTGTCTTGCTTGTCGTGCCGGCACCCCGGGTGCAGGACGAGCCATTGTTCCACGCGGCGCCGGGTGCGGACAACTGCCGGCGCGGCAGGCGTGCCCGGCGAGCAACGCCCGGGTTGACGGGACTTTCCCTTACGGAGTTGTCCGACTGGAGCGGGGCCGGGCGCATTGATATTCTGCTTGCGTGCCTTGCGAGCAGGGCACCGAGGAGAGACTCTTGGGCCCGCAGTGCGCGGGCCCTTCTTTTTTGGCCGCCTGCCCAGGGCCGCTCCACCGGGGGCCGCCTGTGGCCGGGGTCGTCTACAATGCGGGCTGCCGCGCCATGCCCGGCAACCCATCCCCCTCCCATCCGGCTCCGTCTTTCCATTCGTCGTCTTCTCCCATGGCCCTGTTTTCCATCACCGACGCCCAGCTCGCCTTCGGGCACGTGGCTTTGCTCGACCACGCCGATTTTTCGCTGGAGGCCGGCGAGCGCGTGGGCCTGATCGGGCGCAATGGCTCGGGCAAGTCCTCGCTGCTGAAGATCGTGGCCGGGCTGTCTGCGCCGGACGACGGACTGATCGCGCGCCAGAGCGGCGTCACCAGCGCCTACGTGCCGCAGGAGCCGCAGTTCGAGCCGGGCATTACCGTGTTCGACGCGGTGTCTCAGGGCATGGGCGACGCGCACGACCTGCTGATGCGCTACGAGGCCGCTGCCGATCGCGTCGCCGAGCACCACGACGACGAAGCGGCGCTGGCCGAACTGCACCGGCTGCAGTCCGAGCTGGACGCCACCGGCGCCTGGCAGCTGCGCACCCGCGTGGAAACCACGCTGGCCCGGCTGGGGCTGGACTCGCACACGCGCGTCGACGCGCTCTCCGGCGGCCTGCAGAAGCGGGTGGCGCTGGCGCAGGCGCTGGTGGCCGAACCCGACATCCTGCTGCTGGACGAGCCGACCAACCACCTCGACGTGGAAGCCATCCGCTGGCTGGAAGACCTGCTGCTGGCGTTCCGCGGAAGCGTGCTGCTGATCACCCATGACCGCGCCTTCCTGGACCGCGTGGCCACCCGCATCGTCGAACTGGACCGCGGCCGGCTGGTGTCTTTCCCGGGCAACTTTGCCGCGTACCAGGCGCGCAAGGAAGAAATGCTGGCCGCCGAGCAGGTCGAGCAGGCCAAGTTCGACAAGCTGCTGGCGCAGGAAGAAGTGTGGATCCGCAAGGGCGTGGAGGCGCGTCGCACGCGCAGCGTGTCGCGCATCCAGCGGCTGGTGGCGATGCGCACCGAGCGCGCCGCGCGCCGCGAGGTGCAGGGCAACGTCAAGCTGGAGGTGTCGCAGGCCGACCGCTCCGGCAAGATCGTGTCCGAGCTGACCGATGTGAACAAGGCCTATGGCGACAAGGTGGTGGTGCGGGATTTCACCGCCACCATCATGCGCGGCGACAAGGTCGGCCTGATCGGCCCCAATGGCGCCGGCAAGACCACGCTGCTGCGCCTGATCCTGGGCGAGCTGGCGCCGGATAGCGGCACGGTGCGCAACGGCAGCAACCTGCAGGTGGCGTACTTCGACCAGATGCGCACTGCGCTCGACCTGGAAAAATCGCTGGCCGACACCATCAGCCCGGGCAGCGACTGGGTCGAGGTCAACGGCCAGCGCAAGCACGTGATGAGCTACCTGGGCGACTTCCTGTTCGCGCCGGAACGCGCGCGTTCGCCGGTCAAGTCGCTGTCGGGCGGCGAGCGCAACCGCCTGCTGCTGGCGCGGCTGTTCGCGCGGCCGGCCAACGTGCTGGTACTGGACGAGCCGACCAACGACCTCGATATCGATACGCTGGAGCTGCTGGAAGAACTGCTGCAGGACTACAGCGGCACGGTGTTCCTGGTCTCGCACGACCGTGCGTTCCTGGACAACGTGGTGACGTCCACCATCGCCGCCGAGGGCGAAGGCGTATGGCGCGAGTCGGTGGGCGGCTATTCCGACTGGGTCGAGCAATCGGCCCGTGCCGCGTCGATCCAGGCGGCGAGCAAGCCGGAGCAGAAGGCGGCCGAGCCGGCCAAGGGCAAGGATTCGCGCGAGGCGCGCGGTGCCAACCGGACCGTCAAGCTGTCATACAAGGAGCAGCGCGAGCTGGACGGCTTGCCGGAGCGTATCGCTGCGCTGGAAACCGAGCAGAAGACGATTTCGGGGCAGTTGGAGGATGGCTCGCTCTACGTCAGCGACGCGACCAGGGCCGCGCAGTTGGCCACGCGGCATGACGAGATCGAGATGGAGCTGCTGGAGGCGCTGGAGAGGTGGGAGGTGTTGGAGGGGAAGGTGAAGGGGGAGGGGGTATAAGGGGTACATGCTCTTGGCTTGTTTAAGCGCCGGTGTCGCGGTGGGTGGCATGCTGTCGGCCGTTGAACCGCTGGGTTCCGCCCTCCTGGGCGGGTCACTTTTTGCCCGAGCGGCAAAAAGTAACCAAAAAGCGCGTTGACTGCCCTGCGGGCGGCCACCCTTATCGTAGTGAGCTGAGGCTTTCGTACGGGGCTTGGCTTCGTTGCAGGGCAGGACTGCCTGACGCCGTGGTGCGCCACGGTGGCTTGGGATTGATGCGGGGATTGAACGAGCCCAGAGCTGTGGGTGGCCCCTGCTGCTGGCGGCATGGTAGGAACGCCTACGGCTGCGCTGCGCGCCGGCCGGCCGGCCCTATAGGCACGGTTGCCGCCCACGTCCTCGCCCGGCTTCGGGGCCGGCGTCTTTCACGACGGCGCTGTGCGAGCGCAGCGACGCACTCCGTGCCCGAGCCCTAAATCCCCGGTACTGCCGGCGCGCAGCGCAGCCGCAGGCGTTCCTGCGTTGACGCCAGCAGCAGGCGGCCTACGCCCTGCACGGGGATCGTTCAATAGTGGGTCGACGCAGCCACGATCTCAAACTCACCTGGCGTAGCAGGTTCGAAACACCAGCCACATCGAACGGAAATCGCCACCGTCCGTACCACCCACGCCGCCAACTTGATAGCCAGCCGCTCAGGCGACGCGTTTTTTGGTTACTTCTTGGCGCTCGGCCAAAAAGTGACCCGCCCAGGAGAGCGGAACCAGGCGGTTCAACGGCCGATAGCATGTCATAAACAGCGATCGTAGCGCCCAAAGTCTCACCCACACCAACCCAGCACCATATTGGTCAGATCGACCATGAACGACGGCCGCAGATACCCCACGAACCCAAGCGCCAGCACCCCCGCCAGCACCGCCAGCAAGGCTGCCTTCGCCATGCGCGCGCGGGCCGCCACCATCATGCCGCCGCCGGCTGGGTGCGCACCAGCGCCTGCTCCCGGATCGGCAGGTTGACCAGCGCCGCCATCACCCCCAGCCCGATCGAAATCAGCCACACCGTGTTGTACCCGCCGGTGCGGTCATAGAGATAGCCGCCAAGCCACGCCCCCAGGAAGCTGCCGATCTGGTGCGAAAAGAACACCACCCCCGACAGCATCGACAGGTACTTCACCCCGAACACCTGCGCGATGATGCCGTTGGTCAGCGGCACCGTCGACAGCCACAGGAAGCCCATCAGCGCCGCGAACACCCAGGTGCTGGCCACCGTCAGCGGCAACAGCAGGTAGCCGGCGATCACGACCGCGCGCGCCAGGTAGATGAACGCGAGCAGGTAGCGCTTGGGCAGCCGCTGGCCCATGGCGCCGGCGGTATAGGTGCCGAACACGTTGAACAGCCCGATCAGCGCCAGCGCCACCACGGCCACCTTCGGGTCGGTCAGGCCCTGGTCCTTCAGGTACGGCGCCAGGTGCACGCCGATAAACACCACCTGGAAGCCGCACACGAAGTAGCCCAGCGTCAGCAGCTGGAAATTGCGGTTGCTGAAGGCTTCATGGATCGCCTGGCCGATGGTCTGGTGCTGGCCGGCGCCGTGCGCCATCTCGGGCGGTTCGCGCAGGGTCAGCGCCAGCGGCAGCATCACGCAGGCCATCAGCGCCATCACATACAGCGCGTTCTGCCAGCCCAGGCCGGAAATCAGCCCCTGTTCCACCGGGATCATCAGGAACTGCCCGAACGAGCCGGCCGCGGCGGCAATGCCCATCGCCCACACGCGCTTCTCGGGGCTGGCCACGCGGCCGATCACGCCATAGACAATGCTGTAGGTGGTGCCCGACTGGGCGATGCCGATCATCACCCCGGCGCCGGTGGCAAAGGCTGTGCCGCTGGTCGCCAGCGCCATGACCACCAGGCCGGCCACGTACAGCGCCACGCCGACCAGCATGATGCGCAGCGAGCCGAACTTGTCGGCCAGCGCGCCGGCGAAGGGCTGGCTGGCGCCCCACATCAGGTTCTGCAGCGCCAGCGCGAAGGCGAAGGTCTCGCGGTTCCAGCCGTGCGCCTGCGTGATCGGCAGGTTGAACAGGCCGAAGCCGTGGCGGATGCCCATCGAGAGCGTTACGAGCAGGCCCCCGCACACCAGCACGGTGCTCAGGGAGAGTTGTCGGTTTTGCATGTCTTGGCTCGGTGTGCGGCTGACCGCGCGGTGGCGCGGCGCCGGCAGGGATTGTCTGTGCTTGTTGTGGACCGTGCCGGGACGGCAATCAGGCTTGCCATGGGCCGGGTGGTGGCGAGTTTACCCCGGGCGCGGAAAACGCGTACGCCGCCCTTTGAAGGCGGCGGCACGGTAAAAAGTGGCGGTGCCGTGGCAAATGCGGCGCCGGGCCCCGATGGCAGCGGCACGCGCCTTTCAGCGGGAATACCGCCGCCGGCATCCATTACAATGCAGTGCCCGGTGCCCCGGCGCGTGCACAGTTGTACGCCCGCGGCAGCCGGGACATCCACTTTCGTAGCGACTCCATGGCGAGCAAAACCAGTCAGTACAGCGAATCTTCCATCCGGGTCCTGAAGGGCCTGGAGCCGGTCAAGCAGCGCCCCGGCATGTACACCCGGACCGACAACCCCCTGCATATCGTGCAGGAGGTGATCGACAACGCCTCCGACGAGGCCCTGGGCGGCCACGGCTCCGAGATCCTGGTGACCCTGCATCGCGACGGCAGCGTCAGCGTGGAGGACGACGGCCGCGGCATCCCGGTGGGCATCCACCCGGAAGAAGGCGTGCCGGTGGTCGAGATCGTCTTTACCCGGCTGCATGCCGGCGGCAAGTTCGACAAGGGCAAGGGCGGCGCCTATGCCTTCTCGGGCGGCCTGCACGGCGTGGGCGTGTCGGTGACCAACGCGCTGTCGACGCAGCTGGACGTGACCGTCTGGCGCGACGGCATGAACTCGACGCTGACCTTCTCCGGCGGCGACGTGACCTCGCCGCTGGCCTCGCGCAAGCTCGAGCGCGGCGAGAAGAAGAATGGCACGCGCGTGCAGGTGTGGCCGGACGCGAAGTATTTCGATTCGGCCGCGATCCCGCAGGCCGAGTTGCAGCGGCTGCTGCGCAGCAAGGCCGTGCTGCTGCCCGGCGTCAAGGTGACGCTGGTGATCGAGAAGAGCGGCGAAACCCAGACCTGGCAGTACGACCAGGGCCTGAAGGGCTACCTGGTCGAAGCGCTGGCCCAGGGCAGCGGCTCGGAACTGGTGATCCCGATGTTCGAGGGCGAGCATTTCGCCGACCCCGATGCCAACCCGGGCGAAGAAGGCTTTGCCGACGGCGAAGGCGCGTCGTGGGTGGTGGCCTGGACCGAGGATGGCGCGCCGGTGCGCGAGTCCTACGTCAACCTGATCCCCACGCCGGCCGGCGGCACGCATGAATCCGGCCTGCGCGAAGGCCTGTTCCAGGCGGTCAAGAGCTTTATCGAGATGCACGCGCTGCAGCCCAAGGGCGTCAAGCTGATGAGCGAAGACGTGTTCGCGCGCGCTTCGTTCGTGCTGTCGGCCAAGGTGCTCGACCCGCAGTTCCAGGGCCAGATCAAGGAACGGCTGAACAGCCGCGACGCGGTGCGGCTGGTCTCCACCTTCAGCCGCCCGGCGCTGGAGCTGTGGCTGAACCACCATGTCGAGTACGGCAAGAAGCTGGCCGAGCTGGTGATCCGCCAGGCGCAGGCGCGCACGCGTGCGGCGCAGAAGGTCGAGAAAAAGAAGGGCTCGGGCGTGGCCGTGCTGCCCGGCAAGCTGACCGACTGCGAGTCCACCGACGTGACCCGCAACGAGCTGTTCCTGGTCGAGGGCGATTCCGCCGGCGGCTCGGCCAAGATGGGCCGCGACAAGGAGTTCCAGGCCATCCTGCCGCTGCGCGGCAAGGTGCTCAACACCTGGGAGACCGAGCGCGACCGCCTGTTCGCGAACAATGAGGTGCACGACATCGCAGTGGCGATCGGCGTGGATCCGCATGGCGCCAACGATGAACCCGACCTGTCCAACCTGCGCTACGGCAAGATCAGCATCCTGTCGGATGCGGACGTGGACGGCGCGCATATCCAGGTGCTGCTGCTGACGCTGTTTTTCCGTCACTTCCCCAAGCTGATCGAGGCCGGCAACGTCTATGTGGCGCGGCCGCCGCTGTTCCGTGTCGATGCCCCCGCGCGCGGCAAGAAGCCGGCACAGAAACTGTACGCGCTGGATGAAGGCGAACTGGTGGCCATCCAGGACAAGCTGGTCAAGGACGGCGTCAAGGATGGCAGCTGGCAGATCTCGCGCTTCAAGGGCCTGGGCGAGATGAGCGCCGAGCAGCTGTGGGAAACCACCATGAACCCCGACACGCGCCGCTTGCTGCCCGTGACGCTGGGCGAATATGACCTGCCGCAGACCGTGGAGATGATGAACATGCTCATGGGCAAGGGCGAGGCCGCGCAGCGCCGCAGCTGGCTGGAAGAGAAGGGCAACGAAGTCGAGGCCGATATCTGACGCCGGAGCGCCGGCCCGCGATTGGGGGGATAATCCCCCGGTTCGCCAGACCAGCAGGCACGCACGATGACGACGAGATCCCCCGGCAAACCATGGCGCAACGCGGCAGCCGCCGTGCTGGCGCTGGCCGGGCTCGCCTGTGCGCCGGCGGCGCACGCCGAGCTGTGGGGCTTTATCGACGCCGACGGCGTGGCGCACTTTGCCGACCAGAAGCTGGACGCGCGCTACAAGCTGTTCATGAGAGATGGCGGCAAGCTCGACAGCGCGCGGCTGGCCGCGATCCAGCGGGGCAAGGCGCAGGCCGGCATGGGCGACGCAGGCGACATCGACCTCGAGCAGCACAAGCTCTACCGCTACGTCGTCAACCATCCCAACATCAAGACCGTCGAGCCGCTGATCCACCAGATCGCCAGCAAGCAGGACGTCGATCCCGCGCTGGTCAAGGCGGTGATGGCGGTGGAATCGGGCTTCAATCCCGGCGCGGTCTCGCCCAAGGGCGCGATCGGGCTGATGCAGGTAATTCCCGACACCGGCGCGCGCTTCGGCGTCAGCGCCGATCCGCGCCGCACGGTCGAGCAGAAACTGGCCGATCCGCGCACCAACATCACCGCCGGGGTGCGCTACCTGCGCTGGCTGATGCAGCTGTTCCCGAACGACCTTGAGCTGGTGCTGGCGGCCTACAACGCGGGCGAGGGCGCGGTGCAGCGCTACAACAACCGGATTCCGCCGTACCCCGAGACGCGGCAGTATGTCAGCACCGTGCTGCAGTTTTATCGGTTCTACCAACCGTCGCAGTCCGCGCAGGGCGCGCGGCCGATGCGCGCCAGTGCCGCTGCCGACGGCCCGCGCGTGAAAATGGTGCTCGGCGGACGGCGCGACATGCCCTGACCGGCGTGACTGAACAACAAGCAACCCGGCGCGCTGCTTCAACATGGCGCGCCGAATTCTTGCCTATCCATGGAACAACAAGACATCACGTTTCAACCTGAAGAGCCGGCCGATTCGCTGACGCTGGCCCGCTACGCCGAGCGCGCCTACCTCGACTACGCCGTCAGCGTGGTCAAGGGCCGCGCGCTGCCGGAAGTGGCCGACGGCCAGAAGCCGGTGCAGCGCCGCATCCTGTTCGCGATGCACGAGATGGGCCTGCGCGCCGATGCCAAGCCGGTCAAGTCGGCGCGCGTGGTCGGCGACGTGCTGGGCAAGTTCCACCCGCACGGCGACCAGTCCGCCTATGACGCGCTGGTGCGCCTGGCGCAGGACTTCTCGCTGCGCTACCCGCTGATCGACGGCCAGGGCAACTTCGGCTCGCGCGACGGCGACGGCGCGGCGGCGATGCGCTACACCGAAGCGCGCCTGACGCCGATCTCGCGGCTGCTGCTCGACGAGATCGACCAGGGCACGGTCGACTTCATCCCCAATTACGACGGCTCGATGCAGGAGCCGAAGCTGCTGCCGGCGCGGCTGCCGTTCGTGCTGCTTAATGGCGCCTCCGGCATCGCGGTCGGCATGGCCACCGAGATCCCGCCGCACAACCTGCGCGAAGTCGCCGCGGCCACCGTGGCGATGATCCGCAACCCGAGCATCTCGCTGGCCGAGCTGCTGGCGCTGATGCCGGGGCCGGACTATCCCGGCGGCGGCCAGATCATCTCGCCGGCGGCGGATATTGCCCAGATCTACGAGAACGGCCGCGGCAGCCTGAAGGTGCGCGCGCGCTGGACCATCGAGGAACTGGCGCGTGGCCAGTGGCAGATGGTGGTGAACGAACTGCCGCCGAATACTTCCACGCAGAAGGTGCTGGAAGAGATCGAGGAAATCACCAATCCCAAGATCAAGGCCGGCAAGAAGGCGCTGACGCCGGACCAGCAGCAGCTCAAGGCCACCGTGCTGGCAGTGCTGGACGCGGTGCGCGATGAATCCGGCAAGGACGCGCCGGTGCGGCTGGTGTTCGAGCCCAAGAGCAAGAACATCGACCAGCAGGAGTTTATCCAGGCGTTGCTGGCGCATACCAGCCTGGAATCGGGCGCGCCGATCAACCTGGTGATGATCGGCACCGATGGCCGCCCGCGCCAGAAAGGCCTGCGCGAGATCCTGGGCGAGTGGATCGCGTTCCGCTTCGACACGGTCACGCGCCGCACGCGCCATCGGCTGGGCAAGGTCGAGGACCGCATCCACATTCTCGAAGGCCGGATGCTGGTGCTGCTCAATATCGACGAGGTGATCCGCATCATCCGCGAGAGCGACGAGCCCAAGCCCGCGCTGATCGCAGCCTTCGAGCTGACCGACCGCCAGGCCGAGGACATCCTGGAAATCCGCCTGCGCCAGCTGGCGCGGCTGGAAGCGATCAAGATCGAGAAGGAACTGAAGGACCTGCGCGAAGAGCAGGCCGACCTGGACGTGCTGCTCAAGTCCGAGACCATGATGCGCCGTCGCATCATCAAGGAAATCGAGACCGACGCCAAGCAGTACAGCCCGGAAGACAAGGACCCGCGCCGCACGCTGATCCAGGAACAGCGCCGCGCCGCGGCCGAAGTGCGCGTGATCGACGAGCCGGTGACAGTGATCATGTCGCAGAAGGGCTGGGTGCGCACGCGCCAGGGGCATGGCCACGATCCGCAGCAGTTCACCTTCAAGGCGGGCGATGCGCTCTACAACACCTTCGACTGCCGCACCGTCGACGTGCTGCTGGTGTTCGGCACCAATGGCCGGGTCTATTCCGTGCCGGTGTCCAGCCTGCCGGGCGGGCGCGGCGACGGGGTGCCCATCACCACGCTGATCGAGCTGCAGTCCGGCAGCCAGGTGGCGCACACCTTTGCCGGCAGCGCCAGCCAGCGCGTGCTGATCGCCACCGCCGGCGGCAACGGCTTCCAGACCACGGTGGGCGACATGACCGGCCGGCAGAAGGGCGGCAAGTCGTTCCTGACGCTGGACGACGGCGATGCCCCGCTGCCGCCGGGGCCGATCGGCGACGAGGCCACGCACGCGGCCTGCCTGTCCGGCAATGGCCGCCTGCTGCTGGTGGCGCTGGACGAGGTCAAGGTGCTGTCGGCCGGTGGCCGCGGCGTGATCCTGATGGAGCTGGAGCCCAAGGAGAAGCTGCTGCAGGCGGTTGCCGTGGGCGCGCCGGGGCTGATGCTGTCGGGCGCGGGCCGAGGCGGCAAGCCTTCGTCGCAGAAGCTGGCCGGGCAAACGCTGCTGCCGTATGTCGGCAAGCGCGCGCGCAAGGGCAAGCAGATCGAGGCCAGGCTGAAGGAGCCGCGCATCGATCCGGTGCGGGTGGAGCCTGCCGGCGGCAATTGAATGGCCTGCTGGTTTGCGCCCCTCTCCCGCTTGCGGGAGAGGGGCAGGGGGTGAGGGCAGGCGGTGGCATACCGCAGGCTTGACTTCGAAGACGCTTCCGCCCTCACCCCAACCCTCTCCGGCAAGCGGGAGAGGGAGTCCCCAACCTGGCGGGCAACATCTCAATCCACCCCCACAAATCCCCCCGTCTGGTGCGCCCACAGCCGCGCATACAGTCCCCCATGCGCGAGCAACTCCGCGTGCGTGCCGTTCTCCACGATGTGCCCGTTGTCCAGCACCACCAGCCGGTCCATGCGTGCGATCGTCGACAGCCGGTGCGCGATGGCGATCACTGTCTTGCCTTGCATCAGCGTTTCCAGGCTGTCCTGGATCGCCGCTTCCACTTCCGAGTCCAGCGCCGAGGTCGCTTCGTCCAGAATCAGGATCGGTGCGTTCTTCAGCAGCACCCGCGCAATCGCGATGCGCTGGCGCTGTCCGCCTGACAGCTTCACGCCGCGCTCGCCCACCTGCGCTTCCAGCCCGGTATTGCCGTGGGCATCGATCAGGTCAGGAGTGAACTCGTCCGCGCGGGCGCGGTGCAGCGCTTCGGCCAGCTCGGCCTCGGTGCTGGAGGGTTTGCCATACAGCAGGTTCTCACGGATCGAGCGGTGCAGCAGCGAGGTGTCCTGCGTCACCATGCCGATCTGCGCGCGCAGGCTTTCCTGCGTGACATCGGCGATGTCCTGCCCGTCGATCAGGATGCGGCCGCTTTCCACGTCATAGAGCCGCAGCAGCAGGTTGACCAGCGTCGACTTGCCGGCGCCGGAAGGGCCGACCAGCCCGATCTTCTCGCCCGGCCGCACCGTCAGGTTGACGCCTTCGATCACGCCCGAGCCCTTGCCATAGTGGAACCCCACCTGCTCGAAGCGGACTTCGCCCTGCGTCACGCGCAGCGGTTGCGCCCTGGCGCGGTCGGTGACCTGGCGCGGCACGGCGATGGTCTTCATGCCGTCCTGCACCTGCCCGACGTTCTCGAAGATGCCGTTGACCACCCACATGATCCAGCCGGACATATTGTTGATGCGGATCACCAGCCCCGTGGTCAGCGCGATCGCGCCGGTGGTGACATGCCCGGTGCTCCACAGCCAAACCGCCAGCCCGGTGGTGCCGGCGATCAGCGCGCCGTTCATCGCGGTGATGGTGACGTCCATGCCGCTGACCATGCGCCCGGCCTGGCGCGTCTTCTCGGTCTGCTCGGCCATGGCGTCGCGCGCGTAGTCTTCTTCCTGCCGGGTATGGGCGAACAGCTTGAGCGTGGTGATGTTGGTATAGCCATCGACGATGCGCCCCATCAGCCGCGAGCGCGATTCGGTGGCGATCACCGAGCGCTCCTTCACGCGCGGCACGAAATACAGCAGCGCGGCCACGTAGCAGACGATCCAGAGCAGCAGCGGGATCATCAGCCGCCAGTCGGCCTGCGCGAACAGCACCAGCGAACTGACCGCGTAGATCACCACGTGCCACAGCGCGTCGACCGCCTGCACGGCGGAGTCGCGCAGCGAGAAGCCGGTCTGCATGATGCGCTGGGCGATGCGCCCGGCAAAGTCGTTCTGGAAGAACGACAGGCTCTGCTTGAGCACGTAGCGGTGGTTCTGCCAGCGGATCAGGTTGGACAGGCTGGGATTGATGACCTGGTGCACCAGAACGTCATGCAGGCCGAAGAAGATGGGACGCAGCAGCACTGCCACCACCAGCATCCACACCAGTTCGTCGCGATGCCGGGTGAAGAATTCCGCGCCTGGCGTGCTCTGCGCCATGTCGACCAGCCGGCCGAGGAAGCTGAACAGCGCCACCTCGATCAGCGCGCCGACCAGGCCCACCAGCAACAGCAGCACGAACACGCCCCAGACTTCGCGCAAGTACCAGGTGTAGAAGCGCAGGACCTGGCCTGGCGGCTCGCGGTCAGGCATGTGGCGGAACGGGTCGATCAGTCTTTCCAGGCGACGCAACATGGCAGGTTCCCGTTGTGTGCCACGGCGCGCCCAGCCGGCTTGTGGGACCCCGGGGGCGCTTGCGGCGGATCAGACGCAACATGATACGCGCGTTGCCCAATGGAAAAGCCCCGCCAGCGGCGGGGCCTTGACTGAAACGAGATGCCGAAACTTCCGCGGCGGCAGGGCAATCAGGGGTGGTGGATCACCATGTGCGTGAACGGCGGCACGTAGGCCTGCAGCGTCACGAACAGGCCCACCAGGATCGCCAGCACGATCGAGTGGAAGAACACGTAGCGCAGGATGTCGCCTTCGTGGCCGTACCACTTGGTTGCCGTGGAGGCCACCACGATGGACTGCGCGTCGATCATCTTGCCCATCACGCCGCCCGAGCTGTTGGCCGACGCCATCAGCACCGGCGACAGGCCCAGCTGCTCGGCGGTGGTCTTCTGCAGGCCGCCGAACAGCACGTTCGAGGCCGTGTCCGAGCCGGTCAGCGCCACGCCCAGCCAGCCCAGCATGGTGCCGAACAGCGGGTAGAACACGCCGGTGTGGGCGAAGGCCAGGCCCAGGGTGGCATCGAGGCCCGAGTAGCGGGTCAGGTAGCCGACGCCGAACATCGCGCAGATGGTCAGCAGCGAGTAGCGCACCAGCTTGATGGTTTCCCAGTACTCCTTGAACAGGCGCGGCACCGAGTAGCCCATCAGCAGGCCGCCAGCGATGGCCGAGACAAAGATGCCGGTGCCGGCCATCGACAGCACGTTGAAGTTGAACACGGCGCCTTCGATGACTTCCTTGGGCACCACCGGCGGCACCTTGACGATGGCCTTGTCCAGGCCCGGGACCGGGAATTTCCACGCCCACAGGCTATCCATCAGCTTCTTGAACTCGGGGATGCCCCAGACGAACACGAACACCGTCAGGATCACCCACGGCATCCAGGCCTTCGCCACCGAGATGCCGGCCGAGGCGGCGCTGGCGCGGGCGTCGGCTTCGAGCGCTTCGGGGTGGTCGACCTTGGAGTCGTCGTGGCGGCCCAGGATCTTGGTCGAAGTCCAGATTTCCTTCGGATGCCAGATCTTCAGGAACAGCGTCAGCGAGCCCATCGACACCAGCGCCGCGATCACGTCCACCAGCCACGGGCCATGGAAGTTCGACACCAGGAACTGCGGGATGGCGAAGCTCACGCCCGCGACCAGGATCGCCGGCCAGATCGCCAGCATGCCGCGGAAGCCGGCAAAGGCCCAGATCAGCCAGAACGGCACGATCACCGAGAAGAACGGCAGCTGTCGGCCAATCATGGCCGACAGGTCTAGCAGGTCAAGGCCGGTCACCGAAGCCAGGCCGATGATGGGCGCGCCCAGCGCGCCATAGGCCACCGGCGCGGTATTGGCGATCAGTGCCAGCCCCGAGGCGGCCAGCGGCGAAAAGCCGAGGCCGATCAGGATGGCGCCGGTCACGGCCACCGGCGTGCCGAAGCCGGCCGCACCCTCGAAGAAGGCGCCAAAGCTGAACGCCACCAGCAGCAGCTGCAGGCGGCGGTCCTCGGTGATGCCGGAGATCGAGTTCTGCAGCACCTTGAACGATCCGTTCAGCGTGGTGAGCCGGTGCAGGAAGATGATGTTCAGCACGATCCAGCCGATCGGGAACAGCCCCGAGACGATGCCGAGCCCCGCGGCCTTGCCGGCCATCGCCGCCGGCATGCCGAACACCGTCGATGCCACGATGATGCCCATCACCAGTGCCAGTCCGGCTGCCAGGTGTGCCTGCATATGAAAGAACGCCAGCGCTGCCAGCAGCACGGCAACCGGAATGCCCGCGGCAATGGTCGACAGCGCCATATTGCCCAGCGGGTCATAGACTTGACTCCACACGATCGAAATCCTCCTCAGGTTGGCTCGGGGAGCCCGGGCGATCTATGTGCCCTGGGCGACCCGCTTGCGCTTTGCACCGGCGTGCGGCATCCGCCGCGGCCGGGAAAGAACCAGCGATTGTAGGAACGGGTTCCGTGTTCGCCGACGTACATTGCGTCATGCATGGCATGAGCCACATTCAGGGGTCAGGGTTTCCCTGAGGGAATTACAGCGCACGCGGGGCGTACCCGGCACACCGGTGAGAGTACTCTAAACGGCGCCTGTTGCAAAAGTATGCCCGCCTGCGCGCGGCCCGGATGACTGGCCCGGCAGCCATGGCGAGGACTGGCGCGAGTGCGGCCGGGCGGCGCATACTGTCGTTCGCCATCAAGCGGGCGCCGCCCGCACCCCCATACCGAACGAGGCTGCCCAATGACTGAATTCCTGCCCGCGTGGCCGCTGCTGACCGCCTTCGTGCTGGCCAGCCTGGCGCTGGCCATCACTCCCGGCCCGGCCGTGGTCTACATCGTGACGCGCACGCTGGCGCAAGGCCGGCAGGCCGGGCTGGCGTCGATCGGCGCGGTGGCGCTGGGCAACCTGGGCAACGCCATCGGCGCATCGCTGGGGCTGGCGGTGCTGTTCTCGGTCTCCGCGCTGGCGTTCTCGGTGGTCAAGTATGCGGGGGCGGCCTACCTGATCTGGCTGGGCATCCGTGCGCTGCGGGGCGGCGGCACCGCGGCAGACGGTGGCACGCCGGAGGTGGCGCAGCGCAGCCTGCGCCAGGTGATGCGCGACGGCTTCGTGGTGGCGCTGCTCAACCCCAAGACCGCGATCTTCTTCGCCGCCTTCCTGCCGCAGTTCATGAACCCGGCCGGTTCGGCGCTGGCGCAGAGCCTGGCGCTGGGCGTGGCCTTTGTGCTGATCGCCGCCACCACTGACGCCTGCTACGTCATGGCCGCGGCCGCGGTAATGCCGGCGCTGCGCCGCGCCGGGCGGGCGCGCGCATTCGGCCGCTACCTGACGGGTGCGGCGTTTATCGGGCTGGGGATCTTTACGGCGACTTCGGGCTCGCGCGCCGCGAAGTAGGCAGGCAGAAGCAGCGCAAGGAAAAAACTGCCGCCGCTCAGCGCAGCGGCAGTTCCAGGATGCCGCCGGCGGCAGGGCGGGCGCGCATTGCCGCCAGCCACCGCTCCAGGTCCGGCCGCGGCTGGTGCGGGACCGGCAAGCCCATCCAGCGGTGCGCGGCGCAGGCCAGCGAGATGTCGGCCATGGTGAAGCGGTCGCCGCCGATGAACTCGCGGCCCGCCAGCGCCTTGTCGAGCAGGTCGGCCAGCGGCTCGGTGCGCGCGCACGAGGCCCGGATGTCGGCGTCGTCGCGCTCTGCGGCGGGCTTGCGCACCAGGTTCAGGAACGCCGTCACCATCGCCGGGCTGAAGGCCGTAGTCTGCCAGTCCATCCAGCGGTCGGCCGAGGCGCGCGCCTTGACGTCTTCGGGCCACAGCGTGCCCTCGCCGTAGCGCGCGCACAGGTAGCGCACGATCGCGTTCGATTCCCACAGCACGAAGGGCTCGCCGCCCACGTCCGTGCCGCGGAAATCCTCGATCACCGGGATCTGGCGGTTCGGGTTCAGGCGGACGTAGGCCTCGGTGTCGAGGTCGCCCTTGTTCACGCCGATATCGACGCGCTCATGGTCCAGGTGCAGCTCGCGCGCGCACCAGACCACCTTCTGCACGTTGATGGAGGAGAGTCGGCCCCAGATACGCAGCATGTCGGCTCCTGGAATGCGCGCGCCCGTGCGGCGTCAGGCCGCGCGCGGTTGCTTGGCGGCAGCGGCGGCGATGGACTCGCGGAACAGTTCGCCCAGGATCGCCACGCCCTGCTCGATGCGCTCGGGCGGCACCGTGACGAAGGCCAGGCGCAGCGCATTGCGCTTCGGGTTGCTGGCGTAGAACGGCGCGCCCGGCACATACGCCACATTGCGCTTCACCGCCTCTTCCAGGATAGCCATGCTGTCCAGCCCCTCGGGCAGCTCCATCCAGATGAACATGCCGCCTTCGGGCGTGTTCCAGGTCACGCCTTCCGGCATGTGGCGCTTGAGCGCATCCAGCATGGTCTGGCACTGCTTGCTGTAAAGCTCGCGGATGGTCGGGATATGGCGGTCGAGCAGGCCGTCGCGCACGGTCTCGTAGGCCACGCGCTGCGTGAACGTCGGCGTGTGCAGGTCCGATGCCTGCTTGGCCTGGCACAGCTTGAAGTGCAGCTCGGGCGGGGCGATCACGTAGCCCAGGCGCATGCCGGGAGCCAGGATCTTGGAGAACGAGCCCATGTAGATCACGCCATCCGGGTTCATCGACAGCAGCGTCGGCAGCTGGTCGCCGGTGTAGCTGAGCGCGCCGTACGGATCGTCTTCCACCACCAGCACGCCCAGTTCCTGAGCGCGTGCCACCAGCGCCTGGCGGCGCTCCAGCGGCAGGCGGCGCCCGGTCGGGTTCTGGAAGTTGGGCAGGGCGTACAGGAAGCGCGCGCCGGCGGTCAGCTCGGGCGTCAGCGCCTCGGGCACCAGGCCCTTGTCGTCGGTCGGGATCGAGACGAATTCCGGCTCGAACAGCGAGAACGCCTGCAGCGCGCCGAGGTAGCTGGGGGTTTCTACCATCACCTTGCTGCCCGGGTCGATCATCACCTTGGCGATCAGGTCCAGCGCCTGCTGCGAACCGGTGACGATCAGCACGCGCTCGACGCCCACGCCGTGGCGCCTGGCGACGAATTCACGCAGCGGCAGGTAGCCTTCGGTCGCGGCGTATTGCAGCGCCGCCTGCGGGTTGTCGGCGAATACGCGGGCCGTCGCTGCCTCCATGGCCGCTACCGGGAACGAGGCCGGCGACGGCAGGCCGCCGGCGAACGAAATGACTTCCGGACGCTCGGTGACCTTGAGGATTTCGCGGATGGCCGAGCTGGTCAGTTGCTGCGCCCGGCGGGAGATGGCCCATTTCATGATGTGTCTCTTCTGGTCTGGGGAGGGTGTTTCTGTGTGGCAAGGCCGGCCAGTCGCGGTCGCCCGCGCCGGCCGGCGGAAATTACTGCACTTCGACGATCATTTCGATCTCGACACAGGCGCCCAGCGGCACCTGCGCCACGCCGAAGGCGCTGCGCGCGTGCTTGCCCTTTTCGCCGAAGACCTCGGCCAGGAACTCGGAAGCGCCGTTGGTGACCAGGTGCTGCTCGGTGAACTCGGGGGTGGAGTTGACCAGGCTCATCACCTTGACGATGCGGGTGACGCGGTTCAGGTCGCCAACATGCGCATGCAGCGTGGCCAGCAGGTCGATGGCGATGGCGCGCGCGGCGGCCTTGCCGGATTCGGTGTCGATGTCCTTGCCCAGCTTGCCGGCCCATACCTTGCCGTCCTTGCGGGCGATATGGCCCGACAGGAATACGGTGTTGCCGGTCTGAGCGGCCATCACGTAGGCTGCGGCAGGGGCGTTGGCGGTCGGCAGTTCGACGCCGAGGCGGGCAAGGGTGTCGTAGACGGACATGTGTGGGACTCCTGGTCAGTGAATGCGTCCTGGACGGACTGGGAACGTTTCCGGGGCGGGTGCGCCCTGGCGCACGGCGGCGCGGCGGCCAAGGGCCACGACGCCGATCACCGCTACCGCGAAGGCGATGGTGGGGGCGTCAAGCGGCTCGGACAGGATCAGCGCACCGCCCGCCAGCGTCAGGAACGGCTGCAGCAATTGTATCTGCCCGACGCGGGCCACGCCGCCTTTTGCGAGGCCGGCGTACCAGAAAAGGAAGCCGACAAACATCGAGAACACCGAAACATAGGCCATGCCGGCCCAGGCACGCGGCGACGCCGCGGCGATAGCGGGCAGGTCGCGCAGCGCCAGCCAGGCCACCACCGGCACCAGCACCGGCAGCGATGCCACCAGCGCCCAGCTGATGGTTTCCAACCCGCCCAGCTCGCGCGACAGCTTGCCGCCCTCGGCATAGCCCAGAGCCCCGAGCACCACCGCGGCAAACAGGTACCAGTCGGCGTGCTGCAGGCCGCCGGCGCCTTGCCAGACGGCGAAGCCGACCACCAGCGCGCTGCCGGCAACGGCCGACAGCCAGAACCCCGCCGACGGCCGCTCGCGCCCGAACCAGGCCGCGAACACGGCCGTGACCAGCGGCAGCAGGCCGACCACGATGGCGCCGTGGCCGGCCGGCACCTCGCGCATCGCCAGCGACGAGAACACCGGGAAGCCGACCACCACGCCCAGCGCAGTGAGCGCCAGCCGCGGCCACTGGCCGCCGCGGGGGCGGCGTGCCGCGGCCAGCGCACCGCGCATGGCCAGCACCGCCAGCGCCAGCAGCGCGGCCAGGATGGCGCGCGCCAGCGCGACGAAGATCGGGTCCAGTTCGGCCACCGCCATGCGCGTGAACGGCAGCGTCTGGCTGAAGATGGCCACGCCGAGGAAGCCGAGCAGCATGCCGCCGGAAGGCGGCGCGGCGGGTATGGAGGCGGGCGAGGATGCGGGAGAGGAAGCGGGCATGGTTGGCCTCTTGTGTTCTTGTCGTTCAGTTCAATGCCCGCCGGGCCGGGCGCCGACGGCGATCCACAGCGCGGTCAGCGCCAGTGCCGCGCCCATGGCGCGGTTGAACCAGCGCACGCGCCCGCCCTCGCGCAGCCATTGCCGCAGCGCCGCGCCCAGCAGGCCGTACACGCCGTTGCTGACGAAGCCCAGCAGCGCGAATACGCCGCATACCAGCAGCATGCGCTGAAGCGGCGCGGGGGCGCCTGCCATGTAGGACGCCGCCACGGCCAGCGCCAGCATCCAGGCCTTGATGTTGGCGTACTGCAGCGCCGCCGACTGCCACACGTTGAGCGGGCGCAGCACCTGCTTTTCGGCCAGTGCCGCGCTGCGCGCGATCTTCCACGCCAGCCACAGCAGGTAGGCCACGCCGGCCAGGTGCACCACCGACGCCAGCGCCGGCTCGCCGAGGATCAGCGCGCCCACGCCGACCGCGCACAGCGCCAGGATGCTGGCAAAGCCGAACGCCACGCCGACGCAATGCGGCAGCGTCGCGCGCAGGCCGAAGTTGGCGCCGGTCACCGCGGCAATGGTGGTGTTGGGCCCGGGCGTGAACAGGCCGACCGTCAGCAGCGTCAGCAGGGCCAGGAACTGCGCCGCCGTCAGGCCGGTGAGCAGGCCGGAGGTCACGGCGCTCATGCGAACGCCACCACCACGCGGCGGTTGGCGCGGCTCTTCTTCTCGATCTTGGTGACCGCCACGGTGCCGATCTCGCTGGTATTGCCCACGTGCGTGCCGCCGCAGGGCTGGCGGTCGACGCCGGGGATCTCGACGATGCGGATGCTCGATGTCCCTGCCGGCGGCGCCGCGCCGATGGTGCGCACCAGTTCCGGCTGCGCGGCCAGCTCCTGCGGCGTGATCAGCGTGATCCGCACCGGCGTTTCCGCGCGGATCAGCGCATTCAGGCGCTCGGTCAGGTCGGCCTTGTCCAGCGTCGCTTCCGGCAGGTCGAAGTCGATCCGCGCCGAGTCCGGCGAGATGCCGCAGCCGGTCACCGGCACCGGGATCAGCGAGCCCAGCAGGTGCAGGCAGGTATGCAGGCGCATCAGCCGGTGGCGGCGCGCCCAGTCGATGGTGACGGTGACGCGCTCGCCCACGCGCGGCAGCGCGGCGTCGGGTGCGGGCAAATGCAGGATGCGGCTGCGGTCGTCGGCATAGACCGTGTCGACGATGGCCACGGTGCGCCCGTCTGGCAGCGCCAGCGTGGCGGTGTCGCCGGCCTGGCCGCCGCTGCGCGCGTAGCAGACCGTCTCGTCCAGTTCGATGCCTTCGGCGCTGGCCGCGAGCACGGTGGCGATGCAGTGATCGAGATAGGGATCGTCGTCGAAACGCTTGCGGGTCGCGGACACGGTGTCTCCTTGGGGATTCTTGTTGCTTGCTGGTATGGCTAGCGCAGGGTGCGGATGCCCTGCGGGGTCTCGATCTCGGCCCACAACTCCGGCTGGCCGTCATCCTGCCCGATCGCGATCAGGTGGTCGGCGCCCAGCCAGGCGAGCCCTTGCCGCAGCAGTTCGGCGCGCGGATGGCGGCCGCACAGCTTGCGCAGTGCCAGGTCCTGCCGAGGCAGGCTGGTGCCAGGATAGGCGGCCACGTCCCACTGGATCAGGCTGGGGAACAAGCCGTCACCGGCCGCATCGGCTTCGCCTTGCCAGCCGGGCAGGGCGCCGTCCTCGGGCACCGTGATGCGCCAGCGCAGGTCGCCGCGCGTCATCGGGATCACCGGCGCGATCCGGGCCGGGTATTGCGACTGCCACAGTGTCAGGTCGGCGGGGCGCTCGACGCGGGCGGCCCAGTGCAGCAGGAACGGACCTTTCGCGAGCCGTTGCCGCACCGCTTCGCTGTCCAGGCCGAACCAGCGCGGCCGTTGGGGCGCGGGGGCCGCGGGGTCGATCGCAATCACTTCCAGGTAGATGCCGCCGAACATGCCGAGCACGCGGTTGTGCGTGCCCATGGCGGCATGCGCACCGCCGCCATGGGGCGCAATCCCCAGCACGTCGGCGACATGGGCGGTGCCGGCGTCCAGGTCGGGCGCGGCGATAACGAGGTGGTCCAGGGCGAGCTTCATCTTGGCTTGATGGTAGACAAGGTAGTCGGTACAGTACCGGTACAGTTCTGCGGATCGTCTTCAGTACAGTTGCAGGAGCAGCACATGGATGCGAACACCCGGGACGCGGACGCCAGCGGCGCGGCCCCCCAGCAGCATAGCGGAAGCGGCGCGCGCGGCACCTCGGCCCAGGACGGCGGACGCCCGCTGCGCCTGGTGCTGCCGCCCACCGAGCGCCTGCCGGATCCGATCCCGTCGGCGCAGATGACGCTGGTCGAGCAACTGACGGAATGGGCCCGCATGCGCATCGACGAACGCGTGTTCCGCGCCGGCATGCGCATGCCCTCGATCCGCCAGCTGGCGCAGGAAAAAGGCATCTCGCGTTTTACCGTGGTCGAAGCCTATGAGCGGCTGGTGGCGCTCGGCTACCTCGAATCGCGGCGCGGCTCGGGCTTCTACGTGCGCGAGCGCGCGCCGGCCGCGCCGGCCGCGCCGGTGTCGTCCAACGCGGCCGAGGCGCGCAATATTGATGTCACCTGGCTGCTGCGCAGCATGTTCCATACCGCCGAGGCGCACAAGGCGCCGGGGCTGGGCTTCCTGCCCAACGAATGGCTCGATGGCGAGCTGATCGCCAGCGCGCTGCGCGGGCTGGGACGCCAGCCGGGCAACCATTTCCTGGCCAGCGGCACGCCGCAGGGCTTCCTGCCGCTGCGCCAGCAATTGCGCACCCGGCTGGAGGAGCTGGAGATCCGCGCGGGGGCCGAGCAGATCGTGCTGACCTCCGGCATCACCCAGGCGCTCGACCTGATCGCCCGTCTCTACCTTCAGCCTGGCGACGCCGTGCTCGTCGGCGACCCGGCATGGTTCGTGATGTTCGCCCGCTTTGCCGCGCAGGGCGCGCAGGTGATCGGCGTGCCGTACACCGCCGAGGGGCCGGACCTTGAGGCGCTGGAGCGCATCGTGCAGGCGCGGCGGCCGAAGCTGTTCGTGATCAACTCGGTGCTGCACAACCCGACCGGGACCTCGCTGTCCGCCGCCAAGGCGTTCCAGTTGCTGAAGATGGCCGAGCAGTACGACTTCCTGATCGTCGAGGACGATATCTACTGCGACTTGTGCCCGCCCGGCCACGCCGCCACCCGGCTGGCCAGCCTGGACCAGTTGCGCCGGGTGATCTACCTGGGCAGCTTTTCCAAGACGCTGGCGGCCAACCTGCGCGTGGGCTTTATCGCCGCGCACCCGGAGATGGCATCGGCGCTGACCGACAGCAAGCTGCTGGCGGGCCTGGCCTCGCCCGAGATCAACGAGCGGGTGCTGTACAAGGTGCTGACCGAGGGGCATTACCGCAAGCACGTCGAACGCGTGCGGACCCGGCTGGACCGCGCCCGCGACGAGACCCGGCGCGAGCTGGAGCGGCTGGGCCTGCGCCTGTTCCCGGGCCAGCACGCCGGCATGTACCTGTGGGCCGATACCGGCCGCGATACCAATGCCATTGCCACCGCCGGGCATGAAGAGGGCTACCTGTTCGCCCCGGGCAGCCTGTTCTCGCCGTCGCAGATGCCGTCGGGGTGGATGCGCTTCAACGTCGCCAGCAGCGGCGATCCGGACATGCTGCGCTTCCTGGCGCGCCAGCTGGAACGGCTCTGAGCCCACTTTTCGCTGTACCCGTTACATTCCCCGGGCCTTGAAAAATGGCCCGGGCGGCCCTATTTCTGGCGGCACCGGCCCCCGACGGCCACCGACCATCCCAGATTCCCCTGTTTTCGAGATTCAAAAGGAGAACCATGACCGCACCGCACGAGACGATGAGCTTCCAGGCGGAAGTGAAGCAACTGCTGCACCTGATGATCCACTCGCTCTACAGCAACAAGGAAATCTTCCTGCGCGAGCTGGTTTCGAATGCTTCGGACGCCACTGACAAGCTGCGCTTCGAGGCGATCGCGAATCCCTCCCTGCTGGAAAACGACGCTGACCTGGCCATCCGCATCGAGGCCGATGCGCAGGCGCGCACGCTGACGATCACCGACAACGGCATCGGCATGAGCCGCGACGAGGCGATCCGCAACCTCGGCACCATCGCGCGCTCGGGCACGAAGGAATTCTTCCAGCAGCTGTCCGGCGACCAGCAGAAGGACGCCGCGCTGATCGGCCAGTTCGGCGTGGGCTTCTACTCGGCCTTTATCGTCGCCGACAAGGTCACGGTGGAAACCCGCCGCGCGGGCGTGGGCGCCGAGGAAGCCGTGCGCTGGGAAAGCACCGGCGATGGCGAGTTCACCGTCGACGCGATCTCGCGCGCCGAACGCGGCACCACCATCACGCTGCACCTGCGCGAGGGCGAGGACGATTTCCTGTCGGCCTGGCGCCTGAAGAGCATCATCCAGAAGTATTCGGACCATATCTCGCTGCCGATCCGCATGCCCAAGGAAGTGTGGGACGCCGAGGCCGGCAGCTACAAGCGCACCGACGAGTGGGAAAGCGTCAACCAGGCCAGCGCGCTGTGGACCCGCAACAAGTCCGACATCACCGACGAGCAGTACGCCGCGTTCTACCAGCACATTGCCCACCACGACAGCGAGACGCCGCTGGCCTGGACTCACAACCGCGTGGAAGGCCGCAGCGAATACACCCAGCTGCTGTACATCCCGGCACGCGCGCCGTTCGACCTGTGGGACCGCAACCACAAGGCCGGCCTGAAGCTGTACGTCAAGCGCGTTTTCATCATGGACGATGCCGAGCAGCTGCTGCCGGGCTACCTGCGCTGGGTCAAGGGCGTGGTCGATTCCTCCGACCTGCCGCTGAACGTGTCGCGCGAACTGCTCCAGGAAAGCCGCGACGTCAAGGCGATCCGCGAAGGTTGCACCAAGCGCGTGCTGTCGATGCTCGAATCGCTGGCGGACAATGAAGACGAAGCCGAACGCACCAAGTACGACACCTTCTGGCAGCAGTTCGGCCAGGCGCTGAAGGAAGGCGCCGGCGAGGACCAGGCCAACCAGGAGCGCGTGGCCAAGCTGCTGCGCTTTGCCTCGACGCACAACGACACCGCCGAGCAGAACGTGTCGCTGGCCGCCTATGTCGGCCGCATGAAGGAAGGCCAGGACAAGATCTACTACGTCACGGCCGATACCTGGTCCGCAGGCAAGAACAGCCCGCACCTGGAAGTGTTCCGCAAGAAGGGCATCGAAGTGCTGCTGCTGACCGACCGCGTCGACGAGTGGATGCTGTCGTTCCTGCGCGAGTTCGACGGCAAGGAACTGGTGTCGGTGGCGCGTGGCGACCTTGACCTGGGGAAGCTGGCGGATGAAGCCGAGAAAGCCGAGCAGGAAAAGGCCGAGGCTGACTGGAAGGACGTGGTCGAGCGCGCCAAGACCGTGCTGGCCGGCAAGGCCAAGGACGTGCGCGTGACGCTGCGCCTGACCGAGTCGGCATCGTGCCTGGTGTCGGACGAGGGCGACATGAGCGGCTACTTGCAGCGCCTGCTGAAGCAGGCCGGCCAGAAGGCGCCGGACGCGCAGCCGATCCTGGAACTGAACCCCGAGCACGCGCTGGTGAAGAAGCTGCGTGACCTGCCGGAAGGGGATGCATTCAGCGATCGCCTGCAGGTGCTGTTCGACCAGGCGCTGCTGGCCGAAGGCGGCATGCTGGAAGATCCGGCGGCCTACGTGCAGCGCGTGAACAAGCTGCTGGCCTGACGGTACGCGATCGGTTGTCTCCCCTCTCCCATAAATGGGAGAGGGGAGACAACACGCGCGGCTGTTCGCATTGCCTGTCGTGGCCGACCAGCAGCCCGAGCCCTTTGCCATGCCCGACACCGCCCCCCCTCAAACCGACCTTCACCAGGGCCTGCCGCCCGTCATCGACACCCACACCCGCGTGCTGGTGCTGGGCAGCTTCCCCGGCGCGGCGTCGCTGGCCGCGCGCCAGTACTACGCCCATCCCCGCAACCAGTTCTGGCCGCTGATGGCCGCGCTCACCGGCGAACCGATGCCTGCGCTGCCGTATGCCGAACGGCTGGTGCGGCTGCTGGCGCATCGCATCGGCGTCTGGGACGTGCTTGGCGCGTGCATGCGCGAAGGCAGCCTGGACAGCAATATCCGCTATCCGCAGGCCAATGATTTCACGCGGCTGCGCCAGCTGGCACCCACGCTCGAGCGCGTCGGCTTCAACGGTGGCACATCCGGCCGTTTCGCGCCGCAGTTTGCCGCGCAGGGCTATCAGACGGTGGTGCTGCCTTCATCCAGTCCCGCGCACGCCGCGCGCAATTTCGAGCAGAAGCTGGCCCTGTGGCGCGCCCTGGTAGCGTAGTCCGGCTCGTGCGCCGACCTCGGCTTCTGGCACATCGCAGGTGTGATGCATCCCATATTGCCGTGGGCCGTGGCGACCCTATACTGCAATCGAGTGACGAATCATTCGAAACCGGGGGTATCGGTCGCTCCTTGTGGTGCGCCTAGCGGCTCACACTTTCGGCCGCGAGGCGATGATGCATCGAAAGTGAGCGTAATTGGCGAGCAAGGAGGCAATCATGTTCAAGCATCTCCTGCTGGCGGTCGATGGCTCCGACCTGTCTGAATCCGCATTCCGCAAGGCGATCGCGCTGGCGCGGGAAACAGGGGCGCAGATCACCGCGGTGCGCGTCTGTCCGAACTACCATGTGCTGACCTACCACGTCGAAATGCTGGAGGACACCCGCGAAACCTACGTGAAGCAGGCGTGGGACGATGCCACCCGCTACCTGCGCGGCCTGGCCGACGAGGCCGGCGCCGCAGGCGTGAAGTGCGATACCACGTACGCCGTCAATGACCATCCCTACGACGCCATCATCAAGGCCGCCGAAGAGAAGGGCTGCGACCTGATCGTGATGGCCTCGCACGGGCGACGCGGGGTCCAGGGGCTGCTGATCGGCAGCGAGACCCTGAAGGTGCTGACGCACAGCAAGATCCCGGTGCTGGTGTACCGGTAAGCTTGCGGCCTTGCCGTCAGCCGCCGGCTTGCGGGCTGGCGCGGGGCCATATTTTTGCCGGTAGTGGACGCTTCTGGCATGCTGACGACCTGTTCCAATGCCCGGCCACCGTGCCCGCATGCCGCCATGCCACTTTCCGACTGGACCCATGAAGCCATCCGCAAGATCGAGGCGGATTTCAACCGCTCCGCGGACACCCACCTGATCCCGCTGGATTTGCCGGGCTATCCGGACATTCGTGTCTATTTCAAGGATGAATCCAGCCACCCGACCGGCAGCCTGAAGCACCGGCTGGCGCGCTCGCTGTTCCTGTATGCGCTGTGCAATGGCTGGCTGCATGAGGGCAGCACGGTGGTGGAAGCGTCCAGCGGCTCGACCGCGATTTCCGAGGCGTACTTCGCCAGGCTGCTGGGGCTGCCGTTCGTGGCGGTGATCCCGGCCGGCACGTCGCGCGCCAAGGTCGAGGCGATCGAGTTCTATGGCGGGCGCTGCCACCTTGTCGACAGCCCGTCGGAGATCTATGCCGCGTCGCACCGCATCGCGCAGGAAACCGGCGGCCATTTCATGGACCAGTTCACCTACGCCGAACGCGCTACCGACTGGCGCGCCAACAACAACATCGCCGAGTCCATCTTCAAGCAGATGGCGGAGGAGGAGTACCCGGTACCGGCCTGGCTGGTGTCGAGCGGCGGCACCGGCGGCACCATCGCCACGCTCGGCCGCTATGTCGCCTATCGCCGCCACAAGACGCGCGTGCTGTGCGCCGATCCGGAGAATTCGGTGTTTTTCGATTATTTCCGCAGCTGCCTGGCGGGCAAGCCGGAACCGGACCTGTCGCTGCCAACCGGATCGCGCATCGAGGGCATCGGCCGGCCGCGCGTGGAGCGCTCGTTTATCCCCAGTTGCATCGACGCCATGCTGAAGGTGCCCGATGCGCTGTCGTTCGCCGCGATGCGCTACCTGGCCAGGCGCTTCGGCCGCCGCGTCGGCGGCTCGACCGGCACCAACTTCGTCGGCGTGCTGTACCTGGCGCAGCAGATGCGGGCGGCAGGGCAGGCCGGTGCCATCGTCGCGCTGCTGTGCGACAGCGGCGATCGCTATGGCAATACTTATTACGACGAAGACTGGTATGCCGAGCAGCGGATCGCCATCGACGCCGCGGATGCGCTGGTGGCGCGCGCGGTGAAGGGCGAGGCAGTGCTTACGCCGCAAGCGGTGGCGGGGCTGCAGCCGGCCGGCGCCGGCATTCCTGGCTGAATGCAGGGGAATCGCGCCGCGGCCCTTCTGTCAAAATGCTGGCGGCCAGCGCTTCGGCGCCGGCCCTTTGCCCGACGGATGACCCCAGACGGCCCCAGACGGCCCCAGACGGCCCCAGACGGCCCCATACGCCCCCCATACGACCCATAGGGTGACTTATCCATGCGTATCTTCGGTATCAGCATCCATATCATCGTTGCGTTGTTCTTCGCCGTGCATGCGGTGCGCACGCACCAGAACATGTACTGGCTGCTGATCCTGTTCCTGTTCCCGGGGCTTGGCAGCCTGGTCTACTTCTTTGCCATCTTCCTGCCCGAGCTGCGCCAGTCGCGCGGCGCGCGCGTGGCCACGCGCGCGATCTCGCAACTGGTCGATCCCAACCGCGCGGTGCGCGAGGCCCGTACCGATTTTGATCGTGCACCGACCGTGGCGCACCGCATGCGCCTGGGCGCCGCGCTGCTCGAAGCCGGCGAGCCGGCCGAGGCGCTGCAGCACTATCAGGCCGCCGCCAACGGCCCGTTCGCGTCCGATCCGGCGCTGCTGCAGGGGCTGGCCCAGGCGCAGTTCGCCACCGGCGACGCGGCCGCCGCGCTGCTGACGCTGGAAAAACTGTTCGCCGCCAGCCCGCATGCGCGCCAGCAGCCCGATCCGGCCTTGCTGTATGCTCGCGCGCTGGCTGCCACCGGCGCGCCAGGCACGCGCGCCGCCTTCGAGCAGGCACTGACCAGCGCCAGCGACGTCGCGCCGCGCTGCCTGTTCGCTGACTGGCTGGCAGCGCAGCCCGATGCCGCCGACCGCGAGCGCGCGCGCGAACTCTATGCCGAAATCGTCCACGACGCCCGCCACTGGCCGCGCCATGCCCGCGAACACAACCGCGAGTGGCTGCAGCGCGCGCAGGCGGCGCTGGGCAAGTAAGGTGCTTGCCGGTAGCCGAGCATGGCAGCCGTGTATTTCTCGACACTATGACCCTACTGAAACGAAAATCGATTGAAGCCGTGGCCTCGCGCCGTCCGGCACGTGGCACGCGCAGCCGTGGCCAGGAATCCGCGCGCGAAGAAAAACGCATGACACCGCGCTTTGCGCCGGTGACTTTCTCGGAGCTGGATGGCGTGCGCTACCTGCATTTCGGCACGGAGTGGGTGCAGGGCGCGATGCGCCTGCGCAAGCCGGATGCCATCGAGCTGGAATACGCGCAGCAGATGATGGCGTGGCTGCTGTTCCTGTCGCCCTCGGTGGATGAATTCCACGTGGTGCAGCTCGGCCTCGGGGCGGCGGCGCTGACCAAGTTCTGTCACCGGCAGTTCAGCCGCGCGCGTGTGACCGCGGTCGAGCTGAACCCGGCGGTAATCATTGCCGGGCGCAGCATGTTCGGCCTGCGCCAGGACGACGCGCGCCTGACCGTGCGCGAGCAGGACGCGTGGGACTACGTGATGGACGGCTCCCACGCCGGCGCCATCGACGTGTTGCAGGTGGACCTGTACGACGCCACCGCGCGCGGCCCGGTGCTCGACACCACCGCGTTCTACCGCGCCTGCCGCCGCACGCTGAAGGCGCCGGGCGTGATGACCATCAACCTGTTCGGCGACCACGACAGCTTCCCGAAGAATATCGAGCGCATCTGCGAAGCCTTCGATAACCGCGTGCTGGTGTTCCCGGAGGTGCATGACGGCAACATCATCGCGATGGCGTTCAATGGCCCGGAGATCGATGTGGCGTGGGAAGTGCTGGAAGCGCGCGCCGACGTGGTCGAGAACACCACGGGGCTGCCGGCGCGGGACTGGGTGCAGAAGCTGCGCGCGGCGAATGCGCGGCAGGAAGAGCGGTTGAGGATCTAGGTTGTTAGCTCCCTTCTCCCGCTTGCGGGAGAGGGGAGCCTTCTGCAGGCGCTAGCCGAATGATTGCGCCGCGCTCACTCCTTGTGAAAAAACTGCGCCAGCGACCACTCGTCCGTCCGCGCCTCATACTTCAGTCCCTTCTTCATCGCCCACATCGCAAGCTGGCTGTGCGACGGAATGATCGCGTGGTCGGCCAGCGCGAACTTCGCCGCCGTGCGCGCGTTCTCTTCGCGCGCTTTCTCGCTGGAAACGGTGGTCAGCGATTTTTCGATCAGCTGGTCCAGCTGCGGGTTGCTGTACTTGCCCCAGTTCCATGTGCCATACCCCGTCTTGGGATTGGGCGTGCCCGTGATCGAGCGCAGCGCCACATCCGCCGCCGCCGAACCCCACCCCAGCATCTGGAAGGCAAACTCGCCTTGCCGCGCGCGCGTGAAGTAGGCCGCCACCGGCATGGTCTCGACCTTGGTCTGGATGCCGATGCGAGTCAGCATGCTGGCGGTGGCCTGAGCCACCGCGGCGTCGTTCAGGTAGCGGTTGTTGGTGGCGTGCAGCGTCAGCCCGAAGCCGTCCGGGTAGCCCGCGGCGGCCAGCAGCTTTTTGGCGCCTTCCGGGTCATAGGCTTCGGGCCTGGTGCCCGGGTGCCCGAAGATCTGCGGCGACACGATCGACGACGCCGGCACCGCCAGGCCCTCCATGATGCGGTTGACGATCGCGTCGCGGTTCAGCGACTTGCTGATCGCGGCACGCACGCGCGCGTCCTTGAACGGATTCTTGCCGAGCGGCTTGCCGGCCTTATCGGTGACGAAGGGCGGGGTGTCGCGCGACTGGTCCATTTGCCAGAAGATGGTGCGCCACGACACCTGCTGCTCGATCTTGAACTTCGGGTTCTGCCTGAGCTTGGCCACGTCGGCCGAGGGCACGCTTTCGATCACGTCGACATCGCCGGCCAGCAGCGCGGCGCTGCGCGCGCCATTGTCGGTGATGATGCGGAACACGGCGCGGTCCCACTCCGGCTTGGGCCCCCAGTAGTTGGGATTGCGCTCCATCACGATTTCCTGGCCGCGCGCGAAGCGCACGAACTTGAACGGCCCGGTGCCGATCATGGCCTTGCCCGAGTCGAAATCGGCCTGCGTCAGCGTGGCGGCGACCTTCTTCGGCATGATCGGCACGCTGTTCAGGTCGTTGGCCAGGTTGGCGTAATTGGGCACGCTCATGGTCAGGCGCACCGTCAGCGGATCGGGCGTGTCGATGCGGGCGATCGGCTTGGTGTAGCTGGTGAATGAGCCGGGGCTGTTGGTCAGCTTGTCGGGGCGCTCCAGCGACGCCTTCACGTCTTCGCTGGTGAAGGGCGAGCCGTCGTGCCACTTCACGTTGGGACGCAGCTTGATTTCCCACGTGATGGCATTGACCGGTTTCCACGACAGCGCCAGGCCCGGCATATAGCGGGCGTTCTTGTCCATGAACACCAGCGACTCGAAGACGTGCAGCGCGATCGCGTTATTGGGGCCGGAATTGTTCCAGTGCGGGTCCATCGAGGTCACGTCGGCGGCCAGCCCGATGCGCAGGTCCTCGGCATGGGCGGCGCCGGACGGCACCAGCGCCAGGGCAGCACAGGCGGCGCTGCCCAGCACCAGCACGGCGGTGGCGTGGAGCAGTCGGTGGGAAGCGGCCTGGCGGGCGGGCTGGCGGGGCGTGGCTGTCGATGGCATGGGACTGGCTCCTCGTACGGTCCGGCGCTTGCGGACGGGTTCTCAGGCGGTTTGTCCCGCATTGTGCCGCTAAAGTGGCATGGTTGCAGCCTCCGATGCAAGGCTGCCGGGTTCGGCACCGGTAAAATGGGGCCATGTTTGCCAATTCCCGCACCATTGTCTCGGCGCAGTCCGATGTCCACGAACACCTGGCCGCGCGTGTCGCGCGCCACCTGGCCGAACCGTTCCGCAAGCCCATCGGCGAAGCCAGCCGCCGCGCGCTTGGCGTAGCGCTCGACAGCTGGCAGCAGGCCGGCGGCGCGCCGCTGATCCTGGATGCCGGCTGCGGCGTGGGCGAAAGCACGCTGCGCCTGGCGACGTCGTTCCCGGACCATTACGTGATTGGCGTCGACCAGTCCGAAAAGCGCCTGGCTGCGGGCAAGGACTGGTGGGGCGAGGCAGCGATGCCGGCCAATTTCTGCTGGGCGCGGGCCGACCTGGTCGATGTCTGGCGCATGCTGCAGGCCGACGCGGTGCCGGTGGCGCGCCACTACGTGCTGTATCCGAACCCGTGGCCAAAGATCGGCCACCTGGGCCGGCGCTGGCAGGGCCATGCGGTGTTCCCGGCGCTGGCGGCGTGCGGCGATTACCTGGAGTGCCGCAGCAACTGGCGCGTCTATATCGACGAGTTCGCACAGGCGCTGGCGCTGGTGGGGCGTCCGGCGCAGGTGGTCGAGCCATGGCAGCCGGCGCAGGCAATGACGCCGTTCGAGCGCAAGTACGCGGCATCGGGGCATGGGCTCTGGCGCTGCGTCAGCCAGCGGGGTGCTTGACGGCACCCGGCAAGACAAAAGCAAACGGCCCGCGATGCGGGCCGTGTTTTTGCTTGCGCGGATTCAGGATTTCAGTGGAACAGCGGCTGCTGCGTCGGCGCGTCTTCTGGCAGCTCCGCATGCACGATCTCGCCATTGCGGTCGGCATACAGCGGTGTGCCGCAGTCCTCGCAGTATTCCGGATCGAACAGCGCCGCGTGGCGGAAGATATCTTCCACGCCGGCATTGCGCAATTCTTCGCAGATCTGCTCGAGCGGATTGCCCTTCTCGTCGGCATCGACTTCGCCGGCTTCGCGGCCGTACACCGGCCAGACGATGCCGTAGATCACATCCTTTTCGCCGCGCATGGTGAAGCCGACGCGGTATTCCTCGACCAGGTCCTCGCCGAACGCGGCCACCACCGCGGCCAGCTGGCCGGCGGAGATATCGAGCGTGCCGGCCAGGTAGTTGACGGCGGCGCGCACGGTCAGCGGACGGATGCTCTTGTCGGATTCGCGGCACGACAGGAAGAAGGCGTCGGGCAAGAGCAGTTCGAACTCGCAGCCCGGCAGCAGCAGCGCCACCGACGGCTGGACCTGGCTGCGCCATTGCTCCAGGCAAACCGAACGCTCGGCATGGTGTTCCTTGGCGTCTTCCTGCCAGCGGAATAGCGCCTGCTCGTGCGGAGCCACCACTACGGCGAGCAGGTAGCGCGGGTCGGCCAGGATCGGCGCGGTCTCGGGCAGGTCGCGCAGGTCAACCTTGGGCACCGAGCCGGCCAGCGCGGCCGCGGCCAGCTTGTGCGTCAGCGCAAACGTGTCGCTGTGGGTGCGCGGCAACTGGTCGATGCTGTACAGGTACGGCGACAGCGCCACCTTGGTGTCGGCAGCCAGTACATGTGCCTGCAAATGCACTGCGAGCGTCTGGGCCAGCTCCGGCTTGAGCGCGCCCGAAGGGATGGCGTAGCGCGTGTGCGCCAGGATTGGCGCGGCGATCAGCAGCGCGTCGTAGCGCTGGCCGTCGACCTCGATGGTGGCCGATTCGGCCAGCGTCTCGGCCTGCTCGGCCAGCACGTCGGAGGCGTCGGCGTTGTGCTTGAACAGGTGTTCCAGCGCCGCGTCCAGCGCGGTCTGGCTCCCGTTCTTCAGCAGGCGGCCCAGGCGCTGCGAGAGCCGCCGTTCCCAGTAGCCATCCTCCATGCGGCTGCCCGATGCGTCGAGGGCGAGCGCATCGGCCACCAACCGCTCGGCGTCGGGCGAAAGACGTGGGGAAGCCTTGGGGCGAAAACCTGCCATAGAAAGAAACCGTCCGTTTATGCGTAAAACGGTATTCTACTCGTTGCGTTGACAGGGCGGCCGCGCAATGCGGCGCGACTGTCCCTGCCGAGGCCGAAGATTTCTGCTTATTTCTGTTCGCTGGCTGCCGGCGCCGCCGGTGCGTGGGTCTCGACACCGTGCTGTTCGCCAGAAATCGACACGTCGCTGCCGCCCTTGGTCAGCAGGTAGAGGGCCGCGCCGGCAACGACGACGAATGCGATGATGATCTTTGCCATGTTGTCTCCAGTGTCTGTCTGAAGCGGGGTGGCCCCGCTCCGGGTCATTGCGACCAATGTTCTTTGCGAACAGTGTGGCAGCACTGCCTTGCGTGGAACTTACACGCGCGCGGGACGATACGAGTGATCCCTGCGCCGCATCATGCGCGCCATGACAAACGCCGCCCGGTCAGGCGGCGTTTGCATGGGCCAGGCGCGAGCGTCAGGCGGCCAGCAGCTGGCGCAGCACGAACGGCAGGATGCCGCCGTGATTGTAGTAGTCAACCTCGATCGGCGTGTCGATGCGCAGCAGCACCGGCACGCGCTGCACGTCGCCGTTGGCGCGCTTGATCACCAGCACCAGGTCCTGCTGCGGCTTGAGGTCGCCCGGGTTGTCCAAGCCCGTGCCTTCGATGTCGAAGGTCTCGTTGCCGGTGATGCCCAGCGTCTGCGGGCTGTCGCTGCCCTTGAACTGCAGCGGCAGCACGCCCATGCCGACCAGGTTGGAGCGGTGGATGCGCTCGAAGCTGCGCGCCACCACGGCCTTCACGCCCAGCAGTTGGGTGCCCTTGGCCGCCCAGTCGCGCGACGAGCCGGTGCCGTATTCCTCGCCGCCGAACACCACCGTAGGCGTGCCCTCGGCGATGTACTTCATGGCTGCGTCGTAGATCGACATCTGCTCGCCGGTGGGCTGGTGGATGGTGATGCCGCCTTCCACGCGCGCGCCGTCCGACTTGGGCGGGATCATCAGGTTCTTGATGCGCACGTTGGCGAAGGTGCCGCGCATCATCACCTCATGGTTGCCGCGGCGCGAGCCGTAGCTGTTGAAGTCGGCCTTGAGCACGCCATGCTCCTGCAGGTACTTGCCCGCGGGCGAGGTGTCCTTGATCGAGCCGGCTGGCGAGATATGGTCGGTGGTCACCGAATCGCCGAAGATGCCCAGCGCGCGCGCGCCGCGCACGCTGGCCGAGGCGCCCGACGGCTCCAGGCTGAAATCCTGGAAGAAGGGCGGCTCGGCGATGTAGGTCGACTTGGGCCAGTCGTAGACCTGGCCCTTGGTGCCCTGGATCGCGCCCCACAGCTTGCTCGGCTTCTTGACCTGCTCGTAGTTGCCCTTGAAGGTCTTGGCGTCCATCGCGAACTTCATCAGTGCGTGGATTTCCTCCGAGGTCGGCCAGATATCGCCCAGCCAGACGTCGCGGCCGTCCTTGCCCTTGCCGACAGGCTCGGTCATCAGGTCGCGCGTGACATTGCCGGCGATGGCATAGGCCACCACCAGCGGCGGCGAAGCCAGGAAATTGGCGCGGATATTGGGGTGGATGCGGGCCTCGAAATTGCGGTTGCCCGACAGCACAGCGGCCGCGACCAGGTCGTTCTTGATGATGGCTTCGTTCAGCTCCGGCGTCAGGTCGCCGGCATTGCCGATGCAGGTGGTGCAGCCGTAGGCGGTCACGCCGAAGCCCAGCTTCTCCAGATACGGCAGCAGGCCGGCGGCCTGCAGGTATTCGGTGACCACGCGGCTGCCCGGCGCCAGCGAGGTCTTGATATGCGGCGCCACTTCCAGCCCGGCTTCGACCGCCTTCCTGGCCAGCAGGCCAGCCGCCAGCAGCACGCTCGGATTGGAGGTGTTGGTGCACGAGGTGATCGCGGCGATCAGCACGTCGCCGTTCTTCACTTCGATGCCGTTGCTGGTACTGTAGGGCTGATCCAGCTCGGAGGGATCCTTGTTGAAGCCGTTCTCGGCCACCGGCTTGCTGAACAGCGACGCGAAGGTGCTCTTGACGTTGCCGATCTCGATGCGGTCCTGCGGGCGCTTCGGCCCGGCCAGCGACGGCGCTACCGTGGACAGGTCCAGCTTTAGCGTCTTGCTGAAGTCGATGTCGCCGGCCCGGGGAATGCCAAACATCTCCTGGGCGCGGAAGTAGCCTTCAAATGCGTCGATTTCCTCGTCGGTGCGGCCGGTGCCGCGGAAGTAATCGATGGTCTTTTCGTCGACGGGGAAGAAGCCCATGGTGGCGCCATACTCCGGCGCCATATTGCCGATGGTGGCGCGATCCGGCACCGACAGGCTGGCCGTGCCTTCGCCGAAGAATTCGACGAACTTGCCGACCACCTTCTCCTTGCGCAGCATCTCGGTGATGGTCAGCACCAGGTCGGTGGCGGTGACGCCTTCGCGCAGGCGGCCGGTCAGCTCCACGCCGACCACGTCCGGCGTCAGGAAGTACACCGGCTGGCCCAGCATGCCGGCCTCGGCCTCGATGCCGCCCACGCCCCAGCCGACCACGCCGATGCCGTTGATCATGGTGGTGTGCGAATCGGTGCCGACCAGCGTGTCAGGATAGTAGACCCTATCCTTCCTGTGCACGCCGCGCGCCAGGTATTCCAGGTTGACCTGGTGCACGATGCCGAATCCCGGCTGCACCACGCCAAAGGTGTCGAACGCCTGCATGCCCCACTTCATGAACTGGTAGCGCTCGTTGTTGCGCTGGAATTCCAGCTGCATGTTCAGGTCGAGCGCCTTCTTTTCGCGGAAATGGTCAACTTGCACCGAGTGGTCGACCACCAGGTCGACCGGCACGAGTGGCTCGATCTTCTTGGGATCCTGGCCCATTTTCTCGGCCACATTGCGCATCGCGGCCAGGTCGGCCAGCAGCGGCACGCCGGTGAAGTCCTGCAGCACCACACGGGCCACGACGAACGGGATTTCATCGACACGCTCGGCATTCGGCTTCCAGCCGGCGAGCTGCCTGACGTGTTCTTCGGTAACCTTCTTGCCGTCGCAGTTGCGCAGCACGGCTTCCAGCACGACGCGGATCGATACCGGCAGGCGCCCGAGGTCCAGGTCCAGTTCTTGCGCCAGTTGCGGCAGGGAATAGAACTGGCCTTTGCCGGAAGCGCCGATCTTGAATTCTTTTAGCGTGTTCTTGAGGTTATGGGGCATTGCCGTACTCCGATCGAAGAATGATGCGATGGCATTTGGCTCGGACCTCTGAAACTGGATTCAGACCCCGGTGCGCTGCCGCGGCATGTGACCGCGGTCCGAGGTCGGCAGCGCACTGCAACTGCATACTCTAACCGCCGCGCGGCTTTGCCGCCACCCGGTCTCGATCGGCCGGGCCCCGGCCATGACTTCCTGCGGCGCGACAGCGCGCCCCCCGGGCGGGAAGACCCGCCTGCAAGGCAAAAAGGTGCCGGAGGCCGGAATTCAGGCGGCCGCCGGCACCCTGTACGGATTTACTGCTTCGGTGCCGCGCTCTGCTGGGTCGCGTCAGGCTGCTGCGCCTGCTGCGGCTGGATCGTCTGGCCGCCCGGAGGCGTGGCCAGCAGCGGCGCGCTGACCGGAGCGCGCAGGCCGCCGGCCTGGGTCGGGGCCGCGGCGCCTGCCTGCATGGCGGCGCTCTGGCAGTCGTCAGCCAGGCGCTGGCCCAGGTTCTTGTTGAACAGCATGGCCTTGCTCGGGATCACCACCAGGTCCAGGCCGGTGCGGGCGTCATAGTAGCGGTCGGCGCCGGTCACGGTGGCCTGGCGCGGCAGCTTGTAGTCGCGGCCCTGCCAGTGCACGGTCAGCACTTCGTCGCGCAGCATGTCGCCCGAGATATAGATGCTGTTGCCCAGTTCGCACTGCCACTTTTCCCCAGTCGGGGTGACAGCGGCGGCTGCGCCAGCAGCGGCGGCAGTGCCGGCTGCCGCCTTCTTCTTGGTCGAGGACTTCTTCTTGGTGGTCGTGGTCTTCTTGGCCGGCTCTTGCGCCATCACGGCGGTGGCGGTGGTCAGGCTGAACGCGCCAATGCAGGCCGCAAGTACGAGATGTTTCATTTTGTGAGTGCCTCTCGGGTTCTGAAATCTGGTCTGTTTGTCGTTCGCCGCCGTCACATCAGGCGGCGCCTGGGAGGAAAGTCCGCCGCTATTCTCTACGATTTGCCGGAGACCGCGAAGTACGCTGGCCTTTGGTTACATAATCGGGCTGTCCGGTTAGTCCGGGTTCACTTACGCTTGCCGATCGGCACGAATTTGAGGTTTTCGGGGCCCACGTAGTTGGCGCCGGGGCGGATGATCTTGTTGTCGATGCGTTGCTCGATGATGTGCGCGGCCCAGCCGGAAGTACGCGCGATCACGAAGAGCGGCGTGAACATCGCCGTCGGCACGCCCATCATGTGGTAGCTCACCGCGCTGAACCAGTCCAGGTTCGGGAACATCTTCTTGATGTCCCACATGACGGTCTCCAGGCGCTCGGCGATGTCGAACATCTTCATCGAACCGGCTTCCTTCGACAGCTTGCGCGCGGTTTCCTTGATCACCTGGTTGCGCGGGTCGGCAATGGTGTACACCGGGTGGCCGAAGCCGATCACGACTTCCTTGTTCTCGACGCGGCGGGTGATGTCGGCCTGCGCCTCATCCGGGCTGTCGTAGCGCTTCTGGATCTCGAACGCGACTTCGTTGGCGCCGCCGTGCTTGGGGCCGCGCAGCGCGCCGATCGCGCCGCAGATCGACGAATAGATGTCCGAGCCCGTGCCGGCGACCACGCGCGCGGTGAAGGTCGATGCATTGAACTCGTGTTCCGCGTACAGGATCAGCGAGGTGTGCATGGCACGTTCCCACAGTGCCGACGGCTTCTCGCCGTGCAGCAGGTGCAGGAAGTGGGCGCCGATCGAATCGTCGTCGGTCTCCACCTCGACGCGGCGGCCATTGTGGCTGTAGTGGTACCAGTACAGCAGCATCGAACCCAGGCTGGCCATCAGGCGGTCGGCGATGTCGCGCGCGCCCGGGGCGTTGTGGTCGTCCTTTTCCGGCAGCACCGTCCCCAGCACCGATACGCCGGTGCGCATCACGTCCATCGGGTGGGCGCTGGCCGGGACCCATTCCAGTGCCAGCTTGACGTTGGCCGGAAGGCCGCGCAGCGACTTCAGCCTGGCCTTGTAGGCAGCCAGTTCGGATCTGGTCGGCAGCTTGCCGTGCACCAGCAGGTGCGCGATTTCCTCGAATTCGCAGGTGTCGGCGACATCGAGGATGTCATAGCCGCGGTAGTGCAAGTCGTTGCCGGTACGGCCGACCGTGCACAGCGCGGTATCGCCGGCGGCAACGCCCGACAGGGCGACGGATTTCTTGGCTTTCGGTGCCGCGGGCGCTGTCGTGGCGGCCGGTGCTGCGGTCTTCGAAGCGGACATCCGGGTCTCCTTCGGTCGCGTCCGGGATTTGTTGTTGTGGCGGTGTCAGGCGAAGAACAGCGCTTCCACGTTAGCCGGCAGCGGCGTGCCGGTGGCCTGGGCGCGCTGCAGCAGCGACCAGTAATAGCGGTAGCTGGCGCGATCGTGCAACTGGCCGTCGTGGCGGATCGGCGCCCAGTTGTTCTCGTGGGCCGCCAGCAGGATCTGGCTGGCGGCGCCGATTTCTTCCGCGCCCGGGCGGAAGGCGGCGACGATCGGCGCGATCTGGCCCGGATGAATGCTCCACTTGCGCAGGTAGCCGAACTCGGCGCGCGCGCGCAGCGCGTCGTCGCCCGCCCGCTGCGGCGCCTGCACATCGGTGCTGACATTGTGCGACGGCACCTTGCCATGGCGGTGGCAGGCAGCGGAGATTTCCAGCATGGCGCGTCGGATCAGCGGATACTCGAACTGTTGCGGCGAGCGCATGGCGTCGCCGGGGATCGCGCCGTGGTGCGCCGAAACGAAGTCCATCAGGCCGAAGCTCAGGCATTCCACCTGCACCAGCGCGGCGATATCGAAAGCCTGTTCGAGTGCGGCGTGTGTCTCGATCAGCACATGGATCGGAACATGGCGCGCAATGCCGGCATTGCGCGCCACCTGGTTGACATGGTCGGTCACGCGCGCGACCTCGACCACGTCGGTCACTTTGGGCACCACCACGTAGGCCAGCCGCGCACCGGCGGCGCGCACCAGGATGTCAACATCCTGGCGCCAGCTCGGGTGGGCGGGATCATGGATGCGCACGCCGACGCGGTTGTACGCGTTCAGCGGGCTGTTGACCAGTTGCGCGCACAGCTCTGCGTGTTCGCGCTCCTGCCCGACGGCGGCGCCGTCCTCGCAGTCGAAGGTGATATCGAAGACCGGCCCAAGCTCTTGCTGCAGGGCAAGCGACTTGCGCATCAGCTTTTCGCTGCCCGCGTAGTGGTCACACACCGGCAACTGGACCGGGATGGCTTCGCCCTGGAACAAGACCTCGGATGGATGCACGGGATTTCAGACAGGTTAGGGTTGGACGGGAGGCACATCATAGCGCCCCAATATGAAAAAAACCGGGGTTCCGCGCCGATTTTTTGAATCGTTGCGGAACCCCGGTCTTTCCTGGAACGCGCTGAAGATCAGCCCAGCAGGTGCTGCACGCCGGCCTTTTCTTCTTCCAGTTCGTTCAGGGTGATGTTGATCTTTTCCTGGCTGTAGGCGTCGATCTCCAGACCCTTGACGATTTCGTACTTGCCGTTGGCGCAGGTCACCGGGTAGCCGAACATGGTGTCGGCGGGGATGCCATACTCGCCGTTCGACGGGATGCCCATGGTGACGACCTTGCCGTTGGTGCCCAGCACCCAGTCATGCACGTGGTCGATGGCGGCGTTGGCAGCCGAGGCAGCCGACGACAGGCCACGGGCCTCGATGATGGCGGCGCCGCGCTTGCCGACGGTCGGCAGGAACACGTCGTTGTTCCACACCGGGTCGTTGATCATGTCCTTCACGCTCTTGCCGTCGACGGTGGCGTAGCGGTAGTCGGCGTACATGGTCGGGCTGTGGTTGCCCCACACGAACATCTTCTCGATCGACGACACCGGCTTGCCGGTCTTGGCGGCGATCTGCGACAGGGCACGGTTGTGGTCCAGGCGCAGCATGGCGGTGAAGTTCTCGCGCGGCAGGTTCGGTGCCGACTTCATAGCGATGTAGGCGTTGGTGTTGGCCGGGTTGCCGACCACCAGCACCTTGACATTGCGGCTGGCGACTTCGTCCAGCGCCTTGCCCTGCACTGTGAAGATCTGGGCGTTGGCTTCGAGCAGGTCCTTGCGCTCCATGCCCTTGCTGCGCGGACGGGCGCCAACCAGCAGGGCCACGTCGGCATCCTTGAAGGCGACCTTGGGGTCATCGGTGATGACCACGCCGGCCAGCAGCGGGAAGGCGCAATCTTCCAGTTCCATCACCACGCCCTTGACGGCGGCCTGGGCTTGCGGGAGGTCGAGCAGTTGGAGGATGACCGGCTGATCTTTGCCCAGCATGTCGCCGTTGGCGATGCGGAACAGCAGGGAATAGCCGATCTGGCCAGCGGCGCCGGTCACTGCGACGCGCATTGGGGCTTTAGCCATGAGTAAATCTCCAAACGATAGAAGGGGTAGCCGGTCGGCGGCACGCCGTCGCCAACTCAAGGCGGCGTGCACGCCGGATGCTGGTTGTCGCCACAGCGGGGAGCGGCCGTCCGCCGGAACCAGGTGGCGAGGCCACGGGGCGGAACCGGTGAGGGAGAGCCACAACGGGTCATGGTGATGCAACGAAGCGTAAGTCTACTGCGAAGCGAGCCGCCATTTCCAGACTGATTTCCAGTCCGGGCCGCGGAGGAGGGTGCCGGGGAAGGCATCCGCCGGCGGCGTGAGCATGGCATTCACGGCATTCGCGGGCGTGGACCAGCGCGAGTGTAGGCCCGGCCTCACCGACTGTCAATTCATATGTCTTATATAAGACATAAGACAATTAACGTCAGGCTGGCGCCCGCCGCCCTTTTGTGGTGAAATCCCGGCTATGTCCTCCCTGTCTACGTCCCTCTCCGGCGCTGCCGTCCCCGGCGCGCAGGACTCTGGCGCGGCCACCCCCGGCGCCGGGACGCAGCCGCCTTCGTCCGCCTCGCCCACGCCGTCGTCAGCTACAGCGCCCCAGGCCTCCGCCCAGCCGGGCACGCACGCCGCGCCGTCGCCCACCTTCAGCCCGCTGTACCAGCAGATCAAGGCGCTCATCATGCGCAGCCTGCAGTCCGGCGAGTGGAAGCCGGGCGAGATGATCCCCAGCGAAATGGAGCTGGCGGCCCGCTACAAGGTGAGCCAGGGCACGGTGCGCAAGGCCATCGACGAACTCGCCGCGGAGAACCTCGTGGCACGCCGGCAGGGCAAGGGCACCTTCGTGACCACGCACCATGAGGACGTGGTCAAGTTCCGTTTCCTGCGCCTCGTCCCCGACGAGGGCGAGCCCCACTACGGTGCCAGCCACGTACTGGAGTGCAAGCGCCTGCGCGCGCCCGCCGAGATCGCAAGGCTGCTCGATATCCGCACGGGCGACAGCGTGGTGCAGATTCGCCGCGTGCTGAATTTCTCCGGCGAGTCGACCGTGCTCGACGAGATCTGGCTGCTGGGCGCCAACTTCAAAGGCCTCACCGCGGAAAAGCTGACCGAGTGGAAGGGGCCCATGTATGCATTGTTCGAGGCCGAGTTCGGTACGCGCATGATCCGCGCCTCGGAAAAGATCCGTGCCGTGGCCGCCGACGAGACGGCGGCCGAGTTGCTGTCCGTGCCGGTTGGCTCGCCGTTGTTGTCGGTCGAGCGCGTGTCCTATACCTACGGCGATCGCCCTGTAGAGGTGCGCCGCGGGTTGTATGTGACGACGAAACACTATTACCAGAACGACCTGAGCTGAATCATGGCGCCGGCGTGAATCCCACGCCGGCTGCGATTATTGCGGCATTTGTGATGGTGGTGCGGGCTGTTGCGCAGCGCAGGTGAATATTGCGTGGCAATCGCCGTGTCATGTGCATGGTGTGCGATTGTCGTGCGGCGCAAGTTGACGTGCGATAGCTGAAAATTATTGGTGCAGCGCGCAACAAAGGCGCTAAAATCTCGTGGATTTGCCTCAGTGCATCCCGTTGCATGCAGGCAATGGCAGTCTCGTTTCTTTGTTTACCGCTAATTGGGGTCTCGCATGGCTGAAGCCGTCAAACAAGCCAGGCCGGAGTTCCGGAATATCGGTATCTCGCAGATCGCGAAATACCGGTTGCCCTGGGCCGGCAAGGTATCCATCCTGCATCG
>NZ_JAGIQA010000130.1 GCF_017814975.1 Cupriavidus consociatus
GCGCTGACCGCCGGGCCGGCGCTGACCGTGTCCTTCGTCATCGCCGCGCTGGCGTGCGGCTTTGCCGCGCTGTGCTACGCGGAGTTTGCCTCGGCCATCCCGGTATCGGGATCGATCTATACCTACAGCTACGCCACGCTCGGCGAGATCGTCGCGTGGATGATCGGCTGGGACCTGCTGCTGGAGTACGGGCTGGCCACCTCGGCGGTGTCGGTGGGCTGGTCGGGCTATTTCCAGTCGCTGATGGCGGGCTTCGGGCTGAAGCTGCCGGCGGCGCTGACTGCCGCGCCGGGCGCGGTGCCGGGCGTGGAGACCATGATCAACCTGCCGGCCTGCCTGATCATGCTGGCGATCACCTGGGTCGTGTCGTACGGCGTGCGCGAATCCACGCGCGTGAACAACCTGATGGTGGCCGTGAAGATCGGCGTGGTGCTGCTGTTCATTGCGGTCGGCGTCTGGCACGTGCAGCCGGCCAACTGGGCGCCGTTCGCGCCGTTCGGCTTCAGCGGCATCTTCAATGCGGCGGCGCTGGTGTTCTTCGCCTTTATCGGCTTCGATGCGGTGACTTCGGCAGCGGAAGAAGTGCGCAACCCGCGCCGTGACCTGCCGATCGGCATCATCGGTTCGCTGGCGGTATGCACGGTGCTGTATGTCGTGGTGGCGGCAATCATGACCGGCATCGTGCCGTTCGCCAAATTCGCCGGCGTCGACCACCCGGTGTCGCTGGCGCTGCAATACGCCGGGCAGAACTGGGTGGCGGGCTTTGTCGACCTGGGCGCGATCCTGGGCATGACCACGGTGATCCTGGTGATGACCTACGGCCAGACCCGCGTGATCTTCGCCATGTCGCGCGACGGGCTGCTGCCCCAGCGGCTGTCGTCGGTCCATCCCGTGCATGCGACGCCTTACTTCGCCACCTGGACCGTGGGCCTGATCTTTGCCGCGATTGCCGGCTTCGTGCCGCTGAACGTGCTGGCCGAGCTGATCAATATCGGCACGCTGGCGGCCTTTACGCTGATCTCGGTGGCGGTGCTGGTGCTGCGCAAGACCCGTCCCGACCTGCCGCGCGCATTCCGCTGCCCGGGCGTGCCGGTGGTGCCGCTGCTGGCGATCGGCTTCTGCCTGTTCCTGATGGCGCACCTGCAGGC
>NZ_JAGIQA010000131.1 GCF_017814975.1 Cupriavidus consociatus
AGCGGGATCAGGTGCGAGCCTGCCGGCGTGATGCCGAACGCGGCCGGCTCCGCTACCGCGGCCACCGCGATGAACACTGCCGCCAGACCGATCAGCGAGTGCATCGCCGCGACCAGTTCGGGCATCTTGGTCATCTGCACCTTGCGCGCCACGTAGGCGCCGATGCCGCCGCCGACCACCAGCGCGCCAAAGATCAGCGCCAGGCCGGAGCCCACCGACGACTGCGCCGTGCCGGCCGCCAGGAATTCATTCTTGAGCTTGATGATCAGGACCAGCGTAGTGAGCGCCGCGATGGCCATGCCGATCATGCCGAAGGCATTGCCCTTGCGTGCCGAGGCCGGGTGCGACAGGCCCTTGAGTGCCTGGATAAAGCAGACCGAGGCCACCAGGTAGAGCAGGGTGACGAGGTTCATGCTGACGAGGCCGGCTGCCATTACACGCCCTCCCCGGCCAGTGCCTGCTTGGTTTCGGCCGCCTTGGCCTTCGGTTCTTTCTTCTTGAACATTTCCAGCATGCGCTGGGTGACCAGGAAGCCGCCGAACACGTTGACCGCGGCCAATGCCACCGCCAGCGTGCCCATGATGCGGCCCGTGGCGCCTTCGGTCAGACCCGCGGCGAGCATCGCGCCGACGATGATGATGGCCGAGATCGCGTTGGTTACCGCCATCAGCGGCGTATGCAGGGCTGGCGTGACTGTCCAGACCACGTGGTAGCCCACGTAGATTGCCAGCACGAAGATGATCAGGTTGATCACCGTGTGGTTCACCATCTCCATCGACTTCTCCTCCGTTGCTTTGAAACCGGGATGCAGCGTGTTTTTTACTGGATTCTTATTGCTGTACTACGGCGCATCAAATGGCCAGTGGCCGCGAATGACCAGTTGCGTGCGCCCCTCTCGCGCGCACGGGAGAGGGGAGCACTCAGGCCTTCTTGATACGCCGCGTATTACGCCGCCTCGCGCACGACCTGTCCGTCCCGGCACATCAGGCAGGCGGCGACGATGTCGTCTTCGAGGTTGAGCGTGTACTGGCCATCCTTGTCGATGACCAGCTTGAGGAAGTCGAGCACGTTGCGGGCATAGAGCGCCGAGGCGTCGGCCGCCACCATGCTGGCCAGGTTGGTATGGCCGATGAGGGTGAC
>NZ_JAGIQA010000132.1 GCF_017814975.1 Cupriavidus consociatus
GGCGCCCTCAAATCTGAAGTGCAACACCTTGCCATCCGGTAAGGTGTGGTGAATGACAAGAACGAAGTACCAACAACTGCAACCCGAAGAGCGCATGCGCATCGAGATTTGGAAGGCGGAGAACGTCAGTCAGCGCGAGATGGCGCGCAGGCTGGGGCGAGCGCCTTCAACGCTGATGCGCGAGCTTCGCCGCAACGCGACAGCACGCGGTGGCTATGGGGCAATGACAGCGCAAGCCCGCCGCGCGCAACGCCGCCAAGCCAGCCGTCCCGCCCCCAAACTCGCTGCCGACAGTGTGCTGTGGGGCGTGGTGCGCCACTTCCTCGACCAAAAGTGGTCACCCCAGGAAATCTCCGCTACTCTCAAGCGCGCCTTTCCTGACCACCGCGAGCGCCACGTGTCCCACGAGACCATCTACAACGCCATTTACGCCTACCCGCGCGGCGAACTGCGTCGCCAGCTCATCGCTTGTCTGCGCCAGGGCCACGCTAAGCGCCTGCCGCGCTCGCGTGGCACCGACCGGCGTGGCCAGATTCCCGACATGGTCAGCATCCATGTGCGCCCGCCCGAGGTCAATGACAGGCTCATGCCCGGGCACTGGGAAGGCGACCTCATCAAGGGTGCGGGTAACCGCTCGGCAGTGGGCGTACTGGTGGAGCGCATGAGCCGCGCCGTGCTGCTGGTCAAGATGTCCGATGCCACCGCGGCTTCGGCCCTAGCCGGCTTTACTGCCAAGCTGCAATCGCTGGTCGCGCCGCTGCGCCAGTCGCTGACCTACGACCAGGGCCGCGAGATGGCCCGGCACGCCGAACTGAGCGCTGCCACCGGCGTGCGCGTGTACTTCTGCGACCCACACAGCCCCTGGCAGCGCGGCACGTGCGAGAACACCAACGGTCTGCTGCGCCAGTATCTACCCAAGGGCACCGACTTGTCCGTCTACTCCCAGGACGACCTTGACGCCATCGCCGACAGCCTCAACGGTCGGCCGCGCAAGACACTGAACTGGCACAGCCCATTGCAAATCCTCGCACAGGTACTCGCAAATCCCTCGGACAAGCTTCCTCTTCAATAACATGCGGGGCGTTGCACTTCGCTCTTGAAACCGCC
>NZ_JAGIQA010000133.1 GCF_017814975.1 Cupriavidus consociatus
TTGTTGGTACTTCGTTCTTGTCATTCACCACACCTTACCGGATGGCAAGGTGTTGCACTTCAGATTTGAGGGCGCCGGGCATATAGTGCCTCCTATATCGTCAACGATATAGGCGACACACTGCGGCGATGCAAATGGTGTGCGGTGGAGCGAGTTTCACGACGACAGCCATCTATGCGAAGCTCGACCTCGTCACGCTCGCGCAGGTAGCTTTGCCATGGCCGGGAGCGCGATCATGAGCGGTCATCCAGAGTTACGCGATCACCTGGAGGCCTATCTCTCTGTCAGAGAAGCGCTTGGCTTCAATGATGCGGCCAGAAGGACCCTGCTACGAAGCTTCGTTGAGTATGTGATCACCGCTGATAGATGGCCGATCGACGCACAACTCGCACTCGATTGGGCGTGCGGGCCGTCGTCAGTTCGCAGTGCAGCCGGACAGGCGAGCCGCCTTTCCGCGGTTCGACGGTTCCTGTGCTATCTGCGGGCCAGCGTTCCGGAAACGCAGGTGCCTGGAAGCAGGCTGCTCGCGCGGCAGCAGCGACGCAAGCCCTACCTCTTCACGCAGGAAGAACTCACCCGCCTTCTGGATGCCGCTGCTGGAATGCGTCCGAGTCGCAAGCTGCGGCCGCCCTTCTTAGGGAAGCCCGTGTCGTCAATGATCCAATAGCGACCGCTTGGTGCTTCAAGCAAGGGCTGAACCCAGTCGCGGACACGCCCCAACAATACCGCATCCGACCAATCGGATTTGGAGACGAAGTGGTGCAATGCTTGATGCCGGGCACTGGCATGCAGTGGGTCAACCCGCGCTGCCATCGGTTCGACGCTCTTGCGCGACAACGGCAGCATCAGGCCAGTGCAGTAGCTCTCCAAGCCGGCCCGACGATCTGCATGGCCCAATCCCTCAGCCAAGTAGTTCATGTACTGCGCAAATCGGTCGCTTGTGTTCATGCACTTCCCACCTTGAATGAAGAAGCACATATAATGCACTATTTTTTATGACACAGTAAGACTTCTATGGGGTGTTGAAAGTCAAGTCCTCTGGCGACTATTTTCGTTGAGTAGTTATCCC
>NZ_JAGIQA010000134.1 GCF_017814975.1 Cupriavidus consociatus
TTATGACACAGTAAGACTTCTATGGGGTGTTGAAAGTCAAGTCCTCTGGCGACTATTTTCGTTGAGTAGTTATCCCCGTTGCGACGTGCTGAAAGTTATCCACGGCTGGTCAGCGGGTCGCCTCTCACGACCACGACGCTGGCCAGCGGTGGATAACTTTCATGGCAATGGCGCGTGATTTCAGTTTGGTTTCTCTTTCAATAACTCATGACTTCAACGGGATGGAGGTCGGAGTGTCTGATACCGGGCAGTTGCCCGGTTCAACTTCTATCCGTGCCGGCACCAGGCCGGTCACCACATACCACATGCGCAAAGCGCTGGAACACTCCCTCACTGACGCGCCCCATCTAAAACTACGATTATCCGTCGGATAACCCTCTTACTGTCCGGGCGCGCAAACCTTCCAACCGTTCATCGACTGACGCTGGAGACTCAGCTCACGACGGCATTGCTGCCGAGCGACTTGAGCCTTGCCCCAAGCGGAATCTCGCCATACTCCAGGTAACGCCACAACGCGATTGCCAGACGGCGAGCGAACGCGACAATACCGATGCGTCGCGAACGCTTCCCGGCGCCGGCAAATCGTTGTCTAAACCATTGACTCAACTGGCTCGCCGGCTGAAAGCGCAACCAGCTCCACGCGAGCTCTACCAGCAGCCACCGCGCCCGTTTGTTGCCTGCCTTGCTGATGCCCTGTTCGACTTCGCTGGAGCCGCTTGCGTAAGGCGTCGGCGCCAGCCCCAGGCAACCGGCAAGTTCGCGGCGATTGTGGAAGCGCCGCCAGCCAAACAGTTCCTTGACCAGGGTCCATGCACTGCCGGTTCCGATACCTGCAAGCCGCGTGAGCACAGCGATCGCGGGTTGTGTGCCACTGCGGACTTGCTGGCTCTGGAGCGTTTCCAGTGCCCGGATTTGTTTGGCAAGGAGCAACAGCCGCTCGAACTCGCGTTCAATCTCGGCGCGCAAACCTGGCAGGAGCTGCGCGGCATGCTGGGCCCACCAGCATGCCCACGAGCGGCCACCGATGCGCTCGGGCCGCAGGTTGTGCAAGACCAGCAGCGAGCGGAT
>NZ_JAGIQA010000135.1 GCF_017814975.1 Cupriavidus consociatus
GTGGCCACGGTGGAAGGCATCGGTGAGCTGCGTCACCCGGTGGTGGCAGTCTAAACCCCGTTATCCCCGCGCATGCGGGGACAACGCTGCAAGCGAGACACACAAATGCTCAACCTGCCCAAGTTCAAGGCTGCGGCCGTGCAGGCCGCACCGGTTTTCCTCGATGCCGACGCCACGGTCGACAAGGTCTGCCGCCTGATCCGGGAAGCCGCCGACAACGGCGCCAGCCTGGTCGCATTCCCCGAGGTCTTCGTGGCCGGCTACCCATACTGGAGCTGGCTGACCAACCCGGTCGACGCGAGCCCCTGGTTCGAGAAGCTGGTCAAGGCTTCGATCGAGATCCCCGGTCCCGAGATCCGCAAGATCGCGCAGGCGGCCCAGGCCAACCACATCAACGTGGTTGTCGGCGTCAACGAGCGCAGCCGCACCGGCATTGGCACGATCTTCAATACCCTGGTGACCATCAGCGACGAAGGCCGCATTCTGGGCCGGCACCGCAAGCTGGTGCCCACCTGGGCCGAAAAGCTGACCTGGGCCAATGGGGACGCCTCGGCGCTGCGTGTGCACCAGACCAGCGTCGGCCCGCTCGGCGCATTGGCCTGCGGCGAAAACACCAACACGCTGGCGCGATTTGCGCTGCTGTCTCAAGGCGAGCTGATGCACGTGGCCAGCTATATCGCGCTGCCGGTAGCCCCAGCCGACTACGACATGGCCGACGCTATCAAGGTGCGCGCCGCGGCCCACTGTTTCGAAGGCAAGGTATTCACCGCGGTGTCGTGCTCGACCGTGTCGGAAGAGATCATCGACGCCATGAGCCCGCTGAACCCCAAGGCGCGGGAGTTGCTGTCGCGCCGTAACAGCGCCTTCTCCGGCATCCTGGGCCCGGACGGCCGCGTCATCGGGGAGCCGTTGATTGACGAAGAAGGCATCGTGTATGGCGATATCGACTTATCGCGCTGCGTTCAGCCGCGCCAGATGCACGACATCACCGGCCATTACAACCGCTTCGACATCTTCGACCTGCGCGTGGACCGCCGCCCGCTGCAGCCTGCCCAGTTCATGGACG
>NZ_JAGIQA010000136.1 GCF_017814975.1 Cupriavidus consociatus
ACGGTGCGGGCCGGGTCCAGGCCCTGCTGCAGCGCGCTGGTGGTGGCATCGAGGCCCAGCGGCGTGACGATGATCAGCGCATCGGCCGATGGCTGGTTGCCGCCTTCCGGGGTCACGCCCAGCGCGCCCAGCAGCTTGGTCACCATGGCGTGGCCGCGCTCGCTGTCATGGCTGACCCACACGCTCGACGGGCGTGCGCCCGGTACCACGGCGGCGGCCGGCACCTGCTTCTGGCCATCGGCGTAGCGGTAGAAACCCGCGCCGGCCTTGCGGCCGATCAGCCCGCCGACCGCGCGGATCGCGGTGATCGGCGACGGACGGTAGCGCGGCTCCTGGTAGAACTGGTTGTAGATCGACTCCATCACCGGGTGCGACACGTCCAGCCCGGTCAGGTCCATCAGCTCGAACGGGCCCATGCGGAAGCCGGCCTGCTCGCGCATGATGTTGTCGATGTCGGCAAACTCGGCCACGCCTTCCTGCGCGACCTTCAGGCCTTCGATATTCATACCGCGACCGGCATGGTTGACGATAAAGCCCGGCATGTCCTTGCAGCGCACCGGGGTATGGCCCATGCGGCGCGACAGCGCCATCAGCGCGTCGCCAACCGCGGGGTCGCCCGACAGGCCGTCGATGACCTCGACCACCTTCATCAGCGGCACCGGGTTGAAGAAGTGGTAGCCGGCGATGCGGCCCGGGTGCTTCGCCCCGACCGCGATCGCGGTGATCGACAGCGACGAGGTGTTCGAGGCGATGATGGCGTCCTCGCGCAGGATCGCTTCCAGCCTCGCGATCAGGTCGCGCTTGACTTCCAGCTTCTCGACAATCGCTTCGACCACAATATTGCAGCCGGCCAGATCTTCCAGCGCGCCGCAGGGCTTGACGCGGGCCAGCGTGGCCTCGGCGTCGGCGGCGCTGATCTTGCCCTTGTCGGCTAGCTTGGCCAGCGTGTCCTGCAGGTACTGGCGGGCGGCGGCCACAGCTTGCGGGTTGGCGTCATACAGGTTGACGGTCAGGCCAGCCTG
>NZ_JAGIQA010000137.1 GCF_017814975.1 Cupriavidus consociatus
TGAGTGGGTCGCGGCCGAACTCGGGCATGATCTCGGTGGCGAAGCGGTGCAGCGTATGGCGCGAGCCGCCGAGGATGCTGAAGATGACGTAGTCCACGCCGTTGTCGCGCAGCGCTGCGAGCTTGTCGCGGATCTCGTCGATCGTGCCGATGAGCGTGCTGTCGGTCGGCGGCAGGGCCGCGCCGCCCTTGGCATAGGACAGGATGTGCGAGCCGGCGGCCTGGTTCGGCGCGCGCGCATGCTCGATCGTGCGCTGACGTGACTTGTTCAGGCGCTCGATCGCGGCTTGCTTATCCTGCTCGTCCTTGGCAATGAACAGGTCGCGCGCCACCGCAACTTCACGCGGATCGTAGGCCCGGCCCAACTCGCTGATCGCCTGCTTGAACATCTCGATGCGCTGACCCAGCAGCTTGGCGTCGGCGAACTGATCCAGCAGCAGGTTGAACCCCCGTGCGGCCACCTTGCGAATCGACGGCTCGCTGCCCGCGCCCATCCACATCGCCGGGCGCTTGGCCACGTTCGGCTCGATCACGATGTCGTTGAACTTCCAGAAGCGGCCTTCGTGCGAGAAGCGCTCCTTGTTGGCCCACCCCTTGAGCATCACATCAAGGCATTCGTCAAAGCGCGCCTCAGCCTCCTCGACGGGGATGTTGAAGCCTGAGAACTCGGCATGGCGATAGCCCTTGCCCACGCCCAGATCCAGACGGCCGCCAGAGAGCAGGTCCAGCGTCGCGGCCTGCTCGGCCAGTAGCGCAGGGTTGTGCCACGGCAGCACCATCGTAGCGGTGCCCACGCGCAGGGTCTTGGTGCGTGCGGCCAGCCAGGTCAGCAGATTCAGCGTCGACGAGACCTGGCCCCAGCCAGTGAAGTGGTGTTCCACCAGGAAGGTGCTGTAGTAACCGAGTTGCTCGGCCTCGACGTTGAAGTCGATGTCGTCGTGAAAGCCCTGGCCGATCCCGGCACCCAGTGTGGCGCTGTCCGCTTGCGCACTACCAAACAATCCAAAAAGCATGGTGA
>NZ_JAGIQA010000138.1 GCF_017814975.1 Cupriavidus consociatus
GTGTTCATCGCGGTGGCCGCGGTAGCGGAGCCGGCCGCGTTCGGCATCACGCCGGCAGGCTCGCACCTGATCCCGCTGGGCAACCGGATCGAGCTGTTCATCGGCTGCTTCGTCGGCGCCATCACCTTCTCCGGTTCGGTGATCGCCTTCGGCAAGCTCGCCGGGCGCTACAAGTTCCGCCTGTTCCAGGGCGCGCCGGTGGTGTTCGCCGGCCAGCACTGGCTGAACCTGCTGCTGGCGGTGGCGATGGTCGGTTTCGGCGTGATCTTCTTCATGTCGCAGGACTGGCTGCCGTTCCTGATCATGCTGGCGATCGCCTTCGTGCTGGGCGTGCTGATCATCATCCCGATCGGCGGCGCCGACATGCCGGTGGTGGTGTCGATGCTGAACTCGTACTCGGGCTGGGCGGCGGCGGGTATCGGCTTCTCGCTGAACAACCCGATGCTGATCATTGCCGGCTCGCTGGTGGGGTCAAGCGGTGCCATCCTCTCGTACATCATGTGCCGCGCGATGAACCGCTCGTTCTTCAACGTGATCCTGGGCGGCTTCGGCGGCGATGCGTCGGCAGGCGCGGCCGCCGGCGCGCAGGCGCAGCGCAATGTGAAGTCCGGTTCCGCCGACGATGCCGCCTTCCTGATGGGCAACGCCGAAACCGTGATCATCGTGCCGGGCTACGGCCTGGCTGTGGCGCGCGCGCAGCACGCCCTGAAGGAACTGACCGAAAAGCTGGCCGAGAAGGGCGTGACCGTGAAGTACGCGATCCACCCGGTGGCGGGCCGCATGCCGGGCCACATGAACGTGCTGCTGGCCGAGGCCGAAGTGCCGTACGACCAGGTCTTCGAGATGGAAGACATCAACAGCGAGTTCGGCCAGGCCGACGTGGTGCTGGTGCTGGGCGCCAACGACGTGGTCAACCCCGCGGCCAAGACCGATCCCAAGTCGCCGATCGCCGGGATGCCGATCCTGGAGGCGTACAAGGCCAAGACCATCATCGTCAACAAGCGCTCGATGGCA
>NZ_JAGIQA010000139.1 GCF_017814975.1 Cupriavidus consociatus
CTGATTCTCGGCGTCAACGGCTTCATCGGCCATCACCTGACGCGCCGCATCCTGGAAACCACGCCGTGGGAGGTCTACGGCATGGACATGAACACGGACCGCCTGGGCGATCTCGTCGACCACCCGCGCATGCACTTCTTCGAAGGCGACATCACCATCAACAAGGAGTGGATCGAATACAACATCCGCAAGTGCGACGTGGTGCTGCCGCTGGTCGCCATCGCCACGCCGGCCACCTACGTGCGCCAGCCGCTGCGCGTGTTCGAGCTGGACTTCGAGGCCAACCTGCCGATCGTGCGCGCCGCGGTCAAGTACGGCAAGCACCTGGTGTTTCCGTCGACCTCGGAGGTCTACGGCATGTGCGGCGACGAGGAATTCGATCCGGAAGCCTCGCCGCTGGTCTATGGCCCGATCAACAAGCCGCGCTGGATCTATGCCTGCTCCAAGCAGCTGATGGACCGCGTGATCCACGCCTATGGCATGGAGCAAGGGCTGAACTACACGCTGTTCCGGCCCTTCAACTGGATCGGCGCGGGCCTGGACTCGATCTTCGAGTCGAAGGAAGGCTCATCGCGCGTGGTGACGCAGTTCCTCGGCCATATCGTGCGCGGCGAGCCGATCAAGCTGGTCGACGGCGGCGCGCAGCAGCGTGCGTTCGCCGATATTTCGGACGGCATCGGCGCACTGATGCGCATCATCGAGAATCCCAACGGCATCGCCAGCGGCAAGATCTTCAATATCGGCAATCCGGCCAACATCCATTCGGTGCGCGAACTGGCCGAGATGATGCTGAAGATGGCAGGGGACTATCCCGAGTACGCCGACGAAGCGCGCAAGACCCGGATCGTCGAAACCTCGTCGGGCGACTTCTACGGCAAGGGCTACCAGGACGTGCAGCACCGCGTGCCGAAGATCGACAACACCATCGAAGCGCTGGGCTGGAAGCCCGAGGTCACGATGGAGCAGTCGCTGCGCCGCATCTTCGAGGC
>NZ_JAGIQA010000013.1 GCF_017814975.1 Cupriavidus consociatus
GCGGCCACGGCCTCGGCAACGTCCTGCGCGGTAGCAAGCGCCACGCGCGCGGCAACTTCGCCGGTGGCAGGGTTGAAGATATCGGCCAGGCGTTGCGAGGCACCACGTGCCTGACGGCCGCCGATGAAATGTCCAACGGTAGTTTGCACAGCGCTGGCTTCTGCAAGGATGTCTTCCACGTCCACTCCTGCTTCATTCTGGATATCGAAGATCGGCCGCATCATTGCGCGCGGTAATGGCATCGCCGCAACATCGTTTGCCGCGCATGGCGCAGCGGGCCGTGATGAGCGCAAGCTTGGTGCAGTTGCACCGTCCCGTCCAATGATTTATCGTCAAACGCAATATAAGCCGCGCTAAATATTGCGCTGCACCACGCAGCGTAGCGAACGCCCCCATTGCCTTGGACCTCCATCATCTGCGCGCATTCGTTGCCGTCGCACGCGAAGGCAACCTGACCCGCGCCGCGCAGCGCCTGCACCTGACCCAACCCGCGGTCAGTCTTCAGCTCAAGGCGCTGCAGTCGGCGTGGCGCATCAAGCTGTTCGAACGCACCGCCGCCGGCCTGACGCTGACTGCTGACGGCGCTGCGCTGCTGCCGCTGGCAGAGCGCATCCTCGACGGCGTGGGCGACCTGCAGCTCACCGTCAATGCCATGCATCACACGGTGCGCGGGCGGCTGGCGATAGGCACCATCCTCGATCCGGAATTCACGCGGCTGGGACCGATGCTGCGCACACTGGTCGAGCGCCACCCGCAGATCGGCACCGAGCTGCGCCATGGCATGTCGGGCTGGGTGCTGCAACAGGTACGCAGCGGCGCGCTCGACGTCGGCTTCTACCTGGGCCAGCCGGCCGACGCGAGCTTCCATGCGCTCACGCTGACGCCCTTCTCGTACTACGTTGTCGCGCCCAAAGGCTGGAAAGAACGCACCGCGCTGCGCTCATGGGCGCAGCTGGCGACACTGCCATGGATCTGGACGCCGCCCGAGTCGGCGCATCACCGCCTGCTGTGCGAGCGCTTCGCGCAGGCGGGTGTCGACGCAGCCGGCGTACCCAAGGTCGCGCACGTGGACCAGGAAGCATCGATGCTGGATCTTGTTCGCTCCGGCGTGGGATTGTCGCTGGTGCGCGATTCGATTGCGCTGCGCGAGTCGCACGCACACGGCCTGGTGATCGTCGAGGGCATGTCCGTGCAGACCGAGCTGACGCTGGTCTGCCTGGCAACCCGCCGCGACGACCCGGTGGTAGCCGCGGTGTTCGGCGTGGCGGAGACGGTATTCCGGACTTAGGCCGATGGCGGCGCAGGGGTCGCAGAGGGTTGCAGGTGCCGCCGCAGCCAGTCGCTCAGCGCCGCAAATACTTCGCCGCGCAGCGGCTGGGCTTCGTTAAAGATCTCGTGGAAGCCGTGCGGATACCAGACCTCATCGCGCAGGTCGGGCGGCGCATTGTCGAAGAAGCTGCGGCTGCCCGCCGGATCGACCACGCGGTCGGCGCCGCCGACGAGCATCAGCATCGGCGCCTCCAGCCGCGCGGCGTCGGCCTGTGCCTGCGCCATGCCGCGGATAAAGCTCTCCAGAACGCTGGCGGTGATAGTGGTCTGCACCAGCGGGTCGGCGCGGTAGGCCGCCACCACGGCCGGATCGTGCGACAGGTGCCGCGCGTCGATCGGGTTGGGCACGCGCAGGCGCGGCGCCAGCGTCAGCAGCACGCGGTGCAGCGCCAGCATCGGCTGCGCCAGCCGCAACGCCAGCGCGGGGGATGACAGCACCAGCGCGCGCACCGGACGCACGCGCGCCGTGGCAAAGCGCGCAGCGATCAGCCCGCCCATGCTGTGGCCAAGCAGGATCGGCAGCTCGTTCCAGCCATGTAGCGCGGCGTCGTAGATCTCGGCCAGGTCCTCCAGATAGATGTCAGGATGATCGGCCACCATGCGCGCGCCGCCGCTGGCGCCGTGGCCGCGCAGGTCGAACGCGCGTACCCGCAATCCCAATCCGCACAGCAGTTCGGCGACGTGCTGGTAGCGCCCGGCGTGTTCGGCAAGCCCGTGCACCAGCAGCACCGAGCCAAGCGGTTCTGCAAAGCGGCCAGGATCGGGTAGCCAGCTGCGCAGCAGCAGTTCGGTGCCGTCGCGCATACGCTGGCGGCTTTGCACCGGTGCGTGCGCAATGGCGGGGCCAGCGGCGGTAGTGGTGCCCAGGGCCCCGGCAGCGCCAGCGGCGCCAGCGGCGCCAGCGGAAGCGGGATCGTCCGTCATCGGTTGTGCCATGCGCTACGGTCTCCTCAACGGCCGTGCCGGCGTGTGCGCCGGCATTGTTGTTTGCATGCTGCGTGACTGCCCCAGAAGGCCAAAAGGCGATCAGTGACAGCCCTGTCCTGCCTGCGCCACGTGGCGTGCGTCGCCAGTGTCAGGCACGTCCGCGATATCGGCCAGGATCGGGCAATCAGGCCGCTCGTCGCCGCTGCAATGCTGCGCCAGCTGCCGCAGCGTATCGCGCATCGCCGCCAGCTCGGCAATGCGCTGCTCCAGATCGGCCACGTGCCGGAGCGTCAGCGCCTTGACGTCGGCGCTGGCGCGCCCGCGGTCGCGCCACAGCGACAGCAGGTCGCGGATCTCGTCGAGCGAGAAACCCAGATTACGGGCGCGCCGCACGAAGCGCAAGGTATGCACCGCGCGTTCGTCATAGCGCCGGTAGCCGCCCTCGGTGCGCGGCGGTGCCTCCACCAGCCCGATCGATTCGTAGTGCCGGATCATCTTTGCCGACACGCCCGACGCCTGCGCCGCTTCGCCGATATTCATCGCTTGCCTCCCCGTGCCGTGGCTGCCGCGCCGGATTGCGGATGCCAGCGCCGCAGCAGCAAGGCATTGCCGACCACGCTGACGCTGGAGAACGCCATCGCCGCGCCGGCCACCACCGGGTTCAGCAGCCCTGCCGCCGCCAGCGGGATGCCGACGACATTGTAGAAAAATGCCCAGAAGAGGTTCTGCCGGATCTTGCGCACGGTGCGGTGCGAGACCGCCAGCGCATCGGCCACCAGCGCCGGGTCGCCGCGCATCAGCGTGATGCCGGCGGCGTGCATGGCCACGTCGGTGCCGGTGGACATGGCGATGCCGACATCTGCCGCCGCCAGCGCCGGCGCATCGTTGATGCCGTCGCCGACCATCGCCACGACCGCACCGCCCTGGCCCAGCGCCTGCACGCGCGCGGCCTTGTCCTCGGGCAGCACCTCGGCCTGCACGTCGTCCAGGCCAAGCTCGCGCGCCACCCGCGCCGCCGCGCCGGCGTTGTCGCCGGTCAGCATCACGGTGCGCACACCCGCCGCGCGCAGCCGGGCAATCGCCTCGGGCGCTCCCGGCTTGATCGCATCGCCAAACGCAACCAGCCCGGCGACGCGCGGTGGGGTGGTCTCGACCAGCCACGACACGGTGCGGCCCTCATCGCGCAGCCGCTGCGCCACCGGCGCCAGCGTACCCGCTTCAGCAGCGAGCGATTCGCGCAGGCGTTCGCTGCCGAGCTGCAGCGCCTGGCCGTCGACCACGCCGGCAATGCCGCGCCCCGGCAGCGCCTGGACATTGCCTGCCTTGGGCACGGCGATGCCGCGCACCTGCGCCGCGGCCAGCACCGCGCGCGCCAGCGGGTGTTCGCTGCCGGCCTGCAGCGCGGCCAGACGCGCCAGCAGCGCACCGCCGTCGGCATCGGCAGGATCGGCGGCATGCAGCGCCACCACCTCCGGCTTGCCGACCGTCAGCGTGCCGGTCTTGTCGAACGCCACCACGCTGACGCGATGCGCCACCTCCAGCGCCTCGGCGTCCTTGATCAGGATGCCGGCACGCGCGCCGGCGCCGGTGCCCGCCATGATCGCGGTGGGCGTGGCCAGCCCCAGCGCGCACGGACAGGCGATCACCAGCACCGCCACCGCGTTGAGCAGCGCCGCTTCCCAGTTTCCGCCCAGCAGGCCCCAGCCCAGCACCGTCAGCAGCGCGATCACCAGCACCACCGGCACGAACACCGCGCTGACCTGGTCCACCATGCGCTGGATCGGCGCCTTGGCCGCCTGTGCATGCTCGACCATGCGGATGATGCGCGCCAGCACGGTCTCGGCGCCGACGGCAACGGTGCGCGCCACCAGCAGCCCTTCGAAGTTGATCGCGCCGCCGGTCAGCCGGTCGCCCGGCTTCTTGGGCACCGGCACGCTCTCGCCGGTCAGCATCGATTCGTCGGCATGGCTGCTGCCTTCGGTCACCTCGGCATCGACCGGGATGCGCTCGCCCGGGCGCACCACCACCTCGTCGCCGACCCGCACCGAAGCCAGCGGCACGCTGACTTCCTCGCCGCCGCGGCGCACGCGCGCGGTATCGGGGCGCAATGCCGCCAGCGCGCGGATGGCCTCGGCGGTCTGGCGCTTGGCGCGCGTCTCCAGCCACTTGCCGAGCCGCACCAGCGTGATCACCACCGCCGCGCTTTCGAAATACAGGTGTGGCATGGCATCGGCAGGCGTGCGCCACATCAGCCATAGCGACAGCCCGTACGCCGCGGTCGTGCCCAGCGCCACCAGCAGGTCCATATTGCCGGCACCGGCGCGCACCGCCTTCCAGCCGGCCTTGTAGAAGCGCCAGCCGAACACGAACTGCACCGGCGTCGCCAGCAGCCACTGCACCCAGTCCGGCAGCATCCAGTGCACGCCGAACCATGCCAGCACCATCGGCGCGACCAGCGGCAGCGACAGCGCGGCCGAGATCGCGACCGGCCAGGGGCCGTCCCAGAACGCTGGCGCGGCTTGCGTCGACAAGACTGCGCCGGCTTCGGCACCAGCCGCCGGCATGGCCCCATAGCCCGCGCGCGTCACGGCGGCGGCCAACGCGGCGTCATCGGCGGTGCCGCGCAGCACCGTGACCGTGGCGCGTTCGGTGGCCAGGTTGACGTGCGCCTCGACCACGCCGGGCACGGCGCGCAGCGCCTTTTCCACACGCGAGACGCATGACGCGCAGGTCATGTCGCTGACTTGCAGCTCGACGGTGTCCTGCGGCACCGCATAGCCGGCATCGGCCACGGCGCGAGCGGCGGCCGGCAGCACGGCAGCGGAGTCGGCATGCAGGGTGGCGGCCTCGGTGGCAAGGTTGACGGCCACGTCGTGTACGCCCGGCACGCGCGCCAGCGCTTTCTCCACGCGGCGCACGCACGAGGCGCAGGTCATGCCATCGACCGGCAGGCGCCATTCGGGCGCATCAGCGAGGCCTTTGGCGGGTTGCGGGGCGAGCACAGCGCTGGAACTTCTCATGGTTCTGCATCATCCACAGTGTCGATGTCAGCATCATGGACCTTACCATCATGGGAAGGTCAAGGCCGGAACAGCATTTCACGCCACTTCGGATATCCCCTTGCGCTTCCCACCATGGCAAGGTTCACACTATGTCTGTCGCGGCGCCGTGCCGCCATTCAACCCTTCAGGAGGTTTCCAGCATGATCCAGTTCCAGGTCGAAGGCATGTCCTGCAACCATTGCGTCGGCGCCATCACGCGTGCGGTGCAGACCGTTGATCCGGCCGCCAAGGTCAGCGCGGATGTACCGACCCAGGCCGTGCGCGTGGACAGCGGCGCCGACACGCAGGCATTGCGGCACGCCATCGAAGACGCCGGCTATCCGGTCAAGTCGGTGTCGTAAGTGTCGTAAGCGGCAGGCTTGCAGCAAAAGGGACGCCCCGGGCGTCCCTTTTCACATTTGGTCCGTGGCGCCGCGCTCAGAAGCGGTAGCCCACGCTCAGGAATGTCACCACCGGATCGATCTTGATCTTGGTGTGCGAAACAATCGTCACCGGCCCGGCCTGCGTGGTCAGCGTGGCTGTGGTCGACAGCGGCAGGTACGACACCGACAGGCCGAGGAACCAGTTGTCGTTGATCGCATAGTTGGCACCGATGTTGAACACCGGGTTCCACGACGGCTTGGCGCTGGCGGTCATCCTGGCGCCGGGGATGCCGAACGCGCCATCGACGAATTGCTGGTTGGTGATGGTTTCGTCGGTAAACCAGGTGTAATTGACGCCGATGCCGACATACGGGCGGAACCTGGTCTTGGCGTCGAAGAAGTGGTACTTGACCAGCAGCGCCGGGCTCCACTGCTTGACCGAGCCGAGCTTGCCGTACTTGGCGTAATCGCCGGTGCCCGTGACGTCATGCTTGGGCGGAATGCCGGCGACCAGCTCGCCCGAGATGTTGTCCGTGAAGAAGTGCGTGAACGCCAGGCCCAGGGTGTCGGCGCTCTCGATATCGGCGCCGGTATTGGCGCGGGTCATGTTGACCGGCCGGCCATTGATACTGTCGACGGTCATCGGATCGGCGGAGCTGTTCGGCATCACGCGGAACCACCCCAGGCTGACGATATTGCTGCCGGCCGACTGTGCTTGTGCGGCTCCCGCCAGCGCCATGACAGCGCCAGCCGCCAGCATCTTCTTGTAATTCGGTTTCATAGTCCTCTTACTCCTCATTCATTTACTGCCGCATGCATTATCCGGCGTGTGGGAGCAGGCTGTTTCACCGACGATACAGATTCGTAGAGGACGCCCCCTAAAGGAAGGGTTAACCCCTAAAAAACCCCGGGCAGCAGCGTGACCAGGCCGGGTAAACGCTGCATCGGCGCAACGCTTTATGCCGCGCGCCGGAAAAAACCCTGAAAGATACGAGGTTTTAGGGGCCGGCTGCGCAACAGCGCGCGCCTGACACCCTTCCCCGCGCGGCGGGTGCCGGGCTCAGGGCGTGACGATGGCGAAGCTCGGCTCGAACTTGTCCATCAGCGCCACCCATGCGGCGAGCGCCTGCGGATCGCCATCGACCTTGGCGCGGCTGGCCCGGGTCTCCGCCTGCAGCGTGGTCTGCCCCGTGAGCACGCCGGTCAGCACGGCGCGCGGCATCGTCAGCGTGGCCTGCGGTGCGGCATGCTGCGCGCCGGCCTTGTAGCGGAACACGCCGTTCTCGACCGTCAGCGCGTAGCGCTTGCCGGTGTCAGGCTGGATCCAGTTGATCGCGACAGTCTTGCCCGCGGCGCGGTCGCCATTGAGGCTGATCGCCAGATAGTCCAGGAACATGGTGTCGGTCATCGCCCGCAGCACGTCGGGACTCGCGGTGCGGCGCGTTGACTTGGGCGCGCCGTCGCGCAGCTCGGCCGCGCCGGTCAGGTAGGCATTGCGCCAGGTCGACGACTCGGCCTGGTAGCCGAGCTGCTCCAGCGCATCGGCCTGCAGCCGGCGCGCGGCCTGGTTGCCCGGGTCGGCAAAGACAACGTGCTTGAGCACCTCGGCCACCCAGCGGTACTCGCCGCGCGCATACGACGCACGCGCCTGCTCCAGCACGCGCGCCGCGCCGCCCATGTACTCGACATAGCGCTTGCCGGCCTCCTCGGGCGGCAGCGGGTTCAGGTTGGCGGGGTTGGCGTCGTACCAGCCGAGATAGCGCTGGTAGACCGCCTTCGCGTTGTGGCTAACGGTGCCGTAGTAGTCGCGCAGGTGCCATTCGGAGGCCAGCGACGGCGGCAGCTTCACCCGCTCGGCAATCTCGGCGGGCACGTAGCCCAGGTTGGCCAGCCGCAGCGACTGGTCGTGGATGTACTTATAGCCATCGCGCTGCTTGCCCAGGTAAGTGACGATGTTGTCGCGGCCCCAGGTCGGCCAGTGGTGCTGCGCGAACAGCACCTCCGCGCGGCCGCCGAAGCGGTCGATGGTCTCGTCCAGCGCGCGCCACCACTGGTTGGCGTCGCGCACCTGCGCCCCGCGGATGGTGTACAGGTTATGCAGGTTGTGGGTGGCATCCTCGGCCGCGCACAGCGCCTTCCACCGCGGCAGGTACATCAGCATCTCGGCGGGGGCCTCGGTGCCGGGCGCCATCAGGAATTCGATCTGCACGCCGTCGATGGTGCGGGTTTCGCCGGTCCTGGTGATCAGGTCGGTCGGTGGCACCAGCGTCAGCGTGCCATGCGCTACCGCCTTGCCCAGCCCGGCATCGACCTGTCCGGTGGCCGAACGCTGCAGGTTGGTGCCGTACATGTACTGCGCGCGGCGGCTCATCGCGTTGCCGGCAAAGACGTTCTCGCTGACCGCCTCTTCCATGAAGCCTTCGGGCGCCAGCACCTTGACCTTCCCCGCCTTGACGTCGTCCTCGCTGATCACGCCCTTGGCGCCGCCGAAGTGATCGGCATGGCTGTGCGTATAGATGACCGCCACCACCGGCTTTTGCGGGCGGTGCTTGTAGTACAGCTCCAGGCCCGTGCGGGCGGTCTCGGTGGCGGTCAGCGGGTCGATGATGATCAGGCCATTGTCGCCTTCGATGATCGTCATGTTGGAGATGTCGAACCCGCGGATCTGGTAGATGCGGTCGGTCACCTGGAACAGGCCATGGTTCATGTTCAGCCGGGCCTGCCGCCACAGGCTGGGATTGACCGTCGCCGGTGCGGCATCCATGTCGAGGAAGCGGTATGAATCCAGCGACCACACCACCCCGCCTTGCGCGTCGCGGATCTTGCCACTGTCGATGGTGCCGATGAACCCCCGGCGCGCGTCCTCGAAATCGCGCTGGTTCTGGAACGGCAGTTGCTGCAGCACGGCGGCCTGGGCGCGGGCCGTGGTGTCGCTGGCCGGGTTGGCAGGTGTAGGCGCGGCGTTGGCTGATCCGGAAGCGCCGGCGAAAGCCAGGATTGCGGCGAAGGCCGCGGCAGTGGAAGTCCGGTACGACATGCGGGTCTCCTTCAGGCGCTATCGGCGAGGTCGCGCCAACATTGTTCTGAACATTCAGTACAATAACGCAGTTTGCTTGGAGAGCGCTTCTCCTGTCAAATCGCAGCCGGCCTGAAAATTCTGAAATCTGCCCCGCCTCGTATGCCGTCATCGACGACCCCGTCCACCAAGTCCCCGCCCGCAGCGATCAAGAACCGCCGCGGCCTGGAAACCCGCGACCGGATCCTTGCCGTCGCTCGTGAGCTGATCAGCGCACATGGTTACTCCGAAGTGACGCTTGATCAGGTATCCGCGCAAGCCGGCGTGGCCAAGAGCAGCCTGCTCTGGCATTTCGGCAGCAAGGAAATGCTGCTGGCGCAGGCCGCGACCAGCCTGTTCGAAGACTTCGGACATGAGCTTGGGAGTGTCGCCAGGCATGACGGCAAGACGCCACCGCAGCGGCTGGAAAACCTGTTCGACGAAGTCGCCGCCTATTTCACGGCCAATCCCGAGGCCAAGGGCGTGGTGCTCGGCCTGCTGTTCTCCGCCGGCGTGCCGGCCAGCGTGCGCGAGCAGATCCGGCACAGCTGGGACGCGCATGTACGCGACCTGGCCGAGGTGCTGTCACTGCCGGGCCAGCCGCTGCCGCCCGAGATGTCGCGCCTGATCGTGGCGACGCTGCACGGCTGCTATATCCACTGGTACGCCAGCGACCGCAGCGAGCCGATCGCCCGCTTCCTGGCACCGGCGCGTACCTTGTTCAGCGACTGGCTGCGCGCCCGGGCGGGCTGAACAGCCAGGCGGCCGGCGTCAGGCGCGGCTGGCCAGCACGCACGCCGCCAGGTCCCACAGCGCATAGCCCACGCTCTTGAACACCAGCGGGCTGCCGCCGCGCGCGCGGATCGCATCCGCCTGCAAGATCGCCGTCTCGAACGGCTGCACGGTGCCCCAGTCAATGCCCGCCTGCAGCAGGTCGCCCGCCTCGTCCTCGATGCCGAACAGCGTATCGGCCAGCAGGCGCCCATGGTCCGCGGCCGCATGGCAAAGCTGCGGCGGCAGCTCGCACATGTCGGGGCGGAAGGCGCCCACAGCCGCGATAAAGTGGTCGTCGCGCCAGAGCCCGCTGTCCAGATCGGGCAGCACCGGGCTGCGGCTGGACGTGACCGTGACCACCATCGACACGCGCGGCAGCACCGCGGCAACGGTGTCGGCCACTTCGGCATCGACGCCCAGCGTACGCGCCTGGACGGCCAGCGCCTCGGCCTTGCCGCGCGTGCGCGATTGCAGCCACACCTTGCGCACGCCCAACCCGGCGACAAAGGCCTCCAGGTGCGTCAGCGCCTGCACGCCGGCGCCCACGATCAGCAGTTCGCCGCCGGTGCGCGCGGCGAAGCATTGCGCCGCCAGCAGTGACACCGCTGCGGTGCGCCGGCCGGTCACCGTCGGTCCGTCGAGCATGGCAAGCCGCGCGCCGGTATGCGCGTCGGCCACCACCACTTCGCCGAGGATGTTGGGCAGCCCGCGCCCGGGGTTGCCGGGGTGCACGGTGATGTTCTTGGTCATCACCAGGTTGCGGTTGCGCGCCGGCATCACCAGCAACGTGCCCTCGCCGTGTTCCGCATTGCCCACCGGTAGCGCAATGCGCGGCGGCGCCATGGCCGTGCCGTCGCGCAGCTCGGCCAGCATGTCGGCGATGGCGCGCGCCAGTTCGGGATACGGCAGGCGGGCCGCCGTGCTGGCGGCATCGAGGGGTACCAGGGACATGCGGGCGCTCCGGCTGGATGGTGAAGCGGCCATTATGCGGGACCGCCGCGCAGCGATGTCAGCGCCTGGCAGGCGTGGACGGCGCCCGCACTGATGCGCCGCGCACCTCGATGCCGATCCGGTCCACGACCTTGCCCGCCGCGTCGAGCAGTTCCACCTGATGGCGGCCCGGCCATGGCAGCCACGCCACCTCCGCGCCGCGGCCGAGCGTCTTGCCGTCCATGCGCCAGCTGACCGCGCGCGCGGACTGGCCGGCGACGCCTTCCGCCTGGAACCAGACGCGCTGCGACGCGGGCGGCATGTCGGGGTCGAGCGCGAACACGGTGCCGTTGGCCGGGTTGGCGATCGCCGGAGCGGTACTGGCCGCCGCCGCGGGCTTGCCCACGCTCACGCGCGTGATGGCCGTACCAGCGAGGAACACCTCCTCCCGCGCAGGTTCGAGGCCATCATCGAAATCCACGGCCACGCGCTGCACGCCCGCGGGCATCTCCGGCGCGCGGCTGCCTTGCGCGCGGTGCAGCGCTTCCATGACTTCATGCCACACCGGCGCCGCGCCGGACACGCCGGAAACGTCGCGCATGGCCGCGCCGCTGGCGTTGCCGACCCAAACGCCCACGGTATAGCGCTGCGACCAGCCGATGCACCAGTTGTCGCGCATGTCCTTGCTGGTGCCGGTCTTCACCGCGGTCCAGAAGCGCGTGGTCAGCGGGCTGTCGAGGCCGAAGGTGCGCGCGCGGGCGTGACGGTCGGCGAGGATATCGCCGATCACGTAGCTCGCGGCCGGTTGCATGACCGCCACTGGCGCAACCCCAGCTGCACCTTCGCGCAGCCGCGGCGGCGCATAGCGTCCGCCGCTGGCGAGCGCGCGGTAGGCATTGGTCAGCGCCAGCAGCGACACGTCGGCGCTGCCCAGCGCCAGACTGTAGCCGTAGTAGTCGCCCGCCTCGGTCAGCGGCAGTCCCAGCGCCACCAGCCGCTTATGGAAGCGGTGCGGAGTCACCATCACCAGCGTGCGTACCGCCGGCACGTTCAGCGATGCCGCCAGCGCCGCCCGCGTGCTGACCCAGCCTGCATAGCGGTGGTCGTAGTTCTGCGGCACATACAGTCCGCCGCCCACCGGCAGGTTCACCGGCCGGTCGTCGAGCAGCGAAGCCGCGGTCAGGCGCCGTTCCTCCAGCGCCTGCGCGTAAAGGAAGGGCTTGAGCGTCGAGCCGGCCTGGCGCAGCGCGGCGGCGTGGTCGACCTGCGCGGCCGACGACAGTTCGCCAGACGAACCCACATAGGCGAGCACGTCCCCGCTGGCGTTGTCGATCACCACCACCGCGCCATCCTCGACATGGCGCCCGGCCAGCTCTCGCAGGTGCCGGTCGAGGCTTGCCGCCGCCATGCGCTGCAGGCGGCCATCGAGCGTGGATACGATGCGCGCGGGCATGAGCGCGTCCGGCGCCAGCTGCGCGCGCGCGTCGCTGACCAGCCGGCGCGCGAGATGCGGAGCTGGAAGCGAGGCAAGCGGCTGCGCAGGCGCAAGCGCCGCGGCGTTACGCTGCGCCACCGGCCCGGTGCGCAGCAGCGCCAGTTGCGCGAAGCCTTCCAGCCCTTCGCATTGGCGCGGCAGCCGCATTTCGCGCAGGATGCCACAGGCCCGGCGCGCCACCTGCACGGCCGGCGCATTGGGCGCGCGCACCAGTGCCACCGCCAGCGCCGATTCGCGCGCATCGAGCCCTTCCGGATACTTGCCGAACAGCACCTGCGACATCGCCGACAGCCCGACCAGTTCGCCGCGGAACGGCACCAGGTTCAGGTACGCCTCGAGGATCTGGTCTTTGCTCCAGCTGCGCTCCAGCATCGCCGCGCCCGCGGCCTGGCCGACCTTCTGCGTGAAGCTGCGCCCCTGCGCTGCCGCGCCGGGCCGGCGCAGGTCGTCGCCCAGCAGTCCGGCCAGCTGCATGGTCAGCGTGGAGGCGCCGCGCGTGCGCGTGTTCCACAGGTTGGCCCACGCCGCCGCGGCCACTCCCTGCCAGTCGACGCCGCTATGCACGTAGAAGCGCTTGTCTTCCGACAGCACGATAGCCGTGCGCAATGCCGGCGAAGTCTGCGCCAGCGTGACCCAGTCGCCGCGGCGCGCGCGGAAGTCGTCGCGTACCCGGCCGACCACATCGCCGTGGCGGTCCAGCACGACCACGTCGGCGCTGCGCCAGTCGTCGCGCACCTGCGCGAAGGCCGGCAGCGCGGCGGCATGGCCGCTCCACAGCAGCGGCAGCAGCGCCAGCCAGGCCAGCCGCACGGCTCGCGCCTTCATGAGCCTCATGACTGAGACCGTCCCGACACGATGCCCGCCACCAGCAGCACCTGCGCCGCGGCATAGGTCCACCAGATGCCCAGCGCGAAGGTCTCGAACGGCACCAGGAAACGCGCGATGCCGATCATCATGTCCGATGCGGCAAAGCACAGCGCGCCCAGCGCCGCCAGCGGCGTCGGCAGCCGCGCCACCAGCGCGCTGCACGCCATCGCCGCAAGCACGCCCACATACAGCGACACCGGCACCGCCAGCGTGCCGAGATTGGGCCAGAAGCGGCCCAGCATGGTCCCGGCTACGCCAAGCATGGCGCCGCATGCGATCAGCCGGTGCGGGCGCAGGTCGCCGGCCAGCGGCACCAGCAGCCGCAGGTACGCAAGGTGCGCGAGCAGGAAGGCACCCAGCCCGCCCACGAACGAATACGACAGCGCGGGCACCGCCAGCAGAAAGTCGCCGATGGCCGAACACACCAGCGCGGCCACCAGCCAGCGCCGTTCCGGCAGCGGCCGGTGGAACCACGCGGCACGCGCCAGCAGCAGCGCCATCGCAGTCTTCCACAACGGCTGCATGGCGATCTGCCCGGTCAATGGCGTGCCCTCGGGCAGCTCCATCGACACCTGCACCAGCAAGGCGCCATAGATCACGCCCGCCAGCGCGCCCGCGAGCCACCACTCGCGCACCCGCGCCGGCATCCTCAGCGCGATCCAGCTCATGGACGTGCCCCGACCACCAGCCGCGCATTCGGCGCCACGCCGAAGACATCGGGCGCGTACATCGCTTCGACTCGCGACGGCGGCAGCGAGAACTCGCCGGCGTTGTTCAGGCGCACCGTGTACTCGACCGACACTGTGCCCTTGGGCAGGTAGCCGAAGTACTCGCGATACGCCTGCGGCGTGCGTTCGGTATAGGCCGGCCAGGCCACGCCCTTGCGCCGCTCGCCGCGTGTGGCGATCTGCGAATCGCGGCCCAGGCCGCCGCCGAGGATGGTGGCGCCGGCCGGCACCGGGTCGCTGACCACCACCCAGGTCATGTCGGCCTGCGCATCGATCTCGAGCTTGACGCGGTACACGTCGCCGCGCGACCACTTGCCCGACACCGACTGCTCCTGCGGCGTCACGGTGCGCTTGATGCGGTAGCCGGCAGCCAGCGGCGCGGTGACCGGCACCGCGGCCAGCGCCTGTACCGTCGCCCACGGATGGCCGGCGCCGGCCTGCTCGACCTGCAGCGTGCCGCCGTCCGCGCCTGCCGGCCACGGCAGGTCGACACTGCCCTGCGCCACGCCGTCGTTGCGCTGCGCACGGGCCCAGTCGAAGCTGCGCGTGCCATCGGCGACATTGCTCACCGAGACGCGCGTGCTGCCCGCCACCGGCGTCTTCTCGAACACCTGCGCAAAGCGCGTCACCGCCAGCATGCCCCACGCATTGGCGGTGGTGGTGCCCCAGGCGCCGCGCACCTGCCGGCCGATCAGGCCGGTGGCCAGCTGTGGCGCATCTTCCTTCCAGCCCTGCAGTTCAGTCGCCAGCGCCAGCAGCCGCGCGGCGTTGGTATCGCCGCCGGCCATCATCCACCACCAGTTGTCGTTGCGCTCGGTGGAGAATGCCAGCCGCGTGCCTTGCACCGTCAGGCGCGAGCGCAGCAGTTGCTGCGCCTCGGCCAGCCGCTGGTCGCGCTGTGGGATATCGGTCATGCGCGTCAGCAGCAGCGTCCAGTCGAGCAGCGCCGAGGTCGGCCACTGCGCCGGCAGGATCTGGATCGCATCCAGCATGCGCGGCTGCGCGTGGCCGGTGCGCGACAGCGCTTCGAGCGCGGCCAGCTTGCGCACCTCCAGGTATTGCGTGCCGCCCACCGGCGACCAGCTGTCGCGGCGGATGCGGCCTGCGACAAAGTCAGCCAGTCCGCGCTCCATCTGCGCGCGCTGCGCGTCGGGAATGCGTAGCGCCAACCCGGCGCGCGCGGCCTCGTCGGTTACCGCCAGCAGGTAGGCGGTCAGCACCTCGCTGCCATGGTCGCTATCCGAAGCCAGCGGGAAATACGAAGCCAGCCCGTTGGCATCGAGGTACGACGGCAACTGCGTCATCAGCGCTTCCCACGCGGCCGTGTCGTTCAGGCCGATCGCCTTGGAGGCACGCTGCTCCAGGCAGGTGAACGGATAGTTGCGGAACCATTCGCGCACGCCCGGCATGCCGCCCGCCAGCGACGACTGGAAGTTCACCTGCAGCCCGCCGCGCACCTTGCCGGCAGGATCCGCCAGCGCCCCCGGCGGCGTCTTGACCGGCACCGACAGCGACGGCGCCACCTGCGCCAGCGTTGCCTGCTGCACCGTCACCGGCACCGCGGGGACGATCTGCTGCGAGACCTTGATGCGGTCGCCGGCTTTGCCACCGCCCTGCTCGCTCGCCTGCACTTCCCACATCACGGTGCCGCTGCGCGCATATGCCAGCAGCGTGGGCGCGGTCACGTCCCAGCCGATCTCGCGCGCTTCACCCGCCGGAATCTGCACGGTCTGCGCCGGCAGCGTGCCGTCGTTGCCGAGCAGCGTGGCGCGCGCGCTCGCCTGGACCGTCATGGCGCGCTTCGTGGTATTGCGCAGCGTGAACATGGCGCGGTAGCGATCGTCCTCGCGCACCAGCAGCGGCAGGCCCGAGATCACCTGCAGGTCCTGCGTGGCGGCGATGGTGGCGCTGCCGGTGCCGAAGCGGCCCAAGCCCAGGTCTGCCACGGCGACAATGCGGAAGCTGGTCAGCGAGTCGTTGAGCGGCACTTCCAGGCTGGCGCGGCCTTCGGCATCGAGCTGCACGCGCGGGTTCCACAGCAGCAGCGTGTCGAACAGCTCGCGCGTCGGACTCTTGCCGCCGCCACCGCCGGCGGGCACCGCCTTGCGCCCGTAGTGGCGGCGCCCAATGATTTCCATCTGCGCGGTCGACGTTTCCACGCCATAGCTGCGCCGCTGCAGCATGGCATCAAGCAGGTCCCAGCTGGTGTTGGGCATCAGCTCCAGCAGTGCCTGGTCGACCGCGGCCAGCGCGACTTCGCCATTGGCGGCCGGCTTGCCGTCGGGCAACCTGACCTGGATCGCCACGCGCGCCTTGCCGCGCACGGGATAGGTGGTCTTGTCGGGAGTCACCGCGACATCCAGCCGATGTCCGGCATTGCCTACCCTGATCTCGGCCAGCCCCAGCCGGAACGCCGGCTTGGACAGGTCGACGAGTGCCGTGGGCGCGGCGTATTCGCGGCCTTCGCTGCGGAAGGCGCGCCACCACTCGCCCGGCTGGCGCCAGCCCCAGGTAAAGAACGAATACCACGGCACTTCATGCAAGCGCCCGCGCAGTGCCAGCACCGAGACGTAGACATTGGGCCCCCACTCCGCCCTGACCTGCACGCGCACCGTGGGATCGCTGCCATGCAGCTCGACCATCTGGGTCTGGTAGACGCCCTCGCGCTCCACCGCCACCAGCGCGGTGGCGTGGCGGAACGGCATGCGCACCTGGAACACCGCGGTGTCTCCCGGCGCGTAGGATTTCTTCTCCGGCAGCAGGTCGATGCGATCGTGGTTCTCGCCGCCGAACCACAGTTCTCCCTGGCGCGTGACCCATACCGTCGAAGCGGCCTGCGCGGTGCGTCCCTCCTTGTCGCGCGCGCTTGCCACCAGTTCGACCTGGCCGGCCTGCTCCAGCGCCACTTCGCAGCGCGCACGGCCCTGCGCATCGGTGCGGGTCTCGCACACGGTGCCGAGGTCGCGCGTCTCGGTGCGGTTGTCATAGCGGTAGAAGCCGCCGACCACGCGCTTGCGCGCCGAGGTGGTGATGCGCGCGCGCGCATTGAGCTTGACCGGGGCATCGGCCACCGGCTTGCCGCTGAGATCCAGCACCACGCCATGCACCGCCAGCTTCTGCTTCACCGAGACCCAGCCTTCGGTACGGATGCCGACCACCACGCCGGCCGGCCACAGCGGCACGGTCTGGCGCAGCGTCTGGATCTCGCCGTTGGGGTCGGAAAAGCCGGCCTCGAGCACCAGGTCGCGCGGCGCGTCGGTCTTGGGCAGCTTGCGCAGCGTGACGGTGCCGTTGCCGCTCTTGTCCAGCGTCAGCGGCAGCTTGTCCGCGACCAGTTTCTGGCCGTCGTCGGCCTGGTCCGCGTCATCCATTTCCTCGTCGCCGCTGACGCTTTCGCGCTGCGGACGCGGCGGGTTGAACGAGAACTCGTCATAGCCGGGGAAGCTGACGCTCTTGTCGCGCAGAAGCGCCGATACGCGCACCGGCAACCCGGCCGCGCCGCCGCCCGACAGGTAGTGGATTTCCACGCCGACCGGCAGCTCGGCCGGCGCGATTGCGGCGCCGGCCTTGCCGGCCAGCTGCAGCGTGCCGGCAAGCACCGGCAGCCGGAACGCTTCGACGCGGAAGCTGCCGCTGGGATAGGTACGCGAGCCTTCGTTGCGGCCGCTCGCGCCCTCGCCCTGCTGCGTCTGCTGCGATGGTTGCGTTTCCAGCTCGACGGTATAGACGCCGAGCTTGGCCGCAGGCGGCACCTGGAACGTGCTTTCCGCGCTGCGCCCACCCGTGGCGGTCGGGCGCCACTGCAGCGGCAGCTCGTAGGTCTGGCCGCTGCCGTCGTGGCGGATCACCACGCGCGTCGGCAGCGGGCGGCTGGCCGGCGGCAAGGCAAAGCCCTGCGCGGTCTCGGCGCGGATCAGGTGCTTCATCGACACGGTCTCGCCGGCGCGCAGCAAGGTACGGTCGAAGATGGTATGCGCGCGCACCGTCGGCGCGATGCCGGTGTCGGTGGGCACATTGAAGCGCCAGGCCTCGATGCCGCGATTCCAGTCCGACATCACGAAAGCCATGTCGGCCTTGCCACGGGCCTGCGGATGTGCGGCGGCGATGCGCGCCGACACGAAATAGCCGGACAACCCGTTCTGGTCGCAATTCGATTCCGGCACGGCTTCCAGCCTGGCAAAGCGCACCACGCCGCTCGCGTCGGTGCGGCCCTCGCCCAGCAGGCGCCCGCTGCAGTCGCGCACCGCGACGGCGGCGTCGGCCACCGGCTTGCCGTCGTCGAGCGCCGTGACCCACGCCAGGCCGCTGCGGCTGCCGTCGTCCTCGTTGCCCAGGCTGCGTCCCAGCTTGAAATGCACGCCCAGGTTGGTCACCAGCGCAGCGGTGCGCACGTACATCGGCGCGCGCTTGCCGAGCAGCGCCGCGCCCAGCATCGGCGAAGCGATCTCGACCACGTGGAAGCCTGGCTCGGGCAGCGGGATGCCGACCACCTCGAACGGCCGCGGGCCGTCGCCCGATGGTTTGGGTACGGCGAGCTTCTGCACGCCGGACGCGCGCTCAAGCAGCGACACCGAGCGCGTCTCGATCGGCACCGCGTTGCGCGGATTGCTGACGCGGTACGGCGAACGGCCCGCCAGCACCGCGTCGAGCTCGCCGCGGGTATAGCTGGACTCATGCATACGGCGCACCAGGCCCAGCCATTGCATCACCGCGGCATCGTCGTCCACGCGCAGTTTCATCACCGTGCCGGCACGCGCCTGAATGCCACGCACGGCAAGATCGGCCTCGACATTGCGCAGCGTCACCGGCAACAGCGGCGGATAGTCGGCGGGCGCCTTGCCGCGCGGCAGCTCACCGAAGCGCTCCACCACGCCGAACGGCGCGGCGGCGAACTTGGCCAGGGGCGGCATGGATGCAGTGGCGACCTTGAGCGGGAACAGGTCGGCATTGGACAGCGTGCGGCCGCTGTCGTCCTTCATTTCCTTTGGTATCTCGATGGTGAACTGCGCCTTCTCCGCGAACGGCGCGGCAAAGCTCAGCGCGCTGACGCTGGCATCCGGGGCCAGGTCGGGATCGAACTGCGGCGCGCGCGGGCCCGACGGTGTTTTCAGCACCACCCGCTCCGCCAGCTTGCGCGGCACCGGGGCCGAGAACGTGACCGACATCGGCCGCAGCGGCGTGCATGGCGATTGCGCGTGCTCGCGCTCGCAGCTGAAGCTGGCGGTAAAGGGTTCGCGCACGGTGTAGTCGAAGCGGCGCTCGTCGCGCGTGGCCACCCCAGACGGCGTGGCGATGCCCGCGCCCAGCACCAGCTGCACGCGCGCCGCGGCCGGCAGCCGCTGCTGGCAGGCAAGCAGATGCACGGCATCGGGCGCCGGCCTGGCCAGCCTGGTCCAGTGGATCGCCGCGAGCAGGTCGTCGCGTTCTTTGCCAGCGAGCAGCCGCACCGGGATGCGCTCGCCCAACCCTTGCGCCTGGCACCAGGCGTGTTCTCGTACCGACACCGGCGTGGCCGGGCCGTTGAAGCGCAGCGCGAAGACCTGGTCTTCCTCGATCTCGCCGCCGGACGGCCGGCTGGCGATCACGGTCGGGCCGCCGGTCTCGAAACGGTATTCCGGCTTGCCGGCGTAGGCGGTACCGGCAACGCTTTTCAGCCCGGTGCGCATCCGCACGCTGCAGCGCACCCCGGGCGGAAGATCGCTGGCGAAGTCGTAGACCCAGTTTTTGGCATCCACCCAGCGAGCCTGGCCGCTCGTGCTGGCGCCGGTGCAGGACACGGCGGCGGGCGCGGCGGCCTGCACGTCGCCCATCGGCACCATGGCCTCGTCGAAGCGGATCGCCACCTGCCTGACCTGCCCCACCGTGCCTTCCGGCGAAAAGCGGGTGACCTGGGCGGCCCCGGCAGGCTGGACGCCGGCGAGCAGTGCGAGCGCGGCGCCCAGCGCCAATGCCGCGGCGCAAGACGCGCGCGCTGGCTGCTTCCTGCCAGGGTTCCGACCGGCTCCGGCGACGATTCCCTTCATCCTGCCATCCCTCCCTTTTCCGCCACTTTGTGGCACCCGGCGAGGGTGACACGCACGCCACAGGAGTGCAACACCGGCGCGCAATCCTGCAAGGCGCCCCGGGAAAAAGATTCAACGCGGATTCCGTGCCGACTCAGAGTGCCGGCTCAGCGCAGGTGCGACAGCGGCAGCGCCCCCTCGCACTTGATCGCGGTCAGCACGATATTGGAACGCACGCTCTCCACGCCGGGCACCCGCATCAGCCGCTTCATGGTGAATTCCGCCAGCGTCGGCAGGTCCGGCACGACCACGCGGATCAGGTAATCGGCCTCCCCCGCCACCGAGTAGCACTCCTGCACCTCTTCCAGCAGCAGGATTTCCTCGCGGAAGCGCTCGACGATGGTGTCGCCGTGGTGCGCCAGCTTGACGCTGATAAAGACCAGCACGCCCAGCCCCAAGGCCTGGGTCGACAGGCTGACGCGATAGCCGGTGATGACGCCATCGGCTTCCAGCCGCGCGAGGCGGCGGCCGACCTGGCTGGGCGACAGATGCACGCGCTCGGCCAGTTGCTGGTGGGTGGAGCGGCCGTCGGCCTGCAGCGCGGCCAGAAGGGCCAGGTCGAAGGGGTCGAGAGAGACGCTTTGGGCAGTCATACACAAATTCCGCACTGAGTCATCGCATCACGCACGTTACATGCACGATGGACTCGAGACAAGCCGATTTTGCGGCATATATGCGGCATACCGTCACTAAACTACGCAGTAAATCCGCATTTGAGGCTGCCGCGCCGCAGCGATCACGCATAACAGGAGACACAAACCCATGTCCGCACCCTCCATGGCCGCCGAAGCCCCCGCCGCCTTCCAGGGCACCCTCACCGACAAGCTGCGGGAACAGTTCGACGAAGGCCTGCTGTCCGGCCAGTCGCTGCGCCCCGACTTCACCATCGCGCAACCGGTGCACCGCTACACCAGCACCGACCACGCCATCTGGCGCAAGCTGTACGAGCGCCAGGCGTCGATGCTGCAAGGCCGGGTCAGCGACGAATTCCTGCAAGGCCTGGCCACGCTGGGCATGGAGAAGGACCGCGTGCCGGATTTCGGCCAGCTCAACGAGACCCTGATGCGCGCCACCGGCTGGCAGGTGGTTGCCGTGCCCGGGCTGGTGCCGGACGAGGTGTTCTTCGAGCACCTGGCCAACCGCCGTTTCCCGGCCAGCTGGTGGATGCGCAAGCCCGAGCAGCTGGACTACCTGCAGGAGCCGGACTGTTTCCACGACGTGTTCGGCCATGTGCCGCTGCTGATCAACCCGGTCTTTGCCGACTACATGGAGGCCTACGGCAAGGGCGGCCTGAAGGCGGCCGGCATGGGTGCGCTCGACATGCTGTCGCGCCTGTACTGGTACACGGTGGAGTTTGGCCTGATCCGCACCGAGCAAGGGCTGCGCATCTACGGCGCGGGCATCGTGTCGAGCCAGGGCGAATCGATCTACAGCCTGGATTCGGCCAGCCCCAACCGGATCGGCTTCGATGTGCGCCGCATCATGCGCACACGCTATCGCATCGACACGTTCCAGAAGACCTACTTCGTGATCGACAGCTTCGAGCAGCTGTTCGACGCGACCCGGCCGGACTTCGCCCCGCTGTACCAGGAACTGCGCGCGCAGCCTACGCTAGGCGCCGGCGACGTAGTGCCGGGCGACCAGGTGATCAATGTCGGCACCCGCGAAGGCTGGGCCGACACCGACGACATCTGAGTCCGAGGGCACCTGCCCCGCTTCCCGCTTTGTGAAACAATGCCGGCATGCCCGCCGCCACGGCGCGGGCGGGCCGGCTGTCCGCTTTGGCGGCGTCCTCGGACGCTGCCTGCCGATTTTCCAAGACTTAGATCGAGCCCACCATGACCCCTCTTTCTCCGCAAGCCCGAGCCACGCTGCTCGCCGAACTGCCCGGCTGGACCACAGTCCAGGACCGCGACGCGATCTTCAAGCGCTTTACCTTCCACGACTTCAATGCCGCCTTCGGTTTCATGACGCGCGTGGCGATCCAGGCCGACAAGGCCGACCACCATCCCGAGTGGTTCAACGTCTACAACCGCGTCGACATCACGCTGTCGACCCACGACGCCAATGGCCTCACGCAGCGCGACATCGACCTGGCCCACTTTATCGAGCGCGCCGCGGCGGCGCTGGTGGTGCCGGAATGAGAGCCTGCGCGGCAGCAGATATCCGGGCGGATGTAGGCAAACCGTAAGGAAGCAGCGGTCCGCGCCTAGTACAATCTGCGGCAGGCCCGCACCTGCGTGTGCTGCATGGGCCCTCCTTCCAGCCATGCCCAACCTCCTGCCCGAGCCGCCATGCGTATCCTGCTGATCGAGGACGACCGCCAGATTGCCAGCGGCGTCGAAGCCGGCCTGTCCCGCGCCGGCCACCAGGTACGCGTCGTCCACGACGGCGTCTATGCCACCGAACACCTGCTGCGAGAGCAGCACGACCTGGTCATCCTCGACCTGGGCCTGCCCGGGATCGACGGCATGACCCTGCTGGCGCGCTACCGCGCCCGCAACCGCACCACCCCGGTCATCATCCTGACCGCGCGCGACGAGCTGGAAGACAAGCTCTCGGGCCTGAACGCCGGTGCCGACGACTATCTGATCAAACCCTTCGCCCTGCCCGAGCTGGAAGCGCGCGTGCGCGTGCTGCTGCGCCGCAGCCAGCATGGCGAGGCCGCGCCCGAGCGCGACGTGCGCCTGGGCCGCCTGCGCCTGTCCGGCAACGACCGCCGCATGTTCATCGACGCCCGGCCGCTGGAACTGTCGCCGCGCGAGTTCGCGGTGCTCGAGCTGCTGCTGCAGCGCCAGGGCCGCGTGGTCAGCAAGGCGCAGCTGCAGGACCACCTGGCCACCTTTGCCCACCCCGCCGGCGAAGGCGGCGATACCGTGGGCGACACCGCGATCGAGGTCTACGTGCACCGCGTGCGCAAGAAGCTCGAGGAGAGCGATGTCGAGATCATGACCGTGCGCGGCTTCGGCTACCTGCTGCAGATCCGCGCCGGCCAATGAAAGCGTTCCTGCCGCTTGCGCCACCCGGCGCTCGGCCCTGATCCCCGGCCCGGTTTCTGGCCCTGATTCCGGCCCAACTGGCAATGTGGCCCCGCTCCCGCACCTCCACCCGAGTTTCCTGGCGCACCGCTTCGCGCATCGCAACGCGGAACGTGCGCCCCGCTTCCGCCGCGGCTGACCCCGCCGGCGCCGCGCCCGCATCGGCGCGTCAGGCCGCCCGTCCCGGCTCCAATATCAGCCTGCGCGTACACCTGCTGCGCGCACTGGCGACGCCGCTGTTCGCGCTGGTGCTGACCAGCGGCTCGCTGTCCTACTGGCTGGCGGCGCACTACACCACGCAGGTGTTCGACCGGGCGCTGTATGGCGTGGCCAACAACATCGCCCAGCAGATCCGCATCGCCGGCCCGCGGCTGGAGCAGGACATTCCGATGATCGCGCAGACGCTGGTCGAGGCCGAGGGCACCGACCGCATCTACTGGCGCATCCACGGGCCCGATGGCCTGATCGGCGGCATGGACACGTGGCTCGGCTACGGCACCGGCCAGACCACGCTGCACGATGCCCGGCTGTTCTACGCCTGGTTCAGCGGGCGCCAGGTACGCGCGGTACGGCTGCCGGTGATGCTGCCCAGCGCCGCGGTGGACGAGCTCGGCACCAGCGAGGCCGGCAAGCCCGCGCGCGGGCCCATCGTGGTCGAGGTGGCCGAGCTGCTGGACCGGCGCGAGACCGCCGCCAACGAGATCCTGCTGTCGGTATCGGTGCCGCTGATCTTGCTGCTGCTGGTCGGCAGCCTGATCCTGTCGCACGTGCTCAAGGAAGAGCTGGTGCCGCTGCAGATCCTGGCCGACAAGCTCAACCGCCAGACCGCGCGCTCGCTGGCGGCGCTGGACGAAACCCAGGTGCCGGCCGAGGTGGCACCGCTGATCCGCGGCCTGAACGCGCTGCTGGCGCGGCTGCGCGACGCCCTCGATGCGCAGCGCAAGTTCATCGCCGATGCCGCGCACCAGCTGCGCACGCCGCTGACCGCGGTCAAGCTGCATGCCGACCGCGCCATGGAAGCCGATTCGCCGGATGTCGCCCGGCATGCCCTGCGCGAAGTCCAGACCGCCGCCGACCGCGCGGTGCGTCTGTCGAACCAGCTGCTGTCGCTGGCGCGCGCAGAGCCTGGTCTGTCGCTGGAGCGGCTGGGGCCGGTGGAGCACTTCGACCTGGCGGAGCTTGCCTTCGAGATCGGCGCCGAATGGGTGCCCCAGGCGCTCGCGCGACGCATCGACCTGGGTTTCGAGATCCTGCCCGGGCCAACCTTCACCGGCAGCACGCCCGCGGTCGTGCGCGGGAACCGCCTGCTGATGCGCGAGGCACTGTCCAACCTGATCGACAATGCGGTGAAGTACGTTCCGGCCGGCGGCCGCATCACGGTGCGCGCAGGCGGCGAGGCCATGGGTCACCGCGGCATGGCGGTGGTGATGATCGAAGACAACGGGCCCGGCATCCCGCCGCAGCGGCGCGAAGAGGTATTCAAGCGCTTCTTCCGCGGCGACCGCGCGGCGCAGAGTGGCGGTGCCGGCCTGGGGCTGGCCATCGTGCACGAGATTGTCACCCTGCACCAGGGCACCATCCATATCGAGGATGTGCCGCAGCAGCCGGCCAGCCCGCGGGGGACCGAGGACAAGCCGGAGCGCCGGCCGGTCATGCGCTTTGTGATCCGGATCCCGTGCGAGCCGGCAGGGATGGCCGGCTGAAGCGCCTCCCGCCTTACTTCTTCTTTTTCTTGTCTTTCGGCGCCAGCATGGTGCCGCGGCACTGCGGGCTGCCGCAGCGGCACTCGAATTCCTTCTTCAGCTTGGCCGTATAGCGCGCCTCGATCACCAGCCCGTAGTCATAGAACAGCTCTTCGCCCTGGGCGATATCGCGCAGCGCGTGGATATAGACGCGGCCCTTCTTTTCGCGCGCCTCGCAGTTGGGCTCGCAGGCGTGGTTGATCCAGCGCGCGCGGTTGCCGCCGAACTTGGCGTCGATGACGCTGCCGTCGTCCAGGCTGAAGTAGAAGGTGTGGTTGGGATCGCTGGGATCGTGCGGGTGGCGCTCCAGCGCCTTCTTCCACGAGATGTGCTCGCCCTTGTACTCGATCACGCGCTCGCCTTCAGCGATCGGGGCGATCGCGTATACGCCCTTGCCGTGCACGCCCGACTGGCGCACCTCGATCCGGTCGCTCGCTGTCTTCTTGCCCGCTGCCTTCTGCTTTGCCTTGTCCGCCATTTGACTTCCCGTGCGTGTCGCTTGCCTGTGCCGGCCGTTCCGGCGCGATCGGCATGATACCGGCGTGGCCGCGGCACGTATACGTGACCCCGGGTTAACGGCGCGCACCCGCGCCTGGGACGTATACGACCCACTCGCGACCTGGTCACGCAGGCCTCGCGCATGTGGATAAACACGCCTCCTTCTGTGGAAAAGCACGCGGATTCGATGTGGGCTGCCTGGGGCTCGCATGGGGATGCCTCGGGCATAAGTCGGAGGTGTTTACCGCGAGACCTCATCCGGAAGGCTGACTCATCCACTGAGACCAACACTGGATACGACCACTTCTCGTTTACGTAAACCATTGACGGCAAAGACGTTTACGTGGTTTTCCACAGGCAGGGGCGCTGTTTACCTACTACCACTATCTGTATACATGAAAGAAAGATGTAAACCGAAAGACAGACCCAGGGCAGCGGCAGGCGTCCGGCACGTATACCCCGTGACCGGGGTTGCCGTATACGCGCGGTTGAACGACACGACGCGGACTCGGGCATGCATCAGCTGAATACACCTCTCAGACGTGAGACCACAGTGCCCAACCCGCATGCAACATAGTGCAGTTGAGCGGTGGGGCTTCTGAGCGCGTGCAGGCGCGTTTACGTACTGACGGCTTCCCCAGGCCCCGTCGCCATCGCAGAGGGGCTGTAAACGCCTCTGCAGCGCTCTATGGCCATGTAACGCCCTTTAGGGGGGCTATCTACCTGGCGGTATTGCTGCCTGCCAGTGCAGCCCCATGTGGCAGCCCCTGCGCTCGATGCGAGGCGTTTGCGCCACAACGGCGGCGCTCAGAACCTGCCCTGCCGACGCGTCGATTTGCCGCCAGCCACGGCCTGATGCGGCCTGGCGCAACCCTGCAGGTAACAATCTGTTCCCGGTGCGCCTTGTCCGACACGGTATCATGTGGCCCGCGGCGTCTTTGCCGGGGCGGCGCCAGCCTGGCTGCTGCCGACCGGCACGCCTGTGTTTTATCAACTCGATACGGAGTGAAGCATGACGAAAACCGAACTGATCGACGCTATCGCAGCCGGTGTGGACGGTCTCACCAAGGCCAAGGCAGAACAGGCACTGAACGTGACCCTGTCGGCCATCATGGACGCCGTGGCCAAGGGCGATACGCTCAGCCTCATCGGCTTTGGCACGTTCAGCAAGGGCGAGCGTGGCGAGCGCATGGCGCGCAACCCGCGTACCGGTGAAGAAATCAAGGTGGAAGCCGCCAAGACCGTGAAGTTCAAGGCCGGCCAGAAGTTCAAGGACGCTGTCAACCAGTGAGCCTGACGGGCTGCATTGCACGGCCCGTGTTTGTTTGACCCCGCCATGCCGCCGCCGGCCGCAAGCTTCGACCAGGGCGCAGGTGAGCGCCAGGCGGGGGACGTTATCCACAGCAGGGATCGACGATTTCTGCAGTATCCGCCGCATCGCTGAAGCCGTTGCCGAAGCGGTTGCGCGCCAGGTCTTCCAACAGGCGTCCAGCCAAGGCCGATGCAGGGCCGCTGCCAGGCCGGACAGGGCGCCGAGCCATGTGGGGCTTCCATGTTCGCCCGTCCATTGCGCCGCAGATCTACACAGCGTTATGCACAGCGCTTTCCACAGCGGATTCCACAGGTTTCTCCACAAGCCATTTGCGCCGCCGCGGCACTGGCGCTGCTGAGCGCCTGCACCACGGTCAGCGAACCCGCGCGTCCGCAGGCACGCCCGCTGCCCGACAACGAGCGGCCCGTCACCACGCCCGGCGCCACGCCGCGCGAGCGCATCGTCGAGATCGCCACGCAGGAATGGTCGCGCTGGGGCGGGCAGGTGGTTCGCCTCGGCCGCGACGACAGCGCCTGCGTCACCTACAGCCCGGTGCCGGCGCCAGAATTACCCCCGGCCCTGCCTGAACCGCCGGAGGTGCAACCCGACGACAAGGCCGATACCGGAGCGCCCGCCAGCGGCACCAGCGCCGACACCGACAGCAATAACGTCAAGTGGCCTCGCGCCGATTGCATGACCTTCCCGGACGGCACCGGCATGGAGGCCACGCCGCTGGGCTGCACGCTGGCCCGGCGCTACTGGGGCATCGTCGGCGAAACCCCCAGCTGCCGGCAGGTCACACAAGGCGCGTGGGCGTGGTCGGCGGTGTTTATCTCCTGGGTGTTGCGCAAGGCCGGGCTGGACGAGCAGCAGTTCCTGACCGGCCAGTCACATTCGATGTACGTGGTCGATGCACGCGACGGCATCCTTGCCCATCCCGCCTTCCGCATCGAACCGGTACCGGCCATGCCCCGCCCGGGCGACATCGTCTGTTCTGGGCGTGGACGCGACCGCTACCTCGAGGATGTGGCCGAGATCGGCTTCGGCACCACGCCGATGCATTGCGACATCGTGGTGGCCGTCGATCCGGCAGCGCGGGTGGTGCGTGCCATCGGCGGCAATGTCCAGCAATCGGTATCGATGGAGGAAATCGAACTGGGCGTTTCGGGGCGGATCGACGGCGTGACCAACTCGCATATGCCGTGGGTGCTGGTAATGCGGAGCAACCTGCAATAGGCACCGATTCAATCAGCTTGAATAATCATTCGATGGAAAAATTTCGCCTCCCGATTATTCACGTGAATAATCCTGGCGCTGGTCGAACAGTTCGAGCTGCGACTGATCCCGGTCGCTGGTCGCCACCCCTACCCCCAGCAACCGCACCGGCAGCCCGCGCCGGGCGTGGCCTTCTGCCAGCAGGCGCGCATAGACCGTGCGGTCGGGCGCATGGCCGCGACATTCCACCGTGGTCTGGCGGAAGTCCGAGAAGCGCAGCTTGACCGTCAGCTTGTCAATGGTGCCGTGCGCCTGCGCGCGGGCAATGCGCGCCTCGAGCATGGCGATCAGCGATTCCAGTTCGGCCAGGCATGCCTGCAGGTCGGGCAGGTCGTCGGCATAGGTCTCTTCCACGCTGATCGACTTGCGTTCCCGCTCGGGCGTCACCTCGCGCTCGTCCACGCCGCGGCACAGCTTGTAGAGCCGCGTCCCGAACGCGCCGAATTCGCGGTGCAGCCGGTCCGGCGACCACGGTCGCAGGTCGGCGCAGGTTTCCGCGCCCAGCCGCCGCAGCTTGGCCGCGGTGACCTTGCCGACCCCGTGGATGCGATCGACCGGCAGCGCGGCGACAAAGGCATCGACCGCCGCCGGGCGGACCACGAACAGCCCGTCGGGCTTGTTCCAGTCGCTGGCGATCTTGGCGACAAATTTGCTGGGCCCCACGCCGGCCGAAACGGTCACGCCGACCTGGTCGCGCACGCGCTCGCGGATTTCTTCGGCAATGCGGGTGGCGCTGCCGGCATGGCGCGTGCAGAGGCTGACGTCGAGATAGGCTTCGTCCAGCGACAGCGGTTCGACCAGCTCGGTGTATTCGCGATAGATCGCAAAGATCTGGCGCGACACCTCGCGATATTTGTCCATGGCCGGTCGCAGGATCAGCAGATCCGGGCAGCGCTTGATTGCCTGCGCCGACGCCATGGCCGAGCGCACGCCGAACGCCCGCGCTTCGTAGTTGCAGGTGGCGATCACCCCGCGCCGGTCGGGCGAGCCGCCCACGGCCATCGGCCGGCCGCGCAGCGACGGGTCGTCGCGCATCTCGACCGAGGCGTAGAAGCAATCGCAGTCGCAATGGATGATCTTGCGCTGGACCGGGGGCGTGGCATCAGGCGGCGCGGACATGGCCGGACAGCAAATTTATCTACGTGAGGAATGGGCGATTCATTATTTTAAATAGATTCATTTGTCGCCTGGATGGGATCGGCCTTTTGCCGACTATTCACCCACAACCCTTCCACCGCATACAGCGCCAGCGAAATCCAGATGAGCGCGTAGCCAACCTGCTTCTGCGCGGGAAACGGTTCATGCCACAGCCACACGCCCAGCAGCAGCTGCAACGTCGGCCCGGTGTATTGCAGCAGGCCCAGCAGCGACAGCGGGATGCGCCGCGCGCCGGCGGCGAAGAACAGCAGCGGCACCGCCGTCACCGGCCCGGCCATCAGCAGCAGCAATTGCGTACCAGGTGCTGCGTGGGTGAAGCCGTCCTGCCCCGCGGTGAACAGGTAGGCCAGCATCGCCGCGGCAAAGGGAAACAGCAGCAGCGTCTCCAGCGACAGTCCTTCGAGCGCGCCCAGCGCTCCCGTCTTGCGCAACAGCCCATAGCCGCCGAAGCTGGCCGCCAGCCCCAGTGCGATCCAGGGCAACTGGCCAGCCGCCATCGTCAGCCACGCCACGCCGGCCGTGGCCACCGCAATCGACAGCCATTGCACCGGGCGCAGCCGCTCGTGCAGGAAGACCACCCCCAGCAGCACGCTGAACAGCGGATTGATGAAGTAGCCCAGGCTGGCATCGACCACGCGGTTCGCCGACACCGCCCAGATATAGAGGAACCAGTTGGCGCACAGCAGCGCCGCGCTGGCGCCGAACGACAGCAGCAGGCGCCGGTCCCTCAACTGCCCGAGCCAGGCCCACTGGCGCCGCCAGGCCAGGATCAGCCCCAGGAACACCAGCGACCAAACCATCCGGTGCAGCAGGATCTCGGTTGGCGCAATGCCGGGCAGTGACTTGATATAGAGCGGGAGCAGCCCCCAGATGACATAAGCCAGGAGCGCGTAAAGGATGCCGATTTGCATAGGGAATTCCGGTCGATGCCGGCGATTCTACCGGCGCCGGGGAAAGCTCGCCGGGCAACAAAAAACCCCATGCCCGCGGACAGGCATGGGGTTTGTGCCCGGCACCGGCCGGAATGTGCTTAGAGCTTGCGCGCGAAGCTGAACTGCGAGTAAGCCTGCTCGGCCACGTTGAACCACGCCGCCTCGTTGTTGCGGAACACGCGCCAGTCGTCGTAGATCTTCTTGAACGACGGGTTCTTGGCGGTCTCGTCGGCATAGGCTTCCTGGGTCGCCTTGAAGCACGCTTCCATGATCTCCTTGGAGAACGGACGCAGCTTGACGCCGTTTTCCAGCAGGCGCGCCAGCGCCTGCGGGTTGACCGTGTCGTACTTGGCCATCATGCTGGTATGCGCCTCGATGGTCGCCGTTTCCAGCGCGCGCTTGTACAGCGCCGGCAGCTTCTCGAACTCGCTTGCCGAGGCGTAGAACGACAGCTGCGCGCTGCCTTCCCACCAGCCCGGGTAGTAGTAGTACGGCGCCACCTTGTAGAACCCCAGCTTCTCGTCATCGTACGGGCCGACCCATTCGGCCGCGTCGATGGTGCCCTTTTCCAGCGCGGGGTAGATGTCGCCGCCGGCGATCTGCTGAGGCACCACGCCCAGCCGCGACAGCACCACGCCGGCGAAACCGGCGATACGGTACTTCAGGCCCTGCAGGTCGGCCACGGTCTTGATTTCCTTGCGGAACCAGCCGCCCATCTGCGCGTTGGTATTGCCGCCCAGGAAGTTGACAACGTTGTATTCCTTGAAGAACTCGCGCATCAGCTTCATGCCGTTGCCCTGCAGCATCCAGGCGTTCTGCTGGCGCGCGGTCAGGCCGAACGGCACGGTGGTGTCGAAGCACAGCGTCGGGTTCTTGCCGAAGTAGTAATAGCCGGCGGTGTGGCCGATCTGCACGGTGTTGTTCTGCACCGAATCCAGCACCTGCAGGCCCGGCACGATCTCGCCTGCCGCGAAGACCTTGATGTTGAACTTGCCGTCGGTCAGTTCCTTCACGCGCGTCGACAGCAGCTCCGAGGCGCCGAAAATGGTGTCGAGCGACTTGGGGAAGCTCGATGCCAGGCGCCATTCCACGGCCGGGTTGCTGCCGACCACGGCCGGTGCCGCCGGACCGCTGGCGGCGGCAGGCGCTGCCTTCTCTTCCCCCTTGCCGCACGCGGCCAGTGCCCCGGTGGCGGCCACGGCCGACGCCTTCAACAGAAAGGAACGACGTTCCATCTCTACTTCTCCTCTTATAGATTTTGGTTCGGATGCAAGCGCGGCTCGCTTGGTGCCAGCGCCAGACCGTGACGCACATGCCGCCGGCGATCGTGTCGATAGGCGGCCTGCGCACGCTGTGCCTGTTGCGAACGGGCACGGCGGCGTGCCCTGCACGGCCGGGACTTGCGTCGCGCGGCGAGGGCTGTCTTACCCGAAAGACAAGCCAGCCGATTATAGCGGTGGCCCTTTCGGCACGGAGCATCGCGCCAATGCGGGTTTTCGCTAGTCGATTGCGACAGGCAGCGTGTGATTTTCGCATTGTGAGACGGGCAACACTGTGATGGATTTTGTAACCCGGCTTGCGGTCAAATGGACCGGCTGATAAAAAACAGTCCCCGCCTTCGGCGGGTTTTGTTTGCTCCAGCCGAGTGATCAGCCCGCTGGAATCGTCGTTTGCCTTGTTGTCTGCCGTGCCGTCCGCCTTGCTGACCTCCTCCTGCCGGCTTGCCGCCGAACCGCCCTGCCTGCGCGCTGTCGCCGGGCATGGTGGCGTGCCCCTGCGCCGCATCGGCTTTGCCGTGCTGGCGGCCTGGGGCCTGGCGGCGTGCGCGCAAACGGTCGCCCCATTGGCTGCCGCCCCGGACGACGGCACGCAGCCCCCGCGCATTGCGCAGCGGCCGGCGGTGCCGCCAGTGGTGCTGGCCGCGCCTGCGGCGCAAGTCGCGCAAGTCGCCGCGGAGGCCGCGCCGGCAGCCACCGCTGCCCAGGACGATCCGCTGGCGGCGCTGATCGCTGGCGATGCGCCCCCGGCTTCCAGCGTGATCATCCCCGCTGCAGGGCCCGCAGCGTCGGCTGGGATTTCACCGGCAGCCGCGCAGTCCGAAGGCGGCGCCCCGGCGACCGTCGCCACCACCGGCGCTGCGGATCCCGCTTTCGCAGGACCGCCGGAGCCCACGGCGCCGGCACCGCCGCCGCTCGTGCTGTTCCCGCCACGCCTGGGCGAATTCCAGGCGGATCCGCCGGCCGCGCCGCCCCCGGCAAGAGCCGAGGCCTCTGCGGAGGCCGCTGGCGATGCCACCACGGCGCCAGCGCCTGCCGAGTCGCCTTCCGAAGCGCCGCCTGTGCTGCGCTCGCAACTTCCCGCCGACGATCCCGCTGGCGACTCGGTGTGGCGCCTGGGCTACAGCGGCCGCGCCGCCGTCGAAGACCGCCCCGCGACCATGCGCGCCTGTCCCGGCGGCGCGCTGTCCACGGGCATCGGCAGCGGTCTGGCCTGCCGCAGCGCCGGCGAAGTGAAATTCCGCGAGTCGGTGCTCGACCTCGATGGCGGTGCGCAGGTGATGCTGATCGCCCAGGCGCGCGGAACCGACGCCACCACCGTCAACGGCCGCCCCGCCGCAGTCGATCCCTACGCGCTGGTGCCGCAGTTCTATACCGCCGTCAGCGGCCTGGCGGTGCTGGACGGCGCCACCATGTGGGCCGGCCGGCGCGACAATGCGCCGTTCCTGATGTCGTCCGGCCTGCTGCCGCCCAATTCCACGGCGATGCGCTTCGGCGTCGACAACGCCAAGGTGATCGGCGACATCGGCCTGAACTACCAGTACACCGCGCGCGCGGACCAGAACGGCCAGAACCTGCCGAGCTACCACTCGCTGCGCACCGCGCCCATCCCGACCAATGACAAGGGCTCGGTGCAGCTGGGCTTCACCCGCGTCGAAGCCCAGCCCATGCTGCAAGACACCGGCGGCGCATGGTGGGCTTCGGCGCTGCACGAGCAGAAAGGCGTGCTGTACGGCACCAATCGCCTGGGCATGCAGTTCGGCTCAGGGTCGCGCAATGCCATGACCGGCTACACCGGCATGGGGCCGTCGCTGTCGCGCATGCGCGTGGCGGAATCGATCGAATGGAAGGGCCGCTCGGGACTGGGCGGCGCGGTGGAACAGAGCCTGCAGTTCGACCGGTCGCCGGTCGGCACGCTGCAGTGGACCACCACGCGCGTACGCCCCGCCTATGTGGCAAGCGACCAGTTCCGCCTGAATTTCGAGGTATCGCACGACCAGATTTCGTCGGGCTTTGGCGTCAGCGGCCAGCGCACCGCGCTGACGGTGGCGCCCACGCTGACGCTGGGCAAGTCGGCCGGCAACGCCAACCTGCGCGCGTTCTATACCTACAGCCGCGCCAGCGACGTGGACGGCATCGGCTATACCGCGCCGGCCGACGCGTGGGCCTCGCAGGCCAGCGGTTCGATCTTCGGCGTGCAGCTCAATCGGCGCTGGTAGCACCCGCCTGCCAGCTGCGCCGCGTGGAAGCGGCGGTGGTTGCGCTGTCGGCCCTTGCAGGATTTGACGCAGGTGCCGCGCCCCCCGCGGGTGCCGGCTTGCGGCACAGCCAGTGGAACACCAGTGTCGCCGCCAGTCCGCCGCCGAGCTGCGCCAGCACGAAGCCCGGCACATCGACCGGCCGGATCCCGGTGAAGGTATCGGTCAGCGCGCAGGCAATGGTGAGCGCCGGATTCGCGAACGACGTCGACGACGTGAACCAGTAGCCCGCCGTGATATAGCCCGCCACCACGAACGGCACCAGCTGCGGCCGGCTGCGCAGCGTGCCGATGCCGACGCCGACCAGCCCGAAGGTCGCCACGCATTCGCTCCACCACATCGACGCGCCGGTACGCGCCTGGCCAGACCACGCCAGCGCCGGTTCGCCGAACATCGCATGCGCGGCCATCACGCCGCACACGGCGCCGGCCAGCTGCACCGCCACGTAGCGCAGCGCATCGCGCGGCGGCAGCGTGCCCTGCACCAGCGCGGACAGGCTCACCACCGGGTTGAAATGCCCGCCCGACACCGGACCCAGCGAGACCAGCAGCGCCACCAGCCCGGCGCCGGTGGCCAGCGAATTGGCCAGCAGTGCCAGCGCGGTATCGCCGGCGGCAAGGCGCTCGGCACGGATGCCCGAACCGATCACGATCGCCACCAGCAGCGCCGTGCCCAGTCCCTCTGCCACCAGGCGGCGGGCGCGCGTACTCATCGCTGCGCTCCGATGCCAGCGCAGCGGCCGGCAGGCGAGCGCGAGGCAGCGGCCATGAGTGCGGGACGGACTGGGAAAATTTGCAGCGGCAAGATCGGCAACGTCGCCTGAGACGACGCCCTCATACGGTGGCATTCAGCGGGGATTTCCGTGCGCGGCGCCAGGTCCCGCGCGGACGCGACAGTGTTCCGCCGGCGCCCCGCAGCGTCAATGCGCGGCGGCTTTGTTGTGTGCTGACGCCGGGTATCGAATCGACACCGCGGACTGGCTCTCGTCTACACTAAGCCAGTCTGCACGGCCAGCACATCGACATCGCGCGCCTGCTCGCCGCAAGCCAGGTCAGGCCACGACCCGTGACCGCACCGACAGGAGCCCGCCCCATGTGGCGACGTTTGCTGCCGCAGCCGCGCTGGCTGCCCCGCCTTGCCGTCATGCGCCCGCAACGGGTCGTGCTGGCTTGCTTCGGCGCGGTGTTCGTGATCACGCTGGTGGTCGCCGCGCGCGAGCTGTACCTGGTGCGCGAGCGCGTCATCGGCGAGCGCCAGCATGCGTTGGTGCTGCGCGCGCTGGCCGTCGACGCGATCCTGTCCGCCGAACGCCGCCGCCTGTTCTTCCTGCGCGACTTCTCCGAGCACCTGTTGGCGCTGTACGCCAATGTCGGCACGGCCGATGCCGATATCGAGCGCGCCTATGCCGCCCGCAATGACGAGGTCTGGCAGTTGCCGCTGCCGCGTGGCGATGCGCCATTGATCGGCGTCAGTCCGAGCAGCCTTGCCGGCCTGCCAGGCTTTGCCCGTCGCGACGCCGACCTGAAGTCCGACCTGATGGTCGGCCGCACGCTGAGCCAGCTGCTCGGGCTGGGGCTGCGCGGCGACCTGATCCAGGGCAATGCGCTGTTTATCTCGTCCAATGGCTTCTTTGCCATCTATCCGCCGCAGGATCCTGCCAGGGCTGTCCGGCTAATGCGGCGATTCGACAGCATGGACTACTACCGCGGCCACATGCCGGCGCAGAATCCGACCCGCACGATGCATTGGGCGCCGCTATATACCGAATTCGAGGGCGCGCGCGTGCTGACCACGATCAGCATCCCGGTCTATGCCGGCAGCCAGTTCCGCGGCGTGATCGCCGTCGACGTCGCGCAGCAGCGCCTGCACGAGCTGCTCGGTGCCGCCAGCGTGCCGGGCACGGTGCACTACATGGTCAATGTGCACGGCGACGTGGTGTCGTCATCCGGCAGCGGGTTCTCCAGCCTGCAGAAATGGCCCGAGGCCGTGCCGGGAGACTGGTCCGGTCATGGCGTGTCGGAACTGTTCGCACGGGGCGCCGGCATGCTCAGCCACAACGGCGACCTGCTGTTCTTCCAGCGCGCCGGGCAAAGCCCGTGGCTGGTGGTCGACGTGCTGCCGCTGTCTGCGCTGGCACCGGCGATGTTCAGGCGATTGAGCGGACCCCTGCTGATCGTCTGGCTGCTGTTGCCGCTGCTGCTGTGGGTCACGATGCGCGTGGTCACGCAGCTGTTCGACCACTACCTTGCGCTGGGCGAGAAGCTGCAGGAACTAGCGCAGCAGGACCCCCTTACTGGCCTGTCCAACCGCAGGCATTTCCGCGCCAGCTTCGGGCGCGAGGCCAGGCGGCAGCAGCGCGGCGGTACCGCACTGTCGCTGCTGATGATCGATATCGACTTCTTCAAGAAGGTCAACGACCGCTGGGGCCACGCCAGCGGCGACCGCGTGCTGGGCGCGCTGGCGCAGGCCCTGCGCGGCACGCTGCGCGGGTTCGATCTGCCCGCGCGCCTTGGCGGCGAAGAGTTCGCCGTGATGTTGCCGCAGACCGGCCTGGCCGATGCGGTGCGGATCGCGGAGCGCCTGCGCGAGGCGATCGCCGGCTGCGCGGTGGCGGCCGAGCCGGAAGCCGAGCCCGAGACCGATCCCGCGCTCCATACCGGAGACGCGGGAGCCGCGGGCCCCGAGCGCGTGATCCGCTTCACGATCTCGATCGGCGTGGCCGAATCGCCGGCCGATGCCCCGCTCGCGCTAGACGCGCTGCTCGCCATTGCCGACCGGCGCCTCTACGATGCCAAGACGCACGGGCGCAACCGCGTCGTCAGCGACGACGGTCTGCATGCGGGCGAAGCAGATCTATCGGAGTGGTCGACCTGAGTTCGCTTCAGCGCAATAGGAACGCGATATCGTCGACGCCGATCTGCGACACCGGGATGCCCTTGCGGCGCTGGAACAGGATGTGCTGCTGCACGCGGCTGCGCTGTTCGGCGAAGACCGCCGGATCAATCGGCGTACCCAGTCGGATGTAGTGCTGCACCAGCAGTTTGTAGGCGCGATGGCGCACCTGCATGGCCTCGGCCTCGGCACGCAGCCGACGCATCTCGGCCGGACTGCGGTCCACCGCCTGGTGCAGTTCATCGACGGTGCGGGCATGGAGTTCGCGATAGACGTCGCGCTCCGCCTCGGCCTGGTGCAACGCGTCGCGCAACTCGCGGATCTTGCGCTGCAGTTTCAGCGTCTGCGTCACCGCCTGCTGCACCTTGCCGGCCGCGCCCAGCGCCTGGCTCGCCGCGGCCATGGTGCTCTTCCACAGGCCGCGCTCGCCGCCCGTCCCGATCAACGTATCCATCTGGCCCCCGGTAGAAAGGACTCCACTGGGCCGGGTACCGCATTATTCTGCAGCCGAGTGCGGTTCGCCGGCGCGCGACGCGCTGCCAGGTGGCAGGGCGTCAGGCAATCCTAGAGATACCTATAACGGGTGCCAAGTAGAAGATATTTACTTCTGGATTGGGTGTTGTGTTACCGGCAAAGACATTGGCCTTGTATCAGCGCGCCGGACGAATGATTCAGACGAACAATCGACACGGCTTCCCAAAGCAAAAAGCCCGGCTGCAAGAGCCGGGCTTTCTTATTCTGGTGGCCTGGGACGGAATCGAACCGCCGACACAAGGATTTTCAATCCTCTGCTCTACCGACTGAGCTACCGGGCCAAAGAAGCGAAACTATAACCGTTGTTTTAGCCGCCGTCAAGCGACATCTGCATCACTGGCTCACTGCTCGGCCGGCTCAGGCTTGTTGCGGCCCAGTTCGACGCCGAGCTGCTTGAGCTTGCGGTAGAGGTGGGTACGCTCCAGCCCTGTCTTTTCAGCCACGCGGGTCATGCTGCCGTGTTCGCGCAGCAGGTGGTACTCGAAATAGGCGCGCTCGAACAGGTCACGCGCTTCGCGCAGCGGCATGTCGAACGAGAACTGCATCTCGGCCTCGGGCACGCGCGCGGGGCTGCCGTTGGTGGCAGTCTCGGTTGCGGCTTCCGGTGCGGCAGCGGTGCTGGCGGAATCGGCCGAAGGGACGCTTGCCGGCGCGGCAGTGGTGGTGGGAGCGCTGCGCGGGCGTTCGATGCCGCGTGCCAGGCCCTGCTCTACCGCGGACAGCAGCTTCTGCAGCGCGATCGGCTTTTCCAGGAAATTCAGCGCGCCGATCTTGGTGGCCTCGACCGCGGTGTCGATGGTGGCATGGCCCGACATCATGATGACGGGCATGGTCAGCTGGCCCTGCGCGGACCATTCCTTGAGCAGGCTGACGCCATCGGTATCGGGCATCCAGATATCGAGCAGCACGAGATCCGGCGTGCCGGCCGCGCGGTATTCGCGCGCCTGCTGCGCGTTCTCCGCGAGTTCGACCACGTGGCCTTCGTCGCTGAGGATCTCCGAGAGCAGCTCCCGGATTCCCATTTCGTCATCGACTACGAGGATGGTTGCCATACTTCCCCTCTTAACCCCACCGCAGCGTTCCGGGACCGGATCGCCAAAAGTTGACTATGCCAGTTTAACGAACAGGATCGAGATCTGTGCACCGACGACCTCCGCACCTTCCATGCGATTGCGCAGCTCGATGCGCGCACCGTGTTCGTCAATGATCTTCTTTACCATCGCAAGCCCGAGACCCGTGCCCTTGGCTTTGGTGGTCACATAGGGCTCGAACGCACGGCTCAGGATCCGTGGTGCAAAGCCGGGACCATTGTCCGCAATGGTGAGCTTGACGGCCTGCCGGTTTTCGCCGGCAGAATCTTTGTATTCTACAGTCTCGGTGTTCAGAGTGATATGGGGCGCCGCCCTACCCGCCGCGACGTTCTCGGCGGCCGCATCCTGCGCGTTTTGCAGCAGGTTGTGGATGACCTGCCGCAGCTGCGTAGGATCGCCCTTGATCTCGGGCAGCGCAGTGCCCAGCGCCGGATGGATCACCGGATGCTCGTGCAACGCGGGATCGTCGATGCCATACAGATGCAGCACCTCTGACACCAGGCTGTTGAGCTGCAGCGGGTGCAGCACCGCGGGCGGCGTGCGCGCGTAGTCGCGGAAATCGTCGACCATGCGCTTCATCGCCGCCACCTGGTTGACGATGGTGGCAGCGCCGCGCTTGAGCACGTCGACATCGGTGCCTGCCAGCTTGGGCGAGAGCTTCATCTGCAGCCGCTCGGCCGACAGCTGGATCGGCGTCAGCGGGTTCTTGATCTCGTGCGCGAGGCGTCGGGCCACTTCGCCCCAGGCTACCGAGCGTTGAGCGGAAATCACATCGGAAATATCGTCGAAGACGATGACGTAGCCGGGCTCGTCCCGCTCGCCACCGGGCAGCCGCGCGCCGCGCACCAGCAGAGTCAGCGGCTGTTCGTCCATGCTGCCGTGGCCCTGCGGCAGCTCGATCTGCTTCTGCCAATGCTCGGCGCCGCCCAGCACCTCGCTGGTGTTCTGGTCCGAGAACGCCTGGCGCACGATCTCGCCGAACGGGCCCATCCCCGGGATCTGTTCCACCGGCAGTCCGAGCACGGCGCCGAACGGCTGGCGGAAGATGCGCTCGGCGCCGGGGTTGGCGGTGATCAGCACGAAGCGCCGGTCGAATACCAGCACGCCCGCGGTCAGGTTCTGCAGCACGCTTTCAAGGTAGGCCTTGGACTGCTCCAGCGCCGCGCGGTTTTCTTCGACCGCCAGGCGCGCCTCGGCTAGCTGCCGCGTCATCTGGTTGAACTGCTGCGTCAGCATGCCAAGCTCATCGCGGCTCTTCAGTTCGCGCTTGGGCGACAGGTCGCCCTCGGCCACTTCCTTGGTCCCCTGCAACAGCATCAGCAGCGGCCGCGCCAGCTGGCCGCCGAGCAGCAGGGCCAGCATCACCGCGATAAAGACCGCGAGGAACAGCGTCAGCGTCAGCGTCCCGATATACATCTTGCGCAGGCCAGTGCGGCCCAGCGCTTTCTCCTGATATTCCTGGTAGGCGCGCTGCACTTCGTCGGCATTGCGCGCGAGTACCGCCGGCACCGGGTGCAGCACCTGCAGGTAGCGCTCCTCGCGCACGGTCTCGCCGACCAGGCCGAAGCCGCTCGACGGCGATTCCTCAGGACGGCGTTCCACCGACAGGCCCGACCCGGCCCAGCGCGAGCGCGGTGTCGCGCGCGGCGTGCTCGCGGCCATCTGCTCCTGCGCGGTGGTAGGCGCCGCGCCCAGCGGGATGATCACGCGCAGCCGGTACAGGGGGCTGCCGTCGGCGCGTTCAGCGCTCTGGCCGTCCTGTGCCGGATCGGTGCCGCCTTCGACCGCGGCGTAGCCGCCCGCCAGCCGCGCCTGCTCGGCCAGTACGCCCGAAGGCAGGTCGGGCACCAGCGCAGCGTAGTTGCTCGATGCGGTCGCCAGCACGCGGCCGCTGCCGGTGAAGATTGCCGCCTCCTGCACGCCATACTGCTCGCGCAGCCGGCTCAGTTGCAGCGACGTGGACACGCCCGACGAACCGGCAAGCTGCTCGGCCATCAGCCGCGACTTGCCCTGCAGGTCGGCCAGCGCGCTGTCGATGGTGGAGCGGCCCAGATTGAGGCCGGCTTCGAGCGCGGTCTCCACGCGCACGTCGAACCAGGACTCGATGCTGCGCGAAACGAACTGCAGCGACACCAGGTAGATCAGCACGCCCGGCAACACGCCCACCACGCCGAAGAACACCGCGAGCTTGGTCATCAGCCGCGTGCCGAACTTGCCGCGGCGATAGCGCAGCCACAGCGTCACCGCGAGCGCGCCGATGGTCAGCACCAGCAGCGCGCCGATCACCAGGTTCACCTTGAACAGCAGCGTGAAATAGCGATCGAAGAATTCCGTATTGGCCGACGCCCCAGCCAGCAGGCCGACCAGCACCAGCGCCAGGAACACGATGATGCCTGCCACGACGCGATACAGCACGCGCCGGAAACGGCTGTCCCACAGGGAAGTGTTCATGGCTGGCTGGAGGCGGGCAGCGGCGGCTGCGCCAGCAGCGCGGTCGATAGCGCGGTCGATACCGCCTGCACGAACACGGTGTTGCGCGGGTCCGCCGCGGCGGCGGGTGCGCCCGGGGCAGACGCGGGCGCAGGCATGGGCATTGGCGCGGCAGGTGAAGCGGGCAGCGGCGGCGAGGCCGGCGGCGGCGCCGGAATCGCTGGCACCGGCACCGGCGTTGGCACCGCGTTCAGGTCCGTCGGTACGGTGTAGATAAAGCGCCGCCAGTCCGAAGCCAGGTTCCAGTCACGCGTATTGACCGCATTGATCTGGAACGGCTTGGGCAGTTGCGACAGGTCCAGCCGCATGCGCACCTGCGCGTGATAGCTTTCGCCGGGCTTGACCGCGTTGCGCTCGAACACGCGCCAGCCGCGTACCCGCTGGACAAACTGCAGCGCGCTCTTCAGCCGCGAGAACGGCAACTGCAGGCCGCCGGTGGAAATACGGTATTGCCGCGTCAGCGGCTGGTAGGACAAGCGCACGCTGCGGCTGGTGTTGACCGGCTTGTCGTCGAACCAGTACCAGCGCGGCCGCGTCAGCTCGAAATCGATCACGAAATAAAGGGAAATGCCCTTGTGCAGGGCGTCTTCCAGCGCGGGCGGCAGGTCAAATTCGAAGCTCGCGGCCAGATCGAAACCGCCGTCCTGGTATTCGATGCGAGCCTCGGTGGCCTCGATCACCTGCGCGTTGGCAGCAGGCGGCAGCCACAGCAGCAGCGCCAGCGCGAGCATCAGCACCACCCGCATGCACGCCGGCAGATACGACCGCAGTTGCGGCCGCAGGTGCATCGGCAGTTGCGTCCGCAGTTGCGTCATTCCCGTGGCGAAATCCACGATAACGCGGCAGTCTGACGGGCGCGGCGTGCTCAGCATCGGATCAGATCAGGCGCGTTTCTGGAAGCGGGCGTAGAAGAAGCCATCGTGATCCGATGGCAGGCTGGCGTGGCCGGGGTCCTTTTCACCTTGTTCGCCGGCCGGAGGCGTTGTCGTACGGGTGCCGGGCAGCAGTTGCCCCGGCGCCTGCAATCGTATCGCATCTGCCAGTTGTGCACCAAACCAGCGCGCCTGCTCCTCGCCTTCCGTTGGGAAAATAGAACACGTGACGTAGACCAGGATGCCGCCCGGCTTGAGCAGCGGCCACAGCTGCGACACGATGCGGCGCTGCTCGGTGATCAGCTTGGCGATATCGGTTTCACGGCGCAGCCAGCGGATATCGGGATGGCGCCGTACGATGCCGGATGCCGAGCACGGCACGTCGGCCAGGATGCGGTCGAAGGGCTGGCCGTCCCACCAGTCGGCGGGCCGGCTGGCATCGCCTACCACGATGCGGGCCTGCTTGCCGAGGCGCGCGAGATTCTCATTGATGCGCGTGGCGCGCTGCGGGTCGCTTTCCACCGCGGTCACGTCGATGTCGGCAAGCTCCAGCAGGTGGCCGGTCTTGCCGCCGGGCGCGGCGCAGGCATCGAGCACGCGCATGCCGTCGGCCACCTCGAGCAGCGGCGCGGCCAGTTGCGCGCCGGCGTCCTGCACCGACACCGCGCCTTCGGCGAAGCCCGGCAATTGCGTCACCGGCACTGCGCGTACCAGGCGCACGGCCTGCGGGCCGACCACGGTGCCGGCGAGGCCGGCATTGGCGAGGTCGGTCTGGTATTGCTTCACGCTGACCCGCGCGGTATTGACGCGCAGCGTCATCGGCGGGCGCACGTTGACGCTCGCGGCGAGATCGGTCCACTGCTCCGGGTACGCCTCGCGCAGCATGCGCAGCCACCACGGCGGCAGGTTCCAGCGCGCCTGTTCGTCGCGGTTGACCTCTGCCAGCAGCGCCTTGCGCTCGCGCAGGAAACGGCGCAGTACCGCGTTGACCAGTCCGCGCGCGTGCGCGGTCTTGGGTTCCGACGCGGCTGCACTGACCGCCTGGTCGACCACCGTGAAGGTGCTGTAGCCGGCGCGGCCGGGCGCGCCCTGTGCCGCGTCCTGGTTGTCCTTGTCTTGCCGCTGGCCCGGTGCCTGCTCGAGCAGCAGCGCTAGCGCCACCGCCAGCAGCGAGTCCACCTGCGCGCCGGGCGGGCGCGTGACCAGCCTGGTCACGAGCGCACGCGCGGTGCCGAACTGGCGCATGGTGCGGTAAGCGATGTCCTGCAGCGCGCCACGCGTGGCGGCATCGCGCACGCGGTCCAGGCGCAGCTGCGCGGCGGCGTCCTCGATCGCCTGCGGCAAGGCGGTGCCTTCGCTGACGGCGCGAACTGCGGCGGCGGCGCCAAGCATCTGGAAGGCAAGCGAATCGGGAGGCAGGCGCATATCGGTCAGGCAGCGGGTGAGGCGGCAGGTAAGTCGTGAATGGGTGGGCAGCCGGGCGAGGACAAGAAAAATGCCCGCTGGTCCATGTTTAAACCAGCGGGCAGTTTACCTTGTGTGGGGGCCGCGCTCCGGAATTGCCGCCGCAACGGCTCCCTGGTGGGCCCGCGAACTCCCGCCCGGTCAGGCGGGATAGGTCCCGGTCTGAGCCATCTGCATCAGGCGCGAGATGCGTTCCTCGGTCGCCGGGTGGGTCGAGAACAGGTTGGCAATGCCGCCGCCGGAAAGCGGGTTCATGATCATCATCTGCGCCGTGGCCGGGTGCTCCTCGGCCGCCTGGAACGGGATGCCCTGCGCATAGCGGTGGATCTTGTCCAGCGCGCTGGCCAGCGCCTGCGGGTCGCCGCTGATCTCGGCGCCGCCGCGGTCGGCTTCAAATTCGCGCGCGCGCGAGATCGCCATCTGGATCAGCGAGGCCGCCAGCGGCGCCAGGATCGCCACCGCGATGCTGGCGATGGGATTGGTGCGGTTGCCGTTCTCGTCGCGGCCGCCGAAGAACATCGCCATGTTGGCCAGCGCGGAAATGGCACCGGCCATGGTCGCGGCGATGGTCGAGGTCAGGATGTCCCGATGGCGCACGTGCGCCAGCTCATGCGCCATCACGCCGCGCAGCTCGCGCTCGGACAGCACGCGCAGGATGCCGGTGGTCGCCGCCACCGCGGCGTGTTCCGGGTTGCGGCCGGTGGCGAATGCGTTCGGCGCGTCTTCATTGATCAGGTAGACGCGCGGCATCGGCAGGTTGGCGCGCTGCGCCAGCTCCTGCACCATGCCGTAGAACTGCGGCGCGGTACTGGCGTCGACTTCCTGCGCGTTGTACATGCGCAGGACCATCTTGTCCGAGAACCAGTAGGAAAAGAAATTCATGCCGAGCGCGAGCAGCAGCGCCATCATCATGCCGCTGCGTCCGCCGATCATGCCGCCGATGACGATGAACAGCGCCGTGATGGCCGCCATCAGCATGAAGGTCTTGACCCAGTTGAACATTGCGGTGATCTCCATGTAGTGGACCGCGCCGGCCGCTGCAAGACTTTGCAAAACATGCCGGCGCGATGACCGTTAGATAGTGGCCAACACCAGAAAATTCAACTGTTTGCGGACGATGCTACCTAGCCGCCGCACCATGGCGCATGACGCACACGAAGCGGTTGCCGCGCTGATTAGAGCGATTATGCCTGCGCCGCGCCATTGCCGGGCACCGCGCAGCGCGTGCCCGGCGGCAGCGGCATGGCCTGCAGAAACTGCTGCGCCGGCTGGCGCCGCCCGCCCGGTTTCTGCAGTTCGGTAACCTGCAGGGCGCTGCCGTCGCCGCAGGCGATGATGATGCCGCCGGCATCGGCCGCCAGCACCGTGCCGGGCGGATGCGGCAGGCTGCTGGCCGCGGCCAGCGGCAGCGCCTGCCAGCACTTGATGACGGTATCGCCGACCTGCACGGTGGCGCCGGGGAACGGGTTGAAGGCGCGCACCTGGCTGGCCAGCGCCGTGGCCGGGCGGCGCAGGTCCAGCGGCGCCTCGTCCTTGGCGATCTTCTCGGCATAGGTGACGCCGGCCTCGGGCTGCTTCGTCGCCGCCAGCGCGCGGCCCGCGGCCAGTTCCTGCAGCGCGGCGACGGTCATGCGCGCGCCCAGCGCGGCCAGCTTGTCGTGCAGCGTGCCGGTGGTGTCGTCGGCACCGATCGGCACGGCTTCGCGGGTGAGCATGTCGCCGGTGTCCAGGCCTTCGTCCATCTGCATCAGCGTGATGCCGGTCTCGGCATCGCCGGCCTCGATGGCGCGGTGGATCGGCGCCGCGCCGCGCCAGCGCGGCAGCAGCGAGCCGTGGATATTGAGGCAGCCCAGGTGCGGCAGCTCCAGCACCTCGGCGGGCAGGATCAGGCCATAGGCGGCGACCACCATCACGTCGGGGGCGAGCTCGGCCAACGTGTCCACGGCCGCTGCGGCCTCTTCCGGATACTTGCCCTGCCGGCGCAGCGAACGGGGCTGGAGCACCGGGCCGAGCCCGTTGGCCACCGCGTACTGCTTGACCGGGCTTGCCTGCAATTGCATGCCGCGGCCCGCGGGCCGGTCCGGCTGCGTCAGCACGGCCACCACGGGAAAGCCGGCGGCGTGGATGGCTTCAAGCGCGACGCGCGCGAACTCGGGCGTGCCGGCAAAGGCGACACGCAGGGGTTGGGCTTGGGACATGGCAGGTTCCGAGGTGAATACTGGCTGAAAGCGCGGGCTGAAAGCGCAACCGGCCGCTATCGCGGCCGGTACGTTTGTTCTTCGGAAGTCATAAAGATATCAGACCCCGTGCGCGTGTCGAGCGCAGGCGGCGGATTTCGCTGTGCTGTTACATCTTCGCGCGGAGGCCGCGCGGCTTACATGCGTGTGCGTTCGCGCTTCTGCAGCTTGCTCTTGATGCGGTTCAGCTTCAGCGGCGACAGGTACTCGACGAAGACCTTGCCGCGCAGATGGTCGATCTCGTGCTGGATACATACGGCCATCAGGTCGTCGGCGTCCAGCTCGAAGGTCTCGCCCTTCTCGTTGAGCGCGCGCACGCGCACGCGGTCGGGGCGCTCGACGCGGTCATAGATCTCGGGCACCGACAGGCAGCCCTCTTCCCACACCTTGCGGTTGTCGCTGGCCCAGACGACTTCCGGATTGATGAAGACCTGGAGCTGGTCGCGCGTTTCGGAAACGTCGATCACCACCACCTGCTCATGGACGTTCACCTGCGTCGCGGCCAGGCCGATGCCCGGTGCTTCGTACATGGTCTCGGCCATGTCCTTCACCAGCTGGCGGATGCGGTCGTCCACGGCCGCGACGGGTTTCGCGACGGTGTGCAGACGGGGATCGGGGTAGGTCAGGATGTCGAGTTTTGCCATGATGCTAGGGCGCAACGCCCGCTTGAGCGAGCGGCCCTGCCGCGTTGCGGCGTCGGGACTTTACATGCAGAATCGGGGCGCCAGTACAAAAAATCAAGGCGCGCCGAAGCAGGCACGCTCTCCAGGGTCAATCCGGCCGAACCACCGGCCGGTTCAGGAAAATGCGCGATCTTACCAAAGAACACCAGGCGGCGTCGGGCCGCAGGCTGCACGCGTTCATCCTCACATTGCTGAGTGCTGCCGGCATCACTGCTGCGGCGAGCCTGCCTGTCCGGGCCGCCGACCTGACGGTGACGGCGGCGCAGCAGGCCGAGGCCCAGAGGACTGCCCGCCAGGGTATCCCGATTGCCGATCTCGCCCCCAACGCGCCCTCGCAGTACACCGTGCGCAATGGCGATACGCTGTGGGGCATTTCGGGGCGATACCTGCGCCAGCCGTGGCGCTGGCCCGAGCTGTGGGGCATGAACCAGCAGCAGATCCGCAACCCGCACCTGATCTACCCCGGCCAGATCCTGTACCTGATCCAGCGCGACGGCCGCGCCTGGCTGTCGACCACCCCCGCCGGAAACGGAACAGTGCAGCTGTCGCCTCGCATGCGCGGTGGCGACGCGGACGGCGCCGCCATCCTCAGCATTTCCGCCAGCGATATCGAACCGTTCCTGATCCGCCCGCTGGTGGTCGATGAAGGCACGCTGGCAACGTCCGCGCGGATCGTCGCGGTGCCCGAATCACGGGTGTACCTGGGCCGCGACGATAGCGCCTACGCGCGCGGCATTGCCGCCGATGCGCCGGCCGGCAGCGACTGGCAGGCCTATCGGCCGGTCACGCCGGTGCGCGATCCGGTCACCAACGCCGAGCTGGGCTATGAGGCCGAGTACGAAGGCAATGTCCGCCTGGCGCGCGGCGCGCAGGGTCCCGATGCGGTGTCTACGCTGCAGGTCACGCAGGCCCAGCAGGAGATGGGCGTGGGCACGCTGCTGATGCCGCAGCCGGCGCGCGAAGCGGTGCGCTACGTGCCGCACGCGCCCGATGCCGAGGTCGATGGCCGCGTTGCCAAGGTCTATGGTGGCGTCGAATTCGGCGGTGCCAAGCAGGTGGTGGTGCTCAACGTCGGCAGCAAGGCCGGGCTCGAGCCCGGACAAGTGCTGGCGCTGTCGCGCGCCGGCGAGACCGTGAACGACCGGACCGACCAGAACCGCAGCATCCGCCTGCCCGACGAGCGTTACGGGCTCGCCTTTGTCTTCCGCGTGTTCCCCGGCGTGTCGTACGCGCTGGTGACCGACGCCTCCAACGTGATCGCGGTCGGCGACCGCGCCACCTCGCCGCGCTGAACCGGCCCTGGGGGATGGCGTGAAGGCATTGCCCCTGGCCGGCGAGACCCGGCAGGACACCACGCGCGAGCCTGCGGACGTGCTCGCATGGCTGCGGCTGGCCAACGCACCCGGGGTCGGCCCTGTGGCGGTGCGACGCCTGCTGGCGGCATTCGGGCTGCCGCAGCAGGTGCTGGCGCAAGGCGTGGCGGCGCTGTCGGCGGTGGTGCCGGCCAGGCTGGCGCGCGCCGTGCTGGCCGCGCCCGGCGCCGCGGTGTCGGCGCTGGCCGGACAAACGCTGCGCTGGCTCGACACGCCCGGCAACCACCTCGTCACGCTTGCCGACGACGCCTATCCCCGGCGCCTGTTCGACCTGGCCGATCCGCCGCCGCTGCTATATATCCAGGGCGATCCCGCCATGCTCGCCCGCCCCGCCGTGGCCATCGTCGGCGCTCGCTCGGCCACTGCGCAGGGTACGCGCGACGCGCTGACGTTCGGGCAAGGCTTGTCGGAGTCGGGTCTGACGGTGGTGTCGGGCCTGGCGCTCGGCATCGACGCGGCCGCCCATGCGGGCGGCCTGCGCGGCTGCGGCGGCACCGTGGCGGTCACCGGCACCGGGGCCGACCGCGTCTATCCTGCGCAGAATCTCTCATTGGCTCGCGAGGTGGCGCAGCGCGGCGCCATCGTCACCGAGTTCCCCCTCGGCATGCGCGGGCTGGCGGCCAATTTCCCGCGGCGCAACCGCATCATCGCAGCGCTTGCACGCGGCGTGCTGGTGGTAGAGGCGGCGGCACGCTCGGGCTCGCTGATCACGGCGCGGCTGGCAGCGGACCTCGGGCGCGAGGTGTTCGCGATCCCGGGTTCGATCCACGCGCCGCTGTCGCGCGGCTGCCACCTGCTGATCGGCCAGGGGGCGAAGCTGGTGGAATCGGTACAGGACGTGCTCGACGAACTTGGTGCTCCCGTCCCACCGCGGGCCACCACGGCCCCGGACCACGATGCCACCGGGAAGACCCAACTTTCAGAACCGGCTGATACCCTGTTGCCGGCACTCGGCTACGATCCGGTTACGCTGGATGTGCTGTGCGAGCGCAGCGGCCAGCCCCCGGAGACAGTCGCGCCGCGTCTGCTCGAGCTGGAACTGGCCGGCGTCGCCGAACGTCTACCGGGAAACCTGTTCCGGCGCCTGGGCTGAACCAGGCGCGGCAAGAGGGGCGCAGCCCCGATACCGATACAATCGCCGGCGTCCGCATGCCGCGGGCGCCTCACGAATCCGATGCCATGACCGTTTACTTTCCCGAGCGTGACGCCGCCGCCATTGCCGAATGCCTGGCCGCGCGGCCGCAGGGCCGCCTGGTGGCATGCCTGTGCGCGCAGTGGTGCGGCACCTGCCGGGATTACCTGAAGGCGCTTGAGGCACTGGCCGGGCGCCATCCGCAGGACTGTTTCGTCTGGATCGATATCGAGACCCATGCCGACGCGCTCGGCGATATCGACATCGAGAACTTCCCGACGCTGCTGGTACAGCCGGCGTCGGGCGGCGCGCCGCAGTTCTATGGCACGCTGCTGCCGCATGTCGAGGTGCTGGAACGCATGCTGACGCGCGGTGGCGCGATGCCGGCAAGCACCGAAGATATGCCGCAGGTGCTGGACTGGTTACTTGTCGGGGGCCGTGACGCCGCCTAGGCGGTGCCCACGACGGCAACCGAGCTTGCTTGCACCGCCGTCGAAACCGCGCTTATTATTGGCGCCTCATAGCCTCCCGGCGTTCTGATTACTACGTTTGCAGTGCAATAGCGGGTTGCCGGAAGCGGCTCGCAAGGACCCTTTCCCATGTCAAAAGCCCTCATCATCGCGGAAAAGCCGTCGGTCGCGGCGGATATCGCCCGTGCCCTCGGGGGGTTTACCAAGCACGACGAGTATTTCGAGAGCAACGACTACGTGCTGTCTTCGGCAGTCGGCCACCTGGTCGAGATTGCCGCCCCGGACGAATACGAGGTCAAGCGCGGCAAATGGAGCTTCGCCAACCTGCCGGTGATCCCGCCACATTTTGACCTGCGCCCGATCGCCAAGACCGAGTCGCGCCTGAAGGTGCTGAACCGCCTGATCAAGCGCAAGGACGTGACCGGGCTGATCAACGCCTGCGACGCGGGGCGCGAGGGTGAACTGATCTTCCGCCTGATCGCGCAGCAGGCCAAGGCCAAACAGCCGATCCGCCGCCTGTGGCTGCAGTCGATGACGCCGCAGGCCATCCGCGACGGCTTCGCCAGCCTGCGCGAGGACGAGGACATGCTGCCGCTGGCCGACGCCGCGCGCTGCCGCTCCGAGGCCGACTGGCTGGTCGGCATCAACGGTACGCGCGCGATGACCGCCTTCAACAGCAAAGGCGGCGGTTTTTTCCTGACCACCGTGGGCCGCGTGCAGACGCCGACGCTGTCGATCGTGGTCGAGCGCGAAGAGAAGATCAAGCACTTCGTCCCGCGCGACTACTGGGAAGTGCGCGCCGAGTTCATCGCGGCCGCGGGCCTGTACGAAGGCCGCTGGTTCGACCCCAAGTTCAAGAAGAGCGAGTTCGACCCCGAGGCGCGCGAGTCACGCCTATGGAGCGAGGCCGAGGCCAAGAGCATCGTTGCCGCCTGCCGCGACAAGCCGGGCACCGTCACCGAGGAATCCAAACCGTCGACGCAGCAGTCGCCGGCACTGTTCGACCTGACCACGCTGCAGCGCGAGGCCAACTCGCGCTTCGGCTTCTCGGCCAAGAACACGCTGGGCCTGGCGCAGGCGCTGTATGAGAAGCACAAGGTCCTGACCTACCCGCGTACCGACGCGCGCGCCCTGCCGGAGGACTACATGGACACGGTCAAACAGACCATGGACATGCTGGCCGACAGTTCGCCCAACTACCTGCCGCACGCCAAGAAGATCCTGTCGCAAGGCTGGGTGAAGCCGAACAAGAAGATCTTCGACAACAGCAAGATCAGCGACCACTTCGCCATCATCCCGACGCTGCAGGCACCCAAGAACCTGTCGGAGCCGGAGCAGAAGCTGTATGACCTGGTGGTGCGCCGCTTCCTGGCGGTGTTCTTCCCGGCCGCCGAGTTCCAGGTCACGACCCGCATCACGGAAGTTGCCGGCCACCACTTCAAGACCGAAGGCAAGGTGCTGGTCAACCCGGGCTGGCTGGTGATCTATGGCCGCGAGGCGCAAGGCGACAAGGACGCCGCCAACCTGGTGCCGGTGGCCAAGGACGAGAAGGTCAAGACCGACAAGGTCGAGAGCGTCGGCCTGACCACCAAGCCGCCCGCGCGCTACAACGAAGCCACGCTGCTGTCCGCCATGGAAGGCGCCGGCAAGCTGGTGGACGACGACGCGCTGCGCGAAGCCATGGCCGGCAAGGGCCTGGGTACCCCGGCCACGCGCGCGGCCATCATCGAAGGCCTGCTGACCGAAAAGTACCTGGTGCGCGAAGGCCGCGAACTGATCCCGACCGCCAAGGCGTTCCAGCTGATGACGCTGCTGCGCGGCCTGGGGGTACAGGAACTGACGCAGGCCGAACTGACCGGCGAGTGGGAGCACAAGCTCTCGCAGATCGAGCGCGGGCGCCTGAAGCGCGACGAGTTCATGCTCGAGATCGCGCAGATGACGCAGCAGATCGTCAAGCGCGCCAAGGAATACGACAGCGACACCATCCCGGGCGACTACGCCACGCTGGACACGCCATGCCCGCAGTGCGGCGGACAGGTCAAGGAGAACTATCGCCGCTTCGCCTGCACCGCGTGCGAATTCTCGATCAGCAAGATCCCGGGCGGGCGCCAGTTCGAGATCGAAGAAGTCGAGGAACTGCTGCTGAAGAAGGAAATCGGTCCGCTGCAGGGCTTCCGCAGCAAGATGGGCCGCCCGTTTGCCGCCATCCTCAAGCTGGGCAAGGACGACGAAGGCCATTTCAAGATGGAATTCGACTTCGGCCAGAACGATGACGAGGGCGACGGCGAGCCCGTCGACTTCAGCGGCCAGGAGCCGGTCGGCACCTGCCCCAAGTGCGGCGGCGCGGTGTTCGAGCACGGCATGAAGTATGTCTGCGAAAACAGCGTGGCCAGCCCCAAGAGCTGCGACTTCACCACCGGCAAGATCATCCTGCAGCAGGAGATCAGCCGCGAGCAGATCGGCAAGCTGCTCAATGACGGCAAGACCGACCTGCTGACCGGCTTCAAGTCGTCGCGCACCGGCCGCAACTTCAAGGCCTTCCTGGTCAAGCAGCCGGACGGCAAGATCGGCTTCGAGTTCGAGGCGCGCGAGCCCAAGCCGGGCGCCAAGACCGCGGCCAAGACGGCTTCGCGTGGCGAGGCTAAGGAGGTCGATGCCGAGCCTGCGGCGGCACCGGCCGGCAAGGCGTCTGCCAAGTCCGCGGCCACGAAGACGGCGGCCGCAAAAACGTCGACAAAAACGGCGGCGAAGAAGGCCGCCACCAAGACCGCGGCCAAAAAGGTGCCCGCCAAGAGCGCGGCGCGCAAGACCGCTGTCGAAGCCGGCGAGTGACACCGTAAAGGCAAAGGGGCCCGCAAGGGCCCCTTTTGCAATCCGGCCGCTGTGGGCCTTACGTGCTGACGCTATGCGCCGCGTGCCGTGGTTCGGCCCCCACCACCTTCCCCTTCACCTGCCCTTCTTCCAGCAGGAAGTCGATAAACGCACGGACCTTGGTCGGCAGGAATTTCCGGCTCGGGTAGACCACGCTGACGTCGCGCCGCGGCAACTGGTATTGCGGCAGCACGTGGACCAGCTTGCCTGATTCGATATTCGGCCGAGCCAGGTAGGAAGACAGCATGGCCACGCCCATATTGGCCAGCGCAGCCTGGTGCGCCAGCTCGGCGTTACTGCACAGCAGGCCCGGGCGGATCGGCACCGTCACCTCGCCCTCGGGGCCAAGCAGCGTCCACTCGTGTTCGGCGTTGGGCAGCCGCATCGCGATGCAGCGGTGGTGGCTGAGCTCGTGCGCATGGCGCAGCGGTGCATGTGCGGCCACGTAGCCGGGCGACGCGCACAGGACCACCTCTGCCGATATCAGCGGTCGCGCCACCAGGTGCGAGCCGAGGCCCAGGTCTGACAGCATCACGGCCACGTCGCGGCCTTCCTCGACGATGTCGACATTGCGGTCTGACAGCAGCACGTCGAACACCACATCCGGATAAAGCTGCTGGAAGCGCGACAGCAGTTCGGGCAGCAGGTGCAGGCCGAACATCACCGGCGTCACCAGCCGCAGCGTGCCTGACAGCGACTGGCTGCGCGCGGCGACCACGCTTTCGGCCTCTTCCACATCCTCGAGGATCTGCTGGCAGCGCTGCAGGTAGGTTTCGCCGGCGTCGGTCAGCGACAGGCTGCGGGTGGTGCGGTTCAGGAGCCGGGTGCCCAGGTGGCTTTCCAGGTCGGCGACGTAGCGGGTGACCACGGCGTTGGACATTTCCAGCTGTTGCGCTGCACGCGCGAAGCTTCCCAGTTCCACCACCTTGGAAAACACACGCATCGATTGCAGGCGATCCATGACATAGTCTCCCGATTTTGCGCTGAATCCTTACGTGATCAAGCCGTTTTATTGTTGGAATCAGAACTAATCATTGTGGATCCTGGTATTTATTGATATGAGGGAAATGCCTAATATCTAGCCATCGGATGCCGCAATGCAACAATCCATTTTCGCCGAAGTGCCGGCTGAGGCATCCAAGCTATACAGAAGGCCTGAATCATGAAAAACCGCTCCGCCCTCGTCGCTGTCGCCACCATCGCCGCCGCCCTGTCTGCCGCGCCTGCCTTTGCCAAGGCCGGCAAGTTCGACGTCTTCGCCGATGGCGCCAAGGTGGCCAAGTTCGACGTCTACACGGACGGGGCCAAGAACGGCAAGTTCAACCCGTTCACCGATGGGGCGAAGGCTGGCAAGCTCGACGCCTTCGCCGATGGCGCCCGCGCTGGCAAGTTCGACGCGTTTGCCGACGGCGCCAAGTACGAGACCGGTACCGATCGCGCGCCGCTGTAAGCGGCTCGTCCCTCCGGGGCCGCTACCGCAACAAGGCTCCTGCAAGCGCGATCCGGGGCCGCTCCTCCCCAGAGCGGCCCCTTCTGTTTCTGCCTGGTCTCCAACCGGCTTTGGGAGGGTCAAATGCCTCTCCCACTTTATTGGAGAAGAAGCCCGCAACCGGCACGCCCGGCTGCGGGCTTCTTTGTTTCGGTACGCGGCCGGTCGAGGGCCGTATGGCGATCGATTATGCCAGACGGCACAAATGAAAAACGGGCCCTTACGGCCCGTTTCTGCTCCACCACGGACGATCAGTCATCGTAGTGATGGTGGTGATGCTTGTGCTTCTTGCGCTTGTAATGGCTCTTGTAATAACGACGGTCATCGTCATACGAGTTGCTGCGCGAAATATTGCCGCCCAGCGCTGCACCGGCACCGCCGCCCAGGCCCGCGCCGATCAGGCCGCCGGTACGGCCGCCCATGGCGTTGCCGGCCGCGGTACCTGCGCCACCGCCCAGCGCGCCGCCGATGATGGCACCCGTGCGCTCGCGGCGGTTGGACGTCACGGCGCCGCCTGCGCCGCCACCCACCGCACCACCGATCACTGCGCCGGTGCTGCCACCGAGCGCACCGCCCACTGCGGCACCGGCGACGCCGCCGAGCGCGCCGCCCAGGGCGTTGTTCATGTCGCCCGCGAAGGCCGGCAGCGCGCTGGCCGCCAGGGCGAGGGCAATGGTCAGATTGCGAACGGGATGGCGAGTCATCTGTTTTGTCCTTTGAATTGCCATGATGTGTCGCAAGTGTAGAGAAGGAGCCCCACCCTTGCTGTAACCACCTGTAAAGGCCTGTAACCCGCTACAGAAACGGCGTAACCGCGCAATAAAAACGCGGTAAAAATACAACACCTAATAAAAAGACAGGCGACCATGTGATCGCCTATCTTCTTTGTCTGCACCCGGAGCAGCGCCCGGATGCATTGTCACTGCGTGCTCAGCAACACTTGCCCTGCCCGCCGCCGTACCGCGCTTCCTGGCGCTCGCGGAAGAACTCTTCGTAGCTCATCGGCGCTCGGTCCGGGTGCGTGCTCTCCATGTGCGCCACATAAGTCTGGTAGTCGGGCAATCCGACCATCAAGCGCAGCGACTGACCGAGATAACGCCCCATCGTACCCAGTTGTTCCAGCATGGCGGGCTCCTTGTCGAGTATCAGGACTGGGCCGAGGCCGTTCCCGGCAGCGGCTCGAACGGCGTTTCCTTGTCGGTCGGGCGGTTCACCGCGCGGGCCTGCATTGCGGTCTTGAAGCCGTAGAACACGATCGACAGCACCACCACCATGAACAGCGCGCACAGGCCGGCGTCGAGGTAATCGTTGAAGACGATGCGGTGCATCTGCTCCATCGACTTGGCCGGGGCCAGCACCTTGCCTTCCGCAATGGCGGCGCTGAACTTGGCGGCGTGGGTCAGGAAGCTGACCTTCGGGTCGGCGTGGAATAGCTTCTGCCAGCCAGCGGTCAGTGTGCAGATCAGCAGCCAGACGGTCGGCACCAGCGTGACCCAGGCGTACTGGCCGCGCTTCATCTTGACCAGCACGCAGGTGCCCAGCACCAGCGCCACCGCGGCCAGCATCTGGTTGGAGATGCCGAACAGCGGCCACAGCGTGTTGATGCCGCCAAGCGGATCGACCACGCCCTGGTACAGGAAGTAGCCCCAGGCCGCCACGGTCAGCGCGGTGGCGATCAGGTTGGCCGGCAGCGAGTCGGTGCGCTTCATCGACGGCACGAAGCTGCCCAGCAGGTCCTGCAGCATGAAGCGGCCGGCGCGGGTGCCCGCGTCGACGGCGGTCAGGATGAAGAGCGCCTCGAACAGGATGGCGAAGTGGTACCAGAACGCCATCATGGCCTGGCCGCCCACCACCTGGTGCAGGATGTGTGCGATGCCTACGGCCAGCGTCGGCGCGCCGCCGGCGCGCGAGATGATGGTGTTCTCGCCGACGTCCTTGGCGGTCTGCACCAGCACGTCAGGCGTGATGACAAAGCCCCAGGTCGACACGGCCTGCGCCACCGCTTCCGGCGTTGTGCCGATCACGGCGGCCGGGCTGTTCATGGCGAAGTACACGCCCGGCTCGATCACCGCGGCGGCCACCAGCGCCATGATGGCGACGAAGGACTCGGCCAGCATCGCGCCATAGCCGATGAAGCGCGCGTGTGATTCGTTCTCCAGCAGCTTGGGCGTGGTGCCCGACGAGATCAGCGCATGGAAGCCCGATACCGCGCCGCAGGCGATGGTGATGAACAGGAACGGGAACAGGTTGCCCGACCACACCGGCCCGCCGCCCTGGGCGAACTGCGTGAATGCCGGCATCTTCAGCTCCGGCGCCACGATCAGGATGCCCACTGCCAGTGCGATGATGGTGCCGATCTTCAGGAAGGTCGACAGGTAGTCGCGCGGGGCCAGCAGCAGCCACACCGGCAGCACGGCGGCGATAAAGCCGTAGATGATCAGCATCCAGGTCAGCGCCTTGCCGTCGTAGGTGAACAGCGGGGCCAGCGTGGCGCTCTCATGCACGTACTGGCCGCCGATGATGGCCAGCATCAGCAGCACGAAGCCGATCACCGATACCTCGCCGATGCGGCCCGGCCGGATGTAGCGGGTGTAGATGCCCATGAAGATGGCGATGGGAATGGTCACCGCCACGGTAAAGGTGCCCCACGGCGAGTCCGCCAGCGCCTTCACCACGATCAGGGCCAGCACCGCCAGGATGATGATCATGATCATGAAGCAGCCGAACAGCGCGATCATGCCCGGCACCGTGCCCATTTCGGACTTGACCAGGTCGCCCAGCGAGCGGCCGTCGCGGCGCGTGGAGATGAACAGCACCATGAAGTCTTGCACCGCGCCGGCGAACACCACGCCGGCCAGCAGCCACAGCATGCCCGGCATGTAGCCCATCTGGGCGGCCAGCACCGGGCCGACAAGCGGGCCGGCGCCGGCGATCGCGGCGAAGTGGTGGCCAAACAGCACCGCCTTGTTGGTCGGCACGTAGTCCAGGCCGTCGTTGTGACGCCAGGCCGGTGTCATGCGTTTCGGGTCGAGCTGCATCACCTTGTCGGCAATAAAGCGGCTGTAGTAGCGGTAGGCGATCAGGTAGATGCAGAGCGCGGCGACCACGATCCACAGCGCGCTGACGGCCTCGCCGCGCGCCAGCGCGACGGTGCCGAAGGCAAACGCGCCGAGCACGGCGACGGCCAGCCACACCAGGTGTTCTCCGATGCGATTCATAGTGAAGGTCTCCTCAGACCGGGATTTGGAAAGCCTGCGGCGGCGAAGGACTGGTAACTGGCAACGGGTGGGTGGCGGCGGGCGCGCCTGGGCGGGCAGCTGGGGCAATCCGGCGGTGAAGGTGTCTCCTGGGATCTGGCTGCTGCTCGCCCGGTTCGTGTCGTTTCCGGATCTCGTCTTGCAGGCAGGCGGTGCACCATCCGGGTAGGCCGGTGCACCAGCTGCGTGGACGCGCGCGCCTTGTTGGGGCGGCTTGCGTGTCCGGCGTGTAGTATTGACACCCGCCAAACCCCGCACAAGCGCGTAACTACGCAGCACTTATGCGTAGTACTACGCAAATCGACGGTGGCATGCCGCCCGCGCGGCATCGGTGTTTACCCCCGGTCCTCCCGGTCTTGTATGAAACTCCGTCAGAAGATCCTGTTACTCGCGGTGGCGCCCTTGGCGGTGGCCATGCTGGGTATCGCGCTTGCCGTGCGCTACCAGGCGACGCAACTGGCGCAGCACGAGCGTGCGCTGGTCGAAGCCGCGTACCTGCAAAGCAAGGAAATGGAGCTGCGCCACTACGTAGAACTGGCACAGAGCGCGATCGCTCCGATGGTGCGGTCCGGCCGCGCCGACCTGGCCACGCGGCAGGCGGCAATGGAGGCACTGGCCCGCCTCGACTATGGCCCTGACGGCTACTTCTTCTTGTACGACCTGCAGGGCCGCAACCTGATGCACCCGCGCCAGCCGGAACTGGTCGGCAAGGACTTGTGGACCATGCGCGACGCCGAGGGCACGCTACCTATCCAGAAACTGATCTCCGCCGCCAAGGCGGGAGGCGGCGCCGTGCGCTACCAGTGGAAGAAGCCATCGTCGCAACAACTTGCGCCCAAGCTTGGCTACGTCGTGGCGGTGCCGGAGTGGGGCTGGATGCTCGGTACCGGCATCTACCTCGATGACGTCGAGCGCACGCTGCGCCAACTCGATGCGCGCGCCGAGACGGACATCCGCGAGACTATGGCCTGGATCGGCGTGATTGCCGCGGTGAGCATCCTGCTGGTGGCGGCCAGCGGCCTTGCGCTCAATGTCAGCGAGCACCGGGAGGCCGACGCCAAGCTGCGCCAGCTGGCACAGCGCGTGGTGCAGTCGCAGGAAGAGGAACGCGCGCGGCTGTCGCGTGAGCTCCACGACGGCATCAGCCAGCTGCTGGTTTCGGTCAAGCTGGTGCTGGAGACCGCCACCAACCGGCTGCGGCTGGCCCCGGCAGAAGGCGCCGCGGTGGCGCCGGTGCTGGGCATGGCGCTGAACCGGCTTGACACGGTTTTCAACGAAGTGCGGCGGGTGGCGCGCAATTTGCGGCCGGCGTTGCTGGATGACCTCGGACTCTTTGCCGCGCTCCAGCACCTGGCGCGCGAGATGCAAGGCGGCAGCGGGCTGCAGATCTCGGTGATTCAATCAGGCACCCCGCGCGAGTTGCCGGACGAGCAGGCCACTGCGCTATTCCGCATTGCTCAGGAGGCGCTGACCAACGTGGAGCGCCATGCGAATGCCCGGCACGTCAGCGTGTTGCTGGCATTTGATGCTGACGCCACCAGGCTGACCGTGCGCGACGATGGCAGCGGCTTCGACGTGGCGCGCATGCAGGTCGATCCGCAGCGCGGCATCGGACTGCGCAATCTGGGCGAGCGCATCGCTGCGCTGTGTGGGCAGTTTGGCATTGTTTCCGGCATTGGCGGTACGGAGCTGGTGGCTGCCTTGCCTCTGACCAAGGCGGCGCCCCGCGTTGCCGCCGTTTCGCATGATCCTGTTTCCGATGGACCTTCGCAGTCATGAATATTTCGTTTGAGCCCATCCATGCCGAGGCGCCGGCGCGTGTCTTGCTGATCGACGACCACGCGCTGGTGCGCGACGGCATGCGCATGCATCTGGCGTTGCAGCCGGGTTTGCGGGTCGTTGGGGAAGCCGACGATGGCGAGGCGGCGCTGGCCTGGCTGGGGCATGCCGGCGAGGCTGACATGCCGGATCTTGTGATCACCGATATCGGCATGCGCGGCATGGGAGGAATTGCGCTGGCGGCGGCGTTGCATGACCGCTATCCGGAACTGGCGGTGTTGATCGTGTCGATGCACGACAACCTGGAATATGTGCGGCAGGCGGTTCGGGCTGGGGCGCGGGGTTATGTCTTGAAGGATGCGCCGGCGGATGAGTTGATCGCTGCGATACAGGCGGTGCTGGCTGGGCGGGTGTTTTATAGCGCGCGGATTGCTCGGGGCATGGCGGAACAGAACCCGGGACCGCTTGATGCGTTGACGCGGCGTGAGCGGGATATTCTTGGGTGTATTGGGCGGGGGATGGCGAATAAGGAAATTGCTGCGCAGCTGGGGGTGTCGGTGCGGACGGTGGAGACGCATCGGCTTAATCTCAAGCGGAAGCTTGGGATTGAGGGGCGGGCGGGGTTGGTGAAATATGCGGTCGAGGTGGTGGGGGAGGTTGAGGGAGGATAAAAGGCGGATAGGTTTTTGGGTTTGGTGCCTTGCGGCTATGCCGCAGCAAAACCAATATTCCAAAAGACAAATAAAAAAACGCTCGCCCAATTCGAAGGCGAGCGTTTCAAATCAAAGGAAATAGAGAATTAGAGCTAACTATTAGCTAATACCGCCACAGCGATAAAAACAAAAAATCAACCCTCAATCCGCTTACCCAAAGCCGCCCGCGTTTCCGCCAGCGCCTGCGGCAAATGATGCTTCAACTGCGTGAACAACTCATCATGCAACACCAGCTCCTTCTGCCAGGCATCGCGATCAATCGAGGTCACCTGCGCGAATTGCGCCGGCGAAAACTCAACCCCATTCCAGTTCAGGTCCTCATACCGCGGCGTCGTGCCAAACACGTGCTCGGCGCCCTGCCCCTTGCCTTCCACGCGGTCGATCATCCACGAGAGAACGCGCATGTTCTCGCCAAAGCCAGGCCACACGAAATTGCCATCGGCATCCTTGCGGAACCAGTTCACGCAATAGATCTTGGGCGGCCTGGCGCCCGAGGCTTCGAGCTTCTTGCCCAGTTCCAGCCAGTGGCCGAAGTAGTCGCTCATGTTGTAGCCGCAGAACGGCAGCATGGCGAACGGGTCGCGGCGTACCACCCCTTGCTGGCCGGCGGCCGCGGCGGTGGTTTCCGAGCCCATGGTGGCAGCCATATAGACGCCTTCGGTCCAGTTGCGCGCCTCGGTCACCAGCGGCACCGTGGTCGAACGGCGGCCGCCGAAGATGAACGCATCAATGGGTACGCCCGCCGGGTTGTCCCAGTTCTCGTCGATCGACGGACACTGCGATGCCGGGGCCGTGAAGCGCGCATTCGGGTGTGCCGCCTTGGCGCCGGTGGCCTTGGCGAGCTCCGGCGTCCAGTCCTTGCCCTGCCAGTCGACCAAATGCGCCGGCGCTTCCTTGGTCATGCCTTCCCACCACACGTCGCCGTCGTCGGTCAGCGCCACGTTGGTGAAGATGACGTTCTCCTTCAGCGTCGCCATCGCGTTGTAATTGGTCTTCTCGCTGGTGCCCGGCGCCACGCCGAAGTAGCCGGCTTCCGGGTTGATCGCGTACAGGCGGCCATCCTTGCCCGGCTTGATCCAGGCGATGTCGTCGCCGATGGTGGTGACCTTCCAGCCCTCGAAACCCTTGGGCGGAATCAGCATCGCGAAGTTGGTCTTGCCGCAGGCCGACGGGAATGCCGCGGCGACGTGGTATTTCTTGCCTTCCGGCGAGGTCACGCCCAGGATCAGCATGTGCTCGGCCAGCCAGCCTTCATCGCGGCCCATGGTCGAGGCAATGCGGAGCGCGAAGCACTTCTTGCCCAGCAGCGCATTGCCGCCGTAGCCCGAGCCGAACGACCAGATTTCACGCGTTTCCGGGAAATGGACAATGTACTTGGTCGGGTTGCACGGCCACGGCACGTCCTTCTCGCCGGCGGCGAGCGGCTTGCCGACGGTGTGCACGCACGGCACGAACTCGCCGTCGGTGCCCAGCACGTCATACACAGCGCGGCCCATGCGCGTCATGATGCGCATATTGACCGCCACGTATGGCGAATCGGACAGTTCCACGCCGATATGCGCGATCGGCGAGCCCAGCGGACCCATCGAGAATGGCACCACGTACAGCGTGCGGCCGCGCATGCAGCCTTCGAACAAGCCATTCAGCGTCTGGCGCATCTCGGCCGGTGCGGTCCAGTTGTTGGTGGGACCGGCATCTTCCTGCCGTTCCGAGCAGATAAAGGTCCGGTCTTCAACGCGTGCCACGTCCGACGGATCCGACAGCGCCAGGAAGGAATTCTTGCGCTTGGCCGGGTTCAGCCGCTTCATGGTGCCGGCGGCGACCATCTGCTCGCACAGGCGGTCGTATTCTTCCTGCGAACCGTCGCACCAGTAGATATTGTCAGGCTTGGTCAGCGCGGCGATGCCGGCGACCCAGGCCACCAGCTTGGGGTGCTTGACCCAGGCCGGGGCATTCACTGGCGCCGTGCCTTGCATCGTGGGGTGGTTCATACTGCAACTCCAGGTTTGTAAAGGGAAGAAGGGAAGGGAAACCTTGCAAAGCCTGGCCGGCGGGCGGTTGATGCGCTGCTCGCGCGGTGGACGGAATCGCTGGATCGCGGCATGGGGGTCGCCATGTCCCGATCGTCACATCCCGTTACAACTCCGCGGCGGCCCGTGTTGTGCAAAAGGTCGCGGCGGTCCCTGCGGCTGCGCTAAAGTTGCGCTTCGCCCGCGCAGGGGTAGCTGCGCGCGCCGGGCGGGCTTTGTCCAGTGGCGTTCGCATGTCGGGAGCAAAGCTCGACCGACAATCCGCGGCGGCACCGGAGCGGGCAAGGATACCACTGGCGCACCCCCCTGTTTTTTGCTGCGCAACAATTGACACCGTTGTTCCGCAAGAGATGTTCCACCTCGCGGCGGCCCGACATGCTGGCGCCGACGCTGGGTTATCCACAATACTGTTGGGCGGCGCGCGGCTCGGTTGCCGCGCGCACCAACCGGCACAAGCGCCGGAAGACAAACCAGAGTTGCCGATGAAGATTGCCGTACTCGACGATTACCAGGACGCCGTGCGCAAGCTGCCGTGCTTCAGCCTGCTGGAGGGACACGACGTCAAGGTGTTCAACAACACCGTCAAGGGCGTGGGCCAGCTGGCGGCGCGCCTGTCGGACGTGGAAGCCGTGGTGCTGATCCGCGAACGCACCCGCATTACCCGGCAACTGCTGGAAAAACTACCCAAACTGAAGCTGATCAGCCAGACCGGCAAGGTCGGCGCCGGTCCGGGCAGCCATATCGACCTGGATGCCGCCACGGACCGTGGCGTGGCGGTGCTGGAAGGCGTCGGCTCGCCGGTGGCGCCGGCCGAGCTGACATGGGCGCTGATCATGGCCGCGCAGCGGCGCATTCCGCAGTACGTGGCCAGCCTCAAGCACGGCGCGTGGCAGCAATCGGGGCTGAAATCGACCACCATGCCGCCCAACTTCGGGCTGGGCCAGGTGCTGCGCGGCCAGACGCTGGGCATCTGGGGCTACGGCAAGATCGGCCGCCTGCTGGCCGGCTTTGGCAAGGCCTTCGGCATGCGGGTGATGGTGTGGGGCCGCGAGGCCTCGCTGGAGGCGGCACGCGCCGACGGGCTGGACGTGGCCTCCTCCAAGGACCAGTTCTTTGCCGACAGCGACGTTTTGTCGCTGCACCTGCGGCTGAACGACGACACCCGCGGCATCGTCAAGCTGACCGACCTGACGCGGATGAAGCCCACCGCGCTGTTCGTCAATACCAGCCGCGCCGAGCTGCTGGAAGAGAATGCCCTGGTCACCGCGCTCAACCGCGGCCGCCCGGGCATGGCGGCGGTCGACGTGTTCGAATCCGAGCCGATCCTGCAGGGGCACGCGCTGCTGCGGATGGAAAACTGCATCTGCACGCCGCACCTGGGCTATGTCGAGCGCGACAGCTATGAGCTGTACTTCCGCACGGCGTTCCAGAACATCCTGGATGTGCTGGGCGGCAATCACGACTGCATCGTTAATCCCAAGGCGTTGACGCCGGCGCTGTCGCGCTGAGGCGCACGGTCGGCTCTCCTCTCCCGCCCGACGGAAAGGGGAGCCTGGGTCCCATGACGCGGGCTGCGGCCACGGCTGCTTGCCTTGTCAACGCGAATCTCCCAATCCCGCTACACTCAGGGACTTCCCTAACCGCCGGCCGCAATGGCCCTGGCGGCAGCCCCGACAATAACAGGCGCCCGCGCGCACCCCCACTTCCCAAGGCCGGCATGGATCCCAGGCTCGTGACGCTCTGCGTCGGCAATTTCGTCATCGGCACCGGCGCGATGATCGTGACTGGCATGTTGAACGACATTGCCGGGGACTTCGGGCTGGGCGCGGCCAGTGCCGGGCAGCTGATTTCGGTGTTCGCGCTGGCCACCTGCGTCGGCGCGCCGCTGTTCGCCACGCTGGGCTCGCGCATCGACCGCCGGCTGCTGCTGGCGGGGTCGCTGCTGGTCTATGCGGTGATGCACCTGGCGGCCGCCTTTGCGCCCAGCTTCGCGGCGCTGATGGTCATCCGCTTCCTGACGGCGATCGGCGCCGCCATCTACACGCCGCAGACCGCGGCGACGCTGCCGCTGCTGGTCAATGCGCAGACGCGCGGCCGTGCCATCAGCTTCGTCTTCCTGGGCTGGAGCGTCGCCAGCGTGGTGGGCGTGCCGCTGGGCACGTGGATCTCGACCACGCTGGGCTGGCGCGTCAGCATGGGCCTGGTGGGCGGGCTGGCGCTGCTGGTGTCGGCCGCGGTGTGGCGGGCGCTGCCACGCGGGCTGTACGTGGCGCCGGTGGGGCGCGAGGCCTGGGCTGCGGTGCTGCGCCACAAGCCGGTCATGCTGGTGGTGCTGACCACCATGGTGTCGTCGGCCGGCATGTTCACCATGTTTACCTATGTCGCGCCGCTGATGCGCGATGTTTACGGCATCAGCGGCGGCGCGCTCAGCCTGATGTTCCTGGCCTATGGCGCCTGCGGCGTGTTCGGCAATGCACTGGCCGCGTCGCGCATGGACAAGGTCACCCCGAGCCGGATCGTGCAGGTGGCCCTGCTGACCTCCGTGACCGCCATGGTGCTGTGGCCGCTGGCGGGCCTGGGCAGCGTGGCGCTGGTGCTGCTGTTCATGATGTGGGGGCTGGGCGGGTTTGCCACCAACAGTGCGCAGCAGGCCCGGCTGGTGCTGCTGGCCCCGGAGCGGGCCTCGGCCTCGATCTCGCTGAATTCTTCGTCGATCTACCTCGGGCAGGCGGCAGGTGCGATGGCAGGCGCTGGTATCTATACCCTGGCCGGAGCCGATTCGCTGCACTGGGGCGCCGCGGCGCTGATGCTGGCGGCGCTGGCGGTGTCCCAGCGCGCCCGCTCGCTGGGCTGCCAGTGGCAGCGCCCGCCGGCCCCGCAGCAGGCGCCCAACGCCAGCTGAAGCCGCGTCCCCGGGGCATCATACCCGCCGGGGACGTACCTGCCTCGCCGTGCTCACGGCGTCTTGTGAGGCACCGCACCAAGCACTTGTCCACAGCCTTATCCGCCCCCTTATCCTCAGGGATATCCGCAGCTTATCCACATTCCTTTCCACAACCACCAAGCGGGGGCGCATGTGAGCGATTCCAGACGCTGGCAAGGCGATGCACGCGTGCTGGCCGTGAGCCTTGGCAAGGCGATCCCGCTGGTCGTGGCCGGCGCCGGCACCGAGGCGGTGGTGTTGTCCGGCATCCGCAAGCATCCCGTCAGCACCCTGCTGCACCCGCTATCGGTGCAGGTGCGCCCGCAGGGACTGGCCGGCGACGAGCAGGCCGACCTGACCGTCCATGGCGGCCGGGACAAGGCGGTCTACGCCTATCCGTCCGAGCATTACCCCTGGTGGAATGCGCGCCGGCGCGCCTGCGGGCAGCCCGAATCGGCGCAGCCGCTGCCGTTCGGCGCGCTGGGCGAGAACCTGAGCATGGAAGGCCTGCTGGAGTCCGACCTGTGGATCGGCGACCTGGTGCGCGCCGGGACGGCGCTGCTGCGGGTGGAAGCGCCGCGACGGCCCTGCTACAAGTTCAATGCCGCGCTCGGCTACCGCCACGCGGTGCGCGACATGGTGCAGAGCGGCTATTCGGGCGTCTACCTCAGCGTGGTGGTGACCGGCCAGGTCCGCGCCGGCGATGCAGTCATTGTGCAGCCGGGACCACGTGAGCTGTCGGTCGACAGCGTCAATCACTGGCGCCGTGACAGCAGGCGGCAGCTTTTCTGATAATGTTTGTCTAACAATACAAGCGCCCCGCCTCATTCACATCCGGCTTTTTCCGTGGCCCGGAGCGCGTGTGCCAGCGCCTGCCGTCACGAGACCCTTACACCTCAGTAATGGACTGTAATACGCGACGCTGGCTCCGGCGGGCGAAGCGCGGTACTAGTAGAGTCTTTGCGCAACACGCGTCGGCGACATTCGATCACAACAAGCCGGCGCGGATCACGGGGAGTGGCGCAAGACGCGGTGCAGAGGGTCCACACAAATATGAAAACTGACAGGATCGACCAGCCCAAGGGGTTTGTCGACAGCAACTGGAGTGCGGCCGCCGGGACCGGGCGCGGCCGGGTATCGCCGTGGGTATTGGTCATGGCAGTGCTGGTGCTGGCCGGGCTGGGCTGGTTTGCCTGGCGTACCTGGCTGGCGCCCAAGCCGGCGCCGAAGCCGCCCGCCGCGGTGGTGGTGACCACAGCGCTGGTGCAGCAGGGTGACGTGCCGCTGCAGGTCACGGCCAATGGCAACGTCACCGCGTTGTCCACCGTCGAGGTGCGGCCGCAGGTCTCCAGCACGGTGCGCACGGTCCATATCAAGGAAGGCCAGACGGTCAAGCCGGGCGACCTGCTGTTCTCGCTGGACACGCGCATGGACGAGGCCAACCTGGCCAAGGCCGAGGCGCAGCTGCTGAAAGACCGGGCCGACCTGGCGGACGCCCGCCGCACGCTGGCGCGCAGCAAGGAACTGCTCGAGCGCAATTTCATTTCCAGGAGCGCAGTCGATACGGCGCAGGCCAAGGTCGATGGCGCCGAAGCCACCGTGCGCGCCGACCAGGCCGCCATCGAGGCCAGCCGCGTGGCGATCAGCTATGGCTCGATCCGCGCCACCATCAGCGGCCGCACCGGCGTGATCAATGCCTTCCCGGGCTCGCTGGTGCTGCCCGGCGGCGCCGTGCCAATGGTCACCATTGCGCAGGTGCAGCCGATCGCAGTGACCTTCAGCCTGCCCGAGCGCCAGCTGGCGGCACTGCGCGAGGCGCTGCAGGCCGGCCCGGTACAAGTCACCGCCCAGCCCAACGACGGCAGCAAGACCCCGGTGACCGGCAAGATCACCTTCGTGGACAACACGGTCGATCCGCAGTACGGCACCATTCGCGTCAAGGCCCAGTTCGGCAACGAAGAGCAGCGGCTGTGGCCGGGCACCTACGCCAACGTCAGCGCCGTGGTGCAGACGCTAAAAGGCGCGCTGTCGGTGCCGCCGCAGGCGGTGGTGACCGGCCCCGAAGGCCGCTTTGTCTATGTGGTGCAGCCCGACAGCAAGGTCGCGCGCGTGCCGGTGCAGGTGACCACCACCACCGCCGCCGCGGCCGTGGTGGAAGGCGTGAAGCCCGGCGCCCGTGTCGTCGTCGAAGGCACGCAGAACCTGCGCCCGGGCGCGCTGGTGCGCGAGGCGGCGGCCGGCGCCGCCTCCGGTGCGGCCGCCGCACGGCCGGCCAACGCAGGCAACGCCGCCAACGCCGCCGCGGGGCACTGAGCCATGACGCTGTCCGAACTCTGCATCCGCCGTCCGGTGATGACGGTGCTGCTGTGCCTGGCCGTGATCGTCACCGGCATCGTGCTGTACCCGACCATTCCGATCGCCGCGCTGCCCAGCTTCAACTCGCCGGTGATCCAGGTCACCGCGACGCTGCCGGGCGCGAGCCCGGAAACCATGGCGGCATCGGTGGCGACGCAGCTGGAAAAGCAGTTCGCGACCATCCCCGGCGTGTCGGTGATCAGCTCATCGAACACGCTCGGCAACTCCAGCATCACGATCGAATTCAACAACGACCGCAACATCGACGACGCGGCCGTGGACGTGCAGGCGGCCCTGTTCCGCGCGCAGCGTTCGCTGCCGATCGAGATGACGACGCCGCCGTCGTACCGCAAGGTCAACCCGGCCGACGCGCCTGTGCTGCTGCTGGCGATCAACTCGCCGGCGATGAGCCTGGCAGACCTGAATGCCTTCGGCGACAACCTGATCTCGCCCACGCTGGCCACGCTGCCGGGCGTGGCACAGGTGCAGATCTTCGGGCAGAAGCGGTTTGCCGTACGCGTGCGCGCGCACCCCGACGCGCTGGCCGCGCGCGGCCTGACGCTGGACGAACTGGCCACCGCGCTGAACCGCGCCAATGCCAACACCCCCGTGGGCACGCTCGACAGCGCGCGCCAGACCCTGACCATCCAGGCCAACCGGCAGATGACCAATGCGGATGCCTTCCGCAACATCATCGTCGCCAGCCAGCCCAACGGCGCGCTGGTGCGGCTGTCCGACGTGGCCGAGGTGGAGGACAGCGTCGAGACCATCAAGACCGGCAGCTGGCTCAACAACGAGCGCTCGATCGTGCTGGCCGTGCTGCGCCAGCCCGACGCCAATACCGTGGCGGTGGTCGATGCGATCAAGGGCGCCCTGCCCCGCCTGATCGAGCAGATGCCGGGCTCGGTCAACGTGGCGGTGGTCAACGACCGCTCGCGCTCGATCCGCGAATCGATCCACGACGTGCAGTTCACGCTGGCGCTGACGGTGGCGCTGGTGGTGATGGTGATCTTCCTGTTCCTGCGCCGCGCCGCCGCCACGCTGATCCCGACGGTGTCGCTGCCGATCTCGCTGATCGGCACAGTGGCGCTGATGAAGGCGTTCGGCTACAGCCTGGACAACGTCTCGCTGCTGGCCATCACACTGGCCGTGGGCCTGGTGGTCGACGATGCCATCGTCATGCTCGAGAACATCGTGCGCCATATCGAGGAAGGCGTGCCGCCGCTGAAGGCCGCGCTGGTGGGGTCGCGCGAGATGGGCTTCACCATCATGTCGATCTCGATCTCGCTGGTGGCCGTGTTTATCCCGATCTTCTTCATGCCGGGTGTGATCGGGCTGCTGTTCCATGAATTCGCCGCGGTGGTGTCGCTGGCGATCCTGGTGTCGGCAGCGGTGTCGCTGACGCTGATCCCGATGCTGTGCGCGCGTTTCCTGTCGGCCGAGAACGTGCCGGTCGATGAGTCGCACCACGCCTACGGCGACCACGCGATCGCGCAGCCTGCCGTGCCACAGAAGCAGACCCTGGGCATGCGCTCCACGCAGTGGTTCGAGAACCTGTTCGAATTCACGCTGCACCGCTATGCGCGCGGACTGGACTGGTGCCTGGCGCACCGGCGCACCGTGCTGGTGGCGGCAGGCCTGACCTTCGTGCTGACCGCGGTGCTGTTCGTCACGATCCCCAAGGGCTTCTTCCCCGAGGAAGACATCGGCCAGATCCGCGTCAATGCCGAAGGCCCGCAGGACATCTCTTTCGACGCCATGTCCGAGCGCCTGCGCGATGCGGCCGAGCGCATGCGCGCCAACCCCGCGGTCAAGAGCATCGTGGTGGCCATCGGCGGCGGCCCGTCGCCGGCCATCAACACCGGCCGCATGTTCGTCGAGCTCAAGCCGCGCGATGAGCGCGCCGCGATGCCCAAGGTGATCGAGTCCCTGCGCCGCGACGTGGCCGGCGTGCCCGGCCTGGCGGTGTATTTCGCGCCGGTGCAGAACCTGCAGCTTGGCGGGCGCCAGAGCAAGAGCCGCTACCAGTACACGCTGCAGAGCGTGAAGGCCGGCCAGTTGCAGGACTACTCCGACAAGCTGATGGCGAAGATGCGAACCGACAGCCTGTTCCGCGACGTCACCAGCGACTCGCAGCAGTCGGGCCTGGAGGCGCACCTGTCGATCGACCGCGACAAGGCCAACGCGCTTGGCGTGCAGATGCAGGACGTGCGCACCGCGCTGTATTCGGCGTTCGGCGAGCGGCAGGTGTCGACCATCTACACGCCGATCGACAACTACTACGTGATCCTGCAGGCGGCCGACCTCGACCGCGTCGACGAGACCGCGTTCGCCAAGCTCTACGTGCGCAGCAAGACCGGCCAGATGGTACCGCTGTCAGCCTTTGCCACCACCGAGCGCCGCGTCGGCCCGATCGCGGTCAACCACCAGGGGCAGCTGCCGTCGGTGACGGTGTCGTTCAACCTGGCACCGGGCGCGGCGCTGGGCGACGCATCGGCGCGCATCGACCGCTACAAGCAGGAGATCGCGATGCCAACGTCGATCTTCACCAGCTGGGGCGGCGACGCGGCGGTGTTCCAGTCATCGCAGGCCACGCAGATCGTGCTGCTGGTGGCCGCCATCGCGGTGATCTACACGCTGCTGGGCGTGCTGTACGAAAGCTACATCCACCCGCTGACCATCCTGGCGGGCCTGCCCTCGGCGGCGGTCGGCGCGCTGCTGACGTTGTTTATCTTCAATGTCGAGCTGTCCCTGATCGCTGTCATTGGTGTGCTGATGCTGATCGGCATCGTCAAGAAGAACGCGATCATGATGATCGACTTCGCGCTGGCGGCGCAGCGCGAGCAAGGCATGACGCCGGCCAGGGCAATCCGGCAGGCGTGCCTGCTGCGTTTCCGTCCGATCATGATGACCACCTTCGCCGCGGTGATGGGCGCGCTGCCGCTGGCGCTGGGCCTCGGCGCCGGTGCCGAGCTGCGGCAGCCGCTGGGCCTGGCGGTGGTCGGCGGGCTGCTGTTCTCGCAGGTGATCACGCTGTTCATCACGCCGGTGATCTACCTGGCGCTCGACAGGTTCTCGGGCACGGGGCCGCTGCAGATCGACTCGGAAGGCAACAAGCTGCCGGAGAAGGTGCCTGGGGAGACGGTGTCGCAGCACTGAAGACGTTGGCCGGGCCGTCCCGAGGAGCGAAACAACATAAAGAATCTGCGTGATGCCATTCCGCTTGCGCGTTCCGACCATGCTGGCAGCCGCAACGGTTGCCTTGCTGACCGCCGGCTGTGCCGCCCCGGGGCCCTCGCCGGCTACCGTCAGCGCCGGCTTTGCCGGCAAGCCCTACGTGCTGCTGGGCGAGGTCCACGACAATGCCGCCGGCCAGCAGCAGCGGCTGGCCGCGCTGACGCGCGCGCTCGAGCAGGGCTGGCGTCCCGCCATCGCCATGGAGCAGTTCGACCGCGAACGGCAGGCTGACCTCGACCGCGCCCGCCGGGAGCGGCCGAAGGATGCCGACTACCTGATCGCGCAGGCAGGCGGCGGCGCCTGGCAGTGGCCGCTGTACCGGCCGGTGGTGGCGCTGGCGCTGCAGTACGACCTGCCGCTGGTCGCGGCCAACCTGTCGCGCGCGGATGCGGGCAAGATTGTTCGCGGCGGGCTGGACGGGTTGTTCCCGGCGGACGAACGCCAGAAGCTTGGGCTGACCGGCGAACTGCCGCCTGACCTGGTGGCGGCGCAGACCGCGGTGCTCGACCGCGGCCACTGCGGCAATTTCCCGAAGGCGATGCTGCCCGGCATGCTGGCGGCACAGGCGGCGCGTGATGCGGTGATGGCGCAGGCCTTGCGGCCTTACGCGCAGCGCGGCGCGGTGCTGATTGCGGGCAACGGGCATGTGCGGCGCGATGTGGGGGTGCCACGCTGGCTTGCCGGCGAGGACGGCAAGGTTGTCAGCGTGGGGTATGTGGAGAGCGCGGCGGCGGACGGCGAGTTCGACATGGCGGTGGTGGTGCCGGCGGTGGCGCGCAAGGATCCTTGCCTGGAGGCGAAGCCGGCCGGGTGAGTGGGGTTGCACGGCGGAGCCACCACGAAGTCCCGCCCATCCACACGTCAATCCCCTGCCATCCACGTAAACCCCAACCCCTTCCTGCGCTTTTTGACAGCCTTTTGACAGTTTCCCCCGCCTAGAATCCGCCCCATGGCCGCTAACCCCGGTCTGACGTTCACCAAAAACCAAAAACAGTCCCGGCCACGCCACGCCGCGCCGGACAGGAGACAACCCCGGCAGCGCCGAGCGCGCCGCCGCCAGCCGTGTCCCCGTCCCCCCGGCAACGCACAAGCTGCCGCCGGAACCCCGGGTCGGATCGCGTCGCCAGTGACTGGCAAGCGATCACCGGTACTACTACCAAGGAGACCGCTATGCGCCGTTCGATTTCCCGTTTCGCCCATGCCACGCTGGCATCGGCCGCCTTTGCCGCCACCGTCGTTGCCGCGCCCGCCTATGCGCTGGACAGCGTCAAGGTCATGATCGGCGCCAACCCCGGCGGCGGCTATGACCAGACCGGCCGCTCGCTGGGCGCCGCGATGATCGCCGCGGGCCAGGCCAAGACCGCTTCGTACGACAACAAGGGCGGCGCCGGCGGCACTATCGCGCTGACGCAGTTCGTCAACACCGACAAGGGCAACCCCAACGCGCTGATGGTGGTGGGCGCCGTGATGGTCGGCGCGATCGAGACCAACAAGCCGCCGGTCACGCTGAAGAACGCCACGCCGATCGCGCGCCTGTTCGCCGACACCATGGTCATCACCGTGCCGGCCAGCTCGCCGATCAAGTCGATCAAGGACCTGACCACGCAGCTCAAGGCCAATCCGGGCAGCGTCAGCTGGGGCGGCGGCTCCAAGGGTTCGATCGACCATATCCTGGCCGGCCTGGTCGCCAAGGAAAGCGGCGTCGATCCCAAGAAGATCAACTACGTGCCGTTCCAGGGCGGCGGCGAAGCCTCGGCCTCGATCATGGGCGGCCACGTGACGGTGGGCATCGCCGGCGTGTCGGAATTCCTGCCCTTCATCAAGAGCGGCAAGATGCGCGCGCTGGCGGTGACCTCCAAGGACCGCACCGCCGATATCCCGACGCTGAAGGAGCAAGGCGTCAACGTCGAGATCTACAACTGGCGCGGCGTGTATGGCGCGCCCGGCACCACGCCCGAGCAGCGCAAGGCCATGATCGACGCGGTGGTCAAGGCCACCGAGAGCAAGGCCTGGAAGGACACGCTGCAGAAGAACGACTGGACGCCGTTCCTGCTGACCGGCGACGAGTTCGGCAAGTTCGTCGACAGCGAATCGGCTCGCCTGGGCGGCACGCTGCGCGAGCTGGGCGTCGCCAAGTAAAGCCCGCTGCCGCGCCAAGCCGGCGCGGCCTGTGAAACCGCATTACCGCATCAAACCGCTTTACCTGTCGTGCCTGCCGACACCGCCGGCTGATCCCGGCGGCAGGAAAACGGCATGGGGCCCGGTGTCCACCTGCGATACCGAAGACAACAACCATATGTCGCCGGGCCTCATTGCCGCGCGGGCCGCAAGGTCAGCCAAGCCAGCGTCGCGGACGCCAGCCCCTTGCTGGCGACAAAGGCCAAGGAGTCTCCATGAAACCCTCGCACGTTGCCATCGGCGTTGCCGTCCTGGCGCTTTCGCTGTTTTTCTTTGTCGGCCTGTCGGGCATCTCCGGCGAAGAGGGCTATGCCGGCCTGTCGCCGCGCTTCGTGCCCACGCTGGTGGCCGTCGGGCTGGCCGTGTGCGGCGCGCTGCTGACCTGGCAGGGCGTGCGCGGTGGTTTCCGCAACATGCCGGAGGAAGATGCCGAGCTGCCCAACGCGCCGCACAATTTCAAGGGCTTCCTGTGGGTCGCCGCCGGCCTGGTGCTGAACATGGCGCTGATCGGCACGCTCGGCTTCGTGTTTTCTTCCACGCTGCTGATGGTGTGCGTGGCGCGCGGCTACGGCAGCCGCCGCATCGTGCGCGACCTGATCGTGGGTCTGTGCATCACGGTGCCGATGTGGGCGCTGTTTGAATTCCTGCTCGGCATCAACCTGCCGCTGCTCCCCATCGCCGGCTTCTGAGCCCGCCCGTCCAGCAAGGAGTCTTCGAATGGAAACGCTGAACATGCTGATGCACGGCTTTGCCGTCGCGATCACGCCGATCAACCTGATGTGGGCAATGGTGGGCTGCTTCCTCGGCACCGCCATCGGCGTGCTGCCGGGCATCGGTCCCGCGCTGACAGTGGCGATGCTGCTGCCGCTGACCGCCAAGGTCGAACCCACCGCTGCGCTGATCATGTTCGCCGGCATCTACTACGGCGCGATGTACGGCGGCTCGACCACGTCGATCCTGATGAATACGCCGGGCGAGTCTTCCACCATGGTCACGGCCATGGAAGGCAACCTGATGGCCAAGAACGGCCGCGCCGGCCCGGCGCTGGCGACCGCGGCGATCGGCTCGTTCGTGGCCGGCACCATTGCCACCGTGATGCTGTCGCTGTTCGCGCCGGTGGCGGCCGACGTGGCGCTGCAGTTCGGCCCCGGCGAGTACTTCATGATCATGCTGCTGGCCTTCACCACGGTCTCCGCGGTGCTGGGCTCGTCGCTGCTGCGCGGCATGACGGCGCTGTTCCTGGGCCTGGGCATCGGCCTGATCGGCATGGATTCGCTGTCGGGCCAGACGCGCTACTCGATGAACGTGCAGGAGCTGTACGACGGCATCGACATCGTGGTGGTGGCGGTCGGCCTGTTCGCCGTGGGCGAGGCGCTGTTCAACGCGTTCTTCCCGCAGCCGGACGGCACCTTCAACAAGCTCAGTTCGGTCCACATGAACAAGTCGGACTGGAAACGTTCGTTGCCGGCGTGGATCCGCGGCACGTTCATCGGCTTCCCGTTCGGCCTGATCCCAGCGGGCGGCGCCGAGATCCCGACCTTCCTGTCGTATGCGACCGAGAAGAAGCTGTCGGACCACAAGGACGAATTCGGCAAGGTCGGCGCGATCGAAGGCGTGGCGGGCCCGGAAGCCGCCAACAACTCGGCCGTGACCGCGACGCTGGCCCCGCTGCTGACGCTGGGTATCCCCACCTCGAACACCACCGCGATCCTGCTGGCCGCGTTCCAGAACTACAACCTGCAGCCGGGCCCGATGCTGTTCCAGACCTCGGGCGACCTGGTGTGGGGCCTGCTGGCGTCGCTGTATATCGGCAACGTCATGCTGCTGGTGCTGAACCTCCCCGCGATCGGCCTGTGGGTGCGCATGCTGCGCGTGCCCACACCGCTGCTGTACGGCGGCATCCTGATCTTCGCGGGCCTGGGTGCATACGGCATCCGCCAGTCGTGGTTCGACCTGCTGCTGCTGTTCGTGGTCGGCCTGCTCGGCATGGTGATGCGCCGTTTCGACTTCCCGACCGCGCCGGTGATCGTCGGCATGATCCTGGGGCCGATGGCGGAGAAGCAGCTGCGCAATGCGCTGTCGATCGGCCAGGGGGACTGGAGCCTGTTCATCAAGCAGCCGATCTCGGCCACCATCCTGGCCATGACCGTGGCGGTGGTGGTGATCCCGCGCCTGCTGCGCTGGCATGCCGCGCGCGGCTCGGCGCATGCGCAGGCTGACAACGCGGCGTGATGCGCGTTAGCATGCGGTAGTCTCTCCGGGGCCCGGCGCCATGGCGTGCGGGCCCCTTGCATTTCCACCCCTTACAACAACAAGCGCCGGCGCCCCCCTCCGCCAGGCCGCTGACCGATGAGTCTTGCCGCCAACCGCTGGCTGTCCGCGGTGCCCACGCTGGCACTCGGGCTGGCCGCCGCCCTGCTCTGCACCGTCCTGCGTACCCCGCTGCCGTGGATGATCGGCCCGCTGCTGGCCGTCGCCTCGGCGCGCATGTGGGGCGCCGACCTGCGCGCGCCGTCGCAGGCGCGCAATGCCGGTCAGTGGGTGATCGGCGCATCGCTCGGGCTGTATTTCACGCCGGACGTGGTGGCGCGGCTGGTGGAGTTCCTGCCGTACATCGTCGCCGGCTCGCTGTTCGCGCTGGCAATGGGCGCGGGCGGCGCGCTGATGCTGCGCCGGACCACCGGCGTCGCGTTCAAGACCGCGTACTTTTCCACAGCCATCGGCGGCGCTTCCGAGATGGCCAACCTGGCCGAGCGCAATGGCGCCCGCATCGACCAGGTCGCGGCGGCGCATTCGCTGCGCGTGTTGATGGTGGTGGTGACGGTGCCCGCGATCTTCCAGTACGGCGGCATCCATGGGCTCGACACGTACATCCCCGGGCCGCGCGTGGTCAGCGCGCCGGGCCTGCTGGCGCTGGTGGCGATCACGCTGGGCGTGGCGCTGCTGGTCAGGCGCCTGAACATGCCCAACCCGTTCGTGATCGGCACGCTGCTGGCGGCCGCGGTGCTGACGGCATCGGGCATCGAGCTGTCGGCGATCCCGACCTGGATGAGCCGCGCCGGCCAGCTGCTGATCGGGGTGTCGCTGGGCGTGCGCTTCTCGCGCGAGTTCCTGCACACCGCGCCGCGCTTCCTGTCGGGCGTGGCGCTGTACACGGTGCTGGCGCTGGTGGTGTCGGCGCTGTTCGGCTGGGCGCTGGCGGCGCTGTCGGGCGCGCACCCGGCCACGATGATCCTGGCCACCACGCCCGGCGGCATTGCCGAGATGTGCATCACCGCCAAGGTGCTGGAACTGGGCGTGCCGCTGGTGACGGCCTTCCATGTGATCCGGATGGCCTTCGTGGTGCTTGCCACCGGCCCCCTGTATCATTGCCTGAAGCATCGCGTCGCGCCGGGGGAGACAGCGTAGCGGTCCGCCACGGGCCGGCCACGGGCGCGGCCATGGAACATGGATACAAGAACGAGGACCGCCATGTCTGAAGCCTCACCGCAACTTGCCCTTGCCGACATCGACGCCACGCTGGAACGGGTGTTGGCGCCCTGGGTGCGCCAGCTTGGCCTGCGGGCCGAAGCCGTCGATGCAAACGGCGTAACGCTGCGGCTGCCGTTCAACGAATCATTTCGCCACGCGGGTGGCGTGGTCTGCGGCCAGGTGCTGATGTCGGCGGCCGACACCGCCATGATCGTCGCCGTCGCGAGTGCGCTCGGCGGCTTCCGCCCGATGACCACGGTCTCGCTCACCACCAACTTCATGCGTCCCGTGATCGACGGCGACGTGCTGGTGCGCGCCAACGTGCTGCGCCTGGGCAAGACCGTGGTGTTCGGCGAGATCGAGCTGACCGGCACCGACGGCAAGCTGGCGGTGCAGGCCACCACCACCTACGCGCTGCTCTGATGCCGGCCGGCGCGGACGCCAATCCCTTCGACCAGGTCGTCTTTGCCGGCGGCGGCAACCGCTGCTGGTGGCAGGCGGGCTGGTGGGACACGGTCGCGCCAGAACTTCGGCTGCGGCCGCGCGTGATCGCGGCCATTTCCGCCGGCGCTGCCACGGCATGCATGGTCTATGCGCACGACTCGCACCAGACCATGGACTACTACCGCGAGGTGCTGTCCAGCAACCGCCGCAATGCCTACTGGGGCAACCTGCTGCGCAACGAGCGCGTGTTCCCCCACTACGGCATCTACCGCACCGCTCTGCTGACGATCTTTGCCGACGGCCGCCTGGCGCACCTGCAGCAGGCGCCCGAGATCCGCATCGGGGTGGCGCATATCCCGCGCTGGACCGGCCCGCGCCTGGCGGTGGCCGCAGGTCTGCTGGCCTACAACATCGACAAGCATGTGCTCAAGACGCTGCACCCGCGGCTGGGGCGCAAGCTGGGCTTCCGGCCCGAGTTCGTGCGCGCGCAGGACTGCGCCTCGCCGGACCAGCTGGCCGACCTGCTGCTGCAATCGGCGTCGACACCGCCTTTCACGCCGGTGCTGCGCCGCCACGGCCGGCCGGTGCTCGATGGCGGCCTTGTGGATAACGTCCCGGTCGATGCGCTCGACGCCGCGCCGGGCAATGTGCTGGTGCTGGTGACGCGGCTCTATCCGCGCCCGCGCCGTTTCGTCATCGAGCAAGGCGGCCAGCGCCGCCTGTACCTGCAGCCCTCGGAACGCGTGCCGATCTCGAGCTGGGACTACACCCGGCCCGATGCCATGACGCACGCCTACGAACTCGGCCGCCGCGACGGGGAAACCTTCCTGCGCGAGTGGCCGTCGATCCTGAATACCGAACTGCGGCCGGCCGCCTAGCTTCGTGTTGTGGCACCGGCCTGATCGATTGTCGATGCGGCCCGCGTGCCGCGACAGGAGGCATGGATGACCGAGCGCAAGACAACCCCCACCGCAACGCTGGGGACCAACGAACCGCGGCGTGCCCGCCAGGTCAGCGCGGCGCCGCCCGTGGAACGCGTTCCGCGCGCCCGTGGCCAGGGTGCAGGCAAGCGCCGCAACGGCAAGGCGCGCGAAGCCGACCTGGTGGTGATCGGCGGCGGCTCCGGCGGCGTGGCCTGCGCGCGGCGCGCGGCGGCGCATGGCGCCCGCGTGATCCTGGTCGAGCGAGATGCCATCGGCGGCACCTGCGTCAACCGAGGCTGCGTACCCAAGAAGATGCTGTCCTACGGCGCCTCGTGGGCGGCGATCCTGTCAGGCTGCCTGTCGCACACCGGCGGGCGTGAGGACTGGCGCGACGCGATCGTGCGCGTCAACGCCGAGGTGGCGCGGCTGAACGCGGGCTACACCCAGCGCCTGCATGAATCCGGCGTGGAAATCCTGCGTGGCGACGCGCGCGTCACCGCGCCCGATGAAGTCCGCGTCGGCGACGAGACCATCCATGCGCGCCGCATCCTGATCGCCACCGGCGCGCGCCCGCGCACGCTGGACGTGCCCGGCGGCGAGCTGGCGGCCAGCTCCGACGATGTCTTTACCTGGCAGACCGTGCCCGCCTCGGTCGCGGTGATCGGCGGCGGCTATATCGGCGTGGAGCAGGCATCGATCCTGTCGCGCTATGGCGTCAAGGTCGACCTGATCGTCGCCGGCGACCGGCTGCTGACCCATTTCGATCATGAGATGGGCGCTGCGCTGACCGATGCGCTGACCGCGCGAGGCGTGCGCGTGCACCTGAATGCGCAAGTGCATTTGCTCAGCCAGGCCAACGGCGCGGTGGAAGTCTGCTACCGTCCCACCGACCGCCCTGGCCATACCGAGGCCGTGCGCGCGCAGGCCGCGCTGGCGGCGATCGGGCGCATTTCCAATGTGCAGGGGCTGGGGCTGGAAGAACTCGGCGTGGCCTTTGGCGACAAGGGCGGCATCCATGTCGACAAGCAGTACCGCAGCAGCCTGCGCAAGATCTACGCGATCGGCGATGCCACCGACGGCTTGCACCTGACGCCGGTGGCGACCGCCCAGGGCCGTTGGCTCGCGGACCGCTTGTATGGCCGGCGCGGCGAGCGTGCGGACTTTGATTTCGTGCCCACCGCGGTATTCAGCGAACCTGCCATCGGCGCGGTCGGCATGACCGAGGCGCAGGCAATTGCCGATGCCGGCAAGCCGGAGCGCATCCGCACCGTGGTCAAGCGCTTTGTCTCGCTGGAAAACCGCTTCGGCGGCACGCCGTACCAGAGCGTGTTCAAGCTGGTGCTGAACGCGCGCAGCGGCCGCGTGCTGGGGGTGCACCTGATGGACAACGCCGCGCCGGAGATCGTGCAGGCGCTGGCGGTGGCGCTGCGCCTGGGCGTGCGCGAGTCGCAATTGCAGACCACGGTGCAGCTGCATCCGACGGTGGCGGAGGAGCTGTTCGGTTAGCTGATTGCCGCCGGTTGCTCCCTCTCCCGCTTGCGGGAGAGGGAGACCACAGTCGGTCGCGATGCGTCCTTGGCCGAGTTATTCGCCGACAGGCAGCTTCAGCACTGCCCGCACGCCGGTGCCCTGCAGCCCTTCGCCCAGCTCCACCGTGCCGCCGAAGCGCGACGCCATCTCGCGCGAGATCGCCAGCCCTAGCCCCGAGCCGGGCTCGGCATTGCCCACGCGGCGATAGAAGCGCGCAAAGACCTTGTCGCGCTCTTCGGCCGGGATGCCCGGCCCGTCGTCTTCCACGATCAGGCAGGCCGTTTCGTCATCGCGGCTTGCCGACAAGGTGATCCGGCTGCCACGCGGCGAGTACTGGATCGCGTTGTGCACGAGGTTGGCCAGTGCCTCGCGCAGCAGCGCGGGATCGGCGCGCACCGGCAGCTTCAGCCCCGGCACCGGCTCCCAGCCGAAGTCCTGCTGCTTGCCGCGCGCCAGCGGCAGGTAGTCGAGCGCCACCTGCTCGGCCACGGCGACGGCGTCGATGATGTCGATGGTGTCGCTGGCCTCGCCCGGCTGCGCGTTCTCGCCGTGGTGCTGGCGTACCCGCGCCAGCGCCAGCAACTGGTTGGTCAGGCGCGCGGCCTGCTCCAGCTGCGTGACGATGCCGCTCACCGCCTCGCCCGCGGCGCGGCGCGCGGCTTCCGGATCGGGGCCGCGCAGCTGGCGCTGGGCGTATTCGGCCTGCGTCTTCAGGATCGCCAGCGGCGTGCGCAGCTGGTGCGCGGCATCGGCGATGAACTGCGCCTGCGACTGCGCCATCGCCGCCGAGCGCGACACGTGCAGGTTGACCGCATCGACCAGCGGCCGTACCTCGGACGGCACGCGCTCGAAGGCCAGCGGCGCGAGGTCGTCGGGCGAGCGCGCCTCGACATCGTCGCGCACCCGCTTGAGCGGACGCAGCACGTAAGTGACGCCGCCCACCAGGATAGCGGCGCTCAGCAGGATCAGCAGCAGGTCGCGCGCCAGCGCGCTGCGCCACACCGTGGCGATCAGCGCGCTGCGCGGCTCGGCGGTCTCGGCCACCTGGATGATCACGCGCATGCGCGCGTCGGGCCGGTACACGGGGCGCGCCATCACGCCGATGCGCACCGCCTCGCCCAGGTACTCGGTATCGTAGAAGCGCGGCTGGTTGTTGACGAGGTTGCCGGCGGGCAGCGGCAGGTCGTCGTAGCCGGTAATGGTCTCCACCTTGCCGGCGCGCTCCAGCGACACGCGGTAATACACATGGGTCTGCGCCGCGCTCTCGAACATTTCCATGGCGGCGTCGGGCAGCGTGAGCTGGATACTCTCGCCGGCCATGCCGATGGCGTTGTCGATGGTGCGGATCGAGCCGTACAGCGAGCGGTCGTAGGCCCGGTTGGCGGCATCGCGCAGGGTGCCGTAGGTGAGCCAGGTGTCGATCGCCATCATCGCCGCCAGCGCCGGCACCAGCAGCAACAGCAGCTGGCGGCGCAGGCTGCCGCGCCGCCACAGCAGCACGGGATGGCGTGGCCCCATGCGCCAGCGCAGATTCGCTGCCATCCAGCGCATGTCAGCGCCCGGCCTCTGGCTCCAGCAGGTAGCCGAAGCCGCGCAGCGTGACGATGGTGACGCCGTGCCCGGCCAGCTTCTTGCGCAGCCGGTAGACCAGCACCTCGATCGCGTCCGGGGAGACATCGGCGTCGAGCGAGAACACCTTGTCGAGCAGCTGCGCCTTGGTCAGCGGCTGGCCGCTGCGCGCCAGCAGCGCGCCCAGCAGCGTCGATTCGCGCGGCGTCAGTGCCAGCGGCTGGCCATCGAGCGTAAAGCTGCGGGTCTCGCCGTCGAACACCAGCGTGCCGCACTGCAGGCGCGGGTGCGCGCGGCCGCGGCTGCGCCGGATCAGCGCCAGCAGGCGCGCTTCCAGCTCGGCGATGGCGAAGGGCTTGGGCAGGTAGTCGTCGGCGCCAAGGTTCAGGCCGCGCACGCGTTCGTCGAGCGTGTCCTGCGCGGTCAGGATCAGCACCGGGGTGCGGTCGTCGCGCCCGCGCATGGACTTGAGCACGGCCAGCCCGTCCTTGCCGGGCAGGCGCAGGTCGAGCACGACCGCGTCGTATTCCTCGGCCTGCAGCCGTGCCTCGGCCTGCAGGCCGTCGGCGACGTGCTCGATCACGAAGCCGCCCTGCTCCAGCGCGCGGGCGACCCAGCGTGCCAGTTCGACTTCATCCTCCACCAGCAGGATGCGCATGCCGGTTTCCCTCCTCTGCCGGTTCTTGCCAGGCGGCCCCGGCGCTATGGCGCGCCTGCCGCGGGCGCCTATAATAACCCCGCCCCGCCTGTCCCGGCGCGCCCGCTGCAGGGCCGCCCTCCAGTTTCCCGACCACCGTGCCCAAGCGTCCGCCCCAGCAGTCCGCTACCATGCCGCCCGCGGCGCATGGGTCGCCCGTCAATCACGCCTCACCCGCCTCACCGCAGCGCCGCCGGCTGGTTGGCGCCTCGCTGCTGGCCGCGACGTCGCCGTCATTGCCGCTGCAGGCCCAGTCCATGCTGCCGGCGCCGCCGCCTGGCTACCCGTCGGGGTATGACGCCACCATCGCCCGCGCGCTGCGCGAAGGCGAGGTGGTGGTCTACGCCTCGACCGACCTGGAAGTGGCGCAGCCGCTGATTACGGCGTTCGAGACGCGCTATCCCGGCATCCGGGTGCGCTACGAGGACCTGAACACCGTCGACCTGAACCAGCGCTTCCTGGCGGAAACCGCCGCGCTCGGCAGCGGCCGCCCGGCGCCGGGCGCGCGCTATGCCGATGTGCTGTGGAGCACCGCCATGGACCTGCAGATCAAGCTGGTCAACGACGGCAACGCCCAGCGCTACGCCTCGCCCGAGCGCGCCGGCCTGCCGGCCTGGGCGGTATGGCGCGACGAAGCCTGGGGCACCACCTTCGAGCCGGCGGTGATCGTCTACAACCGCTACCACTTCGCCGGCATGCGCGCGCCGCGCAGCCGCACCGGGCTGGCGCGGCTGCTGCAGGAAAATGCGCCGCGCTGGCGCGGCAAGGTGGTGACGTATGACGTGGAGCGCTCCGGCGTTGGCTACCTGCTGGCGCAGCAGGACGCGCGCATGGGCAACGAGTTCTGGTACCTGGCGCAGGCGCTGGGACGCGCCCGGGTGCAGTTGTCGTCGTCGACCGCCGAGATGGTCGAGCGCATCGCCAGCGGCGAACTGGTGATGGGGTACAACCTGCTGGGTTCCTACGCGCTGTCGCTGATGGAGCGCGGCGCCGCGATCGACGTGATTGCGCCACGCGACTACACGCTGGTGATGTCGCGGGTGGCGTTTATCGCCAGGCGCGCGCCGCGGCCAAATGCGGCGCGGCTGTGGCTGGACTTCCTGCTGTCGCGCGAGGGCCAGGCGCTGCTGGCCAAGTCGACCACGCAGCTCTATACCATCCGCACCGATACCGACAGCGTGCATACCGCCGCGGCGCTGTCGGAGCGCCTGGGCTATGCGCTCAAGCCGATCAGCGTGGGACCGGGCCTGCTGGCCGCGCAGGACACGCTGCGCAAGCGCGCCTTCCTGGCGCGCTGGCACGAAGCCGTGCGCGGCTAGCGCCCGGACCGGTATCAGGGAGCCAGGAGATCAGGGCACCAGGTCGCTGGTGTCCAGGCCCGTGGCCTTCTCGGCCTTCATGCAGGCCTGCTCGCACAGTGTCGACAGTTCGTCGTCGAGCTGCGCCATCGGGCGCGGCACATAGCCGAGCCGCAGCGCCGGGGAGAATTTCAGGGTATCGATGAACGCGTCCGCCATGCGCTCGGCATTGGCGTCGAGGTCGAAGTCCTCGGGCGAGAACAGCCAGTGCGCCAGCACGCCGCCGATGCTGGCATGGAAGGCGTTGACGGCCAGGTCCAGGTCGAGGTCCTCCGGCAGCTGGCCGCGCTCGCGCGCCAGGCGCAGGTGCTCGCGGATCTTGACCAGGCCTTCCTTGTGCGACTGGCGCTGCCGCTCGAAGATGGCGCCGTTGTCCTGCACCATCTCGCACTTGTGGAAGATGATCTCGAATACGCGCCGCAGGCGCGGGTTCACCACGGTCTGGCGCATCACGTAGGCGCAGATGTCGCGCACGCCGCCAAGCGGGTCTTCCTGGCGCGCGATCCGCTCCGGATCGCACAGCGCTTCCACCGGCAGATGCACGCGGTCGCACATGGCGGCGAACACATCGCTCTTGTTCTTGAAGTGCCAGTAGATCGCGCCGCGGGTGACCCCCGCCGCCTCGGCGATGTCGGCCAGCGACGGCCGTGCCACGCCGCGGGCGTGGAACACGGTTTCGGCCGCGTCGAGAATCCGGTGGCGCGTTTCGAGCGCCTCTTCCTTGGTGCGTCTGACCATTTCTGTCTCATATGCCGGCGGCGCATGGCCACGGTGGCCACGGTCCGGCGTGTTGAATCTCCCCGGTGCCGCGCAAGGCGCGCGGCGGGTCGTTGTCGTCACATGGCGATGTTGTCGCAAGCCCTGGGTCCGACAGGACGGCGCGCATCCTAACCCGAGTCGGCGGTTTGCGCCGGATACCGGATCAGGTTTGCCGGCTTTTCGCTGGGATCCGATGGTTCTTACCGGTTCCGCCCAACGCGATGTGCGTCCGAAAGCCCCTGCTGATGAATCGACTTAACATACATGCTTGAATGTATATATAATACGCGCTCGCCCGGCTTTCGGCCAGCCGCCCCCTGTGACATAGCCAGCACCCTGGGCGACTCCTTGCGCAGGCCAGCCGGACGGCAATCCAGTCGTCATACAAAAGCCACCGTTCGTCGCATTCGTCACCGCGTCGACGCGATTTGTGGCTAGCATCACGCGTTTATCCGCTGCAGATATTGCGGCGGGCTGCGTCGTTTCCGCTTTCCTGAGAAGTCAGGCCGGGGCGTTCGCGGCAGATCTCAAATTGCCATCATGGGGTTATCGATGAGGAAGTCCCAACGTATCAGTTGCGTTGCCACCTTTGCAGCCGCTGCGCTGTCGGCGCTGGCGCTCACTGCCTGCGGCGACAAGAAGGCCGAGGGCGGCGCCCCGCCGCCGCCGGAAGTGGGCGTGGTCACCGTGACGCCGTCGCCGGTCGCCGTCGTCAATGAACTGCCGGGCCGCCTGGAAGGCGTGCGCACGGCCGAAGTGCGCGCTCGCGTCGAAGGCATCGTGCTGTCGCGCAACTACACCGAGGGCGGCGAAGTGAAGGCCGGCCAGGTGATGTTCCGCATCGACCCGGCGCCTTACCAGGCCGAGCTGTCGTCGGCCCAGGCCGCGCTGCAGCGCGCCGAGGCCAACGCCGTGTCGGCGCGCCTGAAGTCCGAGCGCTACAAGCCGCTGGTGGCCGTCAACGCGGTCAGCAAGCAGGAATACGACGACGCCGTGGCCGCCGCCGGCCAGGCCAATGCCGACGTGGCATCGGCCAAGGCCGCCGTGCGCACCGCCCAGATCAACCTGAGCTACACCACCGTGACCGCGCCGATCAGCGGCCGCGCCGGCCGCGCGCTGGTGACCGAGGGCGCGCTGGTGGGCAAGGGCGAGGCGACCAAGCTGGCGCTGGTGGAGCAGATCGACCCGATGTGGGTCACCTTCACCCAGCCGGCTTCGGAAGTCACGCGCCTGCGCCGCGCCATCGAATCGGGCGCCGTCAAGGGCGTCAACGGCGGCGCCAACGTGCACCTGTATGTGGAAGACGGCCGCGAGTACGAGCACACCGGCAAGCTGCTGTTCTCGGACATGACGGTCGACCCGACCACCGGCGCGATCACGCTGCGCGCGCAGTTCCCCAACCCGAAGCGTGAGCTGCTGTCCGGCACCTTCGTGCGCGTGAAGATCGAGCAGGGCGTGGACGAGAACGCGCTGACCGTGCCGCAGCGGGCGCTGATCCGCGGCGCGCAGGGCGCCACCGTGCTGGTGGTGGGTAACGACGGCAAGGTCGCATCGGTGCAAGTCAAGGCACCGCAGGCCGTCGGCGACCGCTGGATCGTGACCGAGGGCCTGAAGGGCGGCGAAAAGGTGATCGTCGAGGGCCTGCAGAAGGTCAAGGTCGGCGCGCCGGCCAGGCCGGTGCCGTTCGTGCAGGCGGATGCCTCGGCACCTGCCGCCACGCCGGCTTCCGCTTCGGCTGCCCCCGCCTCGGCCCCCAACGCCGAGGCCAGGCAGGAAGCGAAGGCCGAGGGCAAGCAAGGCTGAACACCGCCTTGTGTGCCCCGGCGGCAGCTGAAGCCAGCCGCCGCGGCACACAGGGCTAGACAAAGAGGGAGCCAGTCTTATGGCCAAGTTTTTTATCGACCGGCCGGTGTTCGCGTGGGTGCTCGCGCTGATCATCGTGCTGGGCGGGATATTGTCGATCATGCAGTTGCCGATCGCGCAGTACCCGAACATCGCCCCGCCTACGATCTCGGTCACGGCAACCTATCCGGGTGCGTCGGCCAAGACGCTGGAGGATTCCGTCACTTCGGTGATCGAGCAGGAGCTTAACGGCGCCCCCAACCTGCTCTACTACAACTCGACCAGCGAATCGACCGGCCTGGCGACGATCACCATCGCGTTCGCGCCGGGTTCCAACGTCGACCTGAACTCGGTCGAAGTGCAGAACCGCCTCAAGCGCGTGGAAGCGCGCCTGCCGGCGGAAGTGCGCCAGCAGGGCGTGCGCGTGGACAAGGCCGGGAACAACTACATGATGTTCCTGACCGTGTCGTCCAAGTCCGGCACGGCCAGCGCGATCCAGCTCGGCAACTATGTCTCGGCGCAGGTGATCGACTCGATCCGCCGCGTGCCGGGCGTGGGCCAGGCCGACCTGTTCGGCACCGAGTACGCCATGCGCATCTGGCTGGACCCGTCCAAGCTGACCGGCTACAACCTGACGCCGCTGGACGTGACCGCCGCGGTGAGCGAGCAGAACGTGCAGGTCGCCGTGGGCGAACTGGGCGGCACGCCCTCGCCCAAGGGCACCGAGCTGAACGCCACCGTCACCACCGAGAGCCGGCTGTCCACGCCTGAGCAGTTCGGCAACATCCTGCTGCGCACCAACCCCGACGGTTCGTCGGTGCGCATCAAGGACGTGGGCCGCGTGGAGCTGGGCGGCGCCGACTACTCGACGCTGGCCCGCACCAACGGCAAGCCCTCGGCGGCCATCGCCATCAAGCTGGCCCCGACCGGCAACGCGCTGGCCACGGCCACCGCGGTGCGCGCCAAGATGGAAGAGCTGTCGAAGACCTTCCCGGGGGACTACCAGTACTCGGTGCCTTACGACACCTCGGCCTTCGTCAAGATCTCGATCGAGGAAGTGATCAAGACGCTGCTGGAAGCCGTGGTGCTGGTGTTCCTGGTGATGTACCTGTTCCTGCAGAACTTCCGCGCCACGCTGATCCCGACGCTGGTGGTGCCGATCGCGCTGCTGGGCACGTTCGGCGCGCTGCTGGCGTTCGGCTTCTCGATCAACGTGCTGACCATGTTCGGCATGGTGCTGGCGATCGGTATCCTGGTGGACGATGCCATCGTGGTGGTCGAGAACGTCGAGCGGATCATGAGCGAGGAAGGACTCTCGCCACGTGAAGCCACGCGCAAGGCCATGGGCCAGATCACCGGCGCCATCGTCGGCATCACGCTGGTGCTGACCGCGGTGTTCATCCCGATGGCATTCTTCTCGGGCTCGGTGGGCAACATCTACCGCCAGTTCTCGCTGTCGCTGATTGCCTCGATGGCATTCTCGGCGCTGCTGGCGCTGACGCTGACCCCGGCGCTGTGCGCGACGCTGCTCAAGCCCGTGGAAGCCGGCCACCACCATGAGAAGAAGGGTTTCTTCGGCTGGTTCAACCGCACCTTCGCGCGCGCCTCGACCAGCTACCAGGGCGTAGTGGCGCGCATCCTCAAGCGCACCGGCCGATACCTGATCATCTACGCGCTGATCATCCTCGGCGTGGTGGTGCTGTTCAAGCGCCTGCCGTCGTCGTTCCTGCCCGATGAAGACCAGGGCTACATGATCACCGTGGTGCAGCTGCCCAACGGCGCGACCCAGGACCGTACCATCGGCGTGCTCAAACAGATCGAGGACTACTACCTGCAGAAGGAAAGCAAGGTGGTGGACCAGATGATCACGGTGGCGGGCTTCTCCTTCTTCGGCCGCGGCCAGAACGGCGGTATCGCGTTCGTGCGCCTGAAGGACTGGAAGGAACGCACCGGCGAGGGCGAGAACGCGCAGGCGCTGGTCGGCCGTGCCTTCGGCGCGCTGTCGTTCATCAAGGACGCGATCATCTTCCCGCTCAACCCGCCGGCGATTTCCGAGCTGGGCAACTCCTCCGGCTTTGACTTCCGCCTGCAGGACCGCACCGGCCAGGGTCACGCCAAGCTGATGGAAGCGCGCAACATGATGCTCGGCATGGCCGCGCAGAACCCGGTGCTGATGGGCGTGCGCCCCGAAGGCCAGGAAGACGCGCCGCAGCTGCAGATCGACATCGACCGCGAGAAGGCGCGTGCGCTGGGCGTGTCGGTGGCCGAGATCAATTCGACGCTGTCGATCGCGTTCGGCTCCAGCTACGTCAACGACTTCATCTATGAAGGCCGGGTGCGCAAGGTGATCGTGCAGGCCGAGGGCGCCGACCGCCGCCTGCCGGACGACCTGACCAAGCTGCGCGTGAAGAACAGCAACGGCGACATGGTGGCGTTCGCGGCGTTCGCGACTTCCAAGTGGATCATGGGCTCGCCGCGCCTGGAGCGCTACAACGGCATGCCGGCGGTGAAGATCGCGGGCCAGGCCGCGCCGGGACGCAGTACCGGCGAAGCCATGCGCGCGATGGAAGAGAACTTCGCCAAGCTGCCGCCGGGCTTCGGCTTCGAGTGGTCGGGCCAGTCGTATGAAGAGCGCCTGGCCGGCTCGCAGGAACCGATCCTGTACACGCTGTCGCTGATCATCGTGTTCCTGTGCCTGGCCGCGCTGTATGAAAGCTGGTCGATCCCGTTCTCGGTGCTGCTGGTGGTGCCGCTGGGCGTGCTCGGCGCGCTGCTCGGCGTGACGCTGCGCGGCATGCCTAACGATGTGTACTTCAAGGTGGGCCTGATCGCCACGATTGGCCTGTCGGCGAAGAACGCCATCCTGATCGTGGAATTCGCCAAGGACCTGCAGGCGCAAGGCAAGGGCCTGATCGAATCCACGCTGGAAGCGGTGCACCTGCGCTTCCGCCCGATCCTGATGACGTCGATGGCGTTCATCCTGGGCGTGCTGCCGCTGGCGATCGCCACCGGCGCCGGCTCGGGCAGCCAGCGCGCGATTGGTACCGGCGTGATGGGCGGGATGATCACGGCCACGGTGCTGGCGATCTTCCTGGTGCCGGTCTTCTTCGTCGTGGTGCGCAAGCGCTTCAAGGGCAGCGAGCGCCAGCGCATGCTGGACAAGAAGTGGCATGACCCGCAAGAGGAAATCTGACATGACCAAGACCCTGACCACACTGCTGCTGGTGGCCGGCGTTCTGAGCGGCTGCACCCTGGCGCCCAAGTATGAGCGCCCCGCCCCGCCGGTGGCCGGCAGCTTTCCGGTGGCACCGGAGGGCTACGCCACCGCCGAGGTGACGAGCGGCGAGACCCGCCGCGCGACCGACATCGGCTGGCGCGAGTTCTTCCGCGACCCGCGCCTGCAGGCGCTGATCGCCACCTCGCTGGATAACAACCGCGACCTGCGCCAGGCCGCGCTGCGCATCGAGGAAGCGCGCGCCACCTACCAGGTGCAGCGCGCCGACCTGCTGCCCACGATCAATGTGGAAGGCGGCTACACCCGCGCCCGTACCACGCCGGCCGAAGCGGCCACCGTGCTGGGCCAGCCGGGAGTGACCGAGGTCTACCGCGTCGGCCTGGGCATCTCGTCGTACGAGCTCGATTTCTTCGGGCGCGTGCGCAGCCTGTCCAATGCCGCGCTGGCGCAGTACTTCGCCACCGAAGAAGCGCACCGCTCGGCGTATATCTCGCTGGTGTCGGAAGTCGCCAAGGCCTACCTGGCCGAGCGCTCCTTTGCCGAGCAGTACGAGCTGGCGCGCAATACGCTGCAGGCGCGCGAAAGCACCTACGGCCTGGCCAAGAAGCGTTTTGACGCCGGCGCCACCTCGGCGCTGGACCTGCGTGACAACGAGTCACTGGTGGCGCAGGCACGCGTCTCCGCGGCGCAGCTGGCACGCCAGCGCGCCCAGGCGCAGAACGCGCTCGAAGTGCTGGTGGGCAAGCCCATCGGCACCATCGAGAACTTGCCGGAGCCGATGCGGCTGTCGGACGAGCGCATCATCAGCGATATCCCGGCGGGCCTGCCGTCGGAGCTGCTGGAGCAGCGTCCCGACATCCGCCAGGCCGAGCAGCTGCTGCTGTCGGCCAACGCCAATATCGGCGCGGCGCGGGCGGCGTTCTTCCCGCGCATCTCGCTGACCACCAGCGTGGGCACCATCAGCCCGACCTTCTCCGGGCTGTTCGATGCCGGCACGCGCGCATGGTCGTTCGCGCCGCAGCTGACGCTGCCGATCTTCGACTATGGCCGCAACCTGTCGAACCTGGACTTGGCCAACGTGCGCAAGAACATCCAGATCGCCAACTACGAGAAGACCATCCAGACGGCCTTCGCGGAAGTGGCGGATGCACTGGTGGCGCGCGGCACGCTGGAAGACCAGGTCACGGGGCAGGAACAGGTGCGCGATGCCGAAGCCGCTCGCTACGAGCTGTCGCGCCTGCGCTTCCGCACCGGCGTGGCCAGCTACCTGGACGAGCTCGATGCGCAGCGCCAGCTGTTCACCGCGGAGCAGGCGCTGATCCAGGCGCGGCAGCTGCGGCTGAACAACGCGATCGACCTGTATCGCGCGCTGGGTGGCGGGTTGAAGGCGGACAGCGCGGTGGCGCAGCAGGCGGCGCCGGCGGGGCAGCAACCGGTGACGCAGTAACGCAGCATCGCCTGCCGAGGGTGTGCTCCCTCTCCCGCTTGCGGGAGAGGGAGCAAACAGTCGGCGGTTCAAGCGAAAAAAACCAGTGGCACACCGCCACTGGTTTTTTTTCACCTGCACCGCAGCGGCGCTGATCCATCATGTCGTGATATTTCGTGCCAGCGCCTCTGCATTCTGTGCCGTCAGCGCGAACACTGACAGCTGGGGATTGGCCCCCACGCTGGTGGGAAAGACCGAGCCATCGAACACCGACAGGTTGGCCAGCTGGTGGTGGCGCCCATGGCTGTCCACTACGCCGCGGCGGGCGTCGTCGCTCATGCCGCAGCCGCCCATCAGGTGCGCGGTGAACAGCGCCGTGCGGAACGGCTTGAGCGGCAGCCTGGCGATCGCGTCGCGTGCTTCGGGCCAGCTGCGGTAGTCGGTGGCATCCAGGTGGGCTGGCCGCACCTTGACCGCGCCCGCGGCGAACTGCGCCTGCGCCATGCTCAGCCATGCGCGGCGCACGCCGTCCCAGGCGTAGTCGCTCATCTCATAGTCGAGCAGCGGGCTGCCGTCGGCGGCCAGCCGCACGCGCCCGCCCTCGCTCTGTAGCACGAAGCCATCGCGCAGCAGCGCCAGCATGGCGTTGGTGTTGGGCAACTGCGCGATATCGCGCCGCAGTGCGTCGCCGACGCCGTTGAGCACGCCGGCGCTGATGCCGGGGAACAGCGGCGGCACTTCCAGCTTGTAGCCCATCGGGCCGGTGGCGCCGTTGGCCCACTGGAAGTGGTCGGAGGCGACCGATTGCGGCGCGCCATAATAGGGATCGATTTTCTCCGGCATGACGGCGATACTGATATTCACCGGATGGATGAAAGTGCGCACGCCCAGCCGTCCATGCGGATCCGGCACGCGCGAGCGCAGCAGCAGCCCCGGCGTGTTGATGGCGCCGCCGGCGACGACCACGTGCCGCGCGCGCACGGTCACGCCCACGCCGGTGGGCATGCGGCCATCGGCACCGAGCGCTTCGCCGATGACCGATTGCACGCGCTGCCCGTCGTGTTCGAGCGTGCGTACCCGCACCCGGTGCACCAGCGTCGCGCCGGCCGCCAGCGCCGCCGGGATGGTCGATACCAGCATCGACTGCTTGGCATTGACCGGGCAGCCGAAGCCGCAATAGCCGGAGTTCCAGCAGCCCTTCACGTTGCGCGGGATGACGTGCCACTCCCAGCCCAGCTTTTCGCAGCCGCGGCGCAGCACGTCGTTGTTGGGATTGGGCGCCATGGCCCAGGGTGCGATGCCCAGGCGCGCTTCCACCTGCGCGAACCACGGCGCCATGTCAGCCTCGCCGTGGCCGCTGACGGCGTGGTGCCCGGCCCAGTGCGCCAGCGTCTGCGGCGGTGTACGGAAGCTGGACGACCAGTTCACCGTGGTGCTGCCGCCGACGGCGCGGCCCTGCAGGATGGCGATGGCGCCATCGGCAGTGGTGCGCGCCGCGGCCTCCTGGTACAGCTCGCGGTAGGCACGGTTCTCGTCCATGTCGCGGAAGCTGTCGGAGGTGCGCAGCGCGCCTTCTTCCAGCAGCACCACGCGCAGTCCGGCGCGGCTCAGCGTTTCGGCGCTGATGCCGCCGCCCGCGCCGCTGCCGACGATGACAACGTCCGCGTCGAGCGTGCGGGAGGCGGCGAAGGTGGCCGCATCCAGCACCTTCCAGCCGGCGGCGATGCCGGCGTCGTAGAGATTGTCGATGGCCATGTCGGGGTTCAGGCGTGCAGCGCCTTGTAGACCGGCGCATTGGGGCCGGGATAGCCGCTGCCCGCCCAGGCGGCAGGCAGCACGTAATAGCTCACGCTGGCGAGCTTGACCAGCACCACCGCGCCGGCATTGAGCGTGGCCAGCCGGCTGGCGCGCCAGCGTTCCAGGAAGGCCTGGACCTGCGCCGGCGTGGTGGCGTTCCAGGGCTGGCGGATGCCGGCCAGCGCCCAGCGCAGCGGCGTGCTGGCGAGCAGGCCGAACAGCTTGCGCAGCTCGGCCTGCGCACCGGCGTTCATCGCGGCGCAGCTGGTGTCGATATTGCGCAGCGTCTCCTGCACCAGGGCCTCGCGCCGCGGCGGCGGCGCCTCGGCAAGTTCGGTGACGACGGCCGGCAGCAGCGCGCGGAACATGGCCACGTCGTCGGGCCGAAGCCAGGCCATGCCGGCCTGCGGCGCGGCATCGGCCGCACTGCAGCCGGCCAGCGACGGCACCAGCGCGGCACACGCCAGCGCGGCCGAGAAGCCAAGTCCGACCTTGAGGAAGCCGCGGCGCGACAGCGCGTGCAGCGCCTCGGCGCCGGCATCTGCGCCCCGTTGCGGCGCAGGTTGGGAATGCGGGGGCATGTGGTCTCCTGTGCGTCGGTGATGTTGTCAGGGCGGGATGTCAGGCCGGGATCCGCCCGCATTGACGCTACCTGTAGTTTGGATAAAGATCGGTGCCCCGTCTTGATTTCGCATGACAGGTGATTTGATGCCACGCGCCATCCCGCCCGCCGGCGGTGCCACGGTATCTGGCACCGTGTCGCTGGCTTACCTGCGCGCCGTGCTCGACCACGGCGAACGCCAGGGCATTGCCGCCGCCGACCAGCTGCGCGCCGTCGGCGTGGCGGCCGACATCCTCGGCGCCAGCGGTGCGCCGATCGCCACGCGCATCCCGGGTGCCGCCTACCTCGCGCTGCTCGACTGGCTCGGCGAGGCCACCGGCGATGCGCATGTCGGGCTGCGCGCGGGCGCCGCCTTCGTGCCGCGCCACTATGCCGAGATGGGCTATGTGGTGCTGACCACGCCGACCGTGCGCGACGCCATCCTGCAGGGCATACGCTATGAAGTGCTGGCCAACGATATCGGCCGCACCCGCCTGGTCGAAGCGCCGGGCATGGCATGCATGACCTGGACCGCGCAGCACGGGCCGCTGTCGCGCCACGCGCATGAGCTGCACATGGCGACCTGGACGGTGTTCGCGCGCTGGCTGATCGGCGACCGCTACATCGCCACGCAGGTTGAATTCCCGCACCCGGCGCCAGCCGACACCAGCCTGCACGCCGAGGTGTTCGGCTGCCCGGTCGCCTTCGGCACCGGCCGCCATGCCATGCATATCGCCCCGGCGCTGCTGGCGCTGCCCTCGCTGCAGGCCGATGCCGGCATGCAGGCGCAGATGACCCGCATCGCCGACTCGCAACTGCAGCGTTGCGTCCTCGCCGGCGCCGACGAACTGGCGCAGGCGCGTGCCTATATCAGCGCCCGCCTGCAGGACGGCGAACTGCCGGTCGCCGACGTGGCCGCGCACCTGCGGCTGCCGGTGCGCACGTTGCAGCGCCGCCTGCAGGCGCAGGGCATCAGTTATTCACAGCTTGTGGATAACGTGCGGCGTGCGCTGGCCGAGCAATACCTGGCCGATCCCTCGGTCAGCCTGGCGCAGTGCGCGATGCGGCTGGGGTATTCCGAGCAGAGCGCGTTCACGCACGCGTTCAAACGCTGGACTGGCGAGACGCCCCATGGCTGGCGCCGGCGGGTGGCGCAGGCGTAGCAATCATCCGCGCCACCACGCGCGACGCCGATGGCGCCAGGTGGCATGCAAGACGGCGGGCGGTTTTGCCAGGCTTTTGCCGATAATGAGGGCAGACCAACCCCCACCGCCCGCCTTCCATGCATATCCGCTGGCTCGAAGACTTCGTCTGCCTGGCACAGGCCGGCAGCCTGGCGCGCGCCGCCGAGTTGCGCAACGTGACCCCGCCCGCGTTCGGCCGGCGCATGCAGGCCGTGGAAGTGTGGGCCGGCGCCCCGCTGATCGACCGCAGCGTGTTCCCGGTGCGTCTTACCGCCGAGGGCCGCCTGTTCCTGGAAGCCGCGCAGGGCGCGCTGCGCACGCTGGACGAAACGCGGCTGGCGCTGCGCGCCGCGCACCGGGCCGACGCCAGTACCGTGACCATTGCCACCGGCAAGACGCTGGCGCGCTCGATGGTGCCGGCGTGGCTGTCCGGCCTGCGCGAGACGCTGCGCGGCGACCCGGCCGCGGCAGGCTTCCGCACGCGGCTGTCGACCTTCCCCATGCACGACGCGCTGGCGATGTTCGCCGAGGGCGATGCCGACTTCCTGCTGTGCTACAGCCCGCCCGACCTGCCGGTGATGCTGGACGACGCGCGCTACCAGTTCCACCTGGCCGGCGTGGAGCGGCTGGTCTGCGTCAGCGCCGCCGACGCGCACGGCGCGCCGCTGCACCGGCTGCGCATGGGCAAGGCGACGAAGGAAAAGCCGGTGCCGATGATCGCCTATGCCGAGACCCTGACGCTGGGGCGCATGGTCAACCAGGAGATCGCGCGCCGCAAGCTGGCGCCGCGGCTGGACGTGATCGCGGTCAGCGACTTTGCGGAGTCGGTGCATGAAATGGTGCGCCAGCGCATGGGCCTGGCGTGGCTGCCCGCGCGGCTGATTGCCGACGACCTGCACGCGGGCCGGCTGGTGCGGGCGATCGGCGCCACAGCCGGCGGGGCCGACGAAGGCGGCGACCTCGCCCTCGATATCCGCCTGTACCGCCCGCGCGCGCCGATGCGGCCGCTGGCCGAGGCGTTCTGGCGCGCGGCGGTGACGGCGCCGCGCTAGTCGCGGCCCTTGCGCCACCATTGCCGAATCGGCAACCCCCCTTGCCAAAGCCGCATGCCGGCCGGACCCGCGCTCACTAACATCGGGTCACAACATCGATTCCGGGACCCCCAGAGCCAAGACCATGAAGACCATCCTGCGCGCGGCCGCTGCCGCACTCTGCCTTGCCACTGGCGCCAGCGGCGCCTTTGCCGGCACCTGGCCCGCCAAGCCGATCACGCTGGTGGTGGGCTATACCGCCGGCGGCAGCGTCGACCTCGTCGCCCGCACCATCGCGCCGGAACTGGGCAAGCGCCTCGGCCAGAGCGTGGTCATCGAGAACCTGGGCGGCGCCGGCGGCACCATCGGCGCGTCCAAGGTGGTCAAGGCCGAGGCCGACGGCTACACGCTGCTGATGGGCTCGGGCAGCGAGGTGTCGATCGCGCGTCTGACCAACGCCGCGGTGCGCTACGACGGCGAGAAGGACCTGGCGCCGGTGACCTTCGTCGGCACCCAGCCGATGGTGCTGGTCGGCAAGCCGGGCCTGCCGGCGAAGAACGCCGCCGAACTGATCGCGCTGGCCAAGGCGCAGCCGGGCAAGCTGGCGTATGCGTCGTCGGGCGTGGGCACGCCGCTGAACCTGGCCGGCGAGCTGATCAAGCAGCAGGGCAACGTCAATATCACGCACGTGCCGTACAAGGGCGCTTCGGCCATGGCCACCGACCTGCTCGGCGGCCAGATCGACCTGGCGGTGATGGTGCTGTCGTCGGCGCTGCCGCATATCCAGGCGGGCCGCGTGCAGGCTTATGGCGTGACCGGCGCCAGGCGCGCCGCGGTGGCGCCGAACGTGCCGGCACTGGCCGAGACGCCGGCGCTGAAGGGCGTCGACATGGGTGTGTGGTTTGGCCTGATGGGGCCGGCCAACCTGCCCAGGCCGGTGGTCGACCGGCTCAACACCGAGATGCAGGCCGTGCTGGCGCTGCCGGACGTGAAGAAGAAGCTGGCCGAGGCGGGCGTGGAAGTGACGCCGGGCAATCCTTCGCAGTTCGGCAGCTTTATCAAGCGCGAGACCGGGCGTTACCGGACGATCGTGCAGGCGGCCGGAATTCGTGAGTGAGGGGTAGCGCGGGCGTGGTCGCTTCTGCCAGCGCCGGCCCTCACCCCCGCCCCTCATCCGCAGGCGGGAGAGGGGAGGCCACAGCCAGCATGAAAAGGCCTGGCTGGAGGCTTCGCCCCTCGCCGCCGGTTTGCTCCCCTCTCCCGCGCGCGGGAGAGGGGCCGGGGGTGAGAGCCGGCGCCTGCCAGTACCACTACCCTCCTCAAAATAAATCGCGGCGACCCGCCAGCCACCGAGCCGCCGGGCACCTCCTGAGAACACCGATTCCCATGACCCACCCCACCCACCTCGACGCCTACCCCGTAGACGTCACCTTCCCCGACATCCGCCCCTACGCCACCGGCAACACCGGCATCCCCTACCTGTACACGTTCGACAGCGGCCAGCCCGGCCCGCACGTGATGGTCAACGCCCTCACCCACGGCAACGAAGTCTGCGGCGCCATCGCCGTCAAGGCGCTGCTCGACCACAACCTGCGCCCGCGCCGCGGCCGCCTGACGCTGGCCTTCGCCAACGTCGACGCCTACCACAGCTTCGACCCCGCGCGGCCCGATGCCTCGCGCTTCGTTGACCAGGACTTCAACCGCGTATGGACCGCCGCCACGCTGGATGACACCAGCCGCGATTCCTCCGAGCTGCGCCGCGCGCGCGCCATGCGTCCGGTGATCGACACCGTCGACCTGCTGCTCGACCTGCATTCGATGCATGAGAAAAGCCGCCCGCTGATTGTCTCGGGCCCGCTCGACAAGGGCATCGCCCTGTCGCGCGCGCTGGGTGCGCCGGCCGACGTGATCGTCGACGAAGGCCACCCGGAGGGCCGCCGCATGCGCGACTACGACGGCTTCGGCGATCCCGCCAGCCCGCGCAATGCGCTGCTGATCGAATGCGGCCAGCACTGGGAGCCCGCTGCCGTGACGGTGGCGCAGGACAGCACCGCGCGCTTCCTGCTGCACGCCGGCGTGGTCGACGCCGCCGACCTGCCCGCCGGCTGGCTGCAGCCGCTGCCCGCCGCGCAGCGGGTGGTACGCGTGACCGAGCCGGTGGTCGCCGCCAGCATGGATTTCCGTTTCGCCGGCCCCTATACCGGCCTGGAGACCTTTGCCGAGGCCGGCGCGGTGATCGGGTGGCGCGACGGCGAGCCGGTGGTGACGCCGTATCCCGACTGCGTGCTGGTGATGCCTTCGCTGCGCCAGCTTCGCCCCGGCGTGACCGTGGTGCGGCTGGGCCGGCTGGAGCGCTGAGCCGGGTTTGCCGAGGGCCGTGGGAACCTGATCAGGCTCCCGCCGCCGGTGCCTGCGGCCTGCCGGCCGACGGCGCCGGCAGCATGCCCGGGAACAGCTGCTCGACCAGCTCGTTCAGCTTGGACGCCGGATCCACGAGATTGCTCAGGTTGAGCCCGCCCGCGCTGCGGTTGGCGCTGTAGATCGCCTTGCCGACGCGGTCGCCCTGGCGGAACACGGTGATGTCCACGCTGTCCAGGTACGAGGTCCAGAACCAGGCGCTGCGCGCGGTGTAATACGCCACCATCGGGCACGCCAGCGGTGCCGCGGCCTCGGCCTGCAGCATCTTCACCTCGAAATTGCGCTGCTCCAGCGAGGCACGGAAGGCCTCGACATAGTTGTTGCCGCTTACCGGGCTCACCACCACGCACAGCAGTATGCCGTTGGCGCCGTAGTCGCCGCGCGGGCCGCCGCCGGCCGGTACCTGGAAGGCGGTATTGGGATCGGAACGGTCGAGCGGGTCGACCGGAGTCACGGCCTGATAGGTCGAGCAGCCGCACAGCAGCAGGCCGACGCTGGCGGCCAGCAGGGCTTTGTTCATGAGAATCCTTGATGGCTGTGGCACCGCCGCCCGCGCGCAATGCGGGCAGCGTGCCTTCACCGAGATGCGCGTGCAGCCCCGGCATTCATGCCGGGGAGGTAGAGGCGCGTCGTGCAATGCACGACTTCAACCGCGCTTGACCCGCCCTACCGTCATGGTACTGTGCCTAATACGAATAATCGACGATCTGTTCTCCTCATGGCTCGCTGTAATACTCCGGTGCGGGTTCTCCGCCTACGCCTCAAGGACAAACACGCTTCGGCGCTGTCTGCGATGGCGCGGGAGGTCAACTTCGTCTGGAACTACTGCAATGAGCTTTCCTACAAGATATTCGAACGTGAGCGTCGTTTCGCTTCTGGCATTGAGCTCCAGCGGTACCTGAACGGTGCATCCAAGGAAGGTCTGGGCATCGGATCGGCTGTATTCCAGCAGATTGCAGAAGAGTACGCCACGCGCAGACGGCAGCACCGCAAGGTCAAGCTGCGCTGGCGCAAGAGCGGTGGCGCCCGCCGATCGCTGGGTTGGATACCGTTCAAGGCGCGCTCGATCGTTTGGCGTAATGGGCAGGTACATTTCCAGGGCCTGCATTTGGGTCTCTGGGATAGCTATGGCCTGTCAAGCTACGAGCTTGGCGCGGGCACCATCAGTGAAGACAGCCGCGGGCGCTGGTTTCTGAACGTGACCGTCAGGTCTACGTCGGCACAGCGCAGCGAATCGAAGCGGGAACTGGGTATCGATCTGGGCCTCAAGACCTTCGCTGGCTTCTCGGACCAGAATCTTCAGAACGTGGAAGCTCAGCGCTTCTACCGCGACCTTGAGCCGGCTCTCGCCACAGCCCAGCGCGCTCGCAAAAAGGCCCGTGTGAAGGCAATCCACGCGAAGATTGCCAATCGCAGGAAGGATTTTCTGCATCAACTCAGCACCAAACTCGCTCGCGAATATGGTGCGATCTTTGTCGGCAATGTGAATGCGCAGGCCCTCGCGCGATCCCAGCACGCAAAATCAGTGCTGGACGCCGGGTGGTCAGCGTTCCGAACCATGCTGCAGTACAAGTGCGCTGACGCAGGCGTATGGTTCGATGAGGTCGATGAAGCGTTTTCCTCCCAAACCTGTTCGTGCTGTGGTTCTCGCACGGGGCCGAAAGGTATCGCAGGTCTTGGAATAAGAGAATGGACATGCAGTGAATGTGGCACGATCCACGATCGTGACCGCAACGCTGCGCGGAACATTCTCGCGGTCGGACGTGACCGTCTCGCTGGAGGAATTTCCGTCCTTTCCGCGCCAGGCGCGGCAGCCGCAGGCTGAGGGCGGGGAGGACGTCAAACTGTAGGCGCTGCCGGCGCCCGTCAATTCCCGGAACAGAGACGCAAAACCGGCGTTGCTGCGCAGGCGTGGCGCGTCAGCCGCCCGCCCCGCCCTGTGCCAGCCGGCCCACCAGGATCAGGCAGAACGCAGCCAGGCACAGGCCTACCACCGCGACCTGCAGCCGCGTCACGGGCCTGCCGCCCAGCAGGGTTTCGCTGAGCCAGCGCGGCGAAGCCAGGCCGGCGGCGGTCGCCGCCAGGATGATGAGCGCAAGCACGGACAGCACGGATTGCATCGCAGGTTCTCCGGTTCGGGCGTGCGCTCAGTTGGCGCCGCCGCGCAGCAGGCAGTCGCGCAGCAGCGGCACGCCATCGGCCAGCCCGGCGCCGTTGCATTCCACCGCCACCTTCTGGCCGCGCCGCACCATGGTTGCGCGGGCTTCCACTTCGCAGACGCGGCCCGCCGGGCCGCAGATCTGCCGCTGCAGCAGCAAGGCGCGCACATTGGCGGCGGGATCGTTGGTGCGGATATCGACAAACACTTGCTCGCCCTCGCGGCGCACGCCGCTGGCGACGCCTTCGACGATCACGTAGCGGTCCAGGTAGCGCGCATCCGCGGCCTTGGGATCGTTGCGGTAGTCGTCCAGGATGGCGCTCGCCTGGTATTGCGGCAGGCGGTCGGCGGGGCGCTGCGGGTCGATGCTGACCGGGTCCAGCGTGCCGTCGCGCGGCACGCCGCGCACGTCGCTGGCCGCGGCAAGGGGCGCGCTGGCCTGCGCCGGTGCCGCGGAATCCGCGGGTGCGGCGTCTTCATGCCGGTCATTGCCGGCAAGCCACAACATGCCAAGAACAGCCACGGCGACGATGGCAATGAGGATCTGCTGGGTACGGTTCAACATCGGGCGGTCCTGCCTGGGGGCATGCGAAAAGGCGAAAGCGCGATTATGCGCCACCGGGAGCGCAGAAGCGCCCGATTGTGGCCACCGCGTGTTCCACCCCGCGCTCCGCCGCCACGGCGCGCCCCAGCGCGGCGGCCTTGTCGCGCGTCTCCGAGCGTTCGGTAAACGCGATCATCGACGCCAGCCGCACCGCATCGATCTTGTGCCCCGGCACGTACGCAGGCGCCACGCCCAGCGCCGCCAGCCGTCCCGCCCAGAAGAACTGGTCGCCCGCGAACGGCAGCACGATCGACGGCACGCCCGCCGCCGCCACCGCATGCGTGGTGCCGGCCCCGCCATGGTGAATCGCCGCCGCCACGCGCGGCAGCAGCCAGTCATGCGGCGTGGCACCGATCACATGGAAATTGGCTGGCAGCGCGGATACATCGATGCCGGACCAGCCCGGATAGAACAGCGCCCGGCGGCCGTCCACGGCCTGCACCATGGCCGTCGCCACCTTCTGCCGGTCAAAGCCCGCCATGCTGCCAAAGCCGACATACAGCGGCGGCGCGCCGGCCGCCAGGAACTCGCGCAGCGCTGCGTCGGGCTGCCAGTCCGGCTGCGCCGGCATGTTCCACGCGCCGGTCACGAGCCAGTCCGCATGCCAGTCGCGCGGGCGCGGCACCAGGTGCGGCGAGATCGCGTACAGCGACGGGAAATCGCGCCACATCACCCGCCGCGGCGCCACGCCGAACAGCTTCGCGCGCGCCGCGTTGGTGGCATTGCGGAACATGCGCCACAGCACGAAGTTGATTACCGCATGGCTGGCCCGGTTGGCCCAGCCCGGCATGCGCAACGGCGGCAGCAAGGCCGAAGGGAAATCCCGCGTCGGCGAGATCGGGAACATGCCTGCGCCGACGACAGGCTTGCCTAGCTGCTCGCCGACGGACAACGCCACATACGCCGTCAGCCCCGAAAACACAATGCCATCCGCGTCGCGCGCCGCCTCCGCCAGCTGAGCCATCCACGCCTCGGTGTTGTCCTCCGCAATGCGCCCGAACGCGCGCGTGGCCTCGGCCACGTTGCCACCCTCGGTCATCAGCTTGTGCAAGGCACCGCCGGGCTGCAGGGTTTGCTGGATATCGCCGGCCATCGGCGCGAACGGCAGGCCATGCCCGGCGGCCAGCGGCGCCGCGGAGCGTTCGCCGAGCATCAGCACGTCATGCCCGGCGTCGCGCAGGCCCAGGCCGAGGGCTACGATGGGGCGGCAGTCGCCCTGGGTGCCGAAGGTGATGAGGGTGAGGCGCATGGGACAAGGGACGAGGCGCGGGGCGCACGCCCGGCAGCTGTGCAAGTGCGGTGCAGTTTACCTGCGGTCGTACTTGCCTGGTCCGAATGCCTTGCCACTACGGCCCGACAAATGCGTAGTGGAGCAGCTAAAAAAGCACCGTTGCAGCGACCATTGCCATAAGCGTCATGGTGCGGCGCCTGAACGGTACTGAAACCTGCTGAAGTCCAATTGCTGTCCATGCAATCGAAGGGCCGATGACGAACAGGGCCATCGCCAGATAGACCCACCATGGCGCGGCGCAATGCTCGGCATCCCAGCAGCCGTGCCAGCGGGGCACGAACGGCCACGATAAGCGCTCGGCCAGCCAGTAGGAGAACAGAGCGGCCTGCCAGGAAACGAGCAGTCCGGCAATGAGATAAGCGACAGCCCAGCTAGTGCGCTTCACTATTTCCCGATACAAAACCGCGTAAAAATCGTCCCCAGCAGATCATCACTGGTGAACTCGCCGGTAATGCTGTTCAGGTGCTCCTGCGCCAGCCGCAGCTCTTCCGCAAACAGGTCAAGCGCCTGTGCCTGGCGCTCGCTCTGCTCGGCGGCCACATCCAGGTGCGACTGCGCCTGCCGCAGTGCCGTCAGGTGCCGCTCACGCGCAAGGAAGGTGCCTTCATTGCCGGATTGCCAGCCCACCAGCCGCAACAACTCGCGCCGCAGCAATTCGATGCCGGCGCCGGTGCGCGCGGAGATCCAGATCTCGGTCGGGTTGGGCCCGTTCGCGGCGACCACGTGCGGGCGGTTGCCGCCGAACATCGTGTCGCCCACGGCCGGCGCCTTGTCGATCTTGTTGACCACGCGCACGATCGGCGAGCCCGGCGGCAGATGGCCGCTGAGCTGGTCGTCGATGGCGTCGTCGATCTCGGACAGGCCGTGGCGCAGGTAGTCGGTGGCGTCGACCAGGTGCAGCACGACGTCGGCGCGGCGGATCGCGTCCCAGGTGCGCTCGATGCCGATGCGCTCGACTTCGTCGGTAGCGTTCTCGCGCAGGCCGGCGGTGTCGATGATATGCAGCGGGATGCCGTCGATCTGGATGGTTTCGCGCACGCGGTCGCGCGTGGTGCCGGCGATCGGCGTGACGATGGCGAGCTCCGCGCCGGCCAGTGCGTTGAGCAGCGAAGACTTGCCCACGTTGGGCTGGCCCGCCAGCACCACCGACAGGCCTTCTCGCAGCAGCGCGCCCTGCCGCGCCTGCGCCAGCACGCCGCCCAGTTCGTTGCGGATCGTTGCAAGCTGGCCGCGCGCGTCGGACTGCTCCAGGAAATCGATCTCTTCCTCGGGGAAATCCAGCGTGGCCTCGACCAGCATGCGCAGGTGGATGACCTTGTCCACCAGCTTGCGGATCGCATTGGAGAACTCGCCTTCCATCGAGCGCGCCGCCGAGCGTGCCGCCGCTTCGGTGCTGGCTTCGATCAGGTCGGCCACCGCCTCGGCCTGCGCCAGGTCGAGCTTGTCGTTGAGGAATGCGCGCCGCGTGAACTCGCCCGGCTCGGCAAGGCGCAGGCCGATGCCGTCGCCGGCCTGCAGGCAGCGTGTCAGCAGCATCTGCATCACCACCGGGCCGCCGTGGCCCTGCAGCTCCAGCACCTCTTCGCCGGTGTACGAATTGGGGGCGGGAAAGTACAGCGCGAGGCCGTGGTCGATGACCTTGCCGTGGCCGTCGAGGAACGGCAGGTAGGTGGCATGGCGCGGCTTCAGTGCCTGGCCGCAGACGGCGCGCATGACGGGGCCGACATCGGGGCCCGACACGCGCACCACGCCGATGCCGCCGCGTCCGGGCGCGGTGGCGATGGCGGCAATGGGAACCTGGGGAGCAGTCATGGCGGTATTGTCGCAGATCGATTGCGGTTGGCGTGGCGCAGGTTGCACTTGCGGGCGCCGCACGGCGCGGTAAGTCGGCCGCCATCTCCGGCGGGGTGTCAGCTCGCGCCGGGCGGTGGCGGCGGCACGTCGTCGGGCAGTTCCGGCACGCCCAGGCACTCGCGCATCAGCCGGCGCGCGACCATGGCATCGACAAAGCCGCCCAGCCGCGACTGCTGCCTGACCAGCTTGCGGTGCAGCCGCTTGGTAAAGCGCGACGGCAACACCGGTGCCAGCGCCTCGATTGTGTAGCGCAGCCGCTTGCCCGCAATGCGTTGTTCATGCACCGCGCCCGGGTCGCCGCCATGTGCGGCCTGCTTGAGTGCGCGCAATCGCTTGCGGCCCCGGCGCACGCGCTGGCGTGCGAACGGGCCCAGTCGGTCGCGCCGCCTGGTCTTGCCCTGGGCGGCGACCTTTTCCGCAAGGTGGCCCAGGTGGGCGAGATCGCGTTGCACGACCGGCAACTGTCCGTCGCGATAGCTGACCAGTGCCGCCAGCATGGCCGCGCGAGCCGTGTTGCGTTGTTTGGCCGCCGTGTCGGCCACGGAGGCCAGCACCGGATCCTCGGGTTCTTTCTTGCGCGCCGGGACAACGGTCTCGGCCAGGAAGACGTCCCAATCGCGCACCGCGCTGGTCGCGTGCGCCAGGGTGCGCAGTTCGCGCTTCCAGTGCTCGCGTTCCAGCCGCGGCAGCGCCCGCCCGAGTGCCCACAGCACCGCGCGCGCATGGCGCACCGCCACACGGAGCTGGTGCAGGTCTTCGGCCTCGTCGCGATGCAGCAAATGCTGCAGGGACGTGTCGATCCGCACCAGACTGGCCTGTGTCAGCGCGGCAAAAGCAACGACCGGCTGCGTCTTGCGGCGCAGCATGGGCGGCGGGGCGTCGGTCATGGCGGTCTTCATGCGGGGCAGGCGCGCCGGCGGGACGCAGATGCCAACAGTGTAGGTGAAGGCACGCGCGAATGCCTCGATGCGGCGTATCAGGCGCTGCCGCGGTTGACAGCGGCCCGCCGTCGCGCTGGAATGCGCACACCGCCTGGTGATGCAGTGACCTGACCGAGGACCCGCCATGACCACCGAACAGGAGCGTCTCCTGCTGCGCGACACCATCGAAGCCGGCTTCCGCCAGGCCGCATTCGTCAATGACGTCGGCATCGCACTGGCGGACTGCGGGCCAGGCTGGTGCGAATCGACGCTGGCCATCACGCCGCGTCACCTGCAGCACGGCGGCATCGTCCATGCGGGCGTGCAGGCCACCATGGCCGACCATACCGCGGGCGCGGCGGCCAGCACCATCCTCGAAGCGGGCCAGCACGTGGTGACCGCGGAATTCAAGATCAACCTGCTTAGGGCCGTGCGCAGCGAACGGCTGCGCTGCCGTGCCGACGTGCTCAAGTCCGGCCGCTCGATCATCGTGGTCGAGGCGGATGTGTTTGCGGACGTGCACGGCGAATCGGTGCTGGTAAGCCGCTTCAACGCCACCATGAGCGTGCTGGACCTGGCCTGAGCCAACCCTACCCTTGCAAGGAGCCAAGCATGATCGACCATACCGGCGCCAGCGTCAGCGACTACGCCAAAAGCCGCGCCTTCTACCTGGCCGCGCTCGGCGCCATCGGCTACGGCCTCGTCAAGGAATTCCCGGCCAGCGTCACCGGCAGTACCGACGTGGCAGGCTTCGGGCCACCGGGCAAGCCGGATTTCTGGATCCACCGCGGCGAGCCCAACCGGCCGCCGGTCCACGTGGCCTTCCGCGTGGACAGCCGCGAGCTTGTGGACAAGTTCTACCGCGCCGCGATCGAGGCGGGCGGACGGGACAATGGCGCGCCGGGGCTCCGGGCGCACTACCACCCGGATTACTACGGCGCCTTCGTGCTGGACCCGGACGGGCACAACATCGAAGCGGTGTGCCACAAGCCGGCCTGAACCGGAAGATCCGGAAGATGGCGTTCAGCGCGTCGCCACGATAAACAGCCGCGGGAACGGCAGCAGCACCGACTTGTCGGGCAGCGCGGGATACGCCTTCGCGATCTCGCTTTCATAGCGCGCCAGGTACGCCAGGCGCCCGGCCTCGTCCAGCGGCTGCAGGAACGGCCGCAGTCCGCTGCCCTTGAACCACTCCACCACCGCCGCCGCGCCGCCGGCCAGCGGATGGTGGTAGGTGGTCAGCCACACATCCACGCGCCGGCACAGCGGGCGCAGCAGTTCGTAGTACCACTGCGCCGGGGAACGCTCAGCGCGCGCCTTGCTGGCGCTGGCCAGCTGCGCCGCCCACGGGCTTTCCGCCGCCACCTGCCGCATCAGCCGGTGCGCGGGCTCTTCCAGGTTGTCTGGCATCTGCACGGCAAGCGTGCCGCCTTCAGAGAGTTTGGAAACAAGCCTGGGAAACAGGCTGGCATGGTCCGGCAGCCATTGCAGCACGGCGTTCGCCAGGATCACGTCGTACGGGCCGGGATCATCCCAGGCGCCGATGTCGGCCACGCGGAACTGCACATCAGGCAGGCGCTTGCGCGCGGCGTCGACCATGTCGTCGGAACTGTCCAGGCCGGTGATCGATGCGCCTGCGTATCGCGCCAGCAATGCCTCCGTGGAGTTGCCGGGGCCGCAGCCGATATCCACCGCGTTGCGCACGATCTCGTTGGGAATCGCGGCGACGAGGTCGCGGACGGGACGGGTGCGTTCGTCTTCGAAGGCAACGTATTGGCGGGCGGACCAGCTCATGGTGGATCTCCTGACGGTAAGGTGCAGCCCAGTAGCATACGCCTGCCGCAGCCATCACCGCGGGAACAAGGCACCCCTCTCCCACTTCATGGGAGAGGGGAGCACACCGCGCGACAGTGCAGCTCCATCAGCGAACGACCAAACAAAAAGCCCGGCATCACTGCCGGGCTTCATGGTTACTGCATTGATTTGTTGCGATCAGGCAATCAGCTCTTGGCCACAACCGCCGCCTTGCCCTTGCCGAGCATCCGGTTGATCTGCCACTGCTGCGCGATCGACAGGATGTTGTTCACCACCCAGTACAGCACCAGGCCGGCCGGGAAGAAGAAGAACATCACCGAGAACACCAGCGGCATGATGGTCATGACCTTGGCCTGCACCGGATCCGGCGGCGTCGGGTTCAGCTTGGTCTGCGCGAACATCGACACGGCCATCACGATCGGCAGGATGTAGAACGGATCCGGCACCGACAGGTCATGGATCCAGCCCAGCCACGGCGCGCCGCGCATTTCCACCGACGACAGCAGCACCCAGTACAGCGCAATGAACACCGGGATCTGGATCACGATGGGCAGGCAGCCGCCAAGCGGGTTGACCTTCTCGGTCTTGTACAGCCCCATCATCTCCTGGTTCATCTTCTGCGGGTCGTTCTTGTAACGCTCGCGGATCGACGTCATGCGCGGCTGCAGGTCCTTCATCTTGCCCATGGACTTGTAGCTCGCGGCCGACAGCGGGAAGAACACCAGCTTGATCAGCACCGTCAGCGCGATGATCGACCAGCCCCAGTTGCCCAGGAAGCCGTGCAGCTTTTCCAGCAGCCAGAACAGCGGCTTGGCCAGGATGGTCAGCCAGCCGTAGTCCTTCACCAGCTCCAGGCCCGGAGCGATCTTCTCGAGCATGTGCTCTTCCTGCGGGCCGGCGAACAGGCGCGCATCGGTGCTCACCGTGGCGCCGGGGGCCAGCTCGCCCAGCGGCTGCTGCACGCCCACGCGGTACAGGTTCGGATCGATCTGCTGGACGTAGAAGCTGTGCTCCTTGCCGGTCTGCGGAATCCACGCCGAGGCAAAGTAATGCTGCACCATCGCCACCCAGCCATTGTTGGCGGCGGCCGGCACGCTGGCCTTGCCCTTGGCGATATCTTCGAAGCTGAGCTTGTGGTACTTGTCGGCGTCGGTGTAGATCGCCGGGCCGGTGAAGGTGCTGTAGAACTGCGACTGCTCGACCTTGCTGCCGTCACGCGCCAGTTCCAGGTACAGCGTCGGCGAAACCGGCGCGGTGCCTGCGTTGGTCACGTCGAACTTGGTGTCGACCACGTAGCTGCCCTTGCGGAAGGTGTAGGTCTTCACCAGCTTCACACCGTTCTTCTCGCCGGTCAGCACCAGCTGCAGCTGCTCGGCGCCGTCCAGGTTGCGCGGGCCCGGCGCGGCGGTGAACACCGTGGTGTGGTTGGGCAGGTCGCCGCCGATCAGGCCCGAGCGCGCCATGTAGGTGCGCACGTTGTCACGCTCGAACAGCACCACCGGCTTGCCGTCCTTCTCGTGCTCCTTGAGCAGTTCCAGGCGCGACAAAATGCCGCCGGCGGTGTCGATCTCGGCGCGCACCGTGTCGGTGGTCACCACGATCTTCTCGCCGGCGGGCTGGGCGGCGGCCTGCGGCGCAGCGCCGGCGGCCGGGGCGGCTGCGCCCGGCTGCACGTTGGCCTTGGGCACGTCGCCCTGCGCGGCCGCGCCGCTGGCGGCCGGCGCCGAAGCGGCCTGCTGCTGCGTCGCGCTCGGGAAGAACATCGACGCATGGCCTTGGGAGCGTTGCCAGTTGTCGTAGAGCAGCACGAGGGACATCGAGAAGATGACCCAGAGGATGGTGCGTTTGATATCCATGTCTGGCTGTGGTCGGAGAAATCAGGGTCTGGGCAGACGGATCGCTGCAGGCGCATGGCCCGCCGCGGCATGGACGGAACGGTCCGCGCTGGTTTGCGGCTTTGTGTCCGGCCTGGCTGTATCGGTTTCCGTGCCCGGCACGGGATCATACCCGCCTTGTGCGAAAGGATGGCAACGGCACAGCCGGCAGGCGGCCATCCAGCTGCCGCGCGCGGCGCCGTGATGGACGATGGCGTCGCGGGCGTAGTCGGAACAGGTCGGCAGGAAGCGGCACTGCGAGCCCAGGTAAGGACTCAGGGCGATCTTGTAGATACGCAGCAGGGCTATCAGGATTCGCTTCATAGCGGGCGTTGGCTTCCGATCAGGCCGGAAGGCCGGGTGGCTGGCTTTGCGGAGCACCCGCCGGCGGTGGGGCTGGCGGGGCGGAAGGCGTGGCGGACGGTGCCGGCGGCGGCGGCAGCGGTTTTGCCGCTACCTCCAGCAGGCTGGCGATTTCCGCCGCGCACGCCCGTCGGACAGCGGCGCGCGTGGCAAATTCCGCCCGCGGGAATTTTGTCTGCAGGCGCAACAGCACATCACGTCCCGACAACTGCTCGCGGCGCTGGCGGAACAGCTCGCGCGCCATGCGCTTCACCAGGTTGCGCTCGGCGGCGCGCGGCGCGAACTTCTTGCCCACGACCACGCCCAGCCGGGCTTCGGCCTGGCCGTTGGCGCGCACGTACAGCACGAAATGCGTGCTGCGCCGGCGGGGCCGCAAAGCAAAAACGGATGAAAACTCATCCGTCTTTGTTAGCCTCGCGGCTTTGGGGAAGGCATGGGCTGACACGCTGGGCAAGGCTGGCGAGAGATACTGCTGACTGACTAGCTGGACCCGGCGGCAACCCGGCGCAAACTGCGCAGGCCGTCCTGGACCCGAGGCAAGAGGCATCGACGGCGCCAGCGGCGCCGTCAGGCCGGTTGCCCGGGCCTCAGATGGCCAGGCGCTTGCGGCCCTTGGCGCGACGAGCGTTGATGACGGCACGGCCGCCACGGGTCTTCATGCGCACGCGGAAACCGTGGGTACGCTTGCGGCGGGTAACGGAAGGCTGGTAGGTACGTTTCATGTTGCACTCTCTGGTTGATCTGGGCGTGCCCGGCTTCGGCCGGTGCCGGGGTGCCGTGGCCGCCGCGTATGGTTCGCATGGGGCTGCCGCTGGCAAGAAACTGCCGCGGTAATGCCGACGATTCTGGTTCTGTCTTGCTGCCGGCCGGCGGCGCGGTGCAGGCGTAGGCCTGTGGGCGCGGACGGCACGAACAGGCCAGACCCGGCGATGCGCATACGTGATCCCCTGCCGCATCGCAGAACCCGGCATTTAATCCAGTTTTGACGAAGGTGTCAAGGTAAACGGTGTTGTGCGCCGGCACATATGCCACATACCGAAGAACTTGTCAGTGCGCCATTGTCCACAGTGGCCAGTGCATAAACTTTTGTGCGTGCGGCGCCGCCAACATATAAGACAACCCGGACCAAAGTCCCTGTTTTGCCTGGTTTTTCGCGGCTTTCCACAGGCCGCTACCCCGCATTGCAGCACGGGTTGTGCACAGCAATCCACTGAATTTGCACAAGTTGTCCACAGACTTATCCTTTGTGGATAACTCGGGGGCGGGGGTACAATCCCGGTCCAAACACATCACGGGCTGCGTGGCGCAGGCGCAACCCGGGCCCCCTCCGCGAAGAACGCAAGAGTTAACGCACGCTCAGTGCGGCGAGCCGGTAGCTCGCTGGCTGGGAGCGCGGCATGTCGCGAAGGTACGCCGACTGGTAGTGATTACCCGTTCGGCAGGCAAGGCCCGGTCGACGCAACGTAAACGCCGCTTTTGATGTGCCCGGGCCGCGATCCCCGGGTGCCACTACTAAACAACAAACAATGCAAGATTTCTGGCAGGCGGCAGCCGCGCAACTCGAGCGCGAGCTGACGCCGCAACAGTTCAAAACGTGGATCAAGCCGCTGGCGCCCGTTGCGTTCGATGAAGAAACGCATGCGCTGCGGATTGCTGCGCCCAACCGTTTCAAGCTCGACTGGGTCAAGAGTCAGTTTTCGGGGCGCATCACCGCACTGGCCTGCGAGTACTGGGAAGCCCAGGTCACCGTCCAGTTCGTGCTCGATCCCGCGGCCTCCGGCCGTGCCGCTGCCTATATGCAGGCGCCGCAACCGGCCATCGGGCCGGGCGCGCACGCGCAGCAAGGGGGCATGGGCATGCCGGGCATGGACGGCCACGCAGCCCCGGGTACGGGGATGGGCGGCTACCCGGGCGGCCAGCAGATGGGCGCGCAGGCGCCCTACCCCATGGCCGGCCAATCCGGCCAATCCGGCCATTCCGGCCAGCCGGGCTATGGCGACTATCCCGCCGCCGCTTCCTATGGCATGGGCCAGCCACCATATGGCAATCCGGGCAATCCGTCCGCCGCGCCGGTCCCGGCCGGCGCGCGTGCGCCGATGCCAGGCATGGGCCAGCAGAACCATGGCCAGATGGGCCAGATGGGCGCCCATGGCAACCAGCACGCCGGTGACATGGGCGATATCGACGTGGCCCACATGGACCCCGCCGAAGCCAGCGCCCGCTCCTACCGCGTGCAGCCGCAGCAGCCGCATCCGTCGCACCAGCAGCATCCGTCGCAGCAAGCGATGGGCGGCGCCAACGGCATGCCCGGCCACCAGCCCAGCGACACGGTCCACGAGCGCTCGCGCCTGAACCCGATCCTGACGTTCGACAACTTCGTCACCGGTAAAGCCAACCAGCTGGCGCGCGCCGCCGCCATCCAGGTCGCCAACAACCCGGGCAAGTCGTACAACCCGTTGTATCTCTATGGCGGCGTGGGCCTGGGCAAGACCCACCTGATCCACTCCATCGGCAACCACATGCTGATGGAGAACCCGCGCGCGCGCATCCGCTACATCCACGCCGAGCAGTACGTGTCCGACGTGGTGAAGGCCTACCAGCGCAAGGCGTTCGACGAGTTCAAGCGCTACTACCACTCCCTCGACCTGCTGCTGATCGACGATATCCAGTTCTTCTCCGGCAAGAACCGCACGCAGGAAGAGTTCTTCTACGCCTTCGAGGCCCTGATCGCCAACCGGGCGCAGGTGATCATCACCAGCGATACCTACCCCAAGGAAATCACCGGCATCGACGACCGCCTGATCTCGCGCTTCGACTCCGGCCTGACCGTGGCGATCGAGCCGCCCGAGCTGGAAATGCGCGTGGCGATCCTGATGAAGAAGGCCGCCGCCGAGAACGTGAACGTTCCGGAAGAAGTTGCCTTCTTCGTCGCCAAGCACCTGCGCTCCAACGTGCGCGAGCTGGAAGGCGCGCTGCGCAAGATCCTGGCGTTCAGCAACTTCCACGGCAAGGACATCACCATCGAGGTGACGCGCGAGGCGCTGAAGGACCTGCTGACGGTGCAGAACCGGCAGATCTCGGTGGAGAACATCCAGAAGACCTGCGCGGATTTCTACAACATCAAGGTCGCTGACATGTACTCGAAAAAGCGGCCTGCCAATATTGCCCGTCCGCGCCAGATCGCGATGTACCTGGCCAAGGAGCTGACGCAGAAGAGCCTGCCCGAGATCGGCGAGCTGTTCGGCGGCCGCGACCACACCACCGTGCTGCACGCCGTGCGCAAGATCGCCGACGAACGCAGCAAGGATGCGCAGCTCAATCACGAGCTGCACGTGCTGGAGCAGACGCTCAAGGGTTGATGTAGGGCCTTCCCGGCCGTAGACCGGGAAAGGCGCATTTTGAAGGGCCGGCCCCCCGAGGCTGGCATACTGTAGGGTGCGCGCCACGGACAACCCGTGGCGCCTGGGGAATTAACGTCAGCATCGCCGGAGCAAAAGTCCGGAAAGTGGCCACCGATAAGGCTTTGCGGTGAGTCGGGCCGGGATGGCAGGCGCGTTCAGTGCCAGCGTGGCTTTTTGTGCACAGCTGGCCCGCCAGCCGGTCCCGCCCCGCTTCACCGCAGCGGCTTATCCTTGGTACAATGGCACATTAACTCCTTGATTCCTAAGTGAATTTGGAGTTGTTTGCGTTCTGCGGTCGCCGACTACAAACGACGAAGGATAAATTCAATGCAATTGGTCAAAACCTCGCGAGACAACCTGCTGCGTCCGCTGCAAATCGTGAGCGGCATCGTGGAGCGCCGCCACACCCTCCCGATCCTGGCCAACCTGCTGATTCGCAAGTCCGGGTCGAACGTGTCCTTCCTGTCGACCGACATCGAGATCCAGATCACCACGCATGCAGAATGCGGCGTCGGCAACGACAGCGTCGCCACCACCGTGGCCGCGCGCAAGCTGCTCGACATCCTGCGTGCCATGCCTGACGGCGACGTGGCCCTGTCGCTCAACGACAAGCGCATGACCGTGCAATCCGGCAAGAGCCGCTTCGCACTGCAAACGCTGGCCGCCGAAGAATTCCCGACCGTTGCCGAAGCCAGCGAATTCAACGCCAGCGTCACGCTGCCGCAGAAGACCTTCAAGCACCTGCTGGCGATGGTCCACTTCGCCATGGCGCAGCAGGACATCCGCTACTACCTGAACGGCATGCTGCTGGTGGTGGAAGGCAAGAAGGTCATGGCAGTCGCCACCGACGGCCACCGCCTGGCTTACTGCGGCGTGGAACTGGAACAGGAAGCCGCTGGCGTTGGCTCGCGCCAGGAAGTCATCATCCCGCGCAAGACCATCCTGGAACTGCAGCGCCTGCTGGAAGACAACGACGATCCGGTGACGGTGCAACTGGCCGCCAACCAGGTCAAGTTCACGTTCGCCAATATCGAACTGATCTCCAAGCTGGTCGAAGGCAAGTTCCCCGACTTCCAGCGCGTGATCCCCAAGGGCTACAAGAACGCCTTCGCGATCGACCGCGTGCGCCTGCAGCAGGCGCTGCAACGCACCGCGATCCTGACCACCGACAAATTCAAGGGCGTGCGCTGCATCCTCGACACGCACATGCTCAAGATCAGCTCCACCAACGCCGACCAGGAAGAGGCGCAGGAAGAGCTGGAACTCGATTACTCGGGCGACGCGCTCGACATCGGCTTCAACGTGACCTACCTGCTCGACGTCCTTGCCAACCTCAAGACCGAGCAAGTGCAGGTCAGCCTCGGCGACTCGAATTCGAGTGCGCTGATTACCGTGCCGGAAGACGACAACTTCAAGTACGTCGTCATGCCGATGCGCATCTGATGATCCGGTAACAGGACACGCAGACCACGAGATACCGGAGCAGCAAACGGCACGCTTTGACACCCGGCCCCGGCCGGAACGTCCATGGGATGACCATCCCGCAGCGGGGGCAGGATCGGAACGATCCGCGCCCCTTTTGCCGTTTTTAGTAACCCGCCACGCGGACCCTTCGCGCCCCGCCAGCATGCCCTGCATGCCGGCCCGGCCCGAACCCCGCCCGGCCACGACGCTTTGCCGCAAGTAGGAAAGACATGACCGAACAGCAGAAACCGCAACAGGAAAACACCTACGGAGCCTCCTCGATCCAGATCCTGGAAGGCCTGGAGGCGGTACGCAAGCGCCCGGGCATGTATATCGGCGACACCTCCGACGGCACCGGCCTGCACCACCTCGTCTTCGAGGTGCTGGACAACTCCATCGACGAAGCGCTGGCCGGCTACTGCACCGAGATCCAGGTCACCATCCATAGCGACAACTCGATCTCCATCGTCGACAACGGCCGCGGCATCCCGCCCCTGGTCAAGTTCGACGACAAGCACGAACCCAAGCGCAGCGCGGCGGAAATCGCCATGACCGAGCTGCACGCCGGCGGCAAGTTCAACCAGAACAGCTACAAGGTCTCCGGCGGCCTGCACGGCGTGGGCGTGTCCTGCGTGAACGCGCTCTCCAAGTGGCTGCGCCTGACCGTGCGCCGCGACGGCCAGGTCCACCTGATCGAGTTCGCCAAGGGCGATGTGCAGAACCGCATCATCGAGACCGTGCCCGGCCCCGACGGCCAGCCCGTTGAAGTCTCCCCGATGAAGGTCATCGGCGCCACCGACAAGCGCGGCACCGAAGTCCACTTCCTGGCCGACGAAGAAATCTTTACCAACGTCGAGTTCCACTACGAGATCCTCTCCAAGCGCATTCGCGAGCTCTCGTTCCTGAACAACGGCGTCCATATCAAGCTGGTCGACCAGCGCACCGGCAAGGAAGAAGACTTTGCCTTCTCCGGTGGCGTGAAGGGTTTTGTCGAGTACATCAACCGCGCCAAGACCGTCCTGCACCCCAACATCTTCTACGCAAACACCGAAAAAGACGGCATCGGCGTGGAAGTGGCCATGCAGTGGAACGACGGCTACAACGAGCAGGTGCTCTGCTTCACCAACAACATCCCGCAGCGGGATGGCGGCACCCACCTGACCGGCCTGCGCGCCGCGATGACGCGCGTCATCAACAAGTACATCGAAGAGAACGAAGTCGCCAAGAAAGCCAAGGTGGAAACCACCGGCGACGACATGCGCGAAGGCCTGGCCTGCGTGCTCTCCGTGAAGGTGCCCGAGCCCAAGTTCAGCTCGCAGACCAAGGACAAGCTGGTCTCGTCAGAAGTGCGCCTGCCCGTGGAAGAACTCGTCAGCAAGGCGCTGACCGACTTCCTGCTGGAAACGCCCAACGACGCCAAGACCATCTGCGGCAAGATCGTAGACGCCGCCCGCGCGCGCGAAGCCGCCCGCAAGGCCCGCGAAATGACCCGCCGCAAGGGCGTGATGGACGGCATGGGCCTGCCCGGCAAGCTCGCCGACTGCCAGGAAAAAGACCCGGCCCAGTCCGAACTCTTCCTGGTGGAGGGCGACTCCGCAGGCGGCTCCGCCAAGCAGGGCCGCGACCGTAAGTTCCAGGCCATCCTGCCGCTCAAGGGCAAGATCCTGAACGTAGAGCGCGCCCGCTTCGACAAGATGCTCTCCAGCCAGGAAGTGCTGACGCTGATCACAGCGCTGGGCACCGGCATCGGCAAGGACGACTACAACCTGGAAAAGCTGCGCTACCACCGCATCATCATCATGACCGACGCGGACGTGGACGGCTCACACATCCGCACGCTGCTGCTGACGTTCTTCTACCGGCAGATGCCTGACATCATCGAGCGCGGTTATGTGTATATCGCGCAGCCGCCGCTGTACAAGATCAAGCACGGCAAGGAAGAGCGGTATATCAAGGATGATGTTGAGCTCAATGCCTACCTGCTGAAGCTGGCGATGGAAAAGGCGTCGCTGGTGCGGCCGGATGGGTCGGAGATCAGCGGGGATGCGCTGACCGAACTGGCGCGGCAGTATCAGCTGACCGAGGGGGTGATTGGCCGCTTGTCGCGCGTTGTTGATACCGACGCCCTGCGTGCCATTGCGGACGGCGTGACGCTGGATCTGGATAGTGCTGCGGCGGCGGAGGCGTCAGCGGTGGCGCTGAAGGCCAAGCTGGCGGAGATGCATGCCAAGACGTTGATTGGCGCTGCCGTTAACGACGATGGTACGGCTGATGTGTATGCGCAGTTTGATGAGAAGACTGACAAGCATCGGCTGATGATTGCGCGTCGTCATCATGGCAATGTGCGGTTGTCGCACCTGGATGCGGATTTTGTCCACGGGGCTGATTACGCTGCCCTCTCTAATGCTGCCAAGACTTTCCAGGGGCTGACTCCGGAGGGGACTAAGGTGCAGCGTGGTGAAGGGGATAAGCTGCGGGATCAGACTGTGAATGACTTCCATGGGGCTATGCAGTGGCTGCTGGCTGAGGCCGAGCGTGGCGTGTCGCGTCAGCGCTATAAGGGCCTTGGCGAGATGAACCCCGAGCAGCTGTTTGAGACGACGCTTGACGTTACCCAGCGGCGCCTGCTGAAGGTACAGATTGAGGATGCTATTGCGGCGGATCAGATCTTTACCACCCTTATGGGGGATGAGGTGGAGCCGCGGCGGAACTTTATTGAGAGTAATGCGTTGGTGGCGCGGAATATTGACGTTTGAGCAGTGTAGGCTTCTGAGGGTGTCGAAGTAGTTGCAGTGGACGCAATGGTCGCCGGCTGTCAAGCATTTGTAAGTGCAATGTGTTTACTAGGCTGGGGACGAACAAGAGCGACCCCATTGTCGTGCCAAGTACAAGAGCTCGAAGTTCTCGAGCTCTTTTTTTTGGCGGAAAGACTTATCTGGGCAGGGTAGCCACTGACTTCTGCGGCATAGGCAGCTGATAGGTTGGGTCGAATCTCGGTTACTAGATCCAGCCTATGCCCCATCGAACCTTTACCGGTGCATGGCAGCTTGAAGTTACCTATCTAGGCACTTCAATCTCACTTACAATTGCCCAACCGTGCACGCTAGTCTGGCGCTTCCAATCGCGTCTTTGACTCCTATAGGAGGGTAGTGGCAGGAGCACGGCGTGTTTGAGTACTCAGTAGTCGGCTGGATGTCACGAAAAAACACGACCCACTTACGACTGGCCGTCTTCGGAGCAACGAAACTCTCCATACGAATCTTAAAGCGCCCTCGTGCTGCGTAAGCACCGAGTCCTTTCTGCTTAGTTGGATAAGGGCGTAATGGAAGTCTAAAATATGATCAAGGGCAAGTTCGTAGACCTTTTTTCAGGCTGTGGAGGCCTATCACTTGGCCTGACCATGGCGGGCCTTCAGGGCCACTTTGCTGTGGAGCGTGACGCGATGGCGTTCGAAACGTTCTGCGACAACTTTCTTGGCCCGCGGAAGGTGCCGATCACCAAGTTCGCGTGGCCGTCCTGGCTCGAAAAGCGGGCATGGGGCATTGATGAGCTACTTGCTAAGCATTTTGAGCGTCTCACTGAATTACAGGGAAAAATCCAAGTCCTTGCGGGAGGGCCGCCCTGTCAAGGATTTAGCTTCGCTGGCAAGCGTCGGGAGGCAGATCCTCGGAACTTGCTCTTTGAGAAATATATTGAGGCTGTCGATGCAATTAAGCCATCAGCTCTGGTCCTAGAAAATGTACCGGGGATGAAGGTAGCGCATTCCAGCAAAATGGACCTAAGCGACGGTCGAGAAAAACACGCCGCCGAGTCATACTACGAGAAGCTTAAGAAAGGGCTCGAAGCAATCGGCTATGAGGTACATGGCGAGATTGTTGATGCATCACACTTCGGTGTGCCTCAACGGCGGTCGAGATTGATTGTAATAGGTCTTAGAAAAGATCTTGCTAGCCGATTAAGTGGCGGGGTCATTCGAGCTTTCGAGCTACTCGAAGCAAAGCGAGGGGATCTTCTCACCAAGCATGGCCTTCCAAAAACGAAATCGATTTCCGCTCAGGACGCCATATCTGATCTCCTACTCAAGCGAACATTTACTAAGCCTTGTACTGATCCTATTTCTCCTAAGGGTTTTCAGGAAATCCACTATCTTGGCCCAAAAACTGTCTACCAGCGGTCAATGCACAAAAATTGCCGGGACGATGCCATGGATAGCATGCGCTTGGCACGGCATAGCGAAGAAGTGCGGCAACGATTTGAGCAGATTCTGAAGGTGTGTGAACGAGGCGTTCGGATGAATGAGGAAAGTCGCGCGAGGTTCGGGCTCAAGAAGCACCGGATTTATCCGATGTCTGCATGGGAGCCAGCACCAACTATCACGACGTTGCCAGACGACGTACTGCACTATTCCGAGCCGCGAATTCTTACCGTTCGAGAAAGTGCGCGTCTTCAGAGTTTTCCTGATTGGTTTAAGTTTCGAGGTAAATTTACGACGGGCGGGGCGATGCGTACAAAAGAATGCCCACGGTATACCCAGGTGGGTAACGCCGTCCCACCGTTGCTCGCTGAAGCGATTGGGCTGGCGGTAATTGCCGCTCTCGAAGAGGTAATGGCTGGCACAACCCAAAAAGGTCGAGTGAAAAGGGATCAGCAGAGTGAACTATTTGCTGCAGTAGCCTAATTAGGGGGTGGGATGGTGGATACGTCGACGGCAGGCCCTCAGTTTCCGAAAGATTTGATCGAGTGGGCCGGGAATCATGCGGGAGGCGTCAAGCGCCTTTTCGATTCTCATAGCGGTCGCCCCGGCAAAGAGCTTTTGCGGACCAATCTGATAGGGCGCCTTGAGTCATGGGCTGAGCGGGTGTCCACTAACGCATTGGATACGCCTCGGATCTTACTGCTAGTTGGGGGGCCAGGTAACGGTAAGACAGAGGCGATCGAGCATACTGTAAACTGTCTGGATCGGGGGCTTGCCGCGGGGGGGAGGCTAATTGAAAAACTATCCAAAGCTTTTCATCCTTCACGAGGGCAAGCTGTTGCCAGGGTTGTTCGCGTCGACGCCGGTTCCCTTGCGCGGACTCCGCGATCTCTCGAGCTGTCGATCGTTCAGGATGCTTCGGCCACAGCGGGGCATGAAGGGCAGTCTGCACCGGAACTGCTAATCGACGAGCTGCTGGCAATCCTCGACAGACCTGACGAGCACTACTATCTCTGTTGCGTCAATCGCGGTGTCCTTGACGATGCCCTGATTCATGCCATTGATCATGACATCGGTAGTGCACGGGCTCTGCTCGAAGTTATTACTCGTGCCGTAAGCCTTTCGTCGGACTCCCCATCCTGTTGGCCGCTGAAGGGTTTCCCATCTATCGCAGTCTGGCCGATGGATGCAGAGTCGCTGCTGATTTGCCCCTATGATGACCTGCCTTCTCCAGCTGCGTTGTTGATCGAGTACGCGACGAAGCCAGAATATTGGTCAACCTCTGGCTCGTGTCCCGCCGGCGAAGCCTGTCCCTTCTGCAACAGTCAAGCTCTTCTAGCTCGTGAGGCGAGTCGCAAAGCTCTCTTACAGATTTTCCGTTGGTATGAGCTTGCAAGCGGCAAGCGATGGAGCTTCCGGGACCTATTTTCACTAATTTCGTATTTGTTGGCTGGGCACCGCCCCGCAGGTACTGGCCAGCAACGTGACCCGTGCCAGTGGGCGGCACAATTGATAGAGCAGGACATAGCTGGCCAGTCGGCTAAGGTGCCGCGCCGGCAGCAACTCACGGCTATGTTCCATCTCGCAACCCTCAGCTACCAGCACGCGCTTTTTCATCGCTGGAATCCAGAGGCTGCGGTTACCCTTCGGGAAGGTATCAAGGATCTGGGGTTAGACAAATCAGCTAGCGAGACGCGGGTTCTGCTTGGGCTCCAACATTTCATAGGGGAACGCAAGGACCCCTACCTTCCAGCGCCTATCGCATCATTGCTGGAAAGCCTCGTTGACCTGCTGGACCCCGCTCTGGCGAGTCCCGATATTGAAGTTGCTGTTAGCGGGCGAAACAAGGTCGTACTTGGAGAGCTAGACACAAGGTTTAGTCGATCACTGGCCGATGGGATTGAGTTCGTCAGGAAGTACCAAGTGCTGTCATCGACAGAGCTCGACCTGTTGCGCCGCCTGGCTAGGGCCGACAATTTGCTTTCATCCCCAACCACTCGAAGAAGAAACCCAGCCGCAGCCAGCCGGATCCAACGCATACTCCGCGACTTCGCATGTCGTCTCACCAGACGCAGCATTTGCACTCGCTCTGCAGTAGTGCCAGATTCTCGTATCCTAGAAGCCTTTCAGCGTGTAGTGGAAGAGGATGCAAATGGGCGGTACCTCTTCGAAGTGGCCAAGCAGGTAAAAGGCCTTCTGAACAAAGGCCAAGAATTCGAGGTCTCACTTTCGACCACATTTGGGCAACCGTTACCACCTGAGCAACGACAAGCGACGCTCGTCGTACCGGTGCGGCAAGTGAGGGCGCTTCGATTGTCCACTAATGGACGCCCGCGTTCACCAATTTGCTTTCTTGAGGTCGGCGCTGGACAATCAATGCAGCCGATTGCGTTGACTTATGACTTGTTCAAGGCTGTGAAGGAGCTCGAGCGAGGGCTTTCGCAGGCCTCGCTACCACGCACGGTCGTTGCGTTGCTTGATACGACTAAGGCAAGGCTGTCTGGCCCGATAGTCCGAGATTCTGAGATCCTCGTCGACGCCAGAATTCGAATAGGCGCGGATGGGGCCGAAATAGGGACAGCATGGGGGAATGGCTTTGTTGCTTTGGAAGGAGCAAGGGAATGACTCTCGCGGCTTTTAAACAAGCTCCATGGAAGACCTCTCATCCAAAGTACAGGGACTCCGCACTATCGATTAGTCCTGCGCCAGAATACGCGAGCTCAGAGGTATTACTTGCATCGCTCTATAGAACCATTGGGTTCGAGTCCGTAAGCGAGGGCAGAGTTCCACAGGCGGGACGAGACTTGGAACGAAGATTACAAAGGCTGCGCGACAAGGGGCTACCCGCTCCAGATGGTGCGACGCTAAGTGTCGACAGTTGGAATACGGTCCTGCATGGTGTATTGGAAAGCCCCAAGCTACCGAAACAGTCCTCCAAGCGATTTCTTCAGGTCACTCCACTTGTGCCATCGGCTGCCCTCTTTTCCGGATCAGCACGGCTAGCCAATAACTCCTGGCCGGCGGGGAGTTTGGTTCGACGGATGATTTGGCTGGGCTCCAAGGACTCTGAGGCAGCGCTTGCGTTATGGAAAGAGCTATTCGAGGCTCTGACCGTGGGTGAAGACGACGACGTCTTTGCTCGCTGGCTTGAGCAGGAGACCTGCTCTTGGGACACTTCCTCGACGTGGGCGCTTGCTGAAGTGCCACCATCCGATGTAGCAACCTTAGCCGTCGAGGACATCAATCGTGTGCGATTCATTCCCGCGAGGCAATTTACCAGGGATTTGCGTTCAGTCCTAGGCGCGAAGGGCGCGATGACTCGCCGGCAATGGACAAGCCTTCTGGAGGCTGTCCTCCGGCTTGCCGCGGTTGCCCACGTGACATGGCTATGTGATGTCCAGGCGCGGATATGGCGGTGCTTGTCTGATTCCCTTGCGGGGGACGGTCCTTCCGATGAGAGTGCCGCGAGGGTTGCAATGTACCCGGACGGCCCCCAATACATGACTTACGGTGGCAAAGCGCTGAACGGACTCAAGGATCGAGCCTCCGGCTATCTGGCGGCTCGCCTAGGAATCAATGCTCTCTTGTGGTCCCTTATGGAGCTTGGTGAATCGTACTTGGGCGAAATTTCATCGAGCAAGGGGGTGGCGCAGCTATGTGAGCATGTTCGCAAAAATCGGGTCGCCCTAATGGACGCGAACATCCAAGCAACTCTTGCAGACCTACGAGAGCGGGAGACGCGCGCACTGAGCTGCAAAAAGGGCATTGGTGACAATCTTCACGAATTCGCCCGCCATGTTCTTGGCCAGCGACTGACCGCTGCCCAGCTCCTGCGAGGCTATGACCAAGGGTATGTGCTAAAGAAAAAGGGCAATAGCCCGTCTAGCCCGTGGGTTGTTTCCCTTGGCCCGGTAGCGGTACTGGCCTTCGTCCATTGTGCCCTAGCAGGTATGGGCGGCCCACGATCGATCCATCGGCTAGGGCAACATTTGGCGGCCTATGGCATCGTTGTCGATCGTCATGATATTGCCAGAAATGATCTTGGGCACCAACTTAGAATGCTCGGCCTCGTGCTTGATAGTCCGGACGCTGAGAGTGGAATGCTGTTGTTGCCCCCGTTCCCGGTCAATCAGGCTACGAGCAAAGAGAAATGAATCGACTAGTAAATAAGCTAGCCAGCCTCATTCGGGGCAAGGTGGAAGATTCAGTCAAGGGGCGTACGAATGCCAAACTCGAGTCTCGCTTTATTTTTCATGGTCCGCCTCTTAGCTTCCTCGATTCGGTCTATGACGAACTCGTTCGAGAAGGGGGCATAAGCGTCGGGTCGGTGCAAGACGGTACAGAGGCAATCCTACCTGTACTGCTTCAGCTTCCGCATGGCAGCCTAGCAGGGCGGAATCCGGATATCGGAGTGTCGGGTAAGTGTGATGAGAGCCACTTACTGCATATTCGCAACGACCCGAATAGCCCGAGTTTCCTGGCCCTTATGCCACCAGGCCAGCACAACAACATGTCCGTTGCGTCGACCACGGAGGAGTTCGGTATGAACGCCTCTAGCAACACAGGTCACGCGACGTTCGAGGAGTGGTGGGCAGATGGGTTCGTTCAGCAACTCGTTACTGATGGGTTGCATGATGCCGGATTCGCTGAGAGTCAGGTCGAAGAAGCACGACTTATCGTTGAGAAAGCGGCAGCGGCAATCGATGAGGTTGATCCGGAGGAGGGGAGCCGAACGGCGGTCTGGCGCTTATTGTCGCGCATTTACTCTATCAGCGGCAATATGCATGGATTGTCAGCGGGATCCGCGCTGGCTTTAGCCTGCGGAACGCCTTCTATGGAGGACGGGGGCATTTCCGCGAAACTGCAACTTGGGATTCTGGAGCGAGTCGCCGAAGAGGTGACTGATGGTTTTAAATCCTGCATCGAGCGAATTGCGGCCAATGCCAATGAATCGACTAAGCCGGCGCTCTGGGCCTTCCTTGCTCATGTTCAGGCGAAATGTGAAATCCCTACAGCCTTCGAACGTGCTACACAGGCCTTCTACCTGCCGTTGGACTCGATAGAGATTGCGTGTCCGCCGCTCTGGTGGTCGACGCTTACAACGGAATGCTGGGCTGAGCTGCTCGCCGACGAGCCCGATGAGGCTGCTGGGGATCTATCGATCTCCTGTACCAACGCCATCTTGCCTGTTGCTCGCGGAATGCCCGCCATTGTCAAGGATGACGTTGAGCTATCGATATTTGTCGGTGCTGTAGTGGAGGGCGAGCCGGTTCAAGTCGAACTGACAGGTGGATCACATGGGAAATCCGCCGTCTCTATCTTAGTTGAAGAGAAGTTCATTCACCATGACACGCCGCCGTCTGTTGGCCAACGATCGCCCATACTTTACAAGGTAGTCGCGAACGGGCGAAAGGCTGCTACGGCTCGCGTCATCTCCTTAGCTAGCTGGGCTCCAGGGATCATCGTTGCCTGCAGGATGGCTAGCAAACTCGCACCACCGAAGAAGCCGCGAAAGAGCAATGCCGGTCCCGATTGGGAAACCGCACTCTCCCTTCCTGGTTCTGGTCGTTACGAGCTCCTTCTTCTCGTCTCGCCAGGTACGAGCGTTGATCAGGCGGCGGGTGTGCCAGATGATGCAACGGAACAGCTTAATGGGGCTAGGCAGCCGTTGCGGCTTCATCTCGTGAGGGACGGGCAATATCAGGTAGAGATAGAGGCCGATGGTAACTCTCAGCTAGAAATTGCTTTTCGCCCTGCAGGCCGCGACGCGATAGAGACATGCACCGTCTACATTTCATGCGAAGACGTCAAGGAAGAAGGATGTCGGAGCGAGTTTGAGCGGCTCATTAAGCTCAATCGGCGTCATCTTGAGAAATTTGACACAAAGGCTGTCGTTCAGCTCGATCGACATGCGCGCGTATCAAGTCTTCAGGCTTGGATACTCGACGAGAGGAACGTAGGTAGGTCCTTTATCCCGATGGTTCTCGCCGATGACTATGCCTCACACTGGACGTCACCAGACTGGAGTACTGCGCATGGGCCAATACTATCGCAGGCGCGCTTCCTTCACGATCCGCGACCGGAAGCTTCATTATTTCGGGCTCCCCAGAGCTTCGTCGATGCTCGCGAGACCATTGCAGCTCGAATCAGGGAAACCAGTGACCATGCGGGCCTGCTCGAGTCAGCGCCTTTGGGTAAATGGCTTGCGCGCGATCCGAGCTTTCGCTCAATCGTAGAGTCATATCTGGACGCTTATACAGCATGGCTAGCCGCTGACCCTGATGTTGCTTGTTGGGTGGATGCTATTGCTGTTTGCTCCCGAGAGGCAGGTGGTCGAACACTTGCACGGATTCCGGATGCCTTCATCCTCTCGCCGATGCATCCGTTGCGGCTTGCTTGGCACTGTCTTGCTCAGCAGGTTCTTTACGAGGAACTTGAGGGCGAGGACCCTCGCCCTTGCCCAGCGGCTAGCATCCTCGACCCCGATTGCGTGCCAGATCTACTGACCATGTCACTACAGGCGCCCAGTGGGCCAGCAGGTATTGATAAAGTCGATTTCCTTTCCGTAGAGTGCAACTCCGATTATTGGGCAGTACTCTGGAATGGCTCGCGTTTAGATGAAATAGCAACGAAATCGCGCCAAGCACCATTCGATAGCGCCTTCGGGTTGGTAGTTGGGGGAATTTCGAGTGGCTTCAGCCCGGCTCAGGTTGCGCGCGCGCTTGACGATGTCTCTGACCTACTCGCCGCCAAACCTGCGGTTAGCCTCGTCGTATCAAGTGCAGGGGGCGCTTCGGACGCCTGCAATGAGGGTCTTGCGACGTGGTGTGCAAAGCGATTTGGAAATGGAGAGAAGGCTGCTCTAGCGCAGAGTGTCGGGCCGCGGATTTTGGAGGTTTTCGACACGAGGCCACCGAGCTCCCGTCCTGATCAGGCTGCAATTGCGAACCTGTCGGAGGATACTGGTAATCATGTCCGCTGGTTCGAAGGCCAACCCCCGGAGACCAAGCCCGATTTGGGCATTGTTGCTCAATTGGACTCCATACAACCCGATTGCACGAACGTGGAAGTGCGCTCCCCATTGGGAGTCGGAGCGCTGATCAGGCACAGGGTCAGGCGTCAGCTACATGGGGCCTTTCTAAGCGAGTCGCGTCAAGGCCTACCAATGCCTCCGTCCGGGGATATGTTTGCGGACAAAATTGTCAATTGTGTTACAGCCCTTGAAGGCACCAAGGGTGGAAAGATTGGCCTGCAGTTTGCGCCGAACGTTCACGCGGTGTCGGACATGCTCGAGGAAAAAAGGGCGGGTTTTGTAGCGGTTTCCTCGTCAGCGATCGATCCAGCATGCTTCTTAGGTGGCTGGATCAAAGGCACGTACTTGTGGGATTACGATCTGCCCTCCTACTCACATCGCGCAGGCGACACCAGTGGCTATTACTTGCTGTCCCGAATTAGGGGATCCGATCGAGAAGCTCTAGGCAAAGTTTTAGGGGCACTACCTGGTTGCAAGGCTCTAAGCGACGAGCAGATTGAGCAAATCTTGCTCGAGGTGGCACGAAGGGGAATACCCACAGTGCGCGGCCTATCGGGCGACAATACTGGCGCAACCGGTGATCTTGGCTTGTTCCTCGCTGTCAGGCTCTTGCAGGACCAGTTCCGCTTATCGGGTAACGCGAACAGCCTATTACCAGTGCTGTCTGGATCGCCGGACGACGCCTCGATTGCGATTATCATCCCTGTGGATCCTTTCCGTGGATACCTCGGTGATATGGCTCGATCCCTTGGCAGGGAGCGCAAGGATGCCTCGCTATTGCGCCCGGACCTTCTGGTGGTCGGTATCCATATCTGTGGAAGCCAAATCCGATTTCGCCTTACTCCCGTGGAGGTAAAATGTCGGAATCAAGCCAATACTTTCAGTTCGGGGGATGCAAAAGAAGCCCTTGCCCAAGCCAGGTCGCTTTCAACGTTACTTCAGGCAGTTCAGGAGCGCGCGACAAGTTCGTTGGCATGGAAGCTTGCCTACCAGCATTTGCTGCTGTCCATGATTGGGTTCGGACTGAGGGTGTACAGCCAGCAGGAGCTAGTTACGAAGCAAGCAGCGCGATGGGCTGACTACCATGAGCGTATTGCTTCTGCGATCCTGAGTTCAGCTCCTTCTATCAGCATCGACGAGTCAGGGCGGCTGATCGTGGTCGACGGGTCGCCGCAGAGCGATGCCCGCGATCAGGATGGCGACGGCTTTGCCGAAAGCGTGTACCTTTGCCCCGAGGATGCCGGATGCATTGTGGCTGGCGATGCTCAGGGATTCTATGACTCAGTACGTCGGAAGATCGGCAACTGGCAGCTCTTGCCGCCAGCCGATTCGGATGCAATCGTGGAAGCGCTCGTTCAGGAAGCGAGCCCTCGGACTGCACACCTCCAAGGTGGAGATTGCAGGCTATCCAGCGATGAAGCTACGCTACATCCAGACACCTCAGTTGATGCCCCGGTGGGCATCAACGACCAAAGGTCGGGTATCCCACCATCAAGAGATATAATTCCAATGGCGGCCTTGCCGGAAGAGGCGAGTACTGGCGTCATTCTATCAGTGGGAACCACAGTCGATGGCTTTGAAGCGCGGTCGCTTTCCCTAAACATTTCCGATACGCGACTTAATCAACTTAACATTGGCGTAGTTGGCGATCTAGGTACCGGCAAGACGCAGTTGCTGAAATCGCTCATCTTTCAGATTGCTTCTGCCCAAAAGCAGAACCGTGACGTCAAGCCAAGATTCCTAATTTTTGATTACAAGCGCGACTACAGCAGCCCTGAGTTTGTGGAGGCTACAGGCGCGCGGGTGGTCCGGCCATATCGTCTGCCACTGAACTTATTTGACACCGCCTCCCTGGGGGAGTCCGTGGCGCCGTGGTTGGACCGGTTTCGATTCTTTGCGGACGTACTCGATAAGGTCTACTCCGGCATCGGGCCAGTACAGCGTGACAAGCTAAAGGGAGCAGTCCGCAACGCTTATGAGACAAGGCTCGCTCAGGGCCGTCCGCCGACCATCTATGACATTCATGCGGAGTATCGCGCGTTGCTTAGCGGCAAGGCAGATTCGCCAATGGCCATCATCGACGATCTCGTCGATATGGAGGTGTTCGAGAAGCAACCCGGCAAGACAATGCCGTTCGATGAGTTCCTCGACGGCATTGTCGTGATATCCCTTGATGCAATGGGCCAAGATGATAGAAGCAAGAACATGCTCGTTGCGGTTATGTTGAATATGTTCTACGAGAACATGCTTCGAACACCGAAACGCCCGTTCTTGGGCAATAGTCCACAGCTTCGTGTCATTGACTCATACTTGCTCGTCGACGAAGCCGATAACATCATGCGGTACGAATTTGACGTTCTTCGCAAATTGCTTCTGCAGGGGCGGGAGTTCGGCACCGGCGTGATCCTTGCATCGCAGTATTTGAGGCATTTCAAGGCAGGCGCTACTGACTACAGGGAGCCATTGCTGACATGGTTCATTCACAAGGTTCCTAATACCACGCCGGCAGAACTGGGGGCATTGGGATTCACTTCGGATTTGGGTGAATTGTCTGACAGGGTGAAGACCCTGCCGAACCACCATTGCATGTACAAATCCTATGACATCCCGGGTGAGGTCATCAGAGGTTTGCCTTTCTACGAGATTGATAAGGCTCGGTACGGTGGCGTTTAGACAGCTAAGGTGCAGGCACGATGGTCGATTTCCTCTCGCCCGCTGACCGCTCGGACAGAATGTCCCGAATCAGGGGTAAGGACACCCAACCGGAACTAGCATTGCGAAAAGTTCTGCATCGACTCGGTCTGCGCTATCGGCTGCACGGGGCTGGCCTACCTGGAAAGCCTGATCTGGTGTTACCCCGCTATAGGACGGTGGTGTTTGTACACGGGTGCTTTTGGCATCGGCATGTGGGATGCAAGATTGCGACGATTCCCAAGTCCAATACATCGTTTTGGATCGAGAAGTTTGAGCGAAACGTCGCTCGCGACAAGCGCGTTTCATTGTCACTAAGGGAGGCGGGCTGGACGGTGCTTGTTGTCTGGGAGTGTGAGCTCGCATCCACAGAAAAGGCGAATGCAACGGGCGAACGACTAGCCGCTGTGATACGAAGCACCGTGCCATTGAAGAGCGTGTAGATGTGGAGCGACGGATGCGTTTCTTCTACTACAAGTAGAACTTGAGACTTTGCCGCATTGTCTTGTGAGGGCTGTCCGGCGAGACTGACAGTGTCGCCAACGCAATGGCTGACCAGGTTTGACAGCCTGTCCCATATAAAGCGGACGAAGCAGATAGCGGTATCCTCTCGTCCGTGCGCCTTCGCACGTCCTCCGGGCGGGCCTTGGCAGGGGAGCCAAATGGCTCGCCGGTTTGTATGTGGCCGGTCTGTCAATCCTGCTTCGTGCCCGCCCACCCCGGTTGACAGCGGACAGCGGGCCTCTATCCCACATATACGGAGGTCGCAATGACTAGCACCACCCCGGCTCCCCAAGAGCTCACTCTCGCCCAAAAACAAGCCCAACTTGCCGAAAACCTGGCCAAAACCGACCGCGCTCAGTTCCGCCGCCAAGCCAAAGCCGCCCCGCCCCCACCCAGCAAGGCCGTCACCCTAGAGGACCACATCCTCGAAGTCACTGACGACATCCTGCGCGTCAGCGCCGGCCTTCAGTCCGCCCTGACCTTGCTGGACCTGCAGAGCGACAGCATCCCCGAATGCATCGGCCTCCACGCCCTGCTTTCGCCGCTCAGGCAACAGCTCATCGAAAGCTCCGACCGCCTGCAGGCACTTGTCTGACGAAGGGCAAGCCCGCGCAATGCGGGCCTGAAAGCAAAACGGCGCGGGCCAACTGGCCTCGCGTCGTTCTGGTTCTGGCACGGTGAAGTGCTACACGCCCAGGCCTTAATACTCCACAGCCGCTGAAGCGAAGGTACGAAAGCGCCCCCCGACCCCAACCGCCGCTCCAAATCCGCGCGCGCGTCATGGAATGCTGGGTACCCCTCTAGCACTGAGTGGATGACGCTTCTTCAGGTTCGCGTGCGGTACCGCACGCGCGCGCCGGCCTCCTCGACACGAAACATCCCTGCATACTTCGGGTCATATGGATTTGGTAGTACGACGGCGGACGGTTGTGCGGACAGCGCGTTCTTAACGTGAACTAGAAGGAAAATTTCCCGTTTCCGTTTCCCCTTGGTGCCGATCTCAAGCGCCAGGCGGATTTCGGATGAGCCCAGTGTAAAAATCTCATCGTCCCCTGCCGAGGCCTTGACCTCGACCCGGAACTGCTTTCCTTTCGCCGTAAACTGGAAATCGCAGCCGCGACCATCGTCGCATTGATTGAACTCATACACGTGCCGGCTATTCTCGGAAACCCATGCCGAAGCTGGCACAGCATCCTCTCCATATTGTTGACGCAACATTCTAAAAACATGAATTTCGCCGGCCAACCCAATCAATTCCTCGATAGCCATCGGCTGTCGCTGTGCCCGGCGCGAAGGGAAGGTCGGTCCATCATGTCGAGTTCTCTGTCTGGTCTTGACGGAGGAAAGGATAGTTGGCTTTGCGAGGTTAAGGGGCATCGAACTGGCAAGCTGCTCGTCAGTGATGCGCGCTGACAGAAAAGCCCAGAGTTGATTCAGGTTATCATCCGAACTATCAAACTCTTCCCCGCAAACCTTCACCACGCTGCGACGACGATTGCGCTCAGCCTTGATTGCCTCGAGACGGTTCCGAGCACTTGACACATCTTCGTCGGATAGATGGCATGCCGCTTGCAGGGATGCCAAATCCGGTGACGAAGCCAAGGCTGCCTCGAAGTCCGGCGTCGACGCGTGAGATACGCCGTCCTTTAGAATGGCTAACACATGAGCTTCAGACCAATCCCGCGTGAACGCGTCACGCGAAAGATCTGGGGCTCCCGCCAAGCGGTATTGATCGATAAGAGGTCGCCAGTCTTGGTTTGTATTCTTTGGGTCGGACCTGAGCCATGCCGCGAGCCGCAAACGATCCACGCTCTGGGCAACAGTATCGAGCAAAGCATGGTTCCTGCGGCCGCATTCGTCGGGGTCCACATCAAGCGGAAGACCCGCTATCGACAGTTTCTCCCGGAGGTTTTCTGCCGATTTCGCATTCTGGACGCTGGATATCACCGCAGGATCGTTCAACCAACGCGCCACCAAGTCCTTAGTCAATTGCATTGCATCGTTGAAACTGACAGTCCACTTGGAAAGACCAAAGTCCACTTTGCTTATTAGCCTCTGGTACTCGTTGTACAGTTCCGCATACGTCCCCACGACCCCTTGTCGGATAGCATGCGCGATGACGCGCTTGATCAGAGCTGCGGCTTCCTCCAGCCCAGCGTGTAGTTGAAACTGCCAATTTCGATTGATAAGTTTAGGTTGGTGAAGCGTGTCCAGAACAGCGTTCCACCGAGCAAGCGAGGCTAATTCTCCGAAGGCGGATGAGACAGCAAGTCCGAACTCGAAAGTGTCTTGACTGTCCCGGGCAATCTGGAGGGTGCGCGGAATATCAATCCCGGGCAATTCCAGTATTGCGAGAGCGGAAGTTAGTTCTTCCTCCGTGCTTGCGTCCTGCAGTTTCAACAAGTCCGCCTCCGGCGAAAGCACAGCCACGAGGAGGGATATGAGCCGACTCATATGGCCGATATCGCCGCGTAGGTGCTCGAGGACTTGATGAACCTGCTCCGGCGAGATGTCCAGAGGTTCAAGGAATGCTGCGAGATCCTCTGGGGCACTCTCGACCCCACCCAGCGGGCGCAGGAGAAGGCGAAGCGAAACCCTGAAATCATCTCGTTCGAGCGCCTGGGCCAGCGCGTTGCTCAACTCCTCTGGGTGGGTCCGACAGTGCTCAGTGACTACCAGAGTCTTGCGTAGAGGCTCCCAGAAGGCCGCAAGCTGCGTTGTCGCGAGCTTTGTCTCTCCGCGCATTACTCCAACACTAAGGCTTGGAACCCAATCAATTCGGGCAGCCCGGAGTGTCTCCACGCGCTCTTTGAATGCCGCCGAATGAAGACCGCGACCTTGTGCGGCCATAACCAAGAGCGGACGTACCATCCAACCTAACTCGCTGTCTGTGAGGGAGGTTGCCCCGACACCTGTCCACGCCATGCCGTCAACATGCGGCACAAGCGATAACGCCGAGGTCAGTTGAATTCGAGCACCATAGGCAGATCCGAACCAGTCGCGCAGATCTTTGGCATCGGCTGGGCCGATGGTGACGACCGGAAAGTCAAACTCCTCCAACTCCGTGGTATAGGCGCCTGAGTCGGGAACGAAGGCCGGCGACTCAATGGTGGGTTCAATTGTGGAAAGTTGCTTATCGCGCCGCCGCACCGCCAGTCGAGGCATTTGAGGATGCCCAGTGGGCGGGCGGAACCGCTGCCAGGCGTCCCGCAACTGTCCAAGCAAGACATTTGAGTCCGAGACATCATCTCGACCTACTGCTGCCGTTAAGGCTTCGAGAAGGCTAGAATCATTCGTAGTCGTATGCGGATCGAAGAATTGCATCCCGAGCATACGTAGGACGTCAGCGCGATGCGGCGACTGAGCAATGTATCGGGCCATGGTCGCTGGCAATGCCTTGAGGTGAGCATAGTGCCTAGCTCGTCCCGCAAGTGTGTCTGCGGGAACGAACCATCTCTCGGAGGGGCGTGACCAGGTGGTGCCTTTGGCTTCCTTGATCGAGAGCCATCTTGCAGACTTCAGAAAGTGCATGAGAGGACTCGTCACTTCCAGCCTACTCCACTGCCCTCCTTGCTTGGAAAGAACCAGCTTCTGAAGGCCCATGGCCCAGTCCGGCAAGCTCTGCAGCGCCAATTCGCTGAGTGCTTGGCGCGCGTTTCCATCCAAGGCGTCGAATTCAGCCATCCCTGGGAAGGTCCAGACGCTTCCGACCTGGTAGGGCTGGGGCGTTGTGAATGGCACCTTCACTTCGCTGCGTGCAGTGGCGGAAAATGCAGACCATTGATCCTTGGCCATGCAGGGAGGTGGGCCTGGCAGCCGAAACTCATTTACAGAGGCGCGGAAGTCGCTGGACCAGGTGTTGGGCCTAGTTTCGATGAGGCGCAGGCCGTTAAGGACGCCACCGGCGATCAGCAGCGACATCTCCGGAGCGCCAACATCCCCCCAGGCAGGGTGACTAGGCGGCAAAAGTAGGCGCTTTGTGGCGGCATCGGCCCTAGTGGTCTTGAGGCTGTTGAGATAAACCTTTAGTGTGCTCCCAACTGTGTCCGGCCAGCCCTCGGAAAAGCTGGCTTCCTTCATAGGGAACCAGCCGCCCTCGCAAGGCACCGGAATTGCCTGCAGCAGTTTGAGAGTTGCATCCGCTCCTCGCCTACGGGTTACCACATTCCCCATCAGGCGCAGGGCCCATCCAAGAATGTCACAGCACCTTGCGGAATGTTCCCCGTCGATTGGCTCGGGCAAGTTAGGCAGTAGTTGCTGAAGCACTTCTGAGAAGATAGTCTCGACACGGAACTGCGACACAAGCCCCTGGCCAAGGTAATTTCTGACAGGAGTTTGCATCGTCAGCCGATTCGGATCGTAGAGTTGAATCTCCTCGCTTAGGAATGCAACAAAGCGCTGTAACGATGCTGGAACCTCCGTTCCGGGCCCGTCGCTGCCGACGTCACCGTCATCCTGTGTGCCCTGTTTGGGTAGAAAGAACACCTTGGTTGTTTGCCCAGCACGATGCAACGTGCCATCGCTTCCCAGCAATACTGCATGCTCTGCCAGTTCTGCCTGACCTTCTGGCAGCAATGCGGCTACGTCGCGCCAGAACGCGTTCCAGTCGCCGCGCGATACCTTTATCTCCGCCGCCGCCGCAGCGATGGTTGCCGCGAGGTCCGAGGCCAGAGGGTAGGCGCCTGTCTCTGAGAATCGCTTTCCTGCTAGATCCTTAATCTGCTGAGCACGCGAGTTGAAGCATTTATGAAAAATGTTAAAGGTCGCGTGTCGCCGCAGGACTTCCTCTGTGAGAAGAATAACTGTCGTCGGCGTGGGGATCAGCGATGTGAGATTCAATGGCGTCCAGGCATCGCCTTCAGCCAGAATGAGATGCTCGTCGCACAAAGAGGCCGACGCACGCAATTCTGCATCGGTTATCAGTTCAATCCATCGATCGCTTGCTGCGCCGGAACCCATGGGCGCCAGAAAATCCAATATGGCGCAAGCTTCAGTTTCTCCCTTGCCCGCGAGTCTGCTCCTAACAACCTCCAGCGAGAGGTCCACGGCGGCTTCTAAGAGTTGTCGGTTGTAGGCGTCATCGAATGGAATGGACGTTCTGCTCATGTCCCCAAAAAAAGGGGCGTTAATGTGAACAGCGCTACCGGTGGTCACCAGCGTTGGTAGATAAATGCTGAACCTGCCCGTTTCTGGCTTATCGCCGAGGCGGACGGCGACAGACACAGAAATATCAGTGATCTCGGGCCACCGCCCTGGGAGTGCTGCGACTGCTCTGCGGAAAGCGTCTGGAGCACTGGCCACATGCAAGTTTCGACTCCAAACGCCATAAACCCTCTTAGTGCCGCCATCGGCTACGACTACGCGTATGCCGCCCAAGTCCTGGGGAAAATCTTCTGAAGCTCGGGAAAAAGTTCGTTCGTCCTGACTTGTCGACGCAATGCGAAGCGTGCCGATTTTCTCGAGAAATAGAACGGTGTCGGCTGACAATTTCTGCATCCGTTCGAGTACATAGTTGCGTACCTCCTCAGATTTGAGGGGTAAGCGAACTACGGTCGAAAATCCCTGCGATTCCAGATAAGTTACCCGCGCGCTATCAATCCGTGCAAGCGGTACGGGAAGCAGATAAGGAGAAAGGAAGCGGGCCTCCCCCTTGAGCCAGTCCATCCCTTTCCTTTGCACTCGCCCGCGGAACTTCGCCAGCATTTCATCGGACCAGTCACTGATGATCGGCTTACCGGAAACAGGCCACACCGGAACTGAGCCGTCCTTCGCTAAGTGCAAGATGGGTTCGCTGAGTGACGCCACTACGTCCGGACGAAACGCGAAGCAGTAGCCATCGAAAGAAGAGCTTCCTGCCGAGCTTCTGGAGTAAATTTCCGGGCAGCTGGAGATTTCTAGTACGCTTCGAAATCCGATGCCCTTGTTGCCGATGCTGGATTGCGGATCCTTATCGCTCTGACCAAGCTGTGATAACCGTTCGAAGTTTGAGGGGGAGAAGGGCTCGCCGTCATTGGCCACGAGCAGCGAGCCATGGGGCGAATCTTCCGGATCAAAGACGATATCGATGCGGTTGGAGCCGGGGTGCTCGGACAGTGCATCATGAGCGTTTTGTATGAGTTCAATAAGGAAGCGGCCGTGGTACTGGTGCTCAACTTGTTGCGTCAAACTGTGCATACTCCGGTAGCTCGACACGCCCTCTGCAACTTCGGAAAGAAAAATGCGAACCTTCGCCCCCGTAAGTTCAGAGATATGTGTAAGCGCTTCAATCGAAGCGTTCGCGTTCTCAGTGTTCAATGCCAAGGCTTTCCCCTTCTTTTGATTGATCGTCCTTGGGTGGCCGATATCCCACCTCCTGTCGAACGACGGGCAGTGTTTGGTCGCTCCGATCTTTGACATCGATAGAAGGAATTTGAACGCTGCAATTCATTTGATATGGGTCACATCCCATTATGATGACAACTATGCCGGAGTTTATAGAATTGCAACGACTTTCCTGACCCCACCTATGAGTGGGTGCTCGGGAACTCTGCTGTCACGGCGCACAACGGAAGGCCAAGTTGGCAACCTGCCTATGATGCAGTCGACATTTACCGGGACACATCCTCGAAGTCACTGACGACATCCTGCGCGTCAGCGCCGGCCTTCAGTCCGCCCTGACCTTGCTGGACCTGCAGAGCGACAGCATCCCCGAATGCATCGGCCTCCACGCCCTTGCTTTCGCCGCTCAGGCAACAGCTGATCGAAAGCGCCGACCGCCTGCAGGCACTTGTCTGACGAAGGGCAGGCCCGCGCCACGCGGGCCTGAAAGCAAAACGGCGCGAGCCAACTGGCCTCGCGCCGTTCTGATTCTGGCACAATGAAGTGCCCAAGCTGAAGCCTCAATACTCCCTCAAGATCCGGCCGCTGATCGCTGCAAGGGACTCACGCAACCGCATGCCCGCGCATTGCTCCGCCAATCGCATCCAGCTCCGCAAGCACAGCATCCGTCAACACAATCTCCCCCGCCTTCAAGTTCTCCCTCAAATGCCCCACCGACGAAGTCCCCGGAATCAACAACACATTCGGCGCCCGATGCAGCAACCAGGCCAGCGCCACCTGCATCGCCGTGGCCCCGATCCCTGCCGCCACCTTTGACAACCCCGCCGACTGAATCGGCGTGAACCCGCCAAGCGGAAAGAACGGCACGAACGCAATCCCCTGCTCCGCCAGTTCATCCACCAGCGCATCATCGCCACGCTGCACCAGGTTGTACTGGTTCTGCACACAGACAATCGGCGCAATCTTCCGCGCCTGCGCCACCTGCGCCGATGTCACGTTGCTCAGCCCGATGTGGCGGACCAGCCCCTGCCTTTGCAGCTCGGCCAGCGCAGTGACTTCCCTTTCGATCGAGCCTTCCGTCGGCGCATGGATATCCCCCATGAGCCGCAGGTTGACGACATCCAGCACCTCCACACCCAGATTGCGCAGGTTGTCATGGACCGCTTGCCGGATGGCCTCCGGCTCAAGCGCCGGCAGCCACGAGGCGTCTTCGCCGCGGCGGGCGCCTACCTTGGTGACGATCACCAGGTCATCCGGGTAAGGATGGAGGGCTTCGCGGATGAGCTGGTTGGTGATGTGCGGGCCGTAGAAATCACTCGTATCGATGTGGTTGACGCCGGACGCGACGGCTGCGCGCAGCACGGCGAGGGCTGCGGCTCGATCCTTCGGCGGTCCGAACACGCCGGGCCCGGCCAGCTGCATGGCGCCGTAGCCCATGCGGTTCACGGTGCGGCCGGCAAGCGTGTAGGTGGTGGCGGGACGGTGCGGTTGGGACGTGGGGGACATGGCGCTCTCCTTGATTCGGTTTGGCTGAACAGGTGGCGCCAGTATGTTTGGCGTTGCAGTGTTTGATAATCCGGCCTAGATTGAATGGGTTGTTTCAAATTTTGAACACTGACATGGAATTCAATGATCTGGCCGCGTTCGTGTCGGTGGCCCGCGCCGGGGGCTTTCGGGATGCGGCGCGGATCGGGGGCGTTTCGGCGTCAAGCCTGAGCATCGCCGTGCGCCGCCTGGAGGCGAAGCTGGGCTTGCGCCTGCTTAACCGCACCACACGCAGCGTCGCCCCGACCGAAGCGGGGCTGCGCCTGCTCGAGCGGCTCACGCCGCTGTTCAGCGAGATGGAGTCCGCGCTGGACGTCCTGAACGCCTTCCGCGACAAGCCGTCCGGCACGCTCAAGCTGAACGTGCCATCGAGCGCCGCGTGGACGGTGTTGCCAGACATCCTGCAGCCGTTTCTGGACGCCTACCCCGACATCCGCGTAGAGGTCGTGGTCGAGGATGGATTTGTCGACGTGCTGGCCATCGGCTGCGACGCGGGCATCCGCTACGAAGAGCGGCTTGAGCAGGACATGGTCGCCATCCCGATCGGGCCGCGCGTGCAATGCTTCGCGACGGCGGCAACGCCTGGCTATCTCGACCGGCACGGCAGGCCGGAGCACCCGCGCGATTTGCTCTCGCACGTCTGCCTGCGCGGGCAGTTCGCCGGTGGCGCCACGCCACCGTGGGTGTTCGAGCGTAATGGGGAGGAGTTGCGGTTGGATCCGCCGCACCGGTTGCTGATCCGGCCTGCCGCGTCTATCGACCTGGCGATCAGTACGGCGCTGGCTGGCGTTGGGGTGATCCACATCTTCGAGGGGAAGCTGCGGCCGTATCTCGAAAGCGGGGCGCTGGAGCCGATTCTTGAGCCTTGGTGGCAGAAGTTCTCAGGACCGTTTCTTTACTATCCGGGGCGAAGGCACTTGCCGGCGCCGTTGCGGGCGTTTGTGGATTTCCTGAAGGCCAGCGCAGAGGCATTGCACCCCTAACGGCTGTTCTCCTTTCTACGCCAGATCGACCAGAGCGCCGACCGCCTGCAGGCGTTTGTCCGACGAGAGACAGGCCCACGCAACGTGGGCCTGAAAGCAAAACGGCGCGAGCCGACTGGTCTCGCGCCGTTCTGGTTTTGGCACGGAGAAGTGCCACAAGCTGAAGCCTCAGTACTCCCTCAAGACCCAACTACTGATTGCCGCGAAGTACTCCCGCAGCCACGCATTGAAGCGAAGGTACAAAGGCGTCCCGGCTCCCACGCCGAAGGCCTCGCTGAACCCTGCCTTGCGCGCGATTCCCACTGCCCGCCGCACGTGGAAATCGCTGGTCACCACCACAATCGTCTTCCCGGCATCGATGCCCTGTCCCTCCAGCAACCGCCGGCTGAACAACAGGTTCTCCTCGGTACTCGTACTCCGCCCCTCGCGAATGACCCTGTCCGATGCCACCCCACGCGCTACGAGGTAATCAGCCATGATGTCCGCCTCAACACACCGCAGCCCGAAGTCCTGCCCGCCGCTTACAACAATCTTGGCGTCCGGCCACCGCTGCGCCTGCACCAAGCCCTGATCCAGCCGCGCAATCAACGTCGGCGATGCCTCGCAGTTAGGCGTACCAGAGCCAAGAATGATGATCGCATTCACCGATGACCCCGCCGGCACAGAGACCCCCATGCCGCTGCGGATGCCATGAAAGAACACCCCGACAGTGACCAGCCACGCAGCAAACGCAATCCACCCGGCGCGCCAAAGCAACTGGCGCCGCCGACCGGCCTTTCGCCACCGTGCCACGCCATCCCAGCACAACGCGAGCAACAGGAAGGCGATGCCAATGCACCCTGGCAACGTGATGCCGAGGCTGAACAGCCCCATCCCCATCAGCGCGACTGCGTCGCCAAGCAGCACGGCACCAAGCAGTGCCAGGCCAAGGCGTATCCAGCGTCTGCTGCGTTCCATTGCCGGTCCTATTTTCATTGTTCTGATTGGCGGGCTTGCAGCATTACCCGACCGCATAGGTCGCTAGATAGAGCGATGCGGTGGCCACTACGGGCCAGCCCAATAGTCGGAGGCGGTGCCTTCCCGAGGTGCCGCTTGCCTTCCAGCCAATTGCAGCAAACATGATTGAAGGCCCCAAAAAATAGAAGTAGAGCAAGCCTGTGTACCACGCGGGCACTACGCAGACACTAGCATCCCAACAGCCCTCCAGGTTTTGGAAGTTCCAACCAAGCCCGAGGCGAAAGCTCATGCGACTACCCACCCAGCAAGCTGCCCAAGTGGTTGCGAAGCCAGCTAGCCAGAACGCTGCGGCCGTAAAGATCCGTCTCATTTGATTTCCCAAAACAAGATTTCCGTAGATTTTCCCAGGTCGGAATAGAGGAAATTCGAGTTAATGCCGAAGACAAAGCGCCCAACATTTGAGGCCAGGCCTCCAGCACTACTGATTGTCATCCTCAATCCGTTCCAGAGATCGACATGACCGCCACTGACACGCGCGGCGGATTCGCCATCCCGCCTCCAGTAGTTCTTGAAGGCAACAATACCTGTCCGCCCCTTGATCCTCTTTTGCCAATCGGCGCCTGTTATGTCCTCCGGTGCTCCGATGCCAGCCAGCGGCTTCAGGCGCAGCCAATCTGCCAATTCGGACGCCAGCACTGCGGTGCGCTTGCCGTCCAGGCGAATCTGCCCCTTGCCGCGGAAGGACTGCATCTCAACGCCTACTTTGTGCAAGGTCACGCTCATGCGAATTGCGCATTGATTCTCGAAGCCGGGCGGCACGTCGCCTGTCTTGGGATCGACGTACGGCGTGCCTGCCGGGTATGCGGCCCATAGTTCGGCAAACGTGATTGCCCTCAGCGGTACCTCGACCTTGGAGTCGGCCTTGCTATTGGTTGGAATTTGCCTCTTTTTGTTAGGCATTCCCGTCTCCCAGGTGCTTGGCCAAGGCCTCATCTCCCCAATAGACCGTGAGCGTCCCGGCTTCTATCGTTGCTACACGGGGTAGATGCCCCTGTTCGTCTGTATGGCCGAACAGCCGCCGGCCGTCTGACGTCTCGACAAAGTATGGGTAGTCCGCAAGTGGCCCGTGCGGACCAACTGCAATCACGAGCTCGTCGAACGTCGTCGAAGTCGATAGCCCCCTTGCTACCGATTCCGCCAGGCCCGGATCCAGCGGACGGGTTACCCCATCGCCCGTGCCCATGTCCTCATACCAGGCGTTGCCGGAAAGTGTGGCGACAATCCTCGGCGGCGACGGGCATTTGCACATCACTACATCACCGTCTAGCGCGACTTCACCCATGAACCTCATACGGCGCGGCCCACCGGCCTTTGCGATGGTGCCGGTGCTCTTGCAGGCTTCGCAGTAGGCCTGGCCACCAATCAGAACCACTTGGTGACCCGAGTCACCAAAGGTGCAAGGAGAGCCACCATACGGCAGTAGTCTTCCGCCGTTTAGTAGTGCATCGCCAATGACGGCAATTCTGCGCATCATGGCGTAGCTTCCGGCTTGTCGTTGGACTGGCTGCTATTTCGCATATGGTCTCCAAGGTATCGCCTCGTGCGCGAGATTGCGCGCGACCATTTCGACGTAAGGTTGTTAGGGATTCAAGCCGAAAGTTCTGAATCTGTGGTGAGGTTTGCTTCGAGAACGACTCAGGCTACTACTTGGACGGGCTCGCCACGTGATTCCACTGAACTGTCGCGGGCAGGACGCCGGCTGTGTTTCACTGCTGGGCCCTCCAGATAATTGACCGCTAGATTTTCTAACGGCATATGTCACCAGATAGAGCGGAACCGTAACCACTACGAGCCACCTTCCCGTCAGCAGGGCGGACCAGAATCCGCTCAATATCATGCGGATACGTTTAACTCAGGGCAATTTGGTGAGCAACTTGATGAAGTTGCGCTTCGCGCGATAGGTGGCGCGGATCTCCTCTAGTTCTCTGGTGAACTCTGCGCGCTCGCCCAGCTTTGCTCGCAGGCTTCCAATGGCACGCACGGTTTCAAATGCTTCGTCATAGCGCGCCTTGCCCGTGCCGCTCTCGACAGCGACCGGCAGCAGCCGCCGATAGAGGGCAATCGCGTCATGGGGATGCGTTCCGGCGCGGACGGCTGCCATGTGGGGCCATAGTTGCGTAGCCACCGGGCCGCCGACGAAGACGTCCCAGGCAACATCGTTCTTCTCTTCGGAGAGGAAAAGCTTGACCAGTTCGGCGCGCGTGGGCGTCTGCCAGGCAAAGCGTTTGGATTTCTTGCTCGACTCCTCTTCCTTGATAAGCGCCCAAAGGAGCTCGATTGCGCGCTCCCGGGTCTCATCATGCCGACCGATGGCCGTAGCAACCTTCATCAAGGCGGGGAACGTACCTGCCGTAGGATGCATCTCGAAGCGGCGCCATGCGAACGTAGCGGCCTGGTCGAACTCGCCGCGACGCAGATACGCGTCGATGCAAAAGTCGAGCAGGCGCGCGTCGACATTCCTGCCTGATTCACGAAGGCCTCGCTCGGCCCACGCGAGACCCTCGTCCGGACGGCCATGCTTCACGCAAAGTTCTGCTATCTGAAGAAAGCGATACGGACTCGACAGGTCCTTGGAGCGAATTCGGATGAGTGCATCAATGTCGCCGTCAAGCTCGGCCAGGGTTTGCATTGCGTGCTCGAGATTCAGGCGGCGTGAGTCGAATGACTGGCGAGACTCATTGCCCGGGGCAAGCGAGGCGATGGCTTCCCAGGCCTCGCTGACGAGTTGACGGTAGCGACGCAGCCCGCTCTTGCCCAGAGGTTCTGCGTATGCGGGCAACACATTGTAAAAAGTATCCCATTGCCCTTCTGTCTGCAGGCGGAAGAGCCGCTCCGCAAGCTTCGCAGGGTCGGGGCGGGTCTCCCGGCATGCGTCGAGATGAACAGACGCCAGCTCCAGGATGCCAGGCATCACGCCCCCGCCGGAATCGTCAATCTGCTCAAGGCTCATTTCCGCGCCGGCAATTGCCAGCTCGGTGAGTTCGACCACTTGCGCAGCGTGCGACCCAGTGAGCCTCTGGCGCAACGTCTCGGCCAGCGACATCAGGCTGTCGCCGTAATCGCCAGCCTCCGTCCAGTCCAGCGGCCGGGAGATGCGCGTGACCTGCCGCACGGCAGTTCTCATGCTCGGAAGATCGGACGCCTGCGCCGAGCGCGCGGCGAACAGCAACTTGTCGCGTAAGGTCCGGTCAAGTTCGACGGCTTCCAGCAGCAGTTCCTGAAGCGCGTCCTTGTCCAGCGTCGCCACGTACTCGCGAATCACTTCCTCATAGGTCTTTCGCTTCTTGCGCGGCTTCTCCTGAGTGGCCTCCTCGGCATGGAACACCTCTTCGCCAGTGTTTTCGAGCCAGGCGAGTGTAACGGCCACCGCGTGCTTGCAGAAAACACCTTGATCGCCTACCGGACAGTTGCATGCATAGGCGAGTTCGCCATCGCCAGCGACGGTCAGCTCGACACGGTAACGGTGGGTTCCGCGTACGCTGGCGCGAATGGCACCTTCGTGTTCCTCAAGTCGAGACACGACACCGTCATGGAAATAGGCCATGCCGCGCGCGAACGTCCCGGTGTCGGTCCGGTCCTGGACTTCGGCGAGTGTGAGGATTTCAGCGAGCTTTACAGGTGCGGACATGGAGGTGGCGTCCCATTGAAGAGATGCCGCAACGGACTGCGGATTGGCACGATGATACCTGTCCGGCCGCGGCGGACGCGGGTCATGCCGAGGCTGACCCATGCATCAGGGATTGCCCGCGCCGGTGATGGACAGCAACAATTTGCTCATTGCCAATCTCGTCCACGAATGGATCAGTCATGCGGTGAAGGGCAGCATGTCCCGCTGAGCAAACGCAATCCATCCCGCGCGCCAGAGGACCAGCCGTCTCCGATTCGCCTTCCGCCCCAACCAGTGACAGGTGGCGTATCCAGTGTGTGCTGCGTTTCATTGCCGGTCCTGCGTCCACCACATCAGATCGTCCTCTTATCCATATCGCCGTGGATATAAAAATGACTTGGGTCAAGGTTCATTTCTATCCTCGTCCATGCTACAGCTTCGCTGAAATTCTGTTGACGCTACCCAACGAGATGTAAATTTCGATAAGGCTTAGGAAGCGTCCTACATTCGCCCTAAAGTCCGCTTGTTACTGTCGCGCCAACTCAGCGCGGAAAGTAGCCTACGGACGCCACGTCGTAATTGAGATGCGACCGTAGCCGTGGCCCGGTGTCGGGGCCTTTCGCTACCTGGCTGAGAAGCGACGTTACAAAGAGAGCGATGAAGGCCGCGCGCGGCCTGCCTGTCAGCTCAACAGGCGCCAGGCGCGCTGGCGCATGCGCGTTGCCTTCGGCGTGGCCCGGCTCCGCGCGCGGTGATCAGTAGAGGCCCGGCAACAACCGCCATGTCCTGGCGCGGTACGCCGCGTACTCGTCGCCAAACTGGTCGAGCAACAGCGCTTCCTCCGCCCGGATGCGCGCCAGCAGTACCGGCACCATCAGCAGCGTCAGCACCACCCCAACTCCTGAGCGGAATCCGAGCACCCATCCCAGCGAGCTGACCACGAAACCGAGGTAGCTCGGATGCCGGATCACGCCGTAGATGCCGGTCGTCACCAGCGTATGCCCGGGCTGGATCGCCACCAGTCCGCTGAACCGGTGTCCGAGCACAAACACCGGCCACAGCCGTAGCACGCCGCCGCCGGCAAACAGCAGCACGCCAATCCAGCGCACGGTATCGCCATCCAGCGTCCAGAAGCCGATGCGGTCGGTATAGGCCGGCAGGTACGCCGCGAGCAGCCCGAGCACGCCGAACGCGCCCAGCACCCAGCGGTTGCCGCGGTCTTCGCGCATGCCGCTGCTGATGTTGCCGCCGGAGAACAGCGCGGCCACGGCCAGTGCAAACAGCACGATGGTCAGGGCCACGCGTGCGGGATGCGCGAAAAAGGCGTCGATGCCGCCCCAGCCTGCAATTGCGATGGCCAGGTAGGCAACGGTGCCGGCAAGGGTGGCGAATGCCAGGCCGGGAGTCGGGCGCATGGAGACCTCCGCTGCGACGATCGATGCACCTGTGTAGCGTAAGCGCGGCATGGCGGGCTGTCGAGCGGGCGTGGTCGTGCTTAAATTGCGGGTTTCGCCCCCGCTGTCGGATGCGCCGACGTCGCAGGGCCGCCCGCCATGAAGCGCCAACGCCATCCCGCCATGCCATTGATCGACATCCAGAACCTCCAGCAAGCCGCCTATGCCTTTGGCGCGGCCCGCAACTGGGGCAAGTACCACAGCCCCAAGAACCTGGCGATGGCGCTGAGCGTGGAGGTGGCCGAGCTGGTCGAGATCTTCCAGTGGCAAACCGAGGATGAGTCGCGTCAGGTCATGTCGACGCACAAGCGCGAGCACGTGGAGCAGGAGCTGGCCGATATCACCATCTACCTGACGCAGCTGGTGACGGCGCTCGGTGTCGACCTTGATGCCGCGGTGCGCGCCAAGATGGAGATGAATGCCCGGAAATACCCGTTGCCGGAGTGAGTCAGCGGGGTGGATGAACTGATGCCGGAAGCCCCGCCCGGCGTTGCATTGCGTGGCGGCGGCCTGGCCTCATGACGCGGGTGCTCCTGTCGCCAGGATGCACAGGAACAGCACGGCATTCAGCATCGACAGCCCCCAGACCGTCAGCGCCATGGCCGACGCGTCGCGCAGGCGCTCGCGCAGGTGGTGCGCGCCCGGCAGCCATTCCCCCCGCGTCCTGCGGGACCAGCAGCAAATCCCCGCGCCGCACATGCCCAGCCACGCCAGCGTGCCAAGCGATTCCCATCCGGTTTGCCGCGGCGCCTGCACGCGAGTCGGCGATGTACGCAGCGGTATGGAAGCCGGCGGCGGACGCTCGATCGCGACACTGGGGAGGCGATCTTCCACAATTTCCGACTCGGTTACGGCGCCAGGCAGCGGCTGCGGCGCGATGACCGGCGGAGCGGGCTGCGGTTGGCTCGGTCGCGCTGGCTGGGGCGCCATCCTTGGTGCCGCTTGCGGCTCGTGCTTCGCAATGTCGCGCACAGGCGCCTCGGGCCCGCTGGATTGCGGCGCGGTGGCGCGAGGCGCCGGCTTGCGGCTGCTGTGCGGGCGCCAGCTGGCGAACACGCTGTCCAGGCATGCCACCGACGTGCAGGCATCCCGGCGCCGTCGCCATGCGATGACGTCGTCCTGACCGATTGCCCCGGCGCGCAGCAGCCGCTGCTGCTGTGCATGAATGCGTTCGTGATTGCGATAGAGCATCGCGTAGTCGCAGATCAGGGTGGCGGCGCTTGCTTGCCGGTTTTCCCTGCATGGGCTTCCTGAGGCGAACAGATCGTCGCAGCGGGCGGCTGGCTGACGCAGCGCGTTCTTGCAGGCGATATCCGACGCCTGCGCACCAGCGGTGAGCAGAAGGTTGATCGAGATGCAGGCGGCCAGATGGGCCGGAAGCCTTTTCATCCTGTCGCCCCGGGGGCATGCCGAGGGAGGCGGCGCAAACGGGGCGTCGATGGGCTCCTATTCTGCGGCTCTGTGGCGGATGTTCGGTGCGGTCGCACACGGTACGGCAGCGATGTGTCCCGGGCACTGGCGCACCGCGGACTGCATCTTGAGCGCGGCGCACTGCCCTTGCGATGGCTTTCTGCGCGGTTTGCTCATTTGATCAAAGGCCTCCCCGGCGCTTGATCATTTCATGAAGCCCAATGCTGCGGTTGCGGCGGTCTACAGCCTGCGCCCCAGCCGGCTTTGTCTTCCTGCGTTCGCATCCGGAGGCTCCACGCGTTCCCTGCTGCACCTGGCTCCCCGCCGTGGTGCGACTGGCATGCCCCATGCAGTTACCGGGCAGGGCCGCCGGTAGCGGCCGGCAACAGGGGAGACGGCAATGAGGCTCTGCAACACAACAGGGATGGCGACGGCACGGTTTGCTTGCTACCTGCCAGCCGAAGCCTCACTGTCCTCGCCATTGCCGTTCGCCGCCGACGTCGAGCCGCCGCTCGGCGCGCACCTTGTGACGCCGCGCCACGGTTACGCGCACCACGGCATCTACGTCGGCGATGGCAAGGTCGTCCACTACGCTGGCTATTGCCACCGTCAGCAGCGTGGCCCGGTGGAAGAACTGAGCCTGGATGCATTTGCCGCCGGGCACGGCATTACGGTGCTGGCCGCGCCGATGGCGCGCTACGGTGTCGCCGAATCCGTCAGGCGCGCGCGCTCGCGCCTGGGCGAAGACCGTTACCGGCTGCTGACCAACAACTGCGAGCACTTCTGCACGTGGTGCCTCTATGGCGAAAGCCGCAGCGAGCAGGTGCGGCACTGCATGATGCATCCGCTCAGTGGCCTGCGGCTGTTGGCGAGCCTGCTGGCCTGCTGGTGGAAGACGGCAGCCAGGCAGGCGTGGGACGGTGTCCCGGCCTGAGCGCAGCGGCAACGGCCGGCGCTACGCCAGGATCCAGAACAGTACGATGCTGTTCACGGCGATCAGTCCCGCCGATACCAGCACGATCCGCGTCGCGGTCCGCGCCCGCTCGCGCCGGCGCGCGGCATCCGGCAGCCATTCAACCCGCTTCCTCCGGCACCACCGGACCACGCACACGCCGCACAGGCTCAACCATGCCAGCGCGCCAAGTGGTTCCCATCTGCCAGGCAAGGATCCCTCTATGGGGTAGATGGGGGTCCATCGGGTGGCAGGGCCGGGAGGCGGTTGATTGATCGCTACCGGGGCGACGGGGCGCTCTGGGGTTTCTCTTTCAGTCACGGCCCGGTGCGGAGGCTGCGGCGCGGCAAGGGGGGCGGCATCCGGGAGCGGCCGATCGGTCGTGGCCGGAGCGATGGGGCGGTCGTTGACTTTCCTTTCGGCCACGAACTCAGGCGGAGGCTGCGGCGCAGGTGGTGGGACGGTATCCGGGAGCGGCCTGTTCTTCACGACAGGGGCGACAGGGTGCTCCCGGCTTTCTGCAGGCAACATGGCCTCCGCCAACGGCTGCGAAGCGGCGGGTGACGCAGGCCGCGCCGTGGCGCGCTGGGTGTCCCGCTGCTTTTCCTGCTGCCTCTCCTGCTGCTTCTCCCGCGGCACCGGCTTCGCGACGGGCGGAGGCTGACGCACCGCCGTCTGCATGCCAGCGTCCGGTTTGGTCTTCCTGGCATTGCTCGCGGCTTTGGCGGGCACCGGGGGCGCCTGGGCAGCGGGGGGAGCAAGCTTCTGGCTCGCGTAGTCACGCCAGTTGGCAAAGACCCTGTCCAGGCACGGCACCGAGGTGCAGGCATCGCGCAATCTTCGCCACGCGGCGATATCATCCGGGCCAATTTCCCCGGTGCGCAGGAGCTGCAACTGCTCGGCGTAGACGCGTTCATATGTGCCGCGGAGCATCGTGTAGTCGCAGATCAGGGCGGCGCCGCTCGGCGGCTTGTCCGCATGCCTGCATGTGTTCGCTGTGGCCGGCTGGCCGTCGCAGCGGGCCGCCTGCGGAGCCGCCGCGGGATGGCAGGCAATATCCGAAGCCTGCGCACCGGGGGCGAGCAGAAGGCTGAGTGCGACGTAGGCGGCCAGTCGGCCGGGAAGCCTTGCCATGCAAATACCCCGCGGTAGCGGGATGCGGTGCGCGATGGCGCCGAAGGGTTCCTATTCTCGCCCTGTGCAACAGATGCTCCGTACGTTAGCGCACGGAACACAAACATTCCTCATGGTGGAGCGCGGCAAGCCCGTGACCCCGGCGTCAGCCATGACAGCCTGTCTCCTCTGCCTTCGAGCCGGCAGGCGCCCGCGCGGTAATCATCCAGCAGGCAGCGGTGAAGTGCACGGTCTGGCCATGCACATAAGGCCTGAAGGCGTTGCCGACGACTTCGACAACCCGGGCACGCGTGCCTGCGTCTTCGTCCCGTAGTGCCAGGCCGACGGGGCCCAGGTTCGTGAAATAGTCTTCCAGCGCGCGCGCTGGCAGCGCGCATGCCACGTCGATCGGCGTGATGTCGATGGCGGTCCAGCCGCTGTCCTCGAGGATGGACCGCACTAACTGGCGATCGCCGAACGCGAACTGGCCGGGGCCACCGGGTTGCCGTGGCGGCAGGTTCGGCAACAGTGCCGCAGCTGCGCGCTCGGCGGTGGTCATGAACGGGTTTTCCGCCGCACCGCGCCATGCGATGCAATGCAACATGGCGCCGGCCGTCGCAGCACGCCGCAGGTTGGCAAAGGCCGCGACCGGGTCGGTGAAGAACATCACGCCAAGGCGCGACACGATGACGTCGAAGCTGCCCGGCGCGAAGGCATGGGTTTGCGCATCCGCATGGACAAAGGCGGCCGGAACGCCTTCCCGTTGCGCGCGCGACCGCGCAACGTCCACCAGCGGGCCGGAGATGTCGATTCCCGTGCAATGCCCGCGCGCACCGATGATCCGCGCGAGTGCCAGCGTCGTCGCGCCCGCGCCGCATCCTACGTCGAGGACATGCTGCACCGTGCCGGCATCGACCGCGCTGACGAGCAGCGCTTCCAGCGGCTGGAGCATCCGGTCGAGCAGCGCCTGCTGCGCTACCCAGGCCTGGCCGGACGGGCCGTTCCACAGTGCGGCCTGATCGCCGCCATTGCTGCGCTCTGCTTGCTTGTCACCCATGGCTGCTTCTCCTTGGTCGCCTTCACGGCATAGAAGCTACACTGTGCCAGTTCAAGTCAACTTGAGGTCAAGCTGTGGCAAGCCTGGATATCGCCGAAGTGGCGCAGCAGGCGGGCGTGCCTGCGTCGACGCTGCGCTTCTATGAGGAAAAGGGCCTGATCGCCCCGATCGGCCGGCGCGGCATGCGGCGCGTATACGACGCCGGTGTGCTCGAACGCCTGGCACTGATCGCGCTGGGTCGGGCGGCGGGATTCTCGCTGGATGACATCGCCCGGATGTTCTCGCCGGAAGGCGGGCCGAAGATCGACCGGAAGCTGCTCGTCGCCAAGGCTGATGAGCTGGACCGGACCATCCGCAAGCTGACGGCGATGCGGGATGGCTTGCGGCACGCGGCCGCGTGCCCGGCGCCGAGCCATATGGAATGCCCGACGTTCCGGCGGATCCTGGGGGCGGCGGCATCCGGGGCGATTGGCGGCCGCCGCAAACGTACGGCGGCCGCCTGACTGGCGCGAAGGTGGCGTGTGGCCAGCCTTCGCGCGGCCACCTTCCTTACCCCAGCCTGAACTGACCTACCGCCCCCGCCAGGCTGCCCGCCTGGGTCTGCAATGCCGATGCGGCAGCGGTCGACTGCTCCACCAGCGCCGCGTTCTGCTGGACCATCTCGTCGAGCTGGCTTACCGCCTTATTCACTTCTTGAATATCACGTGTCTGTTCCATCGCTGCGTGAGTAATCTCGTTAATAATCCCGGTCACCTTGGACACGTTGCTGACGATCTCGTCCATCGTCTCGCCGGCGCGCCGGACCTGTCCAGAGCCGGAGGTGACGCTGCCCACCGTGGATTCGATCAGCGTCTTGATCTCCTTGGCCGCCTGCGCACTGCGCTGGGCCAGCGCGCGCACTTCGCCGGCCACCACGGCAAAGCCCCGTCCCTGGTCACCCGCGCGCGCCGCTTCCACCGCGGCGTTCAGCGCCAGGATATTAGTTTGGAAGGCGATGCCTTCGATCACACCGATGATGTCGGAGACCTTGACCGAAGCGTTCTCGATCTGGCCCATGGTGGCGATGACTTCGCCGATCACCACGCCGCCGTCGGCGGCCACGCGCGAGGCGGTGGTGATCGATTCGTTAGCATGCTGCGCCGAGCTGGCCGACTGGCTGACGGTCGCGGTGATCTCTTCCATCGACGCCGCGGTCTGCTCCAGGCTGGCGGCGGCGGATTCGGTGCGGCGCGACAGGTCGATATTGCCGGCGGCGATCTCGTCGGACGCGGCGCGCACGGATTCGCTGGCATCGCGGATCTGGCGCATGGTGGTGCAGAGCTTGTCGGCAAAGGTGTTGAAGGCACGCGCGATCTGCGCGACTTCGTCGTTGCCGTGCGCGGGCAGGCGCTGGGTCAGGTCGCCGTCGCCGGAGCCGATGGCGTCCATAGCGTCGCGCACGGTGCCGAGGCCGCGCAGCGACATAGTTGCCACGCCCCACACCACGATGGCAGCAACGGCCGCGATCAGCACCAGCGCGATCACCGAGGCAATCAGCACCGAGCGCATGCCGGCGGTGGCCTCGGCCTGGTCGAGCGCGACGATGACCATCCAGTCGGTGCCGGGGATAGCGCGCGCGCCGAGCAGCTTGGCGCTGCCGCCGATATCGGCCTGAAGCGGGGTTTTCGCGCCGGCGAGCGTGCCGAGCTTGTCCGCGGTCAGCGTGGGGATGAGGTCGGTGACGGGCTTAAGTGTGAGCTTGTCGTCGGTATGCGCGACGATCTCGCCCGTTTTGGCGACCAGCATGCCGAAGCTCGCCGGCGTGGGATGGATCGCCTTGACGTTGGCGACCACGGTGTCCATGGCGACATCGCCCGAGACCACGGCCTTGACGCCGCCGTCGCGGACCACCGGCACGGCGAAGGCTACTACCAGCTTGCCGGTGCCCGCATCGACATAGGGCGGCGTAACCACCGGCTTGCCGGCGGCGGCGGCCTGCTTGTACCACGGGCGGCCGGTGGGGTCATAGTCGGGCGGGATGCCTTCGGGCCTGGAAAATTTAGCGGTCTTGTCGGCATAGCCGACATAGACGTTGGCAAAGCGGCCGGCGTCGGCAATCTGCCTGAGCGCAGCGTCGAGTTCGGGCTGCAGCACGGCGTCCTGCAGCGAATCGATCATCTGGCTGTGCGAGGCCACCCACTCGGCGATGGCGCTGGCGTGGCCGCTCTGCACGGCGGCCAGGCTGCTGTCGATGGCGTCTTCGTTATAGCGGTTGGCGACGAACTGGTTCAGCGCCGTATTGATGGCGAGCGCGGCCACGACAATGGCCACGCACAGGGCCATGATCCGGGCGCGGAGGGTAGTGAACATCTGGGGAGTTCCTTCGTAGGGAATCGTTGGAAGCGTTGATTGCGTGGGATTTCCACCCCGCTGTATACGGAGCGCCCGTTGCCGACTTGAGGCAGCAATGCGAGGCGTTCGACGATTCGCTGAAGTTGACGACGCAACGCGTCCATTTGGTGGATGTTTCGGGCGCCATGCAGCGTGTGAGGCGAAGATTCTTTACAACGCTTTACAAAGGCTTACACCGGTTAAGCGTTTCGCAACATATTCTCCGATCACCCCACAACAACAAGCGGAGAGACACCGTGCTGAACCTTTCTCACACATCCACGCCGCTGCGCATCCTGGCACTGAGCGGCGCCCTCGCGCTGGCCGCCTGCGGTGGCGGCGGCGGCGATGATTCCGGTGGTGGCCAGGGGACGCTGCAGGTCTCGATGACCGATGCGCCCGCCTGCGGCTATGACCATGTCTTCGTGACCGTCAACAAGGTGCGTGTGCACAGCAACGCCAACGCCGAGCCCGGCGCCGGCGGCTGGGTCGATATCGACGTGGTGCCTGCGCGCAGGATCGACCTGCTGTCGCTGACCAACGGCGTGCTGACCACGCTGGGCCAGACCGTGCTGTCGGCCGGCAACTATCAACAGGTACGGCTGGTGCTCGATGCGAACCGCGGGGGCGGTTCCGGCGCGCTGGCCAACTCGGTGGTGCCGACCGGCGGTACCGAGCAGCCGCTGGATACGCCCAGCGCGGTGCAGTCCGGCATCAAGATCAACCGCTCGTTCTCGGTCGCGTCCGGCACGCTGACCGACCTGGTGCTGGATTTCGATGCGTGCAAGTCGGTGGTGACGCGCGGCAATGGCACCTACGGCCTGAAGCCGGTGGTGACGGCGATCCCCACGGTGGTCAGTGGCGCGGTCACCGGCGTGGTCGCGTCGGCGCCTGGCGCGCGCGTCTATGCCGAGCGCAACGGCGTGGTGGTGAAGGCTACGGTGGCGGATGCCAACGGCAACTTCACGCTGTCGCCGATCGAGCAGAGCAGCACCGCCGGCACGGTCGACGTGGTGGTGGTGCCAGGCGCCGCCAATGGCCGCGGCACGGGCATCGTGCGCAGCGTGCCGGTGGTGGCGCGCAGCAGCACGGTGATCTCGAATTCGGCATCGCCGATGTCGCTGCCAACTTCCACATACCGCCGCGTCTCGGGCACGGTTTCGCCGGCTTCGGCTGAAGCAACGCTGCGCGCGTTGCAACTGGTCAATGGCGGCACCTTCGAGATCGCCGCGACCGCCGCGGCCACCGATACCGGTGCCTACAGCCTGTACGCGACCGAGCCGGCGCTGCCGGTGGCCGCGCCGGTGATCGGCACTTACCAGGCTACGCTGCCGATTCCGCTGCAGCCCGATGGCGCCGCGGGCGGCAAGTACAGCGTGCAGGCCACCAGCAACAGCGGTGCGGTGGTGACGCAGCAGGTCGATGTGAATACCGCCGACGTGATCCAGAACCTGTCGTTCTGAGCGGGCCGGGTTAGCGGACCGGATTAGCGGACCGGATTAGCGGACCGGATTAGCGGACCGGATTAGCGGACCGGATTAGCGGACCGGATTAGCGGACCAGGTTGTCGGGGGACCAGCCGGAAGCAGGCGCAAGCCTGCTTCCGGCTTCTTCGTTTCCGGCGCCCTGCCCGGTTCGGCATGGCGCCCGCTGGCCGCGGTTTCCCGCTAGACTTGCATTCTCGCGTCCCGGGAGATCGCGTCATGGCAGCACGCACCGCGGCCAAGTCCGCACCTACGCCAGCAGCTGGGCCAGCCTCTGCGCGGACTGCGCCGCCAGCAGCGCGGCGCAAGTCCGGCGGCCTGTTCCGGGTCGGCATCGGCGGCTGGAATTTCGCAGCATGGCGCGACAATTTCTATCCGGCAAAGCTGCCACAAGCGCGCGAACTGGCCTATGCCAGCCGGCACCTCAGCGCGATCGAAATCAACAGCACTTATCACGGCACGCAGAAACGTTCGTCGTTTATCAAGTGGCGTGATGAAACGCCGGACGATTTCGTGTTCGCAGTGAAGGCGTCGCGCTTTGCCACCAACCGGCGCGTGCTGGCGGAATCGGCCGAGTCGATCGAACGCTTTATCGACAGCGGCGTTGCCGAACTGGGCTCCAAGCTCGGTCCACTGGTATGGCAGTTCGCGCCGACCAAGCAGTTCGATGCGGAGGATTTCGAGGGTTTCCTGCAACTGCTGCCGGCTTCCGTCGAAGGGGTGAAACTGCGCCATGTGCTCGAGGTGCGGCATGACAGCTTCATGTCGCCGGACTACCTGAAGCTCGCGCGCAAGTACAAGGCCGCCACGGTGTTCACCGATTCGCCGAAATTCCCGTCGATGGCGGACCTGACCGCGGATTTTGTCTACGCGCGCCTGATGGAAAGCAGCGAGAAGCTGAAGACCGGCTATGGTCCCAAGGCGCTCGACGAATGGGCCGAACGCGCGCAGTCGTGGGCGCGGGGCGCGCAGCCGGCCGACCTGCCCGTGCTCGAAGACCGCAAGCCGGCCGCACGCAAGCGCGAGGTCTTTGTCTTTTTCATCAACGGCGCCAAGGAACGCGCGCCGGCCGCCGCGCAGGCGCTGCTGGAGCGGCTGGGCTGGACGCCGCCCGCCGACGCGGATGCCTGACGCCGGATCGCTATAATCCCGCATGAACTCGACCCCTGTCCAAGCACCCCCGCAGCCGCAAGCCGGCCCCGCTTTTTCCACCCTTCCGCTGTCGTCCGCCATGCTCGCCACGCTGGCGCAGCTCGGCTATGACGAGATGACGCCGATCCAGGCGGCCAGCCTGCCGATCACTTTGGCTGGCCACGACCTGGTGGCGCAGGCCAAGACCGGCAGCGGCAAGACCGCGGCGTTCGCGCTGGCGCTGCTGAACCGGCTCGATCCGCGCCGCTTCGACGTGCAGGCCATGGTGCTGTGCCCCACGCGCGAGCTGGCCGACCAGGTGACGCAGGAAATCCGCCGCCTCGCGCGCGCCGAAGAAAACATCAAGGTGCTGTCGTTGTGCGGCGGCTCGCCGATGCGCCCGCAGGTGGACAGTCTTATTCACGGCGCGCATATCGTGGTGGGCACACCGGGCCGCATTCTCGATCATATCGATCGCGGCAGCCTGGACCTGGCGGCGATCAACACGCTGGTGCTCGACGAAGCCGACCGCATGCTCGACATGGGCTTCTTCGACGATATCGCGTACGTCGCCAGCCGTTGCCCGAAAGAGCGCCAGACGTTGCTGTTCTCGGCGACGTATCCCGAAGGCATCGACAAGCTTGCCCACAAATTCCTGCGCAAGCCGCAATCGCTGAAGCTGGAAGCGACGCACGACAACACCACCATCCGCCAGCGCTTCTATGAAGTGGAAGAAGGCGAGCGCCTGGGCGCGGTGGGGCGGCTGCTCGACCATTTCCGCCCGGCCAGCACCCTGGCGTTCTGCAATACCAAGGCGCGCTGCCGCGAGCTGGTGGAGCTGCTGCGCGCGCAGGGCTACCAGGCACTGGCCCTGCATGGCGACCTGGAGCAGCGCGATCGCGACCAGGTGCTGGTGCAGTTCGCCAACCGCAGCTGCTCGGTGCTGGTTGCCACCGACGTGGCCGCGCGCGGGCTCGATATCGCGCAGCTGGAAGCGGTGATCAATGTCGAGATCACGCCCGATCCCGAGGTGCATGTGCACCGCATCGGCCGCACCGGTCGCGCGGACCAGGAGGGCTGGGCGTTCAGCCTGGTCAGCATGGACGAGATGGGGCGCGTGGGTAACCTCGAACAGCACCACGGCGGTGAATTCGAATGGCATGCGCTGGCCGAGCTGACGCCCGCGAGCAGCGAGCGGCTGTTGCCGCCAATGGTGACGCTGCAGATGCTTGGCGGCCGCAAGGAAAAGATCCGCCCCGGCGACATCCTGGGCGCGCTGACTGGCGAGGCCGGCTTCACCAAGGAGCAGATCGGCAAGATCAATGTGCTGGAGATGTCGACCTATATCGCGGTGGAGCGCAGCATCGGGCGCGAGGCGGTGAAGCGGCTCAATGCGGGCAAGGTGAAGGGCAAGAAGGTGAAGGTACGGCTGATGACGGAATAAGGAGTTTCGGCAGTAGTGGTTGCGCCACAACGTTGCTTACAAAGATTCGCGTAAGTCACCCTGTAAGCTGGCGCATTCCTTTGCTACTCTGTTTCCATTGGCCGCAAGGCAGGTAGCGCCAGCCGCATGATTTCTCGACGGAAGAGGAGTTGGTGATGAAAACTGCACGCCAGGTTCTGGAATCCAAGCCGACTCAGGCCATCTACAGCATCCCGCCGACGGCGACGGTCTATGCCGCGCTGCAGCTGATGGCCGAGAAAGGGATCGGCGCCCTGCTGGTGATCGAGCACGGGGACATCATGGGCATCCTGAGCGAGCGCGACTATGCGCGCAAGGTGATCCTGATGCAGCGCACTTCGCGCGAGACGCTGGTGCGCGACATCATGACCACCTCGGTGATCTATGTCAGCGCCGGCCAGAGCACCGATGAGTGCATGGCGCTGATGACCAAGCACCGGCTGCGCCACCTGCCGGTGATGGAGAACGAGGAGCTGGTCGGCATGCTGTCGATCGGTGACCTGGTGAAGGACATCATCTCCGAGCAGCAGTTCATCATCGAGCAGCTGGAGCATTACATCCATGGGGGTGGGCATTAGGCATTGATCGGGCTGGTGGTGGCGAATTGATGCGCCGGGCCTCTCCCCCGGCCCCTCTCCCGCGGGCGGGAGAGGGGAGAAAGCCGTAGGGGTTTGACGACACCCCCGTAGTCTCCCCTCAGCGCGATATGCGCTTACCGCATATAATTATGCGGTTACTGAATTACGGTCACTCCGCGGCGGCTCCCTGCCGTTCCTGGCGGACCTTCCGGCCGCCAATTCCCCTTCTCCATGTTTGTCTCGCGGCACTTTGCCGCGTACCCGTGTCTGCAATGTCGTCGTCCGCATCCGCCGCCCAAGCCATTCCAACGCCCGTCCATGACCATCGCGCCATCATGCGTGTGATCGGCGGCATCGTGCTGTGCATCCTGCTGGCGGCGCTGGACCAGACCGTGGTGATCCCGGCGGTGCCTGCCATCGCCAATGACCTGAACGGGTTTGGCCACCTGTCGTGGATCGTGACCGCGTACCTGATCGTGTCGACGGTGACTACGCCGCTGTACGGCAAGCTTTCCGACAGTTTCGGGCGGCGCCGCCTGCTGATGGTGGCGATCACGCTGTTCATCGGCGCCTCGGTGGCGTGCGCGCTCGCGCAGACGCTGGGGCAGCTGATCCTGTTCCGCGCGCTGCAGGGCGTGGGCGGCGGCGGGCTGATGTCGCTGGCGCAGGCGGCCATCGCCGACGTGGTCGCGCCGCGCCAGCGCGGGCGTTACCAGGGCTACCTGGCCACGGTGTGGGCGGTGGCTTCGATCGCGGGGCCGCTGGTGGGCGGCTGGGTGTCGGACCACATGTCGTGGCGCTGGCTGTTCTGGGTCAACGTGCCGCTGGGCCTGCTGGCGATGGTGATGTGCTATCGCGGCCTGGCGCTGCTGCCGCCGCGCGGCGGTAGCGCGCGCGTGGACTGGCTGGGCGCGCTGCTGCTGGCGGTGGCCATTGTCGCTTTCCTGCTGGCGATGAGCTGGGGTGGCGATGTCTATGACTGGCTGTCGCCGGAGCTGGCTGCACTGCTCGTCGCCGCGGCCGTGGCGGTGGCGCTGCTGGCGTGGCAGGAGCGCCGCGCCGCCGACCCGATGCTGCCGCCGCGGCTGTTTGCCAACCGCGCCTATGTGATGGGCGTGGCGGCATCGGCGCTGTCGGCGCTCAATATCTTCCTGTGCATCTTTGCGCTGCCGCTGCACTTCCAGCTGGTGCGAGGCGCCGATGCCTCGACCTCCGGCCTGCTGGTGATGCCGTTCCTGCTGGCGACGGTGGCGGGCAACTTTATCGTGGCCTGGGTCGCGCCGCGCGTGGGCCGTATGCGCGGCATCCTGACGGCGGGCTATGTCGCCGGCGCGCTCGGCCTGATCGTGCTGGCGCTGGTGACGCCGGCGGTGCCGCTGGGTGTTGTGCTGATGGCGATGGCGCTGGCCGGCGTTGGCCTGGGCATCACCATGGTGGCCACGCTGATGAGCGTGCAGAACGTGCTGGAGCGCCGCGATACCGGCGCCGGTACCGGCGCGCTGCTGGTGCTGCGCTCGCTCGGCAGCGCGCTGGGCGGGGCGCTGGCGGGTACGCTGCTGACGCTGGAATTCCGCCATGCGCTGGCGGCTTCGAGCGTGACGCAGGCGCTCGACCTCGGCGCGCTGCGCCATGGCAGCGAAGCCCTGGCGCAGTTGTCGCCGGCGGTGCAGCACGTGCTGGCGGGCGGCGTCGAGTCGGGCTTCCACCTGATCTTTGCGGTCGGTGCGGCCGCGTCGGTGCTGGCGCTGCTGATCGTGCGCAGCATGCCGGACCTGGAGCTGCGCGGCAGCGTCACCGAGCACGCGGCCACGCTGGCGATGGACTGAAGCGGCGGGCGGCAGCGGACACGTCATCGGCGTAGACTACGCGTACCCGATGCAGCGAGCCGCCCCCTGGAGCCCCGTCGCCATGTTCCGTCGTTCCCTGAATAGCTATTCCCTTGCCTTCGCCGCCGTGGCGCTCGCCGCGTCGGCACTGCTGCCCTCGCCTGCCCGCGCCGCCGACAAGCCGGCGGCGCCCGCTGCCACGACGCCGGCCGGCGCTTGCCCGGCATCGCTCAACTTCACCTTCCCGCGCCTGCAGGACGAAGCGCCGCAGAACCTGTGCCAGTACGCCGGCAAGGTGGTGCTGGTAGTCAACACGGCCAGCTATTGCGGCTTCACGCCGCAATATGAAGGCCTCGAAGCGCTGCACGCCAAATACAATGCGCGCGGCCTGGTGGTGCTGGGATTCCCGTCCAACGATTTCTCGCAGGAGCCGGGCTCGGAGAAGCAGATCGCAGACTTCTGCTACAACACCTACGGTGTCAAGTTCCCGATGCTGGGCAAGTCGCACGTGCGCGGCAGCGACGCCAACCCGATGTACGCGCTGCTGGCCAGACAGACCGGCACCACGCCAAAGTGGAACTTCTACAAATACCTGATCGGCCGCGACGGCAAGGTGGTGGCCAGCTATGACAGCCGCACCAGGCCGGACGACAAGGAACTGGTGGCGAAGATCGAATCGCTGCTCGGCGCGCAGCGCTGAGCAGCGCCCTGCGCCGGTCGGCTCAGTCGCGCACCAGCCCTTCGGCGCGCATCGCGTCCTGCACCGCGGGCCGTGCGGCCACGCGCGACAGGTATTGCTGCAGCGACGGGTACGCGCTCAGCGGCATCATCAGCATGCGCGCCCAGCCAAGGATGGTGAAGCAGTACGCATCGGCCACGGTGTAGCGCTCGCCCATCAGGTATTGGCGCGTTTGCAGATGGCGGTCGAGTTCGGCGAAGCGCGCCTGCAGTTTGGCCTTGCATGCCGCCTGCGTGTCCGGCGCGGTATCCTTGTGCCACAGCCACGGGCTGAATACCTTGTGCAGTTCCGTGGAGACCAGCGTCAGCCAGCCGTTGGCTTCCAGCCGCTCACGCGTGCCGGCAGCCGGCAGCAGGTTGCGTTCGGGCACGAGATCGGCGATGTACTGCAGCAGCGATGCCACTTCGGTATGGCGTGAGCCGTCGTCGAGCTGCAGCAGCGGCACGTACCCGCGCGGGTTGATGGCGTAGTAATCGTCGCTGCCGTGCTCGGGCTGCGCCAGCTTGTGATGCTGGAGGTCGACACGGGCCAGCGTGACGGGCAGGCCGGCTTCGCGCAGCGCGATGTGGACGGACATCGAGCATGCACCTGGGGAGTAGTAGAGCTTCATCGCGATCCTGTTTGGGGTTGGCTGGCCGCCACGCCATCGTGGGGCCGTGCGAGCAGTCTAGGATCGCGGGTTCGGTGCGGCAATGCGCGGGCGTGCGGAGGGGGATTGCAGATTTGCACAGCGTCTCGCCGTGCGATGGGGCGCTCCCCTCTCCCATTTATGGAGAAAGACCGGGGGTGGGGGTAAGCGTGTCTCCGGAGTGAGGCGGCGTCGTGCTTGCCATGCGCCGGCCCTCCCCCCTTGCCCCTCTCCCGCCAGCGGGAGAGGGGAGAAAACCTTCGGTGCGAGTATTGTCATCGCGCCGCAGGGTGTGGTGGTCTAACCGATCACTCCACTTCCCGGAACAACCGCCCCCACCCTTTCAGCTCGCGCGTATCCACGCCGCACAGGCGCAGCGATTTCCACACCACCGTCGAAATGGTGTCGTACAGCGGGATCCCCGTCTCGGCTTCAAGCTCCTCGGCCAGGTGCGCCGCACGCAGGTTGGTGCAGAACGTGGTGATCGCCTGCGGGCCGTGCTGGGCGAGGCCGCGCACCATCTCGCGGATGGTGTCCGCTTCGACCTCGGCAAAGCTGTAGTTCACGTGCAGGTCGAGGTGGCTTTCCGCCACGCAGTGAAAGCCGCTGCGTTCATAGTTGGCGATGATGCGCTGCTGCACGTCGTGCAGGTACGGCGTGGCCAGGCCGAAGTTGCGCGCACCGGTCTTTTCCAGGATTTCGTTGAGCGCCAGCACCGACGTGGTGGCCGGGATGCCGGTCGCCTCGGTGATCTGCCTGCACAGCGCTTCATCCTTGTCGAAGCCGAGCCAGCCGGACGAGGTGCCGTTCCAGGCGATGACGTCGACGCGCGCATCGGCCAGCAGGCTGGCGGCTGCCAGGATCTTGTCGAGGTTGAACTGCCCCAGCGCCTGGTCGCGCAGCGAGATCTCGGTCACGGTGAAGCGCGAGAAATGCGCGCTGACGTTGGGCAGGCCGGCAACCATCGCGCTGGTGATGGGCTCGAGCGCCGTGTTGGAAGACGGCGTGAGCATGCCGAGTCGGATTTGCTTGGTCATGTGTGGTCTTGGGAGTGGATGCGGGGACGGACGTTGCCGGTCCCCCGTTCGTCTTGGAATTCGATGATTCGATCCGCGAGGATCAGGATCAGACCGGAATCTTGGTCTCGTAGTCGATGGCGGTCGAGGCCAGCAGCAGGCCCACGCCAGCAGCGGCGAAGAACATCAGTGCCAGGAAGTACGAGCCGGTGAACTGCACGATCATGCCGACGATGATGGGCACGGTGATGCCGCCGATATTGCCGCCCAGGTTCATCACGCCGCCCAGGAAGCCGACCTTGTTGCGGGTGCCGAGCATCGACGGGACACACCAGAACAGGCCGCACCAGCGCAGGAAGAACAGCGTGGACGACAGCAGCACCACCACGATGATCGGGTCGCTGACATAGGCCACCGAGAAGATCGACGCCGTGGCCACCACCGCGGCAATGCCGAACAGCGTGCGCATCACCACGTTGGGACGGCCGCCCGCCTCTTTCCACTTGTCGGCGATCCAGCCGCCGATCAGTTCGCCGATAAAGCCGCTGAAGAAGATGATGAAGCTGGCGCCGCCCATCTGCTTGATGTCGAAGCCGTGGACCTTGTTCAGGTAGTTGGGCATCCACGTCAGCAGGCCGTAGAACACGGTGTTGAAGCACATCCAGCCGATCGCCATGCACCACACCGAGCGGTACTTGAAGAAATCGAGCGAGCGGCCCGACAGGTTGGCCGGTTCGGCGCGATGCTCGTTGGCCTGCGCTTCCTCGATGTAGCGCGCTTCCATTTCGTTCACGCCGCGGTGCTCGCGCGGGGAATTGCGTACGTAGTACCAGGCCATGAAGCCGGCCAGCACGGTGCCCACGCCGGCCACGATAAAGGCCAGGCGCCACGAGCCCAGCGAGGCGATCAGCCACGTGATGATGATCGCGCCGAGCGCCGCGCCCAGCGGCGCGCCGCCGTCAAGCAGCGTGGCGCCGCGGCCGCGTTCGTTCTGCGTCATCCAGATCGCATTGAGCTTGCCGCCGGCCGGGTAGATCGGCGCTTCGGCGGCGCCCAGGCCGAGCCGGGTCAGCATCAGTGACATGGCATTGGTGGTGAACGCCGCGATGGTCTGGGCGAGCCCCCAGAACACGGTGGCGCAGGCGATCACGATGCGGGGCTTGTACTTGTCGGCCAGCATGCCGCCCGGCACCTGCATCAGCGCGTAGGTCCAGAAGAACGAACTGAGAATCAGGCCCTGCATGGTGGGACTGAGGTCGAACTCCTTCGCGATCAGCGGCATGGCCACCGAAAGCGAGGCGCGATCGATGTAGTTGATCGCGATGAGGAACAGCATCATCAAAAAAATCTTCCAGCGCACGGAGGTCTTGGCCTCCGTCAACACCGTCGCCTGGCTTGTCGTTTGCATGGCGGCGTCTCCTTGTCTCGGTCCTTGGGTGGGCGGTTTTAATGGGTGTCGCGCAACAGGTCGGAGTATAAGATACGTAATCTGTAATTACAACGCTCGTAAGTTATTGATTTTACGATGTTGCGGATGCACAATTTTGGGATGTGATAGCCTTCTCGTGGTGCATTTCCCCAATCTGGTGACGTCTGTGACACAAACGCTTTCCCCAACTACGCGCCTGCGCACCCTCGGCATGTCCGCCGGCATCGCTGCCCGGCTGCGCACCATGATCGAAGAGGGCGAGTTGCCGCCCGGCGCCCGCATCGACGAACGCGCCTTCTGCGAGACCTTCGACGTCTCCAAGACGCCGCTGCGCGAGGCGCTCAAGGTGCTGGTCTCCGAGGGACTGGTGCTGCACCGGCAATACATCGGCTACCGCGTGGCGCCGCTCGACCTGGAGGAGTTGCGCGCCACCTTCGAGACCCTGCACGGGCTCGAGGCGCTGGCCGGCGAGCTGGCGGCGCAGCGGCTGGGCGACGCCGCCATGGCAAAGCTGGAGCGGCGCCACCAGGCCATGATCGACGCGCATGCCGCGGGGCGGCGCACCGACTATTTCCGCATCAACCAGGAAATCCACCAGCTCATCATCGACGGCGCGGCCAACCCGGTGCTGGCCGGCGTCTACGCCACGCTGATGAGCAAGGTCCACCGCGCGCGCGGCGCCGCCAATGCCGATATCCTGCGTTGGCAGGAGTCGCATGAGGAACATGAGGAAATCATGGCCGCGCTGCGCGAGCCTGGCAGGCCGCGCCTGGCGCAGGTGCTGCGCCGGCATTCCGAAAACACCGCGACCGAGGTGCTCGCCGTGGTGGCGGCTTCGCTGGCCGAGGCCGGGGCGCGCGACGCCGGCCTGAAGCATTCCGCCTGAATAATCCCAAGGAAGACAACGAAAATGAAACTGGTTCGAGTAGGCAATCCCGGCGCCGAGCGCCCTGGCGTGATCGATGCGGAGGGCCGCGTGCGCGACCTGAGCGGCGTGGTGGGCGAGATCGGCCCGGGCGAGCTGGCGCCCGCGGCGCTTGCGCGCTTGGCGCAGGTGGACGTGGCGGCGCTGCCTGTCATCGAAGGCGCGCGTTTCGGGGTGCCCTGGACGGGTATCGGCAAGATCGTGGCGATTGGCCTGAACTATGCCGATCACGCCGCCGAGGCCGGCATGCCGCTGCCGGCCGAGCCGATCGTGTTCCTGAAGGCCAACAGCTCGCTGAACGGGCCGGACGATGACGTGATGCTGCCGTTCGGCTCGGAGAAGACTGACTGGGAGGTGGAGCTTGGCGTGGTCATCGGCACGGTCGCGCGCAATGTCTCGCGCGAAGAGGCACTGAACCACGTGGCCGGCTACTGCGTGGTCAACGACGTGTCCGAGCGCGAGTTCCAGATCGAGCGCGGCGGTACCTGGGACAAGGGCAAGGGCTGCGACACCTTCTGCCCGGCCGGCCCGTGGCTGGTGACGCGCGATGAAGTGGCGGACCCGCAGGCGCTGGGCCTGTGGCTGGAGGTCAACGGCGAGCGCGTGCAGCGCGGCAGCACCGCGACCATGGTCTTCGACGTGGCGACCGTGGTCAGCTATGTCAGCCGCTTCATGACACTGCTGCCAGGCGACCTGATCGCGACCGGCACGCCGCCGGGCGTGGGCATGGGCTTCAAGCCGCCGCGCTTCCTGAAGGCGGGCGACACCATGCGCCTGGGCGTGGAAGGGCTCGGCGTGCAGAGCCAGCGCGTGGTCGCCTACGGCGAGCGCTGATCAAAACTCCCGGCGCAATCCGGACAGGGGGCGGCGTCACTCGACAAGGTGACGCCGTGACGCCGCCGTGCGTTGCGCAATGCTTCAACCCAGGTAAAAAGCGCCCGTTTCAATGGTTCCCCGTCGAAACGCTTTCACACAAAGCGTTGGGTTTCCATACAAAGCGTGCCGTGCGCGCAACGGTTCCGGTGCCGAAAACGACCGGATCGCATCGATTTACACGAAATCACACACTTGGCATTTCGCTTGCGTTTTCTGCGTGAAATACTGGTTATACAGTTTCGCCAGAGAGCAAACGTCATGTCAGAGCACGCCCCCGAGATCGAGTCCTACCTCGGTACCACACTCAAGCGCCGCTACTGCGGGCTGGCCGACACCCTGGACAGCCGCGCCGAACTTGAAGCGATCCGGCGCAACATTCACCAGAATCCCGAACTAGCTTTTGACGAGGTCCGTACTTCCGGCCTGGTTGCCAGCCTGCTGGAAGCGTGGGGCTTCACGGTCACGCGTGGCGTGGGCGGGACCGGCGTGGTCGGGACGCTGCAATGTGGCGAGGGCACGCGCAGTATCGGCATCCGCGCCGACATGGACGCGCTGCCGATCCACGAGCGCACAGGCCTGCCTTACGCCAGCGCCAATGCCGGCCGCATGCATGCCTGCGGCCACGATGGCCACACCGCGATCCTGCTCGGCGCGGCCCGGCAGCTGGCGCGTACGCGCAACTTCGACGGCACTGTCCACCTGATCTTCCAGCCGGCCGAGGAAATCGGCGCGGGCGGTGGCGCCGAGCGCATGCTGGCCGACGGGCTGTTCGAGCGCTTCCCGTGCGACGCGATCTTCGGCCTGCACAACCATCCGGGCGTGGAGCAGGGCACCTTCCTGTTCCGCTCGGGCCCGTTCATGGCGGCGTGCGACACCGTCACCATCACCATCCGAGGCAAGGGCGGTCATGCGGCGCGTCCGCACCAGTCGGTCGATCCGATCCTGGTGGCCGGCAGCCTGGTGATGGCGCTGCAATCGGTGGTGTCGCGCTTCGTGGACCCGAACGAGGCTGCGGTGGTGAGCATCGGCACGCTGCACGCCGGCCACGCACCCAATGTGATCCCGGACAGCGCGCGCATGGAGATCAGCGTGCGTTCGTTCAGCCCCGATGTGCGCGCTTCGCTGGAAAACCGCATCCGCCAGCTGGCGATTTCGCAGGCCGAGGGCTATGGCGCGGTGGCGGAGGTCGACTACGTGCGCGGTTATCCGGTGCTGGTGAACAGCGAGCGCGAGACCGAGTTTGCGCGCCAGGTGGCGGAGGAACTGGTCGGCGCCGACAAGGTGGTGTCGCAGGCCGCGCGCATCACGGGCAGCGAGGACTTTGCGTATTACCTGCAGCAGCGTCCGGGCTGCTTCGTGCGGCTGGGCAATGGTGCCAACCAGCCGCTGCTGCACAACGCGGGCTACGACTTCAACGACGAGAACCTGACAGTGGGGGCGGCGTACTGGACGCGGCTGGTGGAGCGGTATCTGGGGCGTTGAGCGGAGAAGGTTTTCCCCCCTCTCCCGCGCGCGGGAGAGGGGCCGGGGGTGAGGGCGTGCGTATGGCAAGCACGATGAGACCCAGTTCGTGGAGGCTCCGGCCCTCACCCCCATCCCTCTCCCACTTCGCGGGAGAGGGGAGCCCTCACGACGGCCGCCAGTGGTCGGTTTCCTACCGGAAGAACGCGCTCGGCGGCACGCCGAATTGCCGCCTGAACATCGTCGCGAACGCGCTGGGGCTGTCGTAGCCCAGGTCCAGCGCCACGTCGACCACCTTGCTGCCCGCGGCCAGCTTTTCCAGCGCCGCCAGCAGTCGCGCCTGCTGGCGCCATTGCCCGAAGGTCATGCCAGTCTCGCGCGCAAAGCGGCGCTGGATGGTCTTGGGATCCACACCCAGTTTTTCGCCCCAGTCCGCCAGTGTCAGCGCGGTGTCCGGTGTTTGCACGATCGCGTCGCAGATCTGGCGCAGGCCCGCGTCCATCGGGCGCGGCAGGTGCAGCGGCAGCGATGGCACCAGCAGGACTTCATCGAGCAGCAGCCGCATCAAACGCGCATCGCGCGTATCCGGTTCATAGGGCAGGGGGATATCAATCGCGGCCAGGATCAGCTCGCGTAGCAGTGGCGAGATGCCGAGCACGGTGCAGCGCTGCGGCAGGCCCGGCGCGGCATCCGGTCGGATATAAGCGGTGCGCATCTGCACGTGGCCGACCATGCGGATCCAGTGCATGGTGCCGCCCGGCATCCACATGCCGCGCGTGGGCGGCACGATCCACTGGCCTTCGTCGGTGGCCACCACCATGACGCCGTGCACTGCGTGGATCAGCTGCGCATGCGGGTGCTGGTGCCGCCTGGTCATTTCGCCGGGCAGGTAGTCCGCGGCCATCGCGGCGACCGGCATCGGGCTGCGGTCGTAGCGGACGTAGCGCGGGGGATCGCTGTAGGTGTCCCCCGGCGTGGCGGCGGAGGGCAGCGGCAGACCGCGGACACGCCGCCGGGCCGTGGAACCGGACGGGGCGGTGTCGTCGGGGGCACGAGGGGCGCGCGGCATGTCCTTTTCTCCAAGGTTGCGGACCCATTCTCGCAGGACAGGCGCGTGCGCGCCAGCTAGCATCCAGGCTCGCAGTCCTGTCTGGCCAGCGCCCCCGCTGGCCGCTTTCCGTTTGTCGAGAGCCGCCAATGAGCACAACCATCGACTCCGCGCCGTCCGGCGCCTCCGCTTCCAGCACGTCCACCACGCCGGCGCAGGCCGAACGCACCGGCTTCCGCGTGCTGTCGGCGATCAGCTTCGCCCACTTCCTCAACGACATGATCCAGTCGTTGATCCTGGCGATCTACCCGATGCTCAAGGGTGGCTTTAACCTGAGCTTCACGCAGATCGGGCTGCTGACCATGACGTACCAGGTCACCGCCTCGCTGCTGCAGCCGGTGGTCGGCCTGTACACCGACAAGCATCCCAGGCCGCATTCGCTGGCGGTGGCGATGGCCTTCACGCTCGGCGGCCTGCTGCTGCTGTCGGTGGCGCCGACCTACGGCGTGCTGCTGGTGGCGGCGGCGCTGGTCGGCACCGGCTCGTCGATCTTCCATCCCGAGTCGTCGCGCGTCGCGCGCATGGCGTCGGGAGGCCGGCACGGGCTGGCGCAATCGATCTTCCAGGTCGGCGGCAACGGCGGGAGTGCCATGGGGCCGCTGCTGGCGGCGCTGATCGTGCACCAGCAGGCCAGCCTGGCGTGGTTCTCGCTGGCGGCGCTGGTGGGCATCGTGGTGCTGTGGCGCATCGGCGGCTGGTATGCGCGCCAGCTGGCGCAGGGCGCGCGCAAGCGCAAGGCCGCTGGCGCCGCGGCCAGCCCGGTGCCGACGCGCGTGGTGATGCGGGCGTTGCTGGTGCTGATGGTGCTGGTGTTCTCCAAGTACTTCTACATGGCCAGCCTGACCTCGTACTACACCTTCTACCTGATGGAGCGCTTCGGGCTGGCGCAGCAGAACGCCCAGCTGCACCTGTTCCTGTTCCTGTTCGCGGTGGCGGCGGGCACCATCCTCGGCGGTCCGATCGGCGACCGCATCGGGCGCAAGCGCGTGATCTGGGCATCGATCCTTGGCGTGGCGCCGTTCACGCTGCTGCTGCCGCACGTGGGCCTGGCCTGGACCACGGTGCTGACCTTCATCATCGGCTTTATCCTGGCCTCGGCGTTCTCGGCGATCCTGGTGTTCGCGCAGGAACTGATCCCCGGCAAGGTCGGCATGGTGTCGGGGCTGTTCTTCGGCTTTGCCTTCGGCATGGGCGGCATTGGCGCCGCGGTGCTGGGCGGGATGGCGGATACGCATGGCATCCGCGCGGTGTATGAGTACTGTGCCTACCTGCCGCTGCTGGGGCTGCTGACGGTGTTCCTGCCGGACCTGCGCGAGCGCGCTCACGCCTGACACGGCTGGCTTCCCGGGGGCTCCGGGGCAGCCAGAACTCAGGCGTCGCTGGTCTCGCCGTCGCCAGGCGGCGGTTCGAACTGGCGCAGCCAGCGCCGCAGCAATGTGGCCAGCTGGGCTCGTTCCGTGGTGTTGAGTGCCTCCACCAGGCGGTGCTCGTTCTCGACGTGTACTGCCACCGCATGATCGATGCGCTCGCGCCCGGCGTCGGTCAGTTCCACCAGCAGGCCGCGCCGGTCGTCCGGGTTGGGGCGGCGGCGCACCAGGCCCGCGCGCTCCAGGTGATCGAGCCGGTTGGTCATGGTGCCGGACGTGATCATCAGCGAGCCGATCAGCGCGCCCGGCGACAGCGCAAACGGCGGGCCGGAGCGCCGCAGCGTCGCCAGGACATCGAATTCCCACGGCTGCAGCGCCGTTTCCGCCAGCGCGGACTCGATCGACTTGCCGGTATGCCGGTTGAGCCGGCCCACGCGGCCAATCAGGCCCATCGGCGAGGCATCCAGGTCAGGGCGTTCGCGCGCCCATTGGGCGAGGATGGTGTCGACATGGTCTGGCAAGTCGTCGGGGATGGGTGGCTGGGGTTTGCGGCGGGCTGGCATCGGCATATTCAGGCAGGGACGGAAGTATCTTGACATCAAACGATCTGCTTCGTAAAGTGGATTTATCTTGATATCAAGAAACTTGAAATGAAGACGAATGGTTCTACCACCGCTTCTGCCGGCGTAACTTCTGCGGCTCCGGCGTATCCCGCATCCGGCGGGCTGCCGCTGCGGGACATCCTGCTCACCGGCCTGGCGCCAGCGATCTGGGGCAGCACCTACCTCGTCACCAGCCAGTGGCTGCCGCCGGGCCAGCCGCTGCTGTCCGGCGTGATCCGCGCGCTGCCGGCCGGGCTGCTGATGCTGGCCTGGGGCCGCACCTTGCCTGCGGGCAGTTGGTGGTGGCGGGCGGCGGTGCTGGGCGTGCTCAATATCGGCTTCTTCCAGGCGATGCTGTTTATCGCCGCGTACCGCTTGCCCGGCGGCGTGGCCGCCACCGTTGGCGCGATTCAGCCGCTGATCGTGGTGGTGCTGGCCTGGGCCTGGCTGGGCGCGCGCCCCCGCACCACGGCCTGGCTGGCAGGCGTGGGCGGGTTGCTGGGGGTGGCGCTGCTGGTGCTGGGGCCGGCGGCGCGGCTCGACGCCATCGGCGTGGCCGCGGCGGCCGCGGGTGCGGCATCGATGGCGGTGGGCACGGTGCTGACGCGGCGCTGGCAGCCGCCGCACTCCCCGCAATCGCCGCTGGTGCTGACCGCGTGGCAGCTGTGCGCGGGTGGCCTGTTCCTGCTGCCGTTCGCACTGGCGCTGGAGCCGCTGCCCGGGCATTTCACGCTGGCCAACTGGCTGGGCTATGGCTGGCTGAGCATCGTCGGCGCTGGCGTGACCTATGCGCTGTGGTTCCGCGGGGTGGGGCGCATGCCGTCGTCGGCGGTGTCGGCGCTGGGCCTGTTGAGCCCGGTCAGCGCCACCGTGCTTGGCTTCCTGGTGCTGGGGCAGGCGCTGACCGCGGTGCAGGCGGTCGGGGCGTTGCTGGTGCTGGCGAGTGTCTGGCTGGGGCAGCGCGCGGCAAACTGAGTGCATGGGCACCGCCGCGGCCGCGGCGGACTGCTGCCAACCGGCGTTTTGCGGCATCATGGCGGGCATGAAGTCCGCCGTGCCCACGATGCTCCCGCAGCCCCCGATGACTCCGGTCACCTCCCAACCTGTCCCGACGCCGTCCAACGCGACGCCGGCCTGCGAACGCTGCCTGGAGCTTGCCGCCGATCCACGCCGGCGTGAGCCGCCTGCTTGCCTGGCGCTGCGAAATACCGCGCCGCTGGTCAGCCAGAGCGCCGCGGGCGTCCCGTTCAGCATGCTGACCTTTGCCTGCCGCGACTGCGGCACGGTCTGGCGGCTCTATGACCGCGCCAACGAACTCTTTGTCTCCTGGGTACCGGAGCGCCCGCTGGTGCGCTGAGCATTGTTGAGCGCGCAACCGATCGGCTAAGATTGCGGCTGTCGCGCGCCGGCTGGCAGCTCTGCCCGGCGAAGGCGCGCCCCGGACTCTCTCCCCGTATTCCCGACACCATGGACTTCCCCTTCCGCCCGACCCTGCTGGCAGCCACCGTTGCCGCCGGCCTGCTGGCCGCCGCTCTGCCTGCAGCCGCCGCCGACAACTACCCCAGCCGCCCGATCCGGCTGATCGTCGCCTATCCCACCGGCGGCATCAGCGACACCGTGGCGCGCGCGCTCGGCGAGCGCCTGTCGGCGCAGATGGGCACCTCGGTGGTGGTCGAGAACAAGGCCGGCGCCGGCGGCAGCATTGGCATCGACACCGTCGCCAAGGCGGCGCCGGACGGCTATACGCTCGGCTTCGCCTCGACCAGCCCGCTGACGCTGAACCCGCATGTCGGCCATGTCAACTACGATCCGCAGAAGGACGTGGCACCGGTGATGAGCGTGATGTACTCGCCGGTGCTGGTGATCGCCACCAATGGCTTCAGCGGCAAGGGCTTCGCCGACGTGGTCGGCCACGCCCTTGCCAGGCCGGGCTCGGTGCGCTGGGCGACTTCGGGACTGGGTACGGTCGGCCATGTAGTGCTGGAACAAATCAGGCAGAAGTCGAAGGCCGACATCACGCTGATCCCGTACAAGGGCGCTGGCCAGCAGATGAACGATGCGCTCGGTGGCCAGTTCGAGGTGATGAGCACCAACGCCAGCCCGGCGCTGACCCAGCATATGCAGGCCGGCCGCCTGCGCGCGCTGGCGGTCGGCGCGCCCAGGCGCCTGGAAAGCCTGCCGCAGGTGCCGACGCTGGCGGAGCTGGGCTACCCCAAGGCCAACCTGACTTCGACCTTCGGCATCTTCGCGCCGGGCAAGACTCCCACGGCGATCATCGACCGCCTGAATGCCGAGCTGAACAAGGCACTCGCCGAACCGGAAGTCCACGAGCGCCTGCTCAAGGGCGGCGAGGTGCCGACCGGCGGCACCGCGGCGCAATTCGGCAAGGCGATCCGCGAGGAGTACGCGGAGAACGCACGCATCGTCAAGGAAGCGAGCATCAAGGCGGACTGATCCGGCCACGGCCGGCTCAGGCGGTATCGAGCCGGCACCCCAGCCCATAGACCGACGACAGCCGCACGCCGTTGTGCGGCCACAGCGACAGCTTGGTGCGTACGCGCGACAGATGGCTGTCGACCGTGCGCGAGGTCGGCTCGATGTGGTAGCGCCACACCTCGTCGACCATGGTCTGGCGCGGTACCACGCTGCCGAGATTCCGGAACAGCAGCACGGCCAGGTCGAACTCCTTCGGCGCCAGCGGCACCGGTCTGCCATGCACCCAGGCACGCCGCTCGGAGGGGGCGAAGCGGAACGCGCCATGCGCCACGTCGCAGGCTTGCGTGGACAGCCGCGCTTGCCGCAGCAGCGCCTGCACGCGCGCAGCCAGCTCGCCCAGCCGCAGCGGCCCCGGCAGGTAGCTGTCGGCGCCCTGCGCAAAGCAGGCCGCGACAAAGTCCACTTCATTCGAGCCGCCGGTCAGCATCACCGGCAGGTCATGGCCCAGCGAGCGCCGCACCCACGCCAGCACGTCCAGCGCCGGGATTCCCGGCGTTTCGCAATCGAGGATGAGCAAGTCGAACGGCTCGGCGTGCAGCGCGCCCAGCAGCGTGCGGCCATTGAGGTAGCGCCGGCACTGGTGGCCGTTCAGGCGCAGGGTCTGTTCGATGCGGATGGCGAGGGTCGGATCGGCCTGCAGCGAGGCAATCTTCACGGTCATGGCTCCTGCCGGGGCGGTGCCGCCGGCAAAGAATGCGGGCAGGGAATAGGAATGCGGGAATGCGCGAATGCGGGAACGCTGATGCAAACATGGCTGTGCCACACGGCACCGGCTGCCCGGCACCCCGGCGAAGCCATGTTATGGGCACGGTGCTGAAGCAAGAAGTAAAAGATTGTTGAAAGCCCGAATTGAGGTCTTTCCTATTCGTCCCGCCGGTCGCGCGGTCTTAAATGAGCCGCTACGGCCGGCAGCCACGGTGCGCTGCATGGCCGGCAAACGTCGCCGGAGACCACATATGGGAAAGAAGATTGCATCGCTAGAAGACGCGCCCGCCGATGCGGCAATGATCCGCCGGATCATCGCCGGCGGCGGGCATGAATGCGTGACCTTCACCGAAAGCCGCAAGCTGCTGCTGGCGCTGCGCAACGCGTGCTTCGACCTGTTGCTGCTCGACTGGTCGATGCCGGACCTGTCCGGGCGCGAGGTGCTGGCATGGGTGCGCACGCATCTCGACCGGCGCGTGCCGGTGATGTTTCTCAGCGGGCGCGATGCCGAGCAGGACATCATCAGCGCGCTCGCCGCCGGCGCCGACGACTACATGGTCAAGCCGGTGCGTCCCGCCGAACTGTCGGCCCGCGTGGAAAGCCTGCTGCGGCGCGCCTACCCCCCGGTGCAATCGCCGCACGCGCCGCTGCGGCTGGGCGAATACGCCTTCGACTGCGCCATGCGCACGGCCACGTGCAACGGGCATCCCGTCTGCCTGACGCCCAAGGAGTTCGACCTCGCCGTGCTGTTGTTCCGCAACGAAGGCCGCATTGTCACGCGCGACCATATCACCGCCGCGGTCTGGGGGCGCGAGATCTCGTCGCTGTCGCGCACCATCGATACCCATGTGTCGCGCGTGCGCAGCAAGCTCGGCCTGCAGGCGTCGCAGGCGCTGCGGCTGACGCCGGTCTACACGCATGGCTACCGGCTGGAACGGATCGAGCGCGCTGCAGCATGAGGGCAGCGCGCGCCCATGAAAAAAGGCACCCGAAGGTGCCTTTCGCCAGGGACTGCTGATCGGGTGACGATCAGAAGATGTGGCGGATACCGACGGCAGCGCCGGTCTGGTTGTTGCGGCCCGGCATTTCGGTGATGGTGCCGCCCGAGACCTTGTTGAAGTCCACGGTGCCATAGACCTGGGTGCGCTTGGACAGCGAGTACTCGGCCAGCAGCACGCCGGTGTAGCGGCGGCCGTTGTTGTCGTTCACGCCGTTGACGTTCTCGACGTAGTCGCCGTAGAACACGCCGGTCAGGGCCAGGGCCGGGGTGGCCTGGTAGGTCATGCCGATGTAGCCGATGGTGTCCTTGCGCGGGTTAGCCGCGAAGTTGCCGCCAGCCGGGACCGGGTTCTGCGTCGCGCCACCGGTGAAGTTCAGCGAAGCGTCGACCGAGCCAGTGCGGTCCTGGCCGCCGATGTAGCCCAGGAAGATCTTTGCCGGGCCGATCGAGTACTTACCGGCAGCGCCCCACATCTGCTGCTTCTGGCCGGTGGTGTTGCGGACTTCCTGGTACACGCCGCCGATGCCGAACGGACCGTAGGTGTAAGCAGCGCGCGCGCCCCAGTACTGGTTCTGGCTCATGCTGCCCGGCTGCTCGCCGAAGCCGTAGCTGGCGCCAACGTCCAGGCCGCCGAACTTGCCGCCGTAGCTGACGACGTTGTCGTTGCGGAAGTTGGTCAGGAAGAACGGCCAGGCGTTGTTGGTGTAGTTGCCGATGGTCAGCGGATCGTAGTCGCCGAAGAAATTAAAGCCTTCGGTGTACTGGCGGCCCAGCTTGATCGTGCCGAAGTCGCCCGACAGGCCCACATAGGCTTGACGGCCGAACAGGCGGCCACCCTGGTTGGCACGGCCGGTGTCCGGATCGAAGCCGTTTTCCAGCTGGAAGATCGCCTTCAGGTTGTTGCCCAGGGCTTCGCTGCCCTTGATGCCCCAGCGGCTGTTGGTCACTGCGCCGTTGGTCAGTTCCCACAGGTTGTCGTTGTTGGCGCTCGAGTTCGTCTGGAAGCGAATGCTCTGGTCAACGATACCGTACAGGGTGACGGACGACTGGGCGAATGCCGAACCTGCCAACAGGCTGCCGGCTGCGAGGACGATGGCCGATTTCTTCATGGTGCTCCTTTTCTGTCTTGTACTGTTCTCCGCCGGATCACGGCAGGGACGAAGGTCTACGTTTCGTGTAAACGCCGGCGAAAATTTAACAAAACGTAAGCACTAAGGACACAAATGTCCGCCAGGCCCGGCTTTCAAGCAGGATTTTGGTGCGAATCCGTTGTCGCGCCGCTACAAATTCCAGCTTTGGTGCGATGCGCAACTGGCGCCACGCGGCCTGGTCACTGGGCTGGCGCGTTACGGCGGAGCGCAAAAGACGACAGGCCAGGGCGCAGACATTGCGCCCTGGCCTGTAGCGGGACAGATGGAGAGCGGGCTAGGGCGACCGGCGCGACCGGTCGCGGGCCGGCCGCGATCAGCCTTGCGGGATCTCGATCTTGACTTCGAGCACTTCCAGGTTGTCCTGGCGCTCGAGGCTGACGCGCAGGTCCTGGTCGCTGATCTTGACGTACTTGGAAATCACCGCCACCAGCTCGCGCTGCAGCGCGGGCAGGTAGTCGGCGGGGGCGGAATGGCCGGTGCGCTCGTGGGCGAGGATGATCTGCAGCCGCTCCTTGGCGACCGACGCGGACTTTTTCTTCTCCCCCAGCAGGAAGGAAAGGATCGACATTGGGATGTGCCTCCGGACCGTTTATTTGTTGCCGAAGATGCGGGAGAACAGCCCCGGCTTCTGGTAGTCGGTGAAGCGCATCGGCTTGTCCTTGCCGAGGAAGCGGTCCACCACGTCGCCATAGGCGTCGGCCACGTCGCTGCCTTCCAGATGGATGGCGGGCGTGCCCTGGTTCGATGCGTGCAGCACGGCTTCCGATTCCGGCACCACGCCGATCAGCTTGATGCGCAGGATTTCCTGGATGTCGGTCAGCGACAGCATCTCGCCGCCGTGCACGCGCTTGGGGTTGTAGCGGGTGATCAGCAGGTGTTCCTTGATCGGGTCGCCGCCCTCACTGGCGCGCTTGGTCTTGGACGACAAGATGCCGAGGATGCGGTCCGAATCGCGCACCGACGACACTTCGGGGTTGGTGACGATCAGTGCCTCGTCGGCAAAGTACATCGCCATCAGCGCACCCGACTCGATGCCCGCGGGCGAATCGCAAACGATGTACTCGAAGTCCATCTCGATCAGGCCGTTGATGACCTTCTCCACGCCTTCCTTGGTCAGCGCGTCCTTGTCGCGCGTCTGCGAGGCCGGCAGGATGAACAGGTTCTCGCACTTCTTGTCCTTGATCAGCGCCTGACGCAGGTTGGCTTCGCCCTGCACCACGTTGATCAGGTCGTACACCACGCGGCGCTCGCAACCCATGATCAGGTCGAGGTTGCGCAGGCCGACGTCGAAGTCGATCACGGCAGTCTTGTGGCCGCGCAGGGCCAGGCCGGCGGCAAAGCTGGCGCTGGTGGTGGTCTTGCCGACGCCTCCCTTGCCGGAGGTCACAACGATGATTTTTGCCATGGCTCTTTGGTCCAGTAATTAGGTTGAAGCTTGCGCTGCTTGATTGGGGTCCCCGATGCCGGTGCGGTTACTTGAGCCGCAGCGCCTCGAGGATCAGTTTTTCTTCGGCCAGGCGCACCTGGGCCGTCTTGCCGAGCACATCGGCCGGGAGCGTCTGCTCCGCGGTGCGGTAGATGCCGGCGATGGAAATGAGTTCGGGCTCCATGCACGTGCTGAAGATGCGCGCGCCGGTGTTGCCCTTGACGCCCGCCAGCGCGCGGCCGCGCAGCGGGGCATAGATGTGGATATTGCCTTCGGCGATGACCTCGGCGCCATAGCTGACCACGTCGAGGATCACCACGTCGCCGTGCGCGTAGACCTGCTGGCCCGAGCGCAGCGGCTTGTCGATCAGCAGGGTCTGGTGCTGGCGCACCGCGGCGGCGACCGCGGCGTCGGTGGCGGCCTGCGCCGCGGCGCGGATGGCGTCCTCGCGCGCGGCCTGCTCGGCAGCGGCTTGCGCGGCGGCTTGTTCCGCGGCTTGTGCGGCTGCCTGCTCCGCCTCGGCGGCGGCCCTGGCCTCGGCGCCACGATCGGCCCCACTGCCGCGGCGGCTCTGGCTGTCGAGCAGCGGCAGGCCGAAGCGCTCGGCCCATTCGCGCTGGCCCGCGCGGGCCACCACGCCGATGGCGCGTGCCTTGAGCGTGGCAAGGGTCTCGATCACCGTGCCGAGCGCGACTTCGCGATCGTCCTCGAGCGCGCGCAGGTCCAGTGCGATCACGTCGTTGGAGAAGAAATCGGGAGTGGCTTCGAACCGGGAGAGGAGGTCATCCCGCAGCGCTGCCATATCGGCGGTCTGGAGGGCGAGAAGGAGGGCGTCGACGTTGCCACTGCGCAGCTCGAAACGTGGCGATTTCTTCTGGGACATAGCCGGGTGACCGTGGAAATGCCACATTCTAACGTTCTCTTACTCAGTAACTGTAACAATTGGCGCGTTCCGTGAGATCGAGCCGCATCAGGTGCCCTGCGCGTTCCATCTGCGAAGATGTTGTGCGTCACGCGGCTCGCGATGATGACGCCGAGTGACGGGTGGCACGCAGCGCTGGCATGCACCGCCGTAGCAATTTGCAAAGCCTTGTTACGATTGCGCCATCTGGCAGAGGAGGTTCCATGGGCGCCATCGTCAATTGCGTGGCCTACCGGCAGGGCAAGCGGCTCGGCACGGTCGGCATGGAAGAGATCCCCGCGGTGCTGGGCGTGCCCGGCACCTTTGTCTGGCTCGGGCTGCATGAGCCAGACCTGACCCTGCTGCGCCAGGTGCAGCTCGCCTTCGGCCTGCATGACCTCGCGGTGGAAGACGCGCTCGATGCGCACCAGCGGCCCAAGCTCGAGGCCTACGGCGATTCGGTCTTCGTCGTGCTCAACACGGCACAACTGGCCGAAGATGAAGTGGTGGTCGGCGAGACGCACCTGTTCGTCGGTCCCAACTACGTGGTCTCGGTGCGCCACGGCGCAAGCAGCGCCTACACCCCGGTGCGCGAGCGCTGCGAAAGCGATCCGCGAGGCCTGTCCAACGGACCGGGTTATGTGCTGTACGCGCTGATGGATTTCATCGTCGACCACTACATGCCGATCGTCACGCGTCTGGAAGACACGCTGGAGGACCTGGAGCAGGGCATCTTCCGCGACGAGTTCGACCGCGAGGCGATCGAGAACCTGTACCGGGTCAAGCGCCAGGTGCTGCGCCTGCGCAATGCGGTCAGCCCGGTGGAGGACATGTGCAGCCAGCTGATCCGGCTGCACGAGGAACTGGTGCCGAAGGAACTGCGCGCCTACTTCCGCGACATCGAGGACCACGCCAGCCGGCTGGTGCGCACGCTCGACGTGATCCGCGAAATGCTGACCACCGCGGTGCAGGTCAACCTCGCGCTGGTGACGGTGGGCCAGAACGAGGTGGTCAAGCGGCTTGCCGGCTGGGGCGCGATCCTGGCGATCCCGACGGTGGTGTTCAGCTTGTACGGAATGAACTTCGATTTCATGCCGGAGCTGCAATTCCACTACGCCTATCCGGCGGTGATAGGCGTGACGGCGGTGGCATGCGGACTGTTGTGGCGGCGGCTGCACCGCGCAGGATGGATATGATCTTCCGTGGATTTATCGATGCGACTAATGATTGATCAAAATTTTGTTGGCTTTTGATTATTCGAGCCGATAGTTTGCCGCCTACCGGGCACCCTCGCTGACTCCTACACTGGAACGAAGAAGGCGCCGCGCCCGGAGTCCGCCATGTCGAAAGCCCGTTTCCCGCATGCCGCCGTGCTGGCCGGCATCCTCTGCGCATGGCTGTGCCTGCCGCCCGCTGCCGCCGCACCCCAGCCGCCCGCTCCCGCGCAGGCGCAGACACGCGACGCTGTTGCCGCCTACGAGTCGGGCCGCTTCGACCAGGCCTTGCAGGGTTTCTCCAGCGCCGCGCACCAGGGCAACCGCCTCGCGCAATTCAATTACGCGATGATGCTGCTGCGCGGCGAGGGCACAGCCGCGCGGCCGCAAGAGGCCTTGGTGTGGCTGCGCAAGGCGGCCGACAACGGCATGACCCATGCGCAATACACCTGGGGTGATCTTTACGAGCGCGGCGATCTGGTGCCGAAATCGCTGGAAGAGGCGAACCGCTGGTATGAGCGCGCGGCGCAAGGCGGCCACGTGCAGGCGCAGATGGAGCTGGCGACGAATTACTTCACCGGGCGTGGCGTGCCGCGCGACTATGCGCAGGCGTTTGCGTGGTACCGCCGTGCGGCGAGTGCCGGCGATGGTGGCGCGCAGTACATCGTCGGCAGCTTCTATGAGCACGGCGAGCCGGGCGTGGTCGACCGGGATATCGAGCAGGCGAAGATCTGGTACGCGCGCTCCGCGGCACGCGGAGACCCCGGAGCGCTGGCGAAGCTGAGGTCGCTGCTGGAGGAGACGGTGAAGGGAAGGGCGGGGATGTAGGCAAGAACTGCCAATCACCATAAAGAGGAGGGCGGTTTTGGGTGCCCCAGAGCCGCCCGAGCTAGCCCAGGCAAGTTGTTCTCCCTTTCCCCTCATAGGGAGAGCGTTGGGCTAGCTAGGTACCACAACAAGCGGGGCCTGCGGTTTTAACCCGCGGGCGTCAGCCTTTGGCCCTCCGGCCCTCACCCCCGGCCCCTCTCCCGCAAGCGGGAGAGGGAGCAAACCGAGAGTGCTCGAAAGCCTCGGGCCTCAGCCCAGCTTCTTGCGCAGCAGCTCGTTGACCTGCGCAGGATTGGCCTTGCCCTTGGTCGCCTTCATCGCCTGGCCGACCAGCGCGTTGAACGCCTTTTCCTTGCCCGAGCGGAATTCCTCCACCGACTTGGCATTGGCGGCCAGCACGTCGTCGATGATCTTTTCCAGCTCGCCGCTGTCCGACATCTGCTTCAGGCCCTTGGCGGCGATGATGGCATCGGCATCGCCGTCATGCTCGCCCGCCCACATGGCCGGGAACACGTCCTTCTTGGCGGTGTTGTTCGACACCGTGCCGTCGGCGATGCGCGCCAGCAGCCTGGCCAGCTGCGCCGGCTTGACCGGTGCGTCGTCGATGGCGATGCCTTCGCGGTTCAGCTGCGACGACACGTCGCCCATCAGCCAGTTGGCGGCGGGTTTGGCGTTGGCGGCGCCGGCATCGGTGACCACGGCCTCGTAGTAGGCAGCGAATGCCTTGGTCGCGGTCAGCGTGGTCGCGTCGTACGCCGACAGGCCGTATTGCGACACGAAGCGCGCCTGCATCGCGGCCGGCAGCTCGGGCAGCGCATTGCGCACGCGCTCGATCCAGGCCGGCTCGATCTCCAGCGGCATCAGGTCCGGGTCGGGGAAGTAGCGGTAATCGTGCGCGTCTTCCTTGGTGCGCATCGCGCGGGTCTCGCCGGTGTCCGGATCGAACAGCACGGTGGCCTGCTGGATCTTGCGGCCGTCCTCGATCTCGGCGATCTGCCACTGCACTTCGTATTCGATGGCCTGCTGCAGGAAGCGGAACGAGTTCAGGTTCTTGATCTCGCGGCGCGTGCCGAATTCCTTCTGTCCGACCGGGCGCACCGACACGTTGGCGTCGCAGCGGAAGCTGCCTTCCTGCATGTTGCCGTCGCAGATGCCCAGCCACACCACCAGCGAGTGCAGCGCCTTGGCATAGGCCACCGCTTCGGCGGCGCTGCGCATGTCGGGCTCGGTGACGATCTCGAGCAGCGGCGTGCCGGCGCGATTCAAGTCGATGCCGGTCATGCCGGCAAAGTCCTCGTGCAGCGACTTGCCCGCGTCTTCTTCCAGGTGCGCGCGCGTGAGATTGACGGTCTTCTCGTAGACCTCGCCCTTCTTGCCTTCGACCTGGATGGTGATGGTGCCGCCCTGGACCACGGGGATCTCATACTGGCTGATCTGGTAGCCCTTGGGCAGGTCGGGGTAGAAGTAATTCTTGCGCGCGAAGATGCTGCGCGCAGCGATGGTGGCGCCGATCGCCAGGCCGAACTGGATGGCGCGCTCGACTGCGCCCTTGTTGAGCACCGGCAGCACGCCCGGCAGCGCCAGGTCCACCGGCGAGGCCTGCGTATTGGCCTCGGCCCCGAAGGCGGTGGAGGTACCGGAAAAAATCTTGGAGGCCGTCGAAAGCTGCGCGTGTGTTTCGAGGCCGATCACCACTTCCCATTGCATGGCGGTATTCCTGTTCGGTTCTTTCGTTCTGTCTGTTGCGGCGGGGCGGCGTGCCGCCCCGGGTTCGGTCTGTCTGGCTGCGGGCCCCGGTGTGGCCTCGGTGCGGTCTCGGTGAGGTCTCAAGGGTCGGGGCTGGCGAGCCAGGAATCGAGCTGCGCGAGCGCCGCGGCGCGCGCCACCGCGTCGCCGCCGACGGTAACCGCACGCGCCTTGCGCACGACGCCGCCGTTGCCGGCAGCGGGCACGTCGTGGCGGACATGCAGCTCGCTGGTGCCGTCAAAGCCGTGATGGGCACCGGGGAAGATCTCGAGCCGGAAGCGCGCGTTGGGCTGGCGCGCCAGCACGGCGGACTGCAGCATGGCGCAGCGCGTCGCGGGCGTCCAGTCGTCTGCGCCGCCGATCATCAGCAGCATGGGCGTGCGCAGCCGGTAATCGTGCTGGCGCACCGCGCGCTTGCAGCCGGGATAGAACGCAACGGCGCGTTCCACCTGCGGCGTGCCGGCCGGCCACGGGCGGCTGGCGTCGACGGTGGCCAGCACCGCCTGCGCGCCGTTGGACCAGCCCAGCAGCACGATGCGCGCGGGGTCGACGCCCGGCTGGCTGCCGAGCCAGCGCAATGCGGCCAGCGCATCGGCGCGGCGCGTGCGGTCGTCGATGCCGCGGTTGTCGATCGGCTCGGTGCAGATCCCATGCGGCTTGCCGCGGGCGCTGAAGCTGTCCGGCATCAGCACGGCGTAGCCGCGCGCGGTCAGCCACTGGGCGTACTCGCGGTAGCGCTGCTGCAGCAGCGCCGAGGCGTCGGCGCCGTAATCCGCGGCCACAGTGCCCATGGGATCGTGCGGGGACAGCAGGCCGCCGCAGCCATGCAGCGCCACCACTACCGGCAGCGCACGCGGCGTGGCGCCTTCGCGCGGCACGAACCAGTAGGCGGTCAGCGCCGGCGTGGCCGCGTCGCCGCGCAGCAGCACGCGTTGCGCGGGCACAGGAGCCGAGCTCGGGGCTGCCGTTGCCGGCGCGGCTCCCTGGCGCGTCACCGTGCCGGGCGCCAGCGCGCCGGCCGGCGACAGCAGCGGCGGCTGCACCAGCGCCGGCGCCGGCAGGTCGGGTGTATGCGCCGCGGCGCCGCCCCACCATGCAACCAGGCCGAACGCCAGCACCGCTGCCGCAGTGCGGCGCGCGGCGCGGATGGCGCTGTCGGGTTGGGGCCGGAAAGCGGGTGTGCGCGGCATGGCGGTCGCGGTATCAGCGCGTGGCGGCGCAGCCGCCGCTGCCGGGCTCGAACATCACGGGCCAGGCCTGTTCATAGATGCCGGGCGTGCAGCGCTGCTGGCAGTTGGCATGCGCCAGCGTGACGCGGCGCGGGTCCTGCCAGACCATCAGCTTGCAGCCGCTGCCGTCGTTGGCGCGCAGCTCGATATGCGGCTTCTTCTGAACCTGGCGGAAGTCCGCCAGGTTGAAGGTGCAGGAGCCGCGCCGGCCTACCCACAGCTTCCACGACAGCTGCTGCACGGTGTTGTCGGAGACGCGCAGCTGGGCGTCCTCGCGGAAGCCGTCTTCCTCGGTGCGGCGGCAGTCGCCGGCCAGGTCGATGTCGCGGCTGGCGATGGGCGTGGGCTTGCCGATGATCGGCAGCTGGATGCAGCCCGCCACCAGCGTGGCGAATACCAGGGCGGCGAGCAGCCGGAGGAAGTTCGGGGTCATGGTTCAGGCCTTGGCGGGGCGACGCAGGTGCCAGTCGGTCGCCTGCTGGAACGCATGCGCGGTCTGCAGCAGGCGCGCTTCGTCGAAGTAGTTGCCGATCAGTTGCAGGCCGACCGGCATGTTGCCATCGCCGAAGCCGCACGGCACGCTCATGCCGGGCAGGCCGGCCAGGCTGGTCGACAGCGTGAAGATATCGGCCAGGTACATCTGCACCGGGTCCGAGGTCTTCTCACCCAGCTTCCAGGCCACCGTCGGCGCCACCGGACCCATGATCACGTCGCACTGGGCGAAGGCGCGCTGGAAGTCGTCGGCGATGATGCGGCGGATCTTCTGCGCCTGCAGGTAGTAGGCGTCGTAGTAGCCATGCGACAGCACGTACGTGCCGACCATGATGCGGCGCTTGACCTCGGCGCCGAAGCCTTCGGCGCGGGTCTTCTTGTACATGTCGAGCAGGTCGCGGTACTCGGCGGCGCGGTGGCCGTAGCGCACGCCGTCGAAGCGCGACAGGTTCGACGAAGCCTCCGCCGGCGCGATCACGTAGTACACCGGGATCGACAGCTCGGTCTTGGGCAGCGTCACCTCGACCAGCGTGGCGCCCAGCTTTTCATACTCGGCCAGCGCGGCGCGCACGGCCTGCTCGACGTCGGCCGACAGGCCCTTGCCGAAGTACTCCTTCGGCAGGCCGATGCGCAGGCCCGCCAGCGGGCGCTCGGCGCTGGCGCCGGCGCGCGGCTGGCCCAGCAGGCGGGTGTAGTCCTCGTCCACGCCGCCTTGCTCCGGCGGGATGCTGGTCGAGTCCCTGGGGTCGAAGCCGGCCATGGCGTTGAGCAGCAGCGCGCAGTCCTCGGCCGAATGCGCCATCGGGCCGCCCTGGTCCAGCGACGAGGCGAAGGCGATCATGCCGTAGCGCGAGACGCGGCCGTAGGTCGGCTTGATGCCAGTGATGCCCGAGAACGACGCCGGCTGGCGGATCGAGCCGCCGGTGTCGGTGCCGGTGGCGGCGGGCGCCAGGCCGGCGGCGACGGCAGCGGCCGAGCCGCCCGACGAGCCGCCGGGCACGCGGCTGGTGTCCCACGGGTTCTGCACCGGGCCGAAATGCGAGTTCTCGTTGGACGAGCCCATCGCGAATTCGTCCATGTTGGTCTTGCCCAGCGTGACCATGCCGGCGGCGGCCATGCGTTCGACCACGGTGGCGTCGAACGGGCTTTCGTAGCTGCCCAGCATCTTCGAGCCGGCGGTGGCGCGCCAGCCGCGGGTGACGAACACGTCCTTGTGCGCGACCGGCACGCCGGTCAGCGGCGCGGCTTCGCCGCGCGCGCGGCGCTCGTCGGCGGCGCGCGCCTGCGCCAGGGTGCGCTCGGGGTCGACGTGGATAAAGGCGTTGAGCGCGGCGGCCTGTTCGATGCGGGACAGGTACTCGCGCGCGAGTTCCTCGGCGGAGACGGTGCGCGCGGCCAGGGCGTCGGCGAGCTGGCGCAGGGAGGTTACGGAATCAGCGGAAAAGGGCATGACAGTCGGGTTGGCATTCGGGGTGGCGTACTGGCTGGGGCGGCAGGCGCGGCAAGGCCCTGCGAGGTTCGCCAGGTTCGGCAACGCGCGCGGCCGGCGCAGGTCACTCGATGACCTTGGGCACCAGGTACAGCCCGTTCTCGGTGGCCGGGGCGGGACGCTGGTAATCGTCGCGGCGGTCGTTCTCGGTGACCGCGTCGTCGCGCAGGCGCTGCACCATGTCGCGGACGGCCGACAGCGGGTGCGCCAGCGGTTCGATGCCGGTGGTGTCGACCGCCTGCATCTGCTCGACCAGCGAGAAAAAGTTGTTCAGCTGCGCAAGCGTCTGTTCGGCCTCGGCATCGCTGGTTTCGATGCGGGCCAGGTGGGCGATGCGCTTGACGTCGGATAGGTCGAGGGCCATGGCGTGGTGGTTCGGATGCTCGGATGCGGAGGTGCCGGCAGCGGCCGGCGGCCGGCCGTGCGGCGGTGACGTCGCGCGGTCGGACAAGGCGTCTCCGGAGCGCTGCAACGGCGCAACGGAGTCGTCGGAATTACAGGGTTTTTCAGGCCGTAAACGCCCGAAGCAGCAGGAATTATAAGGTATCATTGCGTGCTCCCGACCTTTGGCAACGCCTTCGTCACTTTGCCGCAAGCCGGTCCCCGGCTGGCCCGCCGTGCCTGGCGGCCGAAGGTGCCCGAAGGGCGAACCTGGGTCCTCTGATTAGGCCTTTGCCACCGGCCACGACAGCCCGAATTCAACGGGTCCTGACGCGCCGGTGCCTGCACATTTTCGTGCGCATTGTCGCGAACTTTTTCGCGAGGCCTAATCAAAGGTTCCCGTAGGGCTGGCCCGCGCGGCATGCCGGCAGCGGCGCCGACCCCGACTCCAATCCAGCACCCCGGCCGGGCACCTGCGCCGGAGCGTGGGCGGGCCGGGAAGCCGAGAACCGTTCCGTATTCAACACCCAAGTACTTCGTGGCCGGGCCGCCCGCGGCGCCGGCCGCTTCGCCTACCCGCGAACACCATCACAGACAGGATTCCTGATGTTCGGATTTCTCCGCAGCTACTTCTCCAACGACCTGGCGATCGACCTCGGCACCGCCAACACGCTGATCTACATGCGCGACAAGGGCATCGTGCTGGACGAGCCCTCGGTCGTCGCGATCCGCCAGGAAGGCGGTCCCAACGCCAAGAAGACGATCACGGCGGTGGGCAAGGAAGCCAAGCAGATGCTGGGCAAGGTGCCGGGCAACATCGAAGCGATCCGTCCGATGAAGGACGGCGTGATCGCCGACTTCACCGTCACCGAGCAGATGCTCAAGCAATTCATCAAGATGGTGCACGACAGCAAGCTGCTGCGTCCGAGCCCGCGCATCATCATCTGCGTGCCGTGCGGCTCGACCCAGGTCGAGCGTCGCGCCATCCGTGAATCGGCCCTGGGCGCCGGTGCCAGCCAGGTGTACCTGATCGAGGAGCCGATGTCGGCCGCGATCGGCGCCGGCCTGCCGGTGTCGGAGCCGTCGGGCTCGATGGTGGTGGACATCGGCGGCGGCACCACCGAGGTGGGCATCATCTCGCTGGGCGGCATGGTCTACAAGGGATCGGTGCGCGTCGGCGGCGACAAGTTCGACGAGGCCATCGTCAACTACATCCGCCGCAACTACGGCATGCTGATCGGCGAGCAGACCGCCGAAGCGATCAAGAAGGAAATCGGCTCGGCCTTCCCGGGCTCCGAAGTCCGCGAGATGGAAGTCAAGGGCCGCAACCTGTCCGAGGGCATCCCGCGCGCCTTTACCGTTTCGTCCAACGAAATCCTGGAAGCCCTGACCGATCCGCTGAACCAGATCGTGTCGGCGGTGAAGATCGCGCTGGAACAGACCCCGCCCGAACTGGGCGCCGACATCGCCGAGCGCGGCATGATGCTGACCGGCGGCGGCGCGCTGCTGCGCGACCTGGACCGCCTGCTGGCCGAGGAAACCGGCCTGCCGGTGCTGGTCGCCGAAGACCCGCTGACCTGCGTGGTGCGCGGCTCCGGCATGGCGCTGGAACGCATGGACAAGTTGGGCAGCATCTTCTCCTACGAGTAAGCACCAGGAACTGCACGTGGCGATGCGCGGCCTGCCGGATCGTTGGATCAGGGCTGTGTCGCGGCGCCGCATCGGCCGGGGGATCGCCCCGGCAACGCCCGCCGCCCTGCGGCGCCGTGCCCCCTCCGGGCGCGGCACCGCGGGCGGCGCGGTGTTTGCGGCATTCGCATGCGTGCACCGGCCTGCGTTCGGGTAAATGGATTACTCTCCTCCGCCGCTCTTCAAGCAAGGCTCCTCGGCTGTCGCCAGGCTGGTGCTCTACGTGGGCATCGCCCTGGCGCTGCTGGTGGTCGACGCCCGTTTCAACGCGCTCAGCGTGGGCCGGCAGGTGGCCGCCACCGTGCTGATGCCGGTCGAGCGCCTGGTGCTGGTGCCGCGCGACGCGCTGCGCACCGCGTTCGACTACGCGCAGTCTTCGGCCATCCTCGCCTCCGAGAACCGCGAGCTGCGCGAGAACGCCGTGCAGCAGGCCGAGGCCTCGGTGCGGCAGGCGCAGCTCGAGGCCGAGAACAACCAGTTGCGCAAGCTGCTGGGGCTGGCCCGGCAATCGGCCACGCCGGTGACGGCGGCCGAGATCCTCTATGACGCGCGCGACCCCTACAGCCAGCGCATCGTGATCGACAAGGGCAGCCAGCAAGGCCTGCGCGCGGGCTACCCCGTGATCGACGAGCGCGGCGTGGTGGGCCAGGTCACGCGCGTGTCGCCGTTCCAGTCCGAGGTGACGCTGCTGACCGACAAGGACCAGGCGATCCCCGTGCAGGTGGTGCGCAACGGCCTGCGCAGCGTGGCCTTCGGCGGCGCGCGCGCGGGCCAGCTGGACCTGCGCTTCATGGCCGCCGCCGCCGACCTGCAGCAGGGCGACCTGCTGGTGACGTCGGGGCTGGACGGGACCTACCCGCCGGGGCTGCCGGTGGCGAAGATCGTCCATATCGAGCGCAAGGCCGACACCGCGTTCTCGCGCATCTACTGCGAGCCGGTGGCCGGCGTGCGCGCGCACCGTCAGCTGCTGGTAGTGCGTTACGACTCTGCCATCCCGCCGCGCGAGACCGTCGAGTCCAGGCCCGAGGCGCCGGTCAAGGGCGCGAAGTCCGCCGCCGCGCGCGCGGCCGCGGCCAGCGCCGCGGCGGCCAAGGCACCTTCCGCCAAAGAGGCCAGGGACGCCAAGGAGGGCCAACGGTGACCAACCCCCAATACCTGCTGCGGCCGGTCAATCCCGCGTTTATCGCGCTCAGCTTCGTGCTGGCGTTCCTGTTCAACCTGATGCCGTGGGGCGATACGCTGTGGATCCCCGACATGGTGGCGCTGGTGCTGGTGTTCTGGAACATCCACCAGCCGCGCAAGGTGGGCATGGGCGTGGCCTTTGCGCTCGGCCTGCTGATGGACGTGCATGACGCGCGCCTGCTGGGCGAGCATGCGCTGGCCTATACGCTGCTGGCCTACTTTGCCATCACCATCCACCGCCGCGTGCTGTGGTTCACGGTCTACACCCAGGCGCTGCACGTGCTGCCGCTGCTGTTCATCGCGCACGCGGTGCCGGTGCTGATCCGCCTGGCGATGGGCGCGCCGCTGCCCGGCTGGCAGCTGCTGCTGGCGCCGGCGATCGAGGCGCTGCTGTGGCCGCTGGCGACCAGCCTGCTGCTGGCGCCGCAGCGCCGTTCGAGCGATGTCGACGAGACGCGTCCGATCTGACGCCCGGATTTGACGCCACTCATCCCTAACAGGCCCCGCGCAGTACCATGACCGAAATCCGCAACGTCGAACTGGAAATCGGCCGCTTCCGCATCCGCGTGGCGGCCGCGGCCCTGTTCACGGTGATCTGCTTTGGCCTGCTGTTCACGCGCTTTTTGTGGCTGCAGTGGTACAAGCATGACCAGTACTCGGCCAAGGCCGAGGACAACCGCATCTCGGTGGCGCCGATCGAGCCCAATCGCGGCATCATCATGGACCGTAACGGGATCGTGCTGGCGCGCAACTATTCGGCCTACACGCTGGAGATCACGCCGTCCAAGCTGACCGATACGCTGGACAACACCATCGAGGGCCTGTCGGGGCTGGTGGAAATCCAGCCGCGCGACCGGCGCCGCTTCAAGCGGCTGATGGAAGAGTCGCGCAGCTTTGAAAGCCTGCCGATCCGCAGCCAGCTGACCGATGCGGAAGTGGCGCGCTTCTCCGCGCAGCGCTTCCGCTACCCCGGCGTGGACGTGCGCGCGCGGTTGTTCCGCCAGTACCCGCTGGGCGAGTCGGCCTCGCACGTGATCGGCTACCTGGGCCGCATCTCGCAGCGCGACCAGGAGCGGATCGAGGCCATGGACGAGGCCAACGACGCCGACAGCGCCAAATACGATCCGCGCAAGGACGCCGACAACTACAAGGGCAGCAACTACATCGGCAAGATCGGCCTGGAGCAGAGCTACGAGACCGAGCTGCACGGCCTGACCGGCTTCGAGGAAGTGGAAGTCAGCGCCGGCGGGCGCCCGATCCGCACGCTGTCGACCTCGCCCGCCACGCCGGGCAACAACCTGATCCTGTCGCTGGACATCCGCCTGCAGCAGCTGGCCGAGGCGCTCTATGGCGACCGTCGCGGCGCGCTGGTGGCGATCGAGCCGGCCACCGGCGATATCCTGGCGTTCGTTTCCAAGCCGACCTTCGATCCCAACCTGTTCGTCGAGGGCATCGATACCAATACCTGGAACGAGCTCAACGGCTCGCCCGACAAGCCGCTGCTGAACCGCCCGCTGCGCGGCACGTATCCGCCGGGCTCGACCTACAAGCCGTTCATGGCGCTGGCGGCGCTGACCACGGGCAAGCGCACCGCGGCCTGGGGCATGTCGGATCCGGGCTTCTTCACGCTGGGCAACCACACCTTCCGCGACGACAAGCCGGGCGGGCACGGCTGGGTCGACATGCAGGCGTCGATCGTGCATTCGTGCGACACCTACTACTACGCGCTGGCGCGCGACATGGGCGTCAACGGCATCCATGACTTCATGAAGCCGCTGGGCTTCGGCCAGATCACCGGCATCGACATCGAGGGCGAAAGCCGCGGCATCCTGCCGTCGACCGAGTGGAAGCGCAAGGCCTACCGCAAGCCCGAGCAGCAGAAGTGGTATGACGGCGAGACCATCTCGCTGGGCATCGGCCAGGGCTACAACAGCTTCACCATCCTGCAGCTGGCGCAGGCCACCTCGGTGATCGTCAACAACGGCAAGGTGATGAAGCCTCACCTGGTCAAGGCGGTCGAGGACGCGGTCACACGCAAGCGCACGCTGACGGTGCCCAAGGAAAGCTACACGATCCCGCTCAAGCAGGCCGACATCGACGTGATCAAGCGCGCCATGGTGGCGGTGACGCACTCCGGCACCGCGGCGCGCGTGTTCGCCGGCGCCTCGTACGAATCGGCCGGCAAGACCGGCACGGCGCAGACCTACAGCCTGTCCAAGGGCGAGAAGTACAACCACCATGCGCTGGCCGAGCACAAGCGCGACCACTCGCTGTACACCGCGTTCGCGCCGGCTGACCAGCCGAAGATCGCGATCGCGCTGATCGTCGAGAACGCCGGCTTCGGCGCCGCGGTGGCCGCGCCGATCGCGCGCAAGCTGATGGACTACTACCTGACCGGCAAGTGGCCGGCCGAGCTGGAGGCGATGGCGCCGCCGGCCGGCGAGCGCGTGGCGGGCCGCCCGCCGGTGGATACGCCGAGCGTGTTCACCACCGGCCAGACCGCCAGCATTGCCAGCGCCACGGTGATGTCGTCCGGTGCCGCCCCCGCCAGCGGCGCCGCCGCCAGCGCCGTGGCCGCGGCCTCCGGCGCGCAGCCGGTGACGCCGGAGGCCATCGCCGCCGCGCTGAACGCCGGGGCAATCGCGCCAGCTTCGGCCGTGGAGACGCTGGACCAGCGCATGCTGCAGGCCCTTGGCCATAGCAAGCCCGCGCCGCAGCCGGCCTCCGCCCCCGCCGTGCAGCCCGCCAGGGCGCCCGCGCCCAAACCTCGCGTCAAGCCCGTGTCCGCCAAGGCGGCCAGCGGTGCCGACGCCACCCGCTGAAGGAGACGCGCATGGATCGCCGCCGCGTCATCTCCCTGATCAAGACCGCGCTGACCGGTTTTGACAAGCCGCTTTCGCTGATCGTCTTCCTGCTGTTCGCCACCGGCATCGTCGCGCTGTACTCGGCCGCCATCGACATGCCGGGCCGCGTCGAAGACCAGCTGCGCAACATCCTGCTGTCGTACGTGGTGATGTTCGTGATTGCCTACCTGCCCACGCAGACGCTGATGCGCGTGGCGGTGCCGATCTACACGATCGGCGTGGCGCTGCTGATCGCGGTGGCCATGTTTGGCCTGATCCGCAAGGGCGCGCGCCGCTGGCTCTATGTCGGCATGGTGATCCAGCCGTCGGAGATCATGAAGATCTCGATGCCGCTGATGCTGGCGTGGTACTTCCAGAAGCGCGAGGGCGTGATCAGGTGGTTCGACTTCATCGTGGCGCTGGGGCTGCTGCTGATCCCGGTCGGCCTGATCGCCAAGCAGCCTGACCTGGGCACCGCGCTGCTGGTGATGGCGGCGGGCCTGTACGTGATCTACTTCGCCGGACTGTCGTGGAAGCTGATCCTGCCGCTGATGGGCCTGCTGGTGGTGGCGATCACGCTGCTGATCACGTTCCAGAACGACATTTGCGCGCCGGGCGTAAACTGGCCGGTGCTGCACGATTATCAGCAGCACCGCGTGTGCACGCTGCTTGACCCGACCAGCGACCCGCTCGGCAAGGGCTTCCACACCATCCAGTCGATCATCGCGATCGGCTCGGGCGGGGTCGAGGGCAAGGGCTTCCTGAAGGGCACGCAGACCCATCTTGAATTCATTCCCGAGAAGCACACCGACTTCATCTTCGCGGTCTACTCGGAGGAGTTCGGCCTGATCGGCAATGCGCTGCTGCTGGTGCTGTACCTGCTGCTGATCTTCCGTGGCCTGTTCATTGCAGCCAATGCGCCGACGCTGTTCTCGCGGCTGCTGGCGGGGTCGATCACGCTGATCTTCTTTACCTATGCGTTCGTCAACATGGGCATGGTCAGCGGGATCCTGCCGGTGGTGGGCGTGCCGCTGCCGCTGATGAGTTATGGCGGCACCGCGCTGGTGACGCTGGGGGCGGGCATCGGTATCCTGCTGAGCATTTCGCGCCAGAAGCGGTTGATCCAGACGTAGCGCGGGCGGCACAGGAAGGGGGGGCGACGCCCCCCTTTGCTAAACTGCCACCCAATCTTCCTCTACCGGTCCAAGCCCCATGAACGCCCAAGACGTTGCCGCCTACCTGCAGAGCCACCCCGAATTCTTCGAAGAGCACGCCGAGCTGCTGGCCGCCGTGCAGCTGACCAGCCCGCACAGCCACCGCGCCGTGTCGCTGCAGGAGCGCCAGATGGAAATCCTGCGCGAGAAGAACAAGGGCCTGGAGCTGCGCCTGGCCGACCTGGTGCGCCATGGCCACGACAACGACCGCACCCAGCAGCGCCTGCACGACTGGCAGCTGCGGCTGCTGGCCGAGGCCGATTCGCACGCGCTGCCGTACGCCGTGCAGGACGGCCTGCAGCAGGTGTTCGACGTGCCGGCCGTGGCGCTCAGGCTGTGGAGCGTGTCCGGACAGTACGCCCACATGGAAGTCGCGCAGGGCGCCAGCGAAGATATGCGCCTGTTTGCCGAAGGCCTGCGCGCACCGTATTGCGGCGCCAACGGCGGCTTCGAGGCGGCGGCGCTGCTGGAGCGCGACGATATCGTCTCGCTGGCGATGGTGGCGCTGCGCGTGCCGGTGCGCGCTGCCGAGGCCGGCACCGATGTGCAGGGCGCCGCGTTCGGCCTGCTGGTGCTGGGATCACCCGACCCGCGCCGCTTCCATGAAGGCATGGGCACCGCCTACCTGGCGCAGATCGGCGAAGTCGCCGGGGCCGCGCTGAACCGCCTGCGCGACTGAGGCCGATGCCGTGAGCGCACGCCGGCCGCCGCGCCAGCCCGCTCCCGCGCCGGCGGATGACGGCGCGTCCGTGCCGGCCGATCCGCCGGCCGATCCGCTGGTGGTACGCTATCTCGACTGGCTGCGCGGCAGCCGCAAGCTGGCCGACCATACGCTTGCCAGCTATAGCCGCGACCTGCGCGTGCTGCAGGCGCATGCCGCGCGCTACGCGCCCGGCGTCGCGTTGCTGGCGCTGCAGACACACCATATCCGCAACTTTGCCGCCCGGCTGCACGGCAGCGGGCTGGTCGGCACCAGCATCGCCCGCACGCTGTCGGCGTGGCGCGGCTTCTACCAGTGGGCGGCGCGGCATGGCCATGGCGTGACGGTCAATCCGGTCGAAGGCGTGCGCGCGCCGCGCTCCGGCCATGCGCTGCCCAAGGCGCTGTCGGTCGAGCATGCGGTGGCGCTGGTTGCCCACACCGCCGGCACGGATGGCCAGGCCCTGCGCGACCGTGCGGTATATGAACTGTTCTATTCCAGCGGGCTGAGGCTGTCGGAGCTGGTGCAGCTGGACCTGCGCTATGCCGACGTTGACGGCTACCGGTCCAGCGGCTGGCTCGACCTGGCTGGCGCGGAAGTGACGGTGACCGGCAAGGGCGCGCGCCGGCGCACGGTGCCGGTCGGCAGCAAGGCCATCGAGGCGCTGCGCGCCTGGATCGCGGTGCGCGACACGCTGCTGCGTCCGGGCGCGGCGCCCGAAGATGCGCACGCGTTGTTCCTGGGGCCGCGCGGGCAGCGGCTGTCGATGCGCACGGTGCAGCTGCGGCTCAAGCAGCAGGCGCTGGGCGCCGGCGTGCCGGCCGACGTGCATCCGCATATGCTGCGGCATTCGTTCGCCACGCACGTGCTGCAGTCGTCGGGCGACCTGCGCGCGGTGCAGGAGATGCTCGGGCATGCCAGCATTTCGACCACGCAGATCTATACCGCACTGGATTTCCAGCACCTGGCGCGGGTCTACGACAAGGCGCACCCGCGCGCGGGACGGCGCCCGGCGCCTGCGCCGGAAGCGCCCGCCGACGAGGCTGGCGAAACCAACGAATCCGACGAAGCCGGAGACTAGCTCACTCCCACTGCGCCAGCACCTCGCGGAAGCGCTCGATCTCCGGCATCAGCCAGCTGCGGAAGGCTTGCACCTTGGGCAGGTTCAGCGACCCCGGCGCGCACACGAAGTACAGCAGCCACGGACACGGGATGCTGACATCGAACAGCCGCACCACGCGCCCCGCCAGCAGGTCGTTGTAGGCCAGCGAGGAGCGGATCAGCGCGATGCCCTGGCCCTCCGACGCGGCCTGCAGCAGCAGCGACGAATCTTCCATCAGCAGGCCCTTGCGCGGCTCGGGCCAGTCCAGCCCGGCGGCCTCGAACCACGGCTTCCACGGATCGCCCTCGCCGCGCAGCAGCGGCAGGCCGGCCATCTCCTCGGGCTTCTGCGGCAGCCGGCCGCCATTGAAGCCGGGGCTGCACATCGGGAAGAAGACGTCGTCGAGCAGCTTTTCCACGTACAGGCCGGGATAGTCGCCGCTGCCCATGCGCAGCGCGATATCGACCTCCTCGTGGGCAAAGTTGACCAGCGTGTTCGACGACAGCAACTCGACATCCAGCTCCGGATGGCGCTCGATAAAGCTGCCGATGCGCGGTGTGAGCCAGCGCGCGGCGAACGAGGGCATGGTGCTGATGGTCAGCCGCTTGTCGCGGTTGCCGGCCTGCAGCACGCGCGTGGCATCGGCGATCTGCAGCAGCGCGTCGCGCACGCGCTCCGCGTAGACGCGGCCCGCAGGGGTCAGCGCCACGCGCTTGCCGTGGCGCTCGAACAGCGGCAGGCCGAGCTCGTCTTCCAGCGCGCGGATCTGGTGGCTGACCGCGCCGTGGGTGACAAACAACTCCGTCGCCGCGCGCGAAAAGCTCTCATGGCGCGCCGCCGCCTCGAACGCACGCAGGGCGGTCAGTGCCGGCAGGCGCGGCAGTTCGCGATGCCAGCCGCGTGGCAGGTCCTTTTCCCAGGCGCTCTTCCAGGCCATGGCTGCCTCCGGTGAAGTCGGGTGTATGTGAGTTTGACTAACAAGAACAAAGAAAATATATCGTTTTGATAGTGTCCGGGCAATCACTAATATTCCTTCACCGGCCCCCGCTGTCGCGATTCACTTAACGGCGTATTCCACAGGATTTAACTGGCCTGGTCCCCTTGCCGGGCCAGTTTTCGTGGATTCGTTGCCCATAAGCGACAGCGTGGCGCAAGTGCCCCCGGCCGGCTGAACGGAGAACTTCGATGAAAACCGTGCTCACAACGACCGTGTTCACCCTGAATCCTGGCGAAGTCACCGCACTGTCGGTACACGCCGCCCAGCGCCTGCATGTCGAGAAAGCCAATGGCATGGACGTATGGCTGACGCGCGAAGGCGATTCGGAGGACTACTGGCTGCGTTGTGGCGGCAGCCTGTTGCTCCGCTCCGGCGACGAGGTGGTGGTCAGCATCGACCCGCGCGCGCAGGAACCGGTACGCCTGGCGCTGATCGCCGAAGCACGCCGTCCGGCGCTGGCGCTGGCCGACGTGCCGCACCTGGTGTACCGCAGCCTGCGCCGGCTGGTTCGAGGCACAGAATGGACACCTAACCAGGACCAGGCCGCCGCATCCTGAAGCCGACGTGGAAGCGGATGGGGCATTGTCCGCGTCACACCGGCGCCGCGCGCACTTGCGCCTGGCCTGGTCGCGTGACGCAGCCGACGATTCCCCCGCACCGCAAGGCTGACAGTGGCGGGGCAGGGCAGGGCAGGGCCGGCACAAGCCGGCCCTTTTCGTTACACTCTCGCCATGCATCCGATTCAGATCATCGAACGCGGCCGCGAGAACTATCAGCCGTGTTTCGACGCGATGCGCGCTTTCACCGCCGCACGCTCCCCCGAGACGCCTGACCAGATCTGGCTGGTCGAGCACCCGCCGGTCTACACGCTGGGCCAGGCGGGCGATCCCGCACACCTGCTGTCGCCTGATGACAACATCCCCGTGGTGCAGATCGATCGTGGCGGCCAGATCACCTATCACGGTCCAGGCCAGGTGGTGGCTTACCTGTTGCTCGATTTGCGCCGCCGCCACCTGATGGTGCGCGAGCTGGTTCATGCCATCGAGCAGGCAGTGCTGGACACGCTCGCGGCGTATAATCTCGCAGCCGAACGCAAGCCCGGCGCCCCCGGCATCTACCTGTCCGACGGGCCGCACCAGGGCGCCAAGATTGCCGCGCTCGGCCTCAAGATCCGCAACGGCTGCAGCTACCACGGCGTCAGCCTCAACGTGCAGATGGACCTGTCGCCGTTCCTGCGCATCAACCCCTGCGGCTATGCCGGACTGGAAACGGTCGACATGGCTACCGCGGGCGCCACCTGCCCGGTGGCGGATGCCGATGGCGCGCCGTTGCCCGTGACCGCGGCAAGACAACCTGACATCGCACAGCGCCTGGCGGCTGCATTGTGCGAAGTGCTGGCAGCGCACGAATCCCGCGTGCTGGCGGCTGAAGCCGCCGACGTGAATGCCGACCCGGCCCTGGCCTCCTAGTCAAAAGCGAAATGCACGCTGAGCGCGTGCGGAGAAATGTATGAGCGACGCCCTGATCGCCCCGATCGCATCTTCCAGCGAAGTCCCGCAGTCCCCCGCGGAGGCGTACGACCCGACCCGCAAGCAGAAGTCGGCCGACAAGACCGCACGCATCCCCATCAAGATCGTGCCGGCTGAAAAGCTCAAGAAGCCGGACTGGATCCGCGTGAAGGCCGCCACCGGCAATTCGCGTTTCTACGAGATCAAGGACATCCTGCGCGCCAACAACCTGGTGACGGTGTGCGAGGAAGCCAGCTGCCCAAATATCGGCGAATGCTTCGGCAAGGGCACGGCGACCTTCATGATCATGGGCGACAAGTGCACGCGACGCTGCCCGTTCTGCGACGTCGGCCATGGCCGCCCGGATCCGCTGGACGTGAACGAGCCCGGCAACCTGGCACGCACCATTTCCCAGCTCAAGCTGAACTACGTGGTGATCACCAGCGTCGACCGCGACGACCTGCGCGACGGCGGTGCCCAGCACTATGTCGACTGCATCTCGCAGACGCGCGAGTTGTCGCCCGACACCCGCATCGAAGTGCTGGTGCCCGACTTCCGCGGCCGCCTGGACAAGGCGCTGGACATCCTGCAGGCCTGCCCGCCTGACGTGATGAACCACAACATGGAAACCGTGCCGCGCCTGTACAAGCAGGCCCGACCGGGCGCGGACTACGCGCACTCGCTCAAGCTGCTGCAGGAATTCAAGCGCCGCAACCCCGACGTGCCGACCAAGTCCGGCCTGATGGTGGGCCTGGGCGAGACCGACGAGGAAATCCTGGAAGTCATGCGCGACATGCGCGCGCATGACATCGACATGCTGACCATCGGCCAGTACCTGGCGCCGTCGAACCATCACCTGCCGGTGCTGCGCTACGTGCATCCGGATACGTTCAAGATGTTCGAGGAAGAGGCTTACAAGATGGGCTTCACCCACGCTGCCGTGGGCGCGATGGTGCGCAGTTCGTACCACGCAGACCAGCAGGCGCATCAGGCGGGGTTTGCCTGATCCGCATCAGGTTCATGAGTTTTCAAGGCGGCCGGGACTAGTCCCGGCCGTTTTGCTTTGCAGGCCTGTTTTCCGCATCGCATTCCCCCGGCTGCCAGCCTACACTGGTAAAAAGTGCGCTACCAGGAATCCCATGAGCCCCTGCACCATTCACCGCCTCGCCGAACAAGCGCTGCTCTACAGCGTGGCGCCCCCCGCATCGCTGGAGGTCCAGCGCCGTATCTGGGCGATGGCGGCGCGGGCCGAAGGATGGCGCGGCGTGGTCGACGTGGTGCCGGGCATGAACAACCTGACGGTGATCTTCGACGGCAGTGCCGATGTCGAGGTGCTGGAGCGCAGCCTGAAGCAGGCCTGGGCCTCGAACGAGGCGCGCAACACCACCGGCAAGGTGGTCGAGATCCCGGTGCGCTACGGCGGCGGGCATGGGCCGGACCTGGCCGATGTGGCCGCGCATACCGGGCTGTCGCCGCGTGAAGTGGCGCACCGTCATGCCGCCGGCGAGTACGTGGTCTATTTCCTGGGTTTCCAGCCTGGCTTTGCCTATCTGGGCGGGCTGGTGCCCGAGCTGGCCACGCCGCGCCGACGCGAGCCGCGGGTGGCGGTGCCGGCCGGGTCGGTCGGCATCGGCGGCGAGCAGACTGGCATCTATCCGGCAGTGTTGCCGGGCGGCTGGCAGCTGATCGGCCACACCGATATCGCACTCTTCGTCGCGGATCGCGATCCGCCGTCCCTGTTGGCGCCCGGCGATACCGTGCGCTTTGTCGCCGAGGAAATCATCGCGTGATCGAAATCATCCGACCTGGCGCGCTCGCCTCGGTGCAGGACCTGGGCCGTACCGGCTTCCGCCGTATCGGCGTGGGCAGTTGCGGGGCGATGGATACGCTGGCCGTGGCGGTCGGCAACCGGCTGCTGGGCAATGCGCCGGAGTGCGCTGCCATTGAATTCACGCTGGGACGCGCCGCGGTTCGCTTCCATGCGGACATGCGCGTTGCCCTGGCTGGCGCGGAGTGTGGCGCAACGCTGGATGGGACGCCGGTCTGGTCCTGGCATGCCTTCGACGTGCACGCGGGCGAGATCCTGGTGCTGCCGCCGGCGCGTGGCGGTACGCATGCCTATTTGTGCGTGGCGGGCGGCATCGATGTCGAGCCGGTGATGGGTTCGCGCAGTACCGACCTGAAGGCCGCCTTTGGCGGGCTGGACGGTCGCGCGCTGCAGGAGGGCGACCGGTTGCCGGTGGGGCGCGCGGGGTTGCCAGCCGATGGCGACTGGATTGGCGTGCAGGCGCCGGCGTGGGCGTTGCCGGCCGACCTCGACGGCAAGGCCACGGCGGTGCGCATGCTGCCCGGGCCGGAGTATGAAGACTTCGAGAAGGAATCGCAGCAGGCCCTGTGGCAGTCCGACTGGATCGTCACGCCCAACAGCAACCGCATGGGCTTGCGACTGAATGGCCCCGCGCTGGCGCGCCGCGCCGAGCGCAGCGCCGACCTGCTTTCGCACGGCGTGGTGCCGGGCGTGATGCAGGTGCCGCCGGCCGGGCAGCCGATCGCGCTGATGGCCGATGCGCAGACCACCGGCGGCTATCCCAAGATCGGCGTGGTGATCGGCGCCGACCTGTGGCGGCTGGCGCAGGTGCCGCTGGGCGCGGCCGTGCGCTTCGTGCCGGTGACGCTGGCACAGGCCGCCGCCGCGCAGACTGAGCTGGACCGCTACCTGCGCCAGATCGACCAGGCGCTGCAATGGCAGGGCGACGGCATGGCCATCGCCGCGCGCCGGCGCACGCTGACCCGAGCTGCGGCCTGAGCCGGCCGCGCGTACTTGTACACCTCGACAGGAGCGGCACCGCGGACCCTCACCGCACCGCTCAGGAGAATGGCAATGCAGATCGACCTGAACGCCGACCTCGGCGAAGGCTGCGGCAACGACGAGGCGCTGCTGGCGCTGATCAGCTCCGCCAACGTGGCATGCGGCTGGCACGCGGGCGACGCCGCCACCATGATGCAAACGGTGAAATGGGCGCTGGAGCATGGGGTCGCCATCGGCGCGCATCCGAGCTATCCGGACCGCGAGAACTTCGGCCGCACCGAGATGCGGCGCGACCCCGAGGAGGTCTATGCCGACATGCTGTACCAGATCGGCGCGCTCGAGGCGATCGTGCGCGCGCAGGGCGGCGAGCTGCACCACGTCAAGCCGCACGGCGCGCTCTACAACCAGGCCGTGCGCGACCCGGCGCTGGCGCGCGCCATCGTGCGCGCGGTGCGGGATTTCGATGCCGACCTGGTGTTCTTCGGCCTGGCCGGCAGCCACATGATCGACATCGCCAGGGAGGCCGGACTGCGCGTCAAGCAGGAGGTGTTTGCCGACCGCGGCTACAACCCCGACGGCACGCTGGTCAGGCGCGGGACGCCCGGCGCGCTGCACGAGGACGAGGAAGTCGCGCTGAACCAGACGCTGACCATGGTGCGCGAAAAGCGCGTGCGCGCGATCGACGGCACCTGGGTGCCGATCCAGGCCGAGACCGTCTGCCTGCACGGCGACGGTGCCCATGCGCTGGCCTTCGCGCGCCGCATCCGGGATCGGCTCACCGCCGAGGGCATCGCCATCCGCGCCGGCAACTGACGGCGCGGGGCTTCGTCACGGTTCCTGCGTACCGGCAGCCGTTGACTCGCGGCGCGCCGCGGCCTTCTTCATGGCATGGCGGCGCAGGCTGACCTGCTCGAAGCGCCAGATCACATAGCAGAACGCCAGGAACGGCCATAGCCACCCCAGCCATTGCGCCAGGCTGTTGAAGTGGATGAAGCGTCCCATGCGCCAGCCCTGCTCGGAAATCCACGCGTAAGGATTCGACGGCAGCACGTTGGTCAGCACCACCAGCGCGAGCAGCGCCACCATTGCCAGCACCGCGCGCACCCAGCGCGGCAGGTACAGCAGCAGCGCCAGCACCAGCGAGCTGGTCAGCAGCGCGAAGCGGCCGCCTTCGGACAGCCAGTTGAAGGCGCTGTCGGCGGGGAACTGCAATTCAGCCGCGGTGGCCTTGATCAGCAGCGCGGCAGCCAGCATGCCGGCCAGGATGCGCAGCATCGGCGCGTTGCGGCGCATGGCGATCGAGGCAAACAAGCCGGTGCCGACCCAGCTGCTGGCGGTCACCAGCGATTCCAGCAGTTGCACGCTCTGCATGTCCTCGGGCCGCAGGCCGATGTGGACCTGCCACGCCTCCAGCTGCGGGAACAGCATCTGCAGCACCTGCATCGGCCAGGATTCGGGATCGGTCAGCCATTCGCGCACGATGCCGCCCATGCCGAACAGGTGCTCCTGCGGGAAGATCTGCGCGAACGGCCACAGCATCAGCAGGATGATGGCAAAGCTGGCATGCGGCTCGAACCAGGCATGGCGCAGCCGCGTGAGCCGGCCGTCGTCGATCAGCGCATGCGTGAACGGCGCCACCACCGCGCCGCCCAGCAGCGCTCCCAGCGCGTTGGTGATCAGGTCGATGTTGGACGAGATCCGGTTCGGCAGCCAGGTCTGGAAGGCTTCCATGCAGGCCGACAGCAAGGCGCCGGCGCACAGCGCCACCAGCGTCGCGCGCCCGCCCGACATGCGCGGATGCAGCGACAGCACGACCAGCGCCCCGAAAGGGACATAGCCGATGATATTGGTCAGCAGGTCGAAGTCGGTGATATAGCGCGGCTTGGGCGCGGAGACAAAGGCGAACGGCGAGATGCCGTTGTCGACCCAGCCGGAGAACGGGTAGAGGCTGGCATACACCACCAGCAGCGTGAAGCAAAGCAGCCCCACGCGGGCCAGCGGCGAATACTGCGGGCCGGAGGGTTCGGTCATGGTCGATACCGCCGCCGGTTGCGCCACCGGTTGCGTGGCTGGGGCCGGGGGCGGTGCGGAGGGCGGCGGGGCAGCCGGCTCCATGGCAAATCTCCTTGTCTGTCTTACTTTAGCGGTAGCGTGGCGGTCCAGTCGAGCAGCGCGGCGATGGCGGCGTCGCTGGCTTCGGCCAGCGCCCTGACCCCGCCGGCGCCGTCGGCGCTGGGCGCGGGCCGGCGCACCTCGAAGGTCTGCTGGCCGAGCTGGCCGCGGTGGAACACTGTCGCGCGCAGCCGCACTACGCCCTGGCTGGTGGTGGCGCTGTCGAATACCTGCTCGAATGCCAGCAGGTCGACCTTCAGCCCCGGCACGCTGGTGTCGCCGGACCAGGCCAACCCGCCGCGCGCCGACACCGACTCGCGCAGGCGCTCGTCGAACAGGCGCGTCGGCGACATCACCCAGCGCTGCGTGGCATAGGGTTGCAGCCGCTGCGCCTGCGCGTACAGCAGGCGATAGTAGAGCGCATTGCCTTCGAGCCAGTCGGGGCCGTCGGTCTGCGATACGCGCAGCCTGGGCAGCGGCGCGGGCGCAGCGCTGGCAGCGTTGCCCGCCGTGCCGGCCAGGGCGGCGGACGGCCCCAGGTCATACGTGACGGTCGGCGTGCCGCGCGACAGCGCGCAGCCGGACAGCACCAGCGCGGCGCCGGCCAACGCAAGCAGCGTGGCGGCAGTGCGGGTGCGGCGGGTCCGGCGTGAATTCTCGGTGGCAGGGATCACGGCGAGGCCTCGGCAGTTGTCGTTCTCTGGCATGGCGATGGGGCGTCGTTATTTCGTCGTCGCGTCGTCGGTGACATCAGGGCGTGCTGAAGCCCGGCTCGCCTGGCCCCGGCGCGGGCGCCGGCGCACCGAACAGCACGCTGGTCGGGCTGTCGTTGAACTGGCCGGCGGCACGCTCGAAGCTGCGCGCGGTCTGGCGGGCATCACGCGCCAGACCGTTGAGCTGCGGCAAGGTTTCCTGGTTGAAGTTGCCGGCCGCGGTCTGCACCGACGCCGCCGCACCCTGCAGGTCCTGCCCGACACTGTCGACCGTGCGCAGCACCGTGCCGTTGGGGCTGGCCAGCTCCTGCGTCAGGCGCCGCGTCGATTCCAGCGTGGCGTTGAGGTTCTCGGCCACGCGCGGCAGGCGGCTGGCGGCCGGCGCCAGCGAGTCCGACAGCTTCGAGTAATCCTCGGCGGTCTTGCGCACCGAGCGGATCGCGGCCATCAGTTCATTGCGGTTGGCGGTCTGGAACATGTCGTTGAGCGAGGCCATCAGCGTTTCGGCCTGCGTCAGCAGCGTATCGCCGCGCTTTTCCAGCTCTTCGAAGAAGCCCGGGCGCATGGCGATGCGGGCCACCGCCTTGGGCGAGGTGCGAAGCGGCGGCGAGGCTTCGGCGCCTGCATGCGCGGCAGTGTCGTCCAGCTGCACGTAGGCGATGCCGGTCACGCCCTGGAAGCCCAGCGTGGCGTAGGTGGTGCGCGTGATCGGCGTGTCCTGGTTGACGCTGATGCGCACGATGATCTGGCCCGGCACCTGCGGATCGAACTTGATCGACTCTACCTTGCCAACCGCCAGCCCACGGTACTTGACGTCCGCCTGCGGCCCGAGCCCGTTGACGGTGGAACGCGTGATCAGGTCGTATGGCACGCGCACGGCGTGGTCGCTGCTGAACCAGAACAGCGCGAACAGCACCAGCACGGCCAGGCCGATGGTGAACACGCCGGCAAGGAACGCGTATGACTTGTTTTCCATCATGCTTCTCCGGGGGGCGCCGCGGGTTGCCGTGCCTGCGGCAGCGCCTGCAAGGCGCGCTGGGCGCGTTCGCCCAGGAAATATTCGCGGACGAAGGGGTGGTCCACCTTGACCACTTCAGGGATCGGCGCGGCGACGATGACCTTGTGGTCGGCCAGCACCGCGACGCGGTCGGACAGCGCCACCAGCGTGTCGAGGTCGTGCGTGATCATCACTACCGTGAGGCCCAGCTCGCGCCGAAGTTCCCGGATCAGCGCGACGTAGTCGTCCGACGCCATTGGGTCCAGTCCGGCGGTGGGCTCGTCCAGGAACAGCAGTTCCGGCTCCAGTGACAGCGCGCGTGCCAGCGCCACGCGCTTGATCATGCCGCCGGACAGGTCCGACGGCATCTTGTCCGCATCGCGCGCCGACAGGCCCACCAGCTGCAGCTTGAGCAGCGCTGCCCGGCAGATCAGATTGTCCGGCAGCGCGCGCAGCTCGCGCAGCGGCAGCGCGATATTGTCGATCACCGACAGCGCCGAGAACAGCGCACCGCGCTGGAACTGCAGTCCCCAGCGGTTGCGCAGCGCCTGCAGCTGCGCCGGGCGCAATTTGGCCGGGTCTTCGCCGAACACCTTGATGCAGCCAGAGGTCGGCCGCTCCAGCCCCACGATCTGGCGCAGCAGCACGGTCTTGCCGCTGCCCGAGCCGCCCACGATCGACAGCACCTCGCCGCGCCATACGTCCAGGTCGACGTGGTCGTGCACCACAGCCTTGCCGAAGCGCTTGACCAGGTTGCGCACCTCGATCACCGCGGTACGCTGCGCCGGCGCGGGTGGCGCTGCCGCTTCCGTTGGCGCGCTCATATCCCCACGTCCTTGAACAGGATGGCAAACACCGCATCGGCCAGGATCACGATGGTGATGGAGGTCACCACCGACGCCGTGGTGCCTTCGCCCAGGCTTTGCGTGTTGGGCTTGATACGCAGCCCGAAGTGGCACGCCGTCAGCGCGATCAGGATGCCGAACGCCACGCCCTTGCCCAGCCCCAGCCACAGGTTGGCCACCGGCACCGCGTCGGGCAGCTCGCGCAGGAAGAACGCGGCGCTGATGCCGAGCTGCATGCGCGCTGCCACCATGCCGCCGGCCAGCGCCATCACGTCGGTCCACGCCACCAGCAGCGGCATCGAAACGGCCAGTGCGATCACGCGCGGCATGATCAGCCGGAAGCCGTGCGAGATTCCCATCACGCGCATGGCATCGAGTTCCTCGGTGACGCGCATCACGCCGATCTGCGCGGTGATGGCCGAGCCAGACCGGCCCGCGATCAGGATCGCCGCCAGCACCGGCCCGAGCTCGCGGATCACCGCCATGCCGAGGATATTGACGATAAACGTGCTGGCGCCGAACACGCGCAGCTGGTTCGCCGAGAGGTACGACAGCACGATGCCGATCAGGAACCCGACCAGCGCGGTGATGCCAAGCGCCTTGTAGCCGACGTTGTAGATGTTGGCCGAGACCTCGCGCCAGGGGCCGCGCTGCGGCATGCGCGCGAAGCGCAGCAGGTCGAACGCCAGCTGCCCGAGCATGGTGATGCCGATGGACAACTGCACGCCGAATGACAGCACGTTGGCGCCAAACAGCGTCACCGGGTTGAAGCGGTCCACCATGTGCTTCTTCCAGCCTTCGTCCTGCACCGCCGCGATGCGCTCGAACACACGGCGCTGGCCCTCGCTGGCCTCGATCTGCTGCGGCATCTTGCCGTCCCACGCCTGCCACAGCAGCTGTCCGCCGATATGGTCCAGCCGCTGCACCTCGGCCAGCGACCATTGCGCGTGCTCCGGCTCCTGCGCCAGGTCGTGCAACTGCGCGCGCAGATGGCGTGCCTGGTGGCAGCCGGCCAGCGCGAGCGCGGTCCAGTCGCCACGCAGCGCGACGCTGACGGTCCCGTCCCCGCGCGTGATATGGAAGTCTGGCGTCGTCTGGCGTTCCAAGGGCTAGCGATGTGATGGCCGAGTCCCGATTCTAAGCCACCCGCCCGGCTGGCGCGACCGCGGCCATGCACGGCAGGGGCGGGCACGGAGCAAGCGCGCGACGCGGCTACAATGCGGCAGTCGGGCAGGCGCCATGCCTGCCAGTCTTTGCACCACCTTTGCACCACCTTTGCACCACCTTTGCACCACCTTTGCACCACCTTTGCACCACCTTTGCACCACCTTTGCATCGCCGATTGCCACCAGCGCAGCTTCCCATGCCAGACGCCCCTGACAGCTCTCTTCCGCCCGCACCGGGCCCGTCCGCTCCCTGGCGCATCGACCCCGCCGCCCTGCGTGCCGCGCTGTCGCCGGCACTGCACGACTGGACGCTGGAACTGGTCGAAGAAACCGGCTCGACCAATGCCGACCTGACCGCCGCGTGCCGCCACGCACCCTGGTCGGATGCCGGCCGCCTGCGCCTGGCCTACCGCCAGACCGCCGGGCGCGGGCGCCTGGGACGGCCGTGGCAGGGACAGGCGGGCATGACCTTCTCGGTGGCGCTGCCGCTCGCGCTGGCGCCGGCACAACTCACCGGCCTGAGCCTGGCGGTGGGGCTGGCGCTGGCCGAGGCGCTCGGCGATGTCGAAGCGCGCCTGGGCGCCCGCGTCCGCCTGAAATGGCCGAATGACCTGCAGATCGACGGCCGCAAGCTGGCCGGGATCCTGATCGAATCGGTGCGCGCCGGGCAGAACCGGATCTGGGCCGTCATCGGCATCGGCCTGAACCTGGTGCGCGATGCGCAGATGGAAGCCGCGCTGGGCCGCGAGCTGGCCGGCGTGGCCGAGGCCGTGCCGGGCTTCGACGCAAGCCGCGACGCAGCGCGCGTGCTGGCCGCGGTGCTGGAGCGGCTGGCATCGATGCGCACCGCGTTCCTGGCCCATGGCTTCGGGCCGATGGCGCGGCGCTGGTCCGCCGCCGATGCCTACCGCGACCAGCCGGTGCGGCTGCTGCACGACGGCAAGGTGATCGCAGAGGGCATGGCGCGCGGCGTCGACGAGGCCGGCCAGCTGCTGCTGGAAACGCCAGCAGGACTGGAGCCCATTGCCAGCGGCGAGCTGTCGCTGCGTCCCGCGCCGGGCCAGGAGGATGGCGCATGAGCGTGCCGCAGCTGCTGATCGACATCGGCAACACGCGCCTGAAGTGGGCGTGGTGCGAGGCCGGCGCGCCGCTGCCGGCCGGGACGGGTTTGCCCACGCCGTGGCAGCATGGCGGCGCGGTCGCGCATGCCGATGAACACGCGCTGAAGACCCTGGCCGCCGACCTGCGCGCGCTGCGCGGCAGCGGCCCCATGCCGGCGGTCTGGATCACCAACGTCGCCGGCCCGGTGATCGCCGCCGCCGTGGATGCGGCGCTGGCCGACGCCTTCGGCGGCTGTGCGACGGTGCAGTGGGTGCGCAGCAGCGCGGCGCATGGCAACCTGGCCAACGGCTACCGCGAGCCCACGCAGCTGGGTGTCGACCGCTGGGTCGGCGCCATCGGCGCGCACCGCTGGCTGCCGCATGACACGCTGCTGGTCGTGACCGCTGGCACCGCGACCACGCTCGATATCGTCACCGTCGGCGCGGATGGCCGCGCGCGCTTCGAGGGCGGCCTGATCCTGCCGGGGCTGGCGCTGATGCTGGGCACGCTGGCGCGCAATACCGCGCAGCTGCCGGCACTGGAGGTGGATCAGGTGGAAGAGGCCGGCACCGTGGCCCGCGCGCACCTGCGCTGGGCCGACAACACCCACGATGCCATTGCCGCCGGCTGCCTGGCCGCGCAGGCGGGCGCGATCGAACGCACCTGGCGCGCGCTCGGCGAACGCGGGCCGACGCGCTGCCTGCTGTCTGGCGGCGCACGCAGCGCGCTGGCCGGCGCGCTCGCGGTGCCCTTCGAGATGCACGATAATCTGGTGCTGCTCGGCCTGCATGCGATGGCGTCGGCCGAGGCCTAGCGGCCATCGCCCTCACCACGCCGTCCCGCACGCTTCCACAGCCGTTCCATGTCCGCCCCGCTGCGCATCGCCCTGCTGTCGCTGTTGCTCGCCAACGTCTTGCTCGTGGCCGCGCTGGCGGGCCTGTTTGGCGCGAATCCGTTGGGCGGATGGTTCGGCACGCCGCGCGAGCCGCACCGGCTCGGGCAGCAGGTGCGCGCCGAGCGCATGCAGCTGCTGCCGCCGGCTGCACCGTCTGCGGCCGACGCCGCGCCGCGCGGCACCTTGCCGGTGGCCCGGCGCCAGGGCTGAGCGCACGGCTCAGCCGGCCTGACGCACCTTGGTCAGCAGCTTGGTGGTGGAGCGGTCGTGCAGGAAGGGGATGGCATAGGCCTGGCCGCCCCAGCTGCGCACCAGCCGGGTTTCCTCCAGCGTATCGATGTCATAGTCGCCGCCCTTGACGTAGATGTCGGGGCGCACCAGCCGGATCAGCTCGACCGGCGTCTGCTCGCGGAACATCGCCACCAGGTCGACCGACGCCAGCGCGGCCAGCAGCGCCATGCGGTCGGATTCATGGTTAAGCGGGCGATCGTCGCCCTTGCCGAGCATCTTGACCGAGGCATCGCTGTTGACGCCGACCACCAGGCTCGCGCCCAGCGCGCGCGCCTGCGCCAGGTAGGTGGCATGGCCGCGGTGCAGGATATCGAAGACGCCGTTGGTGAACACCAGCGGGCGCGGCAGCGCGGCGATGCGCGCAGCCAGTTCGGCGGGGTTGTCGGCGGGAGTCAGCTTGGATTCGAAGGCGGGTACGGACATGGGTCAGGGATCGGATGGTGGAGGCCGGCGCTGGCGGCGCCGGCACGCTTGTCCGAATGGTACCCCGTCCGCTGGGGTTCGCCGTCCGTTCAGCGCTGCTTACCCGACCAACGCCACTGCCGCGTCGTTGGCGGGCAGCGGCACCGTGGCGGCGGCAATGCCGCGCATGACCGAGACCAGTGCCTCGCGTACCGCGTCGACATGGGCCGCCCCGGCGCGGCCGCCCAGGTACAGCAGGCTGACGTCGGCCACGATGTGACGCAATCTTTACCCCTGCCAGGACGTTGCCGCGCGCCGTCGTCGCTGGCCTCATGCCCGTACATTGCGGGAGCGCGGCGAGGGCGCGCCGGGGATTCCTGTGGCACCCTGCCGGCGAGGCCGGGCAGCGCTGTGGATAATCGCCAGCCGCGACTGGCGGATTTTCGGGGGATGTTATCGGAATTACAGTCCATTATAAAATGATTTGCGCTAATAACTAAAGGCCCGTCAATAACACATGAAGCTAGAAATATAATCGCGCCAAGTGATTTAAGTATTTTATTTCGGAATTAAGAAGTTTCGAAATGGCGCGCCACGACTGGCAATACGGCCAATGCGAGTGTGTGCGTCCGGATAAACGGGGGATTTTCCTGCGATGTAGTAACCGGATACCACCCGGCCTTCCCGGAAATCTGGCAGGTGCCGGTGCGGACTACCGGATATCCGGGAATTGGCGGCATTGGCGCATCAATAAAAAAACCCCGCCGCAGCGGGGTTTTTGTCGGGGGCTGGCAGCGAGCCGCCGGATCAGGCCTGTGCCGGCTGGGCGCCGCCGGCGCCGGGCAGGCGGGCGTTCAGTTCCTTGCGGTAGCGGTTCAGGTCCTGCACCGATTCAAAGGTGCGTTCGAACAGCAGCGACATATTGTGCAGGATCCGTTCGATGACCTTCTTCTCCCAGCCTTCGTCGAAGCGGATCTGCTCGTCCAGCCATTTTTCCAGCCAGTCCGGATCGGGCAGGCGCGACTGCACGGTGTCGTTGGGGAACAGCGCCTTGTTGACGTGCAGGTTGGTCGGGTGCAGCGGCTTTTCGGTGCGGCGCGCCGATGCCATCAGCACGCCGATCTTGGCGAACGCGGCGCGCGCGTTGTCGCCGAATTGCGCCAGGTACTTCTTCATGTAGCGCAGGTACGCGCCGCCGTGGCGGGCTTCATCCTGCGACAGGGTGCGGTAGATATGCTTGATCACCGGTTCCGAGTGCCATTCGGCGGCGCGGCGGTACCAGTGGTTCAGGCGGATCTCGCCGCAGAAATGCAGCATCAGCGTTTCCAGCGGCGGGGCCGGGTCGAACTCGAAGCGCACGGCATGCAGTTCTTCCTCGGTCGGCACCAGGTCCGGGCGGAAGCGGCGCAGGTACTCCATCAGCACCAGCGAGTGCTTCTGCTCCTCGAAGAACCAGATGCTCATGAACGCCGAAAAGTCGGAATCGTGGCGGTTGTCGCGCAGGAACATCTCGGTCGCCGGCAGGGCGGACCATTCCGTGATCGCGTTCATGCGAATGGTCCTGGCCTGGTCGTCCGTCAGCAGGCTGGCGTCGAAGCTATCCCAGGGGATGTCCTTGTCCATGTGCCAGCGGACGGCTTCCAACGATTTGAACAGTTCGGGGTAGAGCATGGTAAGCCTTTGAAATTACGGGCAGATTCTACCAGATGCGAATTATTCTCTTCTCCTTTTTTAGGGCGCATGGGGACAAATGCAACGACTTTTGCGAAGGTCTGGCGCAGCCAACTGCATATTGCGGGCGATCAGCGGCGCGCCGGGCGGCCCAGGTGCCAGCCACGCCGCCTGGCGGGCCGGACGCTCAGGGCGAGACCGCGCTCTCCGGCATGGCGGCGGGTGCGGTACCCGGCACTATGCCGTACAGGAACGCAGCCAGTTCGGCGGCCTGCGCTTCGGCGTCGCGCTCGCCCAGCGCCATCAGCGCCCGCGTGAACTCGGGCTCGAACAGCAGGTAGCTGGCGAAGGCGGCCCCGCGCGCCTCGGTACCGCCCAGCGGCGCCAGCAGCGCGCGCACGGTGCGCGGCAGCTGCTTCTGGTGTTCGGCGGCGAGCGCCTCGATCGGCTCGCTGGGCGCGATCGTCATGACCTGCACCGGGCGCCAGCCTTCGCGGTCGCCGGCGATCTCGGGCATGCGCGCCAGCAGACGGTTGATATGCAGCAGCCGCTCCAGGTCGGCATTGAGGCCGTCCAGGAAGATGCTGGCCAGCGCCTGGCCGCCCACTTGCGCCAGCGACGGGTAGCCGCCGGCGGGCACGGTGTCGAACCAGCCCGAGCGCTGGCGCGAGGCCGCGCCGATCGCCAGGATGCGTGACGCGCCCAGGTGGATCGCCGGCGACAGCGGCGACATCTGCCGCATGGTGCCGTCGCCGAACCACTCGTGATGGCCGTCGATCTCGAGCGGAACCGACGGGAACAGGAACGGTATCGACGCAGAGGCCAGCAGGTGGTCCACCGTGATCGGCGCCGGCACCGCGATGCGCTGGCTGCGGTGCCACGGATGGATGCGGTGGTGCGACTGGTAGAAGGTGACGTGGCGGCCGGTGCTGTAGGACAGGGCGGTGACCGCGAACGCTTGCAGCGCGCCGCTGTCCAGGCTGTCCTGCACCCGCGTGGGATCGAACAGCTCGCCCAGCATGCTGCCCAGCGGCGTGTTGTCGAACAGCGCGCGCGGCGCCTTGCGCTGCGTGGCCCAGCCCAGCGCCAGCGTCGACAGCCAGCGCGCCCCTGACACGCCCACGCGCAGCACATCGGTGCGGTAGACGTCGTCGGCATGGATGCCGTGCCACAGCGCGCCCAGGCTTTGCGTGGCGGCCTGGAAATCGCTGGCCTGGACGGCCAGCCCGGCACCGTTGATCGCGCCAGCCGAGGTGCCGGCGATGATGCCGAACGGCAGCCCGCCATGCCCCTTGCCGTGTCGCGCGGCGATGCGCGCCAGCCCGCACAGCACGCCGGCCTGGTAGGCGGCGCGCGCGCCGCCGCCCATCATGATCAGTGCGGTGGCGGCGGGATTGGGGCCGTTAGGGGCGCCAGGGATGCTACGGCCGTTGTGCGGGGCGGGCTGGTGTCCTGGCAAGGGATCGCGGTGCATGGCGAGGGCGCGGCGTAGCGACAGGTCAGGCGGTGCGGTGATCCGTCATTCGTTGCCGCCGTTGCCGTCCTTGCCTGCGTTGTTGCCGTTGGGCGTGGCGCCGGCCGTCTTGCCGGCAGCGGGCTTCTTTGCCGCAGGCTTCTTCGCAGCGGGCTTGGCCGCGGATTTGGCCCCGGACTTGGCCGCGCTCGTGGCGCCGCTCTTTGCCGTGGCACTCGCCCTGGCGCCGTTGCCGTTGCCTGCGGTCTTGCGTGGCGTGGCCTTGGCGGCGGGCATGGCACCGGCGTCCGGCGCGGCACCCGGCTGTGCCGGCATGCCGCCGGCACCGAAGGCGCCCATGTTGAACGGCGCGATGCTGGCCGCGGCGGCACTGCTGGCGATCTGGTTGAACTGATGCTGCAGCAGGTCCCACCACAGCGCGGCCTTGGGTGCGGCCTCGGGTGCCGCGTCTGGCGCTGCCTCGGCCGACGGCTCGGGAGCCGGCTCCGGCTCGGCGCCAGGCTGCGCCGCGTGCGCTTCTTCGTGCAGCCCTCTGGTGCCAGTACCGGTGTCGGCGCCAGCGCGCTGCGGCGGCGCCGCGCTGGGCGCATTGGCGGCACGCGCCACGTTTTCCATTGCCGACTGCATGGCGTCGGGCGAGAGCGCGTTGCCGAAGGTCTGCAGCGCCACCAGCGTGGCGCGCTGCACCTCCAGGCCCTGGATCGTGGTGCGCAGCAGGTTGGTGTTCAACTGCAGCCAGCTTTCCACCGCCTTGAGGTCGGCGATGCGCTTGTCGAGGTCGTCCAGGTCCATCGGCGGCGTCATCGCCTGCAGCCCGGGCATCAGGCCGCCGGGTATGCCGGCGCTGCCACCCCACAGTCGGCGCATGAAGTCGAAGCCGTTGGTGAAATCGGGAATCTGTCCGAACATGATCGCGTGCTCCGTGTGCGGCGCAGCCCCGCGCCCGGATGCGGGCCGCGCGGCTGCGTCGTCGTTACCTGAATTGTGGCGGCCGCTTCTGGCGCAGGCTCGCCATGCCTTCGTGCACGTCGGGACCGGCAAAGCCCATGAATTCGAGCGCCAGCGAGGTATCGAAAGCGGGACCGGCCATGCGCAGCCAGTTGTTGAGGGCGTACTTGGTCCAGCGGATCGCTGTCTGCGACCCCGCCGCCAGCCGGTTGGCCACCTCGAAGGCGCGCGTCACCAGTTCGTCCTCTTCCACCGCCAGCGAGACCAGGCCGATCCGCTCGGCCTCTTCGCCGCTGACCGACTCGCACAGCATCAGATAGTACTTGGCCTTGGCCATTCCGCACAGCAGCGGCCACACGATCGCGGCATGGTCGCCCGCCGCTACGCCCAGCCGGGTATGGCCGTCGACGATGCGCGCGGTCTTCGCGGCGATCGAGATATCGGCCAGCAGCCCCGCCACCAGACCGGCGCCAACGGCCGGGCCGTGCATCGCCGAGACCACCGGCTTGTCGCAGTTGATGACGTTGTAGACCAGATCGCGCGCTTCGTGCCACACGCGCGTGCGGGTCTCGAAATCGTTGGCCATGTCTTCCACCAGCGCCAGGTCGCCGCCCGCGGAGAAGCCCTTGCCTTCGCCGCGGATCAGCGCCACGCGGATGTCGGGATCGGCGGAGACGTCGCGCCAGATCTCGGCCAGCTCGCGGTGCATGCTGGCGTCTGCGGTGGCCAGCTTCTGGTTGGCCGACTGCGCCGCGCCCATGATGATCTCGAGGATCGGGCCGTGGCGGCGCAGCGTCAGTGCGCGGTAGCGCGCGTAGCGTTCGGAAAGTTCAGTGGAAGACGCGTCGTTGGGGGCAGTCATGGGTGGCCTGTCAGGTAAGTGGCGCAGCCGCGCCGGGTGCATCGTGGATTTACCAACCGATCGGTCGGTAAATTATATGCACATCCGGCGGACCGTTGCCGACAGGCGCGGCCGGCTCAGGGCGCGGCCACCAGCTGGTCGATCGCGCCGAACACCGAATGTCCCTGCGCGTCGAACATCTCGATCTTGACCGCGTCGCCGAACTTCATGAATTCGGTACTCGGCTTGCCATCGTCGATGGTCTCCAGCATGCGTTTCTCGGCGATGCAGCAGTAGCCCTTCTTGCGGTCGACATTGGAAATCGTGCCCGAGCCGACGATGCTGCCGGCGCGCACGTTGCGCGTCTTGCAGACATGCGCGATCAGCTGGCCGAAGTCGAACACCATGTCGGTGCCGCAGTCGGGCTGGCCCACCTTCTTGCTGTTCCAGTGCACCGTCATTGGCAGGTGCACCTTGCGCTCGCGCCAGGCTTCGCCCAGCTCGTCGGGCGTGACGGCGACCGGCGAGAAGGCGGTGGCCGGCTTGCTCTGGAAGAAGCCGAAGCCCTTGCCCAGCTCGGCCGGGATCAGGTTGCGCAGCGAGACGTCGTTGGCCAGCAGCACCAGGCGGATGGCGTCGCCGGCCTGCTCGGGCGTGGCGCCCATCTTCACGTCGCCGGTGATGACCGCGACCTCGGCCTCGAAGTCGATGCCGAAGGCTTCGCTGGCGCACACGATGTCGTCCTGCGGGCCGAGGAAGTCGTCCGATCCGCCCTGGTACATCAGCGGGTCGGTCCAGAACTCGGGCGGCATTTCGGCGCCGCGCGCCTTGCGCACCAGCTCGACGTGGTTGACGTAGGCCGAGCCATCGGCCCACTGGTAGGCGCGCGGCAGCGGCGCCATGCAGTCCTTGGGATGGAATGCGAACGGATGGCGCGCGCGGCCGGCGTTGAGCGCCTCGTACAGGTCCTGCAGCTGCGGCGCGTAGAAGTGCCAGTCATCCAGCACGGTCTGCAGCTTGCCGGCGATGTCGGTGGCGAAGTGGGCTTGCTTCAGGTCGCGCGACACGACCGCCAGCTGGCCGTCGCGCGAACCGTCCTTCAGGGTTGCGAGTTTCATGAGATGCGATGCGGTAGAAAGCGGGGCGTCCGCGCGGCGGACGCAGCGCCCGCTAGTCTACCGCGCCGCGCTGCGCGCCCCTGTGCGGAGGGCTTAGTCGACCGTGATGCCCTTGGCCTTGATCAGCCTGCCCCAGCGGTCGGCTTCGGCGCGCGCGTAGGCTGCGAATTCTTCAGGCGTGCTCGACACCGCCTCGACCCCGACGCCTTCCAGCCTCTTCTGCACCTCGGGCGACTTCAGCGCCTTGACCAGCTCGGCGTTCAGCCGCGTGACCACTGCCTTGGGCGTGCCCGCCGGCGCCACCATGCCCTGCCAGGCGTAGGCCTCGAAGTTGCTCACGCCGCCTTCGGCCACTGTCGGCACGCCGGGCAGCACGGCCAGCCGCCTGGGCGTGGCTACGCCCAGCGCGCGCAGCTTGCCGGCGCTCACGTTCTGCTGGCCCGAGGCCAGGTCCAGGAACATCAGGTCGACCTGGCCGGCAAGCAGGTCCTGCACCGCCGGCGCCGCGCCCTTGTAGGGCACGTGCGTCATCTTGACCTTGGCCTGGTCCATGAACAGCTCCATGGCCAGGTGGTGCGGGCTGCCTGCACCGGGCGAGGCGAAGTTGACCTTGCCGGGGTTCTTCTGCGCGTACTCGATGACTTCCTTCAGCGTGTGTGCCGGGAACTTGGGGGTGGCTACCAGCACCAGCGGGAAACGCGCCAGCTGGCCGATATAGACGAAGTCCTTCTCGGGGTTGTACGGCAGCTTCTTGTACAGCGACGGATTGGCGGCGAGCGTGGCGGTGTCGGCGGTCAGCACGGTGTAGCCATCGGGCTTGGCGTGCGCGACGGCATCGGCGCCGACGATGGTGGCCGCACCCGGGCGGTTGTCGATCACCACTTGCTTGCCCAGCCCCGGCGTGATTGCCTGCGCGACGGTGCGTGCCACCACGTCCGTGCCGCCGCCGGCCGGGTAAGGCACGACCCAGCGGATCGGCTGGGCGGGCCAGTCATCGGCGTGCGCGGGCGCGCTGGCGGTGAACAGGGCGCCGGCGGCTGCCATGGCGGCGAACATGAAATGGGCATGGCGACGCCCAAAGAAGGGACGCAGGGGGCGCATCGGTAGTCTCCGTGTTAAAAAGGGGCCCGGCTTGGCAGGCATCGACACGTGCGCCGCCGGGTCTGTTGCGAAGGAAGTCTACCGATGGCTTAAAAATTGGTAAATCGATTTCGCTATAGTAAATTCACCTACGAACTTGCCCGGTCTCCGGGCGCCGATCCTCCTGCCGCCGGCCATGTCACGCATTGCTGAAAACGAAGAAGACGACGCCAAGCTGCGCTCCGGCATCCAGTCCATCGAAGTGGGCTTCAAGCTGCTCCAGGCTCTCGCGGCGTCGCCGCGCGCAATGATGCTGCGCGACCTCGCCGCCGCTGCCGGCATGAACCCGGCCAAGGCGCACCGCTACCTGGTCAGCTTCATGCGGCTGGGCGCGGTGGCGCAAGACCCGGTCAGCGGCCGCTACGACCTGGGCCCGTTCGCGCTGCAGCTGGGCCTGGCCGGCCTCAACCGGCTCGATCCGGTGAAGAAGGCGCGGCCGATCCTGTCGCAGCTGCGCGACGAGATGGACCTGACCGCCGGCATCGCCGTGTGGGGCAACCACGGCCCGACCATCGTGCACTGGGAGGAATCCAGCCACCCGGTCACCGTGAGCCTGCGCCTGGGCGACGTGATGCCGATGCTCAACTCCGCAACCGGGCGGCTCTACGGCGCCTACCTGCCGCGCAAGCAGACCCTGCCGCTGATCGAGCGCGAGCTGGGCGCGCGCGGCAACGGCGCCGTGCCGGACATGCCGGCGTCGCTGGCCGAATACGACGCGATCTGCGCCGAAGTCCGCGTGCATGGCGCCGCGCGCACGCTCGGCGGTGTGCTGCCCGGCATCAATGCGTTCTCGATGCCGGTGTTCGATGCCAACGGCCACCTCGCCATGGGGTTAATCGTACTGGGCGCGCAGAGCCTGTTCGATGCAGAATGGGGCGGTACGATGGATCGTCGCGTACGCGATATCGCCCAACAGCTCTCATCGGAACTCGGCTACCTTGGTGCCGCCACCCCGGCCGGAGAAACCGGCCAGCCCTAGTCCTCGCGCCCGCCCGGGCGCGGATTCCCCCGTCTGGCGCCGCCGGCGCTGGGTGATCGTGGTCGCGCTGGTGGTGCTGGTGCACGTGCTCGCCGTGGTGGGATTCCTGCGCATGCCGGGGCCGCTGATCCCGCTCGACGTCAGCAACACACCTTCGCTGGAGGCGATCCTGCTGCCGCCGCCCAAGCCAACGGCCCCGCCGCGGCCGCGCCCCGCGCCGCAGCCGCGCCAGAAGCCCGCGGCGCCGGTCCCGGCGCCCCAGCCCGAACCTGAACCGCCGGCCCCGCCGTTGGCGACCAGCCCGCAAGGCCCGGCCGAGATGGCGACGGGTCCCGGCGGCACCGGAGCGGCGCCGGTACCACCTGCCGCGCCCGCGCCGGCGCCTTCCGGCGGTCCGCAGGGCGGTGTCGACGGCGTCGTCTACAGCGCGCCGCCGCCCGCCACGTATCACTACGCCAGCTTCGTCAACGGTGTGCAGAACCCCGATGGCCTGATCCGCTGGGAGCACGACGGGCGCCGCTACCGCCTCGCGGTGGAAACGCGGGTGCTGTGGTTCCGCTTCGCGTTCCAGAGCGGCGGGGCGCTGTCCGAACAGGGACTGTTGCCGGAACGCTACGAAGAGCACCGGCGCAACAAGGCCGAGTCATCACGCTTCGACACCGCCGCCGGCATTGCCACGCTTCGCAACGGCGCGCAGTCGCCATTCCCGCCCGGCGCCCAGGATCGCTTCAGTGTCTTCCTCCAGCTGGTCGGCCTGGTGCGTGGTAATCCGCAACGCTATGTCACGCCCGGTGTGACGGAAACGTTCCAAGTGGCGGATACGCGCAATGTGGAACCGATGCAAGTGCAGTATGTTGGAGAAGAGGAATTCGACACGGGCAATGGCGTGATACGTGCGAAGCACTTCGTGCGGCTGCCGCGCCGTGCCAATGACCGTCGCCGGGTCGAGCTATGGCTCGCGGAATCGCTGGGCTGGATGCCGGTGCGGCTGCGCCAGACCGAGCCCGACGGCACCCAGATCGAGCTCGTGTACCGCGGCAACGGCGGGCAATAGCCGCGGGCCGCGGCCCGCGTCGAGCACCGGTAACCGCCCGGGCGAATGTCAACAATCGTTAAAAAATGCCTCGCCCGGGTCAACGCCACCGCGTTTGGCGCATTCTTACTGACAGGAGCCCAGCCATGACTGTTGCCACGCCACCCGCCGAAACGCACCGCGTCCATGCCGACGGCGCCGAGCTTTACGTGCGCATCGACGGCACCGACGGACCTTGGGTGGTCCTGGCCCATGCACTGGCCGCCAGCCATGCGCTGTGGGACCAGACCGCCGCCCACCTGGCGTCGCGCTACCGCGTGGTGCGCCCCGACCTGCGCGGGCATGGCGGCAGCGAGGCGCCGCTCGGGCCCTATACCATGACGCGGCTGGCCGACGACGTGATCGCGGTGATGGACTCGCTGGAAATCCCGCAGGCCCATTTCTGCGGAATTTCGGTCGGCGGCATGATCGGGCAGACGCTGGGGCTGCGCCATCCGGAACGGCTGCTGTCGCTGGCGCTGGTCGCCACCAACAGCCAGACCCCGATGGAAGCCCACCCGATGTGGCACAACCGCATCGGCCAGGCCGAGGCCCATGGCATGGTCGGAATGGCCCATGCCACGCTGGAGCGCTGGCTGACGCCGGAATTCCGCGCCGCGCATCCCGATGAGGTCGCGCGCATCCACGCCATGCTGGTGGCCACGCCGGTGCGCGGCTACGTGGGCGTGGCCGAGGCAATCATGGCTTTCGATCTCGCCGGCGCGCTTTCCCGCATCCATTGTCCTACGCTGGTAGTAGCAGGAGAGAACGATCAGGGCGCGACCGTGGCGATGGCGCAGAGCATTGCGGCCGCCATCCGAGGCGCCCGGCTGGAAGTGATGCCGCAGGCGGCGCACCTGGTGCACGTGGAGCAGCCCGAACGCTTCCACGCGGCGCTGGACGCGTTCCTTGGCAATGCGGCGTGCGGCGGCCAGTGCGACGTTCCGTGACAGGCAACACACTGATGCGCCTGGCTCAAGAAACTTGTTGCAAAGGACGATGCCCAATCTATGCAGGCAGCAATGACGTGGCAACGCAGTGACCGGCTAAATCCTGTAACGCCTTGATTTCGCGCGGGTCACCCCAAGTTTGAAGGTAAAGCCGCGGCGCCCCCCTCACGGCAACATCGACGAGGCAAGAATCACAAGGGCATGCCGCCCAACCATGACGCCCAGGAGGTGTGCCATGCAAATGATCTACAACAGCGACAATTACTGCATCGTCGAGTTCGGTGCGGATGTCGAGCAAGCGCCGCTCGAATTCGGCGGCTATGAAATCGTCGACAAGAACCTGAAGCGCGAGATTTTCCTTGGCGGGCATCTGGCTGAAAGCTTTCGCGCTGACGTCAAGCGCCTGATCGAGAGCGAGCCATCCGTCGAAGAGGTCGATGACTTCCTCGCCAAGTTTGATAACGTGATGACGCATCCTCTGGTCATGCACTGAGCGGCTTTCCATGGCCGCCGGCCGCGGCCGGCGGCATTGGCATCGCGCCCGCCTCGGCGGGCGTTTTTATTGCGTGGCTGGCTGTTCAGTACTGCTCCCAGGGCAACCCGTCGTGGCGCCAGCCGTTGAGCGTATTGCGGTGGCGCTGGCCGTCGAGGTCGCCCTCGAAACCGTGCAACACGTTGTAGACGTTGGCAAAGCCCGCGCCCTCCAGCGCCCGAGCCGCCGCCGTCGAACGGTTGCCGCTGCGGCAGATCAGCAGTACCGGCCGCGCCGACACATGCCCGGCCAGCTTCTTCACCATCTGTACGAAATGCGGATTGACCTCCCAGTCCGGGCCGTCGTTCCAGGGGACGTTATGCGCACCCCTGGGATGGCCGACGAAGAGGTATTCCATCTCGCTGCGGCAGTCGATGAACAGCGTGTCGGGCGATTGCGCCAGCAAGTCGTTGGCGTCGGCAGGGGACAGGTGTTGCATGGTCGGCGGGGACAAAGGACGCGGAATGGCCGGAATGGTGACGGTTACGCCTCTCAGTGTAGGCGGCCATCGACCCGACAGGCAACCGCAAGGCCTTGATACACCTGATAAAATCGCACTTCTTTGGCCATCGGCCACAGCAGCGCCCGCCGCCGATCGAGATCGCGCCGGCCGCCTTTCCAGAGTTCCCCGCCATGAGTGCCCCTGAATCCCGCGCGGCTGCACCGCGCCCCTATACCCGGGCCGCCGAACTGCCCCGGCTGCTGCAAGAACGCATCCTGATCCTGGATGGCGCCATGGGCACCATGATCCAGCGCTACAAGCTGACCGAGGCCGACTACCGCGGCGAGCGCTTCGCCGAACACAAGGTGGACGTGAAGGGCAACAACGAACTGCTGCTGCTGACGCGCCCGCAGGTCATCAGCGAGATCCACGAGCAATACCTTGCCGCGGGTGCCGACCTGATCGAGACCAATACGTTCGGCGCCACCCGCGTGGCGCAGGAAGACTACAAGATGGCGGAGCTGGCGTACGAGATGAACGTCGAGGCCGCGCGCCTGGCGCGCGCCGCCTGCGACAAGTACAGCACGCCCGACAAGCCGCGCTTCGTCGCCGGTGCCTTCGGCCCGACGCCCAAGACCGCCAGCATCTCGCCCGACGTGAACGACCCCGGCGCGCGCAACGTCACCTTCGAGGAGCTGCGCCAGTCCTACTACGAGCAGGGCAAGGCGCTGCTCGAAGGCGGTGCCGACGTGTTCCTGGTCGAGACCATCTTCGACACGCTCAATGCCAAGGCCGCGCTGTTCGCGATCGACCAGCTGTTCGAGGACACCGGCGAACGCGTGCCGGTGATGATCTCCGGCACCGTGACCGATGCCTCGGGCCGCATCCTGTCCGGACAGACCGTGGAGGCATTCTGGAACAGCCTGCGCCACGCCCGGCCGGTCACCTTCGGCCTGAACTGCGCGCTGGGCGCCACGCTGATGCGCCCGTATATCGCCGAGCTGGCCAAGATCTGCGACGCCGCGGTGTCGTGCTACCCGAACGCGGGTTTGCCGAACCCCATGAGCGATACGGGTTTCGACGAAACGCCGGAAGTCACGTCATCGCTGGTGGAGGAGTTCGCCGCTTCCGGGCTGGTGAACCTGGTGGGCGGCTGCTGCGGCACCACGCCCGAGCACATCGCCGCCATCGCCCAGCGCGTGGCCGACAAGAAACCCCGCACCTGGCCCGGCCAGTACCGCGACGCCGCCTGAGCCGGAGCCCGAGAACATGAGCGAGAACAAACTGCCCCCGCGCCCGATGCGCCTGTCCGGCCTCGAGCCCTTTACCATCGACGACGACACGCTGTTCGTCAACGTCGGCGAGCGCACCAACGTGACCGGCTCCAAGGCCTTCGCGCGGATGATCCTGAACGGCCAGTTCGACGAGGCGCTGGCGGTGGCCCGCCAGCAGGTCGAGAACGGCGCGCAGATCATCGACATCAACATGGACGAGGCCATGCTGGACTCGAAGGCCGCCATGGTTCGCTTCCTGAACCTGATCGCCTCCGAACCGGACATCGCGCGCGTGCCGATCATGCTCGACTCGTCCAAGTGGGACGTGATCGAGGCCGGCCTGCAGTGCGTGCAGGGCAAGCCGGTGGTGAACTCGATCTCGCTGAAGGAAGGCGAGGAGCAGTTCCGCCACCACGCCGAGCTGATCCGCCGCTACGGCGCGGCCAGCGTGGTGATGGCCTTCGACGAGAAGGGCCAGGCCGATACCTTCGCGCGCAAGACCGAGATCTGCAAGCGCAGCTACGACATCCTGGTCAATGAAGTCGGCTTCCCGCCGGAAGACATCATCTTCGACCCGAACATCTTCGCGGTCGCGACCGGCATCGAGGAGCACAACAATTACGCGGTGGACTTCATTGAGGCCACGCGCTGGATCAAGCAGAACCTGCCGTACGCCAAGGTCAGCGGCGGCGTCTCCAACGTGTCGTTCTCGTTCCGCGGCAACGACGTGGTGCGCGAGGCGATCCACACCGTGTTCCTGTATCACGCGATCGGCGCGGGCATGGACATGGGCATCGTCAACGCCGGGCAGCTCGGCGTGTATGACCAGCTCGATCCCGAGTTGCGCGAGCGCGTGGAAGACGTGGTGCTGAACCGCCGCGAGGATTCCACCGATCGTCTGCTGGAAATCGCCGACCGCTACAAGGGCGGCGGCGCGAAGAAGGAAGAAAACCTGGCCTGGCGCGGCACGCCCGAGCAGCCGGTGCCGGTGGGCGAACGCCTGGCGCACGCGCTGGTGCATGGCATCACCACCTTTATCGTCGAAGACACCGAGGAAGTCCGCCAGCAGGTAGAAGCGCGCGGCGGCCGCCCGATCGAGGTGATCGAAGGCCCGCTGATGGATGGCATGAACATCGTCGGCGACCTGTTCGGCGCCGGCAAGATGTTCCTGCCGCAGGTGGTCAAGAGCGCGCGCGTGATGAAGCAGGCGGTAGCGCACCTGCTGCCCTTCATCGAGGAAGAAAAGCGCCTGCTGGCCGAGGCCGGCGGCGATGTGCGCGCGCGCGGCAAGATCGTGATCGCCACCGTGAAGGGCGATGTGCACGACATCGGCAAGAACATCGTGTCGGTGGTGCTCCAGTGCAATAACTTCGAAGTGGTCAACATGGGCGTGATGGTGCCGTGCAACGAGATCCTGGCGAAGGCCAAGGTCGAGGGCGCGGACATCGTCGGCCTGTCGGGGCTGATCACGCCGTCGCTGGAAGAAATGGCCTACGTCGCGTCGGAGATGCAGCGCGACGACTACTTCCGCGTGAAGAAGATCCCGCTGCTGATCGGCGGCGCCACCACTTCGCGCGTGCATACCGCGGTGAAGATCGCGCCCAACTACGAAGGGCCGGTGGTGTACGTGCCGGACGCCTCGCGCTCGGTCAGCGTGGCGTCGAGCCTGCTGTCCGATGAAGGGGCGGCTAAGTACCTGGACGAGCTGAAGACCGACTACGACCGCATCCGCACCCAGCACGCCAACAAGAAGGCGACACCGATGGTGACATTGGCGCAGGCGCGCGCCAACAAGACGCCGATCGACTGGAACGGCTACGTGCCGCCGAGGCCGAAGTTCGTCGGCCGCCGCGTGTTCCGCAACTACGACCTGGCGGAGCTGGCCAACTACATCGACTGGGGCCCGTTCTTCCAGACCTGGGACCTCGCCGGCAAATTCCCCGACATCCTCAATGACGAGATCGTGGGCGAGTCGGCGCGCAAGGTGTTCTCGGACGGCAAGGCGATGCTGTCGCGCCTGATCCAGGGCCGCTGGCTGAGCGCCAACGGCGTGATCGCGCTGCTGCCGGCCAATACCGTCAACGACGACGATATCGAGATCTACACCGACGAGACCCGCAGCAAGGTCGCGCTGACCTGGCACAACGTGCGCCAGCAGAGCGAGCGCCCGGTGGTCGATGGCGTGCGCCGGCCCAACCGCTGCCTGGCGGACTTTGTCGCGCCCAGGGACAGCGGCATCGCCGACTACGTCGGCATGTTCGCCGTCACCGCGGGCCTGGGCGTCGACAAGAAGGAAGCCCAGTTCGAGGCCGACCACGACGACTACAGCGCGATCATGCTGAAGGCGCTGGCCGACCGCCTCGCCGAAGCCTTCGCCGAATGCCTGCACGAGCGCGTGCGCAAGGACCTGTGGGGCTACGACGCGGCCGAGCAGCTCTCCAACGAACAACTGATCGCCGAGTCGTACCGCGGCATACGCCCGGCGCCCGGCTATCCCGCCTGCCCCGAGCACACCGTCAAGGGCCCGATGTTCCAGTTCCTCGACGCGGCCGAGATCGGCATGGGCATCACCGAGTCGCTGGCGATGACGCCGGCCGCTTCGGTCAGCGGCTTCTACCTGGCGCATCCCGAGTCGACCTACTTCACCATCGGCAAGATCGGCCAGGACCAGCTCGACGACATGGTGTCGCGCCGGCATGAAGAGCGCGCCACGCTGGAGCGCGCGCTCGCGCCCAACCTGTAACGGGTTGCGACGGCAGGGCGCCGGCCAAAGCCGCGCGACCCTGCCGCCAGCCCGTTGATGCCACAGGGAATTTCCTTGCACGAGGGCTTGCCGACCCGGCTGCGGCGGCGTATCCGGCGCCTCACAACTCCTTACAGAGCCTTTCAATCCCTCACAGACCGGCGCCGGTGCGCTCCCTAGACTGAGGGCTCGATTCACGCAAACACCAGCGCGTGAACACCGCGACGAATGTTTCGCCGCGGGGCATCCTGAAAGGAGTCTGTCCATGAAGAAACTGCTGCTCTCCCTGTCCGCCCTGTCGATCGCCGCCGCTTCCTCGCTGGCCATGGCACAAGGTACTGGTGTGGGCGCCGGCGCTAAGGCCGACGTCGGCGCATCGGTAACCGCCCCGGCGCCCTCTGCCGCTACGCAGGGTGCGTTGAATACCGCGGGTAGCGCGGCCACCGGCGCCACCAGCGCCGCCGAGAAGGGCCTGTCGACCGCGGGCGCGGCAACCGACAAGGGCATGTCGGCAGCGGGCACTGCAGCTGACAAGGGGCTGTCCACCGCCGGCGCGGCGGTCGAGAAGGGTGCCAGCAAGTCGGCCGATGCCAAGGCCGAAGCCGGCAGCAAGGCCAAGCACGACAAGCACACCACCAAGTCGGCCAAGAAGTCCAAGGCAGATGCCAGCGTCGGCGCGGGCGCCGAGGCGGGCGCCAAGGTGCAGTAAGCTCGCCGCCAGCCGGCACTGGCGCGCAGGCCCCGAGATTCACAGGGCCTGACGCGCCGCAGCAAAGCGGGACGGACTCCAGGCCGTCCCGCTTTGCTTTTGTACGCCATGCCTCGTACCGTTGAGCCACGGGACCCTCCATGTGCGCTCTACGCGTTGTGGCCGCGCGTCATGTCAGCCTGACACCGACAGCCCGCGCGCCCGGCCGGCACTACAATGACAGCAACGCAAGCGGTTCCGCCTGCACCCGACTGCACCGGGCAATGTGCCGGTCCGTTCAACCCGTGGAGCCCCACATGATCCGCGTCCTGATCGCTGACGATCACGAGATTGTGCGTGCCGGGCTGCGACAGTTCATTTCCGACGAGCCCGATATCCAGGTCACTGGCGAAGCCGCCAGCGGCGACGAAGTCATGGCTCAGCTGCGCGACGCCGAATTCGATGTGCTGGTACTGGATATCTCGATGCCAGACCGCAACGGCATCGACGTGCTCAAGCTGATCCGGCAACGCAAGCCTGATTTGCCGGTGCTGATCCTGTCCACTTACCCCGAGGACCAGTACGCCATCAACCTGATCCGCGCCGGCGCTTCCGGCTACCTGACCAAGGAAAGCGCGCCCGATGATCTCGTCAAGGCCATCCGCACGGTGGCGCAGGGACGTCGCTATGTCAGCGCCACGGTGGCCGACCTCCTGATCGGCGGGCTCGACAAGCCGACCGAGCAGCCGGTGCACCAGATGCTGTCCGAGCGCGAGTTCCAGATCTTCTGCAAGCTCTCGCGCGGGCAGTCGGTGTCGGTGATCGCCGACGAGTTGTTTCTCAGCGTCAAGACCGTCAGTACCTATCGTTCCCGCATCCTGGAGAAAATGGGCATGAAGACCAACGCGGACCTGACTTACTACGCCATCAAGAACGGCCTGGTCGAGTAGCGGCACGCCGCGGGCCGCATCGCGGCCTGCGGTCGGATCGCACCGGACCGGGCCCGCAAACCAGAACATGTCGGAGCAGGCTTCGAACACTTCCTACCGGGCGCTGAGCATACTGCTGATCGAAGACTCGGCGGTCCTGCGAGGCATGCTGCTCGAATATCTGAAGGATTTCCCGTTTATCGAGAATGTGGACTGGGCCGACACCGAAGCCATGGCCCTGCGCCTGCTTGATGCCGGCAAGTACGACGTCGCGATCGTCGACCTGCAGCTGCGCCAGGGCAACGGCATCAACGTGCTGCGTGCAATGCAGCGCAAAGGCACCGACACCGTGCGCATTGTCTATACCAACCACGCCCAGGTGCAGATGTACCGCAGCCAGTGCGCCGCGGCGGGCGCCGATTATTTCTTCGACAAGTCGCTGGAGCTGGAACAGGTGTTCCGCGTGATCGAGGAACACGCTGCGATGTCGTCCTGATCCTCCAGGCCCCCCTCAGGCCAGCACAGCACCCCTCAGGCAGCACGCATCAGGCGCGCGCAGGCTCCTCGCCTTCGGGCTCTTCCGCCGGCGCCAGCACCGATGCCGTCAGCGGCACCTCGATGTGGATGCGCACGCCCGCGTGTGCCGACGAGTCGATCTGCATGCTGCCGCCCAGCGCGGTGACGCGCTGCTCCATGCCCAGCAGGCCGTGGTGGCCGGCGGTGCTGCCGGCGTCGAAGTCAGGCGGCAGGCCCTTGCCGTCGTCGCGCACGGTCAGCGTCAGCAGCTCGCCGCGGCACGCCAGGCAGACCTCGACGCGCTTGGCCTCGGAGTATTTGCTGGCGTTGGTCAGCGACTCCTGCACGATCCGGTACAGCGCGATCGCGGCTTCGTCGCGCAGCGCCGGCAGGTCCTCGGGCACGCTGACGTCGGTTTCCCAGCCGTTGCGCGCGCCGACTTCCTCCACCAGCTGGCACACCGCGGCGCGCAGGCCGAGGTTGAGCAGCACGGTGGGGCGCAGGTCCTCGATCAGGCGGCGCTTGATCTGGATGCCCTGGTCGACGTGCAGCATCACACGCGTGAGGCGATCGGCGCCTTGCGGATGCGCCTCCTGGATCTGGCGCCGCACCCAGTGCAGGTCGAGCTTGATGGCGGTCAGGATCGCGCCCAGCTCGTCGTGCAGCTCGCGCGCCAGCCGGGTCTTCTCGTCTTCGGTGACGCGCTGGAGGTGGCCCGCCAGCGCCGACAGCTGGCGCGTGCGCGCACGCACCTTGCGGTCCAGCTTGGCGCTTTCCTCTTCCAGCTGGGCGCGCACCGCCTCGGCCATGGACAGGCGCTTGGCGTGGCCCACGCCGACCGCGAGCAGAAGAATGATGTTGATCGCGGTCAGCAGGCCGATGCCATAGCGCGACAGCTGCACATCGTTCTCGGCGCCTTCCAGCCGGTGCGAGACCGAGCCCGCCTCGCGCGCCTGCAACTGGTCGAGCCCGCGGCGCGCGTTGTCCATGGTTTGCTTGCCGTAGTCGGTGCGGACCAGGTCCAGCGCCACTTCCAGGTCGCGCTTGCCGTAGACCAGCGTCAGCGCCATCTCGTTGAGCTTGCTGTTGATCAGCTTGGAGGTGTCGCCGAACATCTTCAGCCCCTCCGGGTCGTTGGCATAGTCCGCGCGGATCTGCGCCATCAGCTCGGCGATGCGCGGCAGCCCCTTGTAGTAGGGCTCGAGGTAGCTTTCCTTGCCCGTCAGCAGGAAGCCGCGCTGGCCAGCCTCGGCGTTGACCAGCTCGCCGTTGAGCGCGGCCAGCTCGGTCTGCACGCGCTGCGAGCGGATCACGTCGGTATAACTCTCGCGCAGGCGGATATTGCCGGTCTCCGACGCCACCAGCACCGCCAGCGTCAGCACGATGCCGCCCGCGAGCAACAGCGTATGAGGAAGAAATGACTGCTTGAACATGGGGGCAGATTTCCTGTGGTTGGGGTGCGCTGCTTGCCCGTGCGGCGCCAGGGAGCGCTCATGGAATCACATCGATCCGCATGGGTCAACCTTGATGCGTCGGACGTGCCGCACCCGTACTGCCATGGTGTAGGACTCGGCTGACAGCGGAATCGGCTCGCTGTCGGTATTGGCGCGGCGGCTGTCTTCCTACGATGAGGCTATGAGCTTGCACCTTGTGGCGCAAGTCTTCACTTGGGCCCCGGGCCTGTGCCGGCCCGGTCAGCCATCTTCGGGAGCCTAGCCATGCTGCACTATGCACTCGTATTTTTTGTCATCGCCCTGATCGCGGCGATCTTCGGCTTCGGCGGTATCGCTGCCGGCGCCGTGGAAATCGCCAAGATCCTGTTCTTCATCTTCCTGGTCGTGGCACTGGTGGCCGCGGTGATGGGACTGGTCCGCAGGCGATAGCGCCGGCCGGCGCCGGCTCCTGTGCCAATCGCAATCTGAGGAGACCCCATGTTGACCCAGAACCCCAAAGTCCGGAAGGAACTGAATCACTTGTCCGATAGTGCCGACAGCGCCATCCGCCATATCAAGCACGCCGCGCGCGACTCCCGCGACGCCGCCGCCCCGCTTTCCGGCGAGGTCAAGGGGCTGATCGCCCAGCTGGAGCACACCATCGAAGTGCTGGCGCGCGAAGGCTCGGCCGAGAGCCTGCGTGCCGGCCAGCGGCTGCGCGACCGTGCCAGCGAGATGGCGCACCGGCTGCGCGACCAGACCACCGACGGCATGATGCGCGCCCGCGAACGGATGGACGGTGCGGTCGAACACTCGCGCCAGCGGGTCGTCGAATCGCCGCTCAAGGCAGTGGCGATCGCCGCTGCCATCGGTGCGCTGCTCGGTCTGCTGCTGGCCAACGGCCGCCACCACGAAGAAGAGTAGGCCTGGCGGCACCGGGCCCCGCGCAGCGGGGCCCCGGAAAGCATTCCCCCCTTTCCGGCGCCCTCGTCCGGAAGCCCGGCAACCCAACTCGGTGCCGGGCGTTTTTTTGTGCGCGCCGCGCATGCCGCGGCGCGCCCGGGGCTGACCTGCCTTCGGGCTACACGCCCCACAGGACGTTGGTCCCTTCCCGCTGCGAGGCGCGCAGCATGTCCAGGAAAGGATAGGCGCGCTGCCCCAGGTGCAGCGGCTCGTCCTCGTCCTCGTCGGCTTCGGACTTGCCTTCCACGGCCGTGTCGGCCGGATGGCTGCGGCGTGCGTCGGCCACTGCCGCTTCCAGCTTCTGAATCGCGCGTGGCAGTTCTTCGACGGTGATCACCCCTCGTTCCCCGAGACGCTTGCCGATGATGCCCAGCAGCGTGATGGCCAGATCCTTCATCATGATCAGGTCTTGCGCAGCGTGGGATTTGAAGGTGATCAGCATGGTGTGGTTTCCTTTTCCGGACATGCAGGGCACGGCGTTCCCCGGCGCGGGACGCCGCATGGATTGTGGCCCGGGGCCATCTTCGCGCATGATGTCAGCATAGCACCTGATAAAATTCCGCGTTCCCGATTCCAATGCCTGTTTCAATGCCTGTTGAGCGGCGCGGCGTACCTTTGCCGTCACATGCCGCTTCGGGCGTTGGTGCCGCACGCTGGTGCCGCATTTACGCGGCGCCTGAATACTTGCCCACAGGGCTTCCGACATCCATGCTGCCTGTTCAGACCTCCAATCTCGCCGCCGCGTTCACCGATGCCGTGCGTGCGCTCGCCCCGGCCGATGCCGCCCTGCCCGCCGTCACTTTCGAGCGGCCCAAGGCGGCCGCCCACGGCGACCTCGCCTGCAACGTCGCCATGCAGGTCGCGCGCGCGCTCAAGAGCAATCCGCGCGAGCTGGCGCAGCGCATCGTCGCCGCGGTGCAGGCCGATGCGCGCGCGCAGGGCCTGGTCGAGGCCATGGAGATCGCCGGTCCCGGCTTCATCAACCTGCGCCTGACCGCCGCCGCCAAGGCCGACGTGCTGCGCGCGGTGCTGGCCGAGGGCGACCACTACGGCGCGCGCGAGCGCGGCGTGCATGGCCAGGTGCTGGTCGAGTTCGTCTCGGCCAACCCGACCGGGCCGCTGCACGTGGGCCACGGCCGCCAGGCGGCGCTGGGCGACGCGCTCGCCAACCTGCTGTCGTGGCAGGGCTTCCATGTCCACCGCGAGTTCTACTACAACGACGCCGGCGTGCAGATCCAGACCCTGGCTCTGTCGGTGCAGGCGCGCGCGCGCGGCCTGAAGCCGGGCGATGCCAGCTGGCCCGAGTCGGCCTACAACGGCGACTACATCGCCGACATCGCCGCCGACTTCCTCGCCGGAAAGACCGTCAGCGCCTCCGACGGCGAGCCGGTGACCGCGTCGGGCAACGTCGAGGATATCGATTCGATCCGCAAGTTCGCCGTGACCTACCTGCGCAACGAGCAGGACATCGACCTGCAGGCCTTCGGCGTCAAGTTCGACCGCTACTACCTGGAGTCGTCGCTGTACAGCGACGGCCGCGTGGAAGCCGCGGTGCAGTCGCTGGTCGCCAAGGGCAAGACCTACGAGAGCGAAGGCGCGCTGTGGCTGCGTACCACCGACGAAGGCGACGACAAGGACCGCGTCATGAAGAAGACCGACGGCACCTACACGTACTTCGTGCCGGACGTGGCCTACCACACCACCAAGTGGGAGCGCGGCTTTACCAAGGTCATCAACGTGCAGGGCAGCGACCACCACGGCACCATCGCGCGCGTGCGCGCCGGCCTGCAGGGCCTGGACATGGATATCCCCAAGGGCTACCCCGACTACGTGCTGCACAAGATGGTCACCGTGATGAAGAACGGCGAGGAGGTCAAGATCTCCAAGCGCGCCGGCTCGTACGTCACCGTGCGCGACCTGATCGAATGGTCCAACGGCCAGGATGACACCTGCGAGACCATCCGCGGCTGCCTGGAAGCCGGCGTTGCCGACTGGCCCGCGCACTTCACCCGCGGCCGCGACGCGGTGCGCTTCTTCCTGCTGTCGCGCAAGGCCGATACCGAGTTCGTGTTCGACGTCGACCTGGCGCTCAAGCAGAATGACGAGAACCCGGTGTACTACGTGCAATACGCCCACGCCCGCATCTGCTCGATCTTCGAGTCGTGGGGTGGCGCCGACTGGGAAGGCCGCCTGCCCGAACTGGCCGGCGCCGACCTGTCTGCCGTGACCGGCCCCGAGGCCGGCGCCCAGGCGCAGGCCCTGGGCCGCCGCCTGGCCGAGTTCCCCGACATGCTGTCGGCCGCTGCCTCCGAGCTGGCGCCGCATGCGGTCGCCTTCTACCTGCGCGACCTGGCCGGCGATTTCCACGCCTTCTACAATGCCGACCGCGTGCTGGTCGACGACGAGGCGGTCAAGCGCGCCCGGCTGGCGCTGCTGGCCGCGACGCGCCAGGTGCTGCGCAACGGCCTGGCGGTGATCGGCGTGTCGGCACCGCGCCGCATGTAATCGATGGGCGTTCAGTCGGACGCTCGACAGGGCGTTCAGCCGGACGCTCAGCGGGGCGCTCAGCGGGACCTACAGGGCCGCCCGGCGGTGGCCCTATAATCCCGGCATCACCTAAGAGGACTTCATGCAACAGCAACGCAAGCGCGATGCGCGCAAGGCCCGCCGCAGCCAGCAGCGCGGCGGGACGTTCCTGGGCCTTGTGCTCGGGCTGATCGTCGGGCTGGCCATCGCCGTGGTGGTCGCCCTCTACATCACCAAGTCGCCGACGCCGTTCCAGCAGAAGAGCGCGCCGCGGCCGAGCGAGCCGGGCAATGTCGCCAGCCAGCTGCCGCCGCCGGCGCAGCGTGCCGACCAGGGCCCAACCGACCCGAACAAGCCGCTGTGGAGCAAGACGCCGGCCAAGCCGGTGGGCCAGGCGCCCGAGCCGGAGCCCAAGCCGAGCACCCAGCCGAGCCAGCCTGGGTTGCAGAACGGGCACCAGAACGGCCAGCCCCCCGTGGCGGTCACCCGCCCGGCGGAGAAGCCCGTTGAAAAGCCGGTTGAAAAGCCGGCCGACAAGCCTGTCGCCACCAAGCCGGCCGAGAAGCCGGTGTCCGACCCGATCGCCGAGATCGCCCAGGCCGACGCCAACAAGGTGGGCTACCTGCTGCAGGTGGGCGCATTCCGCTCGGCTGACGACGCCGACCGCCAGAAGGCCAACCTGGCGATGCAGGGCTTCGAGGCCCGGATCACCGAGCGCGACGTCAACGGCGTCAAGATGTACCGCGTGCGCATGGGCCCGTACAACCGCATCGAAGACATGAACAAGACGCGCGATCGGCTGCAGTCGCAGGGCTTCGAGGCGTCCGTGATCCGCTTCACCAAGCAGTGACAGTCAGCTGGAGACCCGGCTCAGGCGTTATGCGCCTGGGCGGGGCACACCCGGCCACGAAAGCGTCATAAATACGCCGTAACCAACGCAACACCCTTGTCACCGCCGCGGCCGGCGCCCGGGCTGAACCGGACGCCGCCGCCGCGGTCATATGCTCATCGACCCAACCGCAAGGCCGCACCAAGATGAAGAAACTCGCCGCACTGTTCGCCATGTTCGCCGCCGTGGGCGGCCTGCTGATGTCCGCGCCGTCCCAGGCTGCGCCCACCGAGGGCAAGGAATACCAGGTCCTGAAGGCCCCGCAGCCGGTCACCCCGGGCAAGATCGAGGTCACCGAGTTCTTCTGGTACGGCTGCCCGCACTGCTTCGACTTCGAGCCCGACCTGGAAGCCTGGGTCAAGAAGCAGGGCAACAATGTCGTGTTCAAGCGCGTGCCGGTCGCCTTCCGCGACGACCTGCTGCCGCACACCAAGATCTTCTATGCGCTCGAAGCCATCGGCAAGCTCGACGCCATGAACATGAAGGTTTTCAACGCCATCCACACCGAGCGCAAGCGCCTGCTCGACAGCAACGAGATCGCCGACTTCATGGCCAAGAACGGCATCGACCGCAAGGCCTTCCTGGACGCGTATAACTCGTTCACGGTGACCACCAACGCGCAACGCGCCAACAAGATCGCCGACGCCTACAAGATCGACGGCGTGCCGACCGTGGTGGTGCAGGGCAAGTACGTGACCTCGCCGTCAATCACCGGCAACAAGCAGGGCGCGATCCAGGCGATGGATTACCTGGTGGAGCAGGTGAAGGCGAAGAAGATGTAAATGTGACTGGCGGCCTTTCTTGAGCCGCCGGTTTTCTCCCCTCTCCCGCTTGCGGGAGAGGGGGCACACAGGCAGGATTGCCAGGGCCTGTGGATTGCCAAACGGCTGGTATGCTGTACCAGCCGTTTTTTCATTTGCGACTGCCTCCATGCGTCCCCTCAAAGTCTTTCTTACCGGCGCCTCCAGCGGGCTCGGACAGGCGCTGGCGCGCGAATACGCGTCGCAGGGCGCCATCCTCGGCCTGGTAGCCCGGCGCGAGGATGCGCTGCGCGAATTCGTGGCGACGCTGCCCAACCCCGGCGCGGTGCGCATCTATGGCGCGGATGTGCGCGATGCCGACGCGATGGCGCGCGCGGCGGAAGACTTCCTCGGCCATTTCGGCTGTCCCGACGTGGTGATCGCCAATGCCGGCGTCTCGGTCGGCACCGTCGCCAGCGAACGCGAGGACCTGGATGCGTTCCAGCAGGTGATGGACACCAACTGGTTCGGCGTGCTGACCACGTTCCAGCCGTTCCTGCACGCGATGCAGCAGCGCGAACCCGGCCCCGGCGGCCGGCGCGGCACGCTGGTCGGTATCGCCAGCGTTGCCGGCGTGCGCGGGCTGCCGGGTGCCGGTGCGTACAGCGCATCGAAGTCGGCCGTGATCAAGCTGCTGGAAAGCCTGCGGCTGGAGCAGCGCCCGCTTGGCATCCGCGTGGTCACGATCGCGCCGGGCTATATCCGCACGCCGATGACCGCGAAGAACCCGTACCGGATGCCGTTCCTGACCGATGCCGACGTGTTCGCGCGCAAGGCCGCGCGCGTGATCGCCGGCGGCCGGCGCTTCCGCGTGATCCCGTGGCAGATGGGCGTGGTGGCGGCGCTGATGCATGTGATGCCGCGCTGGCTGTACGACATGCTGGCGACCGGCGCGCCGCGCAAGCCGCGGCGCGGGGAAAGCGAGGAGCCCTGACGATGTGGACCGATGCCATCGGCCAGCAGCACGCTGCCGCATGCGGCGAGGTGCGCATCGCCTCGCTGGTGCCGTCGGTGACCGAACTGCTGTTCGCGCTCGGGCTGGGGGCGCAGATGGTGGCGCGCACCGGCTTCTGCATCCATCCGGAACCGGCCGTGCGCGCGGTGCCCAAGGTCGGCGGCACCAAGGACGTCAGGGTGGCGCGGCTGCGCGAGCTGGCGCCCACGCACGTGGTGGTCAATATCGACGAGAACCGGCGCGAGACCGTCGACGAGATCCGCGCCTTCGTGCCCAACGTGATCGTCACGCATCCGTGCGCGCCGGAAGACAACCTGCCGCTGTACCGGCTGCTGGGCGGCATTTTTGGCCGCCATACCGAGGCCGAATCGCTGTGCGCGGCCTTGCGGGCCGAGCTGGAGGCCATCCGCGCGCGTGCCTGGCCGGCGCGCCGCGTGCTGTACGCGATCTGGCAGGATCCGTGGATGACGGTGTCGCGCGACACCTATATCAGCCGCATGCTGGCGCTGGCCAACTGGCAGACCTGGCCGGGCGACGCGGGCCTCGTGCAGGCGTGCGCGGGCGGCGACTGCAGCCGCCCCAATGCACCCGGCGAACGCTATCCCACTTTCCGCTGGAGCGATGCGCTGGTGCGCGAGCTCGAATTGGTGCTGTTGTCGACCGAGCCCTATCGCTTCACCGAAGACCACGCCGACGCGCTCGAGCGCCAGCTCGGCAAGCCGGTGCTGCTGGTCGACGGCGAGATGCTGTCGTGGTATGGCAGCCGCGCGGTGGACGGCGTGCGCTACATGGCGGCACTGGCGGCCGCCAACTAGCAGGCGTTTTCAGTCGGCAAATATCAGCCCGCGCGGAAGCGGTACACGCCGTCGTCATCCAGCTGCCGCACCAGTTCGCCGCGGTGCCACAGGCAGTGCAGGTGCGCCAGCGACTCGCCCATGGCGAAGGTCATCTGGTGGATGTCGAACTGGCGCTTGAAGATCACGCTGACGATATCGTGCGCGCAGCACGGCTTCTCGCGACAGGCCTCCAGCGTTTCGGCCAGGCGGTCGGCGTGGTGCTCGCGCAACTGCATGATGCGGGTATGCAGGTTGCGGAACGGACGGCCGTGCGAAGGCAGGATCAGCACGTCCTGCGGCAGCGGCTCGTAGCGGCCGAGCGAGTCGAGATAGAGCTGCAGCGAATTGCCTTCCGGCTCCATGTCGAACACGCTGACATTGGTCGAGATGCGCGGCAACACCATGTCGCCGGACACCAGCACGTTGGTCGCTTCGTTGTACAGCGCCACGTGCTCGGGCGAATGGCCGAAGCCGGTGATCACGCGCCAGCCCGAGGTGGCCGCGTCGGTGCCGATCCGCACCGTGTCGCCTTCCATCAGGCGGCGGTACTGCGCCGGCAGGTCGGGCACCAGCGACGGGTAGTAGGTCTTGCGCGCGCGCAGCTTTTCCTGGCTGTCGGGATCGGTCAGGCCATGCAGCGCGAAGTGCGCGGCGGCCGCCTCGCCGCCGGCGCTGGAACCGGCGCCGGTGCCGGTGCCCATCACGCGCGCGCTCATGTAGTCGCCCAGGCTCATCCACAACCGCACGCCGAAGCGCTTGCACAGCCAGTGCGCCAGGCCGACATGGTCAGGGTGGCTGTGGGTCACCAGAACGCGCACCACCGGCAGCCCTTCCAGCTCGTTGGCGAAGATGGTTTCCCAGTGCGCCTTGATGGTGTCGTTGGTAATGCCGCAGTCGATGATGGTCCAGCCGTCGCGCCCGTCCACGCGGTCGCGCAGCAGCCACAGGTTGATATGGTCGAGCGCGAACGGCAGCGGCATGCGCAGCCAGTAGACACCGGGGGCGACTTCCTGTCTGGTGCCGGGCTCAGGCATGGTGTCGCCGAACGGGTATTGGAGCTGGTGTTCGAGTGCGTTCATGAGGAGTCTCTTGTTCGAAGCCTTGTGCCGCGCCGGGTCGTGTGGTGCCGGGCGGGGCAGGCGGGCTTTCTCGTTGCCGGTCGCGCGGGCGCAAATGCGCCAGTTCGCGCCAGTTGCCAGTCGCCGGGCTTGACGCTAACGTAAACGTCAATTCTGGCGGTTCGTCTCCATCTTAAGCGAAAACTTGACTTCGCAACGAACGACCGTTCACTTTACTGGGCGCATTCCATGGCAGTCACGCAACCTCTCGCCTCCGCAACCTACACCATCACCGACCTCGCCCGCGAGTTCGATGTCACGCCCCGTGCCATCCGCTTCTACGAAGACCAGGGCCTGCTGTCGCCGGAGCGCGAAGGCCCGGGCGGCCGCAAGCGGGTCTACAACAGCCGCGAGCGGACCCGGCTGAAGCTGACGCTGCGCGGCAAGCGGTTAGGGCTCACTCTCAACGAAATCCGCGAAATTTTGGACCTTTACGAGTCGCCGCGCGATACCGCCCCGCAACTCGAACGCTTCCTGGACGCGCTTGCCGCCCACCGCGGCGCGCTGGAACGGCAGATGGAAGACCTGCAGGCGCAACTCGCCGAGATCGACCAGCATGAGCGCCACTGCCGGGACTTGCTTGCGGCCCAGACCGGCGGCAAGCCCCCGGCCACGGAAGGCGGCGATGCGCCGGCCCGGAAGCGATCCGCCTGATGCATCACCTGGCGCCGCTTCCGTGCCGATTCGAATTGACGTTTACGTAAACGTAAATACAATACTCCAACGCCTCCATCCTGGAACCCAGCCATGACGTCTGCCAACGCCAGTGCAGTACCCGCCGAACGCGCCGAACTTGCCGAACCCGAAGCGCTGTCCGCCGCGCGCGCCGATGCCATCGCCACCAGTTTCTCGCGCCAGGGTCTGATGACCAGCTTTGGCGCCTCGCTGCAGCGGGTGGAGCGTGGGGAGGTCGAAATCGCGATGCCGTGGTCGGACGGCGTGACCCAGCAGCACGGCTTCTTCCACGGCGGCGCGGTCGGCGCGCTGGCCGACAGCGCCTGCGGCTATGCCGCGCTGTCGATGGTGGGCCAGGGCGAGGCGGGGCTGACCGCCGAATACAAGATCAACCTGCTATCCCCCGCGCAAGGCGAACGCCTGGTCGCGGTGGGGCGGGTGCTGAAGCCCGGGCGCACACTGATCGTGGCGCAGGGCGAGGTCTACGTCGAGCAGCAGGGCCGCCGCAAGCAGGTGGCCACCATGCTGATGACGCTGTGCGTGGTCAAGACCCTGGGCCACGTCTGAAGCACTCATACATACCGAATCCAACAGGAGACCGACATGACCGAACTGCCAGGCCTGAAATTCGATCTGGGCGAAGACATCGAGATGCTGCGCGATTCCGTGCGCACGTGGGCCCAGGCCGAACTGGCCCCGCGCGCCGGCGAGAT
>NZ_JAGIQA010000140.1 GCF_017814975.1 Cupriavidus consociatus
AGCGGGATCAGGTGCGAGCCTGCCGGCGTGATGCCGAACGCGGCCGGCTCCGCTACCGCGGCCACCGCGATGAACACCGCCGCCAGACCGATCAGCGAGTGCATCGCCGCGACCAGTTCGGGCATCCTGGTCATCTGCACCTTGCGCGCCACGTAGGCGCCGATGCCGCCGCCGACCACCAGCGCCGCCAGGATCAATGCCAGGCCGCCACCGGAGTTGCCGGCCCCGGCGGCGCCCGCCAGCAACCCGTTCTTCAGCTTCAGGATCAGCGCCACCGTGGTCAGCGCGGCCACCAGCATGCCCGCCATGCCGAACGCATTGCCGCGCCGTGCCGTGGTCGGGTGCGACAGGCCCTTCAACGCCTGGATAAAGCACACCGACGCGCCCAGGTAGGACAGCGTCACCAGATTCATCGACAGGCCGTTCATTGCGCCACCTCCAGTTTCCCGCCAGCCTGCGCACTGCCCTCTGGCTGCGCCTTGGGTGCCTTCTTGCGGAACATCTCCAGCATGCGCTGCGTGACCAGGAAGCCGCCGAACACATTGACCGCGGCCAATGCCACCGCCAGCGTGCCCATGGCCCGGCCAACATTGCCTTCGGTCAGCCCTGCGGCCAGCATCGCGCCGACGATGATGATGGCCGAGATCGCATTGGTCACCGCCATCAGCGGCGTATGCAGCGCGGGCGTGACGGTCCAGACCACGTGGTAGCCCACGTAGATCGCCAGGACAAAGATGATCAGGTTGATCACCGTGTGGCTAACCATTTCCATTGATGTCTCCTTGAATCATCCGGCCAGCGCCGCTTCCTTGCGTCCCGCCACCAGGCAGGCGGCGACGATGTCGTCTTCGAGGTTGAGTGTGTACTGGCCATCCTTGTCGATGACCAGCTTGAGGAAATCCAGCACGTTGCGGGCATAGAGCGCCGAGGCGTCGGCCGCCACCATGCTGGCCAGGTTGGTATGGCCGATGAGGGTGAC
>NZ_JAGIQA010000141.1 GCF_017814975.1 Cupriavidus consociatus
TAGGGCTGAGGTAACCCAGCGTGGAATGAAGCCGTCGGTGATTATAGAAGGCTATCCAGTCGAGCACTGCGTCCATGACCTCGCGCCGGGTGGCGAAGTTTCTTCCGTGCAAACTGGCAGTCTTGAGCCGTCCCCAGAAGCTCTCGGTCGGCGCATTGTCCCAGCAATTCCCCTTCCGGCTCATGGACGAGCGCATGCCCCAATCGCGCATGGTGCGCTGGAACTCATGGCTGCAATATTGGCTGCCACGATCACTGTGGAAGATCGCCCCCTGACCCGGGCGGCGCCGGAACCAGGCCATCCGCAAGGCGTCCTGGACCAGGCTGGTCTGCATGTGTGGCGCCATGCTCCAGCCCACCACCTGACGGCTGAACAAGTCAATGACCGCGGCCAGGTACAACCACCCCTCACCGGTGGCGATGTAGGTGATGTCTCCACTCCAGAGCTGATTGGGGGCATCAGGGGTGAACCTACGTTGCACCAAATCGGCGGCCACCGGCAAGTTATGTTTGCTGTCAGTGGTGACAACAAATTTACGCTTGGTGCGCGCGCGTAGGCCATGCCGCTGCATCAGGCGACGCCCCCGCTCCTTGCCCACCCTGACGTCGCACGCGAGCAGCTCCTTATGCATGCGCGGCCAACCATATTCCTGCTTGACCTCGGCATGGATGGCACGCAGGTGGGCCAGCACCGCCTCATCGCTCTGGCGTCCACCGGAGCCGGGGCCAGTTGACTGCCGTTGGCGCCAAGCGAAATAGCCACTGGCGCTCACGCCCAGCACCTCGCACGAGATACTCACTGGCCGGTGCTTTCTCACTTGGTAAATCCAGGCATACCTTGCAACACGTCCTGCGCAAAGTATGCCGCGGCTTTTTTTTGCGATATCGCGCTCCATTCTCAGGCGCGCATTCTCCGCCCGCAGCCGAGCCAACTCCATCTGCTCAGGCC
>NZ_JAGIQA010000142.1 GCF_017814975.1 Cupriavidus consociatus
GGCCCGCGCGCCGGGGAAGTGCTGGTGGAAGTGAAGGCCACCGGCATCTGCCATACCGATTACTACACCCTTTCCGGCGCCGACCCGGAAGGCATTTTCCCGGCGATCCTCGGGCATGAAGGCGCCGGCATCGTCACCGACGTCGGCCCCGGCGTGACCTCGCTGAAGCCCGGCGACCACGTGATCCCGCTCTACACGCCGGAATGCCGCCAGTGCAAGTTCTGCCTGTCGCGCAAGACCAACCTGTGCCAGGCGATCCGCGCCACGCAGGGCAAGGGCCTGATGCCGGACGGCACCTCGCGCTTCTCGCTCGACGGCAAGCCGATCTTCCACTACATGGGCACCTCGACCTTCGCCAACCACATCGTGGTGCCGGAGATCGCGCTGGCCAGGATCCGTCCCGATGCGCCCTTCGACAAGGTCTGCTACATCGGCTGTGGCGTGACCACCGGCGTGGGCGCGGTGCTGTTCACCGCCAAGGTGGAGGCCGGCGCCAATGTGGTGGTGTTCGGCCTCGGCGGCATCGGCCTGAACGTGATCCAGGCGGCGAAGATGGTGGGCGCCGACAAGATCATCGGCGTGGACCTGAACCCGGCGCGCGAAGCGATGGCGCGCAAGTTCGGCATGACGCATTTCGTCAACCCGAAGCAGGTCGAGAATGTCGTCGACCACATCATCCAGCTGACCGACGGCGGCGCGGACTACTCGTTCGAATGCATCGGCAACACGCAGGTCATGCGCCAGGCGCTGGAGTGCTGCCACAAGGGCTGGGGCAAGTCGATCATCATCGGCGTGGCCGAGGCCGGCGCCGAGATCTCGACGCGTCCGTTCCAGCTGGTGACTGGCCGCGAGTGGAAGGGCTCGGCCTTCGGCGGCGCGCGCGGCCGCACCGACGTGCCGAAGATCGTCGACTGGTACATGGA
>NZ_JAGIQA010000143.1 GCF_017814975.1 Cupriavidus consociatus
AGCACGTTGCGGGCATAGAGCGCCGAGGCGTCGGCCGCCACCATGCTGGCCAGGTTGGTATGGCCGATGAGGGTGACGCCATGGCGCTCGACCACTTCGTCGGCCACCGTCAGCGGGCAGTTGCCGCCCTGCGCGGCGGCCAGGTCGACCACCACCGAGCCCGGCTTCATCTGCTGCACGGTCGCTTCCTGCAGCAGCACCGGCGCCTTGCGGCCCGGGATCAGCGCGGTGGTGATGACGATGTCGGCCTGGATCGCGCGCTGGTGCACCAGCTCGGCCTGGCGCTTCATCCAGTCCGGCGGCATCGGGCGCGCATAGCCGCCCACGCCTTGCGCGATCTCGCGCTCCTCATCGGTCAGGAACGGCACGTCGAGGAACTTGCCGCCCAGCGATTCGATCTGCTCCTTGACCGCGGGGCGGACGTCGGAGGCCTCGATCACCGCGCCCAGGCGCTTGGCGGTGGCGATCGCCTGCAGGCCGGCGACGCCGGCGCCCAGGATCAGCACGCGCGCGGCCTTGACGGTGCCGGCGGCGGTCATCAGCATCGGCATGAAGCGCTGGTAGTGGTGCGCGGCCACCAGCACGGCCTTGTAGCCAGCGATGTTGGCCTGCGACGAGAGCACGTCCATGCTCTGCGCGCGCGTGGTGCGCGGCGCGGCCTCGAGTGCGAACGCGGTCACGTTGGCTGCCGCCATGCGCGCGTTGTTCTCGGCATCGAAGGGATTGAGCATGCCCACCAGCACGGCCCCCGGCTTCATCTGTGCCAGTTCGGCGTCATCCGGCGCGCGCACCTTGAGCACCAGCTGGGCTCCCAGGGCTTCGGCAGCGGTGCCGATGGTGGCGCCGACCGCTTCATACGCGCCATCGGGCTGGCTGGCGCGTACGCCGGCGCCGGCCTGGACGATGACCTTGTGGCCCTG
>NZ_JAGIQA010000144.1 GCF_017814975.1 Cupriavidus consociatus
GAGTCGGTAATTGTGTTCTTGAAAAATCACGTATTGCCCACATATCGCCGAAACGAGATCGCAGTCGCGCGAGGCGCGGCATGAGAGGCGTGTGCAGGTGATTCGGCTGCGCGCTGTGGGTTACACGTATGACGAGATTGCGGCGCAAACGGGACTGAGCCGCACGGGCGTGTTTGGCATCTGCCTGCGCCATGCCGATGGCGGCGCGACGGCGCTGCAAGATGCCATCGGTGGGCGTCGGCTTGGCGAGGGGCGCTTGTTGAACGCCGAGCAAGAGCGCGAAGTCCGCAAGCTGATTTGCGACAGGACGCCGGATCAATTGAAGATGGCTTACGCACTGTGGACCCGTCGCGCGGTTGCTGAGTTGATCGAGCACCGCTTCGGTATCCGGCTGCCGGTTCGCACCATGCTCTACTTGTCGCGCTGGGGCTTCACTCCCCAGAAACCGATTCGCCGCGCTTACGAGCAGTCCCCGGCCGCGCTCAGGAGGTGGCTGGACGAGGACTATCGGGAGATTGCGCAACGTGCCAAGGCTGAAGATGCAGAAATCCACTGGGGCGATGAGACCGGACTTCGATCTGACGGCGTGCGCGGGCGCAGCTTCGCTGCCAATCGGGCATACGCCGGTGGTACGCATCAACAGCAAGTGCGAGGGGCTGTCGATCATTTCCACGGTCACCAATCGCGGCAAGATGCGCTGGAAGATCTTCGATGGGGCGCTCAACGCCGATATCTTGATCGACTTTCTCCGCCGTCTGGTCAAGGACGCGGGCAAGAAGGTGTTCCTGATTCTCGATAACCTGAGGGTGCATCACAGCAAGCCGGTAAAGGCCTGGCTCGCACGGCACGTCGAGCAAATCGAGGTGTTTTAC
>NZ_JAGIQA010000145.1 GCF_017814975.1 Cupriavidus consociatus
AACGAGCCACTTCTCTCTCTTATCGCCCCCAGGGTTCAAATTCTATCGGGGCGACATCTATTCTGCCGCGGGGGGCTAGCGGCAGGGTTCTAGAAATAACCACCACGACGGACTGCATCGTCGGATGTTCTTACTGTCCACAGGCAAAATTTGCTACCAAGCAAAAAACAGTCTCTCAGGTGAAGCATCTTTGCCTTGGTGACTTCAAGCAATGTCTGGCGTGCGCGCCTAAATCTGTTGACATTAGCTTTGCCGGCTACGCAGAGCCGTGGCTCAATCCGGCGTGCACAGAAATGGTGGAGCACGCTTACATGCGTGGCTATGGAATTCGGATTTTTACGACACTTATAGGAATGGACAAATTCGATCTCAAACGCCTTCAGGCGCTTCGTTTTAGAGTGTTCGTCGTCCATGTTTTGACAACGGCATGCATATGAATAGCCGCCTCGTTATGGCCAAATATATTGATTTGTTTGCCAGCTAGCCGACTCGAATATCCCCTCGATTCGTTTCGTATTGCTGGTAGATATCCATCCTGATATTGCCGGGAGAATTCCCAGTGGGGCTTTATATCACACACTACCACTGAGTAGCAGAGCTGGAAGCGTTGACCCTAAGATCGTTAAAACGAGGCCGACCGTCGTCGGAGCGCTTGCGTGCGCCGAAGAACGACAGTATCGCAATGTTCTTCTCCCAAACGGCGACGTTACTCTCTGCCGCATGGATTTTGAGCGCCGTCACGTTTTAGGAAATATCCTGGGCGGTTTCAAGAGCGAAGTGCAACGCCCCGCATGTTATTGAAGAGGAAGCTTGTCCGAGGGATTTGCGAGTACCT
>NZ_JAGIQA010000146.1 GCF_017814975.1 Cupriavidus consociatus
ATATAGCGGTAGCCGTAAGGCGCCCCAGATAGCACATTGACGTTGCCACGTTTGGCACCGTGAAGCTTGCCACGGCGGTTGCGCTCAGCGATCTTGGCCCGCTCGTATTCCGCGATCATCCCCTGCATCTGCAAAAGCAGTGACTCTTCCGGCGTCGTGCCAATTGCGTGGTTGAGGAACACTACCTGTACACCGCACGTGGACAGCTCTTCCATCAGCAGCGCCTGATGCGCGTATTTGCGTGCCAGTCGGTCCGGCGCCAGGATGTACAGCCGATCGATCGTCCCGAGTGCGGCGGCGTCCCGTAGGCGCTCAAGTTGCGGCCGAACCAGCGTTGCACCGCTCACCCCGGCATCAATGAAGCACATGTCCTCCACAATCTGCGCACCGTCGGCCTGAATCCGCTCCTTCAATGCTGCGATCTGGCTGTCAATCGTGCCGCGTTTGCTTTGTTGCTCTGATGACACGCGCGCGTAAAGCGCGACCATGGCAGCGTTGCTCATCGCTTCCCTCGCTTCATAGCCAGTTGTGCCGCCACTTCGGGCTTAGCATCCGATGGGCGCGCAGTGCTGCGCGCGTCCACTGGACTGAGCTGTTCGTAGGCCTTCTGCAATTGTTCGCCGGAGTATCGGCTAGGCTCGAAAGCGAGACGCACTCGCCAGTGCTTGCGTCGTCCCCGTGTCATCGATGCGGCTCCCAGTCAGCGGGAGCAACGGCCTCAAGCACGAGAACCGCATCAATGGCAAGACATTCTCTGGACCATGGCGCCAGGCACTCCCTTGATATGCGAAGGCCACATCTTACCCGCGAGTTTGCTATGTTGTTGCCGG
>NZ_JAGIQA010000147.1 GCF_017814975.1 Cupriavidus consociatus
TGGGGCGTGTCCGCGACTGGGTTCAGCCCTTGCTTGAAGCACCAAGCGGTCGCTATTGGATCATTGACGACACGGGCCTCCCTAAGAAGGGCAAACATTCGGTTGGTGTGGCGCGGCAATATTGCGGGCAGCTCGGAAAGCAGGACAACTGCCAGGTTGCAGTCAGCCTGTCGCTGGCCACAGAGCAAGGCAGCCTTCCGATTGCTTATCAGCTTTATCTGCCCAAGGAATGGGCTGACGATGCGACTCGCCGTGAGAAGGCCGGCGTGCCAGACGATATCGCGTTCGCCACCAAGCCGGAGATTGCGCTGGCACAAGTTCGCGAGGCGATCGCAGGCGGCGTGCCCCCTGGAGTCGTGCTGGCCGACGCTGCGTACGGCGATGAAACCGGCTTTCGCGAAAGCCTGACCGAATTGGGTCTGCTCTACGCCGTCGGGATTCGCTCCATGACGACGGTGTGGCCGCAGGGCGTCTCGCCACTGCCGGCCAAACCGGCAAGCGGTCCGGGCAGGCCACCGAAGTTGCTGCGTCGCGCACCGGGCCATGAGCCGGTTTCTGTGAAGACCTTGGCAATGGCTTTACCCTCGAGTGCTTACCAAGTGGTGACTTGGCGGGAAGGCACAAATGCGGCCCTTTCATCGCGATTTGCGGCCGTGCGGGTTCGCCCGGCACATCGGGACTATTGGCGCAGCACCTTGCGCGACGAAGAGTGGTTGCTGGTCGAGTGGCCCGAGGGCGAAGCGGAGCCAACCAAATACTTCTTGTCCACAGCACCAGCCGATGCGCTGATAGAACAAC
>NZ_JAGIQA010000148.1 GCF_017814975.1 Cupriavidus consociatus
TGGCGGCCTCGGCTCATCCCGCCATGATATCCGAGGCGATTAATTATTCAACCTATTTACGGGATGTTGTACTAGGACCGATTCACACCGGCCGCGCTGTCCTGCAATGGACGGGTGGCGGACTCGAATGGGGCAGGGTAGAAATCTAGTTCTCGCCCGTCTTTGTCGTCTCGCACGTTTCTTCGGATGATCGTGCCTGAACCGCCGGGCGTTGCCGACAGCCTTGCACAGTTGGACTACCGGACCCGAGAACTCGTTGCTTATGTCGACGCGAATGGCGGGGCGGCAATCAATTGCGGAGCACGTCATCGTCAAATCAAGCCCATCTCTACCGCGCCGCCAGATCTGCGGTCAGTAGTTGAGTCCTTGGAGCAACTCGGGCTCTCGGAGTTTGATTGAACCCCAAGGTTTTTAACGCTCCCGCGAAGCGGTGGCATTGTTGCGTCGGTATACGTCCGGCGCGGCCACCGTCTTCACTCAAGGTCGTCGTCTGCCGGCAGCGTCCGGCCGCGCCGGGGCATTTCGGAGTCGAGCACCAGGCGGCCATGAACCCTTCCGTTCATGCGCGTGACGTAATGCGTGCACTCTTCCATATGGGCCGACATCAGTGCGCGTACCGCCTCGGCGTCGCGCTGGCGTGCCGCCTCGACAATGCGCTTGTGGAACTTGACGTTGGCCGCGCCGAATTTCTCGTGCTCGCAGGCAGGGGTGTCGTTGCCGAACACCACCAGCTGGCGGATCATCTCGTTGATCAGCTCGCACGAGAACCGCAGCATCGGGTTCGGGTTT
>NZ_JAGIQA010000149.1 GCF_017814975.1 Cupriavidus consociatus
CTTGAGCGTTTGCATTTGGCATTGCCAAGCGATCGAAGGATCGGCTGTTCTTTAACAATATGGGATGTAGTAAAGGTGTCGCGCGAGCGTTGATGAGACGCTGCAGTACAAACGCGATACCGGGTTGTGATTGTATCAACCAAAGTATTTAAGTGATCGAAAGATGACTTGGAATACGGCACAAATGCGAGAACTCAACCTGTAGCGAGGTTTCGAGCAATCGAGACACACTCGTTATAGGGTCAAGCGAACAAGTGCATGTGGTGGATGCCTTGGCGATCACAGGCGATGAAGGACGCGGTAGCCTGCGAAAAGCTTCGGGGAGCTGGCAAACAAGCTTTGATCCGGAGATGTCCGAATGGGGAAACCCGGCCCGTATGGGTCATCCCACACTGAATCCATAGGTGTGGGAAGCGAACGCGGCGAACTGAAACATCTAAGTAGCTGCAGGAACAGAAATCAACCGAGATTCCCAAAGTAGTGGCGAACGAAATGGGAAGAGCCTTGTACTCTTTAGCAGCATTGTTAGCAGAACGGGATGGAAAGCCCGGCCCTAGCAGGTGATAGCCCTGTATGCGAAAACAGCGTTGTGGAACTAGGTGTACGACAAGTAGGGCGGGACACGTGAAATCCTGTCTGAAGATGGGGGGACCATCCTCCAAGGCTAAATACTCGTGATCGACCGATAGTGAACCAGTACCGTGAGGGAAAGGCGAAAAGAACCCCGGGAGGGGAGTGAAATAGATCCTGAAACCGCATGCATACAAACAGTCGGAGCC
>NZ_JAGIQA010000014.1 GCF_017814975.1 Cupriavidus consociatus
TTCCGCGCGCTGCAGCGCTTCCTCGACTACGTGCAGGGCCATGACAAGGTGTGGATCTGCCGCCGTGTCGACATCGCCCGCCACTGGGTCGAGACCCATCCCTACACACTCGCCAGGTAACCCGGATTCAGCATGAGCCAGACCTATACCCTTGCCCAACTCAACACCATGCCTGTCGCGGAATTCGTGCAGGTGCTGGGCGGCATCTATGAACATTCGCCGTGGTTCGCCGAGGCCGCTGCCACGCAGCGCCCCTTTGCCGATGCCGCCGCGCTGGCGCAGGCGCTGCGCAGCGCCGTGGATGAAGCCGGCGAGGCCGCGCAGCTGAAGCTGGTGCGCGCCCACCCGGAGCTTGCCGGCAAGGCCGCGGTGCGCGGCGAGCTGACCGCCGAGTCCACGCGCGAGCAAAGCGGCGCCGGCCTCGACCTGTGCACGCCGCAAGAGTTCGATCGCCTGCAGGCGCTCAACGCCGCGTACAACCAGAAGTTCGGCTTTCCGTTCATCCTCGCCGTGCGCGGATACGACCGCCACGGGATCATCGCGGAGTTCGCGCGCCGCGTCGAAAACTCGCCGCAGGAAGAGTTGCAAACTTGCATCAACCAGATCCATCGCATTGCGCAGTTCCGTCTCGACGACTTAGTATCCGCCTGACAAAAAAGCGTCACCTGTATAACAAAAAACGCTGTACCCGATGCCGCCGGTCCCCAAGCAACACCACCACACCGAGCCAAAGCCAGGCGGCACGAATAAAAGCACAAAGACATTAAAAGAACCCGACAGGGACCCAGTACACAACGTTCCAAGCAGGATCCAGAAACCACGGAGGTCTAAACATGCAGAAGCAGTACAAGCCGGCACTGAAGCTGGCGGCGGTAGCGGCTACCCTTCTTTCCGGCACGGCCATGGCCCAGTCCAGCGTGACGCTGTACGGCCAGGCCGACATGTTCGTCGGCGCGGTCAAGAGCCCGGGTACGGGCGAGCGCGCATGGGTCGCCAATTCGGGCGGGATGCAGACGTCTTACTGGGGTATCAAGGGCACCGAAGACCTGGGCAGCGGCACCAAGGCCATCTTCGACCTGAACGGCTTCTTCCGTACCGACAGCGGCAACAGCGGCCGCTTCACCGGCGACTCGATGTTCAGCCGCAATGCCTATGTCGGCCTGCAGAACGACAAGGCCGGCACCATCAAGCTGGGCCGCAACACCACGCCGTACTTCGTGTCGACCATCCTGTTCAACCCGCTGATCGACTCGTACGTGTTCTCGCCGACGATCTTCCACACCTACTTCGGCGCGACCAGCGGCGCAGTGGTGGATCCGGGCGTCATCGGCGATTCGGGCTGGAACAACTCGGTGCTGTACTCCACGCCGAATTTCGGTGGCCTGACCGCCAACTTCATCTACGCCTTCGGCGAGCAAGCCGGCGCCGCCGGCAAGAACAAGTGGGGCGGCAACCTGATGTACTTCAGCGGCCCGTTCGCGGCCACTGTTGCCTACCAGCAGGTGCGTTTCGACAACGTACCGACCGACTTGAACTCTGCCGGCCTGTCGCGCCAGGACGCCGCGCAGGTCGGGCTGTCCTATGACTTCAAGGTGGTCAAGCTGTTCGCGCAGGGCCAGTACATCAAGACCCGCGCCACGACCGCGCCGTCTGGCGACACCAAGCACATCGACGGCCAGTTCGGTGCCTCCGTGCCCATCGGCGCCGGCAGCCTGCTGGCCTCCTACGCCTATGGCAAGGTCGACAACTCGCTGGGCGACTTCAAGCGCAACACCTTTGCCGTCGCCTACGACTACAACCTGTCCAAGCGTACCGACGTCTACGCCGCCTATTACTACGACAAGATCACCGGCATCGAGCACGGCGATACCTTCGGCGTGGGCGTCCGCCACAAGTTCTGATGGCGTAACCGTCTCACCGGCAGTCCTGATGCCCGCCCTTCCGGCGGGCTTTTTATTGCACTTGCACCAATCACTTGTAGCAGGAAAACATCAGGGAATGCTGCGTTGCGCCATTAGATGCCAAGCGCATGGCGGATCGGAAGCCTTCGCTCCATAGCGGGATTCAATTGGAAGCGCCACCTTGCGCTACCTAGATTGGTGTTCCAGGCCTCAAAACTCGATCCTAGAGAGGTGACTCATGCGGCGATATGCGAAGACGCGATCCGAACTGATGGCCATCCTGAACCAGTGCCTCGACAACAACCCCGAGTGCGGCGAATGCGAGCTGCACGCGGTGCGAATGCACCAGCCTGACCATACCGGATGCAACTGGAGCGCCGAGGTCGATTTTCGACAGGAATACGTCGAAAACCTCGACACCCAGCTGGCCGCGGCCAAGTCCATCATCGTGGTCATGCGCGAGCAGTACAACGTGCTGCAATAGCCACCGCACCGAATGCTGCCGCGCGAGTCGTGTGGCAAGGCAGCATTTAACAAAAAGCCGGGTCACCGACCCGGCTTTTTGCTTCCTGGCGCAATGCCAGCAGCTACCCTCTCAGCACATCAGCGGATGGCATTGCACTCCGCCACCGCCACCGCCGTCATGTTGACGATGCGGCGCGTGGTTGCCTGCGGGTTCAGGATGTGCACCGGCTTGGCCGCGCCCAGCAGGATCGGGCCCACGGTCACGCCCTGCCCGCCCGTGATCTTGAGCAGGTTGAAGGCGATGTTGGCGGCGTCCAGCGTCGGCATGACCAGCAGGTTGGCGCTGCCGGCCAGCTTGGTCGTCGGCAGGAAGTGGCGGCGCACGTCTTCGTCCAGGGCGGCGTCGCCCTGCATCTCGCCTTCCACTTCCAGGTGCGGTGCCGCCTTCGCCAGGATCGCTGCAGCCTCGCGCATCTTGCGCGCCGACGGACGCGTCGAGGAGCCGAACATCGAGTGCGACATCAGCGCGGCCTTGGGATGCAGGCCGAAGCGGGCGATCTCCTCGGCGGCCAGCTGCGCAATCGCGGCCAGTTCCTCGGCGGTGGGATCGTCATTGACGAAGGTGTCGGTGATGAACAGCGTGTGCTTTTCCAGCATCAGCGCGTTCATCGCTGCGAACACCCTGGCACCCGGCGCCAGCCCGATCACGTCGCGCACATGCTCCAGATGCGCTTCGAAGCGGCCCACGGTGCCGCACAGCAGCGCGTCGGCGTCGCCCATGTGCATCAGCATGGTGCCGATCAGCGTGTTGGAGCGGCGCAGTGCCACCTTGGCCATGTCCGGCGTGACGCCGTCTCGGCCGCGCAGCGCGTGGTAGGCCTCGTGGTAGGCGCGGTAGCGCGGGTCTTCTTCCGGGTTGACCAGGTCGAAGTCCACGCCGGCCTTCAGACGCAGGCCGGCCTTCTCGATGCGCATCTGGATCACGTGCGGACGGCCGATCAGGGTCGGGCGCGCCAGCCCTTCGTCGACCACGCCCTGCACCGCGCGCAGCACGCGCTCCTCCTCGCCCTCGGCATAGGCGACGCGCTTGGGCGCGGCCTTGGCGGCCGAGAACACCGGCTTCATGATCAGGCCGGTGTGGTAGACGTAGGTCGAGAGCTGCTGGCGATACGCTTCCAGGTCCTGGATCGGACGCGTGGCCACGCCGGACTCTTCAGCGGCCTTGGCCACCGCCGGCGCGATCTTCTCGATCAGGCGCTGGTCGAACGGCGTCGGGATGATGTAGTCGGGGCCGAACTTCAGCTCGCGGCCACCGTAGGCGGCGGCCACGGCCTCGTTCAGTTCGGCTTCGGCCAGATCGGCGATCGCCTTCACGCACGCCAGCTTCATCGCTTCCGTGATCTTGGTCGCGCCGCAATCGAGCGCGCCGCGGAAGATGTACGGGAAGCACAGCACGTTGTTGACCTGGTTCGGGTAATCCGAACGGCCGGTCGCGATGATGCAGTCCGGGCGTGCGGCCTTGGCCACTTCCGGGCGGATTTCCGGCTCGGGATTGGCCAGTGCCAGGATGATGGGCTTGTCGGCCATGGTCTTGACCATGTCGCCGGTCAGCACGCCGGCGGTCGAGCAGCCCAGGAAGACGTCAGCGCCCTTGACGATGTCGGCCAGCGTGCGCGCCGAGGTGTCCTGCGCGTAGCGGGCCTTGTTGGCTTCCATGTTGGCGTCGCGGCCAACGTAGATCACGCCCTTGGAGTCCACCACCGAGACGTTCTCGCGCTTCACGCCCAGGCTCACCATGGTGTCCAGGCAGGCGATCGCCGCGGCGCCGGCGCCCGACACCGCCATCCTGACCTTGGCGATATCCTTGCCAACCACCTTCAGGCCGTTCAGCAGCGCCGCCGCCGAGATGATGGCGGTGCCGTGCTGGTCGTCGTGGAAGACGGGAATGTTCATGCGCTCGCGCAGCTTCTGCTCGATGTAGAAGCATTCCGGCGCCTTGATGTCTTCCAGGTTCACGCCGCCCAGCGTGGGTTCCAGCGCGGCGACGATCTCGACGATCTTGTCCGGGTCGCGCGCGTCGAGCTCGATGTCGAACACGTCGATGCCGGCGAATTTCTTGAACAGGCAGCCCTTGCCCTCCATCACCGGCTTGCCGGCCAGCGGGCCGATGTCGCCAAGGCCCAGCACGGCGGTGCCATTGGTCACCACCGCCACCAGGTTGGCACGCGAGGTGTATTCGGCGGCGGTGGTGGGATCCTTGGCGATCTCCTCGCAGGCGTAGGCTACGCCCGGCGAGTAGGCCAGCGACAGGTCGCGCTGGTTGGACAACGCCTTGGTCGCGGTGACCTGGATCTTTCCCTTGGTGGGACTGCGGTGGTATTCCAGTGCAGCGAGGCGCAGTTGCGCTTCAGGACTGTTCGGGGCATGTTGCGGTGCATCACCGCTGTTCTGGCTGCTCATTGGCTCGTCCGGAAAATGGCCCGGCCGGAAGCGCCCTTCTCCTGCCATGGTTCGTATCGGCCGCAATCGGGAGAAGGACCGGAAGCGAAAAAACATCTGGCAGCGAAACTGACGATCCCGACCAAGAAGGCACGGAAAAATCGAGCAGTCATTCTAGCCCACGGCTCCGTGCAAAGTGCCACCAAAGCCAGTCCGGAAGCCGTTTTTTGGGCGGAATGTTCCAGTTAAACAGCTTTTACCAATGGGTATGCAATGAACGTGCAGAAGCATGCCTCTGCACGCATTTGCACGCAGTTCTATTTCTGCGGCTTCTCGACCTCCAGCGTGACCCGTCGCGGCCGTCCGCTGTCCCCCGGGAAGTTCGCAAAGATGCTGCGGATCAGGTAGGGCATCGTCGCGGGCAGGCTGCCGTTCTCGGTCTGGTTCTGCGCGGTGACCTGGTAGACGCGCTTGCCGCTGGCAGCGTCCCTGAAATAGACCCGCAGGTTCGAGAACAGCACCGGCACGTCGCGCACCACCGTCTGCGGCGGCCAGTAGCCCGGCCCCCACGGACCCCATGGGCCCCACGCCCCCCAGGGACGGTAATAGCCCCAGTACGGCCCCCAATAGGGCCCCCAAGGTCCATACCAGGGATCGGGATAGACCGTCTCGGCCACGCGCACGATGCCTGGCGCGGCGTCGTAATCCATGCTGATGCGGTAGCGAGCCTGCTTCTCCGGCACCTGCTCGTAGCCGACGTCGTACAGCGCCTCGGCCAGCCATTGCTCGTAGGTCTGGCGGTCCAGCTGCCCCGCCTGCTCCGGCGTGCGTTCAAAGCTGTAGGTGCGCGGCGCCTCGTTCTGCCAGCCGGGCTGGCGGAAGGCGGTGACATCGGTCACCACGGTGCTGGCGCAGCCTGACAGCAGCAGCGCCAGCAGCGCCATCGCGCCCCAGAGGCCCGGGAATCCCATGGCTCCGGCAGTTCTTTTTATTTCATTGCCGACACCGCCTGCGCGCTGCCACATAGAGCTACCTCGCTTTCCACACTCTCGAAATCTTCCTGCGTGTCGCTGAGACCACGCAGCAGCGGCGGAATTCCCGCCGGTCCGGGCGCGGCGCCTGACGGTGAACCCCCACCCCCTTGGCTACAATGAGGACTTCGGCGCCATGCTTCGCCCCCGCGCGCGCATGGCACCCTCCCCAACGGTCTTCCGAGGACAGGATCTCTCCATGCTGCGCACCGATACGCCCGTTACCGTCTATCGCAAGGACTATACCGCGCCCCCGTTCGCCATCGACCATGCCGACCTGGTGCTCGATCTCGATCCCCAGCGCACCGTCGTCACCAGCACGCTGCGTTTCGCACGCCAGGCCGGCGCCGCCGCAGACGCGCCGCTGGTGCTGTGCGGCGACGAACTCGAACTGGTCGGTGTCAGCCTGGACGGCAAGCCGTTGGCCAACGCCACCCAGGATGCCGGCACGCTGACCATCCCAGGGCTGCCCGCGCAGGGCTCGCTGGAGATCACCACCGCGTGCCAGCCCGCGGCCAATACGACGCTGTCGGGCCTGTACGTGTCCAACGGCAACTTCTTTACCCAGTGCGAGGCGGAGGGCTTCCGCCGCATCACCTACTTCCTCGACCGCCCGGACGTGATGGCGACCTTCCGCGTCACGCTGCGCGCCAATCGCGACGCCTACCCGGTGCTGCTGTCCAACGGCAACCTGGTCAGCAAGCAGGACCTGCCCGACGGCCGCCACGAAGCCGTGTGGGAAGACCCGTTCCGCAAGCCCTCGTACCTGTTCGCGCTGGTGGCCGGCAAGCTGGAATGCATCGAGGAAAAGATCCAGTCCGCCTCCGGCAAGGACAAGCTGCTGCAGGTCTGGGTCGAAGCGCGCGACCTGGACAAGACCCGCCACGCGATGGACTCGCTGGTCCATTCGATCCGCTGGGATGAACAGCGCTTCGGACTGGAACTCGATCTCGACCGCTTCATGATCGTCGCCGTCGGCGACTTCAACATGGGCGCGATGGAGAACAAGGGCCTGAACATCTTCAACACCAAGTACGTGCTGGCCAATGCCGAAACCGCCACCGACACGGACTTTGCCAATATCGAGGCGGTGGTCGGCCACGAGTACTTCCACAACTGGACCGGCAATCGCGTGACCTGCCGCGACTGGTTCCAGCTGTCGCTGAAGGAAGGTCTGACGGTGTTCCGCGACCAGGAATTCTCCGCCGACATGATGGGCTCGGAATCGGGCCGCGCGGTCAAGCGCATCGAGGACGTGCGCGTGTTGCGCCAGGTGCAGTTCCCCGAGGATGCCGGCCCGATGGCGCACCCGGTGCGCCCCGACAGCTACGAAGAGATCAACAACTTCTACACCGTCACGGTGTACGAAAAAGGCGCCGAGGTCGTGCGCATGTACCAGACCCTGCTGGGCCGCGACGGCTTCCGCAAGGGCATGGACCTGTACTTCCAGCGCCACGACGGCCAGGCCGTTACCTGTGACGACTTCCGCGCGGCGATGGCCGATGCCAACGGCCGTGACCTGACGCAGTTCGGCCTGTGGTACAGCCAGGCCGGCACGCCGGTGGTGACCGCGCGCACCGCGTGGAATGCCGACGACGGCAGCCTGACGTTGACGCTGACGCAGCGCTGCCCCAAGGTCGGCATCGAGACCAGCGCCGGCACGCCCGACAAGCAGCCCTTCCACATCCCGTTCGCGCTCGGCCTGCTTGGCGCAGACGGCAAGGACCTGCCGCTGCAACTCGAGGGCGAAAGCTCGCCTGGCGCAACCACGCGCGTACTCGACTTCACGCAGGCGGAGCAGGCCTTCCGCTTTGTCAACCTGCCGCGGGGCGCCGAGGCACCGCTGCCGTCGCTGCTGCGCAATTTCTCCGCGCCGGTGATCGTCGATGCCGAATACACCGACGCGCAGCTGACCTTCCTGCTCGCACACGACAGCGACGCCTTCAACCGCTGGGAAGCCGGCCAGCGCCTGGCCACGCGCGCGCTGCTGCAGCTGGTCGCCGACGTGCAGGCCAGCCGCGACCTCACGCTCGATCCGGCGCTGGTCCAGGCCATGCGCGCCGTGCTGACCGACGACACGCTCAACCCCGCCTTCCGCGAGCAGGCACTGGTGCTGCCCGCCGAAGCCTACCTGGCCGAGCGCATGGGCGTGGCCGATCCCTCCGCCATCCACCGCGCCCGCCAGTTCATGCGCGAGGGCCTGGCCCGCGCGCTCAAGGCCGACTGGCTGGCCGCCTACGAGGCCAACGCGACGCCCGGCGCCTACTCGCCGGATGCGACTTCGGCCGCCAGGCGCGCGCTGCGCAACCTGGCGCTCGGCTACCTGGCCGACAGCGGCGATGCCGACATGCACGCGCTGGCCGACAAGCAGTACCAGGCCGCCGACAACATGACCGACCGCTTCGCCGCGCTGTCGGCGCTGGTCAACAGCTTCGCGCCCGGGCGCGAGCATGCGCTCGCCGATTTCTACGAGCGCTTCGAGGACGACGCGCTGGTGATCGACAAATGGTTCTCGCTGCAGGGCATGCAGCGCGGCAGTGTGGGGCCACAACCGGGGGGACCGCACGCCGGCAAGCGCACCATCGACACCGTGCTCAGGCTGATGGAGCACCCCGCATTCAACCTGCGCAACCCCAACCGCGCGCGCTCGCTGATCTTCAGCTTCTGCTCCGGCAACCCGGCGCAGTTCCATGCCGAAGACGGCTCGGGCTACCGCTTCTGGGCCGACCAGGTACTGGCGCTCGACGCCATCAACCCGCAGGTGGCCGCACGGCTGGCGCGGGTGATGGACCGCTGGCAGAAGTACGAGCTGACGCTGCGCGACCGCATGCGCGCCGAGCTGGAGCGCGTTGCCGCCAGCACCACGCTGTCACGCGACGTCAGGGAAATCGTCGGCAAGGCGCTGGCCGCCTGAACTGCAGAGTATGTCAGGGAGGCCCCGCAACGCCCCCTTTGCCCGGCCGGGGCCGGCCGGGCATGTAGAATTGCGGCCATCCAAGGAGAACCAACCATGACTCGCATCAGCCTCACCCGCTACCTGGTCGAGGAGCAGCGCAAGCACAACACGATCCAGCCCGAACTGCGGCTGCTGATCGAAGTGGTCGCGCGCGCCTGCAAGGCCATTTCCAACGCCGTCAACAAGGGCGCGCTCGCCGGTGTGCTGGGCTCGGCCGGCACCGGCAACGTCCAGGGCGAAACCCAGCAGAAGCTGGACGTGATCGCCAATGAAGTGCTGCTCGACGCCAATGAGTGGGGCGGCCACCTCGCCGCGATGGCGTCGGAGGAAATGGAATCGTTCTACGAGATTCCCAACCGCTACCCGAAGGGCGAGTACCTGCTGCTGTTCGATCCGCTCGACGGCTCGTCCAACATCGACGTCAACGTGTCGATCGGCACCATCTTCTCGGTGCTGCACATGCCCAAGCCTGGCCAGACCGTGACCGAAGCCGACTTCCTGCAGCCCGGCACCCACCAGGTCGCCGCCGGCTACGCCGTCTACGGTCCGCAGACCACGCTGGTGCTGACCGTTGGCAACGGCGTGCACGTATTCACGCTGGACCGCGAGGCGGGCAGCTTCGTGCTGACGCAGTCCAACCTGATGATTCCGGAAGACACCAAGGAATTCGCCATCAACATGTCGAACATGCGCCACTGGGCCCCGCCGGTGCGCAAGTACATCGACGAATGCCTGGCCGGCGACGAAGGCCCGCGCGGCAAGAACTTCAACATGCGCTGGATCGCCTCGATGGTCGCCGACGTGCACCGCATCCTGACCCGCGGCGGCGTCTTCATGTATCCGTGGGACAAGCGCGAGCCGGAAAAGGCCGGCAAGCTGCGTCTGATGTACGAAGCCAACCCCATGGCGATGCTGGTCGAGCAGGCCGGCGGCGCGGCCACCAACGGCCAGATCCGCATCATGGACGTGCAGCCGGAAAAGCTGCACCAGCGCGTGTCGGTGATCCTGGGTTCGAAGAACGAAGTGGAACGCGTCACGCGTTACCACCACGAAGCCGAAGGCAAGGCCTGAGCCTCGCCCACCGGCAACAAGACGGGGCGCCAGCTGGCGCCCCGTCTTTCGTCCGCCTCCCGCAAGCGGAGCAGGAGCCGCCTGGATCGTGCCGCCGGATGGCACGGGCGACACAAAGGGCTTCCCAAGCCTGAAAAACGCTGCTATTATTGCGGGCTGTTCCAGTTCACCGGAACTTGTTGCCGAAGTAGCTCAGTCGGTAGAGCAGCTCATTCGTAATGAGAAGGTCGGGGGTTCGATTCCTCTCTTCGGCACCAAAAAGAATTCAGGGCATCGCCCACGCAAAACGCAAACCCGGACAGCGTCACGCTCTCCGGGTTTTTTGTCGCCTGAAGCCACAGTGCCGACACAGTGATCAGCGCCCCAACCGCCGCGCCCACCAATACCGGAACGGATGGTCGAAGTCGGGATAGAGCACCGGCTGGCTGAAGCAGCCAGCGTGCTTCATCAGGAGGAAGGCGACAAGCAGGGTCGCCCAAAAAACAAGCAGTTCCACGATGCACGGCCACCCTTGTTTGCCAGGTGGCCGTTTTCATTATAGGGAGCGCTGCCGCCGCGGGGCCGATACCGCACCCCGCACTTACCCTAGCTCCAGCAAGGTGGATCAGTACACTTCCGGCACAAACATCTCTTGCGGTACCGGATGCCGCACGTAGTCCTCATGCCGCTCGCGCGCCGGCAGCACGATCGACGGTGCGTCCACGTCCTGGTAGGGCACCAGGCTGAGCAGGTGGTGGATGCAGTTCAGCCGCGCGCGCTTCTTGTCGTCGGCCTGCACCACCCACCATGGGGCCTCGGCGATGTGGGTGCGCTCGAGCATGGTCTCCTTGGCCTTGGTGTAGTCCTCCCAGCGCCGCTGCGATTCCAGGTCCATCGGGCTGAGCTTCCATTGCTTGAGCGGATCGTGGATGCGGCTGAGGAAGCGCAGGCGCTGTTCGTCGTGCGTGATCGAGAACCAGTACTTGACGACCTGGATGCCGGAGCGCACCAGCATCTTCTCGAACTCGGGCACCGAGCGGAAGAATTCTTCGTACTGCTCGTCGTTGCAGAAGCCCATCACGTGCTCGACGCCGGCGCGGTTGTACCAGCTGCGGTCGAACAGCACGATCTCGCCTGCCGCGGGCAGGTGCGCCGCGTAGCGCTGGAAGTACCACTGGGTGCGTTCGCGGTCGTTGGGCGCGGGCAGCGCGGCCACGCGGCACACGCGCGGGTTCAGCCGCTGCGTGATGCGCTTGATCACGCCGCCCTTGCCGGCGGCGTCGCGTCCTTCGAACAGGATCACCAGCTTGTGGCCGGTGGCCGCGACCCAGCTCTGCAGCCGCACCAGCTCGCCCTGCAGGCGGAACAGCTCGCGGAAATAGTGGCGGCGGCTGTCCTGCTCGGCCCCGTCGGGCAGGTGCACCGGGTCGCCGAAGGCTTCGCTGGCTTCGCGGTCGTCCAGCTCCAGTTCGATCTCTTCGTCGTAGTAGTCGGCCACTTCGTTGTGGATGCGCCGTACCAGCTCGGCCTCGCCCGGTCTCATCTGCTCCTCCTGTCGGATACATCGCGGTCGCGCCGATGCTGGCACGCCAGTGTTGCAGCCGCGTGAACGCCTTCGCGCGCTATGCCGCCGGGTTGATGTTGTGGTTGTGGCGGAACAGGTTGTCCGGGTCGTAGCGGCGCTTGACCTCGACCAGCCGTGCGAAGTTGGGACCGTAGGCGGCGCCGACGCGGTCGGTTTCTTCCTGCGTCAGGAAGTTCACGTAGACGCTGCCCAGCGCGAACGGCGCCGCGGCGCGGAATACTTCGCGGGCCCAGCCGATGCAGGCGTCGTCCTCGGCCGGCGTGTCCCAGCGCGCGTGCAGGTTCATGATGAACTGCGCATCGCGGTTGGCATAAGCGGTGGCGTCCGGCGCCACGCGGTTGGTCTGGCCGCCCATTGCGCCGACGAACACCTCGCATTGCGGCGACGGCAGCTTGCCGATCTGCTCGACCAGCATCGCGATCATGCCGTCGTCGAGGCCGTCGAAGTTATGCGATTTCCAATAGTTGCGCGCGCCCGGCGCCAGCAAGGGATCGAAGGCCTGTTGCCATGCCGTGAACGGCATCGGTCCGACATGCTCGCCATAAGGCGTGCCCAGCTTGCGCAGCGGCTCGACCAGCGCGGGGCCATGCTCCGGCGGGCCGATATAGCAGATCGCCAGCGCCACGATCGGCTTGCCATGCGCCTCCGGTGGCAGGAACGGCAGTGGCGGGGCCTGGCGCAACACCGCCCAGACCGTCAATTCATCCGGCATCGACTTGAACTGCTCGCGGAAGGCCGGCAGCACGTTGGCAGCCTGCTCGAGTGGGTAGACGATCAGGCCGCCATAGACTTCGGGGCCGACGGGGTGCAGCCGAAACTCGAACATTGTGACCACGCCGAAATTGCCGCCGCCGCCACGCAATGCCCAGAACAGGTCGGATTGCTCGTCTGCGCTGGCGCGCACCAGCTTGCCGTCGGCAGTGACCACTTGGGCCGAGACCAGGTTATCGACGGTGGTGCCGAACTTGCGGCTGAGCCAGCCGAAGCCGCCGCCGAGGGTCAGGCCCGCGACGCCGGTGGTCGAGTTGATGCCAAGCGGCGTGGCCAGCCCGAAGGCCTGCGCCTCATGGTCGAAGTCTCGCAGCGTGGCGCCAGGTTCGACCCAGGCGCGCTGCGCCCCCGGATCGACGCGCACCGAGCGCATCGCCGACAGGTCGAGCACCATGCCGCCATCGCAAATCGCCAGCCCGCCGATATTGTGGCCGCCGCCGCGTACCGCCAGCAGCACGCCGCGCTCGCGCGCAAAGTTGACCGCGGCGATCACGTCGGCGGCGCCGGCGGCCTGCACGATCAGCTGCGGCCGGCGGTCGATCATTGCGTTCCAGATGCGGCGGGCTTCATCGTAGGCCGCGTCGTCGGGCTGCAGCAGCCGGCCGCGCAATTGCGCTTTCAGTGATTCGACATGTTCTTGCGATAACTGGCTCATGATCTGTCTCCCGATGCGGGTTGGAACCATCGGACGACGCGCGGCTGCCGGGGGTGCAGGAAGATGGCCACGAGGACCGATGACTTCACCATTTAAGGCAGGCCCCCGCCGAATGTAAACGCGGCATCAACCGCGACGTTTGGCGCGCCTCGCCCAAGTGCCGCAACGCGATCATGGCGCCATGCCCGCCTATCATGGAAGCACTGCCGGCACCGTGCCAACCTGCGCCGACCGGCTGTGCAATGGACACAACCAGCCCCCCTCCCCTGTTCCTGTGCGGCGACGTGATGACCGGGCGCGGCATCGACCAGATCCTGGCGCATCCCAGCCAGCCGCTGCTGCATGAGTCGTATGTGCATTCGGCGCTCGACTATGTGCGCCTGGCCGAGCGCAAGGCGGGCCCGATCGCGCGTCCCGTGGCGCCGGCGTATCCATGGGGCGATGCGCTCGCCGAGCTCGATCGTCGCGGCGCCTGGCCGCGCATTGCCAACCTGGAAACGGCGATCACCACCAGCGACGACGCATGGCCCGGCAAGGTGGTGCATTACCGCATGCATCCGGGCAATGTCGATTGCCTGCAGGCGGCGGCCATCGACTGCGTGGCACTGGCCAACAACCATGTGCTCGACTGGGGACGCGCGGGCCTGGCCGATACGCTGGCGGCGCTCGATGCCGCGCAGATCGCGCATGCCGGTGCCGGCCCCGACGAGGACAGCGCAATGCGGCCGGCGTGGCTGCCCCGGCCGGGCGGCGGCCGCGTCGGTGTGTTTGCCTTCGCCATGCATGATTGCGGCACACCCGCGGCATGGCGTGCCACCGCCGGCCACTCCGGCGTGAATTTGCTGGATGACTGGTCCGCCGCCTCGTGCGATCGCATCGCCGCGCGGATTGGCAAGGACAAGCGTGCCGGCGACCTCGTGGTGGCATCGATCCACTGGGGTGGCAACTGGGGCTACCACATCGATCCGGCGCAACGCGCCTTCGCGCATCGGCTGGTGGAACGGGCCGGCGTGGATATCGTGCACGGACATTCCTCGCACCATCCGCTCGGCATCGAGCTGCATGCGGGCAAGCCCATCCTCTATGGCTGCGGCGACTTTATCAACGACTACGAGGGCATCGGCGGCTACGACGACTACCGGCCGGACCTGGCGCTGATGGTCTTCGTCGGCTTCGATGCGGCGGGCAACGCAGACCTGCGGCTGGTGCCGCTGCGGCGCAGCCATTTCCGGCTCGAATATGCGGGCGAAGTCGACATCGCATGGCTGCTGGCGATGTTCGCCTACGAAGGACGCTCGCTCCGCACGCGGGTCGAGCGCAGCGCGCTGCACGAACTGCGCCTGTCGGCGGCATGACGCCGGCGCCATGAAAAAAGCCCGCCTGCACGGCGGGCTCTTGCGGCACGCAGCGCCAGGCTGCGGTGCCTAGTGGCGGTGAATCATATGGTCGAACCATGTGCGCACCGACTGCTCCTGCTGCTGCAGCAGCGTCGGGTTCTTCTCGCGCATGATCCAGATGACAAAGGCGGCGCAGGCGACCAGGGCGATCAGCGCCAGTGCCGTGATCAGTGCGGCAGTCATAGCAACCTCCTGTAAGCGACTGGTTGCACCTTCAGTGTAGGTCGGAACGCGCGCGATGCGGATGCCTGCAAAAGCAGGAAGGCCAGCCGCATTGGCTGGCCTTCCGGTATCTCAAGTGCCACGTGAGTCGGTTCCGTGTAACGCTTCCACAGTTTGCTGGTCCGCTTCTGCATTCACTGCCCGAGACTAGCTCTCTCGCCCATCCTGCGGCACCCCAGGACATATCTGCAGGATAGTACAAATTCGGGCGCGGGGAAGCTCTCGCTCGGGTGCCGATCAGGTTCCGCTCACGTCACCGCAATTCGGTCGTCGACCAGGCGGATCTGGCCACCGGGCTTGTCTTCCATCACCTTGAGCACGCGATTGCCCACCTGCAGCGTGACGCCGCCATGGATGCGCCGTGCCACGTCAATGACGGCGTCGGCGGCGGGCTGCATCTGCTGGCCCAGCTCGGCCAGGCGGCCTTCCAGTTCGAACTGGTCACGCGAGAGCTTGAACAGCGTGGCACGCGCCTTCTCGCGCAGGTCGCCGACGGCCTTTTCCGGATGCCTGGCAAAGAATGCGACCAGCTGCTTGACCTTGTTCTGCTCTTCCAGCAGCCTGCGGCGGTCGGCCTCGAGCGCGGCGCGTTGGGCGTCGGCATAGGGGTTCACTCCCACCTGCACGCTGGTGGCACTGCCGGCAGGACTGCCGAGCACCGCGGCGCGCACCGCCAGCATGGCGCGCGTGCGCCCGCCGCTGATGCTGCCCTGCACGCCGGTGCCGCCGACCACGATGCGCGCGCCCGCGGCCACGTCGCTCTGGCGGATGCCGCTGTCGACGGTCACCTCGGTGCCGGCCTCGACCACGGCGTTCTCGATGAAGCGCGCCTTGACCGCGCCCTTGCAGCGCACGCTGGCGCGGCTGATGCCGCCGTCGGCACGGCCGCTCTCGGCCTTGCCGATGATGCCGCCCTTGACCACGACGTTACCGCCGGCGTCGATATCGGCAGCTTCGATAGTGCCCTCGACCAGCACGTCGCCGCTGACGCGCACCGACATGCCGGTGCGGATATCGCCCGTCACGCGCAGCGTGCCGTCAAAAGCGACGTTGCCCGAATGCAGGTCGACTGCCTCGACCTGCACCACCGGGCTGACGGCGATGCCATGCACGCCGGCCACTGGCGCGCCGGCGATCACGGCAACCAGCAGGTCGGGGTCGTCTGGATCGGCGGCGGCGCCGGTCAGGCCCTCGGCAAAGGGCGGATCGTCCATGGGATCGGCGGCAATGGGCTTGCCGAACACGTCCACGCCGTCATGGCCGGGCACCGCCGGAATGCGGCGCATCAGCGGCGTGCCGGGGCTGACCAGCAGCAGGTTGCCGAGGTCGCGCAGGTCGACGCGGGCATCGTCTTCATCGGATTGCACCGGCTTGCGCGGTTGCAGCAGGTTGACAAAGCGCGCCGGCTCGCCCTGGCGCGGCGCCACGCCAGCGGCGATGGTGCGCAGCTCGCAGCGGCCTTCGGCCAGCGCGGCGTCGAGCGCCAGCACCTGGATCGGCGCCGCCACGCCGCGCCCGGCGACGGCGCGACGGATATCGTCCCCCGTGACCGGGCGGCCGCCTTCGGCCGGCAACAGCGTGAGCCGCACCGCCAGGCCGTCGTCCGTGATATCGAGCTCGAACGCGCCATCGACCAGTACGCCGATGGCGGCGTCGATCTCATGCTCGGCGCGCTGGCATTGCTGCAGGAACTGCGCGACCGCGCGTGCGTCCAGCCTGGCGCCGGCCCAGCCGTGGCTGTCCAGGCATTGCTTCAGGCTGGCGTGATCCGGCGCCAGCCTGCCCGGCTCCGGTGTGTAGCGTGCATGCACCTGCTCGCCTGGCTCGGTCAACTCCAGGCGCAAACCCGACTCGTGCCTCATGAGTCCCCTGACATTGTTGCGGAGCTGCATGGCGATCGCCCAAGGCGGCCTGCCCGCGCTGGCGGACAACGAACGCGTTCCCGGACCGCTGGCGCTCCACTTGTTATCGAACCATGACCATCGGCAGCGGAAGGGCGAAACTTGAGCGAGCAACGGTCCCCGCCGAGGTGGGGTGGGCCAGATCATCAGCGGATGGCCTCGCCGGACTTTTCGGTAAACTGTCGGCATTTCCGGGACGCGCCGCGTCCCGCAGCCTTGCAGTCCCCATGTCAAATACCCACGAAATCCGCCCCGGCCAGTCCATCGAGCTGCTCAAGGAACTCCATATCCTGACGCGCGACGGCAAGATGAACCAGGACAGCCGGCGCAAGCTCAAGCAGGTCTACCACCTGTTCCAGTTCATCGAGCCGCTTCTGCAGCAGGTCAAGGATGAGCGCGGCCGCGTCACGCTGGTCGACCATGGCGCCGGCAAGTCGTACCTCGGCTTCATCCTGTACGACCTGTTCTTCAAGGCATTGAAGGACGATTCGCATATCTACGGCATCGAGACGCGCGAGGAACTGGTGAAGACCTCGCAGGCGCTGGCAGCGCGGCTGGGCTTTCCCGGGATGTCGTTCCTGAACCTGTCGGTGGCGGACTCGATCACCTCGCCAAAGCTGCCGCCGACCGTCGACGTGGTCACCGCGCTACATGCGTGCAATACCGCCACCGACGATGCCATCCGCTTCGCGCTGGCCAAGCGCGCGCAGCACATCGTGCTGGTGCCCTGTTGCCAGGCCGAGGTAGCCAGCGTGCTGCGCAAGCACAAGGGCAAGCTGCTGGCGGGCAATCCGCTGACCGAGATCTGGCGCCACCCGCTGCATACGCGTGAATTCGGCAGCCAGGTGACCAATGTGCTGCGCTGCCTGCAGCTGGAGGCGCATGGCTACCAGGTCAGCGTGACCGAGCTGGTGGGCTGGGAACACTCGATGAAGAATGAGCTGATCATCGCCCAGTACAAGGACCTGCCGCGCCGGCGCTCGGCGGAGCGGCTGCAGAACGTGCTGGAAACGCTGGGGCTGGAAGAGATGAACGAGCGTTTCTTCACTGTCCCGGTATCGGACACACGGGCCGAGCCGGCCGAGCCGGCGTAAGTCAGTCTTTCGCGGGCGGGTTCTTGCCTTCGGCTTCGTCCTCGCCCGCCATCCAGCGCCGCCAGCCCGCATGTCCCAGGCGGCGCATGGTTGCCTGGTTGCGCTCGTAGATATCCGCCGCGTCCGGGAAGGCCGCCGCCGCGCGCGCGATGCTGTCCTCGCGCAGCAAGTGCAGGATCGGATACGGCGCGCGGTTGGTGTAGTTCTCGATATCGTCGGGCCCGGTCTCGGCGAACTGGTATTGCGGATGGAAGCTGGCGATCTGCAGCGTGCCTTCCAGGCCGAGGCTGCCGAGCAGGCGGTCGGCGAAGTACAGCAGGTCGTTGTAGTCGAGGAAATCGGCCACTGCGTCGGGCAGGATCAGCAGCGTGGTGTCGATCTTTGCAGGATCCGATTCCTCGAGCAGGCGCAACTCGCGCTCGAGTTCTTCCAGCACATCCGGCGCTTCGGTTGCCGTGCTGACCGCGTAGCGCACCTGCTCCTTCACATAGACGCTCTTGGCAAAGGGACACAGGTTCAGGCCGATCACCGCGCGTTCCAGCCAGTGGCGGGTGGCGGCGATGACTGCGTCTGCGGATGTGGCGGCAGAAGACATGGTGGCAATAGCTTGGACAATACGGGGGAAGCCGTCATTCTAGCGCTGCCGCAGGCTCTATAATCCGCGGCGGAAACACCCTTTGCCCTTGCCGAACGCCCCATGTCCCTTACCCCTCCTCCTCCAGCCAACGCCAATCGGCCTGACGTCGCCATCATCGGCGGCGGTCCGGCCGGCCTGATGGCTGCCGAAGTGCTGGCGGCGCAAGGTGCCAGCGTCGCGGTCTATGACGCGATGCCGTCGGTGGGGCGCAAGTTCCTGATGGCCGGCAAGGGCGGCATGAACCTCACGCATGCGGAACCGGAACCGGCCTTCCTCGGCCGCTATGGCGCCCGTGCTCCACAGATCACGCCGATGCTCGCGGACTTCGGCCCGCAGGCGCTGCGCGAGTGGGTGCACGGCCTTGGCATCGACACCTTCGTCGGCAGCTCGGGCCGCGTTTTCCCGACCGACATGAAGGCCGCGCCGATGCTGCGTGCATGGCTGCACCGGCTGCGCGAGGCCGGCGTGCAGTTCCATATGCGGCATCGCTGGCTCGGCTGGCTGGGCTGTGACGAAGGCGCGCCGCATGCGCTGCGATTTGCCACGCCGCGGGGCGAGGCATCCGTGTCCGCGCGTGCCGTGGTGCTCGCGCTCGGCGGCGCAAGCTGGGCGCGGCTGGGATCGGATGGCGCGTGGGTGCCGCGGCTGGCTGGCCGTGGCGTCGATATCGCGCCGCTGCGCCCCGCCAATTGCGGCTTCGATGTGGCATGGAGCGAATCGTTTGCCGATCGTTTCGCCGGCACGCCGCTCAAGCCGGTGGCGATTGCATTGACCGATCGCGACGGCAACGCGCACTACCGCCAGGGCGAGTTCGTCATCAGCGCCACCGGCATCGAAGGCAGCCTGGTCTATGCGTTGTCGGCGCCGATCCGCGACCGGATCGAAGCCGACAGAAGCGCGGTGATCCACCTCGACCTGCTGCCCTCGCACACCGCGGAACAGGTCGGCAACGAAGTGAACCATCCGCGCGGCTCGCGTTCCCTGTCGAGCCATCTGCAAAGCCGGCTCGGCATTACCGGTGTCAAGGCCGGTCTGCTGCGCGAATGCCTGACGAAAGATGCGATGCAAGATCCCGGCACGCTGGCCGTGTCGCTGAAGGCGCTGCCGCTGCGACTGCTGCGGCCGCGGCCGATCGACGAGGTCATCAGCAGCGCGGGGGGCGTGCGTTTCGAGGCGATGGATGAACGCCTGATGCTGCGCGCGTTGCCAGGCGTCTTCTGCGCGGGCGAAATGCTGGACTGGGAAGCGCCCACCGGCGGCTACCTGCTGACGGCATGCTTTGCCAGCGGGCGCACCGCGGCGCTGGGCGCCGCGGCGTATCTGCAGGCCTAGGCCAGCTTGCCGCCGACGATGCTGAGCGCCACCGCTTCGGCCACCTCGATACCGTCGATCGCGGCCGAGTAGATGCCGCCGGCATAGCCGGCACCCTCGCCCGCCGGGTACAGGCCCCTGACGTTGATGCTCTGGTAATCGTCGTTGTTGCGGCGGATGCGCAGCGGCGACGAGGTGCGCGTCTCCACGCCGGTCAGCACGGCGTCATGCAGCGCGAAGCCCGGCAGCTTCTTGTCGATCTCCGGAATGCCTTCGCGGATTGCCTCGATCACGTAGTCGGGCAACGACGTGCTCAGATCCGTCGGCGTCACGCCCGGCTTGTACGAAGGCTCGACCGAGCCCAGCGACGTCGACGCACGGCCGGCGATAAAATCGCCCACCAGCTGGCCCGGCGCGTTGTAGTTGCTGCCGCCCAGCTCGAACGCGCGTTCTTCCCACTTGCGCTGGAACTCGATGCCGGCCAGCGGTCCGCCGGGATAATCTTCCGGGGTAATGCCGACCACAATGCCGGCGTTGGCATTGCGCTCGGCGCGCTTGTACTGGCTCATGCCGTTGGTCACCACGCGCCCCGGCTCCGATGCCGCCGCCACCACCGTGCCGCCCGGGCACATGCAGAAGCTGTACACCGAACGCCCGTTGCTGCAGTGGTGCACCACCTTGTAGTCGGCCGCGCCCAGCAGCTTGTTGCCGGCGAACTTGCCGAAGCGGCTGCGGTTGATCAGGCCCTGCGGATGCTCGATGCGGAAGCCCAGCGAGAACGGCTTGGCCTCCATGAAAACGCCGCGATCGTGCAGCATCTGGAAAGTATCGCGCGCGCTGTGGCCGACCGCCATGATGACGTGGTCGGCTTCCAGGTATTCGCCGTTCGACAGCTTCAGGCCGCGCACCTGGCCGCCGTCGATGTCGATATCGTCGACGCGCGTTTCGAAGCGGATCTCGCCGCCCAGCGCGATGATCTCGGCGCGCATCTTCTCGACCATGCTGACCAGGCGGAACGTGCCGATATGCGGGCGCGCCTTGTACAGGATGTCTTCCGGTGCGCCGGCACGCACGAACTCGTTCAGCACCTTGCGCCCGTAGTGCTTCGGGTCCTTGATCTGGCTGTACAGCTTGCCGTCCGAGAACGTGCCCGCGCCGCCTTCGCCGAACTGCACGTTCGACTCCGGGTTGAGCACGCTCTTGCGCCACAGGCCGAAAGTGTCCTTGGTGCGCTCGCGCACTTCCTTGCCGCGCTCCAGCACGATCGGACGGAACCCCGACTGCGCCAGGATCAGGCCGGCCAGCAGCCCGCACGGGCCCATGCCGATCACCACCGGGCGCAGCGCGGGGCCGCCTTGCGGGGCGCGCGCGACGAAGTGGTACTCCATGTCGGGCGTCACGCTCCAGTTGGGCTTGCCGGCCATGCGCTTGCGCGCCGCGGCTTCGTCGCTGACTTCGAGATCGATGATGTAGGTCAGCTTGATATCGGAGCGCTTGCGCGCATCGTGGGCGCGGCGGAATACGGTATAGCCGATCAGGCCGTCTCCCTTGACGCCGATCTGCGCGGCGCTGGCACGCACGGCGGCGTCCAGGTCGCTTTCGGTATGGTCGAGCGGGAGTTTGACTTCACTTAGACGTAGCATGGGGAACCCGGGAACTGCGGCCGGGGGGTTGGGCACACCAATGTGCCAGGCCGGCCGGAGCGCAATTTTATAGTTTTTAGGGCGCCGGGTCGGCAATCCGTTGCGGCCGATGACGCCATGGCGCCGGCACGCGGCGCCTGCGCCACCCGAGCAGCGCCGCCAGGCGCCTGAACATGCCAGGCGGCATGGCGATGGTGAAGGCGGCGTCGACATGCGCTGCCACCTGCAGCCAGCCTCGTTCCGGTATGGTCAGCGTTTCCCCCGCGCCCAGGCGCCAGCGGGGGACGTGCCAGCTTTCGGCCAGCCATTGCGGCGGCCCGCAGACCTCGATCCGGCCGGCGCCTGCATGCAGCACCGTGCCCGCCCGCACGCGCAGGTGCAGGCATTGTCCGGCAGACAGGCATGTGGCGGATGCCGGCAACACGGCTCCTGAAGGGTCGATCGACAGGCTTGGCATGGCTTGGCTCCGGTAACAGGTTCAGGCCTCCAGCCTATCGGCCGCCTCACGCACACGGCAGGCACACCCCCGCGCAACCACCACCGGAACAGCAAGGAAAAACCGAGGCTGTTACGATACAGGCACCCCGCATCTGTATCTGTACCCGGATGGCCATCCGCCCCACCATGCCGCCATGGAATCCACCCCGCTCTACCGCCAGGTTGCCGGCCACTACCGGCGCGCCATCGAATCCGGCACGCTGACCGCCGGCGACCGCATGCCATCCGTGCGCGCACTGATGGGACTGCATGGCGTCAGCCTGTCCACGGCGCTGCAGGCCTGCCGCCAGCTGGAAAGCGACGGCCTGCTCGAAGCCCGCCCGCGCGCCGGCTATTTTGTCGCGGCACCTGTGCGCGCGCCGCTGGCACCGCTGACCGAACCCGACGCCGCGCTGCCCGATCCCGCGCAGTACGTCGGCATCCACCAGCGCATTTCGGGACTGCTGGCGCGCAGCCAGCACCAGCATGTCCATACCAACCTGGGCGGCGCCTACTGTGCGCCCGCGCTGTATCCCGCCGAGGCGCTGCGCAGCGCCGCGGCGCGCGCCCTGCGCCGGCATCCGATGCTGTTCGGCGAGGCGGTCGAGCCTGAAGGCCATGCGCCGCTACGCGGTGCCATCGCGCGTCAGGCGCTGCACGCGCGGATGCAACTGGCGCCGGAGGAGATCGTCATCACGCACGGCTGTACCGAGGCGCTCAACCTGGCGTTGCGCGCGGTGGCCGGCCCGGGCGACGTGATCGCGGTGGAATCGCCCACCTACTACGGACTGCTGCAGATCCTCGAAAGCCTCGGCATGCGCGCGCTGGAAATCCCGTGCAGCCCGCAGACCGGGATGTCGCTCGAGGCGCTCGAACTGGCGGCGCAGCACTACGACAATATCCGCGCGGTGGCGGTGGTGCCCAACCTGCAGAACCCGCTCGGCTGCATCATGCCTGACACGCACAAGGCGCGCCTGGTGCAGTGGTGCGAGGCGCGCGGCATCGCGCTGATCGAGGACGACTGCTTTTCCGCCACCGCCGACGGCGATACCCAGCCGGCGGCGGCCAAGGCCTGGGATGGCAGCGGCAACGTGATCCACTGCGCCTCGCTGCACAAGGTGCTGGCGCCTGGCATGCGGCTCGGCTGGATCGCTGCCGGCAAATGGCAGCCGCGCGTGGAAATGCTCAAGTTCGGGCTGTCGCGGCCCAACGAGATGCTGTCGCAGATGGCGGCGGCGGATTTCCTCGCCAGTGGCGCGCATGAACGGCACCTGCGCCGGCTACGCACGCGGCTGCAGCTGCAGCGCGAATGGTTCGCCCAGGCGGTGGCAGCAAGCTTCCCGGCCGGGACGCGGCTGGGCTCGCCGCGCGGCGGCATGCACCTGTGGGTGGAGATGCCCGCGCAGGTCTCGTCCGAGGCGGTTTTCGACCAGGCGCTGCAGGCCGGCATCCGCGTGATGCCCGGGGTGATGTTCTCCAACGCCGGGCGCTTCGACCATTGCCTGCGCATCAACTGCGGCACGCCGCGCTCGGCGCAGATCGAGCGCGCACTGGCCACGCTGGCCGGCGTGGTGCACCGCCTGGCCGGCTAGTCTGCGGCAGCGCGCATTTTTGCAACACACATGCAGGGCGGACTGCCGGATTGACCTGCTTTTTGCGCCCCGTTTGCCCCATTTGCCACCGCCTGGCCTATGCTTGTGCGCTGGCGCGCGCCCGTGGCCCGGCTGGTCCCCGCTGCCGGCGGCCCCCCCTGCCAGGCGCCGCCATCAGACGGGAACAAGAATAAAGGAGAGTGGCCTTGAGCAGTCCATCCGCGGCATCGCGCAACCGCCCTGCCGGCACCGAACCGGGCAACAGCGTCGACGACTACCAGACGCTGTTCCAGCTCGCCCCCGTGTCGCTGTGGCTGGAAGACTTCAGCGACGTGCGGGTGCATTTCGAACAGCTGCGCCGCGACGGGGTCACCGACCTGCGCGCCTACCTGCGCGCCAACCCGCACCAGGTAGCGCAGTGCTCGTCGCTGATCCGCGTGATCGATGTCAACCAGCGCACGCTCGACCTGTTCCGCGCGGCCGGCCTCGATGACCTCATCGCCAACCTCGAGACGGTGTTCCGCGACGACATGTTCGACCAGCACGTGGAAGAACTCGGCCAGCTCTGGGACGGCGGCAACCGCTTTTCCAGCCAGACCGTCAATTACACGCTGGACGGCGAACGCCTCGACATCCGGCTCGAGGCCACGGTGATGCCCGGCCATGAAGGCAGCTGGGAGCGCGTGCTGCTGTCGATCGAGGACATTACCGCGCGCGTGCGCACCGAACGCGAGCTGCGCTGCAGCGAGCAGTACGCCGTGGGCCTGTTCGAACACTCGCCGGTGTCGCTGTGGGTGGAAGACTTCAGCGCGGTCAAGGTGCTGCTGGACGAAGTGCGCGCGGCCGGCATCACTGACTTCCGCACCTTCCTCAACGTGCATCCGGACTTCGTCTCGCGCTGCATGCAGGAAATCCGCGTGCTCGACGTCAACCGGCAGACGCTGCTGATGTTCGGCGCCGGGTCCAAGCAGATCCTGTTGTCGCGCCTCGGCGATGTGTTCCGCGACGACATGCGCATCCACTTTGCCGAGCAGCTGGTCGACCTCTGGCACGAGAAGCTGTGGCAGCAGCGCGAAGTCATCAACTACACCCTCGATGGCCGCCAGGTCGACGTCTTCATGCAGTGGTCGGTCTTCCCCGGCTGCGAAGCCGACTGGGACCAGGTGCTGGTGTCGCTGACCGACATCACCGCGCGCAAGAAGGCCGAGGCCTATGTCGAGTTCCTGGGCAAGCACGACGTGCTGACCAAGCTCTACAACCGCGCCTACTACGAAGACGAACTGGCGCGGCTGGGCCGCAAGGGCCCGTGGCCGGTCAGCGTGGTGGCGGTGGACCTGAACGGGCTGAAAGTGGTCAACGACCAGTTCGGCCACGGCGACGGCGACGGACTGCTGCGCCGCACCGGCGAGGTGCTGAAGAAAGCGGTGGGCGAGCAGGCCTGCGTGGCGCGCATCGGCGGCGATGAATTCATGGTGCTGCTGCCCGGCCGCGACGAGCGCGGCGCCGCCACGGTGGTCGAGCAGATCGAACAGGTGGTCGAACTGAACAACACCTTCTATCCCGGCGTGCGCCTGAGCTTCTCTATCGGCCATGCCACCTGCGTGCAGGGCGAGCGCCTGACCGACGCGGTCAAGGTGGCCGACAGCCGCATGTACGAAGCCAAGCGTGCGCACTACGAGGCGCTGGGCAACGAGCGCCGCCGCGGCAACTGAAGCAGCCTGACGCAAGAAAGCAAAAGAGCCGGCAGGCGCCGGCTCTTTTGCTGATGACATCTCGCGAATTACAGGAAGATGACCAGGGCCACGCCCCCCACGATCAGGCCGAACTTGGCCACGTAGTACAGCTGGCGGTTCCATGCCTTGAAGCGGCGGCGATATTGCCCGCCCAGCCAGACAAAGCGGAACAGCTTGTTGATCATGCCGGTCTGGTCGTGCTCGTCGTTGGGCGAACTCGCCGCGGTCATGACCTTGCGGCCCATCCAGTGGTTGAACCTGGCGGCCCAGCCATAGCGCATCGGCCGCTCGATATCGCAGAACAGGATCAGCCGGTTGGCGTCGCTGCGGTTTTCGGCCCAGTGCAGGTAGGTCTCGTCGAATACCACGCCCTCGCCGTCGCGCCAGCTGTGGCGCTCGCCGTCGACCTCGATAAAGCAGCGGTCGTCGTTGGGCGTGGACAAACCCAGGTGGTAGCGCAGCGAGCCGGCAAACGGGTCGCGGTGCGGATTGAGCTTGCCGCCAGGCGGCAGCTCGGCGAACATCGCCGCCTTCACGCTCGGCAGCTCGCGCAGCAGCGCCACGGTCTTGGGGCACAGCACTTCGGCGGACGGGTGCTGGGCCTCGTACCACTTCAGGTAGAAACGCTTCCAGCCGTACTTGAAGAATGAATTGAAGCCGGCGTCGTCGTTCTTGTCCGCGGCCTTGATCTTGCGCATCGCGGCCAGCGCCAGGCCTTCGTCGCGGATCTCCGGCCACGCGGCGCGCAGCTTCTCCAGGTCCGGGAAATTATCGACCGGGATGTACGGCGTGCGCGGCACGCCCGAGAACGCGTACATGAAGCAGTTGATCGGCGCGACCAGCGCCGAATGGTCCAGCAGCTGGCGCCAGATCTTCAGCCTTACCTTGCCGCGGAAGTGCACATACAGGATGGCACCGAGGTAGCCCGCGACGATTATCCACTTGATCACCCGAAGGTCCTCCTGGTTGGCCGCCCTGGCGCGCCAATGACGGACGCAGCGGGCAGGCTGGGCGAAAACCGGCATTTTACCGAAATGGCCGGCACGCCGCAGCTAGTGGCGGCTGAGGCACATCACAGCGAGAGGCGATCTAGGACTCGCGATCCTGCCCGCCGCGCGACTGGCGCGCGATGCGATCGATCAGCGCCTGGGCATCCTCGGGCATGCCCTGCAGTGTCAGCAAGCGGGCGTTGAGCACGAGGTTTTCCAGCACCAGCTTGGCGGTCGAGGCCCACATCGTGGCCAGCAGCGCTTCCATCGGCATGCCGGACGTTTCCATCTGCTCGGAGCGCTCGGCGATCAGCCGGCACGCCAGCTGGCGCAGCGCGCTGTCGTCGAACGGCAGGTCGGCGTAGTCGATCGGGTCTTCCTTTTCGACCTCGGCCATCAGTTGCAGCAGGGTGTCTTCTGTCATGGGCAGACTCCTGGCAAGGCATGAACGCGATGGGCACCGCCAGTCACGCGGCGACGAACTTCTCAGCATCGCGCTCGACCTGATCGGCATTGCCATAGCCTACCATCGCATCGGCCATCGGGCCACGATGCCTCCCTGCCGCGCGCCGCGGTTGTGCCTTCCGTTCGGCGCCTGTGGCGAGCGAATGCAGCGCGCCGCTATGTTCAGAGCGCCGGCGGCTGGCGACGGAAGCCGACGCCGAAGCGGTTCCACGCATTGATCATCGAGATCAGCAAGGTCAGGTCGGCAATTTCCTTCTCCGAGAATTGCTCGCGCACCGCGTTGTAGTCAGCGTCGGGCGCCTGGCTTTGCGGCAGCAATGTCAGCGCCTCGGTCCAGGCCAGCGCGGCACGCTCCCGCGCGGTGAACCAGCTCACTTCGCGCCATGCCGGCAGCAGGCTTAGGCGGCGATCGCTCTCGCCGTGCTTGCGCGCGTCGGTCACATGCATGTCGAGGCAGAAGGCACAGCCGTTGATCTGCGAGGCACGGATCTTCACCAGTTCCTTCAGGCTGTTTTCGAGCCCGCAGCGGGCCAGGTAGATCTCCACGCCGACCATGGCCTTGTAGGCGTCCGGGGCCACGTCTTGCCAGTTCATGCGTTCTTCCATGTCGATGCTCCAGGGATCCGGTTGAGTGATGGGCGGGCGCTGGCCCGTTGGACTCAAAGATAGCCCCGGAGATTGGCTCCGTACACTGCCAATTTCCGGCAAAATTAGTAGTCCAATTTCCGGACAAGGACCATGGAGCTCCATCTCGCGCTGGACCACGCCGGGGACCTTACGGGGCAGATCGTCCACCAGATCCGCAACGCCATCCAGGCCGGGCGCCTCGAGGCCGGTGCACGCATGCCACCCACGCGGCTGCTCGGCACGCAGCTGGGCGTCGCGCGCAAGACCGTGACCACCGCCTACGAGCGGCTGGTGGCGGAGGGCTGGCTGCACGCCCGCGTCGGCGACGGTACCTATGTCGCCGAGGGTCTGGCGCGCAAGCCGGTGCGCATTGCCGCCGCGCCGGTGCTGCCGCCGGCGGTGCAGCGCTGGATGGCGGTCGAAGCGCCCTTCCTCGGGCCGGCAGGTGGTGCGCGCTATGCCTTCCAGCCGGGCCAGGCCGACACCGCGCGCTTCCCGCACGAAGCCTGGTCGCGCTGCGTGCGCACGGTACTGGCGGCGGAGCGGCAACGCACGCCCGGGCCAGCGGACCCCTGCGGCGAGATGCCGCTGCGGCAGGCCATTGCCACCCATATCGCCTTCACTCGCGGCGTGCAGGGCGCACCCACCGATATCCTGGTCACCGCCGGCGCGCAGCAGGGCATCGACCTGGTCGCCCGGCTGCTGCTTGGGCCGGGCGCCGTGGTAGCCATGGAAAATCCCGGCTACCCGATGGCGCGCGCGCTGTTCCAGGGGCTGGGCGCGCGCGTGGTGCCGGTGCCGGTCGACGGCGAAGGACTGGTGGTGGAGACACTGCCCGGCGAGGCGACGCTGGTCTTTGTCACGCCGTCGCACCAGTCGCCGCTGGGCATGCCGATGAGCCTGGCGCGGCGGCAGGCGCTGCTCGACTGGGCCGCGCGCCGCCATGCGGTGATCCTGGAGGACGACTACGACAGCGAGTTCCGCTATGGCGGGCAGGCGCTGGACGCGTTGCAGACGCTGGACCGCCATGGGCGCGTGGTGTACCTGGGCACGTTTTCCAAGACGCTGCTGGCCAACCTGCGCTGCGGCTACCTGGTGGTGCCGCCATGGCTGATGCCGGCGGCACGCAAGGTCAAGCACCTGATGGACTGGTACACCCCGACGCTGATCCAGCACGCGCTGGCGCGCTTCATGTCGGAGGGACACCTGCTGCGCCATATCCGGCGCTCGCACGCGCGCCATGCGCAGCGGCGCTCGCGGCTGCTGGCGCGGCTGCACGGCGACCTGTCACCGTGGCTCGAAGCCCTGCCGGCAATGGCCGGATTTCACCTGGCAGCGCGGCTGCGCGTGCCGGTGGCTGCCGACGCGCTGGTGGCGATGGCACGCCTCGCGGAGCTGGAACTGGCCACCCTCGACCCCTTCTACGCCACGCCGCCGCCGACCTGCGCTGGCCTGCTGCTCGGCTTCGGCGCCATCGACCTGCTCGACATCGATCCGGCGCTCGACCGGCTGGCAATGGTACTCTCTGCCCTGGCCCCCGAGCCGGCGCACGTCGTGTGACGCCGTCGACATTCCGGAAAAGTGCCGGTCTCAGGGTACGCACCGAATGCGTGGGAGCGCACGCCCCGGCATACTGGCGTCCGCAAGCTTCCGTTGAACAAATCTGACGGGAAGCAGTCTCATTCGCACTTCCAACTACACCAGAGTCGCGTTCATGACCAAGCGTTTGTTGTCCGCCATGCGTCAGTACGCATGGTTTTCAGGGGTGAAGCACCATGTCGTGCAGGGCGTCGAAGCCCTGGCGGAATTGCTCAAGTCCCCTTCCGCCGCGGCGCGTGCCGTCGCAGCCGTGATCGCCGAGACCGAGCACGGCGTGCAGGTCTGGGTGTCGTATCTCGGCAAGCCGCTGGACCCGCACACCAACTACGTGCTGTGGCCGAACCGCGTCCTGCGGCCGGCACGGCGCCGCATCCAGCCCTCCCCGATCGAGCAGTTGCAGATGCGACGGCGGCGCGACGATTAGCCACGCCCTTCGCTGCATCGACATAGCGCCCCGCCGGCGCTGGTGGCGCTCAGGCGTCCGCCCAGCGGCGCAGCAGGTTGTGGTAGACACCAGTCAGGCCGATCACGGCTTCATGCGACTGGCCGAGTTCCTGCGCCGTCTGGCGAATGCGCCTGTCCATCTCGAACAGCAGCGAACGCTGGCCATCGTCGCGCACCATGCTCTGGATCCAGAAGAAGGACGACACCCGCGCGCCGCGCGTGACCGGCGTCACGTGGTGGATGCTGGTAGCCGGGTACAGCACCATATGCCCGGCCGGCAGCTTCACGCGTTGCTGCCCGTAGGTGTCCTCGACCACCAGTTCGCCGCCGTCGTACTGGTCCGGTTCGGTCAGGAACAGCGTTGCCGACAGGTCGCTGCGGATGCGGAAGCTGGTGCCGCGCAGGTAACGGATCGCATTGTCGACATGGTTGGCAAAGGTGTGCCCGCCCTCATAGCGGTTGAACAGCGGCGGGTAGACCTTGAGCGGCAGCGCCGCCGAGAAGAACAACGCGTTGTTGCCCAGCGCATCCTGGATCAGGTCGCCAACCTGGCGCGCCGCGGGCGAGCCTTCGGGCAACTGCAGGTTGCGCTTGGCCAGCGCCGACTGGTAGCCCGAGGTTTCATTGCCGTCGGTCCACGGCGCGGCATCGATGATCTGCCGCACCTGCGCCACCTGGTCCTTGGAAAGTACGTCTGGAATCTGCAGCAACATGGTGGCGACAACCTTTGGGCAAGAATGGGAAAGCGCGCACGCCGGACGGACGCTTCACGAAGACGGTATTGTATGTGAACCGTGATCTCGCTCGAACAAGAATCATTATTGTTTGACCTTGCGCAGGCGCCGGTTCCACTACAATGGTTTTTGTGTTCCCGTCATCGCCAAGGAGAAGACATGTCCGAACCGCTACACGACGAAGCGCTGGTCAATCTTTATCTGGAACGAATTTCAGCCCTGTCGGTGAGCGCCTTCGATGGTGCCGATGTCGGCGCCGAGCTCGATGCCGTGATGCGCGAGGCGGTGGCCAAATGCCAGGCGGCCGGCGGTCCGCAGTCACAAGGCACGCTGGCGGTGCTGGCCAAGCGGCTGCGTGAGCGCGCGGAAGCGGCCGAGCGCGAAGACCAGGCATTGGTACGCGATACTTTCCTGAAGGCGGCACAGCGATTGCCTGCCTGACGGCGTGCAGGCGCCATGCGCGTGATCATCGCGCGGCTTTGCGGATTCAATTCGAAACTGGGAATGAATCAGGCCGATCGGCCTGGAGAACAACGCCTCGAAGAATTGCGGCGAATGCCGCGAAGGCGTTGGTTGCGGGGGCAGGACTTGAACCTGCGACCTTCGGGTTATGAGCCCGACGAGCTGCCAACTGCTCCACCCCGCGTCTGAAGAAAAACATTATGCAGTATTCGCACGCATCTGGCAAGGCTTTTCTATGTTCGCTGTGAAATCGCTGGCTTGCTCACGCGCGATGCATGGATTTGCCGTCGGCATCGTGCGTGGCGAGCAGCACCTCGATGTAGCGGTTCACCTGATCGAGCGCCTCGAGCTTGGTGTCGAACGCATGGTTGGGAAACGGGCTATGCCGCCCGGCGACGACGATGCCATCGCTGCGACGAACGATTTTGACCAGGATGGCCCACTTGCGTTTGGGCAGGGCAATCACTTCGTAGACGACCTTGTAGCCTTCGAATTCAGGCATGGCGCGGCACTCCTTCTGCCGCGATGGCGAGCAAGACGCCGCTCGCTTCCACATCCAGCGTAGGAATGCCGCCCCGGATCAAAAATGATCCGGGTCAAGGTGGATAGATCATCGTGTGATATATGCCGTTGCGTCGTTCGCAATATCATATCAGCCCATGTGGCGCGCCCGGCCATTACTCCGGCGGCGGCCCTAGCATCCGATCCACCAGCGCATAGCCGGCACCAAAGGCCGCCACTTCCGCAGCGTGCCGAGTGGCGAATTGCTGCGCGCCACTCGCCAGCACTTCGATGTCGCCCGCGTCGGCGGGGTCCGCCCCCTCCTGCGCCACACGCACTTCGTAGCCCCATCGTCCAATACTGCGCTCGCCCTGCGGCGAGACCAGCACGTAGACATCCATGTCGCGGTACTGCTCGACGCGCCAGTCGTTTTCCATACCCATTGCTCCGGAGGGTCGGCGTGCTTCGCCTGTTGGTTCGAGCCTAGGAGGCGGCACGCGAGCGCGCAAGCCGTGGCGCGCCAAAAAGCGCTGCCGGCGCATGGACGACACGAGGACAACACAGGGGACGACAAGGTGACAGGCGAGAAGGCACCGGCCGGGCGGCCAAGCGATGCCCTCGACGGACGGAGGGAAGGAAAGCAGCAAAACAAAAAGGGCTTCCGTTTCAGGAAGCCCTTTTCTTACTGCATAGGTGGCGCGGCTGGCAGGATTCGAACCCACGACCCCTTGGTTCGTAGCCAAGTACTCTATCCAACTGAGCTACAGCCGCACTCGAGAAAAGAGATTATATCTGAGATTTCAGATTTGTGAACCCCCTTCGGCACTTTTTTCTCATCTTTTCGCGAGCGTGGGTCTGTCCGCAGCGTTTTTCTATAATGAGAACCCGAAGAAGTGATCCGGACCATGAACAAGGCATTTGTCAAAGAGTCCTCAGGCGACGAGGACGACGACCTCCCCGAAGGCGCAACGCCGCTGCCTCCCGGCACCAAGAACTACATCACCGCCGATGGCTACAACCGCCTGCGCAATGAGCTGATGCAGCTGATCGACGTCGACCGGCCCGACGTGGTGCAGATCGTCTCGTGGGCGGCGTCCAATGGCGACCGCTCCGAGAACGGCGACTATCTCTACGGCAAGAAGCGCCTGCGCGAGATCGACCGCCGCATCCGCTTCCTGACGCGCCGCCTGGACAAGGCCGAAGTGGTCGATCCCTCATTGCAGGGCGACAACGACCAGATCTTCTTCGGCGCCACCGTCACCTATGCCAACCGCGCCGGTGAAGAGACCACCATCACCATCGTGGGCATGGACGAAGTGGACCTGGACAGCAATCGTGTCAGCTGGATCTCGCCGATCGCCAAGGCGCTGATCAAGGCGCGTGAAGGCGACACCGTGCCGCTGCGCACGCCCGCCGGGGTCGAGCAGATCGATATCCTGGAAGTCAGCTACCCGACAAAAAACAATCAGTAGTCAGGCGCCTGCCTAGCCGTCGTTGCGGTCGCGGAAGATGCGGATGACGTCGGGGTTGCGGCGCAGCCCACGCATCACGTTGGCCAGGTGCAGGCGGTTCTGCACCTGGATGATGAACTGCATGTAGGTGGCTTCCTGATGGCTGCCGTCCTGCTGCTCCATCGCCACGTGCGCGACGTTGGCATCGGCGGCGGTCAGGTCCGCGGCGACGCGCGCGACGATGCCCTTGACGTTGCGCACCATCACCTTGATCGACACGTCGAAGGCCCGCGTGGTCTTCTTGGCCCACATCACGTCGATCCAGTGCTCCGGATCCTTGCTGTGCAGGCGCTTGGCGATCTTGCAGTCCTGTACGTGGATCTGCAGCCCTTCGCCCTTGCCCAGGTAGCCGACGATCGAATCGCCCGGGATCGGGCGGCAGCATGCCGAGAAGATCATCGACATGCCCTCGTCGCCGGTGATCGGCACCGCGGGCGCCTCTTCGCCGGCAAAGGTCTGCACCGCCGCCAGCAGCGCGCTGTCGACGTCGCCGGACAGCTCCTGCAGCAGGATTTCCATGCGCTTGGCCACCACCGCCGGCACGCGCCGGCCAAGTGCCAGGTCGGCAAAGATGTCTTCGCGCTGCTTGTTGCCGGTCCACTGGATCATGCGCTCCCACACCGACTGCGGCACGGCCTTCAGTTCGATGCCCAGCTGGCGCGCAGATTGTTCCAGCAGCCGCTCGCCGAGCTGGATCGCTTCGTCCAGCTTGGTGGTCTTCAGGTAATGGCGGATCGCCGCGCGCGCCTTGCCGGTGCGCACGAACGACAGCCACGCCGGGTTCGGCTTGGAGTACGGCGCCGTCACCACCTCGACGATATCGCCGCTCTTGAGCTCCGTGCGCAGCGGCAGCAGCTCGTTGTTGATCTTGACCGCGACGCACTGGTTGCCCAGGTCGCTGTGCACCGCGTAGGCAAAGTCCAGCGCGGTGGCGCCGCGCGGCAGCGCGCGGATATGGCCCTTGGGCGTGAACACGTAGACCGCGTCGGGGAACAGGTCGATCTTGACGTGCTCGAGGAATTCCTGCGAATCGCCGCTCTGGCTCTGGATATCGAGCAGCGACTGCAGCCACTGGTGCGCCTGCTGCTGGATATCGTTGGCGTGGTCGGCCTGGTGCTTGTACATCCAGTGCGCGGCCACGCCGGCCTCGGCGATCTGGTGCATGTCGCGCGTGCGGATCTGGAACTCGACCGGCGTGCCGAACGGACCCACCAGCGTGGTGTGCAGCGACTGGTAGCCGTTGATCTTCGGGATCGCGATGTAGTCCTTGAACTTGCCCGGCATCGGCTTGTACAGGCCATGCAGCGCGCCCATCGCCATGTAGCAGTGCATCTGCGTTTCCACCACCACGCGGAAACCGTATACGTCCAGCACCTGCGAGAACGACAGCTGCTTGTCGTGCATCTTGCGGTAGATGCTGTACAGCGTCTTCTCGCGGCCGGACAGTTCGGCCACGATGCCGGCATCGGCGAGTCCCTTCTGCGCGGCCTCGAGAATGCGCTTGACTACCTCGCGCCGATTACCGCGCGCGGCCCTGACCGCTTTTTCCAGCGTGGCGTAACGGAACGGCGAGCCTACCTTGAACGACAGTTCCTGCAGTTCGCGGTAGATGGTGTTGAGACCGAGACGGTGCGCGATCGGCGCATAGATCTCCATGGTCTCCAGCGCGATGCGGCGGCGCTTCTCCGGCGGCACGAAGTCGAGCGTGCGCATGTTGTGCGTACGGTCGGCCAGCTTCACCAGGATCACGCGCACGTCGCGCGCCATCGCCAGCAGCATCTTGCGGAAGCTTTCCGCCTGCGCCTGCTCGCGGCTCTGGAATTCGAGCTTGTCCAGCTTGGTCAGGCCATCGACCAGTTCGGCGACCTTGGGACCGAATTTCTCGGCCAGCTCGCTCTTGGTGATGCCCTGGTCTTCCATCACGTCGTGCAGCAGCGCCGCCATGATGGACTGCACGTCCAGCTTCCAGTCCGCGCACAGCTCGGCCACCGCCACCGGATGGGTGATGTAGGGCTCGCCACTCTGGCGGTACTGGCCCAGGTGGGCCTCGTCGGAAAACTGGAAGGCCTCGCGTACGCGCGCCAGGTCGGGCGCCTTCAGGTACGCGAGCTTTTCCATCAGCCGGGTGATGGAAATGACCTGCTGGCGCGGCGGCACCGCCGGCTGCGAAGTCGGACCGAAGAAGTGCCGGTATGACTGCGCCAGCACTGCATCGATAAACAGACTGTCCGCTACCGGAGGCGTCGCTTCCTGCACTGCCGCCAGCTCATCCGGCAGCGCGAGAGCCCTCGCCTTGCCCGGTGCGAGCGCGGGCGCGACGGCACGTTCCCCGACGACATCGTCGCCAAGCGGATCGGGAAGATTGGGAGCGCCGGTGCGCGCGTTCACGGAAGACTGGCCCGGGATGGTGCGCTTACGCGCCGTGGGCGGCGCCGCATCGCCGTGCGCGCCCGCCGCGGGCGTTGGCGGAGAGGAAGGCTGGGAGGGCAGATGCGGCGAAGGCATGGCGGCGGCCCCTGGAATCCGGCTGGAGAGCCTGGAAATATGCTGGCACGTTGCGAGGATGAGCCATGGGCCGGCCGCTCGATCGGGTCGATCAGGTCGGGACCTTCTTCAGCATCTCGATGCCGACCTGGCCCGACGCGATCTCGCGCAGTGCCACCACGGTCGGCTTGTCCTTGGCCTCGACCTTGGGCGTGTGGCCCTGCACCAGCTGGCGCGCACGGTACGTGGCCGCCAGGGCGAGCTCGAAGCGATTCGGGATGTGTTTCAGACAATCTTCGACGGTAATACGCGCCATATCAAATCCACCTTGGGACAAAACCTGTTGGGTTGCTATTTTACAGCACGCGGCGGAAAACGCCGGAGGTGCCTGCGCTCGCGTGCCTCGGCTCAGTGGATGCCGAGCTCGATGAACAGCTCCGCGTGCCGTGCCTTTTGCGACGAAAAGCGCAGACGGGTAGCCCGAACCACGTTGCGCAGCTCTTCCAGCGCATCGTCGAAGACCTCGTTGATGATGACGTAGTCCGACTCCGACGCATGCGACATCTCGCTGCCCGCCGCCAGCAGGCGGCGCACGATCACGTTGGGCTCGTCCTGGCCGCGCTTCTTCAGGCGCTCTTCCAGCGCGGTCAGCGACGGCGGCAGGATAAAGATCTCGACCGCGTTGGAGAAGCGCTGATGCACCTGCTGCGCACCCTGCCAGTCGATCTCGAGCAGCACGTCGTTGCCTTGCGCCATCTGCTGCTCGATCCACACGCGCGAGGTCGCGTAGTAGTTGCCATGGACCTCGGCCCACTCCAGGAACTCGCCTCGGTCACGCGCGGCGCGGAAGGCGTCGACGCTGACGAAGTGGTATTCGCGGCCGTCCTGCTCGCCCGGGCGCGGCGCGCGCGTGGTATGCGAGATCGACAGGCGGATGGCCGGGTCCTGCGCCAGCAGCGCGTTGACCAGCGTCGACTTGCCGGCTCCCGACGGCGCCACGACCATGAACAGGTTGCCAGGGTAGACGGTGTCGATGGGAGGATGCGGCGCGGTTTGAGACGTTTGGCTCATGATGATGATTCGGTGACTTCGGGTGATTCCTGGGGTATGCCGGTGCTTGCTGCGTTATTCGAGGTTCTGGACCTGCTCGCGCATCTGCTCGATCAGCAGCTTGAGCTCCATCGACGCATCGGCCAGCTCCTTGGCGGCGGCCTTGGAGCCGAGCGTGTTGGCCTCGCGATTCAGCTCCTGCATCATGAAGTCGAGGCGCTTGCCGACCTGCCCACCCTTCTTCAGGATATGGCGGGTCTCGTTCAGGTGTGCCTGCAGCCGCGACAGCTCTTCCGCGATGTCGATGCGGATGCCGTAGACGGTGGCTTCCTGGCGGATGCGCTCGGCAATCTCGTCGCGGCTCATCGACGGCATACCGGTGGGCGCGGCCAGGTTGAACGCTTCCTGCAGGCGCTCGGTCAGCTTTTGCTGATGGTGCGCGATCAGCTGCGGGATCGCCGGCGTCAGGCGCTCGACGATCGCCAGCATGGCGTCGACGCGCTCCATCAGCGCCGCCTTGAGCGCCTCGCCCTCGCGGCGGCGCGCTTCCAGCAGCTGGTCCAGCGCCTCGCGCGCGGCGCCGGTCACGGCTTCGCGCAGCGCGTCCTGCGACAGCTCGGGCTCGACCAGCACGCCCGGCCAGCGCAGGATCTCGCCCATGCGCAACGTGCCGGCGCTGGGGAAGGTGCCGGCCACGGTGGTCTCCAGCGCGCGGATCTGCGACAACAGGCCGTCATTGAGCGCCAGCGTGGCGCCGCCCGAGTCGGTGCGCTGCAGGTTGATGCGGCATTCCAGCTTGCCGCGCGACAGCTCGGCCATCAGCATCTCGCGCAGCGCCGGCTCAAAGGCGCGGCACTCTTCCGGGGCCCGGAACAACAGGTCGAGGAAACGCGAATTGACAGTGCGGAATTCCACCGAAACGGAGGCGCTGCGCCCGCTCGGCTCGCCCTGTGCGTTGGTCAGTGGCGCCTGGCGCGTCGCCAGGCCATAGCCTGTCATGCTGTGGATCATTGGATGTTCTCGTGAGTGGAGGCGGCCCCGGGGCGCTGCCGGCCCCGCGGGCTCCCTCCTCGAGCCTCCCGCAACCGGATCCGGGAGCGCTCTCAAAACGTTGAAAGGAGGGCAACAATGCCCGTATTTGTGTTCTTTACAAGTGACCGATTAGCCCGGACAATCCGTTGGCAAATCCGCGGAGGCAAATCCGGCCCCTATTCCCATGACAGAGTCCAAGGGCACGACACAACCGAAGAGTGCACCGCTGCCCGTCGGCACGCTGTTGTCCAACTATCGTATTGTAAAGAAGTTGGCCAGCGGGGGGTTCAGTTTCGTCTACCTGGCCACCGATGAAACCGGCGCACCGGTCGCAATCAAGGAGTATCTGCCGTCGTCGCTGGCACGGCGCAACCCGGGCGAACTGATCCCCGTGGTGCCCGAGGAAAACGCCGCGGCGTTCCGCCTCGGCCTCAAATACTTCTTTGAAGAAGGCCGCTCGCTGGCCCGCATTTCCCATCCCAGCGTGGTGCGCGTGGTGAATTTCTTCCGCGAGAACGCCACGGTCTACATGGTGATGAACTACGAGCTGGGCAAGACGCTGCAGGAGCACGTGCTGGCGGCCCGGCAGCAAGGCCGCGCCAAGGTGCTGCGCGAGCATTTCATGCGCAAGGTCTTCCACGACCTGATGAGCGGCCTGCGTGAAGTCCATATCCACAAGCTGCTGCACCTGGACATCAAGCCCGGCAACATCTACCTGCGCGAGGACGAGTCGCCGATCCTGCTGGATTTCGGCGCCGCGCGGCAGACGCTGACCATGGAAGCGGCGCGCTTCCAGCCGATGTACACGCCCGGCTTCGCCGCGCCCGAACTGTACGGCAAGCATTCCGACCTGGGCCCCTGGACCGACATCTACAGCCTGGGGGCCACGCTCTATGCCTGCATGGCCGGCATGCCGCCGCAGGAAGCCAACCAGCGCGAGAAGGAAGACCGCATGGGCGAGGCGCTGGTGCGGCTGCGCAGCAGCTATACCAACGGCATGGTCGACCTGGTCGAATGGTGCCTGCGGCTGGCGCCGTCTGAGCGGCCGCAGAGCGTGTTCCGGCTGCAGAAGGAACTGCGCGAGCAGACCAACGCGCTGAGCGAGCAGTCGCTGCTGGCGGCTGCGCCGCCGGCCCCTGCCGAGCGCCCCGCTCCCGCTTCGCGCTTCCTTACGCTGCTGCGCCGCCGTGACGAGCCGACCTCCGGCGCGAGCGTAGAATAAATCACAAATCGCGCCCATCGGGGCGCGGTGACCTTACTGAATTTCCGAAGCCAACATGCGATTCTCTGTCTACCAGGAAAGCAGGAAAGGCGGCCGCCGCGTCAACCAGGACCGCATGGGCTATTGCTTCACGCGCGACGCGTTGCTGATGGTGCTGGCCGACGGGCTCGGCGGCCACGCGCACGGCGAAGTCGCGGCGCAGCAGGCGCTGCAGACGCTCGCGCGGCAGTTCCAGACCCAGGCGCGCCCGGCGATACGAAACCCCGCGGAGTTCCTGCAGGACACCATCATGCTGGCGCACCGCGAGATCCACCGCTACGCGGAAGCCAACCGCATGGCCGACGTGCCGCGCACCACGGTGGTCTGCTGCCTGGTCCAGCACGGCCAGGTTTACTGGGCCCATGCCGGCGATTCGCGCTACTACCTGTTGCGCAAGGGCCGCCTGCTGACGCGCACGCGCGACCATTCCAAGATCGAGAACCTGCTGCAGCAGGAACGCGTGCTGCCGATGCACGTGGCCAACCACCCCGAGCGCAACAAGCTCTACAACTGCCTGGGTTCGCCCAACCTGCCGCTGATCGACCTGGGCGGCCCGGTGCGGCTGGAGCCCGGCGATGTCGCCTTGCTCTGCTCCGACGGCCTGTGGGGGCCGCTGGACGAGCAGGCGCTGGTCGACAAGCTGTCGCGGCTGTCGGTGGTGCAGGCGGTGCCGGCGCTGATCGAGCTGGCGCTGCAGAACGCCGGCGAAGGTGCCGACAACACCACCGGCATCGCCATGATGTGGGAGCTCGACAACAACGCCACCGGGCCGGATTCGGTGATGACCGATACGCTGCCGCTGAACGCGTTCACCACGTCGATCCTGGACCGCACCGGCACGGACAGCGACCTGCTGTCCGAGGAAGAGATCGAGCGCTCGATCGCCGAGATCCGCGCCGCCATCGACAAGACCAGCAACCTGATGCGCTGACCTGGTTCGCCGCCGGCCTTTGTCCTTCGCCGCGCGCCCGTATGCAGCGCGCGCGGGCCGGCGGCGGTAGAATCGCGGTTTCTCCCCCGATTCCGACCCGAACATTCCATGCGACCCAGCGGCCGCGCAGCCGATGCGCTGCGTTCCATCAGCCTTACCCGCCACTACACCCGCCACGCCGAGGGTTCCGTCCTCTGTGCCTTTGGCGATACCAAGGTGCTGTGCACCGCCAGCGTGCTCGCCAAGGTGCCACCGCACAAGAAGGGCAGCGGCGAAGGCTGGGTCACGGCCGAGTACGGCATGCTGCCCCGCGCCACGCACACGCGCTCGGACCGTGAGGCCGCGCGCGGCAAGCAAACCGGCCGCACCCAGGAAATCCAGCGCCTGATCGGCCGCGCCATGCGCTCGGTGTTCGACCTGGCGGCGCTGGGCGAATACACCATCCACCTCGACTGCGACGTGCTGCAGGCCGACGGCGGCACCCGCACCGCGGCCATCACCGGCGCCTTTGTCGCCGCGCACGACGCGGTCACCACCATGCTGCGCGATGGCCTGATCGCCGGCAGCCCGATCCGCGACCACGTGGCCGCGGTCTCGGTCGGCATGGTCGAGGGCGTGCCGGTGCTCGACCTGGACTACGCCGAGGACAGCAGCTGCGACACCGACATGAACGTGGTCATGACCGGCAGCGGCGGCTTTGTCGAGGTGCAGGGCACTGCCGAAGGCGCGCCTTTCAGCCGCGCCGACCTCGACGCCATGACGCGCCTGACGGAAGCCGGCATCGCCCGCCTGGTGCAGCACCAGCGCGAAGCGCTCGGCCTGGCCTGACGCAGGATCCGACCATGCAACGACTGGTACTGGCCTCCAACAATCCCGGCAAGCTGCGCGAGTTCGGCACGCTGCTGGCACCGCTCGGCTTCGACGTAGTGCCGCAAGGCGACCTGGGCATCCCGGAGGCCGAAGAGCCCTTCGTCACCTTTGTCGAAAACGCCCTGGCCAAGGCGCGCCACGCCAGCCGGCTGTCCGGCCTGCCCGCGCTGGCCGATGATTCCGGCATCAGCGCGCGCGCGCTCGGCGGCGCGCCCGGCGTCTATTCGGCGCGCTATGCGCAGATGGCCGGCAAGCCCAGGTCGGATGCGGCCAACAACGCGCACCTGGTGTCGCAACTGGCCGGCAAGCTGGACCGCCATGCGCACTACTACTGCGTGCTGGTGTTCGTGCTCCATGCCGAGGACCCCTGCCCGCTGATCGCCGAAGGCGTGTGGCATGGCGAGGTCGTCGACGCGCCCCGCGGCGCGGGCGGCTTTGGCTACGATCCGCATTTCCTGCTGCCGGGGCTGGGCAAGACCGCCGCCGAGCTGTCGGCGGAAGAGAAGAACGCGGTCAGCCACCGCGCGCAGGCACTGCGTGCGCTGGTGGCCAGGCTGCAAGCCGACGCCGCGCAGCGCAACGGCCGATGATCCCGATCGTACCGGCCGGCAGCGCGCCGTCCGCCGCTTCTCCCGTCGACAGCAAGCAGCTTTGGCTCAAGCCCGGGCAGATCAGCCTGCCGGGATCGCCGCCGCTGTCGCTGTACGTGCATATCCCGTGGTGCGTGCGCAAGTGCCCGTATTGCGATTTCAATTCGCACGCGGCGCCGGGCGCCGACAACCATGAGATCCCGGAAGAGATCTACCTGGACGCGCTGCGCGCCGACCTGGAGCAATCGCTGCCGCTGGTGTGGGGCCGCCCCGTGCATACCGTCTTTATCGGCGGCGGCACGCCCAGCCTGCTGTCGGCCGGCGGCATGGACCGGCTGCTGTCCGATATCCGCGCCTTGCTGCCCCTCGATGCCGACGCGGAGATCACGATGGAGGCCAATCCCGGCACCTTCGAGTCCGGCAAGTTCGCCAGCTATCGCGCCAGCGGCATCAACCGGCTGTCGATCGGCATCCAGAGCTTCAACGACCGGCACCTGCAGGCGCTCGGCCGCATCCATGGCAGCGCCGAGGCGCGCAAGGCGATCGATATTGCGCAGGCGAGCTTCGACAATATCAACCTCGATGTGATGTACGCCCTGCCTGGACAGACGCCGGAAGAATGCCGGCAGGACCTGGAAACCGCGCTGTCGTACGGCACCACGCACCTGTCGCTGTATCACCTGACGCTGGAGCCGAACACGCTGTTCGCCAAATTCCCGCCCGCGCTGCCGGACGACGACAGCGCATACGAGATGCAGGACCTGATCGAGGCACGCACGGCCGCGGCGGGCTATCGCCACTACGAGACGTCGGCCTATGCGAAGCCGCATCGCGAGGCGCGCCATAACCTCAACTACTGGCGTTTCGGCGATTACCTGGGCATCGGCGCGGGCGCGCATGGCAAGCTGTCGTTCCCGCACCGCATCCTGCGCCAGATGCGGCACAAGCATCCCGCTACCTACATGGCGCAGGCGCTTGCCGGCAATGCCGTGCAGGAAGCGCGCGACGTGAGCGCCGACGAGTTGCCGTTCGAGTTCATGCTCAATGCGCTGCGCCTCACCGAGGGCGTGCCCGCAGCGAGCTTCCACGACTACACCGGGCTGCCGTTGCACACCATCAGCAAGCAACTCGCCGACGCGGAAAAGAAGGGACTGCTGGAAGCCGACCTGACGACCATCCGCCCGACGGAACTGGGGCGGCGCTTCCTGAATGACCTGCAGGAGATGTTCCTGAAGGACTGAGTTTTGGACGCAGAGGCGTCACAAAAGACAAAGGCCACGCAATCGCGTGGCCTTTGCCGTTCCGGACAGGAGTCAGCGTCAGTACGGCGTCGCCATATCGTTGGCCACGCGTGCGCGCATGCCGACCTGCAGGTTGCCCAGGTTCGACTGCGTCACGGTGGCGACGCGTCCATCGTCCAGGCGCACGTTGACGCGATACGCGTTCTGCGTATTGCTGCCCGCGCGCTTCTCGATCTGGTTACCCGCCACCGCGCCGACCACGGCACCGCCGATGGTGGCCGCGGTCTGCCCGCGCCCGCCGCCGATCTGGTGGCCCAGCAGGCCGCCGGCCGCACCGCCGATGACGGTGCCGAGCAGGCCCGAACTGCCCTGCGTGGAGGTGATCGGCTCGATCGATTCCACGCGGCCGTAGTACACCGAACCGGCCGGCGCCTGCGAGGTGTTGGGCGTCTGGTAGCCCGGAGGCGGCGCCGTGTTGTATCCGGTATTGCTGTAACCGCCGTTATACGGCGCGGCACAACCAGCCAGCACCGCCACCGCAGTAGCTGCCGGCAGGATCAGCCATTTCTTGCTTTGCATTCGCATATTGAGTTCTCCTCTGTTGCCAGTTGAAGCAGGGATCGGGGCACACACCGGCGGCACACGCCGCGATCCCGTGCACTCCAATATGAGCGGCGGGCCCATGTGAAGGTTCCGCTGTGTCAGACAGACGCCGACAACCGCGGGCAGCGGTGTGGCAGGAAGCTTACGCATGCAGTGTTGCCGCGCTGCAAGACCACCCCGTTGCACGCGGGCCTTGTATAATGCGCGGCCTGACCGTCAGGTCGATGGCAACGAGGCGCCGAAGGACCGTCCTTTCGCGCTACAATGCCCGCACTTTCCGGAAGCGTGGCCGAGTGGTTTAAGGCAGCAGTCTTGAAAACTGCCGATGGGGTGACCCATCCGTGAGTTCGAATCTCACCGCTTCCGCCAGACAGCAAGCCGGCCCGCACCGGGCAACCGGTGCGGGCCGTTGTTATTGGGAAGTGGCTTCCGGACACTGCATCAGCAGCCGGTAGGCTTCAGCCTCTGAAACCTTCAGCCGGTACTTCTGCGCCAGCACGCGCGCAAAGGCGTGTGCCGATTCCGGGTCGCTGTACCGCAACTGCTCCCGATACGCCTCCACCTCATAGCGCAGCCGCCAGCGCCGGCTGGCGAGATAGAGCACACCCATCAGCCCCCAGCTGCGCCAGAACTGGCGCACGTGGACTTTTTCGTGTTCGATCAGCGCTTCACTGGCGCCGGGCCGCAGAAGGATCAGCGGGCCTGGCGTAAAGCCGTCAAACCCGCGCGGAATCAGCCAGCGGGTTTCGACGACCAGGCAAAGCGGGGAGCGGCAGTAGCGGAGCATGCGTCAAGCATAGCCCGGATGCCCGCGCCCTGCCTTGCCGTGTTCTCAGGCCGCCGCGCGCAACGGCGCAGGCGCGGCAGCCGCGGGCATTGCCAGCGCCGACTCGCCGCGCGATCGGCCAGAGCTGAGATAGCCGGCGATCGATTCCTGCGTCACTTCGCCCAGGTAGTCGCCGTCGGCGCCCATCACCGGCAGCCAGCTGGTGTTGTGCTGGTACATGCGCGACAGCACGATGCGCAGGTGCTCGTCGAACGCCGCGGTCACCGCGAACTGGCGCATCACCTCGCTGCACACGCCCTTGCCCGAGCGCGCGTCGCGGCGCGTGACGTAGCCGACTGCACGCTGCGCCTCGTCCACCACCGGCAGGTGGCGCACGTCGGCATCGTCCATCACGCCCAGCGCCTCTGCCAGCGGCATGCCGGGGTGGCAGCTCGGCGGCATGGTGGCGGCGTCGCCGGCGCGCACCAGCAGCAGGCGCTTGAGCGTGTTGTCGTGGCCGACGAAGGCCTGCACGAACTCATCGGCAGGGTGCGCCAGCAGCGCGTCGGGGTGGTCGAACTGCACCAGCTTGCCACGGCGGAATACGGCCACCTTGTCGGCCAGCTTGATCGCCTCGTCGATATCGTGCGAGACCATGATCACGGTCTTGCCGAGCTGGCGCTGCATCTGCAGGAATTCGTTCTGGATGCTCTCGCGGTTGATCGGGTCGACCGCGCCAAACGGCTCGTCCATCAGCAGCACCGGGGCATCGGCCGCCAGCGCGCGGATCACGCCGATGCGCTGCTGCTGCCCGCCCGACAGCTCGCGCGGGTAGCGGCCGAGCATCAGGTTGGGGTCGAGCTGCACCATCGCCATCAGTTCGCGCGCGCGCTCGCGGCATTGCTTCTTGTCCCAGCCGAGCAGGCGTGGCACGACCATGATGTTCTCTTCGATGGTCATGTTGGGGAACAGGCCGATCTGCTGGATCACGTAGCCGATCTTGCGGCGCAGGGTCACGCCGTCGATGCCGCGCGTGTCCTCGCCCTCGATGCGCACCGTGCCTGAGGTCGGCTCGATCAGCCGGTTGATCATCTTCAGCGTGGTGGTCTTGCCGCAGCCCGACGGGCCGAGGAAGACGCAGATCTCGCCGCGCGGCACCGTCAGCGACACGGCATCGACGGCACGCACTTCGGTGCCGTCTTTCTGCTGGAAGGACTTGGTGAGTTGGTCGAGTTCGATCATAGACGGATCCCCTTCGGCGTCAGCGCCCGCTGCAACCACTGCAGGAAAGCGTCCGCCACGATGGCGAGCAGGCTGACCAGGACCGCGCCCACGGCCAGCTTGCTCATGTTGCTCTGGCTGATCGCCTGCAGGATCAGCACCCCAAGGCCACCCGCGCCGATGATGGCGGCAATGGTGGCAACCCCGATATTCATCACCACGGCGGTACGCACCCCGCCAAGGATCACCGGCACCGCCAGCGGCAGGTCGACCAGCCGCATCCGCTGCCAGGTGGTCATGCCGATGCCGCGGCCCGCTTCCTGGATGCCGGGGTCGACATTGGCCAGCGCGGTGTAGGTGTTGCGCATGATCGGCAGCAACGAGTACAGGAACACCGCCGTCACCGCCGGCACGTAGCCGAGCGCATGGCCGAAGCGCGCGAAAATCGGGATCATCAGCCCGAACAGCGCGATCGACGGCAGCGTCAGCACGATGGTGGCCAGCGCCAGCAGCGGCGTCGCCAGCGCGCGGAAGCGCGTGATCACGATGCCCAGCGGCACCCCGATCAGGATCGCCAGCCCCACCGCCGAGCCGACCAGCGCGAGATGCTCGCCGGTCATTTTCAGCAGCGTGGGCCAGCTGTGTTGCAGGTAAGCAAATAGGTCCATTCGCAAATCCTCAGATCAGTCGTGGCTGCGCAGGAAGTCCTCCGCGACCTTGTCCACCGGCTGCTGGCCGATGTCCACCTTGTAGTTCATGTCGGTCATGCTCTCGTTGTCGAGCTTTGCAGCGAGTGCATTGAGCAGGCCGGCCAGTTCCGGATGCTTGTCGAGCACCGGCTTGCGCACCACCGGCACCGCGTTGTATGGCGGGAAGAAATGCAGGTCGTCTTCCAGCAGCACGAGGTCGAAGCCCTTGACGCGGCCATCCGTGGCGTAGACCAGGCCCAGCTCGACCTGGTTGTTCTTCAGGGCGGTGTAGACCAGGCCCGGGTCGAGCTGGACCACGTCGCGGCGCGAGAACGGCAGCTTGTACAGCGCCTTGAGCGGCTCCAGGCCGTCCGGGCGCGCGGCGAATTCCATGTCCACCGCGAACGGGTGGCTGGCATCGGGGCCGGCCTTGCGCATCTGCTCGGCGAACGCCGACAGCGTGGTCACGCCTTTGCCAGCGCGTTCCTTCGGCATCGCCAGCGCGTAGGTGTTGTTGATGTTGGAGGCATCCAGCCACACCAGCCCGCGCTCGCCGTCCATCTGCCGGACGCGCTCATAGCTTTCTTTCGCGCCCAGCTTTTCCTGGACCTTGTTGAACACGATCAGCGCGGTGCCGGTGTAGTCCCAGACCACGTCGAGCTGGTTGCTCTCCATGGCCTGGCGCATCAGCGTGCTGCCCAGCCCGGCGGTCAGCTCAGTGGTGAAGCCCTTGGCGCGCAGGTACTTCGACGTGATCGACGACAGCAGCAGCTGCTCGGTAAAGTTCTTCCCGCCTACGCGGATCGGTGCCGCGGCGGCAGCGGCGGCGTGCGCTCCGGGCGCCGTGGCCAGTGCCAGCCCTGCCGCGAACGCGGTGACGGCTGCCACCAGCATCGCGGCGCGCCGCGCGCGGCGGCGGATGAATTGCATTGGGTCTTTCATGTCGGCCCTCTTGGTAACCTTGGTAACCTTGGTCGTCGCCTCAGCGCGCCAGCCCGCGGCGGCGCAGGTACATCTGGCCGGCAGCGGCGAACAGCGCGTCCAGTGCCAGTGCCAGCAGCGCGGTGGCGGCCGCGCCCAGCAGCAGCAGCGGCTGGTTGTTCAGGTAAATGCCCGGGAAGATCAGCTCGCCCAGGCTGTTGGCGCCGATCAGGAACGACAGCGGCACCGTGCCGACGTTGATCACCAGCGCGATGCGGATGCCGGCCAGCATCACCGGCAGCGCGTTCGGCAGTTCCACGCGCACCAGCCGCTGCACCGGCGTCATGCCGATGCCGCGCGCCGCTTCGAGCAGCGTGGGCGAGACGTTGCGCAGCCCCTCGTAGCTGTTGCGCACGATCGGCAGCAGCGAAGCCAGCCAAAGCGCCAGGATCGCCGGGCGCTCGCCGATGCCGAGCACTGCCAGCGCGAGTGCCAGCACCGCCAGCGACGGCACCGTATTGCCGACGTTGAAGACCTGCATCAGCCGGTCGGCCCAGCGGCGCATGCACGGGCGGCTCAGCGCGATGCCGGCCGGGATGCCGGTGGCCAGCGCGAGCGCCATCGAGATCGCGACCAGGCGCAAATGGTCGGCGACGTCGTAAATCAGGCGCTCCTGATATTTCTGAATCACATCGACGCCAATCCATGCGACCAATGCGGCGATCGCGGCAAGCGTCAGTCCTGCCCAGGCGAAAGACCGGGCCGATTGCTTTGACATACTCTCCCCTCCTGCGGCTCGAAAAGAGCGCAAGACGCCACTTCCCGATCGCGGAAAACAATATGGGCTGGTGGGTGCGGAGATGGAGGCGCCACCGGCCCGGTTCAGATTGCATTGCCGCCATGACCGGCACGATTGCCGGCGGACGGTCTGTGGGCCCTTCCGCATTGGCGGGGGAGCCCGATTGACGGGAAGCCGGCCAGTGTCCGGGCAGTCCCTGAAGCGGCGCAACCGGCGACGCATAGGCGTGGCGACCAGTTGGCCAGTGGCAGCGCAGGTATTGAGGTTTTTCGGCGCGCCGCCGATCCATCGGCCGTTGACTGGCAAGGGCTGGCGCGGGTTCGACCACCTTGCAATTCACATCAACGGATGACAAAGAGAGCGCTATTATAGCGATCTTCTTCGATCTTGTCATCTTTCCGGTTTCCACCCCCGATTTTGCGGCAATTTTATGCTTCCGCGAGGTGTTGGCGGCACCGGTCTGAAGGGCTGGCGCCGGCCGTCACGTCGTTCCAATTTTGATAGCGGCGTGCAAAAGCATCGACCCATGGATGGAACAATCTGTTGTCTTCCCGCCCTCTACTCTTTCCCGGCCAAACCACTAAATTGACGGGGTAGCTGAAACGACGGGATCGCGCGGCACGATCGCAACGCCTCCCGCCCACAGGAGAAAGACATGGATACCCGTAGCCTCTTCACCACCGTTCCCGCCACCGCCGCGGAAAGCGTGCAGCGCTCGCGCACCGTGGACCGCGTCGTGCGGGGCATCGCCACGTCCGACGGCGCCGGCGTCAAGCTGACCCGCGTGCTGACGCAGAACCTGCAGCGCCGGCTGGACCCGTTCCTGATGCTCGATGCCTTCGGTACCGACAGCAAGGACGACTACGTCGGCGGCTTCCCCGATCACCCGCACCGCGGCTTCGAGACCATCACCTACATGCTGGCCGGCCGCATGCGCCATCGCGACAGCGCCGGCAACGAAGGCCTGCTGCAGAACGGCGGCGCCCAGTGGATGGTGGCCGGCGCAGGCGTGGTGCACTCGGAAATGCCCGAGCAGGAAGACGGCCGCATGGAAGGCTTCCAGCTCTGGCTGAACCTGCCGGCTGCGGACAAGATGACCGCGCCGTGGTACCGCGACATGCCCTCGGCCGAGATTCCGACGGTGGCGCTGGGCAATGGCGGAACGGTTCGCGTACTGGCAGGTGCCAGCCACGGCGTGGCCGGCGCGGTGACGCGCCCGGTGACCGAGCCGCTCTACCTCGACGTGCTCCTGCCGGCCGGACAGGCGTTCACGCAGGCACTGCCGGCCGGGCATAACGCCTTTGTGTACGTCTATCAGGGCGAGGTGTCGATCGGCGACGGCGATGACCGCGCGGTGGTCGAGCCCCAGCGCATGGGCGTGCTGGACAATGCCGGCACGGCCGACGGCGTGGTGGTGCGGGCTGACGCGGACGCGCGCTTCCTGCTGATCGCCGGCAAGCCGCTGAACGAGCCGATTGCGCAGTACGGCCCCTTCGTGATGAACACGCAGGAGCAGATCTACCAGACGCTGGCGGATTTCCGGGATGGGCGGTTCGCGACGATCGCGGCGGGTTCTGGGGCGTAATTCGCCTACCGGTTTGCTCCCCCTCTCCCGCGCGCGGGAGAGGGGTTGGGGGAGAGGGCCGGCGCTGGCAAGTAGCAACGGCCCTCACTACGTGGGCACTCCCGCCCTCTCCCCCGCCCCTCTCCCATAAATGGGAGAGGGGCGACAACATTCGCAATCCTGACCCCATCAGCTTCGGCAAGCCGCCGCCTCCGCCAGGAGGCGGCGGCTTTTTTCCGTGCCGTAGCCGGCATGCGACTTGCAACCTGCCTGCAACCGTTGCGGGGACTGGACACTCGCCCGTTCCGGGCCTTCCAGACCCCGCGCACTTATATAATTCGTCACCAATATCGAGCATCACCAGTTCATGATGAATGCTGCAATGCGTCGCGGCGATCCTGCGCCACGCACTGCCGCGCTTTGACATCCCGACGTTGCTGCCCTCACAACAACCCGAGCCGCCTCAGTGACATCACAAACCCCTCCCAGGCTGGCGCTCGCCCATATCAGCAAGCGCTATCCGGGCGTCGTTGCCAACGACGACGTCAGCCTTACGGTCGCCCCCGGCGAGATCCACGCCGTCCTGGGCGAGAACGGCGCCGGCAAGTCCACCCTGATGAAGATCATCTTCGGCGCCGTCCGGCCCGATGCCGGCGAGGTGCACTTCAACGGGGCGCCGGTCACGATCAGCAGCCCGCACGATGCCCGCAACCTGGGCATCGCCATGGTGTTCCAGCATTTCTCGCTGTTCGACACGCTGACCGTGACCGAGAACATCGCGCTCGGCCTGCCGGCCAGCCAGCAAGGCAACATGAAACAGCTGGCCGAGCGCATCCGCGCCACCGCCGAGCGATACGGCCTGCCGCTGGAACCGAACCGCCACGTGCACACGCTGTCGGTCGGCGAGCGCCAGCGCGTGGAGATCGTGCGCGCGCTGCTGGCCAACCCGCAGCTGCTGATCCTGGACGAGCCCACTTCGGTGCTGACGCCGCAGGCAGTGGAAACGCTCTTCGTCACGCTGCGCCAGCTGGCCGACGAAGGCACCAGCATCCTCTACATCAGCCACAAGCTCGACGAGATCCGCGCGCTGTGCCATCACGCCACCGTGATGCGCATGGGCAAGGTCACCGGCGTGTGCGATCCGCGCCAGGAAACCGCGGCGTCGCTGTCGCGGCTGATGATCGGCGGCGAACCGCCGCGCGAGGCGCGCGTCGCCGCCGAACGCGGCCCGGTGCGGCTGAGCGTGCAGGAACTGTCGCTGCCGCGCTCGCATGCCTTTGCCACCGAACTCGACCGCATCTCGCTTGACGTGCATGCGGGCGAGATCGTCGGCATCGCCGGCGTTTCCGGCAATGGCCAGCAGGAATTGCTCGCGGCGCTGTCGGGGGAAGACACGCGCGCCTCGCATGGCTCGGTACAGCTTGGCGGCAAGCCTGTCGGCAAGCTCGACGCGCGCCAGCGCCGACGCGCAGGGCTGGCCTTCGTGCCGGAAGAACGCCTGGGCCGTGGCGCGGTGCCGGGCATGAGCCTGTCCACCAACATCCTGCTGTCGCACCAGACGCCGCCCTACGTGCGGCAGGGCATGATCTCGCCGCGCGCGGCGACCGGGCTCGCGGCGGCGGTGATCGACCGCTTCCGTGTCAAGGCCAGCGGGCCGGATGCGCTGGCACGCAGCCTGTCCGGCGGCAACCTGCAGAAATTCATTGTCGGCCGCGAGATCGAAAGCGGCCCGAAGGTACTGATCGTGGCGCAACCGACGTGGGGCGTGGACGTGGGCGCCGCGGCGCAGATCCATAACGAGATCCTGGCGCTGAAGGCCACCGGCTGCGCCATCCTGGTGGTGTCGGAAGAACTCGACGAGCTGTTTGCGATCTGCGACCGGCTGCACGTGATCGCCAAGGGCCGCCTGTCGCCCCCGGTGCCGACCGTGAACGCCACGCGCGAGCAGGTCGGCCTGTGGATGAGCGGCATGTGGCAAGGCGGCCCCGCCCAGGCACGTACCGCGGAGGTGGCAAGCCATGGCTGATGTGCGACGCCTCTTCCCCCGTTCCCCGCTCACGCTGGCACCGCGCGGGCTGCCGTCGCGCACCATGGCCTATGCCTCGCCGGTGGTCGCGCTGGCGCTGACGCTGCTGTTCGGCGCGCTGCTGTTCCTGGTGCTGGGCAAGGACCCGGTGGCCGCGCTCAAGGTGTTCCTGGCCGATCCGCTGCGCGACAAGCGCGCCATCGGCGAGGTGCTGCTGAAGACGGTGCCGCTGGTGCTGTGCGCGCTGGGGCTTTCGGTGTGCTACCGCGCCAATGTGTGGAACATCGGTGCCGACGGCCAGCTGATCGCCGGCGGCATCTGCGCGGGCGCCGCGGTGCTGTATTTCGACGTGCCGGGACAGGCCATGAACGGCACCGTGGTGCTGGTGCTGGCGTCGCTTGCCGGCATCGTCGGCGGCATGGCGTGGGCTTCGCTCACTGCGCTGCTGAAGGACAGGTTCAATGCCAACGAGATCCTGGTCTCGCTGATGCTCACCTATATCGCGCAGCAACTGCTGCTGTGGGTGGTCAACGGGCCGCTGAAGGATCCTAACGGCATGAATTTCCCGCAGTCCAAGGTGTTCTCGTCCGAGTTCCTGCTGCCCAACCTGATGTCGGGCTCGCGCCTGCACGCCGGCTTTGCGGTGATGCTGGTGCTGGTGGCGGTGATGACGGTGTTCGTGTTCCGCAGCTTTGCCGGCTATCGCCTGCAGGTCGGCGGCACCGCACCCGCGGCGGCGCGCTACGCGGGCTTTTCGGCGCGCAGCGCATTGTGGAGCGCGCTATTGATCTCGGGCGCGACCGCGGGGCTGGCAGGCGCGTTTGAAGTGGTCGGCCCGATCGGCCAGCTGCTGCCGTCGATCTCGCCGGGCTACGGCTTCACCGCGATCATCGTCGCGTTTATCGGGCGGCTGCACCCGGTCGGCACCGTCTTCGGCGGCATCATGATGTCGCTGTTCTATATCGGCGGCGAGATGGCGCAATCGCGCCTGGGCCTGCCTTCGGCCATAGGCTGGGTGTTCCAGGGCATGCTGCTGTTCTTCCTGCTGGCCTGCGACACCCTGATCGAAAACCGCCTGCGCTGGCGCGCCACCACGGCCTGAGCGGAGCAGACAAAACACATGGAACAACTCGCTCCCCTCATCGCCACCGCCATCAACGCCGGCACGCCGCTGCTGCTGGCGGCGCTGGGCCTGCTGATCAACGAGCGCTCGGGCGTGCTCAACCTGGGCGCCGAAGGCATGATGCTGGTCGCGGCGGTGGCCGGCTTCATGGTCGGCTACCAGACCCAGTCGCCGATGCTCGGCTTTGCTGCCGGCGCGCTGGCCGGCATGCTGATGGCCACGCTGTTCTCATGGCTGGCGCTGGTGCTGGCCACCAACCAGGTCGCCACCGGCCTGGCGCTGTCGATCTTCGGCACCGGGCTGTCGGCCTTCATGGGCCAGCGCTTCGTCGGCCATGCCATGCCGGCGCAGGCCAAGGCCGTGCCCGGGCTGGCCGACCTGCCCTTCGTCGGTCCGGCGTTCTTCCAGCATCACTGGATGGTGTACTTCAGCCTGCTGCTGTGCCTTGCCATCATGTGGTTCCTGTTCCGCACGCGCGCGGGCCTGACGCTGCGCGCGATCGGCGAATCGCCGGAATCCGCGCACGCGCTGGGCTATCCGGTGCGCACCATCCGCTTCGGCGCGTTGCTGTTCGGCGGCGCCTGCTGCGGGCTGGCGGGCGCCTACCTGTCGCTGGTCTATACCCCGATGTGGGTCGAGAACCTGGTCGCCGGGCGCGGCTGGATCGCGCTGGCGCTGACCACCTTCGCCACCTGGCGCCCCGGCCGCGTGCTGATCGGCGCGTGGCTGTTCGGCGGCGTGACGATCCTGCAGTTCTACCTGCAGGGCATCGGCGTATCGGTGCCGTCGCAGTTCCTGTCGATGCTGCCGTACGCGGCCACCATCGTGGTGCTGGCGCTGATCTCGCGCAACCCGGCGTGGATACGACTGAACATGCCGGCATCGCTGGGCAAGCCGTTCCGGCCCGGCAATGCCTGATCGCTATTTCTGACGGAAATCCCAGAGCTACCAACAATTCACACAAGGAGAAATCATGATCGTCACGCGCAGGAAGACCCTGGCGGCGCTGGCCGCCACCGCAGTGCTGGCCCTGGCCGGCTGCGGCAAGAAGGAAGCCGACAAGCCTGCCGAGACCGCCGGCGCCGCTTCCGCGCCCGCTGCCGGGCAGGCGGCCGAACCGCTCAAGGTCGCCTTCGTCTATATCGGCCCGGTCGGCGATGCCGGCTGGACCTACGCGCATGACAACGGCCGCAAGGCCGTGGAAGAAAAGTTCGGCAACAAGGTCAAGACCACCTTTGTCGAGAACGTGCCGGAGTCCGCCGCCGACGCCGAGCGCGTGTTCCGCGACCTGGCCAGCCAGGGCAACAAGCTGATCTTCGGCACCACCTTCGGCTACATGGAGTCGATGCTCAAGGTCGCCAGGGAATTCCCGGACGTGAAGTTCGAGCACGCCACCGGCTTCAAGACCGCTGACAACATGGCCCAGTACGACGTGCGCACCTATGAAGGTGCGTACCTGGCAGGCGTGGTCGCCGGCAAGATGAGCAAGACCGGCAAGATGGGCGTGGTCGCGTCGGTGCCCATCCCCGAGGTGATCCGCAATATCGACTCGTTCACGCTGGGCGCGCGCAGCGTCAACCCCAACGCCACGGTCAAGGTGGTGTGGGTCAACAAGTGGTTCGATCCGGGCAAGGAGCGCGAAGCCGCGACCACGCTGATCGGCCAGGGCGTCGACATGCTGATGCAGAATACCGACTCCGCCGCCGTGGTGCAGACCGCGCAGGAGAAGGGTGTGCATGCCTTCGGCTGGGACAGCGACATGACCAAGTTCGGCGACAAGGCCCACCTGGCCGCGTCGGTGATCTCGTGGGGCGTCTACTACAACAAGGTGGTGGAAGACGTGCTGAACAACCAATGGAAGAACAGCACCACGTGGTGGGGCCTGAAGGAAGGCATGATCGACCTGAAGTCGTTCAACGCGGTCGTGCCGGAAGATGTGAAGAAGCTGGTCGAGGAGCGCAAGAAGGGCATTGCCGATGGCAGCGCGCCGATCTGGAAGGGTCCGATCAAGGACAACACCGGGAACGAGCAGCTGGCGAAGGATCAGGTCGCGGATGACAAGTTCCTGCACGGCGTGAAGTTCTATGTCGAGGGTGTGGAAGGGAAGATCCCGGGGTGATGGGTGCGCCAAAGCCGCCCGGACTCGCCTAGGCAGAGTGCACCAAAGCCGCTCGAGCTGGCCTAAGCAAGGTGTTCTCCCTCTCCCCTCACGGGGAGAGGGTTGGGGTGAGGGGCGGTTTGGCGAGGAACCACATTAAGCGAGGCCAACGGTTCTAACCCACCTGCCTCAGCCTTTGACCCTCCCGCCCTCACCCCCGGCCCCTTTCCCACGTCATGGGAGAGGGGAGAAAACCGCGGGCATCAGAAGCCGCGATATCACTGCTTCTCCCATCACATTCCACCCGCGGAACTTGAAGCCGTCAACAACGGCCCAAGCTATCTGCGTATGCGCCAGTGTCAGGCGCGCGCCATGTGAAGGAGGCCTCTCATGTTGAAGCGATTCTCGGCCCTGTGGACGCTGGTACGCCGCGACGGGCGGCTGTTCTGGTATGCGCTGCGCCACCCGGATGCCCCGGCATGGCTGAAACCCGCGGCGATCGGGCTGTTGCTGTACGCGATTTCGCCGATCGACCTCGTGCCCGACGTGGTCGCGGGTCTCGGCATCATCGACGACGTGGTGCTGATCCCGCTGGCCGTCCACCTGATCCTGAAGCGCCTGCCGCCGCATATCCTGCGCCAGGCGCAGGCACGCGCCACCGCCACCACGGTCCGGCCGCACTGAGGCCGCCAAAGAAAAATCCCCGGGGCACTGAGTGTCCCGGGGATTTTTTTATACCTGCGCCGAACCGGATTCAGCGCGGCAGCAGAATCGTCGAGCCGGTGGTCTTGCGCGCTTCCAGGTCGCGGTGCGCCTGCGCCACTTCCGACAGCGCATAGCGCTGGCGGATATCGACCTTGACCTTGCCCGTCGTGACCGCGTCGAACAGGTCGGCCACCATCGGCTCGAGCAGCTCGCGGTGCACCACGTAGGTCATCAGCGTCGGGCGCGTCAGCCGCAGCGAACCCTTGTTGCCCAGCACCGAGAGATCGAACGGCGGCACCGGGCCCGAGGCATTGCCGAAGCTCACCATGGTGCCGCGCGGCGCCAGGCAGTCGAGCGAGCCCTGGAAAGTGTCCTTGCCGATCGAGTCATAGACCGCCGGCACGCCCTTGCCGTTGGTGATTTCCTTGACGCGGTCCACGAACGACTCGCGCGTGTAGACGATGGTATGGGCGCAGCCGTTGGCGCGCGCCAGTTCGGCCTTCTCATCCGTGCCGACGGTGCCGATCACGGTCACGCCCAGCGCCTTCAGCCACTGGCTGACGATCAGGCCCACACCGCCGGCAGCCGCGTGCAGCAGCACCGTGTCGCCCGGCTGCACCGGGTAGCTGTCGCGGATCAGGTATTGCGCGGTCAGGCCCTGCAGCATCATGGCCGCGGCGGTGTCGAACGGAATCGCGTCCGGCAACCGCACCACGATGTCGGCCGGCATCACGCGCACCTGCGCATACGCGCCGGTCGGACGGCCGGCATAGGCAACGCGGTCGCCCACGCTCACGTGGCCGACGCCCTCACCCACCGCCTCGACCACACCCGCGCCCTCCATGCCCAGGCCGCCGGGCAGCGGCTGCTTGTACAGGCCGGTGCGGAAGTAGACGTCGATGTAGTTCAGGCCCACCGCTTCATGGCGCACGCGCACCTGGCCGGGGCCGGGCTCGCCCACTTCCACATCGACCCACTGCATGACTTCGGGACCGCCGGTCTGCTCGATCCGGATGGCTTTGCTCATCTGCGTCGCTCCTAGTTGTGGTGTTGCATCGATCGGGAGAATTCAGCTTGCCTGCGTGCCATCCGCCTCATTGGCCAGGCCGGCAATCAGCAGCTCGGCAGTGGCGACGTTGGTCGCGCATGGCACGTTGTGCACGTCGCACGCGCGCACCAGCGCGTTGATATCGGGTTCATGCGGCTGCGGCGTCATCGGGTCGCGCAGGAACACCACGGCGCGCACGCGCCCTTCGGCCAGCTGCGCGCCGATCTGCAGGTCGCCGCCCCACGGTCCCGACAGCATGCGCGTCACTTCCAGTCCCACCTCGTCGATCAGGCGGCCGCCGGTGGTGCCGGTGGCCAGCAGTTCGCACTGCGAAAGGAACGCGCGGTGGCGCGTGGCGAAGGCAACAATGTCGTCCTTCTTGTGGTCGTGGGCGATCAGCGCGATGCGAGGGCGTGTCATCAGTAATTCCTGGTTGGGGTGGTGAGACTGCAGCAGGCTGTGGAAATCAGAACGTGCCGGGGTAGGCGCCGCCGTCGATCAGCAGGTTCTGCCCGGTGATATAGGCGGCCTGGCGGCTGCACAGGAAAGCGCAGGCGGCGCCGAACTCGGCCGGCTCGCCGAAGCGGCGCGTCGGGTTCTGCGCGGCACGGCGCTGCGCCACTTCCTCGACACTCAGGCCGGCCTGCTTCGCGCCGCCTTCCATGGTCTTGCGCAGGCGATCGGTATTGAACGGCCCGGGCAGCAGGTTGTTGATGGTCACGCCATGCTGCGCAACTTCGCGCGCCACGCCCGCGACAAAGCCGGTCAGGCCGGAGCGCGCGCCGTTGGACAGCCCCAGCACATCGATCGGTGCCTTGACCGCGCCGCTGGTGATATTGATGATGCGGCCCCACTTGCGCGCGATCATGCCGTCGACGGTGGCCTTGATCAGCTCGATCGGGGTCAGCATGTTGGCGTCGAGCGCGGCCAGCCAGTCGCTGCGCTCCCAGTCGCGGAAGTTGCCCGGCGGCGGGCCGCCGGCGTTGTTGACCAGGATGTCGAGGTCACCCAGCCTGGCGGCGGCGTCCAGCGCCGCCTTGCGTCCTGCGGGCGTGGTGATGTCGGTCGCCACCGCGATCACGCGGCGGCCATGGCGGGCGCGCAGGTCGGCGGCGGCCTTCTCCAGCGCCTCGGCGCCGCGCGCCACGATCACCACGTCAACGCCTTCCGCCGCGAGGGCATCGGCGCAGGCCAGGCCCAGGCCCTTGCTGGCGCCGCACACCAGCGCATGCTTGCCGCGCAGTCCCATGTCCATGTGTTTCTCCTTTGTCTGTTGTCCTGGTACGGCCGGGAGCGTCCGGCCGGTGCATCAATTTCTCTTTGCCGAGAGCAGGTACATGCCGCCCAGCACCAGCGCGCCGCCGGCCAGCTGCACGCCGCTGACCGGTTCGCCCAGCAGCCAGTAGCCGAGCAGCAGCGTCGATACCGGGCCGATCATGCCGGCCTGCGAGGCCAGCGGCGCACCGATGCGCGCCACCGCCACCATGGTCATCGACACCGGCAGCACCGTGCAGAACACCGCATTGACGAGTGACAGCCACATCACCGGCGCCGGCTGCGCCAGCTCGGCCACGGGCCGGCCCAGCGCCACGTACTGGATCACGCAGCAGGCGGTGGACACGCACATCGCATAAGCCACCAGCCGCAGCGAGCCGATGCGCCGCACCAGCTCGCCGCTCAGGATAAGGTAGACAGCGTACGTCATGGCACTGCCCAGGACCAGCGCGCCGCCCAGCCACACCTGGCTGCCGCTGACGTCGAGGTCATGGGCGAAGACCAGCACGATGCCGGCATACGCCAGCAGCAGCGACAGCCACTGGCGCGAACGGATCGGCCGCCGGAACACCAGCGCGGTGGCCAGCAGCACGAACGACGGTGTCAGGAACAGGATCAGCCGCTCCAGCCCGGCGGTGATGTATTGCAGGCCGATGAAATCGAGGAAGCTGGAGAGGTAGTAGCCGATAAAGCCGAGGAACACCACGCGCCCGCGGTCCACCCACGACAGCGATGCCAGCCGGCGCGACTGCCACCAGCCGATCGCCATGAACAGCGGCACGGCGAACAGCATGCGCAGCGTCAGCACCATCACGGCATCGACGTTGTAGCGGTACATCAGCTTGGCAACGATCGCCTTGGCGGAGAACAGCACCGCGCCGACGGCGGCGATGGCAAGCCCCGCGCGCTGCGGCGACGGCAGCGCGGCAGGCGCGGCGAGGGACTTCTGGGAGGCGGACACGGGAATACGTGGATAGCGGGCCGCAGGGCCGGTGCACACCGGCCCTGCGCGGCCCCGCGAAGCGACCCGACGATTGTATTCGAAAAGACGCAACCGCATCGGCGGCCGCCCCGGCCTGCCGCGCGTACTGCCGATCCCCTACAATGGCCGCGCGCCGCCTGCGTCACGGCCGGCGCCACAATAACAACCCCCAGGAGACTTCTCGCCATGCCAACCCATCCCGCACACGCCGGCCGCCGCGCGCTGCTGCTCGCTGCCATGACTGGCGCCAGCGCGCTCGCCGCCAGCTTCGGTGCCGCCGCCGCACCCGGCGACGGCTATCCGTCCCGTCCGATCCGCTTTGTCGTGCCCTACGCCGCCGGCGGCACCACCGACCTGGTGGCGCGCACGGTCGGCCAGCGCGTGGGCGAGAAGCTCGGGCAGCCGGTGGTCATCGAGAACCGCCCCGGCGCCGGCGGCAACGTCGGCATGGACGCCGTGGCCAAGGCCGCGCCGGACGGCTACACCATCGGCTTCGGCGCGATCTCCACCAATGCCCTCAACCCGCATATCTACAAGCAGGTGCCGTTCGACCCGCGCAAGGACTTCACCGCGATCAGCCTGCTCGGCACCTCGACCATCGTGCTGGAGGTCAGCCCGGCGCTGCCGGTGAAGACCGTCAAGGAACTGGTGGCCTACGCCAGGGCCAATCCCGGGCTGACCTATGCAACCGCCGGCACCGGCACCTCGATGCACCTGGCGGGCGCGATGTTCGCGCAGATGACGCAGACCAGCCTGACGCACGCGCCGTACAAGGGCAGCAGTCCGGCCATCAACGACATGCTGGGCGGCCATATCAGCGTGATGTTCGACAACCTGCCGGCATCGCTGCCGCATATCCAGGCGGGCAAGCTGCGCGCACTGGCGGTTGCCGGCAAGCAGCGCGCGCCGTCCCTGCCCGACGTGCCGACGCTGGCCGAGGCGGGCTTGCAAGGCTATGCGGTCGAGCCATGGTTCGGGGTCTATGGCCCGGCCAACCTGCCGGTACCGGTGGTGCAGGCGCTGAACAGCGCCTTCGTCGAGGCGCTGGCACGTGCCGATGTGCGCGAGAAGCTGGTGCAGGCGGGCTTCAATCCCAAGGGATCCAGCGCGGCTGAGCTGCAGGCGCTGACGCAGTCGGAATACGAGCGCTTCGGCAAGGTGGCGAAGACCGCGGGGATCACCGTCGAGTAGGCAACGGACGCGCAAGCAGCGGATATACTCGGGGCACGCTCATCCAATGCATCACGATCGACGTGCCCAACCCCTCCGCATCTACCGCATCGTCAGCAGACCAGACCGCCCCCGACTACGATTTCACCGAGCAGGTGGGCCACCTGCTGCGGCGCGCGTACCAGCGCCACGTGGCGATCTTCCAGCAGACCATCCCGGATTCGCAGCTCACCGCGGCGCAGTTCGTGGTGCTGTGCGCGGTCAGGGACCGGCAGCCGTGTTCGCTGAACGAAGTGGTGCGCGCCACGGCGATCGACCAGGCGACGGTGCGTGGCATCATCGAGCGGCTGAAGGCGCGCAAGCTGATTGCGGTGTCGCATGACCCGAACGACCGGCGCAAGGTGGTCGTGACGGTGACGCCCGGGGGATTGGCGCTGATCGATGAGACGGTGCCGTTTGCGAAGCAGATCTCGGAGCAGACGTTTGGCAGCCTGAATCCGGCGGAGCGGGTGGCGGTGACTTACCTGCTGCGGAAGATGAGCGAGATCGATGAGGGGAATGGGGGCGCGTGAGCTTGACTGAGGGTCAAGCATGCTGCCGGTCTGCTCCCCTCTCCTGCAAGCGGGAGAGGGGAGCCAGACAGCGGTATGCTGAGGCCCTCAGCCCCGCAACGCCGCCAACACCGTCTCCGGCACGAACGGCGGCCGCCGCAGCCTCACTCCGAGCGCATCGAACAACGCATTGGCAATCGCCGGCGCCCCCGGCAGCGATGCCGACTCCCCTGCCCCCATCGGCGGCTCTTCCTGCCGCGGCATCAGCACCACCTCGATCGGCGGGATTTCCGGGAACGTCAGCAACGGATAGCTGCCCCACTCGCGGCTGGCAACACCGTCGGCGTCGAATCGCACCTGCTCCTTCAACACGCGGCTCAAGGCCTGCACCACGTTGCCGTGGATCTGGTGGCGCACGCCATCCGGGTTGACCATCATGCCGGTATCCTGCCCGACCACCAGTTTCTCCACGGCGATGCGGCCCGTTGCCGCTTCCACGGCCACATCGACCACCCATGCCGCCCATGCCGCGCCGAATCCCGGGAAGCGGCTGTGGATATAGCGCGCATAGGCAACACCGCGCCCGCGCAGCATGCCGTCGTCGCCAGCGTTGCCGCGCGAACCCTGCGCGCCGCGCTGCCAGCCCGCCGCGTCGGCCACCGCGCGCAGCAGTTCGGCGGCGCGCGTGTCGGGCAAATGACGCAGCCGGAAATCGATCGGATCGACTCCGGCTTCGGCGGCCAGTTCATCGATCACGCATTCATGCGCGAACGAATTCGGCAGCGCCGATACGCCCCGCAACCATGACGCGCGCACGATGGCGGGCGTATCGTCGCAGCCGATGCGGCGCGCGCGGTAGTCATACGGCGGCACCGCGGTGCGGTCGCCCATCTCCAGCGTGCGCGGCGCGTTGGGAACGATGCCGGCGAGCACCAGCGCCAGTGTCGGCGCATCGTTGGACGGATAGCGGCTGGTGAAGTCATAGCCAAGCAGTTCGCCGTCGGCGCCCAGCGTTGCGCTGACGTCCATCAGCTGGGCCGCGCCCTTGGGTTCCCACAGGTGTTCCTGCTCGCGCGACAGCTGCACGCGCACCGGATGGCCGACGGCACGCGACAGCAGCGCGGCATCGGCGCAGACATCGTCCGCGCAATTGCGGCCGTAGCAGCCGGCGGCTTCCATGCGCACGATCTCGATGCTGTCCTCGCCCAGCCCGCACAGGCGAGCCAGGTCGATGCGCAATACGTGCGGGTTCTGTGTGCCCGACCATACCGTCAGCCCATCCTCATGCCAGTCAGCGACCGCGCACGACGGACCGATCGAGCCATGCATCTGGTATGGCCAGACGTAATGGCGTTCCAGCGTCTTGCCGGCCCCGGCCGCGGGCAATTCGCCGTCGTTCAGCAGTTCGCGCCGCGTCGCCGGGTTGGCGCGCAGCGCGGGTTCAGGGTCTGCGAGCGACGGCATCGGCGGCACGGGCTTCCACTGCACCCGCAGCTTGCGCGCGGCAAGCACCGCATGCTCTTCGCGCTCGGCCACCACGCCGACGAAGTCGCCCTGCACCACCACATCGACCAGTCCCGGCACATCGCGCACCGATTCGCGGTCGACCGCGAGCAGGCTGTTGCCGACGAAGTCGCCGCTGTCGCGCCCGGCGTAAGGCGGCCGCACCACGCGCCCATGCAGCATGCCGGGGACGCGCACGTCATGGACGAAAGTCAGAACGCCGCGTGCCTTGCCGGGGATATCGACGCGGCCCGCGGAGCGGCCGACGATGCGGTAGGACTCGACCGGCTTGATCGGCACATCGTCGGCCAGCGGCAGTGCCACATGCCCGCCCTGCACCAGCGTGCCGTAGCCGATGGCGGCGTCGGACCCGCGCACGCGGAACTCTCCATCCTGCGCTTCGAGCTGGTCGGGCGCCACGCCAAGCTGCTGTGCCGCACGCGCCAGCAGCCATGCGCGCGCCTGCGCCGCGGCACGGCGCAGCGGGATGGCGGAAATCTGGATCGATGCGCTGGCGATGGTCGGCCCCTGGTTGGGGGTGGCTTCGGTATGGCCCAGCACCATGCGCACCTGCGACAGCGGCACGTCGAGTTCTTCCGCCACGATCTGCGCCAGCGCCGTGCGGATGCCGGTGCCCAGGTCGACATGGCCGTTGAAGGCCAGCACCTCGCCACTGTCGCGCACGGCGATGAAGATATCGGGCAGCGCCGGCACGTAATCCGACGCGGCGCCGGGCTGGCCGGGCGCAGGACGCGCCGCCGCCTGTGGCGCGCGCGTGACCAGCAGCACGCCGGTGGCCTGCAGCAGCGCCAGCCGCAGTGCGCGCGGCGTGGCCGGATCGGCCTGTGCCACGGGTTGCAGGGTCGTTGCCGTCATCGTCTTCCATTCTCCTTCAACGGGGCGCCGTTATACTGCCAGCCAACAGAGTCAGAGCCACCCAACGATCATGACGAACACCACCGCGGCGAAACCTGCCGCCAAGCGGGCTGCAAAGCGGGCTGCCCCAGGCACCCGGGCCAGGCAGGCGCAGGACAGCCGCGACCGCATCCTCAAGGCTGCGATCAAGGTCTTCGCCCAGCGCGGCTACGACGGTGGCCGCATCGAACGCATTTCGTCGCTGGCCAAGACCTATGACCGGATGATCTACTACTACTTCGGCAGCAAGGAAAAGCTGTTCGTCGAAGTGCTGGAGACCATCTACCTGCAGCTCAACGAAGCCGAGCAGCAGCTCGAGCACGAACTCGACGCCGCCGATCCCGTGCGCGCGCTGTCGCAGCTGATCGACTTCATCTGGCAGTACTACCTCGACCACCCCGAGTTCGTCGCAATCCTGTCCAGCGAGAACATGAGCCAGGGCAAGCACGCCAAGAAATCGGTCCGGCTCAAGGAAATCTCCAGCTACGCGCTGTCGGTGCTCGACGGGATCCTCACGCGCGGCAAGTCCGCCGGGCTGTTCCGTCCCGAGATCGGCGCCCGCGATGTCTACATGGTGATCGCTTCGCTCGGCTACTTCTACAACTCCAACCATCATACGCTCGGCGCCTTCCTGGGCGAGGCCATGATGAGCCCTCCCGCCCTGGCGCACTGGCGCGATGTGATCCAGCAGACAGTGCTGCGCACCGTGACGGTGCCCGGCGCCGTGCCGGAAGCCAGCGTGCCGCCGGCTACGCCGGCGCGCAAGACCGCGCGCAACAGGCGGGTAGCCGCAGGCTGAGAGGCAGCACCGGGCGCCACACTCAGGCGGCGGCGCGGACTCCATCAGCCGTAACCTGCGCGAGCGCCTCGTCGCGCGTGAGCACGGTCGCGTACTTCTGCGCCATGTCGAACAGGTTGGCATCGTGCGGGCCGATGGCGCGGTCGCCCACGCAATCGGACACCACAAGAGGGCGGAAGCCCAGCGACATCGCGTCGACCACGCTGGCGCGCACGCAGCCGCTGGTGACGCAGCCGGCCACCAGCAGCGTCTGCACGCCGCGCTGCGTCAGCCACGCCGCCAGCGAGGTGCCGAAGAACGCCGACGGCACCGTCTTGCGCACCACCAGCTCGCCCGGCGCGGGCGCCAGCTCGGGCACGATCTGGCTGTTATGGCCATCTTCCTTCAGCGTCAGCATGCCGGGCACCTTCAGCGTGAAGATGTTGTGGTCGCTGTCGTCGTCGGCAAACACGATGCGGCTGTGCGCCACCGGCCAGCCCTGCTCGCGCGCGGCGCGCAGCAGCGGCTGCGTGTTGCGGATGGCCTCGGGGATATTGCCGCCGCCGAATACCGCCGGGTCGGCAAAGCCGTTGACGAAGTCGATGATCAGCAGGCCGTACGGCGCCTTCAGTGGAATCGACGCGCCGAAGCCCTGGCGCTGGTAGGTCTGCACTGCTTCATCCATGGCGCGAATCCTTGTAGAGCGATGCGGCGGGAGCATGGTGCCCGTCCATCACCTTGCCGCGCACCACCACCGGCTCGCCGTCGAGGCTGACCGTGCAGTGGCGCACCGGGATATCGATATGGCAGGCGGTGGTGCGGCTGCCGCCTGCTTCGTTGTTGGGGCCGAACGAGCACAGGAAATTGCCCTCGTAGGCGCGTGCGTCCATGCCGATGGTGGCCTCGCGGTCGTACATCGCCAGCGCCGACCAGCTTGCGCGCGGCTGCAGGCCCCAGCCGATATGCGACATCGCATACGCTTCGGGATCGTTGAACGACGCCATGTAATCGGCCAATAGCTCGGCATCGGCACCGCCTTCGATACGGCGCACGTAGCCCGCTTCGACGGTGATGCGGATCGGCGCCTGCAGATAGGATTTCATCGGCAGCAGGATGTCGCCGCGGTCCAGCACGATGGTGCCGTTGGTGCCGCCCTCGTCCGGCCAGGTCAGCACGAAGCCGCTCGGCCAGTGGTCCCAGCGGCCGGGCTCGTCGACAAAGCCGTACTCGCTGATCGCGGGAAATTCACCCAGGCGGCAGCGCAGGTCCATGCCGGCATCGGACACGATATGCATCTCGCGCGCCTTGCCCAGCCGCTCGGTAGCGGCCTTGACGCGGGCACGGTCGGCCTCGGTCGGCACCAGCCGTGCCAGCACCTCGGGCGGCTCCACCGCCAGCAGGATTCTGGTGCCGCCGGAAAGGATCTCGTGCTGCTCGGGCGAGAACAGCAGCGTCATCAGGTCCAGCACCAGGTCACTGGCCTTGAGCGCGGCAATCGCTGCCGGGTTGCCGGTCAAAGGCGTCGTGCCGAGATAGGCCAGCGCGTCGCGGCTCAACGCCTTCTCGCCGTTGACCGGCGGCAGGTCGAGCCGGTTGACGATGGCGCCCATCGACTGTGCCGCCACCATCGCCGTGCGCAGCGTCTGCGCATGCGTGGCCGCGCCGGTCAGTACGGTGACGGTCTGCCCCGGCTGCAGCTTCGACAGCGTCAGCACCTGCTTCCACGCCGCCGTCAGGTCGTAATCGCTTACGGGCATGTTCCCTCCTTGATCAGGTCAGCGCAGCGCCGAGGAAGTCGCCGAAGGCGCGGTAGAAGCCGGGCTCGTCGTCCCACGGGATCATGTGGCCGGCATTGGCGACATGCGCGACCAGCAGCGCGGGCAGCAGCTTGCGCATCTCCTGCACGTCTTCCTCGCGGATCACGTCGCCGCGGCCTGCGGTCATCAGCAGCGCCGGCACGTCGACCCGTGGCAGGTCGGCGTGGATATCGTCTTCATGGAAGCCGTTGAAGCTGGCCAGGATCGCGCGCTCGTCGCAGGTATGCAGCCATTGCGCGCGCAGGCGCAGCTGCTCTTCGGTCCAGGTCGGGCAGAAACGGCGCATGCCTTCCGCGTCGATGCCCTGCTGCGCCAGCCGGATCGAATCGATGTACCACGGCAGTTGTGCCGGATAGGCACGGCGGCCCGGGCCCGATACCGGCGGATCGACCAGCACCAGCCGCGTCAGGCCAGCGGGCTTGCTGCGCGCGGCGCGGATGCCGATACGCGCGCCCATCGAATGGCCGACGATGGCATAGCGTTGCAGCCCGAGCGCTTCGGCAAGCGCGATCACGTCTGCCGCCTGCGCATCGAGGCCGTAATCCAGTTCCGCGCCGGCCTGCGACAGGCCGCGGCCGCGCACGTCGAGCACATAGGTATCGAAATGCCGCCCGAACTGCTCGCCAACGAAGCCCCAGGTGACCGCCGGGCTGGTGATGCCGGGCACGATGATGACGGCATCGCGCTGCGCGCGCGCGCCGTCCTGGCCGCCATAGCGCAAATAGTGCTGGCGGATGCCGTTGGCATGGACGTTGGCGCCGTAGAGGAAGGTGCTGGTGGTCATGTCCGGCTCCTTTAGTAGGCGCCGGACAGCAGCGCGCCCGCGCCCGGCACCACCGGCTCCAGGCCTAGCCGCTTGAGCATGGCATAAGTCGTGGCGATGGCGGCGGTGACCACCGGCTTGCCGGTCATCGCCTCCACCTTGGCCACCGCCGGCAGCGACGGCATCTGCACGCATGCCGACAGCACGATGACATCCGCGTCGGCGAAATCCATTTGCGCGACGATCTCCGGCAGCCGCGACGGGTCGTGGCGGCCGACGTCGAGGTTGTCGGGGATCTCCAGCGCGCGGTAGTCGACCACTTCGTAGCCTTCATTGCGGATGTAATCGACCACCAGCTCGGTCAGCGGCTTCATGTACGGCGCCACCACGGCGATGCGCTTCGCGCCCATCACCTTGAGCGCATCGACCAGCGCGCCGGCGCTGGTGATCACGGGCGCGTCGCCGCCGTTCTCGGCGGTGTGCGCCTGCAGGCGCTGCTCGGACACGCGGTGGTAGCCGTGGCCCATCGCCATGATCGCCACCAGGCAGGCATAGCCGAGCACATCGACGCGGGCGTCGCTCAGTTCCACCGCGCAGCGGTCGGATTCGGCATCCATCGCCGCCAGTTCCTCCTTGACCACCTTCTTCATCCGCATGCGGCTGCCGTGGAAGGTGAAGCGCTCCGGACGCACCAGCTGGCGCGCGGCCAGCATGGCCGGGATCTCGGTTTCCATCGTGGTGTTGGAGCTCGGCACGATCTGGCCGATTCGGAAAACTTTCTGCACTGTCGACTCCGTCATCTGTTTGTCTGTCTACCCGCCTGCCCTGCCCGGATGGCCTTGCATGCTGCGATCGATTGTAGTGTACACACTTTATCTAGGCAAATAGAATCTGTGCCGTGCGAGATTCACTCGTTCAGTGCATACTTAATTAATCAATCCCTGTTTTAGCGCACAAATTAGCCAAATTCAAGCATTGTTCGTGGCGAATCATGATGTTGTAAGGGTTTTCCATAAGATCGACGCTTTCTTCCTTGCCGTTGATATTTTGAGTGTGTACACTCGTTTTCAACGGTCGACCAAGATCGGTCGGCCAAGCCCCCATCGACCCCATGTGTCATTGCCAGGAGAAATAACGTGCAAGGCAAACCGCGAATCGCAGTTGTCGGCGCCGGACTCGGAGGAACGGCCGCGGCCGCCCTGCTGCAGCGAGCCGGCTTCCAAGTCAGGCTGTATGAACAGGCACCGGCGTTCTCGCGCCTGGGCGCGGGCATCCACGTGGGGCCCAACGTGATGAAGATCATGCGGCGCATCGGCATCGAGGACGCGCTCAACGACATGGGCTGCCACCCCGACTTCTGGTACAGCCGCGACGGCCTGACCGGCGAAGTGATCGCACAGATCCCGCTGGGCGACTACGCGGAGCGGCACTATGGCGCGAGCTACCTGACCGTGCACCGCGGTGACTTCCACAAGCTGCTGACCGACGCCGTGGCGCCGGGCACGCTGTTCTTCAACAAGAAGCTGGAAAGCGTCACCGACCAGGGCGACGTGGTCGAACTGCGCTTCACCGACGGCACGGTGGACCAGGCGGATATCGTGATCGGCGCCGACGGCGTCAATTCCCGCATCCGCGAAACTTTGCTTGGCGCCGAGCCGCCCAAGTACACCGGCTACGTGGCGCACCGCGCGGTGTTCCCGATCTCGCGCGTCAAGGGCTTCACGCACGAGCGCTGCACCAAGTGGTGGACCGATGACCGCCACATGATGGTGTACTTCGACACCAGCAAGCTGGACGAGATCTACTACGTCACCGGCGTGCCCGAGCCCGAGTGGGACATGAGCAAGAGCTGGGTGCCGAGCAGTATCGAGGAAATGCGCGCCGCGTTCGACGGCTGGCACGAGGGCGTGCAGTCGCTGATCGAAGGCACGGTCGAAGTGACCAAGTGGCCGCTGCTGGAGCGCGACCCACTGCCGCTGTGGAGCCGCGGCCGCCTGGTGCTGCTGGGCGATGCCTGCCACCCGATGAAGCCGCACATGGCGCAGGGCGCCGCGATGGCGATCGAGGATGCCGCCATGCTGACGCGCTGCTTCACCGAGACCGGCCTGGATGACTACGCCGCCGCGTTTGCGCTGTATGAAGCCAACCGCGCCGAGCGCGCCGGCAAGGTCCAGCTGGTCTCGCACAACAATACGTGGCTGCGCAGCAACGAAAACCCGGACTGGTGTTTCGGCTACGATGTGTTCAACGTGCCGCTGGTGCCGGCCGGGCCCGCGCCGCTGTCCGCGGCGGCGTAACGGAGGCCCTAGGCCTGACCTGAACCTGCACGCCGCAGCCCCTCGCACGAAGGGGCGTGGCGTGCCCGCCGCGTGATCTGCAACCTGCCGCCCCCGATGAACACGCCTCGCCCCTTGACGCTACAAGTCAACCACGCCGAGCACACGCTCAGCGTGGCGCCCGACACGCCGCTGCTCTACATCCTGCGCAACGACCTGGCCTGCAATGGCCCCAAGTACGGTTGCGGGCTGGGCCAGTGCGGCGCATGCACGGTGCTGGTCGACGGCCTGCCCGCGCGCTCGTGCGTGTTGCCAGTCAGGGCCGCGGTGGGCCACGCGGTCACCACGCTGGAAGGCCTGGGCACGGCGGAGCATCCCGACCCGGTGCAGCAGGCCTTCATTGACGAGCAGGCCGCGCAATGCGGCTATTGCCTGAACGGCATGATCATGACCGCCAAGGCGCTGCTCGCGCAGAATCCCGATCCCGACGAAGCGCAGATCCGCGAGGCGCTGCGCTTCAACCTGTGCCGCTGCGGCACGCATGTGCAAATCGTGCGCGCGGTGCAGCGCGCCGCGGTGCTGATGCGGCAGGCCGGCGGGGGAGCGGCATCGTGAAGCAGGAACTCGTACGGCAGGCAGTGCAAACCGGCGCCTTGACGGAACTCGCACCACCGCCGGCTTCCATGTGTCTCGTCGCCCATGTGCTGACGCCGCCAGGGCTGCGCTGGATCGACGGCAAGGCGCTGGCTCCGCGCCTGCTCGGCGCGGATCGCGATGCCGCCCTGGCGTTGCCCGGGGTCCGCGCGGTCGTGGTGCGCAACCGGTTTGCAGGCGTGGTCGCGGAAAGCGATGCGCTGGCGGCCAATGCCGTCAGCGCCCTGGAGGCAAGCTGGTCGGCGCCGCCTCATGCGGACGACGCTCCCGTGCCGCGCCACGCCGTTGCGCAGCGCGGCGACGCCACCCGCGCGCTTGCCAGCGCCGCCACGCGCCACACGCAGCACTACCAGTGGCCCCTGGCCGGCACCCGGACCGAAGCGTTCTGCACCGCGATCGCGGACTGGCGCGACGGCATGCTGCACGTGTGGTTGCCAACTCCGCGCCCGGGCGCGCTGCGCGAAGAACTGGCCGCGCTGCTGGGCATTGCGCCGCAACAGGTCGCGCTGGCCGGCTGGCAGGCGCCCGCCGATGCCGGCGATCCGGCGCTGCTCGCTCACCACGCAGCCGCCGACGCCGCCCTGCTGGCCCATGCCGCCGGCAAACCCGTGATGCGCCGGGTGTGCGCCGACGATATCGGCCTGTCCGGTGCGCAGCTCGCCGTGCGCGTCGACACCGCGCAAAGCGGCAATGCCATCGACGCCTACGCCGCAACGCTGGCCGGCACGGCGGCACCGTCCGTGCCGCTGGCACTGTGGCTGACGCATACCGCCTCGCCCGTGACGGATACCGGCGACAACGTCAACACCGGCAGCGCAGCCATGCCGCCCTACCGCATTCCCGATGTCGATGTCGGCACCGCCGGCGCCGTGGCTGCCTTTGATGCGGCACCGCTTGCCGCGGCGCGCGCGCATGTCTTTGCGCGCGAATCCCATCTCGATGAAATCGCCGCGGCATCCGGAACCGATCCGGTCGCACTGCGGCTCTCGCACCTCGACGACGCGCGAGGCTCGGCACTGGTCAGGCAGGTCAGCGAGCGCGCCGGCTGGACGCCATCCGCCCCGCATGCCACCACGTCGGCCGGCAACGTGCGGCGCGGACGCGGCTTTGCTTATGCGCACACCATCGACCACGATGCCGGCCAGAGCTGGTCGGCATGGGTCGCGGAAGTGGAAGTCGACGGCACCACCGGCGAACTGGCGGTCACGCGCGTGACAGTGGGGCATGACAGCGAATCGCTGGCGCCCGCGCAAGCCGCACCTGCTGCGCGCTCCCTGGAACAGGCCGTCGCCGACGCCACGCTGCGATTGACCGCGGCCGGCCCGGCCTTCGACAGCTGGCCCGCCACGGACGCGCCTGCCGGCCAATCGCTTCCCGCCGTGGCTACCAGCGCGGCGCTGCCGGAGGTCCGCCTGGCCGGCGCGCTCACCGGGCGCGACCAGCTGGCCGCGGGCCCGGGCGATACGCTGCCCGCCGCGGCCGCCGTAGCCAATGCCATCTTCGATGCCACCGGCGTACGCCTGCGCACACCGCCCTTCAGCGCCGAACGCATCCGCCTGGCGCTGGCCGAGGGCGAGGGCAAGCGCCCCGGCAAACGCAGCAAGCGCGGCTGGATCGCCGCCGCTGCCGCGACCGCGGCCGGCCTGTGCGCGACGCTGATGCCGTGGCGCGCGCCGATCGCGCCGGTCGCACCGCCCGAGCCCGGGTTCTATTCCGCGGCCACGCTGGAGCGCGGCCGCCTGGTGGCCGCAGCGGGTGACTGCGCGGTATGCCATACCGTGCCCGGCGGCGTGAAGAATGCGGGTGGCCTGCCGCTGGAAACGCCGTTCGGCACGGTCTACAGCACCAACATCACGCCCGACGTGCAAACCGGCATCGGCAACTGGTCGTTCGCCGCCTTCGAGCGCGCGATGCGCGAGGGCATCCACCGCGACGGGCGGCGCCTTTATCCGGCCTTCCCCTACACCGCCTTCGCCAAGGTCAGCGATGCCGACATGCAGGCGCTGTACGCGTACCTGATGTCGGCCAAGCCGGTGAAGTCAGAGGTACCCCGGACCCAGCTCGCATTCCCGTTCAACGTGCGCCCCCTGCTGGCGGGCTGGAACCTGCTGTTCCATCGCAACGAACCCTTCAAGCCCGACCCGGCGCGCTCCGCGCAGTGGAACCGCGGCGCGTATCTTGCCGAAGGGCTGGGCCATTGCAGCGCCTGCCATTCCCCGCGCAACGCCCTCGGCGCCGAGCAGGGCGGTCGCAAGTACCTGACCGGCGGCAGTGCCGAAAACTGGGAAGCGCCGCCGCTGACCGCGCTGTCTCACGCGCCGGTGCCGTGGACCGAGGCGGCGCTGTTCACCTACCTGCGCGGCGGCTTTGCGCCGCATCATGGCGCAGCCGCCGGGCCGATGGCGCCGGTGGTGGAAGAACTCGCGCAGCTGCCCGAAGCGGATGTGCGCGCGATCGCGCATTACGTCGCGTCGTTCGGCACGCCACCGCCAGCGCCTTCCGTACTCGACGCGCAGGCTGCCACGCTCGAACAACGCAGCGCGCAGGCTGCGCGCACGCTCGGCGGTCCCGGTGAACGCCTGTACCAGAGCGCCTGCGCCGTCTGCCATCAAGCAGACCAGGGCATCGCACAGTTCGGCGTAAAGCCGTCGCTCGCGCTCAACACCAACCTGCACAGCAACCTGCCTGACAACGTCATCCAGGTGCTGCTGCAAGGCATGCCCGCGCCGCCCAACAGTGAACTGGGCGCGATGCCGGCCTATGCCGACACCTTCGACGACCGGCAGATCGCGCAGCTGGTGCAGTACCTGCGCGCGCGCTTTGCCCCAGACCAACCCGCCTGGCAGGACCTGGAGAACACCGTCGCGCGGCTGCGCGCGGCGCCTGCGCACTGAAGACCAGCGGAGGCCTGCGCGGCCGCTTGCCGCGCCTTCCGCATCCATGCTGACAGTATCCGTGCCGTGCCTGGCAAGGCGCTTTGCCACCGGGCAGGGAGACCTGCGCCGACATATCGGCGCACTGCGCGCCAGGCGCGGGAAAACCCCGAGGAGAGAAACCGCAGTTCGGCCTTGCCCGCCAGTTTCATGTAGCTTACGCTGAACGATCATGTAGTGCGCACTACATGAGTGCCGGCATCGATACCATAAGCCGCGCCGCGGTGCCTCCCGGCACAAGGACGGCGCAAGAACCGCGCAGACGAGCGGCAGACAAGACAAAAAGACCACAAGATTGGCCCTTTACATCACCGGAAGCGCTGGCCCGGGGCTTGCATAGTCCACCGCCGTGCCGACCGGGAATTCGGGCCCGGACAACCAAGGGTAGACAACAAGGAGTGACTATGTCGTATCAGTATCAGGAAGGTGTTGCGAGAGGACTACCTGGTCAGTTCTGGCCTCGCTAGATTGGGGTAGCCACCATGCTTCGCCGCAACGCGGCACGTGGGCTTCCGAATTCAAGATCCAGCCTATAAAGACAAGGTAGACAACATGTCGTCATCAATTTCCTCAATGGCAGCAACGACAATCCCGCAGGCAACGGTCGGCGCGCCCCCGCAGCCAAGCGCCCGGGCATCGTCGTCCCAAACCATCACGATCGAGCAAGGCATTCGCGCAGCCGGCGTCGGCCGGTTCCAGTATCGGCTGTTCGGCATTTTCGGCCTGGTCTGGCTGGCCGACGCGATGCAGGTGCTGTCGATCGGCTTCACCGCGCCTTCCATTGCCACGACATTCGGCATCCCTGTGCCGACCGCCTTGCAGACCGGGACGATGTTCTTCGTCGGCATGCTGATCGGCGCCTTTGCGTTCGGCCGGCTGGCGGACAGGATCGGCCGCCGGCCGGTGCTGATGATGGCGGTGATCCTGGACGCCATCTGCGGCGTCGCCTCGGCCTTCGCCCCGGATTTCCAGTGGCTCCTGCTGCTGCGTTTCCTGACCGGCATCGGGGTGGGCGGCACGCTGCCCGTCGACTACACCATGATGGCCGAATTTCTCCCCTCCGACCGGCGTGGCCGCTGGCTGGTCCTGCTGGAGTCCTTCTGGGCGGTCGGCACGATCCTGCTGGCCGTGCTGGCACTGGTTGCGGTTTCGCGTGGCGATGATGCCTGGCGCCTGATTTTCTTCGTCACTGGCCTCCCCGCGCTGGTCGGCGTGGTGGTCCGGTTCTTTGTTCCGGAATCGCCGCTCTACCTGAATAAGTCGGGGCGCTCGGAAGAGGCGCGCGCGGTGCTTCAGCGCGTTGCCAAAGCCAACCGGGTATCGGTGGAAATCGGGGCGCTGGAGCCGCAGAAGATGGAGCGCAAATCGGTGTTCGCGCTATTCGCGGCCGGATGCCGGCGCCGCAGCATCTGCCTGCTCGCCGCGTGGATGCTGATCTCGATCGCCTACTATGGTGTCTTTGTCTATGTGCCGGTGAAGCTGGCGGGCCAGGGCCTTGGCTTCATGCGCGGCCAGGTCTTCCTGATCCTGCTCGCGCTGGTCCAGCTGCCCGGCTTCGCGCTCGCCGCGCACGGCGTCGAGCGCTGGGGGCGAAAGCCGACCCTGATCGGCTTCCTGCTGCTCAGCGCCGCAGGTTGCATGCTGTACAGCCTGGGCACTTCCACGGCGCTGATCGTCGGCTCCACCCTGCTGATGAGCTTTGCGCTGCTGGGCACCTGGGGCGCGCTCTACGCCTTCACGCCTGAGGTGTATCCGACGGACCTGCGGGCCAGCGGGATGGGTACCGCCGGTGCGATGGCACGATTCGGCGGCCTGTTCGCCCCTTCGATCATTGCGCCGATCATGGCCACCCAATTCACGCTGGCACTCGGGTTGCTTTCATCGTTCCTTGCCGTGGCGGCGTTCGCCATCTTCATGGTGGATATCGAGTCCAAGGACCGCGCGCTGGACTGACGCGCGCCGGTTAAGGCCAAGCTTGGCGGGGACCGGGCCGCAGCCGCGCTGCGGCCCGCTTCCATTACAATCCGGCTACAACGGCGCGGCGGCCGGGCCCACCCGACCCGGCCGCCCGCTTCAGCCGCTTGCCCCTATCCCGCCGAGCCCTCGCCGCCAGCCATGAAACAAGATCCGCGCTTTCCCAACCTGTTCATCCTCGACCACCCGCTGATCCAGCACAAGCTCTCGCACATGCGCGACAAGGAAACGTCCACGCGCACCTTCCGCGAGCTGCTGCGCGAGATCACGCTGCTGATGGGCTACGAGATCACGCGCAATCTGCCGCTGACCACGCGCCGCATCGACACGCCGCTGGTGGAACTGGATGCCCCGGTGATCGCCGGCAAGAAGCTGACCATCGTCCCGGTGCTGCGCGCCGGTGTGGGCATGAGCGATGGCCTGGTGGAGCTGATCCCGTCCGCGCGCATCGGCCATATCGGCGTGTACCGCGACGAGCAGCACCGCCCGGTCGAATACCTGGTGCGGCTGCCTGACCTGGAAGACCGCAGCTTTATCCTGTGCGACCCGATGGTGGCCACCGGCTACTCGGCCGTGCATGCGGTCGAAGTGCTCAAGCGTCGCGGCGTCAAGGACGAGGCCATCACCTTCGTCGCGCTGGTGGCGGCGCCGGAAGGTGTGGAGGTGTTCCAGAAGGCGCATCCGAACGTCAAGCTGTACGTGGCCTCGCTGGACAGCCACCTGGATGCGGATGCCTACATCGTGCCGGGGCTGGGCGACGCGGGCGACCGGCTGTTCGGCACCAAGAACTGACACGTGCCGGCCCGGCGCGGGCTTGACCAGCCTCAATAGCGCGCGCCACGTGGCTCCCTACACTGGCGGCAGTCGCTGGCGACACCCGCTGGCGGTTGTTCCGCCGGCACATGCCGCCAACCCAATGCGGCCAACCCAATGCCGCCAACCAGGGAGCCAACCATGGAAGCCATCAAGATTCTCTTCAGCACCAGCACCGGCCTGATGAGCCTTGGCGTGATCGCCTTTATCATCGGCATGGGCTGGTTCTTCGCGCGGATGTTCGCGCGCAAGATGCGCGAAGACGCGGCGGCGGCGAAGGCGCAGCAAGGCGCCCAGCGCCGCTGAAAGCAAAGGGGCCGCACTGCGCGGCCCCTGTTCCTTTCCGGGTCGTCTACTTTTTCTTCCCGAGCAGGCTGCCAAGCACGCCACGAATCAGCTCGCGGCCTACCTGCGATCCCACCGTGCGCGCCGCCGACTTGGCCATCGACTCCAGGATCGAATCCCCGCGCCCGCTCTTGCCGGTGCCCTTGGTCAGCGTGCCGAAGATATCCCCGGCAGTGCCGAGCCAGCCGCTGTCCTGCTCCGATTCCGGCTTGGCTTCCGGCTGCTTGCCCTTGCCGTTGGCAACCGTCGGCACGCCGCCACGCAGCTTTTCGTAAGCCGATTCGCGATCCACGGCCGTTTCGTAGGTCCCCGCGACCAGCGAGTTCGCGACCAGCTGCCTGCGCTCCTCGTCGGTCGCCGGGCCGATGCGGCTGCCTGGCGGCAGCACCCACGCGCGCTCGGTCACGCACGGCGTGCCCCTGGCGTCCAGGAACGACACCAGCGCCTCGCCCACGCCCAGTTCGCCGATCGCGGTTTCCAGGTCCAGCCCGGGGTTGGCGCGCATGGTGGTGGCCGCCACCTTGACTGCCTTCTGGTCGCGCGGCGTGAACGCGCGCAGCGCGTGCTGCACGCGGTTGCCCAGCTGGCCCAGCACCGTGTCGGGGATGTCGACCGGGTTCTGCGTGACGAAATACACGCCCACGCCCTTGGAGCGGATCAGCCGCACCACCTGCTCGATCTTGTCGAGCAACGCCTTGGGCGCGTCATTGAACAGCAGGTGCGCCTCGTCGAAGAAGAACACCAGCTTGGGCTTGTCCAGATCGCCGGCCTCGGGCAGCTTCTCGAACAGCTCGGACAGCATCCACAGCAGGAAGGTGGCATACAGCCGTGGCGAGTTCATCAGCTTGTCCGCCGCCAGGATATTGACCACGCCCTGGCCTTTCTCGGTCTGGATGAAGTCTTCCAGGTTCAGCATCGGCTCGCCGAAGAAAACATCGCCGCCCTGCGACTCCAGCGCCAGCAGCCCCCGCTGGATCGCGCCGACCGAGGCGGCGGAGATATTGCCGTACTCGGTCGTGAACTGCGAGGCGTTGTCGCCCACGTACTGCAGCATCGCGCGCAGGTCCTTGGCGTCGAGCAGCAGCAGGCCGTTGGCGTCGGCGATGCGGAATACCAGGTTGAGCACGCCCTGCTGGGTGTCGTTGAGTTCCAGCATGCGCGACAGCAGCAGCGGGCCCATGTGCGAGACCGTGGCGCGCACCGGGTGGCCTTTCTGGCCGAACACGTCCCACAGCGTGGTCGGGCACCCGCCCCATGCTGGCTCCGGCAAGCCAAGGTCGGCCAGGCGCTGCCTGAGCTTGTCCGACAGCTGGCCGGATTGAGAAATGCCGGTCAGGTCACCTTTGACGTCGGCCATGAACACCGGCACGCCCAGGCGCGAAAAGCCCTGCGCCAGCGTCTGCAGCGTGACGGTCTTGCCGGTGCCGGTAGCGCCCGTGATCAGGCCGTGGCGGTTGCCCATCTGCGGCAGCAGCACCAGGTCGTGTTCGGCGTTCTTGGCGATAAGGATGGGGTCGGCCATGGTCTTCCTGGTAGCAAGTGCCGTGGGACTCGCCACGGCAGCGGCGCGGGCAGGCCCGCGTGATAAAATCCTGGGCTGATTATAGCCAGCCGCCAGGCATATCCGTCACCTGGCGCCCGTGCCTGGCATCCCGTATTCCCTCACCGCATAACACCTTTTCCGCCTCGGAGAGCATCATGGCCGGTCACTCGAAATGGGCCAATATCAAACACAAGAAAGCCGCCGCTGACGCCAAGCGCGGCAAGATCTGGACCCGCCTGATCAAGGAAATCACCGTTGCCGCCAAGCTCGGCGGCGGCGATGTCGACTCCAACCCGCGCCTGCGCCTGTCGATCGACAAGGCCATGGACGCGAACATGCCCAAGGACAACATCCAGCGCGCGATCCAGCGCGGCGTGGGCGGCCTCGAGGGCGCCAACTACGAAGAGATCCGCTACGAAGGCTACGGCCTGGCCGGCGCGGCCATCATCGTCGACTGCCTGACCGACAACCGCACCCGCACCGTGGCCGAGGTGCGCCACGCGTTCTCCAAGCATGGCGGCAACATGGGCAACGAAGGCTCGGTGGCATTCATGTTCACCCACTGCGGCCAGTTCCTGTTCGCGCCCGGCACGCCGGAAGACAAGCTGATGGAAGCCGCGCTGGAAGCCGGCGCCGACGACGTCGTCACCAATGATGACGAATCGATCGAAGTGACCTGCCCGCCCAACGATTTCCCGGCGGTGAAGGCCGCGCTGGAAGCCGCCGGCTTCAAGGCCGAAGTGGCCGACGTGGTAATGAAGCCGCAGAACGAAGTCAGCTTCGCCGGCGACGACGCGGCCAGGATGCAGAAGCTGCTCGACGCCCTGGAAAACCTCGACGACGTGCAGGAAGTCTTCACCAACGCGGTGATCGAAGACTAAGCTGAAGCAACAAGCCCCCCATGGCGGCGGCCCGGACTCAGACCAGGCCGCCGCCTTTTAGTATCTGTTTCTTTTCTGGCAGTGGATCATGAAAGTATTGGTTGTCGGCTCGGGTGGACGTGAACACGCGCTGGCCTGGAAATTGGCCCAATCCCCCAAGGTACAGGTGGTGTACGTGGCGCCGGGCAACGGCGGAACCGCGCTCGACAAGCGCCTGCAGAACGTTCCGCTGACGGATCCGGAAGTCATCGCCGCCTTTGCCGAGCGCGAAGGCGTGGCCTTTACCGTGGTCGGGCCGGAGGCACCGCTGGCGGCAGGCATCGTCGATATCTTCCGCGCCAAGGGCCTGCGCATCTTCGGGCCGAGCAAGGCGGCCGCACAGCTGGAATCGTCAAAGGACTTCGCCAAGGCGTTCATGCAGCGCCATGGCATCCCGACCGCCGCCTACCAGACCTTCTCCGATGCCGCCCAGGCGCATGCCTATATTGACGCACAGGGCGCGCCGATCGTGATCAAGGCCGACGGCCTGGCCGCGGGCAAGGGCGTGGTGGTGGCGATGTCGCTGGAAGAAGCCCACACCGCGGTCGACATGATGCTGGCCGACAACAAGCTGGGCGATGCCGGCGCGCGCGTCGTGATCGAGGAATTCCTGGAAGGCGAGGAAGCCAGCTTCATCGTGCTGGTCGACGGCAAGAACGTGCTGGCGCTGGCCACCAGCCAGGACCACAAGCGCCTGCTGGATGCCGACGCCGGTCCCAACACCGGCGGCATGGGCGCCTACTCCCCCGCCCCCGTGGTCACGCCCGCGCTGCACGCCCGCGCGCTGCGCGAGATCATCCTGCCGACCGTGCGCGGCATGGAGAAGGACGGCATCCCTTATACGGGCTTCCTGTACGCCGGCCTGATGATCGACAAGGACGGCAACCTGAAGACGCTGGAATTCAACTGCCGCATGGGCGACCCGGAAACCCAGCCGATCCTGGCGCGCCTGAAGACCGACCTGGTCGACGTGATGGAGCACGCTGTCGACGGCAAGCTCGACAGCATCGAGCTGGACTGGGACCGCCGCACCGCGCTGGGCGTGGTGATGGCCGCATACAACTACCCGGACAGCCCGCGCAAGGGCGATGCCATCACCGGCATCCCGGCCGAGACCGACGACAGCGTGACCTTCCACGCCGGCACCACGCTCAAGGACGGCACCCTGCTGACCTCGGGCGGACGCGTGCTGTGCGTGGTCGGGCTGGCCGACACCGTCAAGGCCGCGCAGCGCGCCGCCTATGCCGCGGTCGAGCAGATCCGGTTCGACGGCATGCAGTACCGGACCGATATCGGTTACCGCGCCGTCAAGCGCTGATTGGCCGCCGGCGGGGCCTCAGCGGCCCTGGGCGTCCAACAGGCCGCCCCAGCCGGTACAATCGTGACAATGCTGTGACGTACCCGGCAGCCGACTGGCTGCCGGACTGCCATCCGGCCGGTCCATTCGTCGGTTTATCCGATTCAGCCACCATGATCGATTCCCAGGCAGTCCGTGCCTACCTGCTCGGCCTGCAAGACCGCATCACCGATGCCATCGGCGCCATCGACGGCCAGCCGTTCCTGACCGACGCCTGGGAGAAACCGCCCACCGAACGCCTGCGCGGCAGCGGCCGTACCCGCATCCTGGAAGGCGGCGCGGTGATGGAGCGCGCCGGCGTGGGCTTTTCCCACGTCAGCGGCGAAACCCTGCCGCCATCGGCCAGCGCCAACCGTCCCGAACTGGCCGGGCGCAGCTTCGAGGCGATGGGCGTATCGCTGGTGTTCCATCCGCGCAATCCCTACGTGCCCACGGTGCACATGAACGTGCGCTGCTTCGTGGCGGTAAAGCCCGACGCCGAGCCGGTCTGGTGGTTCGGCGGCGGCATGGACCTGACGCCCTACTATGGCAACGCCGGGGACTGCACGCATTTCCACCGCACCTGCCAGCAGGCGCTGTCCCCATATGGCGACGAGCTGTATCCGCGCTTCAAGCAGTGGTGCGACGAGTATTTCTTCCTGAAGCACCGCAACGAGGCGCGCGGTGTGGGCGGGATCTTCTTCGACGACTTCTCGGCGCTGGGCTTCGAGCGCAGCTTCGCCATGATGCAATCGGTCGGCGACGCCTTCCTGGACGCCTACCTGCCCATCCTGGAGGCCCGCAAGGACATGCCCTATGGCGAGCGCGAGCGCGCCTTCCAGGCCTACCGGCGCGGGCGTTATGTCGAATTCAACCTGGTGTTCGACCGCGGCACGCTGTTCGGCCTGCAGTCGGGCGGACGCGCCGAATCCATTCTGATGTCGATGCCGCCGCTGGTGACCTGGCGCTATGACTGGCAACCTGAAGCGGGCAGCCCCGAAGCGGCGCTGTACACCGACTTCCTGCCGGCACGCGACTGGGCCTGACGGCAGACTTATGGCCAATCCCGCGCAAGACCATACGCCCGCCGCCGACGCGGGCGCCCTTCCCGCCCGAGCCTACCGGCTGGGTATCCTCGGCGGCACCTTCGACCCGCCCCATATCGGCCACCTGGCGCTGGCGCGGCTGTGCATCGACCACCTGGGCCTGGACGAGCTGGTGTGGATCCCCACCGGCCAGTCGTGGCAGAAGGGAACCGACGTGACGCCCGCCGCGGACCGCCTGGCCATGACCGAACTGGCCGCAGCCGCCCTGGGCGACACCGGCGCCAGGGTCCGCGTCAGCCGCATGGAAGTCGACCGTGCCGGCCCCAGCTACACCATCGATACCGTGCGCCACCTGCGCGACGAGTACGGCCCCCAGGCCTCGCTGTGCTGGCTGATGGGCGCTGACCAGTTGCTGCGCCTGCACACCTGGCACGGCTGGCAGGAACTGTTCGCGCACGTCCACCTGTGCACCGCCACCCGCCCGCGCTTCGAACTGGCCGCGCTGGAAGGCCCGGTGCTGGAAGCGCTGTCGCAGCGCCAGGCCGACACGACCCTGATACAATGCACGCCCTCCGGCCGGATGTGGATCGACCAGACGCTCGCCGTCGACCTGTCTTCCACCCACCTGCGCCAGCGCCTGGCGGCCGGCCAACCCGCAGATGACCAACTGCCGCCGGGCGTGGCACACTACATCGCCAGCCACGGGCTGTACCGCGACGCCCCGGCCAGGGCCTGACCCGGTTGCCCGCAACCGGCGCCCACCACCCAACCGATCTCAGCTGAACAAGAAGACACCATGGATATTCGTAAACTGCAACGCGCCATCGTCGACGGCCTCGAGGATGTCAAAGCGCAGGACATCAAGGTGTACGACACCAGCCACCTGACCGAGCTGTTCGACCGGGTGGTGATTGCCAGCGGGACGTCCAACCGCCAGACCAAGGCGCTGGCAGCGTCGGTGCGGGACACGGTGAAGGAAGCCGGCGGCCATATCGTGGCGGTCGAAGGCCTGGAGACGGGCGAATGGGTGCTGGTCGACTGCGGCGACGCCGTGGTCCACATCCTGCAGCCGCAGCTGCGCCTGTACTACAACCTGGAAGAGATCTGGGGCGACAAGCCGGTGCGCATGAAGCTGGCCACCGGTGCCCGCGGCCTGGCCAAGGCCAGCGAGCCGATGGATGAGGACGAGGACGAAGTCCCGGCCGCGCGCGGCACGCGCCGCGCCAGCAGCCTGCGTCCGGCACTGGCCCGCCTGCCCGAAGGCATGAAGGAGCCGTCGCCGCCGATGGGCCACGAGGACACCGACCCGGACGCCATCGCCACGGTGCGCAAGCCGGCGCGCAAGACTGCCACCAAGACGGCGGTCAAGACGGCAGCCACCAAGACGGCGGGCACCCGCGCCGCCGCGCCGCGCAAGACCGCCGCCGGCACCACCGCGCGCAAGACTGCAACCAGGACGGCGACGAAAACCGCCACTAAGACGGCCACGAAGGCCGCTGGCAAGACGGCCACCAAGACCGTGGCAGCCAAGCCGGCCGCGCGCAAGCGCACCACCCGCTCGGCCTGATGCCGCGGCGCGCGGCCGCCTGACGGCCGCGTCGCCTGCACTGGCCCCCGCACCGCCGTAAATCCGCCCCCATGCAACTGGTAATCGTGGCCGTCGGCCACAAGATGCCCGCCTGGATCGAAACCGGCTTCAACGAGTATGCCAAGCGCATGCCGCCCGAGCTGCGCATCGAGCTGCGCGAGGTCAAGCCGGAAGCCCGCTCGTCCAGCAACAACGCCACCACCGTGATGCAGCGCGAAGCCGCGCGCATCGACACCGTGCTGGGCTCGCTGTCGAAGCAGTGCCGCATCGTCGCGCTGGATGAACGCGGCAGAGACTTCACCACCGTGCAACTGGCTGCGCAGCTGACCGACTGGCAGCGCGAGGGCGGCGATGTCGCCTTCCTGATCGGCGGCGCCGACGGCCTCGACCCGGCGCTGAAGGCGCGCGCCAATACGCTGATCCGCCTGTCCAGCCTGACGCTGCCGCACGGCATGGTGCGCGTGCTGCTGGCCGAGCAGCTGTACCGGGCCTGGTCGGTCACGCAGAACCACCCCTACCACCGCGCCTGACACGGAATGCGCCGCCGCGGGCGTTACAATTCACGCCGCTGCCGGCCCGCCGCCGGCAGGTCCCGATACCCTCGCCTGCCCCGCCTGCCGCGATGCACGACTACCTCTACCTCGCCTCCCAAAGCCCGCGCCGCCGCGAACTGCTGACCCAGCTGGGCGTACGCTACGAGTTGCTGCTTGCTGCTGACGACGAGGATGCCGAAGCGCTGGAAGCCGTCCTGTCCGGCGAAACTCCCGACGACTACGTGCAGCGCGTCTGCGCGCTGAAGGCCGAGGCCGCGCTGCGGCGCCGCGAGCGCCGGGCCCTGCCCGATGCGCCGGTACTGACCTCCGACACCACCGTCTGCCTGGGCGGCCGCATCCTCGGCAAACCCGACGATGCCGCCGATGCGCAGGCCATGCTGGCCGCGCTGGCCGGCAGCACGCACCGCGTGCTCACGGCGGTCACGGTGGTCTCCACCCTCGGCATGCACCATGCGCTGTCGGTCTCCGAAGTGACCTTCCGCCCGCTGCAGCCGGACGAGATCGCGCGCTACGTCGCCAGCGGCGAGCCCCTCGGCAAGGCCGGCGCATACGGGATCCAGGGCCGTGCGGCCGAATTCGTCGAGCGTATCGCCGGCAGCTATTCAGGTATCATGGGCTTGCCCTTGTTTGAGACGGCGGCGTTACTTCGCCAGGCCCGCCTGCAGTTCTGAGCCTCGGCCCTGCCGCCGGCCAGGACAAGACCCCGCCGCGCCGGGCAACCCCGCCGGGCAACCCCATTACCGCCGGACCACCGGCGACCGCGTTTCACCGCTATGACTGAAGACATCCTCGTCAACATCACGCCCCAGGAGACGCGCGTTGCCATCGTGCAGCAGGCCGCCGTCCAGGAACTGCACGTCGAACGCACGCTCACGCGCGGACTGGTCGGCAATATCTACCTGGGCAAGGTGGTGCGCGTGCTGCCCGGCATGCAGTCCGCCTTCATTGACATCGGCCTGGAGCGCGCCGCGTTCCTGCACGTGGCTGATATCTGGCACCCGCGCGACAACGACCGCAACGGCGGTACCCCGCAGCTGGCGATCGAGAAGACCCTGTTCGAAGGCCAGGCGTTGATGGTGCAGGTGATCAAGGATCCGATCGGCACCAAGGGCGCACGGTTGTCCACGCAGGTGAGCATTGCCGGCCGCACGCTGGTGTACCTGCCGCAGGACCCGCATATCGGCATCTCGCAGCGCATCGAAGGCGAAGTGGATCGCGAAGCGCTGCGCAGCCGCGTGCAGGGCCTGGTGCCGGCCGACGAGCGCGGCGGCTTTATCGTGCGCACCATTGCCGAAGAAGCGACCGACGAGGAACTCGGCAACGACATCGCCTATCTGCGCAAGATCTGGGGCGCGATCCGCCAGAACGCCACCACGCAGCCGGCACCGGCGCTGCTCTACCAGGACCTGAACCTGGCCCAGCGCGTGCTGCGCGATTTCATCAACGACGCCACCGGCGTGATCCAGATCGACTCGCGCGAGAACTACCAGATGCTGGTGGAGTTCGCCAAGGAGTACACGCCCGCGGTGCTGTCGCGGCTGTCGCACTACACCGGCGAGCGGCCGATCTTCGACCTGTTCAATATCGACGCAGAGATCGAGAAGGCGCTGTCGCGCCGGGTCGACCTGAAGTCAGGCGGCTACCTGATGATCGACCAGACCGAGGCGATGACGACAATCGACGTCAACACCGGCGGCTACGTGGGCGCGCGCAATTTCGACGACACCATCTTCAAGACCAACCTGGAGGCGGCCCATACCATCGCGCGGCAGCTGCGGCTGCGCAACCTCGGCGGCATCATCATCATCGATTTCATCGATATGGAGAATGCCGAGCACCGCGAAGCGGTCCTTTCCGAACTCAAGCGCGCGCTGTCGCGCGATCGCACCCGCATCACGGTCAATAACTTCTCGCAGCTCGGGCTGGTAGAGATGACGCGCAAGCGCACGCGCGAATCGCTGGCGCACGTGCTGTGCGAGCAGTGTCCGGTGTGCCAGGGCAAGGGCCAGGTCAAGACGCCGCGCACGGTGTGCTACGACATCCTGCGCGAGATCATGCGCGAATCGCGCCAGTTCAATCCGCGCGAATTCCGCATCCTGGCCTCGCAGGAAGTCATCGACCTGTTCCTGGAAGAGGAAAGCCAGCACCTGGCGATGCTCGGCGATTTCATCGGCAAGCCGATCTCCTTGCAGGTCGAATCGACCTTCCACCAGGAGCAGTACGACATTATTTTGATGTAGTCCTGGCCTGACACCAGGCTGGGGGATGGTCCTACTCCTAATTCGTCTTCGATCCGCTATAACTAAGCGAAGGTTGAGGGTTGCGAGAAGGAGTCCGGCATGAACGCCACGAAACATGGGGCCTGCCTGCTGGCCGTCCTGCTGGGCACCGCCTGCGTGCCGCTGCCGATCGCGCAGCACCGGCCACCCCCACCGCCCCCCGCCGCACCGGTTGCCGCAGCGCCGCCCCCGAAGGCACGCGCGGCGCCGATCGCAGCCAAGACCATCACCATTGCCGGCGCATGCAAGCGCACCGAGGAGGACGGTTTCCGCGAGGACGCGCTGATGGATGTCACCGCCAACAAGGTGGAGGCGTTGAAATGGAAACTGTGGGTGTCGCGGCGCGGCAGCTGCGAGTTCAACCTGGTCCAGTTCCGGCAGGTACGCACGACGCCGCACATCGAACTCCAGGCCATCGACGGGAGCCAGTGCAAGCTGCTGGTATGGCAGGACCCGCGCCGCGTGACGCTGGCGCATAACCGCTGCGAGAAGTACTGCACGCCGGGCATCTACGAGCAGGCCTGGCCGGTGCTGTTCGACCCCAAGAGCGGGAATTGCGCCGAGGTGCGCTGAGCTTCCCCGGCGCGCCGGCTCTATTTCGCCTTGGCCACGCGGCCCATCAGGTAGAACTCGTCGTTCGGGCGCATGCTGATGGTGTTGGCCATCCGGTTCGACAGCCCGAAGAACGCGGTGATCGCGGCAATGTCCCACGCGTCTTCGTCAGAAAACCCGTGCTCGCGCAGCGCGGCAAAATCCGCGTCGCCGACTTCATGCGACGCCTCGCACACCTTCATCGCAAAATCGAGCATGGCCCGCTGGCGCGGCGGGATATCGGCCTTCAGATAGTTCACCGCCACCTGGTCCGCCACCAGCGGCTTCTTCTCGTAGATGCGCAGGATCGCGCCATGCGCCACCACGCAATACAGGCATTGGTTGGCGCCGGAAGTGGCCACCACGATCATCTCGCGTTCCCCCTTGGTCAGGCCGCCATCCTTCAGCATCAACGCGTCGTGGTAGGCGAAGAAGGCACGGAATTCGTCGGGGCGGTGCGCCAGCGCAAGGAAGACATTGGGGACAAAGCCGGCCTTGTCCTGGACTTCCAGGATGCGGGTACGGATGTCGTCGGGGAGGTCTTTGAGCGCGGGGACGGGGTAGCGGCTGATCGGGAAAGCGGTGTCGGGCATGGTTGTCTCCTGTTGGCGATGCGTTCTGGCCGGCTGTGTCGTCCTTAATTCTTGTGTCCGGGTACTGCTTTAAAGTCTACCGGATCGCCGGCACAAGGCCGGGCTCAATGTTGCTCATGCATCGCAAAACCAGATGCCCGCTGGATAAGGCATACTACGTCCCTTCCTGAACAAGGCGAGCGCCCCCTGGCTGCCTGCGCCAACCCTTCCCGATGAAACGCATTCTCATCGTCAAGCTGACCTCGCTGGGCGACATGGTATTCACGCTGCCGCTGGTCGCCGACCTGCAGCGCGCGTTCCCCGGCGTCAAGATCGACTGGATCGCCGACTCCTACTGCGCCGACGTGCCGCGCTGGAACCCCAATATCGAGCGTGTCATCGCCGCGCCGCTGCGCAACTTCAAAAAGGCACGCAGCTGGGCCGGGCTGCGGGAGATCTTCAGCGCACTGCGCGAATTGCGCCGCGAGAAGTACGATGCGGTGCTGGACGTCCATGGCGTCTACAAGAGCGCGATCGTGACACGGCTGGCGCGTACGCGGCACCGGTGGGGCTATCCGGTGGCGGAGCTGGGCGAAAGTGGTGCGCGCTTTGGCTATAACCACGTGTTCCAGCCCGTGATCGAAGAGGATTGCGCCAGGCAACGCATGCGCCGCGCGGTCAGCCGCGCTTTCGGCTACGAACTCACCAAGGAAATGCACTACGGCCTGGAGATGTCCGCGGACACACCCGCCCCCGCGGCAAAGGGCCCGTACGCGATGCTGTTCCACGCCACCTCGAGCGAAGAGAAGAAATGGCCGATCGCTGACTGGATTGCCGTGGGCAGCGCGATCTCCGCACGCGGCCTGCGCGTGCTGGTGCCGTGGGGCAACGATGCCGAACGCAAGGAAGCCGAAACGATCGCGGCAAGCGTGCCCGCTGCGGAAGTGATGCCGCGCCTGAGCATCACCGGGCTGGCGCAGGTGGTGGGCAAGTCGTCCCTGGTGGTTGGCATGGACACGGGCTTCGTGCATATCGCCGATGCGATGCGCCGCCCGACCGTGCTGCTTTTCACGACCACCTCGCGCGAGTTGTATGGCGTCAACACGCCGGGCCGCGCGGTCTCGATGGGCGGGCATGGCGTGGTGCCGACGCGTGAGCAGGTGCTCGCGGCCATCGACGAAGTGATGGCGCAGCAGCCGCCGGTGGCGTCGCCCAGCTGAGCGGCTGCAAGCAGCAAAACGAAAAAAGGGGCCGGCACGATACCCGACGTGCCGGCCCCTTTTTTCTCATGGCCGCGGCAGGATCGCCGCGCCACCGTCCTTTACTGGGTCGCGAACTGGATCCGGTGCAAACCGGCGTAGAGGCCGTTGGCCGCCAGCAGTTCGGCGTGGGTACCCTGCTCCGCGACGCGCCCATGGTCGAGCACGGCGATCCGGTCGGCATTCTCGATGGTCGACAGCCGGTGCGCGATCACCAGCGTGGTCCGGCCCTTCATCAGCTCTTCCAGCGCCGCCTGCACCTGGCGTTCCGATTCCGAATCCAGCGCGGAGGTGGCCTCGTCCAGGATCAGGATCGGAGCATCCTTGTAAAGCGCCCGGGCGATTGCCAGGCGCTGGCGCTGGCCACCGGACAGCTTCATGCCGTTGTCGCCGATATTGGTGTTCAGCCCCTCAGGCAATCCCTTGACGGTCTCGGTCAGGTACGCCGCCGCCAGCGCACGCTGCACGCGCGCCATGTCGATCTCGGTCTCGCCATGCGCGCCATACGCCACGTTGGCGGCAACCGTATCATTGAACAGCACCACGTCCTGGCTGACAAAGGCGATCTGGTTGCGCAGGTCCTTCAATGCCAGCTCGCTCAGCGGCGCGCCGTCCAGCAGGATGCGCCCTTCGGTCGGGTCGAAGAAGCGCGGTACCAGGTTGACCAGCGTGGTCTTGCCGCTGCCCGACGGCCCCACCAGCGCCACCACCTCGCCCGGGCTCACGCGCAGGTCGATCTGCTGCAGCGCGGGCCGCTGTGCCTCGCCATAGCGGAAGCCGACGCCCTCGAAGGCCAGTTCGCCGCGCACGCGGCCGATAGCCTTGCCACCATCCTGCGGCTCGACCGGCTCGTCGATCAGCCGGAAGATCATCTCGGCGGCGGTAATGCCGCGCGTCAGCGGCTGGTTGATGTCGGTCAGGTGCTTGAGCGGCGAGATCAGCAGCAGCATCGCCATCACGAAGCCGGTAAAGCCGCCCACGGTAGTCTGGTTGCCCTGGGCCTGCACCATCGCAATGGTAATGATCACCGACAGTGCCAGCGCAGCCAGGAACGCCGTGACCGGCTGGTTCAGGCCGCCGGCCACCGCCATGCGCATCGAGTAATTCTTCAGCCGCTCGGCCACGATGCGGAAGCGCGACAGCTCGTACTGCTCGCCGCCATGCAGCTTGACCACCTTGTAGCCGCCAACCGCCTCTTCCACCACATAGGCAGCGTTGTTGGTGTAGGTCTGGTGGTCGCGGTTGAGCTTGCGCAGCCGGCGGTTGATCTTCGACATCAGATAGCCGATCACCGGCAGGATCACCGCCACGATCAGCGTCAGGCGCCAGTTGGTATAGAAGAGGTAGATCAGCAGCGCCACGACCGTCAGGGAATCGCGCACCAGCGTGATGAACACGCTGGTCAGGATCTGCAGCACCTGGTTGACCTCGAAGATCACCGCATTGATCAGCGATGCGGCCGTGTTGCGGTGGAAGAACCCCGCCGGCGCATGCAGCAGGCGCTCGAACATCTGCATGCGCATCTTCAGCAGCACGCGGTTCGAGATCAGGTTCAGCAGGTAGCCGGAAGCGAACTGCGCCACACCCCGGATCAGCGCCACGCCGGTCAGGATGGCAGGCACATGCCACAGCGTGCCGGCGTAGTCGCCACCGAAACCCTTGTCGAGCAAATCGTTGACGACCTTGGGGATCACCCCTTCACTGGCCGCAACCACCGCCATGGCGATGATGGCGCCGACAAAGACGCGCAGCTCTGGGCGCAGGTAAGACCAGAGCCGGCTGGCCATGCTGGAGGGCACGGTGGAGCCGGGTGAGATGGGCGGTTTGGATGTGGTCACTGAATGTCTTTCTGCTTTCTGTGTGAGTGCGCCGTCAGGGCTGGTCCGGCATCTGGCGCGGCGGCCTGGCCCTTATCCCGCCCGCTTCTGCCGCGCTACGCGCAGGAAGGGCCGGACGAAGACCTGGAACAGGAACCGCTGGTAGACGTAGCGGCGCAGATAATAGCCGATGCTGCGCCGCGCCTTGTCGCTGGCATCGAGATCGGCACGATGGCCTTCCAGCGCGGAGTCCTGCGCAAGTTCCGTCAGCCCGATGCAATACGGGACCACGGCACGGACCGTCACCAGGCCCTGCTTCTCGAACGCGGACCAGTAGTCGGCAGCACACCAGACCGGCTGGAGCCCCGCCAGCAGGCGCTCGGCCGCGGCCCGCGTCACCACGTAGCCATGCGCCCGCCACCATTCGCCATAGCGGCGCACCAGCTTGCGCCCGTGGCCAAGCGGCCGCGTGCCCCAGCGGGTGTACTTGTCGACGTGGGACAGCAGCACCACTTCCGCACGGTCCGGGTCGAGATGGGCTTCCAGCTCGGCGAGCACCGCCGGCAGGTCGTCGCCCAGCATGGCGTCGTCCTCCAGCACCAGCGCAAAGGCCGCGCCGTCTTCCAGCATCTGGCGGCATACGCCGAGGTGGCTGAGCGCACACCCGACTTCGCCGCGGCTCATGGGCCGGTACCGCACCGCGGCCGCGGCGGCATCGTAGCGGCATGCCACGTCGTGTTCGGCAAGCGCGCGCCCGTCCACGGCAGCATAGACCTGGAACGGGACACCGAGGCGTTCAAGCTGCGCGGAGATGCGTTGCCGGCGCGAGCCCGCGCTCGCCAGGTTGATGACGTAGGCGCCGATCATGCCGCCACCGCCCGTGCGCCCGGCCGTGCCGGCAACTCCGGCACCTTGCGCTGCGCGACCACGATGGCAAAGCAGGTCGCGATCATCAGCGTGTAGAAGGCATTGGTCATGGCGATGAAGAACATCGCTTCGGTCAGCCCGAACAGCAGGAAGCCAATGCTGATGGCGAGCCCCATGGTGGCAGCGGTGCGCGTGACCATGTCGCGGCTGCGCAGATGGCGCAGGAAAAAGCCTGCCGGCACGAGGTATAGCGCAAGTACCGCAAGCACCCCGGGAATCCCCTGCGTTGCCGCGATGTACAGCACATCGTTGTGCGAGTGCGCGAACTGGGTGGTTGCAGGCGTAATGAATCCGCTTGCTGCCATGGCCTTGAGGTTGGCCTCGAATGCGTCCGGTCCCACGCCGGTCATCGGGTGCGTTTCCAGCATGTGCAGCGAGGCCTTCCACAGCTGCAGGCGCCAGCCCTCCGACGTATCCAGCCCGCGGTGCGTCACTACGGCCGCATCGATGCCCGGTGACGAGACCGCGGCATTGAGATTGGCGACCGCCTCATTCACACGCTTGCGGACGACATCGCTGCAGTATCCGGCTACCGCCATGCCTCCCACCAGGACCGCGAGCAAAGCGGCACGGGCGCGGATGGTCCATTTGCGCATGATGGTGATCGCAATCAGCAGCAGCACGGGGATGGCGAGCCAGCCGCCACGTGTCGCACTGGCATACGATGTATAGACCCCGGCCGCGCCGGCCAGCAGTTTGGGCGCCATCGAAAGCCACTGGCCGCGCCGGTCCCATCCAATCGAAATCAGCGCGAGCATCCCCATCAGCAGGGACAGATTGGAAAAGGGGATGACGTTGTTGACGCCGACATGGTCCGGCCGCCCCCCGGCGGTGGCGGTGTACATCCAGACCGCCGAAACGATCGCACCCACCACCAGCCCCCACTGCACGGCCTGCAGCGCACGCCGGTCGAGCAGTGCGAGGCCCCAGGCCAGCAACCCGAACAGGGCGAAGCGCAGGTAGAGATACGGCAGGCCCATGCCATCGCCGCTGACTACCTGGCGCAGCAGGAAGGCCGCCGGCACGGCCGCCATCGCTGCCGCCACCACCCAATGCTCGCGCAGCATCGCCCCCCAGTCGTACAGGCTGGCGCGGGGCTGCACGGACAGCGCGAACACGCACCACAGCAGCAGGAAACTGAAACAGGCATTGGCCGCCGAAGGATAGGTCAGCAGCAGGATGGGAAAGGAGATCAGTGCGGCACATGCCACCAGGGAGAAAACTTTTTCCATCCCTGTGAATCGGGACAAATGTGCTCTTATCATCAAGTTCGCAATTGGAGAAAACGGCGCCGGGGCATTGCCCGCCGGCCGGCGGAAACCACCAGGCGGCGCCGGGGCCACTGCGCCGGTGCGGTAGAATACGCGATCTTCCATCAGCACTCGGCTGTTGGCGGCGCCGGCGGCTCGTCGGTCTGCCCGACAGGGGTGCCGCCCATATTCCATGAAAGTCTCGGCCGTCATCATTACCAGGAATGAAGCTCACAATATCGGGGCTTGCCTCGACAGCGTGTCCTGGTGCGAAGAGGCGATTATAGTGGATTGGGCCAGCTCGGATGACACCGTGGCGATTGCGCGTGATGCCGGCGCCACTGTGATCCAGACCGAAGACTGGCCGGGATTCGGCCCGCAAAAGAACCGCGCGGTCAGTGCCGCCAGGGGCGACTGGATTCTCAGCCTGGATGCCGACGAGCGCGTCACGCCTGCGCTGCGCGATGAAATCCTGCGGCATATCTCCCGGCCCGATGCCCAGGCCCTGGCACTGCCGCGCCTGTCCGCGTTCTGCGGCACCTTCGTGCGCCATGCCGGCTGGTATCCGGACTATGTCACGCGCGTGTTCCGCAACGGCCGCGGCCGCTTCACCGACGACCTGGTCCATGAGCACCTGAAGGTGGACGATCACGTGACCCGCTTGCGCGAGCCGCTGATCCACTACAGCTACCGTTCGTTGTCGGACGTGCTGCGCAAGATCGACAGCTACTCCAGCGCCGGTGCGCAGCAGGCCTACGCGCGCGGCAAGCGCAGCTCGGTGGCTTCGGCCGCGGGCCACGGTCTGTGGGCGTTCATCCGCACCTACGTGTTCAAGCGCGGCTTCCTCGATGGCAGCGCGGGCTTCGGCGTCGCGCTGATGAACGCGCAGGCGAGCTACTACAAGTACGCGAAGCTCGCGCTGCTGCACGCCGCGGACAGCGCCCGGGTGCGCGGTGAAGCCTGACGCCCATCCTCTCACTGCAACCACCGATGAAAATTGGCATTTCCTGCAACCGCTTCGGCGCCGGCGGCGGCCTGGAGCGCTATGCGCTCGACATCAGCCAGGCCATGGCCGGCCACGCGGGCACCGAGGTGTCGGTCTACGCGCGCCGCTTCGATGCCGGCGTGGCGGCAGCGTCCGGCATCGAGCCGCACCGGATCGTGGTCTCTTGGCTGCCAGGCAAGTTGCGCGACCGCTATTTCTCCTGGCGCCTGCAGGCGCGCCTGCCTGCCGATGCGGTGCTGATCGGCTGCAATCGCGTGCGGGGATCCGACATCGCCATCTGCGGCGGCACCCATCGCGGCTACCTGGCCGCGCGCGGCACGCCGCCGCGCCGCTCCGACCGCTGGCAGATCGATCTCGAAAGCGCGCAGTACGCCGGCGCGCATTGCGTGGTGGCGCACTCGGCGCTGATGCGGCGCGAAGTGGTGGAGTTGTACGGGATACCGGAAGACCGGGTGCACTTGCTCTACCCGCCGGTCGACACGCAGCGCTTTTCGCCGGTCGACGACGCCACGCGCGCGTCACTGCGCAGCGAGTTCGGTTTTGGCGACGATGAGGTCGTGTTCCTGTTTCCGTCGTCGGGACATGCCCGCAAGGGATTCGACCTGCTGGCCGATTACTTCTCGAATTCCAGTCTGCCGATTACGCTGGCAGTGGCGGGCCGCCCGGTCGGGCGCAACATCCCGCGCGTGCGCGAGCTAGGCTACAGCAGCCGGATTGACGCGCTCTACCGCGCCGCGGACTTCACCATCCTGGCATCGGGCTATGAACCGTTCGGGCTGGTCGGGGTGGAATCCGTGCTGTGCGGCACACCGCTGGTGTTTGCCGACAATATCGCCTGCCTGGAAGTGATCCGGCCGCAGGCCGTCCATGCGTTCGCTCGCGACCGCGCCGATACGCTCGACCAGGCCATCCGCGCCGCCGTGCAGGCCGCGCAGTCCGGCCAGGCGAGGCTGGCGCAGCCGATGTCCATGCTGGACTACGATCCGCGCATCGGCACCCACGTCGATAGCCTGCTGGCACTGGCGGGGCAGGCGCTGGCCGCGCGGCGCGCCTGAGCACGCCGCCGGTGCGGCGTCATTCGTAGAGCGTATTCACGCTCTCTGGTGACAGCGCCTGCCGCAGCGCGCCCAGCGCTTCGTCGGACGGTACCACCTGCCACTCCTGCCCCAGCACGGCTTCGCACGAAGCGGTCCGGGCCTGGTAGCCGATCCGCACTGGCAATCCCTGCGCGCCGGTGGCGCGCGCCAGGTGCGGCATCAGCAGTTCGCGCAGCATCCCGGTCGAAGAATTGCCATTCATCACCAGACGCACGGCCGTCGCAAACCGGATCCGTGCCGCGGTCAGGTCCATCACCGATTCCGCGGTAAAGCGCACACCACCGGTAAAGGTATCGTGCCGCGCATTGCCGGTGGCGATCAGCAGCTCATCCTCGCGGAACATCTGCCGGTTGGCGTCGAAGACCTCGTTGAACACCGTCATCTCGACCAGCCCGGTGCCGTCGTCCAGCGTGACGATCAGCATCTTGCCGCGCTGGGTCATCTGGGTGCGGATGCCGGAGATCACGCCGGCGATGGTCTTGCCGCGCACGTCCCGGCCGAAGCCGCCGCCGTTGCCCTGCACTTCCTTTTCCAGCGAGGCCAGCGTGCCCTTGTTGAAGCGGCGCACCTCGTCGCGGTAGGCGTCGAACAGGTGGCCGGAGAAATAGTAGCCGAGCGCCTGCTTTTCTTCCTGCAGCGTGCGCTTGGGACTCCAGCGCGGCTCGTCGAGCAGTTCGGGGCGGTGCGCTTCGCCGGCATCGCCCATCAGGTCGAACAGCGACACCTGATTGGCGGACTCGGCCTTCTGCTCCGCGGCTTCCATGGCGATCGGCACCGAGGCCAGCAGCTGGGCGCGGTTGTCGTTCAGGCTGTCGAAGGCGCCGGCGCGGATCAGCGCTTCCATGGTGCGGCGGTTGACCTGGCGGCGGTCGACGCGCTCGCAGAAGTCGAACAGGTCCTTGAACGCCCCGCCCTCTTCGCGCGCGCGCAGGATGTCTTCGATCGCGCCCTGCCCGCTGCCCTTGATGCCGCCCAGGCCATAGCGGATGGTCTTCGGGTCGGTCGGCGCGAAGCGGTATTCGCTGGCGTTGACGTCCGGCGGCAGCACCGCGATCTTGTTGAGCTTGCAGTCCTCGTAGAGGATCTTGACCTTGTCGGTGTCATCCATGGCCAGCGACATGTTGGCTGCCATGAATTCGGCCGGGTGGTGCGCCTTGAGCCAGGCGGTGTAGTACGCCAGCAGCGCATAGGCCGCCGCGTGCGACTTGTTGAAGCCGTAGCCCGCGAACTTCTCCATCAGGTCGAAGATGTCGTCGGCCTGCTGCGCATTGAGGCCGTTCTTGTCGGCACCCTCGCGGAACATGACGCGATGCTGCGCCATCTCCTCCGGCTTCTTCTTGCCCATCGCGCGACGCAGCAGGTCGGCGCCGCCCAGCGAGTAGCCGCCGATGATCTGCGCCATCTGCATCACCTGCTCCTGGTAGACCATGATGCCGTAGGTCTCTTTCAGGACAGGTTCGACGCGCGGATCGGGATACTCCACCTTCTCGCGGCCGTGCTTGCGCGCGCAGAAGCTGGGGATCAGGTCCATCGGGCCCGGGCGGTAGAGTGCCACCAGCGCGATGATGTCCTCGAAGCGGTCGGGCTTGGCGTCCTTCAGCATGCCCTGCATGCCGCGGCTTTCCAGCTGGAACACGGCGACCGTATTGGCAGTCTTCAGGATGTCGAAGGCGGGGCCGTCGTCGAGGGGGATGTGGCTGCAGTTCCAGTCGGCCTTGCTCGGATCCAGGCGGCGGATATAGCGCTCGGCCCAGTCCAGGATGGTCAGCGTGGTCAGGCCCAGGAAGTCGAACTTGACCAGGCCGGCGGCCTCGACGTCGTCCTTGTCGTACTGGCTGACGACGCCGCTCATGCCGTCGTTCTGCGCGCCTTGCGTGTACAGCGGGCAGAAATCGGTCAGCCTGCCGGGCGCGATCAGCACACCGCCGGCGTGCATGCCGACGTTACGCGTCATGCCTTCGACGCGCTGCGCCAGTTCCAGCAGCTGGCGCACTTCTTCCTCGTTGTTCTCGCGCTCGGTCAGCAGCGGCTCTTCTTTCTTCGCTTCCTCGATGGTGACCAGCTTGCCCGGCTTGAACGGGATCAGCTTGGCGATGCCGTCGACAAAGCCATAGCCCAGGTCGAGCACGCGGCCCACGTCGCGCACCGCGGCCTTGGCGGCCATGGTGCCGAAGGTGGCGATCTGCGACACCGCGTCCTTGCCGTACTTCTCTTTCACGTACGTGATCACGCGATCGCGGCCGTGCTGGCAGAAGTCGATATCGAAGTCGGGCATCGAGACCCGCTCCGGGTTCAGGAAACGCTCGAACAGCAGCGCGTACTTGAGCGGATCGAGGTCGGTAATGCCCAGCGCATACGCGACCAGCGAACCGGCACCGGAGCCCCGGCCGGGCCCGACCGGCACGCCGTTGTTCTTGGCCCAGTTGATAAAGTCCGCCACGATCAGGAAGTAGCCGGGGAAGCCCATCTTGATGATGGTGCCGGTCTCGAACTCCAGCCGTGCGTAGTAATCCGGGCGCTTCGCTTCGCGCACCGCTTCGTCCGGGAACAGCACCGCCATGCGCTTTTCCAGGCCGTCCTTGGCCATGAAGACGAGGTAGTCGTCCAGCGACATGCCGTCCGGCGTCGGGAACAGGGGCAGGCGCGGCTTGCCCAGCTCCAGCGTCAGGTTGCAGCGACGCGCGATCTCGACCGCGTTCTCAAGCGCCGAGGGGATATCCGCGAACAGCGCGCACATCTCGTCCTGGGTCTTGAAGTACTGGTCGGTGGTGAAGCGCCGCGTGCGGCGCGGGTTGGCCAGCAGCTCGCCCTCGGCGATGCACACGCGCGCCTCGTGCGCGGTGTAGTCGTCCGGCGTCATGAACTGCACCGGATGCGTGGCGACCACCGGCAACTGCTGCTCGGCCGCCAGTTGCACGGCCTGCTGCACGTAGGCATCGGTGCCGGCATGGCCGGCACGCTGCAGTTCGACATAGAAGCGCTGCGGAAACACCGACGCCCAGTGCTGCGCGGCACGGCGCGCGCCCTCGGCATTGCCGTTGGCCAGCGCCATGCCGATATCGCCGCCCATCGCGCCGGACAGCGCGATCAGGCCGGTGGCAAGCGGCATGTCGTCTTCGCCCGGCTCCAGGAACCACGACGGATCGATCTCGGCGCGGCCGCGGTACTGGTTGCCCAGCCACGCGCGCGACAGCAGCATGCACAGGTTCAGGTAGCCGCGCCGGTCCTGCACCAGCAGCAGCAGGCGCGCGGGCTTGTCGCGGTCTTCGGCATTGGTCAGCCAGACATCGGCCCCGACTACCGGCTTCACGCCCTTGCCGCGCGCTTCCTTGTAATAGCGGATCAGCCCGAAGGCGTTGGCAAGATCCGTCAGGGCGAGCGCACCCATGCCATCGGCGGCGGCGGCCTTGACGGCGTCGTCGAGGCGGACGATGCCGTCCACGACGGAGTATTCGGAATGCAGGCGGAGGTGGACGAAGCGGGGTGCGGACATGGGCGACATTGTACCGGCTCGACCCGTCTGCCGGCCTCCAATATTGCGTGCAGGCGATGCGTGCACGCCGCTGCGCAAAGCTGATTGGAGTGGTTGGGAATGCGCGGCAGAAGCGCGCGCGCGCGTTATAATTTCGCCTTTCCAATCAGGCAGTTATTGCAAGCCGCCAACGCCCTCCCCGCCCTTCCGGGCGCGGCCGCGCAGGCGCCGTCCCTCATGCAGATCGTCAATATTTCCGCTTACAAATTCGTCTCGCTGGACGACATCGAGACCCTGCGCCCGGCCATGCGCGAGCGCTGCGAAGCGGCCGGCCTGAAAGGGACGATCCTGCTCGCGCCCGAGGGCATCAACATGTTCCTGGCCGGCCCGCGCGCAGCCATCGACGGTTTCATGGCGTGGCTGCATGCCGACGCGCGCTTCGCCGATATCGCGCCCAAGGAAAGCCTGTCGGAGAACCAGCCCTTCAAGCGCATGCTGGTGCGCGCCAAGAAGGAAATCATTACCATGAAGATGCCGCTGATCCGCCCGGAGAACGGCCGCGCGCCGTCGCTGCGGCCGGCGGACCTGAAGCGCTGGCTGGACCAGGGGCATGACGACGAAGGCCGCCCGGTGGTGATGCTCGATACGCGCAATGACTTCGAAGTGGCGGTCGGCACCTTCGAAGATGCGGTCGAGTACGACATCGCCAAGTTCAGCGAATTTCCCGACGCTGTCGCCGCGCACAAGGCAGAGCTGGAAGGCAAGACCGTGGTGTCGTTCTGCACCGGCGGCATCCGCTGCGAGAAGGCGGCGATCCACATGCAGGAAGTCGGCGTCGAGCGCGTGTACCAGCTCGAGGGCGGCATCCTGAAGTACTTCGAGGAAGTGGGCGGCAGCCACTATCGCGGTGACTGCTTCGTCTTCGACTACCGCACCGCGCTGAACCCGAACCTGGAGCCCGCCGGCCCCAAGCAGTGCTTCGCCTGCCGTGCGGTGGTCACGCCGGAAGAACAACAGAGCCCGCACTACGTGATCGGCAAGAGCTGCCCGCACTGCATCGACGCCAGGCAGGCGGCAGCCTGAGAGAAGCCCGGGGGTGGCCGCTCAGGCCGCCAGCAGGTGGTAGAGATTGCGCAGCATGCCCGCGGTGGCGCCCCAGATAAAGCGGTGGCCGCCGCCCTCGCGCGGATAGGGCATGGCGTAGAACAGGCGCTCGCCGTCGACCCAGCGGAACAGGCGCCGCTCGTGGTGTGACGGGTTCATCAGAAAGGCGAGCGGCACCTCGAAGACATCGGCCACTTCCGAGGCATCCGGGCGCAGCGTGAAACCATCGCGCACCAGGCCGACCACCGGGCTGACGTGGAACCCTGTGCCGGTGATGTAGTCAGGCAGCGCGCCCAGCACTTCCACGTAGGCGCGCGCCAGGCCCACCTCTTCTTCCGTTTCGCGCAACGCCGTGTCGATGCGGTTCGTGTCCCACTGCTCCTGCCTGCCGCCCGGGAAGCTGATCTGCCCCGCATGCGCGCTCAGGTTGGCGTTGCGCTGGGTCAGCAGCACGGTCAGGCCATCGCGGCGTTCCACCAGCGGCACCAGCACGGCGGCATCGCGCAGGCCGCGGCTGCGGTCGTAGACGCGCGATTCGTCGGTCAGCTCCGGCGCCCAGGCCGGCGGCACCTCGAAGCGGTGGCGGATGAAGTCGACCTGCAGGCGCGGCTCGCTCAATGGCGCATTGCGCAGGTCGGTGTCGACGACGGGAAGGGATTCGGGATCGAAGGCGGGACGCATAACAACTGCAAGTATGACAGAAGCGCGCAATTCGGCGCCGCAGCAAAATCGGGTGTTGCCCGCGCGCCAATGCAAAAAGGGCACCCATGGGGTGCCCTTCCTGAGGAAACGCTGGCCGGGTCGCCCCGGCCAGCATGTCCGGCTTACTCCGCAGCCTTGGCAGCGGTGGCAGCCTTCGACACCAGCTTTTCCTTGATACGTGCGGACTTGCCCGAACGCTGGCGCAGATAGTACAGCTTCGCGCGACGCACGTCGCCGCGACGCTTCACTTCGATGGCAGCGATCAGCGGCGAGTACAGCTGGAACGTACGTTCCACGCCTTCACCCGACGAGATCTTGCGCACGATGAAGGACGAGTTCAGGCCGCGGTTACGCTTGGCGATCACCACGCCTTCGTAGGCCTGCACGCGCTTGCGGTTACCTTCCACCACGTTCACGCTGACGATCACGGTGTCGCCGGGTGCGAATGCGGGGATGGTCTTGTTCGCGGTCAGACGCGCGATCTCTTCCTTCTCGATCTGTTCGATGAGGTTCATCGTTTTTTCTCCGTAACCATCGTGCCGGCGTTGTATGCCCCAGGCATGTCCCGGGCCCCGGCAGAGGATGGGGTTTTACCTGGCGGGAGTTGCCTCCCGCCCTTCCTTCGCCGCCCATTCCGACAAGAACTTCTCGTCGGCGCGGGACAGCAAACCTTGTTCGCGAGCCGCCTCGATCAAATCGGGACGCTTTCTCGCCGTATTGGCCAGCGCCTGCTGGCGCCGCCATTTCTCGATCTCGGCGTGATGGCCCCCGAGCAGTATCTCGGGCACCCGCACGCCTTCATATTCTTCCGGCCGCGTGTAGTGCGGACAATCCAGCAGGCCGTTGACGAAGCTGTCCTGCACCGCGGACTGCGCGTCGCCCAGCACGCCGGGCAGATGGCGCACCACCGCGTCGATCAGCGCCATCGCCGGCAGTTCGCCGCCTGACAGCACGAAGTCGCCGAGGCTGATTTCCTCGTCCACGCGGCGGTCGATCAGCCGCTGGTCGATGGCCTCATAGCGGCCGCACAGCAGGACCAGGCCCGGCCGTTCGGCCAGTTCCATCACCTTGGCGTGCGACAGCGTCTTGCCTTGCGGCGACATCAGCACCACGTGCGGCCGCGGCACGCCGGCCTGCGCCTGGGCTGCCACCGCGGCATCGATCGCATCGTCCAGCGGCTTGGCCAGCATCACCATGCCCGGGCCGCCGCCATAGGGGCGATCGTCGATGGTGCGGTAGTTGTCGACCGTGAAATCGCGTGGATTCCAGCTGCGCAGCGCATACCGCTGTTGCTTGGCTGCCCGGCTGGTAATGCCCCAGTCGGTCAGCGCACGAAACATCTCGGGAAACAGCGTGATCACATCGAACTGCATCCGCTCTCCCCCTCCTGGGCACAATGCCGGGCTCAACCTGGCTCAGCCGGGATCAGTAATCGAGTCCCCAGTCCACCACGATGCGCTTGCCGGTGGTATCGACTGTGCGCAGGAACGCATCGACAAACGGGATCAGCCGTTCGCCAGCCTTGCCGTCCGGCAGCGCGTACGCGACCTGCAGGATCTGGTGGGCACCGTTATCGATCAGGCCGGACACTTCGCCCAGCAACTCGCCTTGCTCGTTGCTGACGCTGCAGCCGATCAGGTCGACCCAGTAAAACTCATCGTCTTCCGGCGCCGGAAAATCCGCGCGCCGGATCCACACGCGACGGCCCCGGAGCGCTTCCGCAAGATTGCGGTCGGCAACGCCGGCAGCATTCGCCACCACCGTGCCGCTGTGCTCGCGCGACTGCGCGATCTTCACGCAGACCGGCTGGGCATGCTGCGCTTCGGCGGCAACCAGCCCCGCCTGCGGCGGCGCCAGCAACCACCAGCGACGCGCATGCAGCAGCGCGGATGCGTCATTGGCATGCGGCTGGACCTTGATCCACCCACGGATGCCATAGGCCGCGCCGACATAGCCGACTTCGACCAGGTCTTCCGGCAGGGCGTCGGCATACAGCAACGCCGCGGGCATCTTGAGGGCCTTGGGGGCCTCACCCTGCGGGCCCTGCGGCCGGTTCAGCGGCCGCTGCTTGCGTTCAGTCACGTGCGCAACGAAGAACGTGCCCTTGCGGGCACGCTATAGTTCGCTCAGTCCGATGGACCGGCGGCAATCAGGCAGCAGCCTTGGCGCCTTGCTTGACCAGGCGGGCAACGGTCGGCGACAGCTGGGCGCCAACGCCTTGCCAGTAGGCCAGGCGGTCTTGCGCCAGGCGCAGGCCTTCTTCGCCTTCCGAAGCCAGCGGGTTGTAGAAGCCAACGCGCTCGATGAAACGGCCATCGCGACGGTTGCGCGAGTCGGTAGCGACGATGTTGAAGAACGGGCGCTTCTTGCTGCCGCCGCGAGCCAGACGGATAACGACCATGGGATGATTCCTCAGAAAACGGGTGTCCGGGTGTTCAAGCGAACACGAAACGCAAGAGTATAGCCCAGTTTCCGAGGCCAAACAAACACTTAGGTGATTGACGTGCCGGTGCCGTGCAGGCATCGTGGCAAAAACCGCGACGGGAGGCCTGACATGCGTCCGCATCTGCACTTCTTGCTTCGTGCTGTACGGCAATCTGCCCTGCTCGCCGTGGTTCTGCTGGCAGGCAGCGCGGCGGCGGCATTGCCGCTCGAGCAGATCAAGCTGCCGCCCGGCTTCCGCATCGACGTGTTGACGCAGGAGGTGCCGGGCGCGCGCGCCATGGCGCTGTCGCCATCGGGCACGCTCTTCGTGGGTTCGCTGCGCGAAGGCAAGGTCTACGCGATCACCGACGCGCTCGGCGCCCGGCCGCGCGTGCGCACCGTTGCCAGCGGGCTGCGGATGCCAGCCGGGGTGGCCCTGCGCGATGGCAGCCTGTACGCCTCCTCGGTGTCGAGGATCGTGCGCTTCGACAATGTCGAAGCACGGCTGGACAACCCGCCGGCCCCGGTCGTGGTAAGCGACCGCTTTCCTTCAGACGATCACCACGGCTGGAAATTTATCGCCTTCGGGCCGGACGGCTACCTGTACGTCCCGGTCGGCGCGCCCTGCAATATCTGCGCGCCCGACGAGAACCGCTACGCCAACATCATGAAGATGAAGCCCGACGGCAGCGACCTGCAGGTGGCGGCCCGGGGGGTGCGCAATACCGTCGGCTTCGACTGGCATCCGGCCACGCGCGAGCTGTGGTTCACGGACAATGGCCGCGACCGCATGGGCGACGATGTTCCCGACGACGAACTGAACCGCGCCACGGCGAACAACCAGCATTTCGGTTACCCGTACTGCCACGCCGGCAACGTCGCCGACCCGGAATACGGCAGCAAGCGTCCCTGCTCGGAATTTGTCCCGCCGGTGGCACGCCTGGGCGCGCACGTGGCAGCCCTTGGCATGCGCTTCTATACGGGCAGCCAGTTTCCGGCGGCGTACCGCAACAATGTCTTCATTGCCGAACATGGCAGCTGGGACCGCAGCCAGCCATCCGGCTACCGCGTCGTGCGCGTGGTGCTGGACGAGTCAGGCAAGGCCGTCCGGCAGGAAGTGTTTGCTCATGGCTGGCTGCGCGGCAGGCCATGGGGCCGTCCTGCCGATGTGCTGATCGCCCCTGACGGCTCGCTGCTGGTCAGCGACGACCTGGCTGGCGCGATCTACCGGATCCGCTACGCGCCGTAACCGGAGACAACCCGCACAAATGCCCGCAAAGCCACCCAAACACGAGGAAAAGCAATGCTCATGTGTCCGAAACAATCCGTTACACCGGTAACGCGCTTGGCATAGCGCGACCTGATGGCCCATGCGTACCATGAACCCATCTTCCAACAGCAACTTAGCGCGACAGGAACCTGGGAATCCGCATGTTCACCCGCTCTCTCCTGCGCGACCTGGTGGCTGGCATCCTGGTGGCCTCGGGCCTGGTCGGCGCGGTAGCCGCCAGTCATGCCCAGGTCGCGTTCTGGCAACAAAGCCGCGCTGATGCCCGGCCGGTGCGGCTGCAAGCCGGTGATGGCTGGCAGGTCGCCAGCGTGCGCGCCGAAAGCCGCGACCACGTACAGGCGCAGATCGACCGGATGGAAGCCCGCGCCCGCGCAGACGACCGCCTGAGCGGCCGCCGAGCCGCTGCCATGCAGGGCGCTCGCGACGATAACCGGGTGCGGGCCCAGGATCAGCGCGGCAACCCTTCCGACGCTCGCAACGACTCGCGCCCCACCAACGTGGGTCCCGGCTGGCAGGCAGGTGGCCGCGACAACGGCGGACGCTGACTCGCTTGCGGCTGGCGCTCGCGTGGCGCCAGCGCCTTGGGCAACGCGCTGCGGAACTCGCCCCACGCCCCGGTTGTCTGTATCTGAGTGTGTGCCCCACTTTCCGGGTGCTGCGCACAGGCTGCCGCCCGGCGCTGCCCGGGGCTCACAGCGTGCCGTCCAGTGCAGACGGCAATCGAACTGACCTGCCTCTGCCCGACACCTCCTGTCGGACCCGATCATGACAGCTCGGGCGCAGCCTCCAGAAAGACAATAATTCTGTGAGGTTTGTCATGTCACCCCTTCTTAGCGACCTGGTCGAACACGCCGGCCAGTTATCGCTGTCCGTTTTGTTCATGGGGATCCTTACCCTGGTCCTTTACGGCGAAACGCATATCAGCGAACACGCCGCCACCTTTATCAAGAGCCTGCTCGCGGGCGGCTGGCATTAGCGTCGCCCTGCGCGTCTGCTGATGCACTTCCCCTCCCTGGCCGTGACCGCCGGCGTACAATGACTGCCGGCCGGCACGCGTGTGCCGCCTTTTTTCCCGAACTGCCACGCACGTCCCTACCCCATGCCTGCCGCCACCCCCGCCAGTCCCGCAACCACTCGCCCCCCTGCTCCGGCCCGCGGCAAGTCCAAGCTGCTGACGGTCGCGCTGGCGTTCCTGTTCGGCAGCCTCGGGGCGCACCGCTTTTACCTGGGCGGGCTGCGCGACGTGTACGGCTGGGCTCACCTGCTGGGGCTGCTCGGCGGCGTCGTCGGCATAGCCTCGATGGCGGCGGATGCCGGGACGCCCGCGCTCAACTGGACGTTTGCCGTTGCCGGCGGGGCCTCGGTGATCAGCGCCTACCTTGCCGCAATCGTCTATGGCCTGCGCCCGGACGACAAATGGGACGCGCGCTTTAATCCCCACGGCAAGCCGACACGCTCCGGCTGGCCGGTCGTGATCCTGGTGATCCTGTCGCTGCTGATCGGCACCGGCCTGCTGATGGCGGGGCTGGCCATCAGCTTCCAGACTTTCTTCGAATCGCAGGTCGAGGCCGCGCGCGAGCTGTCGCAATAGCTGCCGCGTTATGCATTTCGACCGCCTTTGCGCGCGATCAATGCGGGCGCAATCGGCAATTCCCCTTTCGCGCAAATCGCCCATACTGGAAAGACCGTCCGATCCTGGCGGCGACATGCGCGGCGGAGCGTGGCTCTGGCGGCGCAAAGGAGCACCAATCGACATGCCAACGTATGACGAAGGACGCCTGGCAGCCATCGCCGTCAGGCTGGCGCTGTCCTCCGGACTGCCGCCATCGAGCGCGAAGGCCGCGCTGGACCTGGCCAGCCGCATGATCGGCGACCAGCAGGCCACCGCAGCCGCTCAGAATAAAGAGCCTTGCGGATCATCCTTGTCGCGTGGTCCCGCGGGCGGCCGGAATCGCGAAGTATCCAGTTCGAACCGGTTATAGCGGAAGCCGAGCCGGTCGGCGGCCTTGTAGAATCGCTGACGCAGCAAGTCCGCCCACACGCCCGTGCCCCGCATGCGCGTGGCAAAGCTGGCATCGTAGGCTTTGCCTTCGCGCATGTCCCGTACGCGGTTCATGACCCGCTCGGCGCGGTCGGGGAAATGCGCCTGCAACCACTCCTCGAACAGCGGCCGTACCTCCCAGGGCAGTCGCAGCACGATGTAGTTCGCATAGACGGCGCCCGCCTCGCGCGCAGCTTCCAGCACACGTTCCAGGTCAGGCTCGGTGATGAACGGGATCACCGGGGCAATGCTCACGCCCACCGGAATACCGGCGTCGGCCAGCGTGCGGATCGTACGCAGCCGCCGTGACGGCGTCGCCGCGCGCGGCTCGAGCGTGCGCGCAATGTCGGCATCCAGCGTGGTGACGGTGACTGCGGCCACTGCGAGCCGCTTGGCGGCCATCGGCGCCAGCAGGTCGATATCACGCTCGATCAGTGAAGACTTGGTGATCAGCGCGACCGGATGATCGTACTCGCTCAGCACCTCGAGGATGCCGCGCGTAATGCGTTGCTCGCGCTCGATCGGCTGGTAGGCGTCGGTGTTGACGCCCAGCGCGATGGTCTCGCAGCGGTACGAGGGCCGGGCCAGGGCCTCGCGCAGCTTCTCGGCCGCGTTGGCCTTGGCGAACAACCGGGTTTCGAAGTCGAGCCCCGGCGACAGGTCAAGGTAGGCGTGCGTGGGCCGCGCAAAACAGTAGATACAGCCGTGCTCGCAGCCGCGATACGGGTTCAGCGAGACGTCGAACGGGATGTCGGGCGACGCGTTGCGGGTCAGGATTGAACGCGCACGCTCGATGCGCACCTGCGTGCGCAGCGGCGGCAATGGCGCTTCCGGCGCCTGGGCGGTGCTGCAGGCATCCTCCGGATGCGCCTGCCCGACTGCAGTGGCCGGCTCGTCCATGGCCGGACTACCCCAGCCGTCGTCGAAGGTCTCGCGCTGGTCTCGCTCGAAACGTCCCTGCAGGTTGCTGACCGCGCCGCGGCCCTTGCGCGCGACGGGCGGCCGCGGGCCCGCCTGCGTATCGGCGTCGGTAGCCGTGTCTTGAGAAGGGTTGCTGGGGCGCTTCATGTTTGCCGGCATCGTTGGCCTGGCGCGGGTTGTCAGGTCTGCTGGCTCTTGTCCTCGACCGAGATTGCCAGCGTTTCCTTGATTTCTTCCATGACGACATAGCTTTTCGACTGCGCGGCGCCGGGCAGCTGCAACAGGATGTCGCCCAGCAGCCGCCGGTATTCGCCGATCTCACGAATGCGTGCCTTGATCAGGTAGTCGAAATCGCCCGACACGAGGTGACATTCCAGCACTTCCGGGATACGCAGCACCTCGCGCCGGAACTGCTCGAACATATTGCCCGATTTATTGCCAAGCGAGATCTCGACAAATACCAGCAGAGCGCTGCCCAGCAAGGATGGATTCAGCCGCGCGTAGTAGCCCATGATGACACCATCGCGCTCCAGGCGCTTGACCCGCTCGATGCACGGCGTGATGGTCAGGCCGACCGCCTCCGCCAGGTCTTTCATCGAGATCCTGCCGTCTGCCTGCAGTAGCGTCAGGATCCTGCGGTCGAGCCGGTCGAGGGTGCGTACGGGCTGACGACTGGTTCTCATTAGTTTTTCCTGTTTTTCTAAGAAATTCGGTAACTATGACTGGAATGTATTCAATAGTATAGACACAAATCCTTCTTCAACCTGACATCGTAGTTGGAGCCCCCGAAAATGCGCGTTCTCGTACTTGGCAGTGGCGTAATTGGCGTCACCAGTGCGTGGTATCTGGCCAAGGCCGGTCACGAAGTGACCGTCGTCGACCGCGAGGCCGGGCCCGCGCTTGGGACCAGCTTTGCCAACGCGGGGCAGATCTCCCCAGGCTATGCGTCGCCGTGGGCTGCGCCGGGCGTGCCGCTGAAGGCGATCAAGTGGATGTTCCAGGAACACGCTCCGCTGTCCATCCGTCCGGACGGCACGCTGTTCCAGCTGCAATGGATGTGGCAGATGCTGCTGAACTGCAGCGCCGAGCGCTATGCCGTGAACAAGGAGCGCATGGTGCGGCTGGCCGAATACAGCCGGGACTGCATCCGCGCACTGCGCACGGAAACCGGCATCGCCTATGAAGGCCGCCAGCAAGGAACGCTGCAGGTATTTCGCACCGACGAGCAGCTGCAAGGCGCGGCCAAGGACATCGCCGTGCTGGAAGAAGCCGGCGTGCCCTACCAGTTGCTTTCGCGCGAAGAACTCGCCGCGAGCGAACCGGCGCTGGCCGCAGTCAGCCACAAGCTGAGCGGCGGCCTGCGCCTTCCCAACGATGAAACCGGCGACTGCCAGTTGTTCACGACACGGCTTTCGCAGATGGCCGAGACGCTGGGCGTCAGGTTCCTGTACAACCGCTCGATCGACAGCCTGATAACGCAGGGCGATGCCGTCACCGGCGCCGTCGTCAATGGCGAGCCGATCTCAGCCGACCTGGTGGTCGTGGCGCTGGGCAGCTGGTCGACGCAGCTGGTGAAGCCATTCCTGTCGGGCATGTCCAACCTGCCGGTGTACCCGCTCAAGGGCTTCTCGATCACGGTGCCGCTCAGCGACGCCTCGCGCAGCCCGGTGTCGACGGTGCTGGATGAAACCTACAAGGTCGCCATCACCCGCTTCGACGATCGCATCCGCGTCGGCGGCATGGCGCAGATCGTCGGCTATGACCGCGGCCTGGACCCGGCCAAGCGCCGCACGCTCGAACACGTGGTCACCGACCTGTTCCCCGGCGCCGGCGATGTCAGCCAGTCCACCTTCTGGACCGGCCTGCGTCCGATGACGCCGGACGGCACGCCGATCGTCGGGCCGACTCAGGTACGCGGCCTGTGGCTGAACACCGGGCACGGCACGCTGGGCTGGACCATGGCCTGCGGCTCCGGCAAGCTGCTGTCGGACCTGGTTTCCGGGACTTCGCCGGCGATCCGTGCCGATGACCTGTCGGTGGGACGCTACCTTAAGCCCACTCGCCATCACATAGCGCCGCGGCCGGCGCATGCCTGACGGCGGCAACGCATCGGCAACATAAGGGCGGCCCCGCGGGCCGCCCTTGCTGTTTGCAGATATCGCGGACCTGCGTCGTCATCACCAGACGCAAAAAAGCCGTTCGCGGGAAATCCCGGGAACGGCTCCTTTTGCGAACATTGCCGGCCGCCTCACCTGCATCACGGCCGGCAAGCTGACGGCATCAGCCCAGTGCGGCCACCAGTTCCGGCACCACGGTGTTCAGATCGCCCACCAGGCCATAGTCGGCCACGGAGAAGATCGGGGCTTCGGCATCCTTGTTGATCGCGACGATCACCTTGGAGTCCTTCATGCCGGCAAGGTGCTGGATCGCGCCGGAGATACCGACGGCGATGTACAGCTGCGGCGCGACGATCTTGCCGGTCTGGCCAACCTGGTAGTCGTTCGGCACGAAGCCGGCGTCGACGGCGGCGCGCGAGGCGCCCAGCGCGGCGCCCAGCTTGTCGGCCAGCGGCGTCAGCACCTTGGTGTAGTTCTCGCCCGAACCCACGCCACGGCCACCCGAGACGATGATCTTGGCGGCGGTCAGTTCCGGACGGTCGCTCTTGGCCACTTCGCGCGAAACGAACTGCGAGACGCCTGCATCGGCCACGGCCGGCAGGGTTTCGACGGCGGCCAAGCCACCTTCGGCGGCGGCAGCGTCAAACGCGGTGCCGCGCACGGTAATCACCTTGATCTTGTCTTCCGACTTGACCGTGGCAATGGCGTTGCCGGCGTAGATCGGACGCTCGAAGGTGTCCGGGGCGTCGACCTTGGAGATTTCCGAGATCTGGGCCACGTCCAGCTTGGCGGCCACGCGCGGCAGGATGTTCTTGCCGTACGGGGTAGCCGGGGCCAGGATGTGCGAGTAATCGTTGGCAATGGCCAGCGCCTGCTCGGCCACGTTCTCGGCCAGGCCGTCGCCAAAGTAGGCGGCATCGGCCAGCAGGACCTTGGTCACGCCGGCGATCTTGGCGGCGGCGTCGGCCGCCGCCTTGGCGTTGGAACCGGCCACCAGCACGTGCACGTCGCCGCCGCATTGGGCTGCGGCGGTCACGGTGTTCAGCGTGGCGCCCTTGATCGATTGATTGTCGTGTTCAGCAATGACGAGTGCAGTCATGTTCTATCTCCCCCGCGCTCAGATAACCTTGGCTTCGTTCTTCAGCTTCTGCACCAGCGTCGCGACGTCCGGCACCATCACACCGGCGCTGCGCTTGGCAGGCTCGACCACCTTCAGGGTCGACAGGCGCGGCTTCACGTCGACGCCGAGGTCTTCCGGCTTGACGGTATCCAGCGGCTTCTTCTTGGCCTTCATGATGTTCGGCAGCGTGACGTAGCGCGGCTCGTTCAGGCGCAGGTCGGTCGTCACCACGGCCGGCAGCTGCAGCGACAGCGTTTCCAGGCCGCCGTCGACTTCACGGGTCACCGAGGCCTTGCCATCGGCCACCACCACCTTCGAGGCGAACGTGGCTTGCGGCAGGCCGGCCAGCGCGGCCACCATCTGGCCGGTCTGGTTCGAGTCATCGTCGATGGCCTGCTTGCCCAGGATCACCAGCTGCGGCTGCTCCTTGTCGATCAGCGCCTTCAGCAGCTTGGCCACGGCCAGCGGTTGCAGGTCTTCGCTCGACTCCACCAGGATGCCGCGGTCGGCACCGATGGCCATCGCGGTGCGCAGGGTTTCCTGGCACTGCGTGACACCGCACGAGACGGCGACGACTTCGGTGACGACGCCGGCTTCCTTCAGGCGCACGGCCTCTTCCACGGCGATTTCGTCGAACGGGTTCATGCTCATCTTGACGTTGGCCAGATCGACGCCCGTGCCGTCCGCCTTGACGCGGACCTTGACGTTGTAATCCACCACCCGCTTGACTGCGACGAGTACTTTCATGCGCTCACTCCACTGATAGCTGATAGTCAGAAATTTTGTTCGCTCGTCATTATAACCACCGGGTTGGCGGCTCTCCTATTTTTCGAACGATCGTACTATTTTATCGGCAAAATGATGCCGGGCATAGCCCGGCATCACCAGCCGTCAGGAGATTGTGCCGGAAATTGAGGCTTACGCGCATCGTCTGATTGGACGGAAACCTCAAAGTGACCGGTACTTAACCGCGCTTACCAGGCGGTGATTACGGATTCCTTGAAGGTCGAATTCACGTACTGCTTGATCTCGGGCGAGTGGTACGCCTTCACCAGCTTGGCCACCCACGGCTTGCTCTTGTCGGCCTCGCGAATTGCGATCAGGTTGGCGTACGGACCCTTCGGGCCCTCCATGGCGATCGCATCCTTGGTCGGCGACAGGCCGGCCGATTCCGCGTAGTTGCCATTGATCGCGGCAGCATCCAGGTCATCCAGCGATCGCGGCAGCTGCGCGGCGTCCAGCTCGACGATGCGAACCTTCTTTGGGTTCTCGGCGATGTCCAGCGGTGTCGCCTTCAGGCCGGCGTTGGGCTTGAGCTTGATCACGCCCTTGCTCTGCAGCAGCAGCAGGCCGCGGCCGCCATTGGTCGGATCGTTGGGCACGCCCACGCGCGCGCCCTGCTTGAGCTGGTCGAGCGACTTGATCTTCTTGGAGTAAACGCCCATCGGGAAGGTCACGGTGTAGGCGATGTGCGTGAACTTGTAGCCGCGGTCCTTGATCTGGGCTTCCAGGTAAGGCAGGTGCTGGTAGCTGTTGGCATCCAGGTCGCCGGCGGCCAGCGCGGCGTTGGGCTGGATGTAGTCGCTGAACTCGACCACCTGGATGTTCAGGCCGTCCTTGGCGGCGACCTTCTTTACCTGTTCCATGATCTGGGCGTGCGGTCCGCCGGTCACGCCGATCTTGATCGGCTTTTCCTGGGCGATCGCGCCGGTAGCCAGCGAGGCGCCGAGCGCGGCGCCGAGCATCCATTGCAGCAGGTTGCGACGTTGCATGATGTACGTTCCTATCTCGAAAAAGGTTTGGTTCAGCGGTGGCTGATGCGCCGGACCACCCAGTCGCCGAAGCTCTGCACCGCCTGCACGAAGATGATCAGGATCAGCACCACCGCCACCATCACCTCGGTGATGTAGCGCTGGTAGCCATAGCGGATGCCCAGGTCGCCCAGGCCGCCGCCGCCGATCGCGCCGGCCATGGCAGAGTACCCGACCAGGCTGACGAAGGTGATGGTCAGGCCGGCAACGATGCCGGGCATGGCCTCGGGCAGCAGCACCTTCCACACGATCTGGCCGGTCGTCGCGCCCATCGACTGGGCGGCCTCGACCAGGCCCTTGTCGACCTCGCGCAGCGCGCTTTCTACCAGGCGGGCAATAAACGGGATCGCCGCGATGGTCAGCGGCACGATCGCCGCGGTGGTGCCGATCGACGAACCCACGATAAAGCGTGTGAACGGGATCACCACCACCAGGAGGATGATGAACGGGATCGAACGCACCGCATTGACCACCACGCCGATGGTACGGTTGAACAGCGGGTGCGACAGCACGCCGCCGCGGTTGGTCAGGTGCAGCAGCACGCCCAGCGGTACGCCCAGCAGGGAGCCGACCACGCCCGAGATCGCCACCATCAGCAGCGTCTCGTTGAACGAGGTCAGGAACAGGTCAGACATTTCAGACCACATGCTCGAACTCCTCCACCACGACGCCTTGCGCCTGCAGGTATTCCATCGCCGCCTTCACGTCGGGCAGCTCGCCGGTGGCCATGATCGCCAGCGAGCCGAAGGCCTGGCCCTGGATCTCGTCGATATGGCCGTGCAGGATATTGAAGTCCAGCCCGTAGCGGCGGATCGCCTGCGCCAGCACCGGCTGGTCGACGCCCTCGCCCGTGAACGCGAGCCGGTAGACGTGGTCGCGGCCGTTGCCGAGCCGGCTTTCGACGCGCTTGAGCACGCTTGCCGGCAGCTCCTGCGAAATGACATCGCCGATCATGGCGCGGGTGACGTCGTGCTGCGGACGCAGGAACACGTCGATCACGCGGCCCTGCTCGACCACCTGGCCGGCCTCGAGCACGGCAACGCGGTCGCACACTTGCTTGATGACCTCCATCTGGTGCGTGATCATCACGATGGTCAGGCCCAGCTCGCGGTTGATCTGCTTGAGCAGTTCCAGGATGGAGCGGGTGGTTTCCGGATCCAGCGCCGAAGTGGCTTCGTCAGACAGCAGCACCTTGGGCTGGCTCGCCAGCGCGCGCGCAATGCCCACGCGCTGCTTCTGCCCGCCGCTGATCTGGGCCGGGTAGCGGTCCTTCAGCGCTGACAGTCCGACCAGGTCCAGCAGCGGCAGCACGGTGGCGGCGATTTCCGCCTTGGGCTTGCCCGCCAGTTCCAGCGGCAGCGCCACGTTGTCATAGACGGTGCGCGACGACAGCAGGTTGAAATGCTGGAAGATCATGCCGATCTCGCGCCGGGCCAGGCGCAGGGCGCCATTGTCGAGCGCGGTCAGATCCTGGCCAGCGACGACCACGCGGCCGCTGCTGGGCCGGTTCAGCAGGTTGATGGCGCGAACCAGCGTGCTCTTGCCGGCGCCGCTGCGGCCGATGATGCCGAAGACTTCGCCCGCTGCAATCGACAGGCTGACGTCCCGCAATGCATGCACGTCGCCAGACGCGCCCGGGAAGCGCTGCGACAGTCCTTGCAGTTCGATCATGAAAAGGTGACCAAAAGAAAACGGCAACAGGCGAGGTTGTCTCGAGCGCTGTTGCCGCACTTATTTTTGTAAAGCGGGTATTTTATGCGATTCGCTTCATAACATAAACGAATTTTTACCGATGTCTTTATGCTCACTCGGCATAAAGAACACCGGCAAGTCGACTATTCGCCGCGCCAGGACGGCGCACGCTTGTCGAGGAAGGCCTGCACGCCTTCCAGCGCGGAGTCATCCATCATGTTGCAGGCCATGGTCTGGCCAGCCAGCTGGTAGGCGGCCTCGATGCCCATTTCAAGCTGGCGGTAGAACAGTCCCTTGCCGGCGGCGACGGCCGCTGCCGGCTTGGCGCAGATGCTGGCGGCCAGACGCGCCACCTCGTCGTCCAGCGCGGCGGCCGGCACCACGCGGTTCACCAGCCCGCGCTCGCGCGCGGTGGCGGCATCGATCATGTCGCCGGTCAGCAGCATTTCCATCGCCTGCTTGCGGTGCAGGTTGCGCGACAGCGCCACGCCCGGCGTCGAGCAGAACAGGCCGAGATTGACGCCGGACACCGCAAAGCGCGCGTCGGCGGCGGCAACGGCCAGGTCGCACATCGCCACCAGCTGGCAGCCGGCCGCGGTGGCGATGCCTTGCACCCGCGCGATCACTGGCTGTGGCATCTTCTGGATCGCCATCATCACGCGCGTGCAGCGGTCGAACAGGCGCCGGTAGTAGTCGTGTGACGGTGTCGCGCGCATCTCGCGCAGGTCATGGCCGGCGCAGAAGGCCTTGCCGGCACCGGCCAGCACCACCACGCGCACGGTGTCGTCGGCGGCGAGCCGGCGCAAGGTCTCGGCCAGCGCATCCAGCAGGCCTTCGGACAAGGCGTTGAAGGCCTGCGGCCGGTTCATGGTCACGCGCACCACGCCCGCGGCATCGCGCGTTTCGGTCAGCAGCGGCGCGTCCACGCGCGCATCGTTCTCGGCCATGACGGATGCCTCCTATCGTTCCAGCAGGACTTTCAGGTGGGCCAGCACGCTGCGGCCGAGCGCGCTCAGGTTGTAGCCGCCTTCCAGGCAGCTGACAATGCGCCCCTGCGCGTACATGCGCGCCACGTCGACAAGCTGGCCGGTGATCCACGCATAGTCCTGTTCCACCAGGCCCATCTGCCCCAGGTCGTCCTCGCGGTGCGCATCGAAGCCGGCCGAGATGAACAGCATCTGCGGGCGAAACTCGTGCAGGCGCGGCAGCCAGATGGTCTCGACCACCTCGCGCACGGCCATGCCGTTGGTGTAGGCCGGCAGCGGGATGTTTGCCATATTGGCCGCCAGGTGCTCGGTGCCGCTGTATGGATAGAACGGGTGCTGGAAGAAACTGCACATCAGCACGTGCTCGTCGCCGCGAAAGGCCGACTCGGTGCCGTTGCCGTGGTGGACATCGAAATCGATGATGGCGACGCGTTCCAGCCCATGCGCCTGCAGCGCGTGGCGTGCGGCAATGGCCACGTTGTTGAAGAAGCAGAAGCCCATGGCGCGGTCCGGCTCGGCATGGTGGCCGGGCGGGCGCACGCAGCAGAAGGCGTTCTCGAACTCGCCCGAGATCACCGCATCGGTCGCCGCCACCGCGGCGCCGGCGGCCAGCCTGGCCGCGCTCAGCGTGTGGGCGTTCATCGACGTATCCGGATCGATCGGGTAGTAGCCGCTGGCCGGGCTGGTGCTTTCCAGAGAATCGACATACTCGGCCCGGTGCACGCGCTCGATCTGCTCGCGCGTGGCCGGCGTGGGCTCGCGGCGCTCCAGCAGCCCGTCCAGGCCGTGCGAAATCAGGTGATCCTCGATCGCCTGCAGGCGTTCCGGACACTCGGGATGAAAATGCCCCATCTCGTGCCGCTGGAACTCGGGGTGCGTGTAATAGCCTGTCGGCATCTCTTATCGTCGCTCGGTTGTCTCCATTCGCTACGTTAGCACAGGGCGGGCCTTGCCACCCAATGCGCGTCCTCGCGGCGGGCGCGCGGTTGAGGCGGTTCGCGCAGGGTCGCGCCGGGTCGCTGCAGTGGCATCCGCTATACTCGGAGCGACTTGCAAAGGACACCATGACCGACACCCAGCGCTCACTGCGACGCCCCCTGCTGGGCGCCGCGCTTTCCGCTGCCGCACTCGGACTCTGCGGCCTCTCCCCCAGCCTTCTCGCCGCAGGCAAGCGCCGCGTCAGCGTGCGTGAAGAAGAGATCGAACCCGGCCGCTACCGCGACAATCCGCAAACCCGCGCTTTTATCGATGAAATGGTGGCGCGCCATGGCTTCGACCGCGGCGCGCTCCAAGACTGGTTCGGCCAGGCGGTCTATTCCTCGACCGTGGTGCGGCTGATCATGCCGCCCGCCACCGTCGGGCGCAAAAGCTGGCGCGCCTACCGCTCGCGCTTTATCGAGCCGATCCGCATCAATGCCGGCGTGCGCTTCTGGCAGGACAACCGCGACACGCTGCGCCGCGCCGAGGCCGAATTCGGCGTGCCCGCCTCGGTGATCGTCGGCATCATTGGCGTGGAGACCATTTATGGCCGCGACATGGGCACGTTCCGCGTGCTCGATTCGCTGTCGACGCTCGCCTTCGACTACCCCGACACGCCGAACCGCGCCGCGCGTTCCACACTATTCCGCAACCAGCTGGCCGACTACCTGCTGTGGTGCCGCGATACGCGCACCGATGTGTATTCGGTGCTGGGCTCATACGCCGGCGCGATCGGCATCCCGCAGTTCATGCCGACCAGCCTGCGCGAATACGCCATCGACTACGACAACAATGGCCGTATCGATCTGCGCAACAGCCCGACCGATGCGATCGGCAGCGTGGCGCGCTTCCTGCAGCTGCACGGCTGGGAAGCGGGCCGGCCGGTGGCATGGCGCATTGCCGGCGACAGCGGCAGTCTTGGCGTCGCCACCGCGGCGGCGGATGGCGAGCCGTGGCCGACGCGCACGCTCAACCAGCTGACCCGCGCCGGCCTGCGCGTGGATGAGCCCATCGACATGGCGCGCGAAGGCGAAACCGGCGTGCTGGTGGTGGACCTGCCCACGCCGGACCAGCCGACCGAGTACCTGCTGGGCTTGCGCAACTTCTATGTGCTGACGCGCTACAACCGCAGCTTCTTCTACGCGCTGGCGGTGTACCAGCTGGGCGAAGCGGTCAAGGCGGCAATGGGCTGAGCCACCTCCGACACCCGGACGCAAAAATGCCTCGCTTGCGCGAGGCATTCTTTTTCTGGCGCGGCCGGCCGAATCTGGCCGGAAACGTCAGGCCGGAAATACGCCGGTCGACAGGTAGCGGTCGCCGCGATCGCACACCACGAAGACAATGGTGGCGTTCTCCACTTCCTCGGCAATCCGCAGCGCAACGCACAATGCGCCGGCTGCAGAGATGCCGCAGAAGATGCCCTCTTCAGCCGCCATGCGGCGCGCCATGTGCTCGGCATCGGCCTGGCTCACCGGCTCGGTGCGATCGATATGCGCGGGGTCATAGATCTTGGGCAGGTAGGCTTCCGGCCACTTGCGGATGCCCGGGATACGAGAGCCTTCGGCCGGCTGGGCGCCGATGACCTGGATAGCCGGGTTCTGCTCCTTCAAAAAACGCGACACGCCGGTGATGGTGCCGGTCGTCCCCATCGCGGAAACAAAATGGGTCACACGGCCGTCGGTATCGCGCCAGATCTCGGGGCCGGTGCCTTCGTAATGGGCTTGCGGGTTGTCCGGGTTGGCGAACTGGTCGAGGATCACGCCCTTGCCCTCGCGCTCCATCGCCTCCGCCAGGTCACGGGCGTATTCCATGCCGCCCTTCACCGGGGTCAGGACGATCTCGGCACCGTAGGCCGCCATGCTCTGGCGCCGCTCCAGGCTCAGGTCCTCGGGCATGATCAGCACCATCTTGTAGCCGCGGATCGCGGCCGCCATCGCCAGCGCGATGCCGGTATTGCCCGAAGTGGCCTCGATCAGCGTATCGCCCGGCTTGATGCGGCCGCGCGCCTCGGCGCGGGCGATCATCGATACCGCCGGGCGGTCCTTGACCGAACCGGCGGGGTTGTTGCCTTCCAGCTTGCCGAGAATCACATTGCCGCGCGCGTCGTTGGCGGCACCGGGAATGCGCTGCAGTCTGACCAGCGGCGTATTGCCGATGGTGTCTTCAATTGTCTTGTAAGCCATGGGGGAGGGGTGGCGATGGTAGGTCAGGTTCGCCGGCCATTGTAATCCAGTCACCTTTCCCTCGCCGGCAGGCGGGATTTGCGCAAATGCGCCCCGCCCGCTCGCCTCCCCCCGCCGCGACTCAATCGGCGTCGTGGTTGCCTTCACCAAGCAGGTGATACAGCAGGATGCAGCCAAAGGTTGCGGTACCGATGCCACCCAGCGTCATGCCGCCCAGCTTCAGCGTCAGGTCGCCTGCGGCCACCGTCAAGGTGGCGCCGACCGTGATCAGGTTGCGCGAACTGGAGAAGTCCACCTTGTTCTGCACCCAGATCCGGCCCGCGGTCGCGGCGATCAGGCCGAACACCACGATGGTCAGCCCGCCGATCACCGGCCCGGGGATGGTCAGGATCAGCGCACCGAACTTGGGCGAAAAGCCCAGCAGGATGGCCACCGCCGCCGCCACCACGAAGATCAGCGTGGAGTAGATCTTGGTGACCGCCATCACGCCCATGTTTTCGGCATAGGTGGTCACGCCGGTGCCGCCGCCGCTGGCCGACAGCATGGTCGCGATGCCGTCGCCGATAAACGCCCGGCCGATATACGGATCGAGGTTGCGGCCCGTCATCACGCCAATGGCCTTGATGTGGCCAAGGTTCTCGGCCACCAGCACGATCGCCACCGGTGCGATCAGCAGCATGGCGCTGGCCTCGAACACCGGCGTGGTGAACGCAGGCAGGCCAAACCAGCTGGCCGCGGCGACGCCGGAGAAGTCGATCGGCTTGCCGAGCCCCATCACGCTGGTGCCCACGTAGTAGGCAACGTACCCCGCCAATCCGCCGATCAGCACCGGCAAGCGGCCGAGCATGCCCGGCGCCCGCACCGCGACCAGGCCCACGGCGAGCACCGTCAGCAGGCCCACCCAGGTATCGAGCGAGGAGCCGCTGACTGCCTTGACCGCAACCGGGGCCAGGTTCAGCCCAATGGCCGCGACGATCGCGCCCGTGACCACCGGCGGCATCAATTTTTCCACCCAGGTGTAGCCCACGGCCTGGACCACCAGGCCGATCACCGTGTAAAGGGCACCCGCTGCAATAATGCCGCCCAGTGCCACCGGGATATTAAGGTTGGGACCGCTGCCGGCATAGCCGGTGGCGGCGATCACCACGGCGATGAAGGCAAAGCTGGAGCCGAGGTAGCTGGGCACCCGGCCGCGCACGCACAGGAAGAAGATCAGCGTTCCGATACCGGAAAACAGGATGGCGATATTGGGATTGAAGCCCATCAGGATAGGCGCGATGGCAGTCGAGCCGAACATCGCCACCACATGCTGGATGCCGGCCAGCAGCGTCTGGCCGGCCGGCAGCCGTTCGTCGGGCCCGATTACCCCTTCGGTCTTGAGCTGCCATGTCGGCAGAAAACCCGCCTCCTCGCCATTCGCCATATGTTGTGCTCCCTGTGTCCGGGCGGGCCGCTGCGTCAGCGGCCGCCGCGATTGTGGTTGGTGATCGCCGCCAACCGGCTGCATATTGCCGGTCGGCACGCGCGCGCGGCAGGTCCTGCCGGCGCGGCGTCCGCATGATACTCCGCAGCCGGATGGCTGCGAAGCCGCACAGGTGTAGCACGAGACGTACCAGCAACGACGAGCCCGGACACATCCGGACCCGGCACAGGGCGACAGGGTCCGCTGCCGCTTCAGCGGCCTGCCTTGGCGGCGCCGGCCGGCGGTGCGGCAGCCGCCTTGGCGGCCTTGGCCGCGGGCGCCGGCGCAGCGGCGGCAGCAGCGCCAAACACCAGCCCCCCTTCCTGCAACCTGGCCACGGACTTCGGCCCTACCCCGCTGACACGCTCGGCAAGATCGGCGGCATCCTTGTATGGACCGCGCTTGTTGCGCTCATTGACGATATTGCGTGCGGTGGCGGGGCCGACGCCCTTGACCGAAGTCAGCGCGGCCTCGTCGGCCGTATTGACGTCGATGGCGGCATGCGCGGCGCCGCCCGCGCACAGGCACATCGCAGCCAGCAGGGAAAAACGACGGACGAGTTGCCAGACCCAATGCTTGAACATGAAAGCTCCTTTGCTGTGGATGGTGGTGAAGTACCACCCCGCCATTGCGGCGAGGCCAGCTCAGGATAGGTTCAGCGCGCCACGGCGGCGCATACGGCAACACAAATTGACACCGGCCGCACGAAAACGTGTCGGCCGGTCAGTGGGATCGTGGTAATGCGGGGCTCAGGCGTCAGCCGTTGCGCTCGATCAGCCAGCGGCAGTAGCGCGCCACGCCTTCCTCGACCGTCAGGAAGGCGTCGCTGTAGCCGGCGCCGCGCAACTTCGACACATCGGACTGCGTAAAGCACTGGTACTTGCCACGCAGCGCGTCCGGGAACTTGACGTACTCGACCAGGCCTTCCTGCACCAGTTCTTCCAGCGACAGGCGCGGCTTGCCTTCCGCCTCGCGCAGCGTGTTGACCACGGTGACGGCGATGTCGTTGAACGGCTGCGCCCGGCCGGTACCCAGGTTGAAGAGGCCGGACTTCTCCGGATGGTCCAGGAAATACAGGTTGACCTTGACCACGTCCTCGACGGAGATGAAGTCGCGGCTCTGCATGCCGGGACCATAGCCGCCGTACTCGCCGAACAGCTTCACGGTACCGTCGGCGCGGAACTGGTTGAAATTATGGAAAGCCACCGAGGCCATGCGGCCTTTGTGGTTCTCACGCGGACCATACACGTTGAAATACCGGAAGCCGACGATCTGCGACAGCGCCGACGGCAGCCTGCGCCGCACGATCTGGTCGAACAGAAACTTGGAGTAGCCGTACACGTTCAGCGGACGCTCGAACTCCCGGTCCTCGCGGAACACCTGCGACGCGCCGTAGGTAGCGGCCGACGATGCATAGAGGAACTGCGCGCCCTGCTCCAGGCAGCTCTCCATCAGCGACAGCGTGTAGCGGTAGTTGTTCTCCATCATGTAACGCCCGTCGCTCTCCATGGTGTCGGAGCAGGCGCCTTCGTGGAACACCGCGCGGACCTTGCCGAACTGCCCCTTTGCAAAGCGCTCGAGGAAGTCTTCCTTGTCCAGGTAGTCGGAGATCTCGCAGTCGACGAGGTTGTGGAACTTGTCGGCGCGGGTCAGGTTGTCGACGGCGATGACATGGGTCTCGCCCCGGTCGTTCAGGCCCTTGACGAGGTTGCTGCCGATAAAGCCGGCGGCGCCGGTCACGATGATGGTCATGGTCGCTTCAGTAATGGGTGCCGCGCGTCACGGGGCGGCGCCGAACAATTCAGGATAGGTGACGACGGCGGTGCCGAGCTTGCCGACCACGATGCCGCCGGCGCGGTTGGCATGCTGCACGGCTTCCTTGAGCGGCACGCCGGCGCCAAGCATGGTGGCCAGGGTGGCGATCACGGTATCGCCGGCACCGGATACATCATAGACCTCGCGCGCCTGGGCCGAGACGTGCAGCACTTCGGCTTCCGTGTAGAGCGTCATGCCCTCCTCCGAGCGCGTCAGCAGCAGAGCTTCGAGCTGCAGTTCGCGGCGCAGGTTCTGCGCGCGGATGGTGAGATCGGCTTCGGTTTTCCAGGCGCCGACCACGGCACGCATCTCGGAGCGGTTGGGGGTGATCAGGGTGGCACCGCGATAGCGCGAGTAGTCGTCGCCCTTGGGATCGATCAGCACCTTGCGCCCCGCCGCGCGGCCGGCGTCGATCATGCGGGTAACGTGCGTCAGGCCGCCCTTGCCGTAGTCGGACAGCACCAGCACCTGGTAGTCGTTGATCAGGCCCTGGAACCGGTCCTGTACCGCGGCCAGCACTTCGTGCGCCGGGGCGTTCTCGAAGTCCACGCGCAGCAGTTGCTGCTGGTGGGCAACCACGCGCAGCTTGATGGTGGTGTTGAGCTTGGGGTCGCGGTGCAGGTAGGGCTCGACGTGGCTGTCGGCGAGCAGCGCCTCGAGCGTGCGCGCCGGCTCGTCGTCGCCGACCACGCCCAGCATGCCCACGCGCGCGCCCAGCGCGGCGGCATTGCGCGCCACGTTGGCCGCGCCGCCCAGGCGCTCGTCGCTGCGCTTGACCTGCACCACCGGCACCGGAGCTTCCGGCGAAATGCGTTCGACGTCGCCGAACCAGTAGCGGTCCAGCATCATGTCGCCGACCACCAGGATGTGGGACTGCCGGATCTGTTCCTGCGGGATGGTCTTGTTCATGAAGATCCTTGGCGATTGCGAGGCAGCCAGCGCCGCCTCGTCAGCATGTCGGTTGATCAGTCGTTGACCCGTGCACGCGCTATTTGTTCGCGGAATCGTGCGCCGCCGGTTGGCCGGGCCGGGCCGGCCGGCCGATGGCGTGGTACTCGACGCCGCTCTCGGCCATCGCCTGGGGCTCGTACAGATTGCGCCCGTCGAAAATCACCGGCGTCTTCAGCCGCCGCTTGATCTGGCCGAAGTCCGGGCTGCGGAATACCTTCCATTCGGTCACGATAACCAGCGCGTCGGCGCCGTCCAGCGCATCCATCTGGTTGTCGTGGAAGCTGACGCGCGCCATCGCGTCCGGCAGGTTGGACAGGTCGGACTCCAGCGCGCGGCGTGCTTCCACCATCGACACCGGGTCGTGCACGCGCAGTGCCGCGCCGCGCGACACCAGCTCCCGCGCCAGGACCCGCGACGGCGCCTCGCGCATATCGTCGGTATTGGGCTTGAATGCCAGCCCCCAGATGGCAAAAGTGCGGCCGGCAAGGTCGTCGCCGAAGCGGCGCACGATCTTCTCGCCCAGCACGCGCTTCTGCGCACCATTGACCGCCTCAACCGCCTCGAGCACGCGCATGGGCTTGCCGTGGTCGGCCGCGGTGCGCATCAGCGCCTGCACGTCCTTGGGAAAGCACGAACCGCCGTAACCGGCGCCGGCATACAGGAAACTGTAGCCGATACGCGGATCCGAGCCGATACCCATCCGGACAAGTTCGATATCGGCGCCGACCTCATCGGCCAGGTTGGCCAGTTCGTTCATGAACGAGATACGCGTGGCCAGCATCGAATTGGCGGCGTACTTGGTGAACTCGGCGGAGCGCACGTCCATGTAGAACGTACGCTCATGGTGCCGGTTGAACGGCGCGTACAGCGTGCGCATGGTGGCCTGCGCGTGGCGGCCGGCGGCGTCCGGGTTGCAGCCCAGCACGATGCGGTCGGGGCGCATGAAATCCTCGACCGCCGCGCCCTCCTTCAGGAACTCGGGGTTCGACACCACCGAGAACTGCAGGTCTTCGAGCCCGCGCGCGGCCAGTTCCTCGCGGATCGCGGCGGTGACGCGGTCGCCCGTGCCCACCGGCACGGTGGATTTGTCGACCACCACCTTGAACCCGGTCATGTGCCGTCCGATATTGTGCGCCGCCGCCAGCACGTACTTGAGGTCCGCCGAGCCGTCTTCGTCCGGCGGCGTGCCGACGGCGATGAACTGCACGTCGGCATGCTCCACGCTGGCGGCGACGTCGGTGGAAAAAACCAGGCGGCCGGCGGCGCGGTTGCGCTGGATCAGCTCCTGCAGGCCCGGCTCGTAGATCGGCACGCCGCCCGCATTGAGCAGCGCGATCTTCTTTTCGTCCAGGTCGAGGCAAAACACATCATTGCCCAGTTCCGCCAGGCAAGCGCCGGTGACGAGGCCGACATAGCCGCTGCCGATAATGGTGACTTTCATGGCTTCAGATCAGGTTCTGTGGTGCTGCGCGCCGGGCTTAGCCGAGCGTCTCGGAACGCCGCGGGGCATAGGTTTCCCAGCGATTGCAACCCGGGCATTGCCAGTAGAACAGGCGGGCGCGGAAACCGCATTCGCGGCAGGTATAGCGCGCCAGGTTGCGCGTGCGCGCCTGCAGCAGGTCTCGGATCGCGCCGGTTTCCTGATCGCGGTCGCCGGCACCGTCCTCGGCCGGGGCATCGGCACCGGCCGGCACTTCTGCCGAGGTCACGGCTGCCTGCGCCTCGAAGTACTTTGTCAGCGCCAGCAGCGTGGGCTGCCGCCGCAATTGCTCGCGCATCAGGCGCGCCGCGGCCTCGGGGCCGTTCGTTTCAAGCTCGGCCTTGTAGGCCGTGTCGAGCAGTTCCGGCGCCAGCTTGCCCTTGAGCAGGCCGTGCAGCCACTCCAGCGCCGAGCCTTCCTGCTGCAGGCCGGCATAGGCCTTGACCACGCGGTCGGCCACCAGCGGCAGAAAAGAGGCGTCCTGCCGTTCGATGCCCAGCCAGTGGCCGAGCGCGGCACGTGCGTCGCCAGCGGCGGCGGCCACGTCGCCCAGCAGGATCGGTGCGCGCACATTGGCCGGATTTTCTTCGCTGGCCTGGTTCAGCCACTTCACCGCATCCTCGGGGCGCTTGCGCTGCAGCGCGTCCTGCGCCAGTTCGCAGCAGAACTGGGCGATCTGCAGGCTGTAGCTGTTGTGCTCCAGCGTCTGCAGCTCACGCGCGGCGTCGATGGCCTTTTGCCACTCTTTCTCGACCTCGTACAGCTCGAGCAGCACGCGCTTGGCCGAGGCTGCATACGGGCCGGACATCAGCCGGCGCAGCGACTCCTCGGCGCGGTCCAGCAGGCCGGCGCGCAGGAAGTCCTGGCCCAGTTCGTAAAGCGCATGTTCGCGCTCCGGCTCGGGCAGGTCGGGACGGGTCGCGAGATTCTGGTGCACGCGGATGGCGCGCTCGGTTTCGCCGCGGCGGCGGAACAGCGCGCCGAGGGCAAAGTGGAGTTCGGTGGTTTCGGGATCAAGGCGAGCCACCTCGATAAAGGCGTCGATGGCCTTGTCGGGTTGCTCGTTGAGCAGGAAATTGAGGCCCTTGAAATACGAACGCGGCAGCGCACCCTGCTCGCTGATGAGCTGCCGCACGTCGAAGCGCGCCGCCATCCAGCCGAGGCCAAAGACAAGTGGCAGCGCCAGCAACCACCAGGTTTCAAACATCATGGATCAGACTTTCGGGCCGACTACGTTGTAAGGGACCGGCTTGGCGTCGCGCGGCGTAGCCGTGCTTGCAACTGCCGGCTGCGGCGATGCGGATGCGGCGGCCGCCTGCACCTGCGTCAGCGCGCGGCGCAGCCTGGCGATCTCCATGCGCTGGCGCATCAGGCCAGGCGCCACCGAGGCCAGCGCCGCGACCGCGCCAAGCACGAAGGCGGCGAACAGGATCAGGATCAGCGGGGCATGCCAGACGGCGTTGAAGAACAGCTGCAGCGAAGCGTCGGCGGTATTGCGCAGCGCCAGCACGAACAGCAGCACGAATACGACGATACGGACGATCCAGGCGAACAGTTTCATGCAGGTAGGCAGCTTGGCAGCGTGACGTTTAGGCGACGCCGGCGCTTGCGCGCGGGCCGGCAATGACCCCGGCATTGTAACGGAATCACTTCCTCGATTCGGTAACGCGGCGGTTACGGGAGGCTAACGCGCGCGGCGCTGCGGACGCCGACACGAATTGTGCGGCAATGCCTCGCCGCCCGCGAGCAACGCGGGCCAGCAAGCGCAGAACAAAAAAAAGCGCCCCAAAGGGCGCTTTTTTTGACTTGCCAGTCAACTTGGCAGGAAGGCAATGCTCAGGAGCGGACCAGGTTCAGTCCACCCTCATGCAGCGCCGCCGGAGCGGCGCCGGAGCTCGCCTTGCCCGGCACAGCCTGGGCCGTGCCGACGGAAAGGCCGTTGCCATTGACGCCCGGGGGCGCCGGCTGGCTGCGGTCAACCCGTTCGCGCAACTCCTTGCCCGCCTTGAAGTGCGGTACCCGTTTTTCAGGTACCAGCACCCGCTCGCCGGACTTGGGATTGCGCCCCACGCGAGGCGGACGCTTGTTCAGACCAAAACTGCCGAATCCGCGGATCTCGATGCGATGGCCATCGGCCAGCGCCTCGGACATCGCGTCGAGTATCGTTTTGACCGAGATGTCCGCATCCCGCAGCAGCAGCTGTGGGAAGCGGGCAGCCAGTTTTTCGACGAGCTCCGACTTGGTCATGGGCATTCGCGCAAGCGCGGGGGCCTGCGATTACTGGTTGTCCTGGCCGAGCTTGGCCTTCAGCAGGGCGCCGAGGTTGGTCGTGCCAGCCGTGCCGGTGTCAGCCTGGAACTTCTGCATCGCTTCTTGCTGCTCTGCGCTGTCCTTGGCCTTGATCGACAGGTTGATGTTGCGCGACTTGCGGTCGACGTTCACCACCAGGGCGGTGATCTGCTCGCCTTCCTTCAGCACGTTGCGGGCGTCTTCCACACGGTCAGCGGAGATTTCCGAAGCACGCAGGTAGCCTTCCACGTCGTCAGCCAGCTGGACCACGGCGCCCTTGGCGTCAACGGCCTTGATGGTGCCGGTAACGATCGAGCCCTTGTCGTTGGCCGAGATGAAGTTGTTGAACGGATCGCCCGACAGCTGCTTGATGCCCAGCGAGATGCGCTCCTTGTCGACGTCGATGCCCAGAACCACGGCTTCGACTTCGTCGCCCTTCTTGTACTTGCGCACGGCGTCTTCGCCGGACTCTTGCCAGGACAGGTCGGACAGGTGCACCAGGCCGTCGATGCCACCAGGCAGGCCGATGAACACGCCGAAGTCGGTGATCGACTTGATCTGGCCGCTCAGCTTGTCGCCCTTCTTGTGGTTACGCGAGAAATCGTCCCACGGGTTGGCCTTGCACTGCTTCATGCCCAGGCTGATACGACGCTTGTCTTCGTCGATATCCAGGACCATGACTTCCACTTCGTCGCCCAGCTGGACAACCTTGGACGGGGCAACGTTCTTGTTGGTCCAGTCCATTTCCGACACGTGCACCAGGCCTTCGATGCCGGCTTCGATCTCGACGAACGCGCCGTAGTCGGTCAGGTTGGTCACCTTGCCGAACAGGCGGGTGCCTTGCGGGTAGCGGCGCGAGATGCCGACCCACGGATCTTCGCCCAGTTGCTTCACGCCCAGCGAGACGCGGTTCTTTTCCTGGTCGAACTTGAGGATCTTGGCGGTGATTTCCTGGCCAACCGACAGCACTTCGCTCGGGTGGCGGACACGGCGCCAGGCCAGGTCGGTGATGTGCAGCAGGCCGTCGATACCGCCCAGGTCAACGAACGCACCGTAGTCGGTGATGTTCTTGACGATACCGTTGACGATGGCGCCTTCCTTCAGGGTTTCCATCAGCTTCTGGCGCTCTTCGCCCAGCGTGGCTTCGACCACGGCACGGCGCGACAGCACAACGTTGTTGCGCTTGCGGTCCAGCTTGATGACCTTGAATTCCAGGGTCTTGCCTTCGTACGGGGTGGTGTCCTTGATCGGACGCACGTCAACCAGCGAACCCGGCAGGAACGCGCGGATGCCGTTGACCATGACGGTCAGGCCGCCCTTGACCTTGCCGGTCACGGTACCCGAGATGATCTCGCCGTCTTCCAGCGCCTTCTCGAGGTTCAGCCACGATGCCAGGCGCTTGGCCTTGTCGCGGGACAGGATGGTGTCGCCATAGCCGTTCTCGAGTGCGTCGATGGCCACGGAGACGTAGTCGCCGGCCTGCACTTCGAGTTCGCCCTGGTCGTTCAGGAACTCCTCCACCGGCACAAATGCCTCGGACTTGAGGCCGGCGTTGACGACCACGAAGTTGTGGTCGATGCGCACGACTTCAGCGGAAATCACTTCGCCAGCCTTCATATTGGAGCGGGCGATCGATTCCTCGAACAGTGCGGCAAAGGATTCGTTAGTTTGCAGGTCGGACATAAACGTAAGGTGAAATCCGCAGTACGCTGGCCGGCGCGACTATCGCGCTCAGTCTGCCAGTGCAGCGGGGTCAGGTTTGACAAAAGCCAGCTTCGGGCCGATCAGGCAGGTCCGGGCTGGCGCCATCGGGTGCGGGCGAGGTCCGTTCACTTATCATGCGCCCGATGCATTGATGCACCGGACCGCACAGCGGCAAACCACTCCAGCACCTGCGCCACTGCCTGATCCACCGTCATGTCGGAGGTATCGAGCAGCTTTGCATCCTCGGCGGGACGCAGCGGTGCGGCCGCGCGGTTGCGATCCCGCGCGTCGCGCGCCTCAAGGTCACGCAAAAGGTCTTCGATATTAGCAGAAATTCCCTTATCAATCAATTGTTTATAGCGCCTGCGAGCACGCGCTTCAACACTTGCCGTGAGGAACACTTTCAGCTGGGCGTCCGGAAAGATCACCGTGCCCATGTCACGGCCATCGGCCACCAGGCCGGGCAGCTTGCGGAAGTCACGCTGCAGCTGGGTCAGCGCGTCGCGCACCGGCTGGTGCACGGCAATGGCCGAGGCGCGGTTGCCGATGGCCTCGGCCCGGATCGCCAGGCTGACTTCCTCTCCCTGCAGCCAGACCCTGTCGGGGCCGAACTTCACTTCAAGGCGGGAGGCGACCTTTGCCAGGGTGTCCACGTCGGCCAGGTCAACGCCGGCACGATCGCTGGCCAACGCCACCAGGCGGTACAGGGCCCCGCTGTCGAGCAGGTGGAAGCCCACCGCATCGGCGACCTTGTGCGCGACCGTGCCCTTTCCCGACGCGGTCGGCCCGTCAATGGTGATGACGTTGACGATAGTCATTGGTTATGAAACTCAAAGAAACGATTTATTGTTAAAACAACTGAGAATCATTATTATTTGATTCATGGCGCTTCGCCCCATTTGGCGGCAAGTACCCTCCAGTTTCAGTCGCGAGGCAATCTACCATGGCAAAAACCCTGACGTTCGGCATCATGCACCTCGGCATCGCTTTCAGCGTGACGTATGCGCTGACCGGCAGCATTGCCATCAGCGGTGCCGTCACGTTCATCGAACCGGCCGTCAATACCGTGGCCCACTACTTCTTCGATCGCTACTGGGAACGGCGCGAGCGCCGCCAGGCTGCTGCCAGCCGTGAAGCAATCAGCACCCCAGCCACGCCAGGCGATCTGGTCAGCGCGTAACGCCGGCAAACACGCTGAAGTAGTCCGGGAACGTCTTCGCCACGCAACCGGGATCGTTGATCCGCACCGGCAGCGGCCCGAACGCGGCCAGCGAGAAACACATCGCCATGCGATGGTCATCATAGGTGCCAATACCGTCGGCCGGGGTCTGCCAGGCGGGCGGCGGCGTCACACGCAGATAGTCAGCCCCTTCTTCCACGACTGCGCCCAGCTTGCGCAGTTCCGTAGCCATCGCCGCGATCCGGTCGGTTTCCTTGACGCGCCAGCTGGCGATATTGGTCAGCGTGGTGGTGCCTTCGGCAAACAGCGCAGCCACCGCCAGGGTCATGGCCGCGTCGGGAATGTGGTTGCAGTCCAGCTCGATGCCGTGCAGGCGGCCGTCGTCCCGTTCCGTACCGCGCACTTCGATCCAGTTGTCCCCAGCCATGATGTTGGCGCCCATGCGGTTGAGCGCATCGGCGAAGCGCACATCGCCCTGGATGCTGGCCATGCCTACGCCCTCGACCCGCACCGGGCCGCCGCCGATCGCACCGGCCGCCAGGAAATACGATGCGGAGGACGCATCGCCCTCCACATAGATTTCGCCGGGTGACTGGTAGGCCGCGCCGGCTTGCAGCACGAAGCGCTCCCAGCCGTGCCGCTCGACCTGGATGCCGAAACGCGCCAGCAGGTTCAGCGTGATCGCGATATAGGGCTTGGAAATCAGCTCGCCCACCACCTCGATCTCGATCCGGCCGCTGTCGCTTTGCGCCATCGGCAGGCTCATCAGCAGCGCGGTCAGGAACTGGCTCGACACATCGCCGCGCACGCGGATCGGGGCGTCGATGCGGATGCCGGCCGGCTGGATATGCAGCGGCGGGAAGCCTTCATTGCCAAGGTAGTCGATCACCGCGCCGACCTGGCGCAGGCCGTCGACCAGGTCGCCGATCGGCCGCTCGTGCATGCGCGGCACGCCCGACAGCTTGTAGCTGCCGCCCTGCAGGGCCAGCGCGGCCGTGAGCGGGCGGATCGCCGTGCCGGCGTTGCCCATGAACAGCTCGGCCGACTTGTTCGGGAAATTGCCGCCCGCGCCAGTCACGATGTAATCGGCGCCATCCTGCCGCCACGCCACGCCCAGCGTGCGCAGCGCCTGCAGCATCACGCGGGTGTCGTCGGAATCGAGCAGGTCGCGCACGCGGGTTTCGCCGGTGGCCAGCGCGGCCAGCAGCAGCACGCGGTTGGAGATGCTTTTCGAGCCCGGCAGCCGCACGGTGCCGGTGGCGCGGGTCAGGGGGCCAAGCGTCAGGTGTTCCATGGTCTCGGTAGGCGCCGGGGCGCCTCGGTAAGGCAAATTCAGCAGTTCAGTCGCGCTGCGGCTGCTTGCCGCCATCGCGCTGGCTTTTGGTTCGATATCAGGGTTCGGTATTGTTGCTGCCCGCGGCGCGGTCGGCGCCCCAGGCCAGCCGGGTCTTGCTGGCGCGCGTGAAGATACGCTCGAGCGCGTCGCCGTCGCCCTTCTCGATCTGCGTCTTCAGGTGCGCGAGCACCGACTGGTAGGTATTCAGTTCACGCAGCAGCGCATCCCGGTTGGCTACGCAGATGTCGCGCCACATTTCCGGCGACGAGCCCGCGATGCGCGTGAAATCGCGGAACCCGCCGCCGGCGAAATCCAGCTTCAGCGCGGCGTCTTCGGCGTTGGCCACCTGCGCCACCAGCGCGTACGACAGCACGTGCGGCAGGTGGCTGACCGATGCGAACACCGCGTCGTGCTGCACCGCCGACATCACGTGGCACTGTGCGCCGGCTTGCTCCCACATCGCGCGGACTGCCGCGACGTCGTCGCGCGTGTTTTCCTGCAGCGGGCACAGCACGGTTTTCTTGCCGACGTACAGGTCGGCGAGCGCGGCTTCCACGCCGTTGAGCTCGCGCCCGGCAATCGGGTGCGCCGGCACGAACTGCGCGACCTTGTCGCCCAGTGCGGTCTTTGCCGCCATGATCACATCGGACTTGGTACTGCCCGCATCGGTGACGATGGTGCCAGGCCCCAGGTGCGGCTCCAGCGCATGCAGCAGCGCAAAGTTCTGCGCCACCGGCGCGCACAGCACGATCAGGCTGGCGCCGCGCGCGGCATCGGCGAGCGTTGCCGCTTCGTCGATCACGCCAAGGTCCAGCGCCTTCTGCAGCGACGCGGGCGAGCGGCCCACGCCGACCACCGTGCCCGCCACGCCGGCACGCTTGAGCGCCAGCGCGAGCGAGCCGCCGATCAGGCCGACGCCGACAATGACAACACGGGGAAAATGCAAAGCACTCACGATTTCAGGCCCGACGGGCAGTGGCTCGGCCAGGCCGAGCGATAACAAAAAGGTACGGCGCCAGGCACACCGGCCCGGCGTGAATCGGCGCGATTGTAGCGGGGCTTACGCCAGCGCCCGCTCCAGTGCCGCAATGAAGGCAGCGTTTTCCTCGGGCAGGCCGACAGTCACGCGCAGCCAGCGCGGCAGGTTGTAATTGCCCACCGGGCGCACGATCACGCCCTGCTTCAGCAAGGCCACGTTGATACGCGCGCCGGCACCGTCGTCGTCGCCGACGCGGACCAGCATGAAGTTGCCCGAAGACGGCACGTACTCCAGGCCGAGCCGGTCGAAGCCCTCGACCAGTTGCGCCTTGCCCGCACGGTTCAGCTCCGCGCTGCGGCGCAGGAACTCGGCATCCCCGAGCGCCGCGGTCGCCGCGGCCTGCGCCACGCTGTTGACATTGAATGGCTGGCGGATGCGGTTAAGCAGATCGGTCAGTGCCGGCTGCGCCACGGCGTAGCCGATGCGCAGCCCTGCCAGGCCATACGCCTTGGAAAAGGTGCGCGACACCATCAGGTTGGGATAGCGGCGCACCCACTCGATCGAATCGTATTGCTGGTCGGCATCCAGGTATTCGTTGTAGGCCTCGTCCAGCACCACCACCACGTTCGGCGGCACCGCCCGCAGGAAGGCCTCGATCTGTGCAGCCGGCAGGAAGGTGCCGGTGGGATTGTTCGGGTTGGCGATAAAGACCAGCCGGGTATCCGGCGCGATCGCGGCGCCCATGGCATCGAGATCGTGGCCGTAGTCGCGTGCCGGCACTTCGATGGCCCGGGCGCCGATCTCCTGTGTCGCCAGCGCATAGACCGCGAACGAGTACTCGGCATAGACGATCGACTGGCCGGGCTCAACCAGCGCATGCGCCGCCAGCTCGAGGATATCGTTGCTGCCGTTGCCCAGCGTAAGCCAGTCCTCCGGCACCCCGAAACGCGCCGACAGCGCGGCCTTCAGCGCAAAGCAGTTCGAATCGGGATAGCGCCCCAAGTCGGCCACGGCGGCAGCGACGGCGCGCTGCGCCGCCACCGGCATGCCCAGCGGATTCTCGTTGGAGGCGAGCTTGACGATGCCGGCCTCGTCCAGGCCGAACTCGCGCGCGACTTCCGAAATCGGCTTGCCGGCCACGTACGGCGAGATCGCCCGCACATAGTCCGGCCCAAACACCGTGCCGCCATGCTTACCCTGCTCTGCCATCTTGTCTCCTTGCTCCGTTTGCGCTGGCCTTACTTGCTCGACGGATACGAGCCCAGCACCTTCAGGTAGGCCGCGTTGCGGCGCAGTTCGTCGATGGCGCGTGCCACCGCCGGCTCATGCTGGTGCCCTTCGACGTCGACGTAGAAGTAGTACTCCCACGCACCGCTGCGCGCGGGACGCGACTCGAAGCGGCACATCGACACGCCGTTCTCGGCCAGCGGCGCGAGCAGCTGGTACACCGCGCCGGCCTTGTTCGGCACCGACAGGATCATCGAGGTCTGGTCGCTGCCCGACGGCTCGGTCTCATAGCGGCCGATCACAGCGAAACGGGTGCGGTTGTGCGGATCATCCTGGATATGCGTGCGCACCAGGTGCAGGTGGTAGCGGTTGGCGGCGGATTCGCCGGCGATCGCCGCGACGGTCGGGTCCTCGCTGGCCATGCGCGCGGCCTCGGCATTGCTCGATACCGCCTGGCGCTCCAGGTGCGGATAGTTGGCGGTCAGCCAGTGCTGGCACTGCGCCAGGGCCTGCGCATGCGCGCGCACCACGGTCACGCCCTTCATGTCGGGCGTGGACGCCATCAGGTTGTGGTGTACCTTCAGCGCGATCTCGCCGCTGATCTTCAGCGACGTCTGCAGAAACAGGTCGAGCGTGCGCGACACCGCGCCCTCGGTCGAGTTTTCCACCGGCACCACGCCGTATTCGACCGTGCCAGCCTCCACCGCACGGAACACTTCGTCGATGCTGGGGCAAGGCACGCCGCTCACTTCATGACCGAAGTGCGCATACAGCGCCTGTTCCGAGAACGTGCCGGCCGGGCCCAGGAAAGCGACTTCCAGCGGCTTCTCGAGCCCGCGGCAGGCGGACATCACCTCGCGCCAGATCGCGGCCACGCTCTCGCCCAGCAACGGTCCCGGGTTGGCGCCCTGCACCTTGCGGATGACCTGCAGCTCGCGCTCCGGGCGGAACACGGGCGCGCCGTACTTCTTCTTGACCTCGCCCACCTCGAGCGCAAGCCTGGCCCGACGGTTCAGCATGGCCAGCAGTTCGCGGTCCACCGTGTCGATCTGCTCGCGCAGCGGCGCCAGCTCGACCGACAGATTGCGTTCGGCATCGCTCAGGTGGTTGCCGTTGGGCTGCGTCTCCTCGTGCGCAGGGATGCTGTCTTGACTTGTCATTGTATGAATCCGGTGGGCCGCCGGGGCGCGGCGGCCGGGGAAAAACCTGTCCGCGCCAGCCTGCGCGCGCGATGGCGCGCCGGCTGTGCCGCGGGCACGCGCCTCAGGCCGAGGTGCGTTCGAACTCGCGCATGAAATCGATCAGTGCCGTCACGCCTTCCAGCGGCATCGCGTTGTAGATGCTGGCGCGCATGCCGCCCACGGTCTTGTGTCCCTTGAGCTGCACCAGGCCATTGGCGCGTGCCTGCGCCAGGAAGGCATCATTGCGCGATTCATCACCGAGGAAGAACGGCACGTTCATGCGCGAACGGCAGCTCGGATCGATCTCATTGCGGTAGAAGTCGCTCTGGTCCAGGAAATCGTACAGCGCGGTAGCCTTGGCGATGTTGCGCTGCTCGATCGCCGGGACGCCGCCCTGGCGCTTGAGCCATTTGAAGACCAGCCCGGCGATGTAGATGGCGTACGTTGGCGGCGTGTTGTACATCGAGTTGTGCTCCGCCACCTGGCGCCAGTTGAATGCCGACGGGCACAGCGGATGCGCGTGGCCAAGCAGGTCTTCGCGCACGATCACGATGGTGACGCCGGCCGGGCCGATATTCTTTTGCGCGCCGCCGTAGACCACTTGCACGCGCGACCAATCGATCGGGCGCGACAGGATATGGCTGGAAGCGTCGGCCACCACCACACGCTTGCCCTTGACCTGGCCGATATCGGGAATCTCCTGGAACTCGACGCCAACGATGGTTTCGTTGGTGCACAGGTGCACGTATGCAGCGTCATCCGACAGTTTCCAGCCGGCAACGGCGGGAATTCGGTGGAATTTCTCCGCCTCGTTGGACGCGGCGATATTGACCGCGCCGTAGCGGCGCGCTTCCTGCTCGGTCTTGATCGACCAGGTGCCGGTGACGACGAAGTCGGCTTTGGGCTGATCGGCATTGCGCAGCCGCATCAGGTTCAGCGGCACAATGCCGTTTTCGCCAATGGCCCCGCCCTGCAGGAACAGCACGCGGAAATTGTCGGGGATATGCAGCAGCTCGCGCAGGTCGGCGATGGCTTCGTTGTGGATGCCCTCGAACTCGCGGCTGCGGTGGCTCATTTCCATCACCGAAACCCCGGTTCCGCGCCATGACAGCATTTCCTCGGCAGCCTGTTGCAGCACTTCGGCCGGCAGCATGGCCGGGCCCGGGGAGAAGTTGTAGACGCGTTCGGCCAATGCACGCTGCATCATGCCGGCAATTGCGGGATTCTGGGGATCGTTCATGAGACGGGAAAGGAAAAATGGCTGCCGGAGTTACCCAAGCAGCCATTATCCCTCAAACCCGCGCCCGGTTGGGCGTCCGGGGCCGGACCCCGGTGCGGCGCCGGCCCGCGCAAGGCGGCCGGCCCACGTAGCACTGCGACGCATTGCCTCAGGCGAACCCTGCGGCGAAGATCACTTCGACGCGGCGGTGATTTCCTTCTCGGCGGCGTCGCGCATCGACTTGCCGACCTGCGGGCCGTACTTCTGCATCATCGAACCCCAGATCTCCTGGGTCGCCTTGCCCTGGTTGGCCATGAACTTCTGGCCGGTCGGCGACTTCAGGAACGTGGTCAGGTCCTTCAGTTCCTGCGTGGAGTAGTACTTGCCGAAGGCGTCGTAATGGGCCTGGATCGCATCCTTGCGGAACCCGTCGGTGTTGAATGCCGTGCCGGCGCCGTCGACCATGCGCTGGACCGCGCCGTTCTTCTTCAGCTTTTCAACCGCGGCCTGCTTTTGCTTGTCGCTCAAGGTCTTGTTCTCGACCAGAACCTGCTCCAGCACCAGCGGGGCTTCCTGCTTGGCACCTTGCTGCCAGTTTTCTGCCTGGCCCTTGACGGCCTGGTCAGCCTGCATGACGGAAAGCAGTTCCTTGATGGCAGCCGTCTTTTCCCCGTCCTGTGCATGGGCATGCTGCGCCACCATGAAGGTCGGAACGAAAGCGGCCAGAACAGCGATACGTCGATAGGTTTTGAGCATTGTGACTCCCTGGTAAATACGTCCGTTTTAGTCCGGACAGCCGCAAGGCGAGTTCCGGCTGGCGTCCTGTTGTTGCAACAATTTACGTTTTAACGCGCGATGGGGCCAATTAGTTACGAATTGGCGTCGGCATCGGCATTACCGCCCGCCTCTTCCGCCTCTTCCGGGCCGGCGCCATTGTCGGCGTCGCTCTCGACGATGCGTTGCAGGCCGGACAGCTTGGTGCCCTCGTCGACGTTGATCAGCGTGACGCCCTGCGTGGCGCGACCCATTTCCCGGATTTCACCGACACGGGTACGGATCAGCACACCGCCGGTGGTGATCAGCATGATTTCGTCTTCCGGCGAAACCAGCGCCGCCGCCACGACGCGGCCATTGCGCTCGCTGGTCTGGATCGCGATCATGCCCTTGGTGCCGCGGCCGTGGCGAGTGTACTCGGCGATCGGCGTGCGCTTGCCGTAGCCGTTCTCGGTTGCGGTCAGCACGCTGCCGCGCACGCCCGCCTCGGCTTCCTCGGCAGTTTCCGCAGGCGCGACCAGCATGGCGATCACCGCCTGGCCGTCTTCCAGGTTCATGCCGCGCACGCCACGCGCCTGGCGACCCATGGGGCGGACATCGTTTTCGTCGAAGCGCACCGCCTTGCCGGCATCCGAGAACAGCATCACGTCGTGCTGCCCGTCGGTCACGGCGGCGCCGATGAGGTAGTCGCCCTCATCCAGGTCGACGGCGATGATGCCGGCCTTGCGCGGGTTGGAGAACTCGGTCAGCGCCGTCTTCTTGACCGTGCCGCGGGCGGTGGCCATGAAGATGAAGTGCTCGGCATCGAACTGGCGCACCGGCAGGATCACGTTGATCTTTTCGCCGTCAGACAGCGGGAACATGTTGACGATGGGGCGGCCGCGGGAGTTGCGCGAGCCCTGCGGCACCTCATAGACCTTCAGCCAGTACAGTCGGCCGCGGTTCGAGAAGCACAGGATGTAGTCGTGGGTATTTGCCACGAACAGGGTGTCGATCCAGTCGTCTTCCTTGGTCGCCGCCGCCTGCTTGCCGCGGCCGCCACGCTTCTGCGCCCGGTACTCGGAGATCGGCTGGCTCTTCATATAGCCGCTGTGTGACAGGGTGACCACCATGTCCTGCGGCGTGATCAGGTCCTCGGTGTCCAGCTCGGTCGCATTCAGTTCGATCTGCGAACGTCGGTCATCGCCGAATTCGGCGCGGATCGCCGTAAGTTCGTCGGTGATGATCGCGGTAATGCGTTCCGGACGCGCCAGGATATCGAGCAGGTCGGCGATTATCGCCATGACATCGCGATATTCCTGGACGATCTTGTCCTGTTCCAGGCCGGTGAGGCGTTGCAGGCGCATTTGCAGGATTTCCTGCGCCTGGCTGTCGGACAGCTTGTAGAGGCCGTCGGCCTGCATGCCGAATACCGCCGGCAGGCCGTCCGGCCGGTATGACGCACGGCCGCCGGGGGTCTCGCTTTCCGCCCGTGCCAGCATATCGCGCACCAGGCTGGAATCCCAGGCCTTGGACATGAGTTCCTGCTTGGCGATCGGCGGCGTCGGCGCGGCCTTGATGATGGCGATGAACTCGTCGATATTCGCCAGCGCCACGGCCAGGCCTTCGAGCACATGGCCGCGCTCGCGCGCCTTGCGCAGCTCGTATACGGTGCGCCGGGTCACGACCTCGCGGCGGTGTGCGAGGAAGTACTCCAGCATCTGTTTCAGGTTCAGCAGGCGCGGCTGGCGGTCGACCAGCGCCACCATGTTCATGCCAAAGGTGTCCTGCAGCTGGGTGTTCTTATATAGGTTGTTGAGAACGACCTCGGGAACCTCGTTGCGCTTGAGTTCGATCACCACGCGCATACCGGACTTGTCGGACTCGTCGCGGATATCGGAGATGCCCTCGATCTTCTTTTCCGTGACCAGCTCGGCAATGCGCTCCAGCAGAGTGCGCTTGTTCACCTGGTAGGGCAGTTCGTCGACGATGATCGCCTGGCGCTGTCCCCGGTCGATGTCCTCGAAGTGCGTCTTGGCGCGCATGACCACGCGGCCGCGGCCGGTGCGATAGCCTTCGCGCACACCCTGGATGCCGTAGATAATGCCAGCGGTCGGAAAATCCGGAGCCGGAATCAATTCAATCAGTTCATCCACCGTCGCCTGCGGATTGCGCAGCAGATGCAGGCAGCCGTCTACGATTTCATTCAGGTTATGCGGCGGGATATTGGTGGCCATACCCACTGCAATACCCGAGGAACCGTTGATTAGCAGATTGGGAATACGAGCCGGGAGAATAGACGGCTCTTTTTCAGAGCCGTCATAGTTGCTGTCGAAATCGACGGTTTCCTTGTCGATATCGTGCAGCATCTCGTGGGCGATTTTCGACAGGCGGATTTCGGTATAACGCATGGCCGCGGCGTTATCGCCGTCGACCGAGCCGAAATTGCCCTGCCCGTCCACCAGCATGTAGCGCAGGGAAAAGTCCTGCGCCATGCGGACAATGGTGTCGTATACAGCAGTGTCACCGTGCGGGTGGTACTTACCAATCACATCCCCGACGATACGGGCGGACTTCTTGTACGGACGGTTCCAGTCGTTGTTAAGCTCGTGCATCGCATACAGCACGCGCCGGTGCACCGGTTTCAGGCCGTCCCGCACGTCGGGAAGCGCGCGCCCGACGATCACGCTCATGGCGTAGTCGAGATAGGAGCGGCGCATTTCCTCTTCGAGGGAGACCGGAAGGGTTTCTTTTGCGAATGGATCCATTGCGGCGTGGTTTATGCGGCAGGTTTAAGCGAATGACAGGCCCTTTTGCACGTGGCGCCGGCGGGCGCCTGACGGCTGGGCAACGTGCCATTCTAACATGCCGGCACCCCCGACTCGCCGGGTCGGAACAGCCCCGCCAGGGCCCGTCGGCGGCCCTGCCCAAATCCCGGAAACCCTGATGCCACAAGGCTTTGCGGGCGACACAAGACCCATGTTGCACAAACACCACAGACCCAAAACCCATAGGGCGAATCGAATATATTTACTTCGTAGGAAACGACCCTTGTGGCACAATTCCCCAGCGAAGAGCCAGACATTGTTCGAAGTGGAGCATACACCACATCGAGAATGTTATACTCCGAAGAATGTATGACTTGTTTTCGTCCATTTGCTCGCAGTAACCCTGCGGTGATCTCATCCTGAGAGGAGAAATATGAAAAAATTTGCCAAGCTCGCGCTCGTTGCAGCTACCGCAGTAATGGCTGCATCCGCTCAAGCCCAGTCCGTCCCCTACGAAAAGAAGGCAGTGAACGATAACTGGGGCAACGGTACGAGCGAGTACGTGTGGAAGAATGGCACGAACGAGCTCTGCTGGCGCGACAGCTCCTGGACTCCGGCCACCGCCAACGCGCTGTGCGACGGCGCCCTGGCTCCCGCAGCACCGGCACCGGCACCGGCACCGGTCGCTCCGCCGGTCGTCTCGAGCGAGAAGGTCACTTTCGCTGCTGACACCCTGTTCGACTTCGACAAGGCTGTCCTGAAGCCGGAAGGCAAGGCCAAGCTGGACGACCTGGTCTCGAAGCTGCAAGGCATCACCCTGGAAGTCATCATCGCCGTTGGTCACACCGACTCGTTCGGCTCGGACAAGTACAACGATCGCCTGTCGATCCGCCGTGCTGAATCGGTCAAGGCTTACCTGGTGAGCAAGGGCGTTGAAGCCAACCGCGTCTACACCGAAGGCAAGGGCAAGCGCCAGCTGAAGGTCGATCCGAAGTCGTGCAAGGGCAACCGCAAGGCCCAGATCGCCTGCCAGCAGCCGAACCGCCGCGTGGAAGTCGAAGTGGTCGGCACCCGCAGCGCACGTTAATCGGATCCTTTCCGATCAAGAAAGCCCAGCGCAAGCTGGGCTTTTTTTTTGATACAGTTGGCCACACACCTCCTCCGCCGGCGTGGGCAGTTGCCGCCGGCCCGCATACGATGACGTTGCCCTCCCAGACTCTGTCCGCCCATCCCGATCCGCTGCGCCGGAACGCCGACCCCAAGGAAATCGACAAATTCAGCGAACTGGCCCACCGCTGGTGGGACCCCGAGAGTGAGTTCAAGCCACTGCATGAGCTCAATCCGCTGCGCCTGGGCTGGATCGACGGCATTGCCGGGCTCGCGGGCAAGCGTGTGGTTGACGTGGGCTGCGGTGGCGGCATCCTGTCCGAGAGCATGGCGCGCCTTGGTGCCAACGTGCGCGGCATTGACCTCTCCAGCAAGGCGCTGAAGGTCGCGGACCTGCACAGCCTGGAGTCCGGCGTGGCCGTCACCTATGAGGAGATCGCGGCAGAAGCGCTGGCGGCGCGCGAACCCGGCAGCGTGGATGTCGTGACGTGCATGGAAATGCTCGAACACGTACCGGACCCAGCCTCGATCGTGCAAGCCTGCGCAACGCTGGTAAAGCCGGGCGGCCATGTTTTCTTCTCCACCATCAACCGCAACCTGAAGGCGTACCTGCTGGCCATCGTGGGCGCCGAGTACGTGCTGAACATGCTGCCGCGCGGCACGCACGATTATGAAAAGTTCATCACCCCGTCGGAACTGGCGCGCTTCGCCCGCAACGCAGGGCTGGACCTGATCGAGATGCGCGGCATGACCTATAACCCGCTATCGCAGGTCTATGCGCTGGGCCGCGACACGGATGTGAATTACATGATGGCGTTCCGCCGGGTGTCGGCATGAGCGGGGGCATCGCAGGCGTCTTCTTCGACCTCGACGGCACGCTGGCGGACACGGCGCCGGACCTGGCGGCTGCCGCCAACCGGCTGGTCGTCGAACGAGGCCGCCCACCGGTGGCGTATGAGAAGCTTCGGCCCGTTGCCTCGCATGGGGCGCGCGGCCTGCTCGGCGCGGCGTTCGGGCTGGTGCCCGAGGACGCGGACTTTCCGGCGCTGCGGGATATCTTTCTCGACTACTACGAAGCCGACATCGCCGTCCACACGCGCCTGTTCGACGGCATGCCACAAGTGCTGTCGGCGCTGGAAGCAGCCGGCATCCCGTGGGGTATCGTCACCAACAAGATTGCGCGCTTCACGGTGCCGCTGGTCGCCGCCATCGGGCTGGCGCCGCGCGCCAGCGCAGTGGTCAGCGGCGACACCACCTCCCATGCCAAGCCCCACCCCGCCCCGCTGCTGCACGCCGCGGCCAGCGCCGGGGTCGATCCGCACCGTTGCGTGTACGTCGGCGACGACCTGCGCGACATCCAGGCGGGCAAGGCCGCCGGCATGATGACGGTCACGGCCGCCTATGGCTACTGCGGCGACGGCGAGCCGCCGGAGGCATGGGGCGCCGACCACCTGGTACGCCATCCGGCCGAACTGATCCCCCTGCTGGTGCCCGCGGCCGTGCGCTAGCGGCGTGGCGGCCAGCGCACAGCTGGCCGGGATGGAACTCCCCGCGACACTTTCCATCCAACCGGGTACAATCCAGCTTCTTCTCACTGGGGCCGACCTGGTTTCGACGTGGGTTACAAAGCAGTGGAGGGCATACCGAGGACCCGTCACCTCGTTAATCAATGGGAATGCAATAACTGCTAACGACGAACGTTACGCACTGGCAGCCTAAGGGCCGCCGTCCTCGCACTGGCTCGCTGACGGGCTAGGGTCGCAAGACCACGCGAGGTCATTTACGTCAGATAAGCTCCGGAAGTGTCACGGGTCCAGAGACGAAAATTTAGTGACTCGCCGTCGTAGAGCGTGTTCGTCCGCGATGCGCCGGTTAAATCAAATGACAGAACTAAGTATGTAGAACTCTCTGTGGAGGGCTTGCGGACGCGGGTTCGATTCCCGCCGGCTCCACCAGTTACACACTTCCGAGACTTACGGTCTCAGAAGCCCGGGAAACCCGTGATGACCACCGTCTTCACGGGTTTTTTGTTGCCGGTCATAGGAAAACGGTAACCGCCGCGCATTTGCGGCGGCAAAGCGTTACCTCGGGCATCCGACGATTACAATACTCAGCCGAAGCCCGCCAAGCCTGTCCCCATGTCTGACTATCCCCGCTTTACCATCAACCGCGCCATGGTCGCGCTGGTCCCCGAACAGCCGTTCCTCGACTGGATCCAGGCAGTTGATCCGCAGCCAGTTGCCGGCCTCACGCTGGAACAGGTGCGCGAGGACCAGAGCGTATTCCTGCTGCCCGAGGAACTGGCGGATACGCATGCCAACGCGGTTCACTGGGTCGAGAAGCGCTGGCAGGAATTCTTCGAATTCATGCTGGCCGAGTGGTTCGACGATTCGCTATGGCCCGAGACCCTGACGCTGGGCATGTTCCGCGAGTGGTTCAGCATCCGCTACCACTCCATGGTGTTCGACATGGCTCCGGATGCGCCGATGATGCATGAGGATTGGGACGAAGACGACGACTCGCCGGACATGCTGCACTAGCTTGCTTCAGCGGCGCTGCCACGGGCAGGGCATGCGATTGGGGCGAAAACAGTCAACGGGCCACTTGGCCCGTTTTTCATGCCCGCAGGGCAGCCTATCAGAGGTGCTGGTCTCGGTACTGGCGCCGCATCTGCCGAAATCTTCCCAACGCATTCGGAAATTTCCGCCCATCGGCGCAAAGCGATACGACTACAGTTGGCTCGTCCCTTAACGGGCAGGCGGCGCCAATTCCAGCGAACGCAATCTGGGGTCTCACGGCCACCGCCAGCCTCCGCAACCGCTGAACCCAATGCACAACGCTCTACCCATCGGTATCCGCCTGCTCGGTGCGCTCAAACGCTGGCTGCTTGTGCTCGCGTGCCTGAGCGCCCCGCACCTCGCCCATGCCGGCTGTACCAGCACGCCCGCCATGCCCTACCTGCAGACCATGAACAATATGGCGGTGGCCGTCAACCTGCCGGTCGGCAGCACGATTCCCGGCACCGTCCGCTATTACACCTTCACCGGCACATGCACGGAGACGCAGCCATACGTGGTGGCCGGCGCGCCGATCATTTCCTGCTACTACGGCTCGGGCAACGAAGTCATGCCGGGTGTCTATTCCACCGGCGTCGCCGGCATCGGCATCCGGCTGCGCAACGCGGCGGGACAACCAATGACCAATGCCTGGGGGGTCAACTGCGATACACGCGCCGCCAACCTCGGCACGGTCAACGCTGACATGACCTATTCCGTATCGGTTTCGGTGGAATTCGTGAAGACTGGCGTGATTTCCACCGGCGATCTCGATCCAACGCAGACCCGCTTCGGCTTTGGCGTCTACAAGGGCTCGACGGCAGGTGCGCTCGGCGGCGGCTATGTCAACTACATCGGCTTCTCGGGCAGTGCCTCGCCGCGCGAGATTGCCTGCAATGTCAACTACCCCGCCGTGGTGACATTGCCCAATGTCAGTGCCAGTACGCTGGCGACCCAAGGGGCCGCCGGCAATACGCCCTTCTCGATCCAGCTGACCTGCAGCGGGGCTGCCATCGTCGGCCTGACACTGGACGGAGCGGGTGGAACCCCGGTGCAATCAGCGCCCAACGGCATACTCGGAATCGCCAATGCAGGGACAGGCGGCAGAGCCAGCGGCGCGGGCGTGCAGATCGTCAATGACACCGGCAGCACGCCAGTGCCGCTGCAAGTACGCAATGCCATGGGCAACATTGCCGCCAACGTGCCTTCCACCTACCGCTTCGGTGCACGCTATGTCGCGCTGGGCGGCACGCCATCGCCTGGGGCGGTGTCGAGCGCCATGATATTTACGCTGGACTACCAGTAATAAACGAAACACGGCGCCGCCAGGCGCCGTTTTGGCTTGCGCCAGGCCACCTGCCAGCCGTCAGAGGAACCGGTCCAGCAGCTTGCGGCTGTGCTTGTCGAGCGCCATCAGATCCCGGATGAGGTAGTGGATCCCATGGCTGTCCGACACCATCAGAGTGTTGCCGGACAGCCGCCGGATCGCTTCTTCGCCGCGCAGCACGAGCGAGGTCCGTCCCCGATCGGTCTGCACGGTCCACACGCTTGGCGTGGCGAATGTCGAGACCTCGACGATGCGCTCGATCTCCGGCATGAACTCGCGCGATGCGAGTTCCTCTTCGATCATCCTGCGCTCGTTGGCAGGAAGGGCCTCAAGCCGCGGAATCCACACCACCTCATGCCCGTCGGCGCTCATCATGCCGATGCCACCTTGCGGCGCGGAGATCGGGAAGGCGCGCACCGGCACCACCCCTTCATAGATTGTGCCGTCGTCATGGATCAGCGTCAGACGGCCAAACGGATTGCGCGACAGCTTGAAGTTCGCGCTGGCTGCGGCATTGGTGTCAGCCAAGGTCATCTCAGTGGGCATTGGCCACCTCCGGCAGTGCGGTCACGGCTTCGCGCTCGTCGTCGTCCTCGGTATCAACGTTGCGCGCCTGCGCCTGATACAGCTTGAAATAAGCGCCCTCTCGCAACAGCAGTTCGTCGTGGCTGCCGACTTCGACGATCTTGCCGCGGTCCATCACCACCAGGCGGTCGGCCTTGCGCAGCGTTGACAGTCGGTGCGCGATGGCGATCGTGGTGCGACCTTGCACCAGGTTGTCGAGCGCCTTCTGGATTTCCTTCTCGGTCTGCGTGTCCACCGACGACGTCGCCTCGTCCATGATCAGGATGCGCGGGTTGATCAGCAGCGCGCGCGCGATCGAGATGCGCTGGCGCTCGCCGCCCGACAGCGCCTGGCCGCGCTCCCCGACCAGCGAGTCGTAGCCGTGCGGCAGGCGCAGGATGAACTCGTGCGCATGCGCGGCGCGCGCGGCGGCGATGATCTCCTCGCGCGTGGCATCCGGCTTGCCGTAGGCGATGTTGTCGGCGATGGTGCCGAAGAACAGGAACGGCTCCTGCAGCACCAGGCCGATATGGCGGCGGTACTCGGAGACCGGCAGCGAGCGAATGTCAACGCCGTCGACACGAATCGCCCCTTCGGAAACATCGTAGAAGCGGCAGATCAGGTTGACCAGGGTGCTCTTGCCCGAGCCGCTGTGCCCGACCAGCCCGATCATCTCGCCCGGCGCGATCGACAGGTCGAGTCCGCGGATCACCGCCCGGTTGCCGTAGCGGAAGCCCAGGTCGCGCATGTCGATGGCACCTTCGACCTTGTCGAGCTTGGTCGGACGCACGGGCTCCGGCACGCTCGAGACATGGTCAAGGATGTCGAAGATCCGCTTGGCACCCGCCGCGGCCTTCTGCGTCACCGAAACGATACGGCTCATCGAATCGAGGCGCGTATAGAAACGGCTGATATAGGTCAGGAAGGCAACCAGCACGCCCACCGTGATGGCGCTGTGCGACACCTGCCAGATGCCGAACATCCATACGATCAGCAGCCCGATCTCGGTCAGCAGCGTCACAGTCGGCGTAAACAGCGACCATACCGCGTTGACGCGATCGTTGATGGCCAGGTTGTGCTTGTTTGCCTCGCGGAAGCGCGTCACTTCGCGCTTTTCCTGCGCGAACGCCTTGACCACGCGGATGCCGGGGATGGTGTCGGCCAGTACGTTGGTGATTTCCGACCAGATGCGGTCGATCTTTTCGAAACCATGCCGGAGGCGATCGCGCACCAGGTGGATCATCCAGGCGATGAACGGCAGTGGCACCAGCGTCACCAGCGCCAGCCATGGATTGATCGAGACCAGGATCACCGCCGTCATGACGATCATCAGCACATCAGTCGCAAAGTCCAGCAAGTGCAGGGACAGGAACACGCAGATTCGGTCGCTTTCCGAGCCGATGCGCGCCATCAGGTCACCGGTACGCTTGCCGCCGAAATATTCCAGCGACAGCTTAAGCAGATGTTCGTAGGTCGTTGTGCGCAGATCCGCACCGATGCGCTCTGATACACGCGCCAGGAGGTAGGTGCGCGCCCAACCCAGGCTCCATGCCACCAACGCTGCGCCAAGCAGGCCACTCAGGTACATGCGCACGCGGCCGTAATCGATCGGTACCCCGTTCTGGTACGGAATCAGCACCTTGTCCATCAGCGGCATGGTCAGGTATGGAGGCACCAGCGTGGCGCCGGTTGACAGCACCGTCAGCAGGAAACCGGCCAACAGCTGCCAGCGGTAAGGCCGGGCAAAGCGCCACAGGCGCAGCAATGCCCAGGTCGACGGCGGCGTTTCCAACTCGCGGTTGCACTGGGGACACTCCTCCTCTTCCGGCGGCAGCGGCGCCTTGCAGGTCGGGCACGCCACTTCGCCTGACTTGCCCGTTTCGGCAGCCGACGTGGCATCGCGGCGCATTTCGAACTGGTCGGCGAGCCGCAGCGCAGCTGGATTGTAACCAAGCGTATATCGCCAGCTGGCCAGCCGACCCGTTCGACCAGCCAGTTCAAGGGTGCCGACCCCCGCATGATCGGTATGGGAAAGGCGCAGTTCGGGCGAGATGTTCCATTCCCGCACATTTTTTTCGCCTGGCGGCCGGGCGACGATGCGCTGATCGGTCACAACCAGCCACCCTTGGGTAAAATGCAGCCTCGCGTCGAGGTCCAGCACCAGTCCGGCCAGGACGTTCTCGCCGGGACGGAGCCACGTTCCGGATTCGGCACGCCACGGCTCGTCGGAGGCGGGGATGTTAAGGGCAGGCAGGGAGGACTGGGTCATGGATGGCGCGGCGTGCAGCGTCCAGGGGAAAGGACATAACTTGAAACAAATTTAGGCCGGGCGCGCACTGGCTGCCCGTGAATTCGCCCGCAGTATACATAACGACGTAAATAACAGCGAACCCGCGGGTTGCCCTGATGCACTGCACAAACACTTTTAATCGAAGAAAGTCAACCTGTACTAAGCTGTAACGTTATTGAAAGGTTAGGCTTCCATTTCTCGGGCGTTCCGCCCACTGCCTCAAGCAAATTCAATGAAAAAGAAGGACATTGAGATTTTCGATGTCATGTCGCTGCGCGGCCCGAATATGTGGACATATCGGCCCGTCCTGGAGGCATGGGTCGATATCGGGGAACTGGAGGACTTTCCCTCCAACACGATTCCGGGATTCTACGAGCGCCTGTCGGCATGGCTGCCCTCGCTGATCGAGCATCGCTGCAGCATCGGCGAGCGCGGCGGCTTCCTGCAGCGCTTGAAGGAAGGCACCTGGCCTGGCCATATCCTGGAACACGTGACGCTTGAGCTGCAGAACCTGGCGGGGATGCCCGGCGGCTTCGGCAAGGCGCGCGAGACCCCGGTGCGCGGCGTCTACAAGGTGATCGTCCGTGCCTGGCACGAGGAAGTCACCCGCGCCGCCCTGTTCAGCGCGCGCGATCTGGTCATGGCCGCGATCGAGGACCGTCCTTTCGACGTCACCGCCGCCGTGGACCACCTGCGCCGCCTGGTGGACGAGCACTGCCTCGGCCCCAGCACCGCGTGCATCGTCGATGCCGCCGATGATCGGGACATCCCTGCTATCCGCCTGTCGGACGGCAACCTGGTCCAGCTTGGCTACGGCGCGCGCCAGCGCCGCATCTGGACGGCCGAGACCGACCGGACCAGCGCCATCGGCGAAAGCATCTCGCGCGACAAGGACCTGACCAAGAGCCTGCTCGAGTCGTGCGGCGTGCCGGTGCCGGAAGGCCGCATGGTCGACTCGCCGCAAGACGCCTGGGACGCCGCCGAAGACATCGGCGTGCCGGTGGTGGTGAAGCCCTATGACGGCAACCACGGCCGTGGCGTCTTTACCAACCTGGTCACCCGCGAGGAGGTCGAGACCGCCTACGCCGTGGCATTGGACGAAGGCAGCGGCGTCATCGTCGAGCGCTTCATCCCCGGTAACGAACACCGCCTGCTGGTGGTGGGCGGCCGCGTGGTTGCCGCGGCGATGGGCGAGACTGCCTGCGTGGTCGGCGACGGCAAGTCCACCATCGACGAGCTGATCGAACTGCAGATCAATTCCGATCCGCGGCGGGGCAGCACCGAAGACCATCCGCTGAACCGCGTGCGCCTGGATTCCGCCGCGCGCCTGGAGCTGAAGCGCCAGGGCATGGACGGCAGCTCGGTGCCGGCTGAGGGCCGCACCGTGCTGATCCAGCGCAACGGCAACGTCGCGTTCGACGTGACCGACCGCGTCCACCCGAGCGTGGCCGCACATGCGTCGCTGGCCGCGCGCGTGGTTGGGCTGGACATCGCCGGCGTGGATCTCGTGGCTGAGGACATCTCGCGCCCGCTGGCTGAACAGCGCGGCGCCATCGTCGAGGTCAACGCCGGTCCGGGCCTGCTGATGCACATCAAGCCGGCCGAAGGCACGCCGCGTCCGGTGGGCCGCGCCATCGTCAACCACCTGTTCCCCGAGGCCGAGCAGGACGACTGCGGCCGCATCCCGGTGGTCGGCGTGACCGGCACCAACGGCAAGACCGTGGTGGCGCGCCTGGTCGCGCGCCTGCTGCAGCTGTCTGGCAAGCATACTGGCCTGGCCTGCAGCGACGGGCTGTTCCTGGACCGACGCCTGGTGCAGAGCGGCGACCGCGCCAACTGGGACGCCGGCCACCGCATCCTGATGAACCGCGCGGTCGAGGCCGCCGTGTTCGAGAACGACAGCGGCAGCATCCTGTCCGAAGGCCTGGTCTATGACCGCTGCCAGGTCGGCGTGGTCACCAACTTCGACCAGCCCGACCACCTCGGCGACTACTACGTCGAGGACGAGGACCGCATGTACAACGTGCTGCGCACGCAGGTCGACGTGGTGCTCAAGGACGGCGCCGCCGTGCTTAACGCGCGCGACGAGCGCCTGGTCGAGATGGCCGAGCTGTGCGACGGCGACGTGATCTTCTTCGGCCTGACGCCGGAGCTGCCCGCGATCATGTCGCATCGCGCCGCAGGCAAGCGCGCGGTGTATGTGCGCGAAGGCAAGATCGTGCTGGCCGTCGGCAGCAAGGAAACGCCGCTGGTCGACGTGGCCGCGGTGCCGCTGACCTACGCCGGCCGCGTGGCGTTCCAGGTCGAGAACGTGCTGGCGGCCGTGGCCGCGGGCTGGGCGCTGGGCATCTCCAACGACCTGATCCGCGCCGGCGTGGTGACATTCGACGTCGGCCAGGTCGACGTGCCGGGCCGCTTCACGCTGTTCGAGCGCAATGGCGCCACCGTGGTCGTCGACGACGCTCACAACGCGCCCGCGCTGGAAGCGCTTGCGGCCGCGCTGGACCGCTTCCCGTCCGAACGCCGCATGGTGGTCTACGGCGCCGGCGTGCAGCGCCGCGATGAAGACCTGGTGCGCCAGGGCAAGGTGCTGGGCCAGCATTTCGACCGCGTCTTCCTGTGCGAAGACCGCAGCGTCAAGCGCGACCTGCCCGACGCCGAGGCGCGCGCGCTGCTCAAGCAAGGGCTGTATGAAGGCCGCCGCGTGACCAAGATCATCGACGAAGGCGCACGTGCCAATGCCATCGAGACCGCGCTCGGCCAGCTGGTGCCGGGCGACCTGCTGGTGCTGCAGTGCGACGAGGCCGCCACCGCGGCCACTGTCGACCTGGTACACCACTGGATGGGCCAGCCTGCGCGCCGCGCCTGACGCGGCGCCTGAACACAGCGCATAGAAGACACGGAACCGTTCCATGGAAGTCTCCCGTATCCGGGCCCTGCGGGGTCCGAACCTGTGGTGCCGCCACACCGCTATTGAAGCCATCGTCGTCTGCAAGGACACCACCGGCATGCTGTCGGACCTGCCCGGCTTTGAAGACCGGCTGCGCGCGCGCTTTCCCGAAATCGGGCCGCTGCGCCCGGACGAGGAATCGGGCGAACTCTCGCTCGCGCACGTGCTGGAAGTCGCCGCACTGCGCCTGCAGGCGGCCGCCGGCTGCCCGGTCACGTTCAGCCGCACCGCGCAGACGGTGGAGCCCGGCACCTACCAGGTGATCGTGCAGTACAGCGAGGAAGAAGTCGGCAGGCTCGCGTTCGAGCTGGCCGAGGCACTGTGCCTGGCCGCGCGCAACGATACCGCCTTCGACCTGGCCGACGCGTTGCATCGCCTGCGCGACCTGGATGAAGACGTGCGCCTGGGGCCCAGCACCGGCTCGATCGTCTATGCCGGCGTGGCGCGCGGCATCCCCTACCGGCGCCTGACGCAGGGTTCGATGGTGCAGTTCGGCTGGGGCAGCAAGCAGCGCCGCATCCAGGCCGCCGAGACCGACCGCACCAGCGCCGTGGCCGAATCGATCGCGCAGGACAAGGAACTGACCAAGAGCCTGCTGCACGCCGCCGGCGTGCCGGTGCCGCTGGGCCGCTCGGTACGCAGCGCCGAGCAAGCCTGGGCCGCCGCGCAGGAAATCGACGCGCCGGTGGTGGTCAAGCCGCGCGACGGCAACCAGGGCAAGGGCGTGGCGGTGCGCATCCGCACCCGCGAGGAAGTGATGACGGCCTACGAGGTCGCCTCGGACATCAGCTCCGACGTGATCGTCGAGCGCTACATCCCCGGCCACGACTTCCGCCTGCTGGTAGTCGGCAAGCAGCTGGTGGCGGCCGCGCGCCGCGACCCGCCGCAGGTGACCGGCGACGGCGTGCACACCGTGCGCGCGCTGGTCGAGGAAGTCAACCGCGATCCGCGCCGCGGCGAAGGCCATGCCACCTCGCTGACCAAGATCCGCTTCGACGATATCGCGCTGGCGGTGCTGGCCAAGCAGAACCTGACCGCCGATTCCGTGCCGGCCAAGGGCACGCGCGTGGTGCTGCGCAACAACGCCAATCTGTCCACCGGCGGCAGCGCCACCGACGTGACCGACGACGTCCACCCGGACATCGCGGCGCGCGCCGTGGCCGCGGCGCAGATGGTGGGCCTGGATATTGCCGGCGTCGACGCGGTGTGCGAGACCATGCTCAAGCCGTTCGAGGAACAGGCCGGCGGCATCGTCGAGGTCAACGCCGCGCCGGGCCTGCGCATGCACCTGCAGCCATCGTACGGCAAGGGCCGCGCGGTGGGCGAGGCGATCATCTCGACCATGTTCTCCGATGGCGACGATGGCCGCATCCCAGTGGTGGCCGTCTCCGGCACCAACGGCAAGACCACGACTGTGCGCCTGATCACCCATATCATGGCCACCAGCGGCCTGCGCATGGGCATGACCGGCACTGACGGCGTCTATATCCAGGGCGAGCGCATCGATACCGGCGACTGCAGCGGCCCGCGCAGCGCGCGCAACGTGCTGCTGCATCCCGATGTGGACGCGGCCGTTTTTGAAACCGCGCGTGGCGGCCTGCTGCGCGAAGGGCTGGCCTTCGACCGTTGCGACGTGGCCGTGGTGACCAACGTCGGCGAAGGCGACCACCTGGGCCTGTCGTACATCAATTCGGTGGAAGACCTGGCGGTGCTCAAGAGCGTGATCGTGCAGAACGTCGCGCCGCACGGCATGGCCGTGCTCAATGCAGCCGACCCGATGGTGGTGTCCATGGCCGACGCCTGCCCCGGCAGCGTGACCTTCTTCGCGCACGATCCGAACCAGCCTGCAATGGCCACGCATCGTGCGCAAGGCAAGCGCGTGGTCTTTGTCGACGGCGCCGAGATCGTGGCGTCGGAGGGCGACACCCAGGTGCGCATCGCGCTGGCGGAGATTCCGCTGACGCGCAACGGCACCATCGGCTTCCAGGTCGAGAACGCGATGTCATCGATCGCCGCCGCGTGGGCGCTGGGCATCGACTGGGCCATCATCCGCCGCGGCCTGGCTACCTTCGTCAATGACGCCGCGACGGCTCCCGGCCGCTTCAACGTGTTCGACTACAAGGGCGCCATGCTGATCGCCGATTACGGCCACAACCCGGACGCGATCCAGGCATTGTGCAACGCGGTCGAGACCATGCCGGCCGGCCGCCGGGTGGTCGTGATCAGCGGCGCCGGCGACCGCCGCGATGAGGACATCCGTCGCCAGACGCAGATCCTGGGCGGCGTATTCGACGAAGTGGTGCTGTACCAGGACCAGTGCCAGCGCGGGCGTGCCGACGGCGAGGTGCTGGCGCTGCTGCGCGAAGGCCTGCAAGGCGCGCAGCGCACCAGCCAGGTCGAGGAAATCCGTGGCGAATTCCTGGCCATCGACACCGCGTTGTCGCACCTGAAGCCGGGCGACCTGTGCCTGATCCTGGTGGACCAGGTGGAAGAGGCGCTGGGGCATATCGCGGGGCGGATCGCGCAGGGGTAACCCTCTCGCCATGCCCAGGGCTTGCTCCCTCTCCCCATGAGGGGAGAGGGAGAACACCTTGCTTGGGCTAGCTCGGGCGGCTTCGGAGCACTCAAAACCGCCCTCCTCTTCCTTACCCATGGGAGTCAATGCCTCCCCGGCAACGACAGCTTCCGCTCCAGCATATGCTGCAGCCCTGACAACCCCGTGCTCAACACCCAGTAGATCGCCGCCACCGCCAGGTACAGCGGCAACGGCTGGTACGTCGCCGCGATGACCTCCTGCGCTGTGCGCAGCAGTTCCGTCACCGTGATCACCGACACCAGCGACGTATCCTTGATCAGGCTGATCAGGCTGTTCGACAAGCTCGGCACCGCCAGCCGCAGCGCCTGCGGGCCCACCACGTAGCGCAGCGCCTGCGCCGGCGTCAGCCCCAGGCTGTATGCGGCCAGCCATTGGCCGCGCGCCACGCCCAGGATGGCGCCGCGCATGCTTTCCGACAGGTACGCCCCTACATTCAAGCTCAGCGTCAGCACGCCGGCCGGTGTGGGCTCCAGCGCGATGCCGACACCCGGGAGTCCGTAGTACACGACAAAGATCTGCACCAGCAGCGGCGTGCCGCGCATGATGCTGACATAGGTGCGCGCCACCGCCTTGAGCGGGCGGCTGTGGCTGATGCCCATCAGCGCCACCACGGTACCGATCACCAGCCCGAACAGCATCGACCACAATGCGAACTTGATGGTCAGCAGCGTGCCCTGCAGCAGCACGGGCAGGGAATCGATGACGAGCTGGAGAGCGGACATGGGCGTGGCGGCGGACTAGAGGTAAGAAAACAAAGCGGCGCGGCAGCCATGCTGGCCGCCGCGCCGCGACATGATACCGCCCGGCTCGCTGGCCGGCTTACTTGATCCGGCTTACTTGACCGGCTTGCCGGCGGGCTTGGTCACGTCGGTGCCGAACCACTTCACCGAGAGCTTGCCCAGCGTGCCGTCCTTGCTCAGGTCTTCCAGCGCATGGTTGATGGCCTGCGCGAACTTGGGGTTGTCCTTGCGGAACGGGATGGCCACCTGCGTAGTGGCGCCCGCCACGATCGCGCCCGGGCGCAGTGGCAGGTTGGCGGTCTTGACCAGGTAGGCCACCATCAGCCGGTCATTGAGCGCGGCGTCAACGCGCTGTGCCGCCAGGTCGCGCAGGTACTCGGGCGCGCCGGGATAGGTCTTGACGTCGATGCCGGCCACTGACTTGGCCAGCTCGTTGTAATTGCTGCCCAGGCTGACGCCGAGCTTGTGGCCCTTCAGGTCTTCCAGCGACTTGAACTGGCGCTTGTCGTCCTTGCGCTGGATCAGCTGCGCATCCGAGTAGACGTAGGGCGTGGAAAAGTCCAGCACCTGCTGGCGCTGCGGCGTGACATTGACCTGGTTGACGATCACGTCGAACTTGCCCGCCTGCAGGCCGGCGATGATGCCGCTCCACTCGGTGGTGACGAACTCGGGCTTGACCCCGAGCTTGCCCGCCACCGCGCGCGCGACGTCGACGTCAAACCCTTCCAGTTCATTCTTGGCGCCGCGGAAGCCGAACGGCGGGTACGTGCCCTCCAGCCCGATCTTGAGCACGCCGGCTTGCTTGACGGTATCGAGCAGGTCGGCGGCATGGGCCGCGGTGGCCGCAAGGCCGGCCCCCGCCATCAGCGAGGCCGCCAGCAGCGACTTGAACCAGCCAGTACGAATCGATCGCATATGTTCTCCAGTAGATGCGGATAAGCAGTAGGTGGGCAGGCAACGCCGGCCAGCCTCTCGTGGAGGGCTGCCGGCCGGTTGTGCTGCTATGAGCCTATATCGGGCGCTACACTACCGCAAACGCTATCGATGGCGAAATAACGATTCATCATGGCTATATAACCGCCGGGCGAAGCAGACGCCGCGGCGGCACCTCCCTGCCTGTTTACTGGTAGGCCTTGTCGTTGGGCGCCGCGAACAGTGCCTTCATGTCGGTCGACAGCGGGTAGTTCATGTTGATGTTGCGCGGCGGGATCGGCGACATGAACCACTTGTTGTAGAGCTTCTCCGCGCGGCCGCTGGTCTGCAGGTCGGCGATCACGCCGTCGGCCAGCTTCTTGAACGAAGGATCGTCCTTGCGGAACATGCAGGCATAGTTCTCGGTCTGCAGCGGCGCGCCGACCACCACCCAGTCGCCCGCGCTCTTGGCCTTGGTGCGCTCGCCGTACAGCAGCGGCTCGTCCATGACGAAGGCAGCGGCGCGCCCGCTTTCCAGGATCAGGAAGGACTGGCCATGGTCCTTGGTGCTGATCAGATTCATGTTCATCGCCTTCTCGCCGTTCATCTTGACCAGCAGGCGCTCGCCGGTGGTGCCGGCAGTGGTGACAACGTTGCGGTCCTTCAGGTCGGTGAACTCCTTCACGCCCGAGTCCTTCTTCGTCAGCATCTTGATGCCATAGACGAACAGGCTGTTGGAGAACGCCACCTGTTTCTGGCGCTCCAGGTTATTGGTGGTGCTGCCGCACTCGATGTCGATGGTGCCGTTCTGCACCAGCGGGATGCGGTTCTGCGAAGTGATCGGCGTCAGCCGCACCTGCAGGTTCGGCATCTTCAGCTCGCTCTTCACCTTGTCGACGATCTGCAGCAGGATCTCGTGCGAGTACCCCATCACCTCCTTGCCGTCGGTGTACGAGAACGGGATCGACGATTCGCGGTAGCCCAGCGAGATCACGCCGCTGTCCTTGATCTTCTTCAGCGTGTCGCCGTCGGCAGCCTGGGCCGCGCCGGCGGCCAGCAGCAACGCGGCGGCGGCAAGCATGCAGGGGGTGGCAAAGCGGGTGTGCAGTGGTTTCATGTCGCGCTCCTTGTAATGGGGCTTGGTCATTGAGGCTCGTTTTCTCGAGGTATTGCGAACTCACGGGTACTGCAGGAACCATTGCCGCATGCCGCTGCGCTACGCGCGCGCGGCATCGAAGTCCTTGACGTCCAGCGCCGGGCGACGCCCCGCCAGCCGGTCGGCCAGCAGGCCGGCGCTGCCCATCGCCAGCGTGAAGCCCAGCGCGCCGTGGCCGAGGTTCAGCCACAGGCCAGACACGCGCGATGGCCCGATCAGCGGCAGCCCGTCCGGCGTGGCCGGACGCAGGCCTGCCCACGGCTGCAGCTGCGCCAGCGGCAGGTCCGGCACGATGCCGTCAAACAGGGCGCGCGTTTGCGCCACCAGCGTGCCGACCCGCTCCGGGTCGATGCGGGTGCCGCCGCGCACCAGGTCGGCCATGCCTGCCACCCGCAGTGTATTGCCGATCCGCGCGTAAACGATCTTGTTAGCGAAATCCGTCACGCTGATATGCGGCGCGCGCGCGCCGCTGGCCAGCGGCACGGTGATGCTATAGCCCTTGAGCGGCCACAGCATCGGCCGCACGCCCAGCGGGCGCAGCAGCGGCACGCTGCCGATGCCGCCCGCGACCACGACCACATCGGCCGGCACCTCGCCGGCATCGGTGCGCACGCCGGTCACGCGCCCGCCCTGCTGCATCAGCCCCTGCACCACGGTGCCAAAGCGCAGCGACACGCCTGTGCCGCCGCCGTGTTGCAGCAACCGTGCCAGCGACACGCAGAAGCGGTGGCAGTCGCCCACCTCCTCGCTCGGCGTGTAGATGGCGCCGGCGATCTCGTCGCGGATGCCGGCCAGCGCAGGCTCCAGCGCAACGCAGGCATCGCGGTCCAGTGCCTGCTGCTCGCAGCCCAGGCTGGCCTGGTAATCCAGCAGCCGGCACGCCGAGGCAAACGCCGCTTCGTCGCGGTGCACCACCAGCTTGCCGCGCCTCGCGAAATCGAAGCCGAAGCCGGTGTCCCCGCGCTCGTGCTGCGCCACGAACGCCTGCAACTGGTCGCGCGAATAGAAGCCCAGGCGCAGCAGCTTGCGTGTGGTGGCCTCGCTGGTGCCGGCATTGCAGGCGCTCATGAAGGCGGCCAGCCAGCGCCATTGCGCGGGATCGGCCACCGGGCGGAAGCGCATCGGCGAATCGCGCCGCAGCAGCCAGCCGGGCACCTTGCCCATCACGCCCGGCCCGGCCAGCGGCGCCACATAGCTGTAGCTGAGCTGCCCGCCATTGGCAAAGCTGGTTTCCTCGCCGGGACCCCGGTGTCGTTCCAGCACCGTCACCTCATGCCCGTCCTGCGCCAGGCGCCACGCCGTTGTCATGCCCACCACTCCGGCGCCCACGATCACTACCCGCATTGACTTCCTTGTTGCATCAAAAGATCGATGCCAGAGGTTAGAACAGCAGGGCCGGCTTGCCCAATGCGAATACGTGCCAGAATATGTCTTCAGGCTATGGATGGCCTGTGCCTATCGCGTTCCAGCCCCCCAAATCCCATGCGCCTGCGCCAGATCGAGGTTTTCCGCGCCGTGATGCTGACCGGCACTGTCAGCGAAGCCGCGCGCCTGCTGCACGTGTCCCAGCCCGTGGTCACGCGCGTGCTGCAGCATGCCGAGGCCTCGCTCGGCTTCCGCCTGTTCGAGCGCGTGCGCGGTCGCCTGCAGCCGACGCCGGAGGCCAACGCCTTGTACGGCGATGTCGAAAGGCTATATGGCGAGATCGAGCGGGTGCGCCGGGTCTCGGAAAGCCTGCGCCACAAGGGCGCCGGGCGCCTGCGCGTGGCGGCCACGCCAAGCCTGGCCAACCCGCTGCTGGTGCCGGCGGTGCGGCGCTTCTGCGCGCGCCACCCCGACACACAGGTGCAGGTGCTGACCCACCATACCGACGAGATCGTCGGTGCGCTGCTGGCCAACCAGATCGACCTGGGTTTTGCCTTCTTGCCGCCGCGCCACGAGGCCATTTCGAGCGAGCCGGTGGCCAGCGGCCGCATGTTGCTGGCGGTGCCGCGCGGCCAGCCGCTGCCCGCCGCGGGGCGCCGCCGCCAAGTGCCGATGCAGCGGCTGATGGACCGCCCCTTCATCGGCTATGACGACAACAGCTCGCTCGGCCTGCTGGTGCGCCAGACGCTGGCGCGGCACGCGCTCGAGCCGCGCTCGACGCTGGAGGTGCAGACCTATTCGCTGGCGCTGGCGCTGGTCGATGCCGGGCTAGGCCTGACGCTGCTGGACCAGTACACCGCGCTCAGCGCCAATCCCGGCCATGTGGCGCTGCATGACGTGGCGCCGGAACTGCCGTTCGAAATCCAGATGCTGCGCGCCAGCCACCGCGCCGGCTCCAGCCTGGCCGACGACCTGCGCGTGCAGTTCGCGCAGGCGGCGCAGGAGCTGGCGGCAACGCTGCCACAGCGGCTGGAAGCGCCGGTGATCAGCCTCGAAGGTTCGCTGCCGGGAGGCGCCAAGGTGCGTACGGCGATACTGGAATGATGGCCGCGCCGGCGCCAATTTGACAGCTTCACAGGCGGTGCACCATCATCAAGCCGCCTGCACTCGCTGGCCGCATGCGCCAGACCGCCTATGTTTGTCCTGACCCTGACCGCTCTTGTCCTGGTCAGCGCCTTCTTCTCCATCTCCGAGATCGCGCTGACCGCCGCACGCCGCACCAAGCTCCAGGTCTTGTCCGAGCGCGGCGATGGCCGCGCCACGCGCGTACTGCTGCTCAAGGAAGAGCCAGGGAATTTCTTCACCATCGTGCAGATCGGCGTCAACAGCGTGGCCATCCTCGCCGGTATCCTCGGCGAGAAGCACGTGTCCGACCTGCTGCTGGAAACGCTGTCGCCCTATATGCAGGTGGCTCACGCGCAGCGCGTGGCCAATATCGGCTCGTTCCTGATCGTGACGCTGCTGTTTATCCAGTTTGCCGACCTGATTCCCAAGCGCATCGCGATGACCTTCCCGGAAGCATGCGCGCTCGCAGTGATCGACCCGATGCTGACGCTGCTGCGCGTGCTCAAGCCGCTGGTGTGGGTCTTCAACGCCGCCGCCGACGCCACGCTGCGGCTGTTGCGCATGCCGACCAAGCCGGTCGACCAGATCACCACCGAGGACATCGCCGCCATGGTCGATGCCGGGGCCGAGGCCGGCGTGCTGCACAAGCATGAGCTGCACCTGATCGAGAATGTGTTCGAACTCGAGTTCAAGGGCATCACCGCGATCATGACGCCGCGCGACGACGTGGTCTGGCTGAGCCTGAACGAGCCCGCCGACAGCGTGCGGCGCAAGCTGGTCAACCAGCCGCATGCGCAATACCCGGTGTGCGGGCATGACCTGGACGACGTGCAGGGCTATATCGATTCCAAGGACATCCTGCAGCTGCTGCTGGCCGACGAAAGCGCCACGGTGATCGGCAACATCGGCCGCCACCACGACAAGAACGTCCTGGTGATCCCCGACACGCTGACCCTGTCCGAGTCGCTCACGCGCTTCCGCGAGATGCACCAGAACTTTGCCGTGGTAATGAACGAGTACGGGCTGGTGGTGGGCATCGTCACGCTCGACGATATCGTCGGCGCGCTGATGGGCGACATCCTCTACTCCAGCGAAGACGAGCAGATCGTGCGACGCGACGACAGCTCGTGGCTGGTCGACGGCCTGACGCCGCTGGTGGATCTGAAGAAGGCGCTGGAACTCGATGCCCTGCCCGGTGAGGACTATGTCGACACCGCTGGCGGATTGGTGATCTACGCGCTCAAGCGCATCCCGAAGAAATCCGAGTCGATTACCGTGGCGGGCTATCGCTTTGAAGTGCTGGACATCGACCACCACAAGATCGACCAGCTGCTGGTATCGCGCCTGCCGTCGCCAGAAGATCCTGCGGTGGGACAGCCGTAGCGAGTCCTGCCTGGCGATAGCGCTCCAGTGTATCCGGCATGCCGAACCACGCCACGTAGCTGAACGCCACCACCACCGCGGCCGCCGCCACCACGCCGAGCCGCCACGGCGCCACCGCGTCCCGCGGCGCCGGCACGTGCAGCGTACGGTAGGCGGTGCCGAGTAACGCGATCCACGCCAGCCCCAGCGCATAGCCCGCGGCCACGTCGGACAGCCAGTGCATGCCCAGGTACAGCCGCGAGACCCCGATCGCCACTACCGCCACCACGGTCAGCGCCAGCACCGGCATGCGCACGCGCCATGGCTGGCGCAGGCACAGCAGGAACGCCAGGAAGCCGTACGTCACCATGCTGCTGGTGGCGTGGCTGCTCGGAAAGGAATACGACTCCAGCCCGCTGTAGATGCTGGCCGGCCGCACCCGCGCCATGCCGAGCTTGAGCGCCATCACGCAGGCGCGCGCGCCAAGCAGCGCCGTGGCCCAGTACAGCGCCGTGACCCACGCGCGCCGCCACCACAGCCACGCGAACACCGCCACGCCGACCGCCACCGAGATGCGCGCACCGCCCAGTTCGGTCACGGCGACCATGGCGATATCGAGCCAGTCGCGGCGCCATGCGCGCAGCTGCGCGAATACCAGCTGGTCGAGATGGACCACTTCGTCGCCCTCGGCGCCCCGGGCCACTTCGGCGGCCAGCCAGAACAGCGCTGCCCCGCAGGCCAGCAGCGCGGCGCCGGCTGCGAGCACCAGCAGCAGCTCGGCGATATCGCGTTCCAGCACGCGCAGCGTCAGCGTGCTCAACCGGCGCGGGCGGTCCTGTGCGGCCACGCGCGTCGACAGGGCACTGGCGCCCCAGACGCGCATGCCGTCGAGCCAGCGCACCAGCGGGCGCAACAGCGCCACCAGCAGCGGCACCAGGCACAGCAGCAACACCGTGGCAAGTGTGAACAGCCCCAGCAACCCAAGCGCCGTCCCGGGTGTCAGCCAGGCATCGCCAACCGCGCCCACGCGCGCAGGCAGCTCAGGCACGCGCATCCTCCGCGCCGCCGATGCGCGCGATATTGGCGCGCGCTGGCGCCTCGCAGTCGGCAAAGGGCGGCGTCAGGAACAGGCGCGGCCGCTGCGCCAGCTCGCCCAGGAAAGCGGCACGCCGGCGCCCGAACTCCGCCAGCAGCGCATCGCCATGCAAGCCGGTGCGCGCGGCCAGCATGCCGCGGTTCTCGGCGAAGACATCGGCGCTGTGGGCATCGAATACGTCAGGAGGTGCGGCCAGCCGGAACAGGTCGAGATCGAGCACGGCGTCCGCGCCATCGATGGTCGGCGTATGCGTGCGAGTGTCGCGCACGATCTGCGCGGCCCGGCCGAGCACCGTGCGGTCCACCTCCGGTGCAACGGTTTCGACCAGGGCCGCCGAAGCCGACTCGTTGTGCTCGCAGCCCGGCACATAGACCGCGTCGTGGCACAGCACCGCCAGCGCCTGCGCCGGATCCAGCGCGATGCCGCGCGCGCGGGCGACCTCGAACATCTCAAGGACATGGCGGCGGCCGTGGTAGTGCCGGTATGGCGTGTCATGCAGCGCCAGCACCTCCAGCACGGTCTTGCGCGGCAGGAAGTCGAGGCAGGCCAGCGCGGCGGGCCAGTCCGGGGCGAAGCGCGGCACCTCTCCCTGCGGCGTCACCACGGGCTCGCTGAACACGTCGGCGCGGCGCACCCAGAGCAAGGCGGGATCGCGCATCGCGCGATAGACAACTGCGGGCGCGAGGTCGGCCTCAAGGCGTCCGATGCCGACCACCGCGTAGGCACCCCCCTTGTGGTGGCGATACGGCATGCCGGCAACCAGGTCGGGGTCGTCGGGCAGTTCGGCGGGGTCGCCGTGGAATTCGGCAGGCGTGGCGGGTGGCATTGTCATCGGTGGCCTCGTTGGCAGTCCGCTGGATCGCCATGATAGTGCACCGCCAGGCGCTGGCAGCGATGAAACCGACCACCGGAAAAACAAAACCGACGCACACTTGCGTGGGCGTCGGCCTGAGTTTTACTACACTGTTGTTGCCTGTCCGGTGGTCGAGACCGGGCAGCTTCTTGTCTGGCGGAGAGGGTGGGATTCGAACCCACGGTACCGTCGCCGGTACGCCTGATTTCGAGTCAGGTACATTCGACCACTCTGCCACCTCTCCGGTAACTGCATTGCCGTGTGGCGAAACCGAGATTATAGCCACACCGTACCGGCCAGTGCAAGAGGCCGACAGCAGATTTTTTACAGCTCCGGTTCCAGGCGAGTGGCGCCGCCCATGTAAGGCTGCAGCGCGGCCGGGACCGTGACCGAGCCGTCGGCGTTCTGGTAGTTCTCGAGGATGGCCACCAGCGTGCGGCCCACGGCAAGGCCCGAGCCGTTCAGCGAGTGCACCAGCTCCGGCTTGCCCTGCCCCGCGCGCATGCGCGCCTGCATGCGGCGCGCCTGGAAGTCGCCCATATTCGAGCACGAGCTGATCTCGCGGTACGTGTTCTGCGCCGGGATCCACACTTCGAGGTCATAGGTCTTGGTGCTGCCGAAGCCCATGTCGCCCGTGCACAGCACGATGGTGCGGAATGGCAGTTCCAGCTTCTTCAGGATCGCCTCGGCGTGGCCGGTCAGCTCTTCCAGCGCGTCGAACGATTGCGCGGCCGGAACAATCTGCACCATCTCGACCTTGTCGAACTGGTGCTGGCGGATCATGCCGCGCGTGTCCTTGCCGTACGAGCCTGCTTCGGAGCGGAAGCACGGCGTATGCGCGACGAAGCGCAGCGGCAGCTTCTCGCCGGCGACGATGGCGTCGCGCACGATATTGGTCAGCGGCACCTCGGCGGTCGGGATCAGGTAGAAGTTCTCGATGCGCTCGCCTTCTTCGCTGCCGACCTTGCGCGGCACCTTGAACAGGTCCTCCTCGAACTTGGGCAGCTGGCCGGTGCCGCGCATCGAGGCGGCGTTGACGATGTACGGCACGTACATCTCGGTATAGCCGTGTTCCTGCGTATGGGTGTCGAGCATCAGCTGCACCAGCGCGCGGTTCAGGCGCGCCAAGCCGCCGCGCAACATCGAAAAGCGCGAGCCGGTCACCTTGACCGCGGTGTCGAAGTCCAGGCCCAGCTTCTCGCCCACGTCGACGTGGTCGCGCACGGCAAAGTCGAACTGGCGCGGCTCGCCGACGCGGCGCACTTCGACGTTCTGCGTCTCGTCATTGCCCACCGGCACGCTTTCGTGCGGCAGGTTGGGGATCGACAGCATCAGCTCCGACAGATGCGCCTGGATCTCGTCGAGCCGCGCGGCCGAGGCCTTGAGCGTGTCGCCGATGCCGCCCACTTCCGCCATCACGGCCGAGGCGTCCTCGCCCTTGCCCTTGAGCATGCCGATCTGCTTGGACAGGCTGTTGCGGCGTGCCTGCAGTTCCTCGGTCTGGGTCTGCAGTTGCTTGCGTTCGGCCTCGAGTGCCTGGAACGCCGCCACGTCGAGTTGGAAGCCGCGCGTGGCAAGGCGTTGCGCCACGGCGTCGATGTCTTTGCGGAACAGCTGGATGTCGAGCATGTTGCTTGAGGTGAAGTGCAGGGCCAGCGACATGCCGGCGGACCCGCCATTTTACTGCACACACGTTAGCAAACAGGCAACCTATTCGCTGGTCTTGCCGCCCTTGCCGGGGTCCTTCGCTTTCGCCGCGCGCTGCTCGCGATGCCAGGCATCGTCCAGTTCACGCAGATGACGCAGCTTCTCGGCGATCTTGCCTTCCAGCCCGCGCGGCACTGGCTGGTACCAGCCCTGCGCCTTCAGGTCGTCCGGAAAGTAATGCTCGCCGGCGGCGTAGGCCTCGGGCTCGTCGTGCGCGTAGCGGTAGGCATGGCCGTAGCCAAGCTCCTTCATCAGCCTTGTCGGCGCATTGCGCAGGTGCACCGGCACCGCCCGCGACTTGTCCTTGCCGACGAAGGCGCGTGCCGCGTTGTACGCGTTGTAGCCGGCATTGGACTTGGGCGCGATGGCCAGGTAGATCAGCGCCTGGCCCAATGCGAGTTCGCCTTCGGGCGAGCCCAGCCGCTCGTAGGTCTCGGCCGCGTCCAGCGTGATGCGCGCGGCACGGGGATCGGCCAGCCCGATGTCTTCCCACGCCATGCGCACGATGCGCCGCGCCAGGTAGCGCGGATCGGCGCCGCCGTCGATCATGCGGCAGAACCAGTACAGCGCGGCATCGGGGTCCGAGCCGCGCACCGACTTGTGCAGCGCGCTGATCTGGTCGTAGAAGGCATCGCCGCCCTTGTCGAAGCGGCGCAGGTTTTCCGACAGCGCGCTGCCCAGCAGTGCGGTATCGATCTGCGCGGCGCCGGCGGTGCGCGCGGCGCGCGCCACGATCTCTATGTTGTTCAGCAGCTTGCGCCCGTCGCCGTCGGCCGAGGCCACGATCAGCGCAAGGGCCTCGTCCTGCCAGCTGATGCCACCCAGTTCTTCGCTGGCGCGCAGGGCCAGCTGGGTCAGTTCGGCATCGTCCAGGCTCTTGAGCACATAGACCGCCGCGCGCGACAGCAACGCGCCGTTGACCTCGAAGGACGGATTCTCGGTGGTCGCGCCGATGAAGGTGAACAGACCGCTCTCGACGTGCGGCAGGAAGGCATCCTGCTGGCTCTTGTTGAAGCGGTGCACCTCGTCGACGAACACCAGCGTGCGCCGCCCGTGCGCGCGGAACTGCTCGGCGCGCTCCACCGCCTCGCGGATGTCCTTGACGCCCGACAGCACCGCCGACAGCGCGATGAACTCGGCGTCAAAGGCATCGGCCATCAGCCGCGCCAGCGTGGTCTTGCCCACGCCGGGCGGGCCCCACAGGATCATCGAATGTGGCTCGCCCGACTCGAACGCCACGCGCAGCGGCTTGCCCGGGCCCAGGAGGTGCTGCTGCCCGATCACCTCGTCGATGGTGCGCGGGCGCAGGCGCTCGGCCAGCGGTTGCCGGGAACGGTCAGGGGTATCGGAGAACAGCGAGTCCGCCACGTCATCAAACCTTGCGATTGCAGAACGCCACAGTGTAGACCATCGGCGTCCTGCGCTCAGGTGCCGGGCCTGCGCGCCGGGCTAGGCGGCAAAGGCGACCACGTCCTCGATCTCGACGCGGATGCCGATGCGCTCGCCCACCGCGTGGTTGTGGTGCGAGGGCACCAGCGCCAGCACCCGGCCGCCGCTGGCCAGCCGCAGCGTGTACAGGATCTCGGCGCCACGGAAGGCCTTGTGCACCACCTCCGCCTGCATCGGGCTGGCGTCGTCGTGGACGATGTCGTCAGGACGCACCAGCACGTCGACGGCGGCATCCGCGGGCAACTGCAGGGGCACGGCCGGGTTCAGCATGCCCAGCTCCACTTCGATCCGCGCATCGCCGCGCAGGTGCCCCGGCATCAGCACCCCCTGGCCGATAAAGCCGGCGACGAAGCGCGTCGCCGGGCGGTGGTACAACTCGTGCGCACTGCCCCACTGCTCGATCACGCCGTCATGCATCACGCCGATTTCGTCGGCCATGGCAAAGGCCTCGTACTGGTCATGCGTGACCAGAATGGCGGTGGTGCCCTGCGCCTTCAGGATCGCGCGCACTTCCAGGCTCAGGCGCTCGCGCAGATCGACATCCAGGTTGGAGAACGGTTCGTCAAGCAGCAACAGCTCGGGCCGCGGCGCCAGTGCGCGCGCCAGCGCCACCCGCTGCTGCTGGCCGCCGGACAGCTCATGCGGATACCTGCGTCCCGAGCCGGCAAGTCCCACCAGCCCCAGCACCTCTTCCACCCGCGCCGCACGCTCGGTACGGCCGGCGCCGGTCAGACCGAAGCCGACGTTGGCCGCCACGTCCAGGTGCGGGAACAGCGCGTAGTCCTGGAACACCATGCCGATGCGGCGCTGCTCCGGCGGCACCAGCGCGTCCGACGACGACACGGTCTGCCCGTCCAGCACGATGCGGCCGTCCTGCAACGGCTCGAAGCCGGCGATGGCGCGCAGCACGGTGGTCTTGCCGCAGCCGCTGGGCCCCAGCAGGCAGGCGATGTTGCCGCGCGCCAGCGCAAACGACAGGCCCTTGACCACCGCGTGCCGGCCGAAGGCATGCCGGATACGGTCGACCTCGATGACGGCAGCGCCGGCGGCGGTCCCGGGGGTGCCGCTGCGCGCAATCGGCCGGGTGCGTGCCTGGGCTCCGGGTAATCGGGAATAGGAATCGGTTCGCATGTGCGCATTATAGGGACGTGGCGCCGTGCCGCGGGACCGTCTCGCGCGCGGCATTGCTAGAATGCGGCAGCCCGCGTGCCGCGCCAGCGTCACTCGTCAGGGCTCGCTCCCATCGAATCCACCGCATGCTCCTTCCCAGCCGCCGCCGCCTTCACCCCCTGACCCTGGCCACGCTAGCGATGGCGCTGCTGATCGCCGTGCCGGTGCTGGTGGTCGCCTCGGCAGTGCTGCTGCCCGCCGGCGAGACCTGGCGCCACCTGATCGACACGGTGCTGGCAGAGTACGTGCTCAACACCATCTGGCTGCTGCTTGGCGTGGCCGCTGGCGTGCTGCTGCTCGGCGTGACCACGGCGTGGCTGGTCTCGACCTACCGCTTCCCCGGCCATGCCATGATGGAATGGGCGCTGGTGCTGCCGATGGCGATGCCGGCCTATGTGATCGCCTACGCTTACACCGATGCGCTGCAGTTCGCCGGGCCGGTGCAAGGGTGGCTGCGCGAACTGACCGGCTGGAAAGCGCGCGACTACTGGTTCCCGGACATCCGCTCGCTGGGCGGCGCCATCGCGCTGTTCTCGCTCGTGCTGTATCCCTACGTCTACCTGACGGCGCGCGCCGCCTTCCTGCAACAGACACAGAACACGATCGAAGCCGCACGCCTGCTCGGCCACGGCACCTGGAGCCGGCTCTGGCGCGTGGTGCTGCCGCTGGCCCGGCCCGGCATCGTCGCCGGCACCGCGCTGGCGATGATGGAAACGCTGGCTGACTTCGGCACCGTGGCGTACTTTGCCATCCCCACGTTTTCCACCGGCATCTACCGCGCGTGGTTCTCGCTCGGCGACAAGAACGCGGCGGCGCAGCTGTCGGCATGCATGCTGCTGTTCGTCGCCGCGATCCTGCTGGTGGAACGCGCCAGCCGCGGCCGCGCGCAGGTCTACGGCAACCAGCGCCGTGCCGCGGCATGGACGCTCGGCGGCACGCGCGGCTGGCTCGCACTGGCGGTGTGCGCCGTGCCGGTGCTGCTGGGCTTTCTGGTGCCGGCACTGATGTTGTGCCGCATGGCCTTCACCGACGGCGATGCCCAGTTCGGTCCGCGTTTTGTCGGGCTGGTGCGCAACAGCTTCCTGCTGGCCAGCGCGACGGCACTGGCGGCCGTGCTGGTGGCGCTGGCAATCGGCTACGCCGGGCGCGCCGCGAACGGCCGGCGCGGCTGGCTGGTGCGCGGGCTGACGCGGCTTTGCGGCATGGGCTATGCGCTGCCGGGCTCGGTCATCGCCGTGGGCGTGCTGGTGCCGGTGGCGCGCTTCGACAACGCGCTGTCGGCGTGGCTGCAGCAGCAGTTCGGGCTGTCGGTCGGCTTGCTGCTGACCGGCGGCATCGCGGCGCTGGTCTATGCGCTGCTGGTGCGTTTCCTGGGCGTGGCGCTGCAGACGGTCAATGCCGGCCTGGGCAAGATCACGCCCAGCATGGACGCCGCCGCGCACAGCCTCGGCCACGGTCCCGGCGCCACACTGCGGCGCGTGCATTTCCCGATGCTGCGTGGCAGCCTGCTGACGGCGGCGCTGATCGTCTTTGTCGATGTGATGAAGGAACTGCCGGCGACTTTCGTGATGCGGCCGTTCAACTTCGATACGCTGGCGGTGCAGGCCTACAACCTCGCTGCCGACGAACGCCTGACCGAAGCCGCGACCGCGTCGCTGGTGATCGTTGCCGTCGGCCTGCTGCCGGTGATCGTGCTGTCGCGCACGATCCGGCGCGAGGCGCAGCGCTGAGCCGCCCGCCGGCCCGTTAAAGTCCCGCCGTGCCGCGCCGATAGCCTTTTATGGCCCGGCGCTCGCCCGGGGACAAGAACAGCGGCACGCCGGGCCCTTCCGCGCCTGCCGCCGGAATGCATGACGGGGGCGTATGCTGCGATACCACATCCTGTTGTTCAAGCTGAACCGGCTGGTCAACCGCAACACGCTGAGCGGCGTGGAAGAAATCTCGCTGGCCGGACAACTGGCCGAGATGATCGAATCCGCCGATACCGCGGCGCGCATCATCGATGACCTTGCCGACCACGCCAATCCGCAGGCGCGCCGCATCGCGCTCAACGCAATCCGCCGCGCTCGCCAGTTCACCTCCCCCGGCCTGCAACCCGCGCTGGTACGCCGCATGGCGGATGCCGAAGCAGCAGTGCGCCATGATGCGGTGTGGATCGTGCAGGAAACGCGCATGGACGGCGCCGAATTGCGCGCGGCGCTGCGCCGGCTGGCGGGCAAGGTGCGGCTGCCATGGGACGCCGAGCGTGCCCGCGCCAATCCCGGCGACACGGCGCTGGCCGCGCAGGTGCGTGCCCGCATGGCGCTGGACAAGCTGCTGGAAAAGAGTGCGGCGGAGCGCAACCAGGCGCTGGCCGCCATGGCGCTGGGAACGGTCGGGAACCAGCCCTATGCGGAAGGCACGGTCGGCCACAAGGGCCTGCTGCACCGCGCGCTGATCCGGCGCCAGGCGGGGCGGCGGCTCGACAGCAGCGTCAAACTGACGTTCCGCAAGGTCGAGCCGGCCGAGGTGAAGGGAAACAAGCGGTTCCTGCTTTGATGTGGAACCTGATGCGGAGCCGGCCGGCCATCCTCGTGCGGGGACGGCCGGCCCTTCTGCGGCTTACTTGAAGCCCGCGCGGTCCAGCAGCTTCTGCGCCTGCGGCTGGTACTTGCCCAGCTCGGCCACGTTGATGCTGTCGGCCTTGAACTCGCCCAGCGAATCGAGCGCCGGATTGCTGACCTTCACGCCCTGCACCACCGGCCATTCGTTGTTGCCGTCGGCAAAGTAGCGCTGCGCCTCGTCGCTGGCCAGGTACTCCAGGAACTTGACCGCTGCTTCCTTGTTCGGCGCGTGCTTCAGCATGCCGCCGCCGGAGATGTTCATGTGCACGCCCTGGCTTTTCTGGTTGGGCCACACCACGCCCAGCTTGTCGGCCACCGCCTTGTCTTCCGGCTTGGTCGATTTCAGCAGGCGCGCGATGTAGTAGGTGTTGGAGATCGCCACGTCGCACTCGCCCGCGGCCACGGCCTTGAGCTGGTCGGTATCGCCGCCCTTGGGTGCGCGCGCCAGGTTGGCTGCCACGCCGCGCGCCCACTGCTCGGTGCGCGCCTCGCCGTCGTGCGCGATCAGGCTGGACACCAGCGACAGGTTGTAGACGTGCCCGCTGGAACGCGTGCACACCTTACCCTTCCACTTGGGATCGGCCAGGTCCTCGTAGGTCGCGATGTCGCCGGCCTTGACCGCGGTCTTGTTGTACGCGATCACGCGGCCGCGCGCCGAGAAGCCGAACCATTCCCCGTTCGGGTCGCGGTAGTTGGCGGGGATGCGCGATTCCAGCACCCTGGACTTGACCGGCGTGAACACGCCAGCCTGCTGGGCACGCCACAGCCGGCCAATATCGACAGTGATGAAGACGTCCGCCGGGCTATTGGCGCCCTCATTGCGGATGCGCTCCAGCAGCGGATCTTCCTGGCCTTCGATCCGGTTGATCTTGATGCCGGTCTGCTTGGTGAAGTTGGCGTACAGGGCCTCGTCCGTCTGGTAGTGCCGGGCGGTATAGAGGTTCAGCACCTTTTCCTGCGCCGCCGCCGCGAGCGGCAGCGTCAGCAGGGCCAGCGCCGCGACACGCGGCAGCAAGGTTCGAATAGTGGTCTTCACGCGGATGGCTCCCCAGCATGATTGGGCAGTCGCCAGCATCCGGGACACCCGGGACTGCCCGGTTATTGGATTCCGGACAGCCAAAAACATTATTGATTCTTGTTCAGCGGGTCAAATTACATTTTTGTCATGTTGGCCGCCCGTTGAGAGCTCAATCCTTGCGCCTCGATACACCAGGTGGACGCGCTTTCACATCACTTCAGCCGCGCCGCACCCACGCGACCTTGCCAGCCTTGATGCCGAGGGTCCGGCGCTGAGGGTTGTAGTCCATCGTGCCGGGAAACTGCTGCCCGTCGCGTTCGCCGAGACGCCACGCGCAGCCTTGCAGCAGGCCGACGGCCTCGGCCTCGCTCTTGCCCACCAGGGTGTCGTCGGCAACCTTGTCGGCGGCACAGCCGGCCGGGGTGCCCCGCGCACCTTGCGGCCCCGGCATTGGTGCGGGCTCGCTGGGCTGCGTCGCGCAACCGGTCGCCAGGGCAACCGTTGCGGCAATCCAGGGAAGCAGCCGGGCATGTGTCGTCATCCGCTTCGCGGTCATTTCGTTCTCCTGTCAAGGATGCGGGTAAGAGCATTCTGTGACACATGACGAACGGCAACATTCAGATTCCGTTGGGGGAACCGGAAACATTTGCCGGATTGCCAGGCGGCGCATTTGCCCAGCGTGGGGTCGCCGCAAGAGCGCCTGGTTCAGCCCTTTGCCCGTTCGGCCAGCGTCTTCATCGCGTCGGCCGGCAACGGGCCGTGACACGTCCGTTCGCCGCCAGACTCGCTGACCACGAGCCAGACCTGTTCGGGCTTGCCCCTGGGGTGCAGCAGCCAGGCGGGGCCGCGCGCGTTGCTGCTGGGCGGCAGGTCTTCCAGCACGCCGGTGCTGGCGGACTGCAGCATGACCGCGCAATCCGACGCGGGCACGCGGGTGGACTTGAGGAACGCTGCGTTGCCGAGCACTTCGGGCAACGCAGTGTCCGGCGCGCGCAGGAAGGATTCGACATCGAACTTGCTGGCACCGCCGCCCGTGCTGGCGCAAGCCGCCAGCGCAAGTGCGCCGGCACCGGCCAGGATCGCTGCGCCGTAACGTCCGCGGGCAGCAACAATGCGAACGGCCATGGCTGAGTTGGCAATCATGGGGGGCCTCATTGCTTCATCACGTCGGCGCCCTTGGGCACCGTGAAGCGGAACGCATCGGCGGCCAGCGGCGGGTTCTTCTGCATGTTCGTGAAGGTCAGCAAGGTGGTGTTGCCGAAGGCGTCGCGCAGCTCCATGGCTTCGAGATTGCCGCCCTTGAAGCCGATGCCGATGCGCTCAAACTGCGTGTCCTTGGCCTTGGGCGTCAATTCCAGCCATTCCACGCCATCGCGGGTCGGGGCGTTCTTGATGGCGAAGTTCTTTTCCAGGTCATTGCTGCCGAACAGGATCGCCGCGGGACTGGAACCCAGCGCGGCGTCGAGCTTGCGCTCGGTGACCTGGTTCAGGTCCTTGTCGTAGATGTAGAGGGTCTGGCCATCGGCCTGCAGCAGTTGCTCGTAGGGCTTGGTATAGCGCCAGCTGAACTTGCCCGGGCGCGAAAAGACGAAGGTGCCGCTGGAGTTGCCGGTCACCTTGACGTTGGCGCCCTGCCCCTTGACCTGGCGCTGCGTGAATTCGCCGCGCGCGCTCTTCACACCGGTGACAAAGCTCTGCAGCTGGTCGGTGGCTGTGGCATGGGCCGGCGCCTGGATGGCAAACATCGCCAGCGCGGCGCAGGCCGACACGAGGATGCGGTTGCGCATGATTCTGGATCCTGGTTGTTATCGAATGCGTTGCCGTAGTGCGGCACCTGCTCCGGCAGCCCGCCGCACGGTCAACGTGTCTGGTTAGAGGCGGCAGCTGGTACAGGATTCCGTGCCGCCCGTGCTACACGGGTAACCGGATATTACGCTGGGCCAATCCGCGGCCAGCCGGGATACCCGCCTGCGCTCTAATCATCATCCCGCGCAGCCGCGCCACCGCCCTGCACCAGGATGTCGCGGTTGCCATTACCCGACATGGCCGACACCAGCCCGGCCTTCTCCATATCTTCCAGCAGACGCGCGGCGCGGTTGTAGCCGATGCGCAGATGGCGCTGCACCAGCGAGATCGATGCGCGCCGGTTCTTCAGCACCACTTCCACGGCCTGGTCATACAGCGGATCCGCCTCGCCGCCGCCACCGCCGATACCGGCGCCGCCGCCAAAGCCATCGCCGCCACCGTCTTCCGCGAGGCCGCCCTCGAGGATGCCTTCGATGTAGTTGGCCTCCCCGCCTTCCTTCAGCTTTTCCACCACGCGGTGGACTTCATCGTCCGAGACAAAGGCGCCATGCACGCGCACCGGCAGGCCCGTGCCCGGCGCCAGGTAGAGCATGTCGCCCATGCCCAGCAGCGTCTCGGCGCCCTGCTGGTCGAGGATGGTGCGCGAGTCGATCTTGCTGCTGACCTGGAAGGCGATGCGGGTCGGCACGTTGGCCTTGATCAGGCCGGTGATCACGTCCACCGACGGGCGCTGCGTGGCCAGCACCAGGTGCAGGCCGGCGGCGCGCGCCTTCTGCGCGATGCGCGCGATCAGCTCTTCCACCTTCTTGCCGACCACCATCATCAGGTCGGCCAGCTCGTCGATGACGATGACGATGGTGGGCAGCTTGTCCAGCGGCTCCGGCGCATCCGGCGTCAGGCTGAACGGGTTCGGGAGCTTCTCTTCCCTGGCCGCAGCCTCGTCGATCTTCTTGTTGTAGCCCGCCAGGTTGCGCACGCCCAGCTTGCTCATCAGCTTGTAGCGCCGCTCCATCTCGCCGACCGCCCAGTTCAGAGCGTTGCCGGCCTGGCGCATGTCGGTCACCACCGGACACAGCAGGTGCGGGATGCCCTCGTAGACGCTCATCTCGAGCATCTTGGGATCGATCAGGATCAGGCGCACGTTGTCCGGCTTGGCCTTGTACAGCAGCGACAGGATCATCGCGTTGATGCCCACCGACTTGCCCGAGCCCGTGGTGCCAGCGACCATGCAGTGCGGCATCTTGGCCAGGTCCGCCACCATCGGCTTGCCGGCGATGTCCTTGCCCAGCGCCATGGTCAGGCTGGAAGCACTCTCGTTGTAGACCTGCGAGCCGAGGATTTCAGACAGCCGCACGGTCTGGCGCTTCGGATTGGGCAGCTCCAGCCCCATGTAGTTCTTGCCGGGAATGGTCTCGACCACGCGGATCGACACCAGCGACAGCGAACGCGCCAGGTCGCGCGCCAGGTTGACCACCTGGCTGCCCTTGACGCCGGTGGCCGGCTCGATCTCGTAGCGCGTGATGACCGGCCCCGGGTAGGCCGCCACCACCTTGACCTCGACGCCGAAGTCCTTGAGCTTCTTCTCGATCAGGCGCGAGGTGAATTCCAGCGTCTCGGCGCTGACCGTTTCCTGGTGCGGCGGGATCGGGTCGAGCAACGACAGCGGCGGCAGGTCCGAGTCCTGGATATCGGCGAACAGCGGCTGCTGCTTCTCGCGCTCCACCCGTTCATGCTTGGGCACCGCCTGGGGGCGCACGATCTGCACGGGCGGCGCCTCTTCGATGCGCACGCGCTGCACCTCGACGGTTTCCTTGCGCTCGACCTTGGCGGCCTCGCCGATGATGCGGTCCTGCTTGCTCTCGCGGCGCGCCTTGAAGCCCAGGAACATGGTTTCGACAAAACCGCCGATATGCTCGGCCACCGACAGCCACGAGAAGTGGAAGAACAGGGACAGACCGATCGCGAACAGCAACAGCAGCAGCAGCGTCGCGCCGGTGAAGCCCAGCGCCACCTGCATCCAGCCGCCCAGCGTGTCGCCCAGCACCCCGCCCGGCGCGCGCGGCAGCGCGGCGCGCAGCGGGTACATGCGGATCGCCTCCAGCCCCATGCTGGACAGCAGCGTCAGCGCGAAGCCGATCCAGCTCACCGCCACGCCCTGGCGATGATCCTCGCGCTCCGGCAGCTCGGCCGTCAGCGTGCGCCAGCCGCGCCAGCAGCGCCGCACCAGCAGCACCGCCCACCAGTAGGCCGAGAAGCCGAAGATAAAGAACAGCACGTCGGCTACCCAGGCGCCGACACGGCCGCCCAGGTTATGGATATCGGCGACCTGGTTCGCATGCGACCAGCCGGGGTCGGTCTTGCTGTAGCTGGCCAGCACGCACAGGAAGCCCAGCGTGACGGCCAGCAGCAGGAACCAGCGCACCTCGCCCAGCAGTTTGCCGATGCGCGATGGCAAGGCTGACGGATCGGTGCGGGTGGTCGTGGTAGCTCGGGCCATGCCTGGATAGGACTCTTAAGGTGATTCCGGATGCGTTTGGCGCCGCCGTCGGCCTGGGTCAGCGTTGACTGACCAGGTGACTGACGGGCATCGTGGCGGCCATTTTAACGTGGGCGGCGGCTATCGCACCCATTGGAATTTGCAACAGTGGGCAAATGCCGCTCCTCTTATAATGTCGCTTTCGAGCAATGCCGGTGGGCATCATGCCGCACCGGCCACAGGAACGCATCATGGCAAAACACGCAAAAGTGCTGATTCTCGGTTCTGGTCCCGCCGGCTATACCGCCGCGGTCTACGCGGCCCGCGCCAACCTGCAGCCGGTGCTGATCACCGGCCTGGCCCAGGGTGGACAGCTGATGACCACCACGGACGTCGAGAACTGGCCGGGCGATGCCAAGGGCGTCCAGGGCCCCGAACTGATGCAGCGCCTGCTGGCGCATGCCGAAGAGTTCAAGACCGAAATCATCTTCGATCACATCCACACCGCCAGGCTGGTGGACGACAACGGCAAGCCGGCCCGCCCCTTCACGCTGATCGGCGACGCCGGCGAGTACACCTGCGACGCCCTCGTCATCGCCACCGGCGCTTCGGCCCAATACCTGGGCCTGCCGTCGGAAGAGTCCTTCATGGGCCGCGGCGTGTCGGCCTGCGCCACCTGCGACGGCTTCTTCTACAAGAACCAGGAAGTCGCCGTGGTCGGCGGCGGCAACACCGCCGTGGAAGAAGCGCTGTACCTGTCGCACATCGCCAGCAAGGTCACCGTGATCCACCGCCGCGACAGCTTCCGCGCGGAGCCGATCCTGGTCGACCGCCTGCTCCAGCGCGAAAAGGAAGGCCGCATTGAAATCCGCTACGACAACGTGCTGGATGAAGTGCTGGGCGACGATTCCGGCGTCACCGGCATCCGCATCCGCAACGCCAAGACCAGCCAGACCGAGGAGCTGAAGCTGGCGGGCGTGTTCATCGCCATTGGCCACAAGCCCAATACCGACCTGTTCGCCGGCCAGCTGGAGATGAAGAACGGCTACCTGGTGACCAAGTCGGGCCTGCAGGGCGACGCCACCGCCACCAGCGTGCCCGGTGTGTTCGCCGCCGGCGATGTGCAGGACCACGTCTACCGCCAGGCGATCACCAGCGCCGGCACCGGCTGCATGGCCGCGCTGGATGCCCAGCGCTATGTCGAAGCCCTGAAGTAATCCCGCCGTCCCGAACCGGCCGCCGCGGCCGGTTCGCCCCCTTCCCGCAGCCGCCGCGGCGGCCCTGCCCCGGTCGATATAATCCCGGCGAGTACCCGGAGATTTTTCATGACGCAAGGCGCCCGCAAACCCGACCGACCGACCCAGCGCTTCGGCCTGAACGACCTGTCCCGCCTGCGCGACAACCTCAAGGCCGATGCCGAGCGGCGCGAAGCTGAACGCCTGGCCGCCGAGCAGGCGGCACAGCGTGCCCGCGAAGAGGCCGACGTGTTCCGTGCCAGCGTGGGCCAGGTCAGCCAGCTGCGCGCCCGCAACCGCGCCCACCACCCCGCCAGCAAGCCCGCGCCCGTGCCGGTGCAATCGCAGCGCAACGACCAGGCGGTGCTGCAAGCCTCGCTGTCCGATGAGTTCGACGTCGAAAGCCTGCTGGAGACCGACGAGACCCTGTCGTTCCGCCGGCCCGGCATCGGCATGGACGTGATCCGCAAGCTGCGCCGCGGCGAATGGGTGCCCCAGGACAAGGTCGACCTGCACGGCCTGCGCAGCGACGAGGCGCGCGAAGCGCTGGCCGAATTCCTGCGCCGCTCGGTGCGCAACGGCGTGCGCTGCGTGCGCGTGATCCACGGCAAGGGCCTGGGCTCGCCCGACAAGCTGCCGGTGCTCAAGGGCAAGGTGCGCAGCTGGCTGGTGCAGAAGGAGGAAGTGCTCGCCTTCGTGCAGGCGCGCGAGGCCGAAGGCGGCGCCGGCGCGCTGATGGTGCTGCTGCGCCAGCCGAAGCCCTGATGCGCCGGGCCTGACAGCGCCGCGGATGCGTCTCCCGCTTGAATTGCTGATGGGGCGCCTGCCCCTGATCCTCCATATCATGGAGGTCATCGGCGTGCTCGCCTTCGCGGTGTCGGGCGTGGTCGACGCGCGCAAGCAGCGGCTCGACGTGGTCGGCACCTTCGTGGTCGCGTTCGCCACGGCCTTTGGCGGGGGCACGCTGCGCGACGTGCTGCTGGACCGGCGCCCGTTCTACTGGGTCGACCATGAAGGCTATGTGCTGCTGATCTTCGCGATGTCGTTCGGCGCGTCGTTCGTGCTGCGCGTGGTCAGCCGCGTGGCGTCGGACCGGGCCTTGATCGTCGCCGACGCGATCGGGCTGGGGCTGTTCTCGGTCACCGGCGCCTCGCTCGCGCTGGTGGCGCAGATGACGCCAACCGTGGCGGTGATGATGGGCATCATCTCGTCGGTGTTCGGCGGCGTGGTGCGCGACGTGCTGTGCAATGAAGTACCGATGATCCTGCGCGACCGCTCGCCCTACGCGACCTGCTCCTTTGTCGGCTGCTGGATCTACATCGGCCTGACCTGGCTGGAAGTGCAGCAGGAGGCGGCGCTGATGACCGGCGCGCTGGCGATCATCGCGATGCGGCTGGTGTCGGTGCGCTACGGCTGGAAGCTGCCGAGCTGAGCCGGCATCCCGCGGGACAAGCCCCAAAACAAAAAAACGCCGCCCGGTTGGGCGGCGTTCTTGCCTTTGCAGCCGGCGGGTCAGACCGCGGCTTCGTCCTGCTCGCCGGTACGAATGCGGATCACGCGTTCGATCTCGGTCACGAAGATCTTGCCGTCGCCGATCTTGCCGGTATGCGCAGCCTTGACGATGGCATCAAGCACAGTGTCAAGCTGGTTCTCGGCCACCACCACCTCGATCTTGATCTTGGGGAGGAAGTCGACGACGTATTCGGCACCGCGGTAGAGCTCGGTATGCCCTTTCTGGCGGCCAAATCCCTTCACCTCGGTCACCGTCAGCCCGGTCACGCCGACGTCAGCCAGGGCTTCACGCACCTCGTCGAGCTTGAACGGTTTGATGATGGCGGTAATCTGCTTCATGACTGGCCCCTGGTTATCGTTTGTTTCACGCGCCTGGCGGCGCACCGCCGCGGACGCGGCGCTCTCCGGCTGGCATTTTACCAGCCATTGGCGCCGTGCAATCCCCGCAATCCCGCGCCCGGCGCGGCCGGAACGTTCGGCATCACGCATCGGGGGCCGGCGCGACGCCGTTCTCGGCTGTGGACAACCCTGTGGACAGCCGCCGGGAAATCCTGTGCAGAGCCTGTGCAAACCCTGTGCACATCACCCGGTCACGCCGTGTTGAGGAAACGGCGCCGGTAATCCGAAGGCGCCACCCCGATCCGGCGCAGGAAGGCACGCCGCAGGTTGTTGGGATCGCCAAAGCCGGCCAGCGCGGCCACGCGCTTGAGCGGATGGCGCGAGCCTTCCAGCAGACGGCGCGCGGCGTCGATGCGCGCGGCCTCGACGAAATCGGCCGGCGTCACCTGGCATTCCTGCCGGAAGACGCGGGCAAAGTTGCGCGTGCTCATGCCGGCACGCGCCGCCAGCGCCTCGACCGAGAGGTCGCCGGCGAGGTTCTCGACCACCCAGCTCTGCACCTCCCGCAGGGCATTGCGCTCGGCCGTCTGCGCCGCGAGGTGGGCACTGAACTGCGACTGCCCGCCCGGCCGCTTGAGGAACATCACCAGTTCGCGCGCCACCCGCAGCGCCACCACGCGCCCGAAATCCTCCTCGACCAGCGCCAGTGCCAGGTCCAGTCCGGCGGTCACGCCGGCGGACGTGTACAGGTTGCCGTCCTTCACGTAGATCCGGTCCGGCTCCACGTGGACGCCCGGGAACATGCGGGCCAGCCGGTCGGTGGTGTTCCAGTGCGTGGTGACGCTGCGGCCCTCGAGCAAGCCGGCATGCGCCAGCACCATCGCCCCGGAACAGACCGACCCGATCCGCCGCACAGTGCGCTCCTTCCGCGCCAGCCAGGCGCGGACGGTTTCGTCCTGCGTCTGCCGCCAGAGCGCGGGGCCGCCCGCGACCAGCAGCGTGTCGATGTCGTCACCCGCCGTCTCCAGCGTCGCGTCCGGCTCGATACGCATGCCGTTGGAGGCAGTGAGCATGCCGGGCGCCGATGCAATGATCTCGAACTGGTAGGCATCCGGCTGTCCGGCCTGGCGCGCGCCTTCGTGGAACACGTCGAGGGGACCGGCGAGATCCAGCATCTGGAAGCCAGGAAAGGCGACGATGGCGATTTTCATGGGCGGCAAGGCAAGTGCCGGGCGTGGCCCGGCTTGGCTGGCTATGACAAGTCTAGGCAGATTCAGCCAGGGCGCGTCAGCGGTAGCGCACGATGGAAATCTCGACGATGCGCCGCGAATCCGCCAGCGCGGCATGGCTGCCCGCGCGCTGCAATGCCACCAGCCGGCTGCGCTGGTCGCCGATCAGTGCGGCGTCGCCGCCAGCCTCGCGTACGCGGCTGGCGACCCGCTTCAGCAGGAAGCGCTCGCCGATCCACCCTTCCGCGGTTTCCACGGTGGTGTAGGCCAGCACCTCGTAGGGCCGCGGCGGCTCGCCGCGCATCCAGATGTCGACGCCGTCGACGTGTTCGCGCGCGCCGCCCTGGCCGAGCCGAAGCAGCGGCTCGCCTTCATGGCGCCGGATCGGCGCCTGGATGCAGGCGGCGAGGCTCACGCAGCACAACAGCAGCAGTGCGGGCACCGCAGCCCGCTTCGTCAGGGATGGTTTCATCTGTTTTCCTTTCCTTCGCATCGCAAACGGCGCGCAGTCTAGGCAGGAAAAGCGGCGCTGCGTCGCCACTGGCAGCCAGCGACCCGTGATTGGCAGGATCTGACGTATCTCGCGCCTATCGGCCAATCGATCTGAAAACCATAATTCCCTTCACCAGGCCCGCCCCCTACCCACCGCAGGCCGCGGCAAGCTCCTCCCCGTTACCCGTCAAGGCGGGCAATTTCCTGAAGCAGACCCACGAATATGACTGTTGCAGCCCATCTCGCGGCCGCCCTGCCGGCGCCCCGCAGTTCCGTGAAGCACCTCCCCGTCAACCTGTTCGCCGCCGTCATGGGCCTGTCCGGCCTGTCGCTGGCATGGCGCGGCGCCGTCACCCCTTTCGGTGCCAGTCCCGTCATCGGCGACGCCGTCGGCGTGCTCGCCGTACTGGCTTTCGTGGCCCTGGCCGCCGGCTATCTCGCCAAGTGGAAGCGCTATCCCGAAGCGGTCCGCGCGGAGTTCAGCCACCCCGTCGCGGGCAATTTCTTCGGCACCATCGCCATTGCCATCCTGCTGCTGTCGTCGGTGGTCGGCGCGCACCACGCGGCGCTGGGGCAGGCAATCTGGGCGGTCGGCACGGTGCTCACCGTGGCGCTGACCGTCGTCATCGCGGGCCGGCTGCTCAACAGCCGCACCGAGCCGGCCAATGTCGTGCCGGCCTGGCTGATTCCCGGCGTGGCGACGCTCGACATCGCCGTGGCCGGCGGCACCATGCCGATGGCATGGGCGCATGAGGTCAACCTGTTCGCCGCCGCCGTCGGCACGGTGATCGCGCTGGTGTTCTTCACCATGATCTTCTCGCGCCTGGTCCACCACGATCCGCTGCCCGCCGGCATGGTGCCGTCGCTGATCATCCTGATCGCGCCGTTCGAGGTCGGCTTCCTGGCCTACGTCAACGTGACCGGCCACGTCGACCTGTTTGCCGGCATGCTGTTCTACTTCGGCCTGTTCCTGTTCGTGCTGCTGGCATGGCGCGTGTTCCGCCGCCCGGTGCAGTTCGCGCCGTCGTGGTGGGCCATCAGCTTCCCGATGGCGGCGCTGTCGAACGCGGCGCTGAAGTACGCGGACCACGTGCAGGCCGGCGTGCTCCACTGGCTGGCCGGGCTGATCCTGCTGGTCCTGACGGTGGCGATCGCGGTGCTATCCGCGCGCACGCTGCACAGTCTCTTCACGCGTCGTTTGCTGGCCGTCTGATCGATGTCGTGGACCCTGTTGGCCGTGGCCGGCGTGCTCGAGATCGCCTTCGCGTTTGGCATGAAATGGTCGGCCGGCTTCAGCCGGTTCTGGCCCAGTGTCTACGCGGTGGTGACCGGGCTGTCCAGCATCATCCTGCTGACGCTGTCGCTGCGCGTGCTGCCGGTGGGAACGGCGTATGCGGTCTGGACCGGCATCGGCGCGGCCGGCACCGCGATGCTCGGCATGCTGTGGCTGGACGAACCGGCATCGCTGGCGCGCGCGGGCTGCATCGCGCTGATCCTGTGCGGCGTGGTTGGGCTGAAGCTGGTCAGCGGGCCAGCTGCCTGAAAGCGCGCCGGCAAGAAAATGGCCCGCACAATGCGGGCCATTTCGCTGCTATGCGACACAGGGGTATTAGTCCGGTACCTTCTCCAGGTCCGCCAGCCAGACCGCCGACTCCGAGTCGCTCGGTGCGCGCCAGTCGCCGCGCGGCGACAGCGAACCACCCGACCCGACCTTGGGCGCGTTCGGGATGCAGGAACGCTTGAACTGGCTGGTCCGGAAGAAGCGGTCGAGGAAGATCGCGAGGTTGCGCTTGATCTCCGGCAGCCCGTACTGGTTGCGTGCCACCTCCGGCCCGTACGGCCACACGCCGCGCTCGCGGTCGCCCCAGGCGTGCTGGGCCAGGAAGGCGATCTTGGACGGCGTGAAGCCGAAGCGCAGCGTGTAGTAGAGATTGAAGTCCTGCAGCTCGTATGGCCCGATGCTGCTTTCGGTTTTCTGCTCCGGGCCATGGTTGCTGTCGCCGGGCACCAGCTCGGGGCTGATGTCGGTGTCCAGCACCGCCAGCAGCACGTCGGCGCCGCCCGCGCCGATCTGGCCGGTCTCGGCGACCCAGCGCACCAGGTGCGAGATCAGCGTCTTGGGCACGCTGGCGTTGACGTTGTAGTGCGACATGTGGTCGCCCACGCCATAGGTGCACCAGCCCAGCGCCAGCTCGCTCAGGTCGCCGGTGCCGATCACGATCGCGCCGTGGAAATTGGCCAGCCGGAACAGGTGATTGGTGCGCTCGCCGGCCTGCACGTTCTCGAAGGTCACGTCATAGACCTTTTCGCCCGCGGCGTACGGATGCCCCAGGTCCTTCAGCATGGCCAGGCAGCTTGGGCGGATGTCGATCTCGGTGGCACTGCAGCCCACCACCTGCATCAGCTTGCGCGCCTGGTCGAGCGTGCGGTCGCTGGTGGCGAAGCCGGGCATGGTATAGGCGAGGATATTGGCGCGCGGCAGCCCCAGCCGGTCCATCGCCTTGGCGCACACCAGCAGCGCATGCGTGGAATCGAGCCCGCCCGAAACGCCGATCACCACCTTGCTGATCTTGCTGGCCGACAGCCGCTGCACCAGCGCCTGCACCTGGATGTTGTAGACCTCCATGCAGCGCTCGTCGCGCTGGCGCGGGTCGGCCGGCACGTACGGGAAGCGCGCCACATTGCGTGCCAGCGGCAGCGACTTCTCGCGCGGCAGGTCGAGCGCGAAGGTGACCACGCGGAACGCTTCGACCTCGGCCTTGTGCCGGCGCACCGAATGGCCGAAGGTGACCTGGTGCATGCGCTCGCGCGACAGGCGTTCGACATCGACGTCTGCGAACAGCAGGTGCGAGTCGCCGGAGAAACGCTCGGATTCGGCCAGCACTTCGCCGTTCTCGTAGATCAGTGCCTGCCCGTCCCAGGCCAGGTCGGTCGACGACTCGCCCTTGCCGGCCGAGGTGTACAGGTACGCCGCCAGGCAGCGCGCCGACTGCTGCGACACCAGCTGGTGCCGGTAGCCGGATTTGCCGATCACGATGTTCGATGCCGACAGGTTCACCAGCACGGTCGCGCCGGCCATCGCAGCGAAGGACGACGGCGGCACCGGCACCCACACGTCTTCGCAGATCTCGGCGTGGAAACGGAAGAACGGCAGGCCTTCGATATCGAACAGCAGCCCGGCGCCGAACGGCACGTCCTGGCCCAGCAGCCGCACGCTGTCGACCGTGGCGCAGTCGGCCGCGCTGAACTGGCGCCCTTCATAGAATTCCCAGTAGTTGGGCAGGAACGACTTGGGCACGACGCCCTGCACACGGCCAGCGGCGACCACGACGGCGCAGTTGAACAGCTGGTGCTGCACGCGCAGCGGCATGCCCACCACCATCGCCAGCGGCAGCTTGCGCGAAGCTTCGACAATGGTGCCGAGCGCGGTCTCGCACGCATCGAGCAGCGTGCGCTGGTGGAACAGGTCGTCGCAGGTATAGGCCGACAGGCCCAGCTCGGGGAACGCGGCCAGCACGGCGCCGCGCTGCGCGGCCTGCGTGGCCAGCGCCAGCGTCTCGCGCGCATTGAAGGCGGGGTCGGCCACGCGGCAGACCGGCACGCCGACGGCCACGCGGGCAAAGCCATGGGAATAGAGGTTGAAAAACGGAGTCTTCATATCGGGCCCTGGGGTATGGCAGGCATGGGGCGGGTCATCCGCGCCTGAACCTGGGGGTGACGCATATCCGCCATTCTACGTCGCTACCCGGGGCCGCGCCGCCGCCGCCGTGCCGCAGCGCCGCCACGCCATTTCCGGTAGACTCGAGCCGCCATGCGCCCGCCCTGGGCGCGCTCCCGTTCCCATCCCTTCAGCGACAGCCCATGCAGTCGGATTCCGGCGATACGGCGGCCACAGGCAGCCGCGCAGACGACCAGAAAGCCAGCCAAGCGGACACTCCGGACTACCAGACGCGCATCGTCTCCGACCTGGCCGAGATCGAACCGGCCGCGTGGGACGCGCTGCTGGCGCGCCAGCCCGAACCGACACCCTTCCTGCGCCACGCCTTCCTGCATGCCTTGCATGCCAGCGGCAGCGCATGCGCGGAAACCGGCTGGCATCCGCGCTTCCTGACGTTGTGGGCCGGCGACCGGCTGGCCGCGGCGATGCCGCTCTATGCCAAGGCGCATTCGTACGGCGAGTACGTGTTCGACTGGGCCTGGGCCGATGCCTATGCGCGGCACAACATCGAGTACTACCCCAAGTGGCTGTCGGCAATCCCGTTCACGCCGGTGCGCGGCGCGCGGCTGATCGCTGAAGATCCGCAAGCACGCCGGCTGCTGCTGGAGGTGGCGCTGGCGCTGGCGGCGGAAAGCGGCATGTCGTCGCTGCATGTCCTGTTCCCCGACGAGGCCGAAGCCGGGCTGATGCAGCAGGCCGGCATGCTGATGCGGCATGGCGTGCAGTTCCACTGGACCAATGGCGGCGAAGGCGGCAGCAAACCGTACGCCGATTTCGACGACTTCCTCGCCACCCTGTCACAGAAGAAGCGCAAGAACATCCGCGCCGAACGGCGCCAGGTGGCGCAGGCGGGCATCACCTTCCGCCACCTGCGCGGCCAGGAGATCGATGAAGAGGCCTGGCGTTTCTTCAACCGCTGCTACCGCCAGACCTATCGCGAGCACCATTCCACGCCCTACCTGAACCTGGACTTCTTCCGGCGGATCGGCGCGGCGATGCCGCAGCACCTGCTGCTGGTAGTGGCCGAGCGCGCGGGCCAGCCGATCGCCTCATCGCTGCTGGTCTACGACGATGCGCCGCAGGTCAGCACGCTATATGGCCGCTACTGGGGCGCGCTGGAATACCACCCCTGCCTGCACTTCGAGACCGCGTACTACCAGCCGCTGGAGTTCTGCATCGCCCACGGCATCCGTACCTTCGAAGGCGGCGCGCAGGGCGAACACAAGATGGCACGCGGCTTCCTGCCGGTGGCGACACGCTCGGCGCACTGGCTGGCGCATCCCGACTTTGCCGATGCCGTGGAGCGTTTCCTCGCGCGCGAGCGCCACGGTATCGACGCATACCTCGACGAACTGGGCGAACGCAATCCCTTCGCCCGTTCCTGAGCCGCCGCGGCGCTCAGCGCCACATGCGCCGCAGCGTGTTGTCGCCCAGCATGTAGTGGTGGAACAGCGAAGCCATCGCATGCAGCCCGATGACCAGGTAGAACGCGGTGCCCAGCGTTTCGTGGATGGCCTTGACCGTGTCCTTCAGCGCGGGGTCCGCCGCCACCAGCGCGGGCACTTCGATCCCCAGCGACGGCAGCGCCAGCAGATGTCCGCCGGCATTCATCGCCAGCAACCCCAGCAGCGGCTGCGCCAGGATAAACAGGTACAGCACCCAGTGCATGGCCTCTCCCGCCAGATGCACCCAGCGCGGGCCGGGTTCCGGCGCCGGTGCGCCGCGCACCAGCCGCCACAGCAGCCGCGGCACTGCCAGCACGAGCACCAGCGCGCCGGCCCATTCATGGATGTCCATGGCCAGCACGCGCGCCGGCGTGCCCTTGTCGAAAATGCCCTTCATTTCGATGGCCGCATATGCCAGCGCCACCAGCACGAACACCGCCCAATGGAAGCTCACCGCAAGCCGGTCATGGCGGCGCGATGGCGACAACACCTCCGGCAGTCCCTGCATCGGCTTGATGCCCGGTGTGGTGCGGTTCATGGTGGGATTCTCCTTCTTGTTCGACACAGGACCAGCGTAGCGCAAGCCGCGCGGACAGGTCCTAACCGCCATCAAGCGGCGGGCAACAAAAAACCCCGCCGCGGCGGGGTTTCTTCAGCGACGGTTCAGCTTACTTCTTGTAGTTGGCCACGCCGTCGGTGATTTCCTTGTGGGCTTCCTCGATGCCGGCCCAGCCTTCGACCTTGACCCACTTGCCGGCTTCCAGTGCCTTGTAGTGCTCAAAGAAGTGCTTGATCTGGTCCAGCTGGTTCTGCGGCACGTCCGACAGGCCCTTCATGTAGGCGGTAGCCGGCGACAGCTTGTCCACCGGCACGGCGACCAGCTTGGCATCCACGCCCGACTCGTCGGTCATCTTCAGCATGCCGAGTGCACGGCAGCGCACCACGGCGCCAGCCAGGATCGGGAACGGGGACAGCACCAGCACGTCCACCGGGTCGCCGTCGCCCGACAGCGTCTGCGGGATGTAGCCGTAGTTGGCCGGATAGCGCATGCCGGTGCCGATGAAGCGGTCAACGAACAGCAGGCCGGTTTCCTTGTCGGCTTCGTACTTCACCGGATCGCTCTGGGCCGAGATCTCGATGATGACGTTGAAATCGTTGGGAATGTCCTTGCCCGGGGTGACGAGGTTGAAGCTCATGCGGTTCTCCAGATGCCTGCGCTGTGTTGTCGGATGGCGGGCATTATAACGGCTCGCGCCTGACCGGTTGCTGACAGCCGTCGCGCCAAACCCGCTGCAACGCGTTGCAGCCAGGCCAGCGTGCGCGATAATGGCGCATTCTTCAGCCGACACTGAATAGCCGCAGCCGCCGTGCTGCCCCGGAGCCACTCATGCATGCCCAGCACTTTGTCGCCAACCGCCTGATCGCGCCGGACAACGGCCTGCGCATCAAGGTATTCGACCCGTCCAACGGCGAGCCTTTCGCCGAGATCGCCCGCGGCAACGCCACCGACATCAACGTCGCGGTCCACGCCGCCCGCCAGGCCGCCGACGGCGCCTGGGGCCAGATGGCCCCGGCCGAGCGCGTGCGCCTGCTCAACCGTGTTGCCGTGGCGCTGATCGCCCACGAAGAGGAACTGGCCGCGCTGGAAGCGCGCGATACCGGCAAGCCGCTGCGCCAGGCCCGCGCCGACGCCCGCGCGGTGGCGCGCTACTTCGAGTTCTACGCCGGCGCGGTCGACAAGCTGCACGGCCAGACCATTCCCTACAACCCCGGCTACACCGTGCTGACGGTGCGCGAGCCGCACGGCGTGACCGGGCACATCATCCCGTGGAACTACCCGCTGCAGATCTTCGGGCGCAGCGTGGGCGCGGCGCTGGCGGCGGGCAATGCCTGCGTGGTCAAGCCGGCCGAGGACGCCTGCCTGTCGCTGCTGCGCGTGGCCGAGATCGCCGCCGAGGCCGGCCTGCCCGAAGGCGCGCTCAATATCATCACCGGCTACGGCCACGAGGCCGGCGCCGCGCTGGCGCGCCATCCCGGCATCAACCACATCTCGTTCACTGGTTCGCCGCAGACGGGCAAGCTGGTGTCGCAGCTGGCCGCCGAGAACCATGTTCCGGTCACGCTGGAACTGGGGGGCAAGTCGCCGCAGATCGTGTTTGCCGATGCCGACATCGACGCGCTGGTGCCGGTGGTGGTCAATGGCATCGTGCAGAACGCCGGCCAGACCTGCTCGGCCGGCAGCCGCCTGCTGGTGGAGCGGCCGGTCTACAACGCGCTGCTCGACCGGATTGCCTCGGTGTTCGAGTCGCTGCGGGTGGGTCCGTCCGAGCTCGACCTGGAATGCGGCCCGCTGATCAGCCGCAAGCAGCAGCAACGCGTATGGGATTTCGTCTCCGACGCGCAGCACGCCGGCGTGGCGGTGATGGCGCAGGGGCAGATCGTGGCCGAGGCGCCCGAGGCCGGCTACTACCAGGTGCCGATGCTGTTCCGCGATGTCCCGCCCGCGCACCGGCTGGCGCAGGAAGAAGTGTTCGGCCCGCTGCTGGCGGCCATGCCCTTCGACACCGAGGCCGAAGCCGTCGCGCTGGCCAACGGCACGCCCTACGGCCTGGTTGCCGGCGTCTGGACCCGCGACGGCGGGCGCCAGCTGCGCCTGGCGCACAAGCTGCGCGCGGGCCAGGTCTTCATCAACAACTACGGTGCCGGCGGCGGCGTGGAACTGCCCTTCGGCGGCACCGGCCAGTCCGGCTACGGCCGCGAGAAGGGCTTCGAGGCCCTGTACGGATTCACCACACTGAAAACCATCGCCATCCAACATGGGTAACATCAATTTCCTTTCCGTCGCGTTTGCCATCTTCTTTTTCTGGATGGCGTGGCACGTGCGGAACAAGCGCGCCACCAATCCCTCCGGCATGCCGCGGCTGCAGGTGTTCAAGCGCAAGTGGGGCGATGTGGTGGGGGACCGCGTGCACTGGTGCCTGTATGTGGCGCTGCCGTTTTTGCTGGCGGTGATGATGGTGGCCAATGCGTTGCGCGGGCGGGGACCGTTCTCGCATTGAGCGAAGGCCTCCCGCGCGGGCTGACTGACGAGGCCTGAACAGATCTGCCACCCGTCGTGGACGCACCCCTCTCCCGCAAGCGGGAGAGGGGTGCAAACCAGCAGATAGTCAAATGCCATAGCAATAACCACAACCCAAGGAGACAACCAATGAGACTGGCCAACAAGGTAGCGATCGTCACCGGCGGCGGTTCCGGCTTTGGCGAAGGCATTGCCCACACCTTCGCGCGCGAGGGCGCCAGCGTGCTGGTGGTCGACCTGCGCGAAGACGCCGCCGAGCGCGTGGCCGCGGCGATCCGCGAGGCCGGCGGCCAGGCGCGCGCGGTGCGCGCCGACGTCTCGCGCGGCGACGATACCGAGGCCATGCGCGAGGCCGCGCTGGCCGCCTTCGGCGACGTGCATATCGTCGTCAACAACGCCGGCACCACCCATCGCAACAAGCCCATCCTCGACATCACCGAGGATGAGTTCGACCGCGTCTACGCGGTCAACGTCAAGAGCATCTACTGGTCGGGGCGCGCCTTCATTCCGCACTTCCGCCAGCGCGGTGGTGGCGTGTTCGTCAATATCGCCTCCACTGCCGGCATCCGCCCGCGCCCCGGGCTGGTCTGGTACAACGGCAGCAAGGGCGCTGTCATCACCGCCAGCAAGGCCATGGCGGCGGAGCTGGGCCAGGACAATATCCGCGTCAACTGCGTCAACCCTGTGATCGGCGCCACCGCGCTGCTGGAAGAGTTCATGGGCATGCCCGACACGCCCGAGAACCGCGCGAAGTTCCTCGCCACCATCCCGATGGGACGCATGTCGACGCCGCAGGACGTGGCCAACGCCTGCCTGTACCTGGCCTCCGACGAAGCCGCCTTCATCACCGGCACCTGCATCGAGGTCGACGGCGGGCGCTGTGTCTGAGCCCGCGGAATTTTCCTTGTCGTAACGCCGCTGTACCGCGTCGCAAGAACGCAAACATCCTCAGGAGACAGCATGACAACGACCGCAGTGAACTCCGGCGTCGGCGACGCCGCCTTTGAAGACGCCACCTACCGCAAGGTGAGCTGGCGCCTGGTGCCCTTCCTGCTGCTGTGCTACGTGGTGGCCTACCTGGACCGCGTCAACGTCGGCTTCGCCAAGCTGCAGATGCTCAACGACCTGCAGTTCAGCGAAACCGTCTACGGGCTGGGCGCCGGCATCTTCTTCATCGGCTACTTCCTCTTCGAGGTGCCAAGCAACGTGATCCTGCACAAGGTGGGCGCGCGCATCTGGATCGCGCGCATCATGATCACCTGGGGCGCGATCTCGGCTGCGATGATGTTCGTCACCACGCCGACCATGTTCTACGTGCTGCGCTTCCTGCTGGGCATTGCCGAGGCCGGCTTCTTTCCCGGCATCATCCTGTACCTGACTTACTGGTACCCGGCCAACCGGCGCGGACGCACCACCACCTTCTTCATGACCGCGATCGCGCTGTCGGGCGTGATCGGCGGGCCGCTGTCGGGGTGGATCATGCAGTCGTTCGACGGCCACAACGGCTGGTCGGGCTGGCAGTGGATGTTCCTGCTGGAAGGCGTGCCATCAATCCTGGTGGGGCTGTGGGTGCTGGCCTACCTGGATGACCGCATCGCGCACGCCAAGTGGCTCACGGCCGAGGAAAAGGCACTGCTCGAGCGCAATATCGCCGCCGAAGACGCGCACAAGGAAGACCCGCCGATCCGCACCGTGATGTTCAGCCCGCGCGTCTGGCTGATGAGCGCGATCTACTTCTGCTTTGTGATGGGCCTGTACGGCGTCAGCTTCTGGCTGCCGACCATCATCAAGCAGACCGGCGTGAAGAGCGCGCTCGACATCGGCTTGCTGACCGCGATCCCGTATGGCTGCGCGGTGATCGGCATGGTGCTGGTGGCGTACAGCGCCGACCGCAGCGGCGAACGGCGCTGGCATATCGCGATCCCGGCGCTGCTCGGCTCCTTCGGCCTGCTGCTGTCGGTGCATTGGGCCACCGATACCACGCTGGCCATGTTCGCGCTGACGCTGGCCACCATCGGCATCCTGACCACGCTGCCGCTGTTCTGGAGCCTGCCCACGTCGTTCCTGGCCGGCACTGGCGCCGCAGCGGGCATTGCGCTGATCAACTCGCTGGGCAACCTCGCCGGCTTTCTCAGCCCGTATGCGGTGGGCTGGCTCAAGGATCTGACCAGGAGCACGGACTCCGGCATGTACCTGCTGGCCGCGTGCCTGGTGGTGGGCGCGGCGCTGACGCTGTCGGTCCCGGCCAGGCTGGTGGGTCGCAGGTAGGCAGACGCTTCGCTCGAGGCCAGGCAACGGCGCTTTCCGGCAAGGGAAGCGCCGTTTTGGTTTGGGATTCCGGTAAGTGTCTGGCGCGCCGCCCGGGTGCCCATGACGCGCGGTCCGCTGACGCGGATGTAGGACCAAGCCCGGCAGTGTGGCCGCGGCCGGCGCCCTAGCATGGAAAGGAAGACACCCGGAGTGATCCACACGGGGTCCTCCGGGCATGTGAATCCTGAAGCTCGCCAAGGAGGCCACGATGCCGCACCTGCCCCCGTTTGCCCCAACCCAGTCATTGAAGCGCGTCGAAGAGCGGCTCGCACGCCGCACTCGCGTCAAGCGCCTGGTGATCGCGCTCAGTGCCGGCGTGGTCGCGCTGCTGGCGCTTGTGCCGGCTGCCAGCCATGCCCAGGCGCCCGTGGTCGAAGCCACGCCGAGACCTGCGCCCGCCATGCCGGCATCGACACCGGCTGCCACTGCCCCGACAGCTCCTGCAGCGACTGCCCCGGCAGCGACCGCCCCGGCTCCGGCCGGCGCCATCGCGCCAACCCCGGGCGTGAGCGCGCCCGCAACGCAGCCGCCCACCACCATGCCGCCGCCAGTGGCCCAGCCGGCGCCGCCGGCACCCGCACCGGGCACTGCGGCGCCGCCGCCAACGGCATCGCCCACCCCGCCACCGGGCGGTGCCTCACCTGCCGTGCCCGCCGCGCCGGCTACCGCGGCCCAGCCGCGGCCACCGCTGACCACGCCGCCGCCTCCGCCGCCACGTGACGCCATGGTGCAGCGTACCGCGGGGCCGGTGACCTATATCTGCGGCGGCGTCGCCGAGGACGAGCAGGTCGCGCTGCAACGGCTGGCACGCAACTTCAACATGAGCCTGCTGTTTACCCAGGGCGAGCGCGGCGAGTACCTGTCGGATGTCGACGTCAAGCTGATGCGCGGCAACAAGGAAGTGGCGAGCTTTGTCGCCGACGGGCCGCGCTGCCTGCTGAAGGCGCCGAGCGGCACCTATAACGTGCGGGCGACTTACCAGGGCCGGACCAAGACGGCCACGGTGAGCACCGGCGGGCGCAACAGCCAGATGCGCTGGTAAGTCAAGGATGGGAGCGCCGCAACGCGGCGTTGCCGGAGGAGAGGAAGAGCGCGGCGTCTCGCGATGCCGCGTTCTTTTTCTCTTGGCCGAATGCCTCACGTCAACTGACGATGGTCTCCCTCTCCCGCGTGCGGGAGAGGGTTGGGGTGAGGGCCGGAGCGTCGACGAAGTGAAGCGGTTCGGTATGTCTGCGCCTGCCCTCACCCCCTGCCCCTCTCCCGCTGGCGGGAGAGGGGAGCAAACCGATAGCGTTTGAAACGCTCAGGCCGCCGGCCCCTCGCCCAGCATCTGCGCCACCGATGCCGCCGTCCCCGCCGCGCGCTCGCCCAGCAGGCGCTGCAGCGTGGCGAGCAGGTGGTCCTCGTTGTACGGCTTGCCGAGGTAGACGTTGACGCCGATCTCCTCCGCGTAGCGGCGATGCTTGTCCGCCGTGCGCGAGGTGATCATGACCAGCGGCATGTGCGTCGTGCGCGAGTCGGAACGCACGTTGCGGGTCAGGTCGAAGCCGTCCATGTTCGGCATCTCGATATCCACCAGCATCGCATCCGGCATCACGTCCTGCAGCTGCTTGAGCGCATCCACGCCGTCGCGCGCCAGCACCACCTGGTAGCCGGCGCGGGTAAGCAGGCGCTGGGTCGCCTTGCGCACGGTCAGCGAATCGTCGACCACCATCACCGTGGGCTGCAGCGCCAGGCCGCCCACCGGCGCGGCGCTGCCGTCGCCGGCCAGTTCGGCAACCGCGCCCAGCGGCTCGGCCACCGGCTGCGCCAGTTCCGGCGCGGACTGCGCCGGCACCCTCTGCTGCGGCGCGGGCTGGCCGCGCTCGCGCAGCAGCCGCTGGGCCAGCACCACCGGGTTGTAGATCAGCACGATCTCGCCGTCCCCGAGCGTGGTCGCGCCGGCAATGCCTTCCAGCCGCGCCAGCTGCGGCCCGATGTGCTTGACCACCACTTCGCGGTTGCCGACCACCTCGTCCACGTGCACGGCGACACGTTCGGCGCCGCTGCGCACCAGCACCACCGGCGAGTACTTGCGGCCAGCCGCCACGGCGTTGCCCTCTTCCAGCAGCGCGCCGAAGTAGAAGAACGGCACTTCGGCGCCGGCCACCGCGAAGCGTCCCTGGTTGTAGGCCTCCACCAGCGCCGGCGCGCGCAGCTGCTGCACCTGGTCGATCATGCCGCTGGGCACCGCATAGCGCCGCGCGCCCAGCGAGAATACCAGCACCTGCGTGATGGCCGTGGTCAGCGGCAGGTGCACGGTAAAGGTGGTGCCCTGCCCGGCCTTCGAGGCCAGCGTGATACGGCCGCCCAGCGCCACGGTCTCGGCGCGCACCACGTCCATGCCGACGCCGCGCCCGGCCAGTTCGGAGACCTCGTCGGCCGTGGAGAAGCCCGGGGCAAAGATCATCTCGGTCAGGCGCGCCTCGCCGGCGTCGTCGTCCGGCGCGAGCAGGCGGCGCTCGACCGCGCGCGCGCGGATGCGCGCCAGGTCCAGTCCGTTGCCGTCGTCGACGAAGTGCAGCACCACTTCATTGCCTTCCTGCTGCACTTCCAGCGTCAGCGCGCCGGTGGCGGGCTTGCCGGCGGCGCGGCGTTGCGGCGCGGGCTCGATCCCATGCACCACCGCATTGCGGATCAGGTGTTCGATCGGGCCGGCCATGCGGTCCAGCACGGAACGGTCGATCTCCACCGTGCCGCCCTTGATCAGCAGCCGCACCTCCTTGCCGGTCTCGGTGGCGGCCTGGCGCGCCACGCGGTAGAGGCGCTCGGCCAGCGCGTCGAACTGCACCATGCGCGCCTGCATCAGGCTGCGCTGCAGCCCGCGCGTCAGGCGCGCCTGCGCGGCCAGGTCGCCGGCGGCGCGGTCGAAGCCGCGCTGCAGGTTCTGTTCGACGGTGGCCACGTCGTTGACCGATTCGGCCATCATCCGCGTCAGTTCCTGGAAGCGGGTAAAGCGGTCGAACTCGAGCGGGTCGAACTCCTGTTTGTGCTGCGCGTCGGCGATGCGCGACGCCATCTGCGATTCGGCCTGGATCTCGATCTCGCGCAACTGGCCGCGCAGGCGCGCCACGTTGTCATTGAGTTCGCCCAGGTAGGTGCGCATCGCGTCGAGTTCGCTGTCGAGCCGCGCGCGCGTCGCGCCGACTTCGCCGGCCTCGTTGATCAACGTGTCGAGCGCCCGCGCCTGCACGCGCACCAGCGCACGCTGCGGCTCGGCGACCGGTGTGAGCGCAGTGGAGGCGGCGGATGGAATGGGCGGCATCGGCACCATCACATCAGCTGGCCCTGGCATGACGGGCAGCATGGGAACCGCCACGGTGGCGGCAGCAGGATCCGGGGCCGCTTCAGGCCGCGCTTCGGCAGCGGGTTCAACCTCGTCCTGCGGCAACCCGCCCAGGCCGTTGACCACATCGGGGTCGTCGGCGGGCAGCAGGCGTCCGGCCTGCAGCGCCTCGGTGTGCGCGAGGATGCGGTCGTACCAGGCGTAGAGGCGCCCGAACAGCTGCGGGGCGGCTCCTGGCGTGCCCTGCCCGGCCTGAGCGCGCAGGCTCGCATCGAGCAGTGTCTCCATCTCGTGCGCAGCCTGGCCCAGCGCCATCGCGCCCGCCATGCGCGCACTGCCCTTGAGCGTATGCAACGCGCGCAGCACCAGCCCGCCGTGGCGCATGTCCTCGGGCGCCGCTTCCCAGGTACGCACCAGCTTGCCGAGTTCGGGCAGCGTGCCCTGGGCTTCCTCGAGGAAGATCTGGACCAGCGCGGGGTCAGGCGCGGAGCCGGCCGCAGCGTCGGCGGCCTCCATCGCGGCCAGCGGCCGGTGCGAAGTCGGCAGCGTAATCACGACGGCATCGTGCTGCGCAGGCGGCGCGGGCCGGGCCGGCGCTGGCGCGGACGCTAGCGCGGGCACCCATGGCGCTTCGTTGGGCGCTTCGCTGGGCACTTCGTTTGGCGCTTCGTTGCGCGCTTCGTTGTCCTCGTGCAGCGGCTGGCCATAAAGCCGCGCCATCCCGTCCACCGGCGCGGGCGGCGCCGGAACGGCCACGCGCGGACGCAGCAAGGCGCGTTCGCCGAATTCCACCAGGCTGCGCCGCAGGCCGGTATCGGCCTGCGGCCAGACGCCGGCGGCAAACTGGTGCAGCATGCCGCGCAGCCGCTCCGCCGCCTGCTCCAGCAGGCGGAAGTCGCCCGGATGCATCGCCACCGGGTGCGAGCCCAGCTGCAGCAGCAGTCCTTCCAGCGCTTCGGCGATCTCGCGCACCGGCTCCAGCCCCACGGTCGAGGCGCTGCCCTGCAGCGTGTGCGCCAAGCGCAGCGCCAGCTCGCTCGGGCACGGATGGCCCTCGTGGCGCCATTCGGAGACATCGGTGGCGAACTGGCGCAGCAGGTCATCGGCCTCCTGCAGGTAGACGTTGTAGAGCGCCAGGCCAATGCGCACCGGGCCGATGACCTTGTAGTTGTCCTCGTCGCCGGACAGGCCGCCGGCGAGGCGGAACGGGATGACGTTGCCGTCGTCGGCGAGCGGATCCTGCGGTGTCGCCGCGCCCGGCTGGCTGTCGTGCGCGGACGCAGCTTGCGGATCCGCCTCGGGGATGGGGCGTTCGGCCGGCACCGACTCTTCGGCCTTCGCCAGGCTGCCGTCGCGCACCGCCTCGGCGGTCGCCACCAGCGGCGCGATGTCGTGCGCCGCGGCGGCATCGCGGTGCAGCTGTGCCACCCACGCCGAGAGCTCGGCGTGCGCGCGGCGCAGCAGCGACAGCAGCGCCGGCACCGGCGCGCGCGCCTCGGCGATCCACAGGTTCATCACCTGCTCCACCGCCCAGGCGGCTTCGCCGTAGCGATGCAGCCCGACCATGCGGCTCGAGCCCTTGAGCGTATGGAAGGCGCGCCGCACGCGGCTGAGCATATCGGCATCGCGCAACGCATCGACGCCCGCGTTGAGGTCGGCGGCAATACCGCCCAGCACTTCGTCGGCTTCGTTCAGGAAGATGTCGAGCAGTTCGGCATCCACTGCCGCGCTGTCGCCGGCCGCGGGCAGGACCGGCGCCGTGGCGGCGGCAGGCAGCGGCGCAGGTTCGGGTTCGCCCGCGGCATCGGCCAGCGCCAGCATCAGGCGGCCGGCGGCATCATCGCTGCCGGCCAGCCAGGCATTGCATTGCGTGGTGGCATCGGCTGCGCGGCGGCGCAGCGGCGCGTTGTCGTCGATCGCGGCCTGGTCCGCCAGCGCCTGCAGCGCGGCGCGCAGGCGCTGCACTTGCGGCGCGTCGGGCATGGGGCCGGCCTGCAGCGCTTCCGCCGCGGCGTCGCGGGCGGCAGCGAGCGGATGCTGGAAAGCGCGTCCGTCGTCCGCAGCTGCCGCTTCGGCGGGGATGTCGTGGCGGCGGGCGCGGCCGAATTCGAGCGCATCGGCAAAGGCATGGACGGTGCCCAGCTCCGCCGCCACGGCGGCGAGCAGTTCGGTGCGCGTGGCGGGGTCGGATGCATGGAAGGCATCGCCGACCGCGGCCAGCCGCGCGTTGACGTCCTGCACCGCGGCGGTGGCCCTGCCCGCGTCGCCGGCCAGCACGGGCGGCAGCGCCGGCGACGCTTGCAGCCGCTCCAGCGTGCTGCCCAGCGCGGCGAACGCCTGGCGCGCATCGCGCAGGTGGCCGGCGCCATCGGCACGCGCGGCGTTGCGGTCATAGCTGTCCAGCCACGACTCGCCACTGTCCAGTTGCGCGCGCAGCTGCGCCACGGCCTCGCCGCGCAGCGCCTGCGCGCGCGCATCGTCGACCATGCTGGCCAGCCACGCCGGTGCGCCCACGCCGGGATCCGATAGCGACTGGTGCAGGCAGTCGGCCAGTGCCTCGCACTGCGCGGCAAAGCGCGCCGCGGCGGGATGGGCGGATTGTCCGTGCACGCGCCACGGCAAGGCCAGCGCACGCGCCAGGAACAGCGCGATGCCGGTGGCGCCCAGCGCTCCGGCCCGGCTGACTTCCCAGCCGGGCCCCGCGGCCGCCATCGCCGACATCGCCGATATCGCCGCCTGCGACAGGCAGCGCTGCAGCGGCGGCTGTCCCAGCGGCTGTGCGGCTTCGGCAAGCGCCGCCAGCGCGGTTTCCCAGCCGGCCTGATCGCCGGCCGCGGCCTGCTCCAGCCCCGCGGCGGCCTGCTGCAGGTTGCGCGTATCGATCGGGTCGAGCCAGCCGTAATAGCGCAGCCGGAAGTCGGCGTCGGCCACCGCGTGCGCGGCGTCGAGACGGAAGGCCGCCAGCGTACGGGCGATGTCATTGCGCACGGCAGCGGCGCCATCGGCCTGGGCCGCGTCGCCGGCTACCGTTTTCGCCAGCCCCGTGCACACCAGCAGGAACACGGCATCATTCAGCAGCGCCTGCGGCACGCGCACATGCCCTTGCTGGTACTGGCGCAGCAGCAGGTTGGCACGCCCGGCAAAGCGCTTGGCCAGCAGGTCGGACGGCAGCAGTCCATGCCCGAGCGCGCGGAACACCAGCCCCAGCACATGCCAGACGTCACGGTCCGGGTGGTCGGCGGCGCGGCGCGGCTCCTGCTCGTTGGCGCGCACTTCGTCCAGCGCCGCATGCAGCGGCAGCCAGGCCTCGCGCAGCAGGGCAGCGTCCTGGCACGCGGCGGGCAGGCGCATGGCCTTCAGCAACGTGGCCTCGAACTGCTGGCGCGCGCGCGTGATGGCGGCGGGGCTGCGCGCCGGCAGCAGCATGCCGGGCAACATCTGCAGCTCGTCGAGCCACAGGTCGGCGGGATGCACGCGCTCCTCGCGCAGTTGCGCCAGCACGCCGGCGTAGGGCTGGAACAGCCGCAGCGGGGCCTCGTCGTCGCCGGCCATCAGGTCGTCGACATATTCGGCCAGTGCCTGCACGCCGGCGCGGAACACCGCCAGCGCCTGCGCATCGGCGGCGAGCTGGCCGGCATCGATGGCCTCGAGCAGCCGGCGCAGCGCCTGGCAGTATGGATCGGTGCCGCGCAGCCCGACGATATGCACCGCGCCGGCGGCCTGGTGCAGGTGCTGGCCGGCAAGCCGCAGCGAAGTGGTATCACGCGCGCCCAGTGCCTCGGGCGCCTGGCGGATCTCATCGACGTAGTGGCCCAGCTCCGCGGCCGCGTCTTCGAGCGCGCCGCGCAGGCTCGGCGCGAGCCACGCCAGCCCGGACAGGTCGCGCGCCGCGCCGCCGGCGTCGGCCGGCACGGCAGTAGTGGCCGATGCGGGCAGCGGCGCCGCTTCCGGTTCGGGCATGGCGGGCGCCGGCAGCGATGCGTTGGCATCGGCCGCGTCGCTCGGGATGGGGAAATTCATGGGCATGACGGCTTCCAGTGCGGCGCCGCCAGGGCGGCCGCGGGCGGCCCGCCGCGGCGGCAGGCAGGCGCTGGGTTGGCTTGTTGGCAGGCGCAGCGGTGGCGGCGGTGGCGGTGGCGGTGGCGGCAGTTACCGCGCTGCGCGGAAGCGGTCGCAGGCGTCATCCGGCCACTCAGACGATCTTGAAGCGCGACACCGAGTTGCGCAGTTCCTCGGACAGCAGCGTCAGCTGGCGCACGGATTGCGCGGTCTGGCGCGTGCCGCTGGTGGTCTGCTCGGTCACCTGCAGGATGCGTTCGATATGGCGCGCCACGGTGGTGGCAAGATCGGCCTCGTGCGAGGTGGACTGCGAGATCTGCTCGATCAGCTCCGCCAGCTGGCGCGACACCCGGCCGATCTCGACCAGCGCCGCGCCGGCGTTGTCGGACAGGCGCGCGCCCTCGACCACGCCCTGCGTGCTGCGCTCCATGGCGTGCACGGCGTCCTGGGTATCGGTCTGGATGGTACGGATCAGCGCGCCGATCTGCTTGGTGGCCTCGCCCGATCGTTCGGCCAGCCGCTGCACTTCCTCGGCCACCACCGAGAAGCCGCGCCCGGCTTCGCCGGCCGACGCGGCCTGGATGGCGGCGTTCAGCGCCAGCACGTTGGTCTGCTCGGTAATGTCGGAAATCAGCTCGACGATTTCACCGATCTCCTGCGACGATTCGCCCAGGCGCTTGATCCGCTTGGAGGTTTCCTGGATCTGCTCGCGGATGTCGTTCATGCCGGTGATGGCGTTCTGCACCGCCTGCTGGCCCTGTTCGGCCGCGGTCAGCGAGGCGCGCGCCACATTGGCCGATTCGGCCGCGCCGCGCGACACCTGCGTGATGCGGTCGGCCATCTCCACCACCGACTCGCCGGTCTGGCGGATCTGGCGCGACTGCTCCTCGGTGGTCGACAGCAGCTGGGTCGAGGTGGCCTGCACCTGCCCCGATGCCTGCGTCACCTCGCCGGCGGTCTGCTGCACCCGGCCGACCAGCTCGCGCAGCTCTTCCACGGTGTAGTTGACCGAGTCGGCGATGGCGCCGGTGATGTCCTCGGTCACCGTGGCCTGGCGCGTCAGGTCGCCGTCGGCGATGTCCTGCAGCTCGTTCATGAGCTGCAAAATGGCCTTCTGGGTGTTGTCGTTATTGCGCTTTTCATCGAGGCGGCGCGCTTCGGCCTCGCGTTCGCGCGCCTCGGCTTCGAGCGCGCGCATGCGCGAATCGCGCAGGTACAGCGCGGCCAGGCCGACCAGGCACAGCAGCGTCAGCAGCGCCGACACCACGGTCGCGCCCAGCGTCACCGGGCGCAGGCGCGCCGACTCGGCATAGGCGCGCTGCAAGGCCGACAGCTCGCCGCGCAGCGCCTCGTTGTCGTTGAAGATCTGCTGCTGCGCGCGCTTGGCGGCGATCAGGCCGGGCAGGTTCTGCAGGATGGTCTGGGTGGTCTTCTGCACCGCGTCGAAACGCTGCGACAGCTGCTTCAGGTAGCCGCGCGTTTCTTCGTCGGTGGCGGCGGAGAGGCGCAGCGCTTCGCTGCCGTTCATCAGCCCGTCGAGCGTCTCGCGGAAGGTATTGGTGTCCTTGCCGAGCAGGAACGCGGTCTCGGGATTGACGCCTTCGCCGGCCAGGAACTCGTTCAGGTTCTTGCCCAGGCGCTGCGTCAGCATCACCAGCTGCGCGGAAGCCGCCACCTCGCGTGCATTGGCGCCGGACTGCAGCTTGATCGCGGCCACCTGCTCGGCGGCTTCCAGCAGTTCGGGGTTCGAGGCGTTGAAGACCTGCAGGGTCTGGCCGATGGTGGTCAGCACCGGCTGCTGGGCCAGCACGTCGGCCGCGCTCTTCTCGGAGCGCTTCCACGACGTCATCGCGGTCTCCAGCAGCGGTGCGGCATCGCCCGCGGTGGCGCGCACGCGCTTCTCGTCGCTGCCGTCCTGCAGCGCCTTCAGGTCCTTCGCCAGCGTCTCCTTGGACTCGCGCAGCTGCGTAAAGGCCTGCGCATTGCCCAGCAGCGCCACCGGCACCGCCTTGCCCAGGCGCTGCGAGTGCATCAGCATGTCGCCCGCAATCTCGATCTGTGCCGCGGCATTGTTGGCGATGCGGTTGTCCAGGTACACCGAGCCCAGCAGCGCCACCAGCGACACCACCACGCCCACCGTCAGCACCCGCTGCTGCGACGAGAACGGCATGCGGCCCATCCACGCCGACACGTGGTCCAGCGGCGTGGCGCCAAGCCCGGCGGGCGCGGCGGACGCGGCGGATTCCGCGGGCGCGGCTTCCCGGCCGCCGGCATAAGCCATGTCCGGTCCGCCGCCAAGGGCGGCAGCGGCATCGGCTGCCGGCGTACGCCGGCCCAGGCTGAATTTCTTGAAACCCATGGCACCCTCTTCCGTTCTATTCGTTGTTGTGCCCGGCGGCTCGTGCCGGGTGCGCCAGGCCAGGGCCAGCGCTTGTCTTCTTGCCCGCTCGCGGCTCCGGCGCTGCGCGCGCCGGCTCAGGCCGCGCTGCGGCCCACCTGCAGGAACGCCGGCGCGTCCAGCAGCGCGCGCACGTTGAGCACCTGCCAGTCGCGCCCGTCGCAGTCGGCAAAGCGCTGGCCCTCCCAGGCCGGCGCCTCATCCGGGTGCTGCGCCGCCTCCTCGTGCGGCAGGCCCAGGTCCGCGGCATGGCGCAAACCCGCCACGCGCGTGGCCAGGATCGCGCAGGCGCGCTCCACCTGGCGCGACAGCACCACCAGCTTGCTGCCAGGCTGCACCGGCGTGGGCGCACCGCCGCAGAACAGGCTGAAATCGATCACGCCCAGCAGGCTGCCGCGCGCGTTGACCAGGCCGCTGTACCACGGCTGCGTCAGCGGCACGCGGCTGGGCTGGCGCATGTCGAGCACCTCGCCGGTCTCCGCCAGCGGCAGCAGCCAGTGGCGCGCGCCGATCTGCAGCGCCAGGTAGCTGTCTGCGGCGGGCAGGCTGCGCGCCTCGCGCAGGCGCCGGGCCAGCATGGCCTGGTAGTCCTGCAGGCGGGTGTGGCGGGCGCGTAGGTCTTGGCGTGGCGCGTTCATGTGGCGGTCCCCGGTACTGGTGGTGGCATCCCGTACGGCCGGCGCTGGCGGCTCAGTGCGCCAGCGCGGCGATCTTGCCCAGCAGTTCCTCGCCGTCGACCGGCTTGACGATGTAGTCCGACGCGCCCTGGCGCATGCCCCAGATGCGGTCGGTGTCCAGGCCCTTGCTGGTGCACATGATCACGGGGATGTCCTTGAAGCGGTCGTCGCGCTTGATCGCGCGGGTGGCCTGGTAGCCGTTCTGGCCGGGCATCACCACATCCATGAGGATCAGGTCGAAGCTTTCCGATTCCAGGCGCGCGAAGGCCTGGTCGCTGTTGCCGGCGACCGAGACCTTGAAGCCGCGCTTGCCGAGCAGGTCGGACATGAACAGCGCTTCGGTCGGGGAATCGTCGACGATCAGGATCTTGTTGATGGCAGTCATGAGGTTTCCTTCGGTTCGTTCAGGCCGGCAAAGCCCTTTCCGCCGCGTCAGCGTGGACCGGCAGGCAGGCCTGCACGGCCTGCAGCAGCGCTTCGCGGGTGAACGGCTTGGCCAGATGGTCATGCGCCCCCACCAGGCGGCCGCGCGAGCGGTCGAACACGCCGTCGCGCGAGGACAGCATGATCACGGGGATGGCGTGGAAGCGCGGGCTTTTCTTGATCAGGGAACAGGTCTGGTAGCCGTCCAGCCGGGGCATCAGGATGTCGCAGAAGACCAGGTCCGGATGCAGCTCGCCGACCTTGGCCAGCGCCTCGAAGCCGTCCTCGGCCAGCATTACCTGGTATCCCGCCTGCGCCAGGAAGATCTCCGCGGTGCGGCGGATGGTGCTGGAATCGTCGATGACCAGCACCTTGCGGCGCGCGCGCGCCTGGGTGTCCGGTATTGGTGCGCCAGGCGCCGCAATGCTGACGCCGGCGGCATTGACCCGCTGGTTTTCTTCTGTTTGAGCGACCCGCATGTTGTTCCCGCGACCGGCCACGCCATGCGGCGCGCCGGCAAGCACCAGAGAACACCCGTGCGGAGCAGCGCGACCCATGCGCGCCCCGACGGACCCCGAAAATAATGCTGCTTCCCTTCAAGGCCGGGCCCAGACCCGGCAGCGGCGGTGCGTGGAACCCGCACCTGCCTGCCGTCTTCCCCTCCAACGGCGGATGGACGGCCACATAATTTGCAACAGAGTGTGACAAGACGCCGGTGGGCCGTCAATCCGGGGCGGCGGCCCCTTGTCGGCGTTCTGTCGTATCGGCGCGACGCGCTGCCAGTCTGACGGCTTTCTATGAAGCTTCGATGGCGCGCAAGCTGGCGTCGTGCCCGATCGCGGCCAGCGTCAGATGGCCACCATCTCGAAATCTTCCTTGCGCGCGCCGCACTCCGGGCAGGTCCAGTTGATGGGCACGTCTTCCCACCGGGTCCCCGGGGCGATGCCGTCTTCCGGCGCGCCTGCGGCTTCGTCGTAGATCCAGCCGCAGATCAGGCACATCCAAGTCTTGTATTCCATAACAGGCTCTGGCCACTCTCCATTAAAATCCAGCGCAGATGGTACCGAAACCGTGCCGCCCGCGCCAGCCGGCGACCGCCAGAATCGTGCCAGTTCCGCCGTGTTCGCGCATGTTAGCGCCGGATTGGCAGTCAATTGCCGTGAAATTCCACGGTTTTGCCTGCATGTCGACGAGACGCCGGCCGCGCCGCCACGTTCCCAGCAGTCCTTGATCCCACTCAACGCCATGTCCCGTAACCAGCAGCTCTTCGACCGCGCCCAGCAGACCATTCCTGGCGGCGTGAACTCCCCCGTGCGTGCCTTCCGCTCGGTGGGCGGCACGCCGCGCTTCATCACGCGCGCCGAAGGAGCCTATATGTGGGATGCCGATGGCCAGCGCTATATCGATTACATCGGCTCCTGGGGCCCGATGATCGTCGGCCACGCCCACCCCGAGGTGGTGCGCGCGGTGCAGGAGACCGCGGCCCACAGCTTCTCGTTCGGCGCCCCGACAGAGGCCGAGATCACCATGGCCGAAGAAATCTGCAAGCTGGTGCCGTCGATCGAACAGGTGCGGCTGGTGTCTTCCGGCACCGAGGCCACCATGAGCGCGCTGCGGCTGGCGCGCGGCTTTACCGGCCGCGACCTGATCATCAAGTTCGAGGGCTGCTACCACGGCCATGCCGACAGCCTGCTGGTCAAGGCCGGCTCGGGCCTGCTGACCTTTGCCGACACCACGCAGAACGCGCCCTCCTCCGCCGGCGTGCCGGCCGACGTCACGCGTCACACCATGGTGCTGGAGTACAACAACGTCGAGCAGCTGGAACAGGCCTTCGCCAGGCACGCCGGCGAGATCGCCGCGGTGATCGTCGAGCCGGTGGCCGGCAACATGAACCTGGTGCGCGCCAGCGACGCCTTCCTGAAGGCCATGCGAGAGCTGTGCAGCCGCGATGGCGCGGTGCTGATCTTCGATGAAGTGATGACCGGCTTCCGCGTGGCGCTTGGCGGCGCCCAGGCCCACTACGGCATCCGCCCGGACATGACCTGCCTGGGCAAGGTCATCGGCGGCGGCATGCCGGCGGCGGCCTTCGGCGGGCGGCGCGACATCATGGCCAAGCTGGCGCCGCTGGGTGGCGTCTACCAGGCCGGCACGCTGTCGGGCAACCCGCTGGCGGTGGCCGCCGGCCTGACCACGCTCAAGCTGATCCAGGCGCCCGGCTTCTATGACAAGCTGGCCGCGCAGACCCGCAAGCTGGCCGATGGCCTGGCCGACGCCGCGCGCGCGGCCGGCGTGCCGTTCGCCGCGGACGCCATCGGCGGCATGTTCGGCCTGTATTTCCGTGAAGGCGTGCCCGGCAGCTTTGCCGAGGTGACCAAGAGCGACACCACGCGCTTCAATCGCTTCTTCCATGCCATGCTGGACAACGGCGTCTACCTGGCGCCGTCGGCGTTCGAGGCCGGCTTTGTCTCGGCGCAGCACGACGACGCCATCCTGGAAGCCACGTTCGACGCCGCGCGCAAGGCGTTCGCGGCGGCCTGAGGCCCCGCCGGCGGGCGAGCGCCGCGCCTTGCCCGCCCGTCGACTGGCTGTCGCCCGGGCCGTCGCCTGGCAGATAGGCGGTGCGCTACACTTGGGACTCGCTGATCCATGCCCGTCATGCCTAACCTGCGGAGTCCCACGATGCGCGCCTCTTCCTCCCTGTCTTCGTCGATGCGTTCGCCGCTGTGCGTGCTGCGCTGGCTGCTGCTGGCGGCCATGGCCAGCCTGATGAGCGCTTGCGGCTACAACGACTTCCAGGCCAAGGACGAGGCGGTCAAGGCGGCCTGGGGCGAGGTCATCAACCAGTACCAGCGCCGCGCCGACCTGATCCCCAATCTGGTCAACACCGTCAAGGGCTACGCCACGCACGAGCGCGAGACGCTCGAAGCGGTGACCAAGGCGCGCGCCGCCGCCACCAGCATCCAGGTCTCGCCCGAGACCCTGAACGACCCGGAAGCGTTCAAGCGCTTCCAGCAGGCGCAGGGTGAGCTGTCCAGCGCGCTGTCGCGCCTGCTGGCGGTGTCCGAGAACTACCCGCAACTGAAGGCCGATGCCTCCTTCCGCGACCTGCAGTCGCAACTGGAAGGCACCGAGAACCGCATCACCGTGGCGCGCCAGCGCTATATCGCCGCGGTGCAGGACTTCAACATCCTGGCGCGCAGCTTCCCCACCAACCTGACCGCGATGATCTTCAAGTACCCGGTCAAGCCATCGTTCACGGTGGACAACGAGAAGGCCATCTCAACGCCTCCGGCGGTCAAGTTCTGAGGCAGCGGCCATGGGCCTGACCGTCGGCCGTTCGCAGCAGCCGTCCTTCTGGCGCACCGGCATGGCAGCGCTGCTGCTGTGGCTGGCGGCATGGCTGTGCCTGCCGGCGCTGGCGGCCGATGGCTTCGTCCCGGTGCCGCCGCTGACCCAGCGCGTCACCGACCTGACCGGCACGCTGAGCTCGCAGCAGCGCACCGCGCTGGAAAACGTACTCGCAGAATACGAGCAGCAGCGCGGCAGCCAGATCTTCGTGCTGATGGTGCCGACCACCGAGCCCGAGCCCATCGACGCCTACAGCATCCGCGTGGCCGATGCCTGGCGCGCCGGGCGCAAGGGCATCGACGACGGCGTGATCGTGCTGATCGCCAAGGACAATCCGCCCGGGCTGCGCAAGATGCGGCTCGAGGTCGGCCGCGGCGTGCAGGGGTCGCTGACCGATGCCATGTCCAAGCGCATCCTGCAGGACGTGATGGCGCCGCACTTCCGCCAGAACGATTTCTACGGGGGGCTGGCGGCCGGCATCTCCGCCATCCAGGCCACCATCGACAAGGAAGGGCTGGCCGGTCCGCAGCCGCGCAAGGCGCAACAATCCTCCGCGCTGGCCGACTGGCTGCCGGTGCTGTTCCCGCTGGCGATCATCCTGTTTTTCTTTATCGGCGCGATGCGGCGCTCGCGCGGGCCGCAGATCGTCACCACCCGGCGCGGCCGTGACGTGATCGCCGGCGGCCTGGGCGGATTGGGCGGCTACGGCATGGGGCAGGACTGGGGACGGCGCGGCGGTGGCTTCGGTGGAGGTTTCGGCGGTGGCGGTGGTGGTGGTGGCGGCTTCAGCGGCGGAGGCGGCGGCGGCTTCGATGGCGGCGGCGCGTCCGGCAACTGGTGACACAAGGAGCGATGACCATGCCCCATCTCCGACGTGCCCTGCACCATTTCGCCACCAGCACCGGCTACGCGCGCAGGCACTTCCCGGCCGAGGCCCAGCAGCAGCTCCATGCGGCCGTGCATGCTGGCGAATCTCGCCATCGCGGCGAAATCCGCGTGGTGATCGAAGCCAGCCTGCCGCTGGGCCACGCCTGGACCGGCGTGACCCCGCGCGAGCGTGCCCGCTTCCTGTTCGGCGCGCTCGAAGTCTGGAATACCGCCGACCATACCGGCGTGCTGCTCTATATCAACCTGGCCGACCACGCCGTCGAGCTGCTGGCCGACCGCGGCATCGACGCCAGCGTGGGTCCGGCGATCTGGCGCGAACTGTGCGACGAACTGGCGCATGGGCTGAAGCAGGACCTGTCGGTGGCGCCGGTGCTGGTCACGGTGGCGCGCATCCATGAGTTGCTGGTCCACCATTTTCCGTCGGATGGGGGGCATAACCCCAACGAGCTGGACGACCGGCCGGTGGTGATCTGACCGGCTTCCCTGTGGAGCCGTTCACGGGTGAAACATCCTTTTGCCCGATATGGCGCCTAAGGCCAATGACGCTACGCTTTGCAGGCAAGCAGACATCACGGCGGGGCGAAGATTCCGCCGGAACGAACGGGGGAAACGATGTCAGATGGCCTGATCCAAAGCGCGCCGGTTATCTCGGAACCGAAGGTCAATCTTCGGGAAGTACTGCTCGAGGTGCTCTTGAGATGCTCTACCGCGCTGATACTTGGCGCGTTCGCCTATGCCGCGATCCGGCAGTGGCTGGCAGATCCGTCACGGATCACGTTGCTGTTGCTGGTGCTTGCGAATTGCCTGACCGTCGGCCTGTCTCTCTTTGCCCGGGTGCCAAAAAGGCGAGACTGGCACCCACTCACCGTTCTTTGCTCCTTGGGCGGCACGTATTACTTCCTTGGTATTCAGTTGGCCCCAGGGCAGCACCTGGCGCCGGAACTTGTTGGCGCCAGCCTGCAAGTCGTGGGCATTGCGTGGCAGATCTACGCAAAACTGTCGTTGCGTTTCTCATTCGGGATACTCCCCGCTAACCGAGGCATCGTAACAAACGGCGCCTACCGGTTCGTGCGGCACCCGATCTACCTGGGCTACCTGATCGCGGATATCGGCTTCCTGCTGACCAACTTCGGGCTGCAGAACCTGCTGGTCTACACCGGACTGTATGCGCTGCAGGTCGTGCGGATCCACCGGGAAGAGGCGCTGCTGTCCGACGATCCAGAATACCGCCAGTACCGTGAGAATGTCCGGTTTCGTGCCGTGCCAGGGATCTATTGAGCAGTGTGCCTGCCCGCAAGGATTTCAGCGGGCGTCGGCAACAGCCGGCCTCCGACGCGCGCCCATCAGATACCACACCGCTGCCAGCACCTGCAACACTATCAGCCCGCCCCACGCCGCCATGTGCGCCGCCTTTGGATAGTGGCCACCGCTGGACGGGAACAGGTCCAGCACAAACCCCACCCCGACCTGGCACGCAAAGGTAGCCAGGAACACCGTCAGCGTCAGCGCCGTGGTGGCCCGCCCGATCAGCGCGTCGGGAAAGCTGCGCGCCAGCACCGCATAAGTCAGGATGCCGCTGGAGCCGAACACGCCGTAAGCCGCCCACAGCAGCACCGGCGGCAGCGGCACCTGCGCCATCAGCAGCGCCTGCACCACGATAAAGCCGGTCATGCCAATGCCGGCAAAGGCATAAAGGCTGACGCCGATGCGCTCCAGGTGGCGCGCCGCCCAACCCGAACCGACGCAACCCGCCATCATCGCAAGGCCGATCACCGAGACCAGCCGCGCACTGGTGGCAGGATCGAAGCCGGGCACATCGCGCAGGAAGGCACCGACCCACAGCGTCTGCACCGCCAGGAACACGCCCTGGTTCAGCAGCGTCAGCGGCACCACGCGCCAGAAACGCTCGCTGCCCAGAATCTGGCGCGTGCCGCGCAATTGCTCGCGCAGGCTTTCCTTGCCGGCACGCGGCTTGTCGGGCACGCCGAACCACAGCAGCGCCGCCATCGCCAGCGACACAGCCGCCAGCCCGGCGCTGACCATGCGCCAGTCCGCCAGCGACAGCAGCCACGACAGCGGGGTGCCGACCAGCACCGCGCCGAACCCGCCGATCGCCATCACCACGCCATTGAGCAACGGCATGCGCGACAGCGGGAACCACATCGACAGCGCCTGGATCGCGGCGCCAAGGCACACGGATACGCCCACGCCGATCAGCAGCCGGCCGGCGGCCAGCCCGGCCATGCCCGGCGCCAGCGCGAACACCAGCGAGCCGGCAACCGCGACCAGCAGCATCGCCGCCTCGGTGCGGCGCGGGCCATAGCGGTCCAGCAGGATGCCGGCGGGCAGCTGGGCACAGGCAAAGCCAAGGAAATAGAAGCTGGTGAGCAAACCCAGGTCGCCGGCATTGAGCCCCAGTTCGCGTGTCAGGTGCGGCGCGAAGCCCAGGTTGACACCGCGGAATACATAGGAAACCAGGAAGCCGAGCGAGAACACGGCCAGCACGCGCCAGCGGACGGCGGTTTGCTGCGTCGGCGCGGGGGCGGAAGACAAGGCAGAAGGAGTGGTAGTCGTCATGGCCAGCATTGTCGTCCCCATTCCGGTGCAAGGCCAACGAAACATAGCCGCGGCAATTGTGAGTAGAATTTGACGGCCATGGCCAACTCCCCCGGCAAACCCGCCGATCGCCCCCTCCATTTGCCGCCGCTGCAAGCGCTGCGTGCGCTGGAGGCCGCCACGCGCCACCGCAGCTTCTCGCGCGCGGCCGAGGAGCTGGCGCTTACGCACAGCGCCATCAGCCATCATATCCGCGGGCTGGAATCCAGCCTGGGCACCAAGCTGTTCCAGCGCACCGGCAGCCAGATGACGCCGACCAGCGCGGGCGCCCGGCTGGCCGAACAGTTGCGCGCCGCGCTCGACGGCATCGAAAGTGCGCTGCGCGAGGCCGGCAGCAGCGGCGCGCCGCCGGTGGTGCGGCTGCAGGTCAGCGTGATGGAGGACCTTGCCAATGCCTGGCTGATCCGGCGGCTGCCAAGCCTGCATGCGCAGGTGCCGTCGCTGGACCTGCATTTGCGGCTGCACGCCGAGATCAGCCCGCCCGACCCGTACAGCGTCGACATCGGCATCTGGCACCAGCGCGTGGACCTGCCCGGCTTCGAGTGCCACAACCTGATCGAGGACCACGTCATCGCCGTGGCCAGCCCGGCGCTGCTGGCGCGCTACCCCGGCTTCACGCTGGCCGACGTGCCGCGCCTGCCGATGCTGCGCTTTGCGCTGCGCCCGTGGCGGGACTGGCTGGAAGCCGCCGGCCTGCCGGGCGACGAGCCCGAGCGCGGCCCGATCTTCCAGGATGCGGGGCTGATGCTGCAGTCGGCCGTGGCCGGCCTGGGCCTTGCCACCGCGCGCGCGCAGCTGGCGCACGATTACCTGTCGAGCGGCCAGCTGGTGCAGATCGGCTCGACCCGGATCCCGTCCAGCCTGCACTACTGGGTCACATGGCGCGAAGGCAACCCGCGGGAAAAGGCCATCCACGCCTTCCACGCCTGGCTGCAGGCGCAGGTGCGCGGCGAGGCCACGCAAACGCCTCCCACCGCTGGCGGGCAACAACTGCAGTTTCATTCATGAAATTGTTTCGTACGCCGATGTTGGCAATACGAATCATTTTCGGTAACGCCTGACAATTCAACGGCTGGCGAGCGATCCTGGCGCCGGCCCTGGGTCTCTGGTCGCGTCCTTCGCCCAGGTCGGCAACTGTCCCAAGTTTCAGCGATGCAACCGTTTCGCTGGCCATGCCAGCGCGCATGGATCGCCCGCGCTACTCATCCAAAATGATGAGGCGGGCAAGGCCGCCTCATGCGCGAAACCATGCCGATGCCTGTCAACGTCCGTCGTACAAGCCTTCTACCGTGGGTACGCTCTACCGCGAAGCGCTAAAAGGCTGATACAGCCAATCTCCGGCAAGCCTGCGCAACCCGCAAACCGGCCATGCCGGTGTAAAGGAAATGCAACTCCCTCGAGCGGGTTATCGCGTGCTGCATCGGAGCCATGGCGCCCGAGCGTTTGAATTAGCGCCTCCCCTCTTTCGGATGGCCGCGGATTCACGCAAGTAAGGCATTCGACACACTAAACCGTAAAGATGTGGCGTATTCCCGGCACAGTCATCCTCGCGTATGTTGCAATGCAGCATGAAAGCCCCATGCGATGTATCAGAATCGGAACGCTTTTTTGCAGCACTGCGACGTCCGGAACGCTCGATTTTGGCAACTTTACTTTCGAATCAATGACTTGCCTCCCACTGGCACGTTCGTCGCACTTATGTCCCCGCGAACAGAAGCCCGACACAGGGGAAGTCTGAAACGGAAGCGGCAAACATACTGGCATGCGTTCGCCGAAGGTCAGTTTCAGATCGACTCTCGCATCCCAGGGTGGGCGTCGGGCTGGTGCTGTAAGCGTCGGGCCACGCGGCAGGAACTGGCCCGCACCGGCGGGTCGTTGCAGCGGCCGCCGACAAGATTAGAGGAGGTCTTTCGGGACACGGGCCGCGCGCTTGCGCGTGGCCCGTGCAACCTGGAAGAACCCTGCCAGCCCGGACCACCGGGCGGCGAAACGGGGATCGCGGACGCACGGCTTGCCGGCGCGTCTGAAGAATGGGGTGCTGACCGGCCTGCCATGCAGGCGCGGCGAAATACCGCTGCCGCGACCGATGCCATCGACATTGGCGCGGCAGCGGCGAATCGCAGCGCAGCGGCGGGACGGCAAGAGCAGAGTTCGGGGAGGACGCCAGCGACGCATCCATGATGCATCGACGGCGCAGGCTTCAGGGCCACCGAGTCCGGTGCGTGGCATCCGCCGCGTCCGGCTTCGTCAGATAAAAAGAAATCCGGGGAAATCGTATGAGCGCGTATGCCAACCGCCCGCTGCTGTATCTTTCGCAGCATCACGACGCCATGCTGTGCAGGGTCCTGTCGCAACGGGGCTGGAAGATCAGCTTTGCGTCGAGCCTGCAGGAACTGCTCGCGCTCGCCCACAGCGCCCAGCCGGCCGCCGCGCTACTCGACGTGCACAGCGGCTTCAGCGATGCCGAGCTGGAATCGTTCGAACCCTGGCTGGCCCAGCCGCAATTCGGCTGGATCGGCATCGTCGCCAGCCGCGAAGCGCTGAGCGAAGCGGCACGCCGCCTGCTCGGCCTCTACTTCGTCGACTACTACACCTCCCCTTTTGAGTCCGCCGACCTGGCCCACTCGCTTGGCCACGCGCACGGCATGGCGCAGATGCGGCCCGCCGTACAGCGCGCCGCGGCCAGTTCGCGCCCAGACGGCATGATCGGCACCTGCGCCGCCATGCAGACGCTGTTCCGCGGCATCGAGAAGGTCTCGCGCTGGGACACCCCCGTACTGATCTCGGGCGAGTCCGGCACCGGCAAGGAACTCGCCGCTCAGGCCATCCACCGTGCCAGCGAACGCGCGCAAAAACCCTTCGTCGCCGTCAACTGCGCCGCCATCCCGCCCACGCTGCTGATGTCCGAACTGTTCGGCTACGAGCGCGGCGCGTTTACCGGCGCCACCAAGCGCAAGCCGGGGCGCATCGAGATGGCACAGGGCGGCACGCTGTTCCTCGATGAAATCGGCGACATGCCGCTGGAAAGCCAGACCAGCCTGCTGCGCTTCCTGGAGACCGGCCGCATCGAGCGCCTCGGCGGCACCGAATCGATCGAAGTCAACGTGCGCATCATCTCGGCGACCCACGTCGACCTCGACGCTGCCATCGCCGCCGAACGCTTCCGCGGCGACCTCTACCACCGCCTGTGCGTGCTGCGCGTACGCCAGCCGCCGCTGCGCGAACGCGGCAGCGACATCATGCTGATCGCCGAGCACGTGCTCGAAAGCGTGCGCAAGCAGTCGCCGGCCCGCATCCGCGGCTTCTCGCCGACCGCCCTGCGCGCGATCCAGCAGCACAACTGGCCAGGCAACGTGCGCGAGCTGATCAACCGCATCCGCCATGCGGCGGCGATGTGCGAGGGAGGGGTAATCCAGCCGGCGGACCTGGAGCTGGCAACGCCTGTGGAAGAACGGCCCAAGACGCTGTCAGCGATCCGCGAGGAAGCTGAGCAGCATGCGATTGTGGAGGCGCTGCAACGCAACCATGAGCGATTAATAGATGTCGCGGCGGAACTGGGGATCTCGCGGGTGACGTTGTTCAGGTTGATGCGGGATTATAAGCTGCAGGTGAAGAAGGGGGATATGGGGATGGTGTGCGTGCAGGGCTCATGACCTTGCTTGCTGAGGAATTGACCTATGTCTCCAGATGCCTATCTCGAAATGGCCGCCACGGAAGCCAGCCACTGGTGGTTCCGTGGGCGGCGCGACATCCTCACCACCGTCCTGGCCGGCATGGCGCTGCCGCACAACGCAGCCATCCTGGAGATCGGGGCCGGCACCGGCGGCAACCTTGCCATGCTCGCGCAATTCGGCAACGTCAGCGCCGTGGAAATGGATGCCACGGCCCTGCGGCTGGCGCGCACCAAGACCCAGGGCGCCTTTGACTTACGCAACGGCCGGTGCCCCGACGACATGCCGTTTCCGGATCACGGCTTTGACCTTGTCTGCATGCTCGACTGCCTGGAACATATTGCGGACGATGCCGGCTCGCTCGACTGTGCAGCAAAGCTGCTGAAGCCAGGCGGTGCGGTGCTCATCACCGTTCCAGCCTATCAGTGGTTATGGAGCGCCCACGACGTTTTCCTTCATCACCAGCGTCGCTACTGCCAGCGCTCTTTGCGTGCACTGGCCACGCGCTGCGGCATGCGCGTAGATAAAATGTCCTACTTCAATACACTGCTGTTTCCGCTTGCCGTAGCTGCCCGAATCGGCGACCGGCTGAGCGGCAACCGGAAGGCAACGGGAGCCGGCCTCCCTCCCCGGCCGATCAATCATGCATTGCACCGCATGCTAAGCACTGAACGCCACTGGCTTGCGCGCGCATCCTTGCCATTCGGTATTTCGCTGATGGCCGTCCTGCGTGCATCGCGAACGTGAGCAACGCCACGCCCGAACTTCGCCGGATCAGGCGTTTTCTGTTATCGGGCGCCGCTTCCACATGCGTACATGTGGCGATTGCCACGACGCTCGTCAGCGCTCTGGAGACGTCGCCGGCATTGGCAAACGGCGTAGCGTTCGTGTCAGCAACTGCATGTTCCTATTTGCTTAATACCCTCTGGAGCTTCCCATCCCCGCTGCACAAGCGGACACTGGGACGCTTTTTCGCGGTATCCCTGATTGGCCTGTGCCTGACCATGGCGATTTCCGGGACGGCTCAGTACGTCGGCGCCAGCTATTGGGCAGGCCTGGCCTGCGTCCTGATGGCAGTCCCGGTCTTCACCTATCTTGCACACCGGGAATGGACCTTTCGGGCGCAGGCGTCAACGGGCACGTAGCGTGTCTATGTGTCAGCGGCCGCTGACCGCTTGCCGCGGTCGATCCGGATGACGCGCTTGCTCGCTGCGATCTGCCGCTCCTGCCCCATCTCCTGATAGCGACGCCTTATCAGGTAGATCGGTCGCCCCTTGGCTTCGTCATAGATTCGGCCGACATATTCACCAACCACACCAAGCCCGATCAGTTGTATGCCTCCCAGGAACAACAACACGGACAGCAGTGACGCGTAGCCCGGGACATCGACCCCAAGGACCAGAGTACGCCCCACGATAAAGGCACCATAACCAAAAGCACCAAATGCGATCACGCTCCCGATGTAGGTCCAGCTGCGCAGCGGCATGGTGCTGAAGCTGGTAATGCCTTCGAGCGCCAGGTTCCACAGCCGCCAGCCCGAGAATTTGGAACGTCCCGCACTGCGCGCTGCCCGTTCATAAGGCACGATGACTGTCCGATATCCCACCCAAGCAAACAAGCCTTTCATGAAGCGATGGCGTTCCGGCAGTTGCTTCAACGCATTGATCACCGAGCGATCCATCAGGCGGAAGTCGCCGACGTTCTCAGGGATTTTCAGGTCAGACACGGAGTTATGCACGCGGTAATAGGCTGCCGCGGTCAGTCGCTTCAGGAAGGAGTCGCTGGCCCGGCTGGTGCGCTGCGCCAGGACCACCTCGGCCCCCTGCCGCCAGCGCTGGACCAGCGTGGGTATCAGCTCAGGCGGATCCTGCAAGTCAGCATCGAAGGGAATCACGGCATCTCCGGTCGCCTCATCGATGCCGGCGGTCAGCGCCGCTTCCTTGCCAAAATTGCGCGTCAGGTCTATCACGCGGATGCGCCCGTCGCGACGCGACTCGAGCAACAGCCGTGCAAGCGTATCGTCCGTGCTGCCATCATTGACGCAGACGATCTCGAAGCTGGTGGCCGGGATCGATTCCAGCACCGGAACCACACTCGAGAAAAATGCGTGTAGCGCCGACTCCTCGTTGTAGAACGGTACCACCAGTGAAAGCAGCTTCGACTCAAAGTTGGCCATGTTGGCATCCCCCAGGGCGCGGTACCGAGCGCCTCGTCATCAGGCATCACGTGGTGCCTTACCCGTGCGTTCCAGCCGGATTCTCCAGACGCCCAGCGCCAGCGCCAGCAACAACCCCAGCGGCATCGGCTGAAAATCGATCCGTCCACCCATAGACATGCCGTACAGCGGCAGCAGCCACAGCAGCACCAGCAGTTCGCGCTCCCCCCACAACCAGCCATTGCGGTGGCCGTGTATTCCCAGCCAGGCAATGGCGAATCCGAGGAAAGCAAGGTCATAGTCATAGAGGTAGGCCGGCACCAACAGCCCGGCACAGACCAGTACCGCGACGCGCAGCGCAAAACTGCACGGCCAGGCCCACGCGTAAACCACTGCGGCCAGCGCCGCGATCGCCACCAGAGCGTGCAGGCCGTATGACCAGCCCAGGCTGCCCGATAGCATCTTCACCGCCGCGAATACCGTCGGCATACGTTCAAGCAACATCGCCCCCTTCTGCAACTCAGCGGTCATGCGACCGGCGTTATGCAGGAAGGCGAGGAAGGCGTCAGGGCCAAACACCAGCAGCGCCGTTAGCAACAGCAGCGCGGCCGTAGCCGCCATCGCACCCAACGCGCGCCAGTTGCGGCTGCACAGCAGCGCCACCGGAAACACGATCGCGAGATGTGGCTTCACCGTGACCAGTCCCAGGAGCACGCCAGCCAGCACTGGCCGCGAGCGCAAACAGGCCAGCGCCATACCGGCACAGCCCGCCAGCCACAGGGCGTTCTGCCCGCTGGCAAGCACCACGGCAATTCCCGGAAACGCAACCCCGGCCAGCCAGGCTTGCCGCGGCAGCGTCCGGCACAGCGCATGCACATACCAGCCCGCGCCCCCGGCGAGAAAGAGAAACGTGGCCAGCCCATATGGCAGCAGCCCAAACGCCAGCACGAAGAGCAGGAAAGTCGGCGGATACACCCACGGCAGCACGCCATAGCCAAGCGCAATTTCCGGCACCGTCGCCACTTCCACTTCGCGCAGCATGGCGTAGTCATAGGGTGCGACCGCGCCGTGAGTCAGTGCCAGCTTGGCGGCGCTCCAGAACACAACGAAGTCTGCGCCAGGATCGAACACCCCAGGCACGTCAAGTACACAGGCGCGGAAGGTCCAGATCCCGAAGTACAGCGCATAGCAAAGCAGCGCTACGTACGAGTACAAGCGCAGGCGGCCGGCGTCGAGCCAGTGAGCGGTTGCCGAACTGAAGAGCGCGCGGCGTGCGCCGAAATCCGTGGAGGCCATATCAGTTCCGCACCATGGCGCCCGCGGTGATCAGTAGCCCTACGTCGCTGCCTGCGCGCTTGCACTGCTGACCAGGCAAAACGCTGGTGTCACGTGCCGCAGCTCGCCGGATAGGTGCCTGCGTCATGGAATTCCCCCTTCTGCTTTGTGTGTGCGGGCCGTCTGTGACGCATTGCGCTATTGATTCCGGCGGCAATGGGATGCCCGTGTTTTCGCCTAGTGTTGATGCGCGCGGGGCATTAACGCAAGACAGAAGGAGTCCTTGCGGCAAGGATGGCGCGGCACAAAACACGCTGGAAGGCATCGACGTTGCGATTCTGAATCACCGGGCCTGCAGGCCTCCGGAAGCCGCCATGGGAAAGGAGTTGCGGGATGCCGCCAGGCCCCGGCAATGATCATCGCGATGTCATCCGCAACCCGCTGACGTTTCTATCCGGAAACGTCGCCCCCGCAGGCAGGCGGCTCGTCCATCTGTCTATCGGAGACGCCCGGATCATCCGTGCCTGTCTCTCGCGCTCAACCGAGTGCGGTACGCGTCGCGCTCAACTTCATCCTTATGGTTGAGTCGCGTGCATGTACCCAGACCCCACACACCGGGCCAGGCCGAATCACCCGCTCATCCGAAAGTCGCGTCATCCGAAATCCGTTGCCGCGCAAGCGTTTCCGGGTGGCAACGAGCGCCAGCCAAATTCGTGCATTTTGACTTGTTCGGATCGGCCCCGAACTGGAGCACCTGCCGCAAAGCCTTGTGCGACAACGGTTTGCGTCTATCTGGCCCGCGCTTTGCCTATGCCAGGCATGCGGCGCACCGCCAGACGCACCGCAACTGCCAGCACAGCGATTGCCGGCAGCAGACAGATACGGGGAACAAGAACATGCCATCAAATCGCCAGCTTGCGAATCCGCACCGTTTTGCCGCAATGGCTGCTGCCTATGCACGCCGCGGCAGCAGCGTGCGACCACGCGCTTCCGCACGCGCTGGAATGAGTCATCACGCCATGCGCTGCATGCACACGGCGGCCGAACGCAGGCTGCTGGCACGTAGCCCGCGCGGTGCTCGCGCCGGCGCCGGGCGCTGGCCGTTCCATGCCTGCGCCACCTGCGCGCCGCCGGCCAGCCGCTTCATCCACCACTGATCCCGTCGTTATGCAGCAACTGGTTTAAAAGCCCGCCAGGGCATCTTATTTCTCACAGAAGGAGATTGTCATGCAAAACCTGATCCAAACCGTGAAGCAATTTGTCCGCGATGAAGACGGCGTGACTGCCATCGAATACGGCCTGATCGCCGCGCTGATCGCCGTCGTGATCATCACCACGGTGACGACCGTCGGGACCAACCTGAGCTCGGTCTTCAGCTTCATCGGCGACAAGCTGAAGTTGCCCGCCTGATTCGGAGCCACGCTGCTCGTGCGGGTGTGGGCTGGCACGTCTGCAGCCCACATCCTGCCGAGGCCCTGGATACACCAAGCTTGGAGGCAGCCATGGCAGGCCCGATTGCAATGTGGAACGCATTTCAACGCGACCAGAACGGCGTCAGCTCAATCGAGTACGCGTTGCTCGCTGCGCTGATTGCCATGGCCATCGTTATTGCTGTCGGCGCGCTTGGCATCCAGGTCAATGCACTCTACGAGATGGTCGTGGCAGTCATGCCGGCCATGCCCTGAATCGCGAGGACTGCCATGCTCCCCACCTCGGCGCTCTCACCGTATATCGGCCCGATCACCATTGCGATCGTGCTTACCGCCGCAGCACTCGACCTGCAGCACCGCCGCATCCCGAACTGGCTCACGTTCGGCGCGTGGCTGCTCGCCCTGCCGGCGCAGCTGGCCATCCATGGCCTGGCCAGCGGGCTTTCCGCCTGGGGGCTGGGCTGGCTCACCGGGCTGGCCATGTTCCTGCCCTTGTACGTCCTGCGCGGCATGGCAGCCGGCGACGTCAAACTGATGGCAGCCGTGGGCGCGTGGCTCGGCCCGGCCATGGCGTTACAGATCTCGATGATGACCTTCCTGCTCGGGGGAGTCTGGGCGCTGACCCATGTCTACTGGTTTCGTCACGGCAACCAGGTATTAAGGAACATCGCCGGCATTGCGCGCGGAAGGGCCCGTGCCCCCTCGGTCGGCTCCATGCCCTACGGAGTTCCCATCGCCGCGGGCACGCTGGTGATGCTTTTCGTCGGCTCATGACGCGCGACACAACACCATGGTCGCAGGCGGCCGCCTTGACAACAACGCACAGCACAGCGAACGGGGGAAACAGCAATGACTGAGCATCACGAGTCCAACCATGCACCGCGACTGCTTGAACCGGTACCGCCGGCTGCCCGCAGCGCGCAGGGCGAACCCGCTGCAGTACCTATGCCGCCCTGGCACGTGCCGCCGCGCAGCATTGCCGATACAGGACTGGATACCTCGCTGCTGCTGGGGCTGCTGCTCAAGGCCGCATACCTGCACCGCAGCGTCACCCTGGCCGTGCTGACGGAGTCTCTCAAGCTTCCCGCCACAGTGGCCAATGAAGTGGCCGCAGTGGCTGTGCGCGAGCGCCTGATGGAAGTGGCGCACCGCGGCGCCAGCGACCTGGATGTGCGCTTCCGCCTGACCGAGGCCGGCTACACACGCGCCGCGGAGTCAACCGCGCGCTGCAGCTACTCCGGCGCGGCGCCGGTCACGCTGGACGCATACCTGGATGCCGTGCAGCGCCACTCGGTCAGCCACGCCTCAGTCAGCAAGGCGGATGTCACGGCCGCTTTCCATGACCTGGTGATCCCGGCGCGCCTGCTCGACGCGATCGGCATGGCGCTGAACACCTGCCGCGCGCTGATGATCTATGGCCCCGCCGGCAGCGGCAAGACCTACCTGGCGCAACGCCTGGGCATGCTGCTGCCCGGCGCGGTCCCGGTGCCGCATGCGATCACCGTGGCCGGCGAAATCATCCAGGTGTTCGACCCGCTGGTGCATGTACCCATCGACGACAGCGAAGCGTCGCCCGCGCGCCGCGTGCTGGACCGGCGCTGGGTGGTGTGCCACCGCCCGGTGGTGCTGTCCGGCGGCGAGCTGACACTGTCGATGCTGGACCTGCGCTACGACAGCGCCGCCGGCTTCTACCAGGCGCCGCCGCACATGAAGGCCAACAACGGCATCTACATCATCGATGACCTGGGCCGGCAACTGGTTGGGGTCGATGCCCTGCTCAACCGCTGGATCGTGCCGCTGGACCGCAACGTCGACATGTTCACGCTGCGCACCGGCGTGCGCTTCTCGATTCCGTTCGATGTGTGGCCGGTGTTCTCCAGCAACCTGGAGCCCGCGGAACTCGCCGACGACGCCTTCCTGCGCCGGCTCGGCAGCAAGCTCTACGTGGGCGCGCTGTCGCGGGACGACTACCGCCAGATCTATCAGCGCACAGCCGCCGACTTCGGCCTGACCACCAGCGAATCTGACTTCGACTTCCTGGTGCAGAGCCTGCATGACTCGGGCGACATGCCGCTGCTCGCCTGCATCCCGCGCGACCTGCTACGGCTGGTTGCCTCGAGCGTGCGCTACCACGGCCATGCCCCGCACGTCACCGAGGAGGCACTGCTGGTTGCCTGGCAGACGTACTACGGCCTGCGACCCGACGCCGGGACGCCGCCGGCGACCCGCCACCTCTGGCACGAAGAGCGCCGCGCCGCGGGCTGAACCGGATACCACCACACACGGATTACTGCAGGGAGAACCATCATGAAAAACACACGTGCAATCTTCATGCTGCTGATCGCTCTCGTCGCCGGCGTGGCGGCGGTGGTGTCGGCATCGCGCTGGCTGGTGCAGCAGTCGTCGAGTTCGGTTCGCCAGGTCGTGGTTGCCGCCAACGACCTGAACCTGGGACAGCCGCTGAACGGCAGCCAGCTGCGGCTGGTGAGCTGGCCGGCGGTCAGCGTCCCGCCGGGCGCATTCGAAGACGTCAAGGAGCTGGAAGGCCGCGTGGTGCGCACCAGCCTGCAGCGCGGCGAGCCGGTGCTGGATGCCAAGCTGGCGCCGATCGGCACCAAGGGCGGCCTGTCGGCGGTCATCAACGAGGGCAAACGTGCCATCACGGTCCGCGTCAATGACGTGGTCGGCGTGGCGGGCTTCGCCCTGCCAGGCAATCACGTCGACGTGATCGTCAACACCAACGAGGAAGCGAAGAGCACGCAGAACGGCAGCATCTCGAAAATCGTGCTCGAGAAGATCCTGGTGCTGGCGGTGGCGCAGCAGGTCAGCCGCGATGACACGCAGCCCAAGGTGGTCAACGCGGTAACGCTGGAAGTCTCGCCCGAGCAGGCCGAAAAGCTCGACGTGGCCCGCAGCGTCGGCACCCTGTCGCTGGTGCTGCGTAATCAGATGGATGTAGCCGACATCAACACCGGCGGTGCAACCAAGGGCACCCTGCTCGGCAAGGCACCGGAGGCGCCGCCCAAGGTGGTGACCCAGACCACCACGCGCACCGTGGTCAAGACCCGCACCGTGGCCGCCCAGCCCGTGCGTGGCAACTGCATCGGCGTGCTGTCCGGCATGCAGGGCGCGCTCGAGTGTTTCTAGCCACGGCCCACCATTTCTGACATGCGATTCCGCTCCGGGGGGAGAACCAAAATGAACCAGAACAGAACCAACGCCGCAGGCGGCACCCGCATCGTGGTGCTGGCCGCCATCCTCTGCACGCCACTGGCCGCTGCCGCGCAGGCCGCGATGGAGGCGGGCAACGTCACCAGGGCAACTGCGCCCGCCGCGTCGAAGGCGCCTGCGGCACCGATGCAGATGACCATCAGCATGACGCCCGGCGGCGCGCCGACGACCGTCGCGCAGAACACCGCTCCGGCTCCGGCCCCCTCGGCCGACGCCCGCGGGCCGAACTGCGTCGGCGCGATCCGCAATGAGTCCAGCGTGGTGGTGCCGGTGGGCAAGTCGCAGCTGATTCCGCTGCCCGAGGCGGTACGCAACCGTACGCTGGGCAATCCCAACGTGGTGCAGGCCACCATGGTCTCGCCACAGACTCTGTATGTACTGGGCCGTGCCGTCGGCACCACCAACATGATCGTGCAAGGCCGCAGCGGCAGCTGCAGCATCATCAACGTGGTGGTGAATGCCGACGCCGGCGGCGTGCAGGCCTCGCTGGCGCAACTGCTGCCCGGCGAGCCCGGCATCCGCGTGACGACCGCTGCCGACAATCTGGTGCTGACTGGCAGCGTCAGCAACGCGCAGTCGGCGCAGATGGCGATGGAGATCGCCCAGGCCTATGCCGCTGTGGCACAGGGCGATGCCAACAAGAAAGGCGGCGTGCTCAACATGCTTTCGGTGGACAGCCCGCAGCAGGTGATGCTCGAAGTCAAGGTGGCAGAGGTCTCCAAGACGCTGCTGAACCAACTCGGCTCTTCGGTCAACCTGCAGGGCGGCTTTGGTTCATGGACTGGCGGCATCGTGACTTCGCTGCTGACCGGCGCGTCGGCCGCCTTTTTTGGCAGCAAGGCCAACAACCTTCCACTCGATTTCGCCATTGACGCGCAGAAGAACGACAGCCTGGTCAAGATCCTGGCCGAGCCGAACCTGGTCACCATCAGCGGCCAGGAAGCCAGCTTCCTCGCCGGTGGCAAGGTCTTCATCCCCGTCGCGCAGGCCAATGTGCTGAATGGGGCGGGTACCGTCACGCTGCAGGAAGAAGAGTTCGGCGTGGGGCTGAAGTTCACGCCCACGGTACTTGCCAACGGCCGCATCCACCTGAAGGTATCGCCAGAAGTCTCGGAGCTGTCGCCGACCGGCGCCACCGTGCGCGGCAGCAGCCTGGCTGGGCAGTCGATCCTTCCGGTGATTACCACGCGGCGCGCCTCGACCACGGTGCAGATGCGCGACGGCGAAAGCTTCGCCATCGGCGGACTGCTGCAGGACAGCGCGCGTGGCTCGCTGAAGGCAGTGCCGGGCGTGGGCGAAGTCCCGGTGCTGGGCACGCTGTTCCGCAGCACGCAGTACCAGCAAGACCTGACCGAGCTGGTGTTCGTCATCACGCCGCGCCTGGTCAAGCCGATGCAGGCCAACAACTATCCGTTGCCGACCGACAGCTTCTCCACGCCAAACCCGCTTTCGCTGTACTTCATGGGCAATATGGAAGGCAGCGGCAAACCGGCTCCGCAACCTGCTCCGGCACCCGCTCCCGCCCCGGCGGCGGCACCGGTGGCACCGCCGGCAGCACCGCGCAGTGACAGCACGTCCGGGACTTCGCTGTCACTGGTGCCGAAAGGCAGGCCGCTGGATGAGCCGCCCGTGGCGACGCTGACTCCGCCGGTCCAGCGGGCCCTGCCGGCACCGCAGGCGCCGGCACCCGCCAGCGCCGCGGCGACAGCCACGGTGCCAGCCACGGCGCCCGGCGCTGCCCCGGCCGAAGACACGGCCGCGCGCATCGCCCGCATCGAAGCCACCGCCGCGCGCCTGGCACAGGCCCGTGCCGCTGGAACTGCCGGCCGCAGCCCCGCGGGCGGCAACTGAACCGCCGCCGCCCAACGCAGAACCGGAGAACGACCATGAACAACACTCTCAAGCTCAAGCGCGGCGCCGCCGCCCTGGTGCTCGGCGCGCTGGCCACCGCGGGCCTGTCGGGCTGCATGACCTCCACCCCGGTGTGGGACCAGCAGCGCGGCGTGGCGCTGGCCACGGTCACGCAGATGCAGATCATCAACCCGGACGCGCCGGCAGGGCTGCCCACCATCAGCGGCACCGACGGCAAGACCGGCGTGGCCGCGATGAAGAACTTCGAGCGCTCGCTGGCAGGCAAGCAGAACGGCGGCACGCCGGGCTTCACCATTGACTTTGGTGCGGGCGGCTATGGCGGCGTTGGCATGGGCAACGGCGGATCGCGCTGACCCGCCTCGAGGAGCGCCATCATGTCAAGGTCCTTCCACCATGGCACCACGTTGCCTCGCCGTCAGGCGCGGCAGCGCGGCGCCGTCGCCATCATCATGGGACTCGTGATCGTGGTGCTGGTCGGCTTCATCGGCCTGGCGCTCGATCTCGGCAAGCTCTATGTCGCCAAAAGCGAACTGCAGAACAGCGCCGACTCTTGCGCACTGGCGGCGGCACGCGACCTCACCGGCGCGACGCCGCTGGCGGTATCGGAGGCCGCCGGCATCACCGCCGGCTCACACAATCAGGCGCTGTTCCAGAAGGAGCAGGTGCAGCTTGTTGCCAGCGACAGCGTGAAATACACCGACTCGCTGGCCAACCCCTTCCTGGACAAGGATGCGGCCACCTACCCCCTCGACACCATCAAGTATGTTCGCTGCGACGTCTCGCGCGTGGGTATCGCCCATTGGTTCGCGCAGGTCCTCAACGCCCTGCCCGGCGTCAATATCGGGCCCAGCACCGTGGCCGCCTATGCGGTAGCGACTACGACTTCGGCACAAACGGCCTGCGCGATTCCGGTATTTGTCTGCCGCCCCGACACGGCCAACCCGCCGGTGCCCGGCGGCTACACCATCGGCCAATGGCTGACAACCAAGGCTGGGACCGCCGACAAGGACAGTACCGCCTATGGCGGCGGCAACTTCGGCTGGGCGGACCTGACCGGCGGCAGCAGCACCAAGGAACTCGCCAACCAGCTCAAGGGCGCGGGCCAGTGCAACCTGCCGGCGGTCGGCTCGGAAGTCGGCACTACCGGCGACAAGGCCTCGCTGGCAGATGAATGGAACAGCCGCTTCGGCATCGTCAAGAGCAAGACGCTCGGCGTGACCGACTTCACGGGGTTTGCCTATACCGACGCTACCTGGACGGCCAAGAGCAATGCCTATGACGGCAGCTCGACCGACAGCTCGGGCAACACACAGCCAAACTTCCTCGCGGCACGCAAGGCCTATCGCGCCTACCAGGGCGATACCACCACTGGCCTCGACACCCAGGGCAGCGCTGCCGACAAGGCTACCTACGAAGCCGGCGCCGACCGCCGCCTGGTGCTGGCGCCGATCGTCGACTGCACCTCGCTGGCCACGCCCGGCACGCACAAGATTCCGGTCACCGCCTGGGCCTGCCTGCTGATGGTCGAGCCGATGCAGAAAGGTGGCCGCAACGACACCGTGCGGCTGGAGTATCGCGGCGACTCCAGCATGTCGAGCAGCCCGTGCGCGACCCAGGGCATGCCGGGTGCGGGCACAGGCGTGGGGCCCCTGGTGCCCGTGCTGGTGCAATAGGAGAATGCGATGAAAGTGCTGATGACTTGCCGCAGACGCCAGCGCGGCGTGGCCGCCGTGGAGTTCGGCATCTTGCTCGCACCGATGGTGCTGATGGCCATGGGCGTGGCCGAGTTCGGCCGCGCGATCTACCAGTATGACACGCTGACCAAAGCCACGCGCAGCGCCACGCGCTACCTGTCGCAGTTTTCGCCCGACGACGTGACCTACCCCGCCGCCGAAGCCAAGTGCCTGGCCGCCTATGGCAACAGCAGCTGCTCCGGTCAGCCGCTGGCGCCGGGCCTGACCACGGGCATGGTGGTGATCTGCGACCGCGTCGACGCTTCCGGCTGCCCGGGACAGAACTTTGCCAACGTCAATACGTATGACAACACGTCGGGCGCCGGCACACCAGCCGGGACTGTCAACCTGGTCGCCGTCCGCATTACCGGCTTCGGCTACACGCCGCTGCAGTCTTTCATCGACGTGAACGGCCTGACCTTCGGCGACATCTCCACCGTCATGAGGCAAGTGCTATGAAACCGCTCGCCTTTCCAGTTCCCGTCCGGCTGCGCTGCCGCTCGCGCCAGCGCGGCAGCACCATCGTCGAGTTCGGGCTCATCGCCGGTGTCTTCTTTACGCTGCTGATCGGTATCGCGGAGTTCTCGCGTTTGCTGTACTACTGGAACACCGCCGCGGAGGTGACACGCCTGGGCGCGCGCATGGCCGTGGTCTGTGATGCCGGGGATGCCGTCGTCAAGAATCGTATGCGCGAGCTACTGCCAATGCTGCAAAACTCGAACATCAGCGTGTCCTACGAGCCGGCTGGCTGTGATGCAGATGCCGCCACTGCCCGCGCCACCTGCAAGAGCGTCGCCGTCAGCGTGACTAACGTGTCGGTGGCAACTGTGATTCCGCTGGTGCCGTTGACAGTCAGCATGCCGCCGTTCACGACGTCCATGACCCGCGAGAGCATGCAGACTTCCACCGGGGGCACGGTATGCAGCTGATTTCGCCACCACGCTGCCAGCAGCAAAGCACCGAGCACTCAACCGTGCAACGAACGCAGCACCGACCTGAGCATCGAGAGGACATCATGCTGAAGATCTTGATCGCATCTGAAGACGCGAACCGGCTAGCCGAAATCAGCCGGCTAAGCACAACGGTCGGCAACTTCCACACCATGTCGCTGCAGGAAGGCCTGTCGCGCTTCCCTTACCATGCCAGCCGGCTGCGCATGGCTGACCTGCTGGTTCTGGACTTGCCCTTGATCGGCGCCGCAGAGATGCATGGCATAGAAGCACTGCGCCAACAGTATCCCGAACTGCCATGCGTCTTGGTCACGCCAGCACCGAGTTCCGAAGTGCTGATCCACGCCATGCGTGCCGGCATCCGCGACGTGCTGGCCTGGCCGCTGGACAAGGCGCAACTGGCCGAGGCGCTGCGCCGTGTCGAGGCTACCCATGTGCCGCGCACACGGGCGGATGCCAAGGTAATCTCGGTAATCTCCTGCAAGGGCGGCGCCGGCACCAGCTTTGTTGCCGCCAACCTCGGCGATGCACTGGCGCGGCACCACGGCCAGCGCGCGCTGGTGGTTGACCTGAACCGCCATTTCGGAGACCTCACGCATCTCGTCTGCGACAAGACGCCACCGTCGACACTGCCGGATATCTGCAGCCAGATGGAACGGCTGGACGCCAATTTCCTCGACGCATGCCTGGTTCGCGTCGACAACGGCCTGGACATGCTTGCCGGCGCCACTGACCCCGTCAAAGCGTCGCAAATCCAGAAGGACAAAATGGAATGGATCCTGTCGGTGATGCAGCCCAATTACGATTTCGTGATTTTCGATATCGGGCAGACCATCGACCCGCTGTCGATTGGCATGCTCGATCACAGCGACGAAGTCTACGTAGTAGCAGAGGCCACAATCCCTTACGGCAGGCCTGCGCGACGCCTGGTCGACATCCTGCGTGCGCTGCACTACTCCACCGACAAGATCCGGCTGGTGCTTAACCGTACCGGACGGAAGAATGAAGTGCCGCGCGCCACCATGGAGGAGATCCTTGGCATCAAGGTTGCCTTCACCTTGCCTGACGACCCCGCAGCGGTCGACGAAGCGGTCAGCCACGGCGAGCCGGTGGCCAAGCTGAGCCGCCGCAGCGCCATCGCGCGTGCCCTGCAGGGAATGGCCGGGCAACTCGCGAGGCCGCCGGAAACAGAACGGCGCGCGCGCACCGAGCCAGTGTCGCCGCTACGCCGCCTGATGCTCCGCGCGCGCAGCACCTGATCACGACGAGGCAAGCGCGCCGTCCACAGGCTCTGCGCCAGGCATACAAACGAATCCGATAACCCGGGAGCTCACCATGTCCATCCGCGAACAACTGGCAAGCGCCAGCCCCGCCTTCACCGCCAACGGCCATGCATCGATCCACTTCAGCATCGGGGCTCCGACGGCCGCGTCGTCTGGCTACCACACGCTCAAGCGCGATATCCACGAGACCGTACTCGATCGCGTCGAATTGGAGAGGCTGGCACGCTTTCCACAGGAACAGGTACGGAGTGAAATCGCTGCACTGGTCAACCTGATCATCGACGAGCAGAAGGTGCTGCTGAATGATAGCGAGCGCCGCCAGCTGACCGTCGAGATCTACGACGAGATGTTCGGCTTCGGTCCGCTGGAGCCGCTGCTCAACGACCCGACGGTGTCCGACATCCTGGTCAACACCGCGCGCCAGACCTATGTGGAACGCCGCGGCAAGCTGGAGCTGACCGACGTGATTTTCTATGACGACGCGCACCTGATGAAGGTGATCGAGAAGATCGTCTCGCGCATGGGCCGCCGGATCGACGAAACCAGCCCGATGGTCGATGCGCGCCTGCCAGACGGCTCGCGCGTGAACGCGATCATTCCGCCGTCGGCGATCGATGGACCGCTGCTGTCGATCCGCCGCTTTGCCGTCAACCCGCTGCAGGTCAGCGACCTGGTGAACCTGCGCAGCCTGACGCCACCGATGGCGCAGATGCTGCAGGCCCTGTCGACCGCCAAGGTCAACGTGCTGGTATCGGGCGGCACCGGCAGCGGCAAGACCACGCTGCTGAACATCCTGTCCGGCTTCATCCCGGAAAGCGAACGTGTCATCACCATCGAAGACGCCGCCGAACTGCAGCTGCGCCAGCCGCACGTGCTGCGACTCGAGACACGTCCCCCAAACATCGAGGGCAAGGGCGAGATCAACCAGCGCGCGCTGGTACGCAATGCGCTGCGCATGCGCCCGGACCGCATTATCCTGGGCGAAGTGCGCGGCGGCGAGGCACTGGACATGCTCAACGCGATGAACACCGGCCACGAGGGCTCGCTCACCACCATCCACGCCAATACCCCGCGCGATGCGCTGACGCGGCTGGAAAACATGGTCAGCATGGCTGGCCTGACGATGCCGGCCAAGGCCATGCGCCAGCAGATCGCCTCGGCCATCACGGTGATCGTGCAGGCTGCACGCATGACCGACGGGCGCCGCAAGATCATCAGCATTTCCGAGATCACCGGCATGGAGGGCGACATCATCAACATGCAGGAGATCTTTACATTCCAGCGCACCGGCGTGGACAAGGACGGCACCGTGCGCGGGCACTTCCGGGCCACCGGCGTCTATCCCAAGTTTGCGGAGCGGCTGAAAGTGTTCGGCGTGGGACTACCGGACGAAACCTACAACCCGTCGCAGCGCTACGAGGTCTGAGCCGGTGCCGGCCCAGTCATGAACATAAACCGGGGGAGCCGCAAATGAATCTGATCTTCTATGCCTTCGGCATCCTGTTGTTCGTCGCCGTGGTGCTCTGCGTCGAGGGCATCTACCTCTGGTGGAACAATTACCACGGCCCAGCGGCCAAGCGCATCGAGGCGCGCCTGCGGGCGCTGTCGGCGGGCGGGCAGGTCAACGCCGAGCGACTGTCGATCCTGAAGAAGCGCCTGCTGAGCGACTCTCCCCGGCTGGAGCGCTGGCTGATGAGCGTGCCGCGCGTCGGCGCGCTGGACCGCTGGCTGGAGCAGTCTGGCAGCACGTGGACAGTCTCGCAGCTGCTGGGCTACTGCGGCTTGTTGATACTGTGCACCCTGGCAATGGTGCCGGTTCTGCCGGTGCCGGCACTGTGGACCCTCGCGGCCGCCCTGCTGCTGGGCATGCTGCCCGTACTGCACGTGATCCGTCAGCGCCAGAAGCGTCTGAAACACCTCGAAGCACAGTTGCCCGACGCAGTCGACATGATCAGCCGCGCGCTGCGCGCCGGGCATGCCTTCAGCGGCGCGCTGGGCATGGTCGGCGAGGAGATGAAGGCGCCGATCGGGCCAGAGTTCCGTACCACGTTCGAAGAGATCAACTATGGCGTGGCGCTGGACGAAGCCATGACCAATCTGGCTATCCGCGTGCCGGTCAACGACCTGCGTTACTTCGTGATCGCGGTGCTGATCCAGCGCGAAAGCGGCGGCAACCTCGCGGAGATCCTTGACACCATCGGCAAGCTGGTGCGCGAGCGTCTGAAGCTGTTTGACAAGATCCGCGTGCTGTCCGCCGAAGGCCGGCTTTCTGCCTGGATCCTGGGGCTGCTTCCGTTCGGCACCGCCGGCATGATCCTGATTGTCAATCCAGGTTTCATGCGCGTGCTGTGGCAAGACCCGATGGGTCTGCAAATGATCGGCGGCGCGCTGGTCTCCATGTTCTTCGGGGTTCTGTGGATGCGCAAGATTATTCGCATCCGCGTATGAGCCCTCACGCGGACGACATGACAACAACGACAGGCTCGGCCGCGCGCGGCCAGGCCACCAAGGCACGGCTTTGGCAGCCATCCTGAGGAGTCCATCATGCAAGGCATTTTCCAGGGATTTCAGGCAGAGCACTTGATCGTGCTCGGGCTGATCTTCATCGCTGCGTTCGGTACTGTCTTCGGCGTGCTGCATGTGTTATCGCCGAACCGCATGCGCGGCCGGATGGAGCAGATCGCCGGCCAAGGCGGACGCATCGAGCCGGATGCCGGCAAGCAGCACGAGTGGGTTGAGAAACTGGTGCAGTGGGTACAGCCGGTGTCGAAATTCTCGCTGCCGAAGGAAGGCTGGGAGAACTCGCAACTGCGCGTGCGGTTCATGAACGCGGGCTGGCGAACTCAGGGCGCAGCGCCGCTGTACTTCGGCGCCAAGACCATCTTTGCGGTGGCGCTGCCGATGGCAGGACTGATCGGCCTCAGTGGCCATCCGGCACTGCAGAACCACAACCTCATGCTATCACTGCTCGGCGTTCTTGGCGCCATTGGCTACTACCTGCCTAACGCAGTGCTGGCGCGCAAGGTAAGGCAGCGCCAGCGCACGGTGTTCGAAGAGTTCCCGGATATGATCGACCTGCTCACGGTGTGCGTCGAAGCCGGCCTCGGCCTCGACGCCGCCCTGATGCGCGTCGCCGACGAGCTCGCGCTGCGCTGCCCGGTGATGGCCGATGAACTGCAGCTGATGCTGCTGGAATTGCGCTCCGGCTTCTCCAAGGAAAAGGCGCTGTCCAACCTCTCGCTGCGCACTGGCGTCGAGGACGTCGACAAGTTCGCCTCGATGCTGATCCAGGCCGACCGCTTCGGTACCAGCCTGGGCGAGTCGTTGCGTGTGCTGTCGGACATGCTGCGCACCAAGCGCCGCATGCGTGCCGAAGAACAAGCCGCCAAGATCGCGCTCAAGCTGCTGTTCCCGCTGATCTTCACCATCTTCCCCTCGCTGCTGCTGGTGCTGCTGGGGCCGGCGTTTATCCAGATCTATCGCGTCCTGTTGCCGACCATGGCAGGACAGGGAGGATAGGACTCACGGGTAACCCTGGACGGTTCCCCCGGCTGTCTCCCGGTGCAACGCCGGCCAGACAGTCCCTTGCCCGGACCTGGTTCCGGGCTTTTTTGCTTTGCCGGCCGGCGTGCGCGCCGGGGACTTGACCGCGGCGCCAGGGTTCTTAAGAATGCCACCACTGCCCCCACCGCCGGCGCGGCGGCTGCAGCCAGATCCCATCGCCCCGGAGTCCCCATGAAACTGCGTATCCTGAGCGACCTGCATATCGAGCACAACATGCCGCAGCAAGTGCCCGGCTGCGATGCCGACATCGTGGTGCTGGCCGGCGACATCGCCAACGGCCGCGACGGCATCGACTGGGCCGCGCGCACGTTTGCGCAGCCTGTGATCTACGTCCCAGGCAACCATGAGTACTACGAGGGCAAATTCGACACCGTGGACAGGCAGATGGCCGAGGCGGCTGCGGAGCATCCCGGCATGCACGTGCTCAATGGCGCCGTTGCCGAGTTCGACGGCGCCGGTGGCCGCGTGCGGATCCTGGGCACGACCTGGTGGACGGACTACACGCTTTTTGGCTTTGACCGGCGCGAGGAATCGATGCAGGCCTGTGCGGGCGTGATGCTGGACCACAGGCTGATCGAAGTCGACGGCGGGGACGGCAAGGCTCGCCATTTCACGCCGGAAGACGCGCTGAAGCGCCACGAGGCCGCTTCGGGCTGGCTCGCCGCGCAGCTGGCGCAACCGTTTGAAGGCAAGACCGTAGTGGTCACCCATCATGGCCCCGACCTGGGCAGTCTTGACCCGCGCTACTCGCATGACCTGGTATCCGGCGGATTCCTGTCACGCCGCCCCGACCTGGTAGCGCAGGCGGACCTGTGGATCCATGGCCATACCCATACCAGTTTCGACTACTGCATCGACGATTCGCGCGTGGTATGCAATCCGCGGGGTTATGTCAGCCGGCGCACGGGCGAGCTGGAAAACAAGTGCTTCGACTGGTGCTGCGTGGTGGAGGTCTGACAGCCCCCGCGTGAGTCATCAGCCGTTCATCAAACGGCCATCGGCCATTCATCCGCCAGTCATCAATCAGACAAAAACCCAAATAAAAACCCAAACAAAAACCCCCGCAGGCTCGCACCCGCGGGGGTTTTTGTTCAGACAGCCTGCCAGCTATGAAGGCCGGCAGTCAGTCGGCACAAATTACATCATGCCTTCCATGCCGCCCATGCCGCCCATGCCGCCCGGCATTGCCGGAGCCGACTCTTCCTTCGGCGATTCGGCAACAGCGCAGTCCGTGGTCAGCATCAGCGAAGCCACCGAAGCGGCGTTCTGCAGTGCGGTGCGGGTGACCTTGGTCGGGTCCAGCACGCCCATTTCGACCAGGTCGCCGTACTCGCCCGAAGCCGCGTTGTAGCCGTAGTTGCCCTTGCCTTCGATAACCTTGGCAACCACCACCGAAGCTTCTTCGCCGGCGTTCAGCACGATCTGGCGCAGCGGCTCTTCCATGGCGCGCAGCACGATCTTGATACCGGCGTTCTGGTCGGCGTTGTCGCCGGTCAGTGCCGAGATCGCAGCGCGGGCGCGCAGCAGGGCCACACCACCGCCGGGGACGATGCCTTCTTCCACCGCAGCGCGGGTGGCGTGCAGGGCGTCTTCCACGCGGGCCTTCTTTTCCTTCATTTCGACTTCGGTGGCAGCGCCAACCTTGATCACGGCAACACCGCCGGCCAGCTTGGCCACGCGCTCTTGCAGCTTTTCACGGTCGTAGTCCGAGGTCGCTTCTTCGATCTGGGCGCGGATCTGCTTCACGCGGCCTTCGATCGCACCTGCGTCGCCGGCGCCATCGATAATGATGGTGTTTTCCTTGCCGATCTCGATGCGCTTGGCCTGGCCCAGGTCGTTCAGGGTGGCCTTTTCCAGCGTCAGGCCGATTTCTTCAGCGATGACGGTGCCGCCGGTCAGGATGGCGATGTCTTCCAGCATGGCCTTGCGGCGGTCGCCGAAGCCCGGGGCCTTGACGGCGGCGGTCTTCAGGATGCCACGGATGTTGTTGACCACCAGGGTCGCCAGGGCTTCGCCCTCGACGTCTTCAGCGATGATCAGCAGCGGGCGGCCAGCCTTGGCCACTTGCTCCAGCACCGGCAGCAGGTCGCGGATGTTCGAAACCTTCTTGTCGAACAGCAGCACGAACGGGCTGTCCAGCTGGACAACCTGCTTTTCCGGGTT